>NZ_JBITEL010000006.1:188168-566001 GCF_044455125.1 Actinoplanes sp. NPDC051343
TCCCCACTACTCCCCCCCCCCCCCCCCCCACCCCCCCCCCCCCCCCCCCCCCCCCCCCCGGGGGGGGGGGCGGGGGGGCCGCCCCCCCCCCCCCCCCCCCGCTTCTCTGCCTGCCGACTCGCCCGACCGCGGCCGCTAATCCGGATCGGTGGTTTCGTGAACCTTGCCGACCGGGCTCGAATCTGGTGACGTCCTTCATGTGGTGGGGAATCGCGGCGAAATAGCGGCGCAGGTCTTCTCGGGTGCGGAGCGGATGGTCACCCAGTGGGGCGAAGGGATGCCTCACATCGGTTTGTCCGGCGTAGAGCAGCGCCAGGCAGATGGCCTCGGCATCCGCTTCCATTGTGGACACGCCTACGGCCAGGCGGCTTACGCCGGCGGCCACGGCTAGGACGATCTCGGCGGGTGTGTTGGTCACCAGCGACCTCCGGGCTCGCGCCGGTCAGCGGCGAAGTGGCCGTGGTGACCGTGAGGGCGACTGCGCCGACCGGCGAGGTGCCGACGATCCCGGTCGGTGACGGCCATCCGCCTACGCTATGCCCCGGTCCGGGACGCGCTGCGGGCGGACGCCGCGTCTCTGGGCGGGCCGGTGCGGCTCCCAGCGGAACGTGGTGATCGCGAGCGCGAGTCCGGCGACCGCCCAGGCGGCGAGGACCAGGACGTCACGGGTGGGGAGCCAGGGTTGGCCGGCGGTGTGGCCGAGGGCGGTGGTCAAGGCGTGGATGAGCGGCTGTGCGGGGAGGTATTCGGCGATGGTGGTCAGCCATGACGGTTCGCTGATGCTGCCGAAGACGCCGGAGATGACGATGACGGGGAAGTAGACGGCCATGCAGGTGGGGGCGGCCGCTTCGATGGTGGGGATCACGGCGGTGAGCGCGGTGGCGGTGGCCGCCCAGGCGCATGCGCCGAGGATGAAGACGACGAGTGCGGCAAGGGCGCCGCTGACGGTCACCCGGGTGTGGAAGAGCAGGGCGGCGGCGGCGACGGTCGCGGCACCCGCGATCGCGGCCACGACCACGGTAGCGAGAATGCGGCCCAGGAAATAGCACCAGCGCGGCAACGGTGTGGCCCGCCATCGTTTGAGGACGCCGGATTCGCGGGCGGCGACGAGGCGTACGCCATAGGTGTTCCAGGCAGTCAGGGTGAGGCCGAAGGTGGCGTAGCCCGCGGCCGCGGCGGTGTCGGCGGCGGTGTCGGTGTGGCGGCCCTGCGAGGCGATCAGCAGGAGGACGGGGAGTCCGACGCCGATGATGATCGCCCGGCCGCCGGCCAGGAGCCGGGCCTGATAAACGATCTGTGCGGCGAGCAGCCGCCCGATGCCCGGCATCCGGGTCTCTTCGGTCATGACGGGCTCACTTTCGGTCCGGCCGGCTCGCCGATCGCGGCGAGGTAGGCGTCCTCCAGGCTCGGTTGTCCGATCTGGACTCCGGCGAGGTCGAGGTGATGGCGGTCGGCCCAGTTCAGGAGGTCCCGCAGGGGAACCGCCGGATCCGTCGCGGGAACGATCAGGGTCTGGGTGTCCGGGTCGAGGTACGGCGCGAGGCTCGGCGGGAGGCCGTCGCGGGACGAGTCCCCGGGCGGCCGGTAGCGGATGACGGCGGGGCCGCCCTGCGATCGGAGCCCCGCCGGCGTCGTGTCGGCCAGCACCCGTCCGCCGGCGAGGAGGATGAGCCGGTCGGCGAGGTGGTCGGCCTCGTCGATGTAGTGGGTGGTGAGGATGACCGTGGTGCCGGCGGTGGTCAGGTTCCCCACGGCCGACCAGGCTCGTCGCCGCGCTTCGGGGTCGAGTCCGGTCGTGGGCTCGTCCAGGAAGAGCACTTCGGGCCGGCCGATGATGCCGATGGCGACATCGACCCGCCGGCGTTGACCGCCGGAGAGAAGCCCGACTCTGGTCCCGGCGTCGTCGGCGAGGTCGACCAGGTCGAGCGCCTCGTCGATCGGGCGTGGGTGGGGGTAGAGGCCCGCGAAGATCGCCAGGGTGTCACGCACGGTCAGCTCGGCGTCCAGGCTGGTGGACTGGAGCACGAGCCCGATCCGCGCCCGCCACCGCCGGTCGCCTCGCCGTGGGTCGACGCCGAGCACCCGGGCGGTGCCCGTGGTGGGAGTGAGGAACCCCTCGAGCATCTCCAGAGTGGTGGTCTTGCCGGCCCCGTTGGGCCCGAGCAGGGCGACGACCTGTCCCGCGGGCACCTCGAAGCTGACGCCGTCGACGGCGGCGAAGTCCGTGAAGCGTTTCGTGAGCGCCTCGACGACGACGGCGTTCACGACTGTCGTCCATTGCCGTGCGGGGTCTGCCGTCGGGCGCTGATAAGTCCGGCCGCGCCCCAGAGGAGGAGCACGGCGCCGATGACGGCCACGATCAGCCAGCCGTGGTGGAGCAGCCCGACGACGAGCATGACCAGGCCGAGGACGATGCGCACCATCGGCCCGTGCCGGCCGCGGAAGAGGAACAGCATGACTGAGCTCGCTTTCTTCTCGATTCAGCGCAGGGTGATGCCGGTGAAGGCGGTGCCACTCGTCGCCAGGGCGACGGCGGTGCGGACGACCTCGATCAACCGGGTCGATCGGGTGCTCTGGCCGGACCAGTGCAGGACGGCCGCTCGTTCGGCGGCGATGACCACCCCGGCGAGCACCAGAGGTCGAAGGCTTCCGGGCTCCGCCCCGGTGCGGCGGGCGATGGCGTCGGCGAGCGCCCGCTCGCCGGCCGCCTGAGTCTTCAGGTATTCGCCCTGGAGCATCGGCTCGGTGGCGACGAGGGCTCGGAAGCCGCCCAGCCATTCTTTGGGCAGACCGTCCTGGCTACCCGGTCCGTAGAGGCCGGCCACGGCTTCGACGAGGGCGTCGGCCAGAAGCTCCCCACTCGGGCGGGCGTCGACGTTCGAGATCAGCTGAGCGCCGCGCAGCGTGGCCGGCCAGACGATCGCCGCCTCCTTGCTGGGGAAGTAGTTGTTGAACGTGCGGGTCGAGACGCCGATGGACTCGGCGATCTGCGGAACCCGCAGGTTGGCCAGGCCCTCGGTCCGGGCCAGCTCGAAGGCGGCCAGGGCGAGGTCGAGCCGGGTCTGCTCCTTTTGAAGGTCCCGGCGCCGCTGGGGCGCCGGGACCGGCGTGCTGGGGAGTTCGGGCATGCCTTCAGCATGGCGCCTAATTGCGTACCACGCAATAACTGCGCGACACGCAAAGCTGACGTGTTGCGCAGAAAGGTGAGGGAATGAATGATCACCGGCGTGCAGCCCGGACGCTGCCTCGACGTCTGGGGCACCGGCAACGGCAGATCTACGACTGCAGCAGGCAGACCACCAGCGATTCAGCCTGAACTGGCACCGACGGTCCGATCGCGGCGCGGCGGCCGTTGCCGCCGAGCCGCTTCAGCGTGTCCTCACCGGCGCGCGGGTGGGATCGGAAAGATCCGGGTCCTCGGCTTCGATCGCCCGCTCCAGTGCCTTCCACCCGTCCCGCCGGATCAGCTCCGCCTCGCCGGTGGTGATCGGGACCAGCCACGTCATGACCACGGGCACCGAGTCGTCGATGTGGGCGACCTCGAACGCCTCCGGCAGGTAGCGGGGGGTGATCGCGACCAGGGCGGTGGCGGTACTGCCGGGGAAGAGCGGCCCGCGCGGGCCGATCACGTGGGCGTGCGGCAGGGCGGCGCCGCGGCGGGTCATCTCGCCGGCCACCTGGAACAGGAGGCCGGCGGCCCGGTCCGGGTAGCCGTTGCTCGGGACGTGCATCAACAGTTCCTGGTGCAGGGCGTTGCCGCCAGGGAGGGCGAGGTGCCGTCGCGACAGCCCTACGGTGACGAGCGTGGTCACGCCGTGGAACGGCCGGTCGGGGAACCAGGCGATCTGTACCCCCTCCGGGGTGGTCTCATCGCCGCGGCTTCCGCCCGTCAAGGGCCCGAGAAAAGATTCCAGATGTTCGATCAGATCGGCCACGTGCTGATCATCGTCGTTTGGCTTCGGGGCGCCAAACGGCATTCAACCCAGGATCCTAGGATGCCAAAGGGGGCGACGGGTGCACCACACCCGCGGGGCTCGCACGGCTTCGCTGGAGAAGGCGGCCACCAGGGTGCTCGGCTCACGCCTTCGGCGACGACGACCTCTGATCATGAGCGGACTCCGAGAACGCCGGGTGCGGCGGCTAGGAACCGGCGGCCACGGCGCCGATCAGGGCCTCCAGGAAGTTGTGGCGCCAGTTGACGTAGTCGTGGGCGCCGGAATATTCGACGTAGGTTACCGGGCAGCCGCGGGCGGTCAGGGCGTCGCGTGGTCGTCGTCGACGCGGTCGAACAGCGGGGCGGACAGGCCGGTGCAGAAGCGTTCGACGGCGCCGGAGAGGTCGTCGAGCAGGGCGGAGAGGCGGGGGCTCCCTTTACCGGCAAGGACCAGCCTTCAGACTCACGCCCGATGTCTCAACAGCGGACGCCGGGTCAGCCGCCGCCGACGCGGAGGACGTCGCTCAGGCGGCGGCGTCGGCGGGTGGCGGCCTCCGCGGCGACCACGGCGAAGAGGGTGCCGATCAGCAGCAGGGCCACGATGCCGAGCAGCCACCACGGGATGAGCGGGGCCGGGTCGGTGGTCTGGCCGGTCAGGTTGCGCAGCGCGAGCGGACCGAAGGTCAACTTGACCAGCAGCAGGGCCAGCAGCGGGCCGCAGATCGCGGCGAGGAGGATCGGCGGGAGCAACTCGGCGGCCGCGACGCGGCGGGTGTCGCGGGTGCGCAGGCCGAGGGTGCGCAGGCGGGCCAGGGTTTCCCAGCGCTCGGGGGCGCTCGCCGCGGCGGCCAGGGCGAAGCCGAGCAGGCCGAGCGCCAGCAGCGTGCCGAAGACCGCCCAGTCGAGCGCGACCAGGCCGGCGTTCAACGGTGCCTTGCGCTGCTCCTGGAGCACCTCGGAGCGGATGGCGGCGTGGTAGCCGTGCGAGGCCATGTGGACCGCGGCGCCCGCGCCGGGACCGGTGACCCAGACCGTGTTGGGGATGAACGGCAGCCCGGCCGCGGCGTCCACGATGACCACGTCGGCGATGTTGTCCACCAACGGTGCCGTGCCGACCGCCTGCACCTGGATCGGAGCCGCGTTTTCCTGCTGCTCGACCTGCATTGTCATGCCGGGGCGCAGGCTGCCGTCGCTGGTGTGGACCAGGGCCGGGATGGGTTTCCCGCCCTTTTTCAACAACGACAGCTGGGATGCGTCGGGAAGCGGGGTGCTCGCGAGAAGGCGCTGGAAGGCGGCCGAGTCCACGACGATCAGGGTCGGGACGACCGCGTTGGAGTTGGCGATGACCCGCACGCCGTTGCTGACGTCGGCCGTCACGGCCTGGGTGACGCCGGGCGCGGCCGCGATGCGGGCCGCGATCTGGGCGGTCGAGCCGGGGTTCGTGGGGTCGGCCGGAAGGTCGAGGCGGGCCTCGGCGCCGACCGTCTGCCACGCGCCCTGCCGCATGCCGTTCGAGGTGGTGCGGTCGAGGGTGGCCGCGAACGCGGCCAGCGCGACCGTCGTGGTCAGCACCAGCACCGGCAGCACCCGGGTGGCGGTCGCGGCGGCCCGGGCGGTGCCGAAGACGGCCAGGGCGCGCCGCGACCGCAGCGACTGCCGCAGGGCGATCCCGGTGCCCGCCGGGAGGAGCCGCAGCAGGACCAGGGCGCCGGTGACGACGCCGAGAGTGGGTGCGCTGGCCGGGAGGGCGGTGTCGGACCCGGGCACGACGCCGCGCTGCCGGAGGGCGACGATCGCGCCGACGGTCAGGGCCACGACGGCCACATCCAGCGCCGCGCGGCGCAACTGCCGGGTGCGTTGCGCCCATCGCCGTGCGGCGCGGTTGGCGGGCGTACGCCGGTCGCGCGTGGCCTTCGCGGCCGCGAGTGTCCCGAAAGCCGGCCCGGCGATCAGTCCACAGAGGATGACCGGAGCAGACCAGGTCACGGACGCCCCGCCGGTCAGCACCAGGGCGAGGACCAGGCCGGCCGCGGCGGCCGGCAGGGTCACCGCGGCCGCCTCGATCAGCAGTTCGGTGGCGAGCGTCGGCAGGCCGGCGCCGCGCTGGCGGGCCGCGGTCAGCGCGGTCGCCCGCCGCCGCACGAGCAGCTCGGCCGCGAGCAGCAGCACCAGCGCGCCCCCGGTCAGCACCGCGATCAGCAGTACCGAGGCCTGGGCGGTCGCCGCGTTCACCTTCTCGCGGACGTTACGCAGCACGCTGTCGAGCTGGGTGGCCCACTTGATCGAGGTGTCGTGGGCCCCGGACGCGGCGGAGGTGGCCTTCAGGTTGGCGACGGTCGCCGCCAGCGTCTGGGCCGATATCCAGGTGAGCTTGCCCGGGTCGGCCGAGAACCAGACGGTGCGCTGCATCTGGTCGGCCAGCATGGCGAGCCGGCCGTCGGGCAGCGAGTCGGCCGACATCAGGCCGCCGAACCGGGTGGTGCCGAGGCCGTCGATGTCGGCGACCGGGCGCAGCAGCCAAGGTATGAGCTGCCAGGCCGGGTCGTTCGGGTCGACCGCCCGGTAAATGCCGCTCACCCGGTAGTTGTATTTGTTGTGCAGGTCGTCCTCGACCGGGACGTGGTCGCCCGGTTTGAGCTTCAGCGCGGCCGCCTCGGGTTCCGAGAGGCCGATCTGTACCTCCCATTTCGGCGCGGTGACCGGGACGTCGACGCTGCCCTCGGCCGTGGCCCGCGGCGCATGACCGGCGACCCAGGTGACGGCCGGACCGCCGTGGTCGTCATGCACATAGTCGATCTGGAAGTGCCGCTGGACGCTGCCGTCGGCGACCGACAGGGTGGTCGCGGTGACCGTGCTGATCGGCGGCTGGAGTTTGGCCCGCAGATCCGGGGCGAGCTGCATTTGGGCCCGCTGGCGGAGGCTGTCGATGTCGGCGGCCAGACCCGGGTTGCGGGTGCGCCCGTCTCCGCTGTCGTCGTACTCGAAGAGGGCCTGGGCCTGCACGGCGGAATCCGACACGGCCTTGCGGACGGCGTCCTGGGACGCCGCGTCGGAGGTCGAGGTGATGAGCGGTGGCACGGCGGCCGCGATCAGCGAGACGATCAGGACGACGCCGGCCGCCAGGAGCAACGGACCGCGGTCGGCGCGGGCCCGGCCGCGGATGCTGGGCCAGTGCAGGGCGGGCGGGTGAGGAGCAGGCAGGTTCATGACGCGACTCGCAGGTGGGCGGCGTCGGCCCGGCGGGCCTGGACGGTGACGACGGCCGCGACCGCCAGGGCGGAGCCGACCACGAGCAGGCCGAGCAGGGCGCCCTCGGCGGCCCACGGCCACTGGGCGAGGGCGCGGGGGACCGGTGCGGCGCCGGTGTCGGACCGGATGAGCAGCGGCGCGACGAGCCAGGTGGCAAGCGCGCCGATGACCGCGCCCGCGACCAGCAGCGGGAGCAGGACGGCGGCGTGCTCGCCGAGCAGCGCCGCCCGGATGTCGCGCCGGGACATGCCCAGGCCGCGCAGCCGGGCCACCTCGAGCGCCCGCAACTGCACGTCGCAGGCGACGTGCAGGACGACGCCGCCGAGCAGCAGCACGATGGCCGCGGCGACCAGCACCCGGAGCACGGCGGGCAGCGAGGCGCGGGCCGGGCTGCCGGTCAGCCGCGCGGTTTCGGCCACCCGGGTCGCGGTCCTGCCGATGTGCAGATCGGCGACCCGGGCCGTGGCTCCGGGCCGGGGATCGCCGGCCCACCAGCCGGTGACCGGCGAGTCGAACTCGCCATGGTTGACCAGCGAGCGGGAGAGGGCGTCGAGGTCGGCCATCGCCGCGGGCGCCCCGGGCGCGGACGGGATCGTCGGCACGATCTCGCTGACCACCGCCGCGACCGGCGTGGTGGAGAAGGTCAGGCTGAGCTCGGAGCCCAGGTGGGCGCTGACGTCGCGGGCGAAAGCGGTCGAGACGGCGACCGGCACCGGGCCCGGGTCCGGGAAGGTCGTGGCGACCAGCACGCGGGTCGAGTCGGCCGGCTCGGAGAAGTAGACCGAGGCGGTCATGCGGAGCCGGTTGCCGGTGGCCTTGACGGTCGTGTTGACGAGCTGGGCCGCCTCGGGGGAGGCCGCGCGAGCGGTCCATGCGATGGGCGGGTCGGCCCCGTCGGGCCAGGTGAGTGTGACGTCGAAGGCGGTGCCCGGCTGGCTCCACGCCTCGGTGGTCACCGGCATGGCGACGGCGACCAGGTGCAGCCCGGCGGTCGGGACGCAGCCGGGCACCGGGTGCGGATGGCCGTCCAGCACGACCGGTGGCCCGCTGCAGGCGGTGCGCAGACCGTTGGCGTCCTGCAACAGCAGGCGAGGAGTCACCGTGAGGCTTCCTTGGCGCGCCTTGCCGGTGATCGTCGGGGTCGCGCCCTTGGCCAGCGCCGGCCCGGTCACCGGGGTCCTGGGGGTGAGGGGCCGGGCCACATCGGCCCAGCTGGTGTCGACGCGGCCGCGCAACACGGCGGACGCCTGCCGGGTGTCGAAAGCCAGCAGCCAGGGCGACGCACCCTCGCCGCCGAGCCACTGGCCGACGGCGATGTTCTGCCCGGCGACCGGGCTGACCGTCCCGCCGGTGGCGGCCGTGACCGCGGCGCCCTGCCCGGCGGTCGGCGGCGCGTCCAGGGTGATGGCGAGGTCGGTGCCGACGGCAAGGTCGGCCTGGTCGTGCTGGGAGGTGTTCCAGGTGGCGGCGAAGGCGGTGCCGAAGGTCGCGGCGGCGCAGGCCAGTCCGATCAGCAGACCGGCCGCGTAGGCCTGGGGACGCCGGGCGGCCTGGAACGCGGCCAGCGGGAGGACGGTGCCCCGCGAGCGGCCGGCCAGCCGCTCGGCCTGGCGCAGCGCGGGCGGGAGCAGCCGCAGGGTCAGGGCCGTGCCGGCGGTGAGGAGCAGGGCCGGGGCCAGCACGCGTACGACGTCGGCGCGCGAGCCGGCCGCCGCGGGCTGCGACTGCAGCTGCCACCAGCCGACGCCGGCCAGGGCGAACAGCAGCACGTCGGCGCCGGACCGGGCGAGCAGTTCGCGGCGGGTGCGCCGGTCACCGGAGTCGGCCGCGGGCCGCACCGCGAGCCCGACGTGCAGCAGCGCGAGGGCCAGCACGCCGCCGGCGATCGCGAGCACCTGGGGCAGCGTGACCGCCGGCCGGGCCGCGAGCCCGGCGCCCTTCAGCGGCGGGAGATGGGTGAGCAGCGCGTGCAGCACCGACGAGGCCGGCACGGCCAGGACGGCCGCGAGTAGGGCCAGGACCGCGGCCTCGATCGCCGAGGCGAAGGCGTTCTGGGCGCGGCTGGTGCCCAGGGCGGTGAACAGGGCGCTCTCCTCGGCGCGTACGCCGGTGGTGAGACGTCCGGCCAGGGCGAGCGCGATCGCGGTGAGCAGCACGCCGATCAGCGTCAGCGCGAGCACCTCGCCCGCGGTCAGCTCCTGCTGGTCGCGGCTCGCCAGCAGGGTATGCGGGAGCGGCGAGGCGACCCGCTCGAGCTGGACGCGGTCGGTGAGCGTGCCCGCCAGCTTGCCGTCGGCCCCGAGCACCGCATCGGTCAGCCGGTCGAGGTCGCGGCTGGTCGGCGCGGACAGGTCGGGGTGGGCGGTGACCTCCAGCCGGGCCAGGTCGGACCTGCTGGCCAGCAGGTCGTCGAGGGTGACCAGGAACGGCCCGTACGCGTTGACGTCGGCCGCGTAGGCCACGTCCTCCGGGTCGGGGTCGAAGCCGGCGCCGCCCAGCACGTCGCGGTCCCAGCCCGCGTCGGGCAGCGGGTGCACGATGCCGACGATCGTCACGTCGAGCTGCGGCGCGTTGAAGCGGCCCAGTTCGGTGCCGAGGTGCTCGTGGCTGCCCACCTTCAGGCCGAGCAGCCGCGCGGTGCTGTCGAACAGCACCGCCTCCAGCGGGGCTCCCGGACGGGCGCCGTCGGCAGCCGACCGCGGCCAGCGCCCGGCGGTCAGGGTGGCCGAGTTTTGCAGGCCGTCGAACCCGGAGAGGTAGCCCTCGCTGAGCAGACCGTGTGCCTCGTCGCTCTGCGCCGGCAGCCGGCGCATCTCCGACGACGCGCGGGTCGACATCGTCGCGGCGAACGGCCGGACCGACGAGATGAGGACCGTACGCGTGTCGGCGGCGACCGACCGCGCGCCGGCCGCCCCGATCGTGCCCGTGTAGGCCGTGACCTCGACGTCGTCGGCGCCGGCGCGCGCGGCCGCGACCTCGACCGCCCGCTGGGAGGTGCGGGTCACCAGCAGCGTGCACGCCCCGAGCAGGGTGGCGCCGATGGTGAGGACCGCGAGCAGGGACAGCAGCAGCGGCCATTGCGCCCGGGCGCGCCGCAGGAGCAGCGCGATCACGGGGTGAGCTGTCCGTCGGCGATGTGGACGATCCGGTCGGCGAGCTCCATCATGACCGGATCGTGGGTGGAGACCAGCGCGGTCACGCCCTCCGACTCGACCACCCCGCGCAGCAGGGCCATGACGGCGAGACCGGTCTCGGCGTCGAGCTGGCCGGTGGGCTCGTCGGCCACCAGCAGCCGCGGCGAGGCGGCGAGCGCCCGGGCGATCGCGACCCGCTGCTGCTGACCGCCGGAGAGCTCACCCGGCCGCTGCCGGGCGTGATCGGACAGCCCGACCAGGTCCAGCAGAAGCTCGACGCGGCGCTCGCGTTCCTTCTGTTCGGTGCGGGCCAGACGCAGCGGGACACCCACGTTCTCGGCCGCGGACAGCACCGGGATGAGGCCGAACGTCTGGAAGACGTACGAGACCTTCTCGCGCCGCAGGAGGGAGAGACCGTCCTCGTCGAGCCCGGTGACCTCGACACCGTCGACGGTGACCGTGCCGCTGTCCGGCCGGTCGAGGCCGCCGATGACGTTGAGCAGGGTCGTCTTGCCGGAGCCGGAGCGTCCGACCAGCGCGACCATCGTGCCCGGCTCGACGGAGAACGTGATGTCGCGCAGCGCGTGCACGACAGCCGGGCCGTTGCCGAAGGTGCGGTGCACCCCCTGCACGGTCAGGAGCGGGGCCGTCATGCGTCGGGCCGGATCGTGACGTGGTCGGGTTCGAGCGCGAGCCGGACCCGGCGGGTGAGGGCCAGGGCCTCGCGGTAGTCGCGCGGGATCTGGACGCGGCCGGCGCGGTCCATCACCGCGTATTCCTCGGCGATGACATGCTCGCCCCCGTCTTCGCGTGTGTGGGTGCGGCGCAGCACCTCGCTGCTGGTGCGCCCGTCGCGGATCGCCACCGTGCGTTCCACCTGGCCGCTGACCCCCGGGTCGTGGGTGACGATGACGATGGTGACGCCGAGGTTGCGGTTGACCGTGCGCAGCATCTCGAACACCTCGGCCGAGGTGGCCGTGTCGAGCTCGCCGGTCGGCTCGTCGGCGAACAGCACGTGCGGCTCGTTGGCCAGCGCCACCGCGATCGCGACCCGCATCTGCTGACCGCCGGAGAGCTGGCCCGGCCTGCGGTCGGCGAGGTCGCCCATGCCGAGCGCGCCCAGCAACTCCATGCTGCGGGCCTTGCGGGTGCGCGCTGGGACCCGCGCCGCGGTCATCGGCAGGTCGACCATCTGGCGCGCGGTCAGGTAGGGAACGAGGTTGCTCGCGGTCTGCTGCCGCACGAAGCCGACGGTGTGCCGCCGGTAGCGCACCCGGTCGGTGCGCGACATCGACAGCAGGTCCCACTTCTCGACCCGGGCCCGGCCGGCGGTCGGCGCGTCGATGCCGGCCAGGATCGACAGCAGCGTCGACTTGCCCGACCCGGAGGCGCCGACGACGGCGACCATCTCGCCGCTCTCGACGATCAGGTCGAGGCCCTGAAGTGCCTGAACCTCGATCGGCCCGGTCTGGTAGATGCGGACCAGGCTCTCGCAGACGATCAGCGCGTCGGCCCCGAATTCGGGCGCCTTGGGAGGTGGTGTGGGCAGTGACAGTGGTGCGGACATTTCCCTCCCCGGGCCGTGAGGCGCCTCACCCTACAACAAGGCTGTAAGTAACAGCGGCCGTTCCGGCGCCAAGCGCAGCGGCCGCCGAGGGTTTCCGAAATCGTCGACGCACCGGCGGTCGGGTGCTCACCAGGTGGTGAGCAGCAGGTGGTTGACGAGCAGGGCGACCGCGGCCTGAGCGAGCAGCCACCAGCGCCGGTCGCGGGCGGGCAACGAGCCGGTGGCGGCGAGCAGCCAGACCGCGAACGGCAACCAGATGCGTTCGACCTCGGCCTTGCTGAACCCCGACAGGTCGGCGGCGACGATGGCCAGGACGGCGCCCACGGCCGCCGTCCGGACCGTACGCGGCAGGGCCGCGGCCGCCGCCGGCCCGGCGCTGACCACGAGGATCGCCAGGTCGGCCCAGACCCAGTAGAAGTACGGCCGGTGGGCCGCCAGACCCTGGTAGTAACGCTGCTGCACGAGGTGGTAGCCGGTCAGCCAGTCGAAACCGGCGGCGGTGAAGGCGGCCGCGACCGCCCCGGCGCCGAGCAGGCCGGCGATCAGTGCTTTTGCGCTGCGGCGCCGGAGGACGACGGCGAAGGCGGGTATCGCCATCAGGACGAGGCCGTAGGACAGGTAGCAGCCGACGCCGAGCAGGACGCCACCGGCCAGCGGCCGCAGCCACCCGTTGGCGGCGAGCAGCATGATGCCGGCCGAGGTGACGCCGGCGAAGAGGCCGTCGGCGGAGACTCCCGACCAGACCGCGCCCGGGAAGAGGACCAGGAACGGGACGCAGGCCCGGGCCGTGGCGTCGTCGCCCAGCCGGCGCACGGTCTGCGGCACGGTGACCGCCACCAGCGCCCCGGCCAGGATGCAGAGCAGGCCCGCCCAGCCGCCGCCGGGCAGGCCGAGCCGGTCGAGGGCGACGAAGACGAGCAGGGCGCCCGGCGGATGCCCGGCCACGTGCGTGGTCCAGGAGTCCGGCTGGAAGTCGAGGATGCGGGCGGTGAAGCCGCGCAACATCGCGGGTATGCCGGTGACACCGCGGACGTCGTGCAGGTATTCCGGGCGGGTGGTCAGGCGCCCGGCGATCCCGCGCTGCCAGCCGTCGATCAGGGCCAGCGAAAGGGTCCAGGCGACCGCGGTCGCGTACGCGGCGGCGTGCAGGGCCGCCCAGCGCAGCCGGGCCGACAGGGCCGGGCCGAAGTGCCAGGTCAGGCCGGCCACCAGCACGGCGAGCGGGGTGCCCGGGCCGACGTGCGGTAGCCAGTGCGCGTAGAGCGGGGCCGCGCTCGCCTGCACCGGATGACCGGCCAGGTAGAGCAGGCCGCCGACGAGCCCGGCGACCGCGAACGACCCCAGCCCGATCCCCGCCGCGACGAGGCCGGCCCTGCGGGTCATCCGCGCAGCGGGGCGTGCGCGAACTCGGCCAGCCCCTCGGCGAGGCCGATCCGGGCCCGGAAGCCGAGCTCGGCCTCGGCCCGGGCCGGCGACGCGACCACGTGCCGCACGTCGCCCAGGCGGAACTCGCCGGTGACGACCGGTTCCGGGCCGCCGGCCGCCAGGGCCAGCCCGGCCGCCATCTCGCCCACCGTCGCCGGCCGGCCGGAGGCGACGTTGAACGCGCGCCAGCCCGCAGGCGCCGCGGTCGCGTCGAGCGCGGCCAGGTTGGCCGCGGCCACGTCGCGTACGTGGACGAAGTCGCGCCGCTGGCCGCCGTCCTCGAACACCCGCGGCGCCGTTCCCGCCTCCAGCGCCGACCGGAAGATCGCGGCCACTCCGCTGTACGGGGTGTCCTTCGGCATCCGCGGGCCGTAGACGTTGTGGTAGCGCAGCGCGGCGACGCTTCCGCCGGTCTGGCGGGCCCAGGCGGCGCTCAGATGCTCCTGGGCGAGCTTGGTCGCGGCGTAGACGCTGCGCGGGTCCAGCGGCGCGTCCTCGCCGATCTCCAGCCAGGCCAGCGCGTGACCGCAGTGCGGGCAGCCGGGCTCGAACCGGCCCGCCGCCAGGTGGTCGATCCGGCGGGCGGCCGGGCGCACCGGGCCGTGTCGGTCGCAGGCGTACGCGCCCTCGCCGTAGACCACCATCGAACTGGCCAGCACCAGGCGCCCTACGCCCCGGCGGGCCATCGCCGCCAGCAGCACGGCCGTGCCGAGGTCGTTGCAGCCGACGTACTCGGGCAGGTCGTCCAGGTCGACGCCGAGACCGACCATCGCGGCCTGGTGGACGACCACGTCGACGCCGGCCAGGAGTGGTTCGAGCGCGGTCCCGTCGCGTACGTCGACAAGCCGCAGCGGAATCCCGGCGACGGAGTCCGGCAGGGGCGCCCGATGGGCGCCCGGGTGTCCGGAGTCGACGATTGTCACCTCGTCGCCGCGGGCCGCCAGGGCCTCGACGACGTGAGATCCGATGAAGCCGGCACCGCCGGTCACGAGTACGTGGGTCACCGCGCCGACGCTAGGGCCCGGCCGGGGTGCCGCGATATGCCCGTCATCGATCCGTAAGAACTGGTCACTTCTTCGTAAGCCCTGGTCACGGCCGTCGTGGCTAGCGTCGCCTCTTATGACCGACGTGGTGTTGCCCTGCCGGAACGAGGCCCCGGCGCTGCCTGCCCTGCTGTCCCGGATGCCGTCGGGCTACCGGCCGATCGTGGTCGACAACGGCTCGTCCGACGGCACCGCCGAGGTGGCCCGGGCGTTCGGGGCCGAAGTGGTGACGGTGGCCGAGCCGGGCTACGGCGCGGCGGTGCACGCCGGAGTGCTGGCGAGCGACCCGGACGACGGGGTGGTGTGCGTGATGGACGCCGACGGCTCGTTCGATCCCGGATTTCTGCCGCTGGTCGCCGGTCCCGTGCTCACCGGAGCCTCTCAGCTGGGTACCGCCCGGCGGCGCCCGACCGGCCGCGGGGCCTGGCCGCTGCACGCCCGGGCCGGCAACGCCCTGCTGGCCCGGCGGATCCGGCGCACGACCGGCCTGGCCGTGCACGACATCGGGCCGATGCGTGCGGTACGCCGGGACGATCTGCTCGGGCTGGGCCTGCGGGACCGCAGGTTCGGCTATCCGCTCGAACTGCTGCTGGCCGCGGGCCGGGCCGGCTGGCGAGTGACCGAAGTGGACGTCGACTACCACCCGCGGGCGGCCGGGACCCGGTCCAAGGTGTCGGGCAGCGTGCTCGGAACCGTGCGCGCGGTGCGGGACATGAGCGCGGTGCTCGCCCGGTGAGCGGCCCCCAGGTGATCGTGCTGGCCAAGGCGCCGGTGCCGGGACGAGTGAAGACGCGGCTGTGCCCGCCGTGCACCCCGGCGCAGGCCGCGCTGGTGGCCGCGGCCGCGCTGGCCGACACGCTCGACGTCGTCGCCGCCTCGCGGGCCGGTCGGCGGATCCTGGCCGTCGACGGCGCTTTCGAGGCGCCGCCCGGCTGGGAGGTGATGCCGCAGCGCGGGGAGTCCCTCGGGGCGCGGCTGGCCCATGCCTTCGCCGACAGCGACCGGCCGGGAACGGCCACGGTGCTGGTCGGGATGGACACGCCGCAGCTGTCGGCCCGCGACCTCGACGAGACGTTCCGGCGGCTGGCCGCGCCGCACGGGCCCGGTGCGGTTCTCGGTCCGGCCGCGGACGGCGGGTGGTGGGCGCTCGGCCTGCGCGACAGCCGGCACGCCTCGGTGCTGGCCGGCATCGCCACGTCGACTGCCAGGACCGGGGCGGACACGTGGGAAGCGCTGCGGCGACGCGGATTGCGAGTGGCCGCGCTGCGCCGGCTGACCGATGTGGACACCGCGGACGACGCGCGCGCCGTGGCCGCCCTGTGCCCGGTCGCCTCCCGCTTCCCGGCCGCGGTGGCCGCGCATGTTCCGGCGGGCTCGCACGCCCCGGCGGCCGTGCCGGCCGGACGGGGGAGTGGCCGGTGAGCGCGGCCGCGCTGTTCGACGCCGCGTTCCGCAACGTCGTCTCGGGCCGGGCCGCCACCTTCACGGTCCGACACCCGGCCGGTGGGATGCACCGGTTCGAGCCGGAACAGTGGTGCCGCGACGCCCTTCCCGGCGACTCCGCGCTGCTCGACCCGTGCACCGGGCCGACCCTCGACGTCGGCTGCGGGCCCGGCCGGCTGGCCGCGGCGCTCGCGGCGGGCGGGACGGCCGCGCTGGGCATCGACCTCAGCCCGGCCGCGGTGCGGCTCGCCCGCTCGCGCGGTGCCACCGCGCTGTGCCGGGACGTCTTCCGGCCGCTGCCGGGCGCCGGGCGCTGGCGGCACCTGCTGCTGGCCGACGGCAACATCGGCATCGGCGGCGACCCGGCCCGGCTGCTGGGCCGGTGCCGCAGCCTGCTCGGGCCGGGCGGGCGCATCCACGCCGAGCTGGCCGCGCCCGGAACCCCCAGCTGGGCCGGGCGTACCGCGGTGACCGGCTCGGATGCGGGACTTCCCTGGGCGGTGCTCTCCGTCGACGACCTCGCCGCACCGGCCGCCGCCGCGGGCCTCCGCGTCCTCGAGACCCGGACGGAGGCCGGCCGATGGTTCGCCACGCTGACCGCCCGCTGAAGGTGCCGGTGGCCCGCCGGGTCCGCGGGATGGTGACCTGGCTGATGGAGCAGCCGTTGCCGGTGCCGCCGGAGCGGCTGCGGCGCGGACCGTTCCGGAAGGAGGCGTTCGGGGCCCGGTCGACCCGGCTGACCAGCCGGCTCGGCCTGCTGCTCGGCGTCGCCTTCGGGATCTGCTTCGCGACCGGGCTGCTCAGCCACCTCATCCAGCACCCGCCGTGGTGGTTCCGGTGGCCGTCGCGGCCGGTCGGGCTCTACCGGGTGACCCAGGGCGTGCACGTGGCGACCGGGCTGGCCTCGATCCCGCTGCTGGGCGCCAAGCTGTGGTCGGTCTATCCGCGGCTGTTCACCTGGCCGCCGGCGCGCGATCTGCGGCACGCGGCCGAGCGGGCGGGGGTGGCCGCGCTGGTCGCCGGTGCGCTGTTTCAGCTGGTCAGCGGCGTTCTCAACGTTTCCCGCTGGTATACCCCGATGCCGTTCTTCTTCACCACCGGCCACTACTGGGTGGCCTGGCTGACCTTCGGCGCCCTGCTGGTGCACATCGGGGTCCAGTTGCCGGTGGTGCGCCGGTCAGTGCGCGGGAGACGTGCAGGCGCCGAGGCAGGGGTCGAGCGGGGGGTCGAACGCCGCCACGTTCTGCTGGGCGCGGGGATCGCGGCCGGCCTGATCACCCTCACCACGGTCGGCGAGACCGTGCGGCCGCTGTCGGGGGTCGCCGTGCTGGCCCCGCGCCGCCCCAGGATCGGGCCGCAGGGCCTGCCGGTCAACAAGACGGCGCTCGGTGCCGGAGTGCGGGAGAGCGCGTCGGACCCGGCGTACACCCTGACCGTGACCGGCCCGGCCGGGCCGATGCGCCTGGGTCTGGAAGCGCTGCAGGCTCTGCCTCAGCACACCGTGGTGCTGCCCATCGCCTGCGTGGAGGGCTGGAGCGCGAGCGCCACCTGGACCGGTGTGCGGCTGCGCGACCTGGTGAAGATGGCCGGCGCCGACCCGGCCCGGGCCCACGTGCTCGTCGAATCGCTGCAGCAGGGCGGCCGCTACGGCAGCTCGACGGTCGAACCGCCGCTCACCGAGGACCCCTTCACGCTGATCGCGCTGCGGCTGAGGGGTGAGGTGCTGCATCTCGACCACGGCTATCCGGCCCGGCTGATCGCCCCCAACCGGCCCGGCGTGCTGCAGACGAAGTGGGTCGCCCGGCTGACCGTCAAGGAGACGCGATGAGGCGATCGCTGATAATGATCGGTGTGCTGGTCATGCTCTACGCGGCGGTCGGCTCCGTCCTCGACCTCGGCGGCAAGGTCGGCGGGGTTCTGATCTTCCTGGTCGCCGTGCTGGTCGTGCACGACGGCATCTGGCTGCCGCTGGTGCTGCTGGCCGGCCGGCGGATCGAGCGGCCACCGGCGCGGGTGGCGGCGATCGTGGCCACCGCGCTGACCGTGACCGCGCTGCCGCTCGCCCTCGGGCTGGGCCGGACCGCCGACAATCCGTCGGCCCTGCCCCTGAATTACGGCCGGAACCTGGCCCTGCTGCTCTTCGGCATCGCCGTGCTGACTGCTGCGGCGCGGGCGTGGGCCGGTAAGAACCGGTCCTCCGATGACGCGAATGAAGCATCCGAGCCTGGGCCTCAGCCGTAAGGATTCCACAACCCGCACCCGCCGAAAGGATCGGTACTGTGCTGATGATGGGGCAGAACGTGCTGGTCGTGGACGACGACCCGACCGTCAGCGACGTCGTGCGGCGATATCTGGAGCAGGCCGGCTGCCGGGTGCGGCTGGCCGGGGACGGCGGCTCCGGCCTCGCCGCGATCGACGCCGAGCGGCCCGACCTGGTGGTGCTCGACATCATGATGCCCGGCATCGACGGCCTCGAGGTGTGCCGGCGGTTGCGCAGCACGCACCCCGGCCTGCCGGTCATCATGCTGACCGCGCTCGGCGAGGAAGTCGACCGGGTGCTGGGCCTCGAGGTCGGCGCCGACGACTACGTGACCAAGCCGTTCTCGCCGCGCGAACTGGTGCTGCGGGTGCGTTCGGTGCTGCGCCGGGCCGCCGGGCCCCCGCCCGAACAGGCCCCGGAGACGCTCGCCGACGGCGACCTGACGGTCGACACGGCCCGGCGCATCGCCCGGCTCGGCGGGTTGCCGCTGGCGCTGACCGTACGGGAGTTCGACCTGCTGGTCTTCCTCATGACCCACCCGCGCAAGGCGTGGTCGCGCAACGAACTGCTGGGCCGGGTGTGGGGCTGGCAGTTCGGTGACCAGTCGACGGTGACCGTGCACGTGCGGCGGCTGCGGGAGAAGGTCGAGGCCGATCCGGCCGAGCCGGCGCGGGTGCTGACCGTGTGGGGCGTCGGCTACCGCTACGAACCGGCGGCCGCCCGATGATCTCGCTCGAGATCGGGCTCTACGCGCTGGCCGCCGGCGGGGCGGTGGCCCTGGTGGGCGCGGTCGTGCTGCGCCTGCTGCGCGGCCGTTCGATCCTGACCCACACCGTGGTGATGCTCGCGGTCACCGTGCTGGCCGTGGTCGCCGGGGTCGTCGCGGTGGCCAAGGCGATGTTCCTCTCCGGGCACGACCTGCGGGTCGTGCTCATCACGGTCAGCGCGTCGGCGGTGGTCAGCCTGGCCGTCGGCGTCGTCTTCGGGCGGCGGCTGGCCGCCTCGGCGGTCTGGGCCGAGACGGCCCGCAAACGCGAGCGGCGGCTCGAGGCCGGGCGGCGCGAGCTGGTCGCCTGGGTCTCGCACGATTTGCGTACGCCGTTGGCCGGGCTGCGCGCGATGGCCGAGGCCCTGGAGGACGGCATCGTCCGCGACCCGGCCACGGTCGCCGACTACCACGGCCGGATCCGGGTCGAGGCCGACCGGATGGCCCAGCTGGTCGACGACCTGTTCGAGCTGTCCCGGATCAACGCGGGCGCGCTGCGGCTCGCCCCGACCCGGGTGCCGCTGCGCGAGGTGGTGTCCGACGCGATCGCCGGCATCGCCCCGCTCGCCGCCAGCAAGCGGATCACCCTGGTGGCGGCCGAGACCGGCTGGCCGATCGTGCGGGGCGGCGAGCGCGAACTGGCCCGGGTGGTCAGCAACCTGCTGGTCAACTCGGTCCGCTACACCCCCGAGGCGGGCACCGTGCAGATCGACGCCGGGCAGGGGCAGGACGGCGTCTGGCTCGCGGTCTCGGACACCTGCGGCGGCATCCCGGCCGGCGATCTCGACCGGGTCTTCGAGGTCGCCTTCCGCGGCGAGCGCGCGCGCACGCCGCAGGCCGCCGGGTCGGGCGCCGGGGGAGGGCTCGGGCTGGCGATCGTACGCGGGCTGGTCGAGGCCCACGGCGGGCACGTCGACGTCCGTAACACCGGCCACGGCTGCCGCTTCGAGGTCCGCCTCCCGGTGACTACCGGATGACGACCGGCCGGTAAGAACGGGCCGCGTTGCGCCGCGTACGGGATATGGCTCTGCTGAAACCGGGGGACGACTTCCCCGCCCTGACCCTGACCCTCGCCGGAGGCGGCCGCCTCGACGTGCCGTCCGCCCTGGCCGGCGACTACGCGGTGGTGCTGTTCAACCGGGGCTCCTGGTGCCCCTACTGTGTGGCCCAGCTGCGCGCCTTCCAGCGAGCCCGGCCCGAGCTGGAGGAGGCCGGCATCGCCGTCGTCTCGCTGTCGGTCGACGACGAGACGACGGCGAAGGAGATGATCGACCGGCACCGGCTCACCTTCCCGATCGGCTACGGCGCCGACGCGGACACGATCGCCGCGGCTACCGGCGCGTTCGTCAACCCCGAGCCGCGCTACCTGCAGTCGACCGGCTTCGTCGTCGACCCGGAGGGCAAGGTGGTGATCAGCGTCTACTCGAGCGGCGCGATCGGCCGGCTGGTGCCGGAGGACGTCCTCGGCCTGGTCCGCTACCTGCGCCGGCGCTGAAGCGCCGTGCTGATCGGACGGCGATCCGGCCGCCGTCGGCGGGCAGGATCGCGCCGTGCACGAACGAGGCCGCGTCGCCGGCCAGGAACGTGATCGCCGCCGCGATCTCGTCCGGGCTCGCCGGCCGCCCGGCCGGGCCCATCGATGCCAGCTGCTGGAGGGAATCGCCCATCGCGGCGGTTCCCTCGGCGAGGCGCGCGCGGTGCTGGCGCGGTACGAGCAGGCGATCACCGCGGCGGGCCGGTTCGGCGGCGCGGGTGCTTCGGTGCTGCGCGTCGGCGTACCGCTGGAGCTGCCGCCGGATCTCCTCCCGGAAGCGCTGAAAGCGCTGGCCGAGGCGCATCCGCGGACCCGGGCCGTGGTGCGCCACCTGTCGTCGGCCGCCCAGCTGGACGCCCTGCGCGACGGTGAGCTGGAGGTCGGGCTGGTGCGCACGAGGCCGCCCGACCGCGAGCTGGACGCGGTGGTCGTGGTCGAGGAGCCGCTCGAGGGTCCTGCTCAGCGGGGCCCACCGGGACGGCGTTCGCCTGGAAGCGCTCGCCGGCCTGGACTGGGTCGGCTTCCCGCGCACCGACAGCCCGGCCTGGTACGACGAGACGGTCGCGATCCTGCGAAGCCACGGCCTGAACCCCGGACCGGCCGCCGGCCCGGGGCAGTCGCTGATCGCCGAGGTGAAGTTCGCCGCGGTCGCCTCCGGGCGGGCGTTCGCGTTCGCCCCGCCGGACTGGGCGCAGCCGCTGCCCGGCGGCGTCGTCCGGGTTCCGCTGGTCGGCGCGCCGCTGGTACGGCGCACGTGGGCGGTGTGGGCCGCCGATTCCCGCCGCCGCGACCTCGGCCTGCTGGTTGCCCGTCTGGACCGAAGCGGTTGACGGGCCCGGCCGGTTCCACAAGCATCGAGCCGTGGATCTCGAACTGGCAGGCAAACGTGTTGTGGTGACCGGCGCAGGCAAGGGCATCGGCCTCGCGATCGTGCGTGGTTTCGTGGCCGAGGGCGCCACCGTGGTGGCCGGCTCGCGCACGATCACCCCCGAACTGTCGAAGCTCGACGGCGTCACGCCGGTCGAGGTCGATCTGTCCGATCCGGCCGGCCCGGGGGAGCTGGTCGCCGCCGCCGGCGACCGCATCGACGTGCTGGTCAACAACGTCGGCATCGCGCCGCCGAGGCCGCAGGGCTTTCTCGAGGTCACCGACGACATGTGGGCGACGACCTGGAACCTCAACGTGATGGCCGCGGTCCGCGCGACCCGGGCGGCGCTGCCGGTCATGCTGGCTGGCGGGGGAGGGGCGATCGTCAACACCGGCTCGGTCAACCACCGGCTGGCCGACCCGCTGGTCATCGACTACTCGGCGGCCAAGGCGGCCCTGACCAGCTTTGCCAAGTCGCTGTCGAAGGAGTTCGGCCCGCGCGGCATCCGGGTCAACACGGTCGCGCCGGGCCCGGTCGCCACCGACCTCTGGCTCGGCGGCAACGGGGTCGCCGCGACCGTCAGCGCGGCCCGCGGCCTCACCCCGGCCCAGGTCGAGGCGGGTGCCAAGGCCGAGATGGTGACCGGTCGCTTCACCCGGCCCGAGGAGGTCGCCGACCTAGTGGTGCTGCTGGCCAGCGACCGTGTCGGCAACGTCACCGGTGCGGAGTACGTCATCGACGGCGGCATGATCACGACAGTCTGAGCAAATCCGCGTCCTTGAATGCGCTGTCCGGCACTCCTAGCATTTGTGAACGTTCACCCGGAGCTCGTCGCAGTCAGGACAACACCATGGTTCAGCCCTTGCAGGTACGCGACGACGCGCTGGTCGCGACGGCCCGGATGGGTGATCGCGACGCGCTGAACGAACTGGCGCGCCGACACCTGCCGATGGTCTACAACCTCGTCCGGCAGGCGCTGCACGACGACCCCGACGTCGACGACGTCGTGCAGGACATCATGGTCCGCGCGATGCGGCAGCTGCCCGAGCTGCGGTCCACGGGCAGCTTCCGAGCCTGGCTGACGGCTATCGCCGTACGTCAGATCGGCAGCCACCTGGCGCGGGAGAACATCGCGGCCCGGCGCGTGGCGCCGCTGGAAGCGGCGATCGGCCGCGCCGGTGCGGAGGCGGAGAGCCTGGTGCTGCTGCAGGTCGAGCTGGCCACGCAGCGCCGCCAGGTCGGCCACGCGACACGGTGGATGGGCGCCGACGACCGCGTGGTCTATTCGCTGTGGTGGCTGGAGACGGTCGGCGAACTCACCCGGCCCGAGGTCGCGGTCGCGCTGGGCACCGGCGTCGCCCACGCCGGCGTACGGCTGCAGCGCATGCGCGAGCAGCTGGAGCTCAGCCGCAAGGTGGTGGCGGCTCTGGAGGCGATGCCCGGGTGTGACGTGCTCACGGACGTGATCGCGGACTGGGACGGCGTGCCCGGACCCTATTGGCGCAAGCGGATCGGGCGCCACGTGCTGACCTGTCCGTGGTGTGCGCCCGCCGCCCGGTCCCTCCTGCCGGTCGAGCGGCTGCTCGCCGGGCTGGTGCTGCTGCCGGTGCCGCTCACGCTCGCGAAAGCCTTCCTGGCGGGCGCCGTGGGTGGCTCCGGAGCGCCGGTGGCCGCCGGTGTGACCTCGTGGCTGGGTCGCGCCTTCCACACCGCCGCCGTCCACCCGGTGGTCACCTCGGTCAGCGTGGGCGTGCTGGCCCTGGGAATCGCGGTGCCCGTCGCGGAGCGGCCCACCGCCGCCCCGCCGGCGCGGGCCGACGCCGTGGCACCCCATCGGCTCCCGGGCACCGGCACGCCGCGGACGAGCCCGTCGGCCGTGTTGCTGCGAACCGGCCGGGTGTCGCTCGAGTCGGCCTCGGCCGCCGGGCGCTACATCGCCGTGGCCGGTGACAGCGGTGTGCTGGCCCCGGCCGGGCCGCAAGCCACGCTGCACGCCGTTCCCGGACTCGCCGAACCGTCCTGCTTCTCGTTCCGCGGCCCGGACGGACGATATCTGCGCCATTCCTCCTTCCGGCTGCGGCTGAGCTCCGACGACCGGACCGCGCTCTTCCGGCGGGATGCCACCTTCTGCGCCCGGGCCGGCTTCCGTGCGGGCTCGGTGTCGCTGGAATCGGTCAACTTTCCCGGGTTCTTCCTGCGTCACGTCGGCAATCAGATGTGGCTCGACCAATTCGACGGGAGCGCGGCCTTCCGTGCGGACAGTTCCTTCCTGGTGCGCCCGCCGGTGAACTGAAAAGTCGTTATGCCGACCGGTTTCAATTGGTCGGATCTTGAGCTGCGGCGAATGGTCCTGGCAACATTGGCGAGCGCGAATGGAAGCGCTCCCACGTCTTCCTGGTGCCGCGGAATCCACCACCGCGGCACCCCGGCTTGCGCTTTTTCCCGTACGCGAGAAAGGCCGTTCCTGCCATGCCAGTCCGTCCCCTGCTCCTCCTGCTGCCCGCCGCGGCCGTAGCCACCGTCTTGACCCTCGTCGGCACCGCCGAGGCCGCGAGCACGCTCGGCGCCTCCGCCGCGCAGTCCGGCCGCTACTTCGGCACCGCGGTCGCCGCCGGCAAACTCGGCGACTCCACCTACACCGGCATCCTGACCCGGGAATTCAACATGATCACCCCGGAGAACGAGATGAAGTGGGACGCCACCGAGCCGTCCCAGGGCCGGTTCACCTACACCAACGGCGACCGCATCGTCACCCAGGCCCAGTCCAACGGCTCGCGGGTGCGCGGGCACAACCTGCTCTGGCACGCCCAGCAGCCCTCCTGGGTGGCCGGCCTGTCCGGCAGCGCGCTGCGCAGCGCCATGATCAATCACGTCACCCAGGTCGCGAGCCACTACAAGGGCAAGATCTACGCCTGGGACGTGGTGAACGAGGCGTTCGCCGACGGCGGCAGCGGCGCCCGCCGCGACTCCAACCTGCAGCGCACCGGCAACGACTGGATCGAGGCCGCCTTCCGGGCCGCCCGCGCCGCCGACCCGGGCGCCAAGCTCTGCTACAACGACTACAACACCGACGGCGTCAACGCGAAGAGCACCGGCGTCTACAACATGGTCGCCGACTTCAAGGCGCGCGGTGTGCCGATCGACTGCGTCGGCTTCCAGTCCCACCTGGGCACCACCATCCCGGGTGACTACCAGGCCAACCTGCAGCGTTTCGCCAACCTCGGCGTCGACGTGCAGATCACCGAGCTCGACGTGGCCCAGGGCGGCAACCAGGCCAACATCTACGCCTCGGTGACCAAGGCCTGCATGGCGGTGTCGCGCTGCACCGGCATCACCGTCTGGGGCATCCGGGACAGCGACTCGTGGCGCACCGGCGAGAACCCGCTGCTGTTCGACGGCTCGGGCAACAAGAAGGCCGCCTACACCTCGGTGCTCAACGCACTCAACGCCGGCGGCTCGACCACGCCCCCGACCACGGGACCGACCACGGCACCGTCCGGCGCCTGCAGTGCCTCCGTCTCGCTCAATTCCTGGAGCGGCGGCTACACCGCGACGGTCCGCGTCACGGCCGGCTCGGCCGCCGTCAACGGCTGGACGGTCACCCTCACGCTGCCGTCGGGCGGTGCGCTCACCGGCATCTGGAACGCCACCAACACCGGCACCACCGGCAGCGTGACCTTCCACAATGTCAGCTACAACGGCCAGATCGCGGCCGGCGGCAACACCGAGTTCGGCTTCCAGGGCACCGGCACCGGCCCCTCCGCCACCCCGGCCTGCCGGGTCGGCTGACCGGTCGCACCGCCACCGCCACCGCCGGCCCGGACGACCCGGGCCGGCGGTTTGCGCAGGGTCCCGGGCGGGCACCTCGCCACTCGTGCAGCCGGGACACGCCATCGGGCATCGGTATCTCCTCCGCGAACCCATCGGCCGGGGCGGCATGTCCGTGGTCTGGAAGGCCGAGGATCAGCTGCTCGGCCGGGAAGTGGCGGTCAAGGTGCTGTCGGCCGGCGTCGCCGCCGACCCGGCGTCACTGACCCGCCTGTACGGGGAGGCCCGGGCCGCCGCTCGCCTGCGCCACGACAACGTGGTGGAGGTCTACGACTACGGCGAGACCTCGGTGCAGGGCACCCCGGTGCCGTACGTCGTCATGGAACTGGTGGAGGGCCGCTCGCTCAGTGCCCTGCTCAGTGCCGGGCCGCTGCCCTGGCGGCTGGCGGTGCTGATCGGCGCCCAGGTGGCCGCCGCGCTCGCCGCCGCACACGACCACGGGGTCGTGCACCGCGACGTCAAACCGGGCAACGTGATGGTCGCCGCCGGCGGCGTCAAACTGGTCGACTTCGGCATCTCGGCCGCCGTCGGGGACCGGGACACCGTCACCGACGAGATCATCGGCACGCCCGCCTATCTGGCCCCGGAACGCCTGGTCAACGGCATCGTGCGGCCGGCCACCGACGTCTACGCGCTGGGTGTGCTGCTCTACCTGATGCTGGCGGGCCGGATGCCGTGGAACGCGTCGACGACCACCCAGATGCTGGTCGCCCACCGCTACCGTGACCCGGCGCCGCTGCCCGCCGTGCCCGGCCTCCCCGGCGACGTCGGCGAACTCGTTCAGCACTGCCTGGCCAAGACGCCGTCGGACCGCCCGCCGGCGGTGGCCGCTGCCCGCATCCTGCGCCAGGCCGCCGGGCTGCCCCCGGCGATGCTTCTGACCACCATGACCGGTGCGGGTGGCGACACCACGGACGCCCGGACCGAGGCGGCCACCGCGGCCTCGCCGACCGCAACGCAGGTGCCCGCGGCGTCCCGGGTGCTCAGCCGCGAGATCCTCGGATGGCCGGTCCGTCACCGAGCGGTCTCGGCCGCCGCCCTGCTGATCCTCGCGGCGACCGTGACCGCGCTCCTCTGGCCGGGCCACGGCCGCGCCGGATCCGAGCCGGCCGCGGCGGCCGCACCGTCCTGCGAAGTGGCATATTCGATGAGCGTGGCGCCGGCCGGCCGGTCCACCACGACGGTGACGGTGACCAACACGGCATCGTCGCCGACCGGGCCCTGGACGCTCACCTTCCGGCTGCCCGGCGGCCAGCGACTGGTGCGTGGTGCCGACGCCTCGTGGCACCAGGACGGCGAGGTCGTCGAGGCCCGGGGCAACGGCCTGCCGGCCGACGCGACGGCGCGCACCTGGTTCGAAGCCACGTACGCCGACACCGCGCGGCTGCCGCAGTCGTTCGCTCTCAACGACGTCGCCTGCGGGTCCGAGTTGTCCGTTCGGGGGCCGTCCGGCACGCCCACGACGCTGCCGGGCGCTCCCGCGGTGACCGTGGCGGCGAAGAGGCCGAAGCCGGCCACCGTCGCCGGACATGTGGCGGCCAAGCCCCGGCCCGGCGTTGCAGGGCCCGGCGCTGCAGCGCCCGGCGCCAAAGGACCGGCCGCTGCTCGGGCGGCCAAGCACCCCGCGCATCCGGCGAAGCCGCCGTCACCGCCGCGGCGCCGGGGCTGGGGCCACTGAGAACGCCTCCTTTCGGCGGTGGCCCCGAGCGGTTTTCCCTATTGGCAAGAATCGCCTACTTAAAAGTTGTTACCGCCGAATCTCTCGGCCGTGAGCAGGGATCACATGCCGCGATAAAAATGCGCTGCGGACTGTTTATTGAGTGTATGGGAGCGCTCCCGTAGCATGCCTGACACGCGTTGTTAACGCTCACTACGCGGCGACCTCCACGAATGCGTAGAGCGCGATCCGGTCAGGAGAAAGTGTTATGAAGAGATTCAGGGTGACCAATGCCGGACTGGTGTCGGCGGGCGTCCTGCTGCTCGCGTCGGCAGCGGTCGCCGTCGCGTTGCCGGCCCAGGCCGCCACGACGGGCTGTTCGGTGAACTATGCCGTGTCGTCGCAGTGGCAGGGCGGGTTCGGCGCCAGCGTGTCGATCACGAACCTGGGTGATGCGTTGAACGGCTGGACCTTGACGTGGTCGTTCGGTGGCGGGCAGACCGTCACACAGGCCTGGAACGCGTCGGTGACCCAGAGCGGCTCGGCGGTGACCGCGAAGAACGTAAGTTACAACGGCGCGGTCCCGACCAACGGCACGGTGTCGTTCGGTTTCAACGGATCGTGGACGAGCGGCAACCCGGTGCCGATGAGCTTCGCCGTCAACGGGGTGTCCTGCACCGGGAGCACGGGTCCGACGACTACGCCGCCGACGACCACGCCTCCGACCACCCCGCCCACGACGTCGCCCAGCAGCTGCACGCTTCCGTCGAGCTATCGGTGGACGTCGACCGGCCCGCTGGCCACCCCCAAGTCGGGATGGGTGTCGTTGAAGGACTTCACCAACGTCGTCTACAACGGCAAACACCTGGTCTACGCCTCGGACGTCTCCGGGTCGGGGTACGGCTCGATGAACTTCGGCCTGTTCACCAACTGGTCCGACATGGCTTCGGCCAGCCAGAACGGGATGAGCCAGGGCACGGTGGCGCCCACGCTGTTCTACTTCGCCCCGAAGAACATCTGGGTACTGGCCTACCAGTGGGGTCCGACCGCGTTCAGCTACAAGACCTCCAGCGACCCGACCAACGCCAACGGATGGTCGGCGGCGCAGACACTGTTCACCGGCAGCATCTCCGGCTCCGGCACCGGCGTCATCGACCAGACGGTCATCGGCGACGGCCAGAACATGTACCTGTTCTTCGCCGGCGACAACGGCAAGATCTACCGGGCCAGCATGCCGATCGGGAACTTCCCCGGCAGCTTCGGCTCGTCGTACACCACGGTCATGAGCGACTCGACGAACAACCTCTTCGAGGCGGTTCAGGTCTACAAGGTCCAGGGCCAGAACCAGTACCTGATGATCGTCGAGGCGATCGGTAGCCAGGGGCGGTACTTCCGCTCGTTCACCGCCACCAGCCTGGGCGGATCGTGGACCCCGCAGGCGGCCAGCGAGAGCAACCCCTTCGCCGGCAAGGCCAACAGCGGTGCGACCTGGACCAACGACATCAGCCACGGAGACCTCGTGCGCAGCAACCCCGACCAGACCATGACCGTCGACCCCTGCAACCTGCAGTTGCTCTACCAGGGCAAGGATCCCAACGCCGGTGGCGCTTACGACCAGCTCCCCTGGCGACCGGGTGTGCTGACCCTGAAGCGCTGACGCACGACGGAGGGGCCCGGCGCTCGCGCCGGGCCCCTCCTTCCTCTCAATTGCCGTAGCTACGCCACGCTGATCGTCCACTGCAGGTTGGCGCTGGAGTCAGGCGCCCAGAGCTTCACCGGAGCCCCGACCGTGGTGACGCCACCGCTGTCGAGGGCGGTGCCGGTGCCACGGTTGACGACCTGGTAGCGGCCGTTGCCCATGTCGTTGAGCCGCCACTGCTGGTTGTTGCCGGCGTTCCAGGAGGCCTCGGTCGCCAGGGCACCGTTCGCGGCGTTGCCTCCGCTGTCGGCGACCAGGCCGTTGGTGCGGTTGGTGATCCGGTACCAGCCGCTGCCGAGGGAGACGAACTGCCACTGCAGGTTGGTGCTGCCGTCGTAGTTCCACTGCTTCAGCTGCGAGCCCGAGCCGACGTTGCCCCCGCCGTCGAGCACGAGTCCCGTGGCGACGTTGGTGACGCGCGCCCAGCCGGTGGGCACCCCGGCGTTGCCGGAATCGAGCTGCGGGATCGTCCCCGAGAAGGCCAGCCTCAGCACGTAGGCCGGGGCGCTGTGCGGCGCGGCGGACGGAAGCGTGACGTGCAGGCCGCCGCCGTCCTGGGTGTGGGCGGGCGGATCGGTGTACGCGCCGGCATCGCTGCCGAGCAGCTGCACCGTGGTGAGCGTCGACAGATCGATCCGGCCCGAGCTCAGCGTGCTGATCGTCGCCGTGCTGCCGGGCCAGCCGAGGAAGGTCGCATAGAGCACCCGGCTGTCCTTGTTCCGGGTGAACCGGATGTCCTGTGCGGTGCCGGTGCGCGGCGTCTGAAAGGTTCCGCCACCCCATCTGGGTGGAGCCCTCGCCGAACGTCGTCCAGGCGCGGGTCGCGTACACCGATTCACCGAAGCGCCGGAGGTAGTCGCCGATGCCCCGTAGCACGGACTGCTGCCCGGACGGTATCGTGCCGTCCGCCATCGGGGCGATGTTGAGCACCATGGTGCCGTTCTTGCTGACCCGGTCGAGGAGTGCGTGCAGCAGCGCGTTGGTGGAGTAGTAACCGATGCCGGTCGTGTAGCACCAGCTCGAGCTGCTGATGCTGTCGTCGGTCAGCCAGTACGGAACCTGGATGCCGGCCGGGCCGCCCCGCTCGAAGTCGAAGACCTCGCCGGAGTTGTCGAAGCCGTCCTTGTAGGTCGCGACGACTTCCTTGTTCCAGGCCACGGCCCGGTTGTAGTAGTACGACAAGAAGTCCAGCCGCCGCGACTCGGGCAGTTGAGTGAGGTTGAAGTCCTGCCAGAGGATGTCCGGCTGGTAGCCGTCGACCACCTCGCGCAACTTGTCGTACCACAGCTGCTGTTCGGCCGCCGCGCCGAGCTGGCCGTAGAGTTTCTTGAGGCTCGAGTCGGACTGGGCCGGCGCCCACTGGTAGTAGCCGGTGAAGTTGTACGCGTGGTGCATCGCCACCATCAGCTTGAGGCCTCTGCCGCGGATCGCGTCCGAATGCAGGCGGAGCAGGTCCAGCTTCGGTCCCCCGGCTGACCGAGTTCCACTCGTTCACGCTGCTGTTCCACATCGAGAAGCCGTCGTGGTGCTCGGCGACCGGCCCGGCGAACTTCGCGCCGGCGTCGACGAACAGCTGGGCCCACGCCGCGGGATCGAAGTGACCGCCGGCCGAGGCGAGCGCGGGCGCGAACTGGACCCAGTTGCGGGAACGCTGAACGCGCCCCAGTGGTAGTAGATGCCGAACTTGGCGTCCTGGAACCATTCCGGCGCCGGCGGATGCTGGTCGACCGACGGCCAGGTGGGCGAATAGCTCGATGGGCCCGGAACAGCGCCCGAGGCAGACGTCGTCCGCAGGAAGGTAGCGCTCGCGGCGCCGGCCGCGGCCAGCAGGGACCGCCGGGTGAGATGGTGACGGGGCATGGGATCCCTCTCGGTCATCGGTAGCCGGCCGCGACGATGCTCGCCTGGACGGCGTTCTCGGTGGCGTCGCTCGGATAGCCGGCCACCATGGCGCCTTCGTAGAACGTGCCGGCGCTGAGGTTGGTGTTGGTGGCGCAGCAGTCGCCGCCGCTGCCGAGGATGATGGCGCCCTGCTTCTTCATGGGGCTGTACCCGGGTGGCAGCGAGCCGTCCCAGAGTGTGGCGAGCCCGCCCGACTGGGCGTTGCTGCCCTTGATGGCGAACCGTGAGGTGCCGTTGTTCTTCAGCGTGGCGGTTACGAACTTGCTGGTGAACGCGCGTTGATTGGGGTTCCACGAGCTGCTGCCGCCGGGGTACAGGCCGTACTCGAGATCGGCCTGGACCCAGGGCCCGGAGCCGGAGCAGCCGCCGAACCAGCAACTCGTACCGAAGTAGATCGCGTCCATGGCGCCCGCGCCGTCGGCGCGGCGGTCGGTTTCGCTGTTGCCGTAGTCGAAGCAGCATTCGCCGTTCACGTGGGTTCCGCTGGTGACCATGTAGACGCCCTCCGGAGCGCTCCCGGTCGCGACGCCGGAGGCCGAACCGTTGCGCCAGTAGCTGTTTCCCGGGTTGATGTAGAGCGAATAGGCCTTGTAGCCGCCGAGGGTGACCGTCTCCCGGGTGGCGGTCGCCGGGGTGTCCTTGCCGCCCGCGCCGCCCGGACCCTGGTAGGCCACGTTGTTTCCGTGCCCGGACTGGTCGTAGACGACGGTGACGACGCAGGTCGCGCCGGCGCAGAAGCCGTCCTGTGTGGACGCGTTCCCGACGCCGCCGCGGCTCACCACCCCGATGTCCCGGGTGGTGTTGTCCGAGGACCGGCGCACCTGGTAGAGCGCCCCGGTGTAGGAGCCGAACAGCGCCCGTGTCGTACTGTGCGCGGCGACGCACGGTGTGCCGCCCGCGGCGTAGATGTCGCACGGAAGGCTGCCGGGCGACGACGACGGGGTCGGCGTGGGCGACGACGGGGCTGGGGCACCCGTACAGGACGTGCCGTTGAGAACGAACCCGGCCGGAGCCGGGTTGCTGCCGGTCGATGCGCCGTTGAGGCCGAAGGTGGCGCTGCCCCCGGTGGGCAGAGCGGCGTTGTAGCTTGCGTTGGTGACGGTGACCTGCGCCCCGGACTGCTGCACGACACCGCTCCACAACTGGGTGACGGTCTGCCCGGCGGCGTACGTCCACGACAGCTGCCAGCCGGTGAGCGGGTCACCGAGGTTGGTGACGGTGACCGAGGCGCCGAAGCCACCGGGCCAGGAGTTCGTTACGGCGTAGTCGACCCGGCAGCCGGTGGCCGCCTGGGCCGAGGCGGCCGTGGCGGCCACCGCGCCGACGGCGCCGGCCAGGACGAGGCTGAGGACGACAGCTCGGCTCTTCATGAGTGGCTCCACTACTTCGCGCTGCAGGTCAGAGCCGGCGTCGTGGCCGGAGTCCCGGAGACGAGCACGCCGAAGCTGGTGGTGGATCCCGGCGTGAGCGTCCCGTTGTAGGCGACGTTGGTGACCGTCACCGTGCTACCGCTGGTGGTCAGCGAGCCGTTCCAGATCTGGCTGATCGACTGGCCGGAGGGCGCCGTCCAGCCCACGCTCCACCCGGTGGTCGTCGTCGAGCCGGTGCTGGAAACCTTGACGTCGGCCTGGAAACCACCGGGCCAGCTGCTGACGACCTGGTAGCCGGCGGTGCAGGTGCCGGCCTGTGCCGGGGGAGTGGTGACGGGCGGCGTGGTGACGGGCGGAGTGGTGACCGGCGGCGTGGTCGGCGGAGTGGTGCTGGGCAGCTGGGAGAAGAACTTCCAGATCTCACCGGCGGTCCAGGTCCGCGTGCCGCTGGTCGCGGTGGACCCGTCCACCGGGTCGGGAGTGTGGTCGCCGTCGAAGGCGACCCACTCCACCGGATAGCCGGCCCGGCAGCCGGCATAGCTGGTCGCGATGTGCGTGAGGCTTCCCTGCGACGGCTCCCGTGGGGTCTGCGCCGTGCAGCCGTTGTTCCGCACGAAGGTGTCGCGCAGCGAACGGCCGAGGGAGATGTTGAGCACGCTGTCGTGGATGCCGTGGATGCCGAGGTAGGCAACGGGTTGGGTGCCGCCGTTGCAGCCGCTCAGATTGGCGCCGGACAGGACGGCGACCGCGCGGAAGACGGTCGGGCGGGCGCACGCGACGGCGTAGCTGATCGCGCCGCCGTAGCTCCATCCGAGGGCGAACAGCTGCGATGTGTCGACGCACAGGCCGTTCTCGATGAGCGCGGTCAGGTCGTCGACGAGGGTCAGGTCACGGCCGCCAGTATTGGCCCAGCCGTTGTCGATACCCTGCGGGGCGACCAGGATCGCACCGTTGTCGGACAGGCGCTGCTGCCCGTAGTACGCCCACGTCGACCCGTCCGCACCGCCGGTCGCCACGTCGTTGGCGGTCCCGTTCAGCCAGTGGAAGGCGAAGATCAGCTTGTACGGCCGGTTGGCGTCGTAGTTGTCGGGAAGGCGCAGGATGTAGGTCCGGTTCTGCCCGCTGCTGGCGATGGTGTGGGTGCCGTTGGTCAGCGCCGGCGCCTTGCCACATCCGGCGGTCGACGCCGCGGCGGAAGGTCCAGCGGCCGATGCGGTTCCCTCGAGGAGGCCGGTCGACAGCGAGGCCCCGAGCGTCAGTGTCACGACGGCGGCCGCGACGCCGGCGAATCCCGATCTGAACATGAGGCGTTTCCTTCCCTGGCGAGTCATGGGAGCGCTTCCATCTACGTTCGCCAATGTTGCCAATGTGTTGCCCGGCGCAACAGGTCCGACCATTCGGCACGCCTGCTCATAACGCCTTTTCACCAGGTGGCTCCACCTTGACGGGGGCGACAGACGCTCCATACCTTGGTGCGGAAACCGTTTTCCTATTTTCCTTCGCCGCCCTCGTTGCTGCAGCTCCAGTCGGGCGCGCCCCGAAACCGTCGGCCTCCACCGAGCCGGTCGGGAAACGGAACATCGGAAAGGACCCCCGCACCATGATCCACACCGTCCCCATCGGATTCCGCCGGCCGGGTCGCGGCTCTGCGCTCGCGACCTCCGCCGCCGTCCTCGCCGGTGCCCTCGTGGCAGCCGGCCTCGCCGTCGTCCCGGCCTCGGCCGCGACCGCGTCCAACACGCTCACCGTCAACGCCGCCCAGGTGCTGCGGCCGGTGACCCACGTCGCGACCGGCAGCCTCTACGGGCTGGCGAACGCGACGCAACCGTCGGTCTCGCTGGCCCAGGCGATCAAGCCGAACACCTTCGTCCAGATGCCGGCGGGCGGCCACCAGCAACCCACCGGTGACATCTCCGTCGTCGCGCCCACCGCGGTCAGCGTCGGCGCGAAGCTCGTCAACCGGCTCTCCGACTACTACGCCGGCTGGCCTTACCAGTTCAGCTGGAGCACCTGGACGCCCTTCGTCAACTCGCAGATCACCGCGATGAAGCAGTCGTCGTACTACAACAGCATCGCCGCGTACGCGCCGTGGAACGAGTCGGACAACACCTGGAACTCGGCCAACGGCACCTATGAGTCCTTCTGGACGACCACGTTCCGGCAGATCCGCTCGCTGGACGCGAACAAGCCGATCCAAGGCCCCAGCTTCTCCGACAACATCGGCGACATGCGGAACTTCCTGCAGAACGCCGTCGCGACGAACACCGTGCCGGACATCCTCGCCTGGCACGAGCTGTCACGGTCCTCGAAGATCGCCGGGGACGTGGCCACCGTGCAGGGCATCGAGCAACAGCTCGGCATCAGCCCGCGGCCCATCGCGATCGAGGAGTACGCCGCCCCGAGTGAGGTCGGGCTGCCGGGGCCGCTCGTCGGCTACATCTCGAAGTTCGAACGGCTGGGAATCCACGACGCCGAACTCGCCTTCTGGAACCAGTCCGGTGCCCTCGGCGATCTGCTGACCGGCCGCGGCGGCAGCCCGAACGCCGCCTACTGGCTCTACACGTGGTACGCCGCGATGACCGGCAACATGGTGGCGACCACCCCGCCCGCCCAGACCGGCATCGACGGATTCGCCTCCGTGCCGTCCGGCGGCAACCAGGTCAGCATCGTGGCCGGAAACTGCTCCGGATCCTGTGCGGTGACGGTCAACGGGCTCAACTCGCTCAATCTCGGAAGCACGGTCACCGTCAAGGTGGAGCAGACCGTGTCGCTGGGCCGCACGGTCGCCTCGTCCGGGCCGGGCACGGTCTCGACCGCCACCTACACGCCGGCCGGCGGTTCGATCACAGTTCCGATCACCATGGCCACCAACAACGCCTACCGCATCACGATCACGACCGGTTCGGGCAGTTCCACACCGCCGCTGTCCGGCGACTACCGCATCGCCAACGCCAACAGCAGGCTGCAACTGGCCACGGCCAACGGCGCGACGGCCTGGGGCACGATGGCGGTCCAGTCATCGGCGAGCAGCAGCACCTCGCAGGTGTGGACGATGGTCTCGGACGGCGCGGGCCACTACAAGATCACCAACAAGGCCGGCGGCGTGGTTCTCGGCATCCAGAACGCCTCGACCAGCCAGGGTGCACCGGCCCTGGTGTGGGGCGACTCGGGCACCGCCGATCACCTGTGGACGGCGGTGCCGGACGGCGCCGGCCACTACAAGCTGTGGAACGTCAACAGCGGTCTGCTGCTCGGCGTCACGAACATGAGCACTGCCTCCGGCGCACAGGTGCTCCAGTGGTCCGACAGCGGCACCGCCGACCATCTCTGGAGCTTCGCCAAGGCCTGACCCCCGACCGGCGGCCGGCCCCGGCTGCGAAGGCTCCACCTATTCGGAGGAGTCGGGAACCAGCCGGAGACCGGCCCGATGTAGCCGGGGTGCTGCTGAGCGACCTTCTCGCCGAGCGCCTGATATTGCTCCCACGTCGTGGCGATAGGCGTCGGCGTACACTCGCCGAACTGGTGAAGGCCGTGCGCGGCGGGCCATCCGGAGGAGACATGACGGCAGGGCAGCGACCGGCGACCGGCGCCCCGCCCGCACCGGCGTGGTCGCAGCGGCCCGCGAGCCTGGGCCGTGCGCTCACCGCCGAGCTGGTCGATCGGATCGTTCGCGGAGTGCATCCGCCGGGCTCGACGTTGCCGCCCGAGCCGGTGCTGTGCGAGACCTTCTCGGTGAGCCGCACCGTCGTCCGGGAAGCGATGAAGGTCCTTCAGGAAAAGGGCCTGGTGCAGGTCCGTCCGGGCTCCGGCACGATGGTCACGCCATCCACGAGCTGGGACATGCTCGACGAGCTGGTACTCGGGACGACGATCGCCGAGGACAACACGCTGGCGATACTGGACGATCTCGTGGTCACTCGCCGCCTGCTCGAGTCCGACATGGCCAACGTGACGGCGCGCTCGGCGGACGAGGAGACCGTCGAGCGGTTGCGCGCCCTCGTGGAACGCATGGACGAGCTGGTCGACGATCCGGTGGCCTACGCCGACCAGGATCGGGCGTTCCACGACACGATCATGCAGGCGTCCGGTAACCGCATCGCGCGTGCGGTGGTCCGCTCCCTCGAAACTCAGGCGATCAACACCGCCCGCTACATGGGACGCACCGAGCGGGCGCTGTGCGTGGCGTCCAATCTGGGCCATCGGCACGTCTACGAGCGCACTGCGGCGCACGATCCGAGCGGCGCTTCGGAAGCGATGTTCACCCACATCACCGAGGCGTGGATCGTCCGGCGCAGCGGCCGGGACGGGCCGGCGCGGCTGCAGCGATAGCGAGCCGACGAGTACGTCCGGCAATCTCCGCAACAGGCGGACTCTGTCCTGCCGTCGCCGGAGCCGTGATCATCGGCGCCGGTCCGGCGCTCGCCGCACCGGCGCGACCCAGACTCCGAACGCGGCGGAGCACAACAACCAGCTGGTGGACAACGTGCAGGTGACCGGCACCGACTGGCCGGCGGACGCCCAGCGGGTGATCGCCGGCGCCGGGATCGAACCGGCCCTCGGGCGGCCGTAGATCCGGGCATGCGTACGCTGGCCGGCCGCCCGAGTCACGAGAGTCTCGGGCGGCCGGCCGCATCATGTGTCAGCTGAGCGTCCACTTCTGGTTGCCGGCACCGGTGCAGGTCCACAACTGCACCGTGGTGTTGTTCGCCGTTCCGGCGCCCGTCACGTCCAGGCACAGTCCGGACTGGACGCCGGTGATGCTGCCGTCGGTGTTGACGTTCCACTGCTGGTTGAGCTGGCCGTTGCAGTCCCAGATCTCGACTTTCGTGCCGGGGGAGGTCTGGTTGTCGTAGGCGTCCAGGCACTTGCCGACCACCTGCAGCTGCTTGGCGTCGGTGTACGTCCACAGCTGGTTGGTGCCGCCGTTGCAGTCCCAGATCACCGGCTGCGTGCCGTTGGTGGTGGTTCCGTTCGGATCGTCGAGGCAACGGTTGGACGCGCTCCCGCGGATGGCCTTGGCCGTGCCGCCGCCGGTGCCACCGCCCGCGGTGCCGCCGGAAACCCGGTACATCACCACACTGTGTCCGCCGACGGTGGCGCTGATCGTGCCGGTGGTGGTGCTGGTCGTGGAGGCCCACAGATCGTTCAGGGTGTAGCTCGACGCGCCGGTCTTGCCGATCGCCGACACGGTGGTGCTGATGGTCGCCGACGACGCGTTCTCGTTGAACAGCACCACCGAGACATCGCCGTTGGCGAGCGGCTTGGCCAGCACGTCGAGGCCGCCGGAACTGCTGACCATGCGGCCCTGCTTGCCCGCCGAGTCCTGGTCGACGCCGACGACCGCCTTGTTGCCCAGGATCGACAGCGTGGTGGAGCTGGCGTTGACGAGGTTGTTGCCGGCCAGCAGCGGCGCGGCCATCTCCGCCCAGAGGCTGAAGTGGGCGCGGTCCTCGGCGGCCGACATGCCGTTGCCGACCTCGAGCATGTCCGGGTCGTTCCACTGCCCGGGTCCGGCGTACGCCGACAGGCCGACGTTCTGATGGAAGATCGAAAGCATGCTGCTGTAGTTGGCCTGGATGTCGCCGGTCGTACGCCACAGGTTGCCGACGCTCCCGGCCCAGGTCCACGGCGCGTTGACGCCCCACTCGCAGATGCTGTAGACGATCGGGCGCCCGGTGGCGGCCAGCGCGTCACGCATCTCGGAGTAGCGCGCGATGTACTGCTGGGTCGTCGAGCTGCCGCTGTTGTTGCAGTTGTCGTACTTGAGGTAGTCCACGCCCCACGAGGCGAACGACCGCGCGTCCTGGGTCTCGTGGCCCAGGCTGCCCGGATAGCCGGCGCAGGTAGCGGTGCCCGCGTCCTCGTAGATGCCCAGCTTCAGGCCCTTGGAGTGCACGTAGGCCGCGGTGCCGGAGATGCCGTCGGGGAACTTGCCGTAGTCGGGCTGCAGGTTGCCGGCACCGTCCCGGCTGTGCTGCATCCAGCAGTCGTCGATGTTGACGTACTGGTAGCCCGCGCCCGCCAGGCCGGATGACACGATCTTGTCCGCGGTCTGCTTGACCAGCGTCTCGGAGACGTTGCAGCCGTACGCGTTCCAGTCGTTCCAGCCCATCGGCGGCGTCAGGGCGAGATTGTTGGCCAGCGCCTGAGCCGGTGCCGCCGTACGTACGCCGACGAACCAGCCGGCCGCGCTCACCGCGAGCAGGACCACGGCCAGGCGCGTCAGCCAGCGACGACCGTCGAAATGAGGTGCCAGGTACATCGAGTTTCCTCTCGAAAAGGGTCAGTTGCGCTGGGTCCACTGCTGGTTCGATCCGCCGTTGCACGACCAGAGGATGACCTTCGTGCCGTTGGCGGTCGCGGCGCCGTTCGCGTCCAGGCACAGTCCGGACTGCACGCCGGTGATCGTGCCGTTGGAGTTGACGTTCCACTGCTGGTTGGCCTGGCCGTTGCAGTCCCAGATGATGACGTTGGTCCCGTTGGTGGTGCCCTGGTTGTTCGCGTCGAGACACTTGTTGCCGTACACCTGCAGTTGCTTGCCTGAGGTGTACGTCCACCGCTCGTTGGCGTTGCCGGAGCAGTCCCACAGCTGCGCCTGGGCGCCGTTGGCCGTGCTCTGACCGGTGACGTCGAGACAACGGCCGGACTGCCCGCCCACGAGCTCGGCGTTGCTCGGGCCGCCGCCGGTGCTGCCGCCGAACGAGTAGTCGGCGCCCGTGATGTTCGCCTGCACCGCGCTCTCGGTGGCGTCCGACGGGTAGCCGGCGGTGATGGCGCCCTCGAAGAAGTAGCCGACGCCGGTGACGCTGTTGTCGCCGCCGGTGCCGAGCAGCAGCGAGCTGTCGATGCGCATCGGCGAGTAGCCGTTCGGCAGCGGCCCCGAGAACGTGGTGGTCAGCCCGCCGCTGTCGGCGTTGCCGTACTTGAGCGTGAAATTGCTGGTGCCGTTGTTCTTCTCCCATGCGCTGACGAACGGGTAGTGCACGCCGGAATTCGCGGCGTCCTTATTGGAGCCGGTGTTCGTGTGGTACATCCCGTTCTCCAGATCGGCCTCGACCCAGGGGCCGGTGCCGACACACCCGCCGAACCAGCAGGCGGTGCCCCACTCGATCGCGTTCATCGTGGCGTTGCCGGTGTCGGTGTGGGAGTTCTCGCCGCTGCCGTAGTCGAAGCAGCACCACTGGTCGACCGAGTTCGAGGACGTCACCATGTAGATGCCCTCGGGCTGCGAGCCGGTCGGCGCGTTCCGGGCATTGTCCACCCGGTAACCGACGCCATGAGTGACCTTGATCCCGTAGGCCCGGTTACCGGCGACCGTGAGCGGCAGGGCCTTGGCGTCGGCGCCCACGTCGGCGCCGTTCGGGCCCGGGCCCTTCCAGTAGCCGCCCCAGGAGATCGGCATGTCGTTGCGGTTGGCGGTCTGGTCGTAGATCTTGGTGATCGTGCAGGACGTGCCGGCGCAGAACGAGTCCTGGGTCGCCGCGTTGGCGTAGCCGCCGGCCGAGAGCAGGCCGACGTCGGTGTACGCCTTGTCCGAGGCCCGTTGCACCTGATAGAGCGGGCCGTTGTAGGAACCGTACAGAGCTCGCGTGGTGCTGTGTGCGCCGATGCACGGTGTGCCACCGGCCGCGTAGAGGTCGCAGACTCCGGAGGTCGCGGCCAGTGCGGTGGTGGCCGGTGAAGCCACCACCATGGCGACACCGGCAAGCAGCACCGCTCCGACGAGCGCGGCCGCCGCCCGGAAGCGGCCCTTCTTCCATCTCATGACATCGCCTTTCTGCGGGGGCGGCCGCCGGCTCAGACCCGGGACCATCGTTGGTTGGCGGCGGCGGTGCAGGTCCACAGCAGTACGGCGGTGCCGTTCGCGGTGGCGTTGTGGTCGACGTCGAGGCACAACCCGGAGGCGGCGCCGCGGACCGTGCCGTCACCGTTGAGCGTCCATTGCTGGTTGGTGCCGCCGTTGCAGTCCCACACCTGGGCCTTCGTGCCGGCCGTGGCGTTGACCGGCGCGTCCAGGCACTTGCCGAGGACCTGGATCGACGTGCCGTTGACGGCCCAGCGCTGGTTGGCGCCGCCGTTGCAGTCCCAGATGACCGGCTGGGTGCCGTTGGCGGTGTTGCTGCCGGGTAGGTCCAGGCAGCGTCCGGAGGCCGCGCTGACCAGGGTTCCGGCCGGTGTGCTCCCGCCCGGGTCGCCGATCGTGCCGGGCACCGACCGCAGCGCGGCGTACCAGGTGGCGGCCATCTTGTCGTAGCCGGCGGCGGTGGGGTGGATGCCGTCGGTCAGGTCCGCGGCGGTGAGAGCGGCGTGCATGTCGACGAGATGGACCCGCTTGCCGGCGTTCACCTTGCTCTGCACGATGCCGGGCAGGGCGGCATTGAAGGTGCGGACGGCGGCCTCCTGGCTCGCCGAGGCCAGCGGAATGATCGTCGCCACGAAGACGTCCGCCGCGGGTGCGCCGGCGGTGATGTGATCGATCAGGGTGGACAGCCGGCCCGGCGCCCCGGCCACGTTGTAGTTCTGAAGTATGTCGTTGGTGCCGATGTGCAGCAGCACGGTGCGCGGGCCGGCGGTGCTCAGCCACCCGGCGATGTTGGCGTCGATCTGGTCGATCCGCCATCCCGGGTGGCCCTCGTGGTCGTGATCGCCCAGGCTCGCCGGGCCGTTGTACTGGGTGCCGGCGAAGTCGACCCGGTAGCCGCCCGCGGCCAGGCGCTGCCACAGGCCGATGCGGTAGCCGCCGGGCACCTGGGTGCCTTCGGTGATGGAGTCGCCGAGCGGCATGACGCGAACGCCGCCGTTCGACTCGGCCACCGCCGGCCCGGCCCCCGTGACCACGCCGGTCAGGGCGACGACGGTGGCGAGTACGGTGCCGAGGGCGAGCCTTCTTGTTCTGCGCATGCGTGCTCCTGTGGTCGATGGTGGGTCCGCCGGGCCGGGCCGGTTGCGTCAGGAGCTGTTGTTGCCTTCATTCCGCTCCCCGGTGATCCGGCCGGTCAAGGTGCCTAGGCATAGGCGGGAGTGAATGGGAGCGCTCCCCGGCAGGACCGTCATGTTGCCAGCATGTTTCGGATCCTTCAATACGTCATTCGCCTGATGAGTCGGGCCGGTGATCCCCCATAGCACCTGTTCACGCTGATGGTGGCCGGGCGGTCGTGGCGTAACCAGTATTCAGCATCCGAATTTTGCGCGATCTGATACGAGAGCCGGCGTCGGTGAATATCCGTTATCCGGATCGGCGCGGATTGGTCACGTCTTGAATCTGCGGGAAACGGCCCGGCAAGATTGGCCGACGCGAATGGAAGCCTCCCCATCTTCCGCGCTGAACCGCCCCGCTCGGCATCGGCCGGCCGGGGCACTTCCCTGGTTCCTCCCGGAGGAGATGACCCCGTGAAACGTCTGCAATGGCTCGCAACGCTCATGGTCGTCGCCTGGATCCTTCCGCTGCTGTGCCTGCCGGCCCTGATCCCCACTCTGGGGCGACGCCGGCCCGGGCCGACAACCCGATCGTCCAGACATCTGCACCGCTGATCCGGCGCCGCTGGACCGATCACGGGTCTCCACTGAACCTGGCCAGTTTCCCGCTGACCACCGCCGGGTTCGGCACCCGCACCGGTGACGCCGGCCGGCCCACGCTGTTCGAGGAGGGGCCGTGGGTCTACAGGCGCAACGGCCTCTACTACATCGTCTTCGCCGCGAGATGCTGCTCGGAATTCATCGCCTGCTCCAGCGCGCCCGGCCCGACCGGCCCCTGGACCTGTCGCGGCACCATCATGCCGACTCCGGGCAGCAGCTTCACCAACCACCCGGGTGTGATCGACTTCAACGGCGGTTCGTACTTCTTCTATCACAACGGAGCCCTGGCCGGCGGCGGTGGCTACACCCGATCGGTCGCCGTCGAGAAATTCAGCTACCGCAGCGACGGAACCATCCCCACGATCAATATGACTTCGGCCGGGGCGCCGCAGATCGGCACCCTCGATCCGTACGCCCGGCGGGAAGCCGAAACCATCGCGTGGGAGTCCGGCGTGGAGACCGAGCCGTCCGGCGAGGGTGGCCGGGACGTCGGCTACATCGACAACGGCGAATACCTTAAGGTCAAGGGTGTGGCCTTCGGCAGCGGGGCGGCCTCGTTCACCGCACGCGTCGCCTCCGGTAGCGGCGGCGGGCGCATCGAGGTGGGCCTGGACAGCCCCACCGGCACTCTCGCCGGCACCTGCACGGTCCCGGGCACCGGCGGCTGGCAGAACTGGACCTCGGTCACCTGCCCGACCGGCGGCGCGACCGGGACCCGCGACCTGTACCTGCGGTTCACCGGCGGCAGCGGTTACCTGATGAACGTCAACTGGTGGCAGTTCAGCCCGCAGTCCTGACGGCCGGACCGGAAGGCGAAATTTCGAAAACCTCATTGTTGCTGGTCAATGTATTTAGTCCGATGTTATGAATCGACAATCCACCGCATCGATTCTTTGGGGTACTACTCATGCGCAGATTTCCCGCCGTCCGTCTGAGAACGCTCCTGCTCGCACTGCTGTCCGGGATCGCCGCCCTGGCCGTCACCGGCACGGCCGCCCAGGCCGCCGGTCCGTCCATCGCCGCAGTCAGCTCCGGTTACGGCCACACCTGCGCGGTCCGCACCGACGGCACGCTCTGGTGCTGGGGCAGCAACGGCACCGGTCAGCTCGGCCTCGGCAGCACCACCGACGCGACCAGGCCCGCACGCGTCGGCACCGCCGCCAACTGGGCCGCCGTCGACGGCGGCACCAGCTACACCTGCGGCGTGCAGACCGACGGGACCCTGTGGTGCTGGGGCAGCAACAACCGGGGCCAGCTCGGCGACGGCACCACGACCAGCCGGAACGCCCCGGTGCGGGTGGGCACCGCGAGCAACTGGGCGAGCGTCAGCGCCGGCGACAGCCACACCTGCGGCGTGCGGACCGACGGCACGCTCTGGTGCTGGGGCTTCAACCGGCTCGGACAGCTCGCCCGCGACTCGTCCACCTGGTACGCCACCAGCCCGCTCCAGATCGGCACCGCCACCACCTGGGTGAGCGTGACCACCGGCTTCGCGCACACCTGCGCGATCCGCACCGACGGCACCCTCTGGTGCTGGGGCGACAGCACGACCGGCCAGCTCGGCATCGGCAGCCTGAGCTACTCCATCACCCCGACCCAGGTCGGCACGGCGACCAACTGGACCGGCGTGACGGCCGGATACGCGTACACCTGCGGCGTCCGCGGCGACGGCACGCTGTGGTGCTGGGGTGAGAACGGCTACGGCCAGTTGGGCGCCGACACCACGTACCAGACCACGCCGCTGCAGGTCGGGGCCGCCACCACCTGGGCCCGGGTGAACGCCAGCTTCAACACGACATGCGCCACCCGCAGCGACGGGAGCCTGTGGTGCTGGGGCAACAACATGAACGGCCAGGTGGGCAACGGCACCACCGCCAACCAGTACGCCCCGGTCCAGGTCGGATCGTCGGGCGCCGCCTTCGTCACCGGCTATCACACCTGCGCCGGACGCACCGACGGCAGCCTGTGGTGCTGGGGATACAACTGGGCGGGTCAGCTTGGTGACGGGACCACCATCACCCGCTCCGCTCCGGTGCAGGCCGCCTTCGCGGCGCAGTAGACGACGGCGTAATTCGGCCGATCGGGCGCCGGGACGGAGCCCATGCCGGAATAGTCTTCCGGCATGGCCACCGTCCGCGTGACCGATCGGCCGCGCCTGGTTGCGATCCGGGCGGCGGCTCTGTTCGACGGCTCTGTTCGACGGCTGGTCGGGGACGCTGCTGGCCGAGCCGACGGTGGTGGTCGACGGTTCCACCGTGATCACCGTCGGGTCGGCGATCGACGCACCGGACGGTGCCGTGACCGTCGACCTGGCCGGTGCCACGCTCCTGCCCGGCCTGATCGACACGCACGTCCATCTGGTGTCCGACCGCCACGAGCAAGGGCCGGCTGGCGCCGGGTTATGACGCCGACATCCTCGCGGTGGACGGCGACCCGCTGGCCGACCTGTCGGCGCTGCACCGCATCCGCGCGGTCTTCCTCCGCGGCGGGCGGATCGACCTGCGCTGAGGCGCCGGTGGCGGGGTCAGCGCGTCGAACGCACCCGGGACGGTGTGCGGCCCCACCAGCGGCGGGCGCAGCGGGTCAGCACGGCCGGCTCGGCGAAGCCCAACCGGGCGCTGATCGAAGTGAACGGCAGGTCGGTGCCGGTCAGCAGCTCGCGGGCCCGCTCGCGGCGGACGCAATCCAGGATCTCGGCGAAGGTCAGGCCCTCGTCGCCGAGGGCGCGCTGGAGCGTACGCGGATGGACCGCGATCGACCGCGCGAGCTCGCCCAGGGTGGGTGCCGGTCCGCCCGGCCACCCGGTGCGGAGGCCCGGCCCGGTGCCGCCGGTCAGGCGCTCGGACAGTACGGTGCGGACGCGCCAGGCCAGCGCCGAGCGCTCGACGTGGCCGACCGGCGCCGATAGCACCCCGGCGGGCAGTCGCAGCAGGCCGACCGGGCGCCCCGGCCGCACCCGGGCGCCGAACCGTTCCACCCAGCTATGCAGGTCGGCGGCGGGAAACGGCAGGTCGACCGAGCGCACGCCGTAGTCGCCGGCCAGGTGGCGGAGACGGCGGTGCAGGTCGAGGAGGGCGCGGCCCGGTTCGCGTACGCCCGAACGCAGCCGCAGCCCGACCACCTGGCGCGACCCCTCGGGGTCGTCGACGACGTCGAAGGGCGCGCCGGTCAGCTCATCCGCGATCACGTCCCCCAAACTATCCGCCGCGCACGATCAAGGACGTGGTGGAGGCCGGGGCCTAACTTCGGGAACCGTGAATACCGAAGTGATCATCGTCGGGGCGGGGCCGGTCGGCCTGCTGGTCGCCGCCGAGTTGCGGCTGGCCGGCGTGGACGTCGTCGTGCTGGAACGCCTGGCCGAGCCGAACCCGCACCCGAAAGCGCTCGGCCTGCACGCCCGGACGCTCGAACAGCTGGCCATGCGCGGCCTGGCCGAACCTTTCCTGTCCGGCGGCGTCAAGGTGCCGGCCTGGCACTTCGGCTTCCTCGAGCAGCGCCTCGACCTGACCAGGATGGACACCCCGTTCCCGTTCATGCTGGCCTTCCCGCAGCACCGCACCGAGGCCCTGCTGGCCGGGCGCGCCCTCGAGCTCGGGGCGCGGATCGTCCGCGGCGCGGCGGTGACCGGCGTGATCCAGAGCGGCGACCGGGTTCGCGTCGACACCGACGGGCAGAGCTGGGAAGCCGGCTGGGTGGTCGGGGCGGACGGTGCCGGCAGCACGGTGCGCAAGGCGGCCGGGATCGGCTTCCCGGGCACCGACGCCGACACCTTCGCCTACCTCGGCGATGTGCACGCCGACGCGCCGCCGGCGCCCGGCTACGGGATGCAGAACGAGCGGGGCGCGCTTATCGTCGCGCACCTGCCGGGCGGGCTGCTGCGGTTCACCGGGTTCGACCCGTTGCGGCAGGACCCGGCGAACCGCGAGCTCACGATGGAGGAGCTCGGCGAGACGGTGGAACGCATCTCGGGCGTGGAGTTCGGTCTGCGCGATCCCGAGTGGCTGACCAGGTTCGGCAACGCCACGCGGGTCGCCGCCGACTTTCGCCGCGGCCGCGTCCTGCTGGCCGGGGACTCGGCGCACATGCACTTCCCGGCCGGCGGCGTCGGCCTCAACCTGGGCCTGCAGGACGCGATGAACCTCGGGTGGAAGCTCGCCGCGGTCGTGCAGGGCCGGGCCGCGGACACGCTCCTGGACACCTATTCCGCGGAGCGCAGGCCGTGGGCCGCGGACGTCGCCGAGCACACGCTCGCCCAGACCGCGCTGATCACGGCGACGAACCCGACCGGGCAGGCCCTGCGAGCCCTGCTGAGCGGTCTGGTCCGTACGCTTCCCGACCTGTCCCTGGTCCTGGCCCGGCGCCTGTCCGCGTTGGACGTCCACTACCCGGCTCCGGGCGCCCATCCGCTGGTCGGCACCCGGGTCGCCGATGCGCTTCTGCTCGAGGGAAAGCCGCTGGTCAGCGGCCGAACCTTGATCCGGCCGGACGGTTACGTCTGGTGGGCGACCGAGGGGGAGGACAACCCACCCGACCTGGGCGTCACCTTCCGCGACTGACCCGGCGGCCATGTGGTCCGACCCTTGTGAACGGCAATGGTCATACCATATGGTCGATGCCATGGCGGTCACGGATGTTACGGACGTGAAGTTATCTGGAAACGATCACTTGTGCGCCGAGGACGTGGAGATCGTTTATGCGGGGTCGCGGCGTGATGCCACGACCACGTCCGCCGTGGACCGGGTCAGCCTGGCCGTCCGGCGCGGCGAATTCGTCGTCATCGTGGGACCCTCCGGCTGCGGCAAGACCACGCTGCTGAACGCCGTAGCCGGCTTCATCGCCATCAACGGCGGCGCGCTGACGCTGGACGGCGCGCCGATCACCGGGCCGTCGCCCCAGCGCGCGATGGTCTTCCAGCAGCCGAGCCTGCTGCCGTGGCGCACGGTGCTCGGCAACATCGCGTACGGCCTGGACCTGGCCCGGCAGCAGCCGGCGGCCGACCGCCGGGCCCGGGCCACCGAACTGCTGCACCTCGTCGGTCTCGGCGAGTTCGGCGCCCGCTATCCGGGCCAGCTCTCGGGCGGGCAGCAGCAGCGCGTCAACCTGGCCCGGGCGCTCGCCGTCCGGCCGTCGCTGCTGCTGCTCGACGAGCCGTTCGCCTCGATCGACGCGCAGACCCGCGAGCAGATGCAGGCCGAACTGCTGCGGATCTGCGCCGAGGAGGCGGTGACCGCGCTCTTCGTCACCCACGACATCACCGAGGCGGCGTTCCTGGCCGACCGCGTCATCGTCTTCGGGCCGCGCCCGGGTCGCATCGTGCGGGAGGTGACGGTGCCCTTCCCGCGGCCCCGCGAGGCCGCGCTGCGGCGCGACACCCGATTCGCCGAGGTGGTCGAGGAGATCGCGACCGCGCTCTACGCGTCGGAGGTGCCGCGATGACCGCGCTCTCGACCCGGGAAACCACCGCGATCACCCCGGCCAGGAAGGGCCGGCGCGACCGCACCGGCCAGATCCTGTACGGGACGGCCGCGGTCGTCGTCGTGCTCGCGGCCTGGCAGATCGTCGCCGCACTGCGCATCAAGCCCGAGGTGATCCTGCCCGGCCCGCTCGACGTGGCCGACGCGTTGAAGCAGCTCTTCAGCACCAGCGAGATCTGGACCGACCTGGGCACCAGCGGCTCCGAGATGCTCTTCGGCCTGCTGCTGGCCACGGTCGTCGGACTGCCGGCCGGCCTGCTCATCGGCTGGTACCGCCGCCTGTCGTGGGCGCTCGGGCCGTTCGTGTCGTTTCTCTACTCGACGCCGCGGATCGCGCTCACCCCGTTGCTGATCGTCTGGTTCGGCATCGGGCAGACCTCGAAAATCGCGATCGTGTTCCTGATGGCCGTCTTCCCGATCGTCATCAACGTGACCACCGGCATGCAGAACCTCGACCCGGCAATGCTGCGGGTGGCCCGGCAGTTCGGGGCGACCGACCTCCAGGTCTTCACCACGATCGCCCTGCCGGGGACGGTTCCCTACATCATCAGCGGGCTGCGCCTCGCGGTCGGGCAGGCGCTCATCGGCGTCTTCGTCTGCGAGCTCTCCGGCGCCACCCACGGCATCGGCATGCTGATGAACAACGCCGGTCAGCAGTTCCAGACGCCTGTCGTCTTCGCCGGCGTCATCATCTTCGCGCTGACCGGTGTCCTGATCTCCTGGTTGCTGCGGCTGCTCGAGCGGTCGGTGGCCGCCTGGCGCCCCGATCCACACTGAGAAAGGCGTCTCGATGCTCAGAAAACTGGTCGCGGCGGCGGCGATCCTCTCGCTGGCCGCCTGCGGAAGCAACAACGGGCCGGGCGACGGAGGCACCCTCAAGGTCAGCTTCAGTGAGGTCGTCGCGGACGAACTCCCGCTCTGGATCGCGCAGGACTCGGGCCTGTTCGCCAAGCACAACGTCAAGGTCGACCTGACCAACCTGTCCAGTTCGGACGGCTTCCCGGCGCTCATCTCCGGCCAGACCCAGCTCGCCTCGATCGGCGCCTCCGAGATGGTCTCGGGCGCCGCGTCCGGCGCCGACGTCAGCTACATCGCGACGCTCACGCCGGTCTTCCCCTACCAGCTGTACTCGAAGGTGCCCGCCGGCCAGTTGCGGGGCAAGAAGATCGGCATCACCTCGACCAGCGGCTCGCTCTACATCGCGACCCTGCAGGCCCTGCAGCAGCTCGGGATGACGACCAAGGACGTCCAGCTCATCACGCTCGGCTCGGTCACCAACGTGAACAACGCGCTGGTCTCCGGCTCGATCGACGCCGCACTCTCGCACCCGCCGGGCTCGGCCAAGATCGAGGCGGCCGGCTACCGGCCGGTGCTCGACCTGGCCAAGCAGAAGATCCCGACCTCCAACGTCGGCATCGCGGTGCTCAAGTCGTACGCCAAGGGGCATCACGCCCAGGTGCAGAACTTCATCTCGGCGCTGCTCGAGGCGATCGCCCGGGAGAAGTCCGATCGGGCGTACGCGATCTCCGAACTGAAGACGCACCTCAAGGTCGACGACCAGAAGGCGCTGGACGAGACCTACCAGTTCTATGCCCAGGAGGTGCTGCCGGCGGTTCCGACGCCGACCGTGCAGCAGCTGGCCACGTCGCAGACCGTGCTCGGCGCGGCCAACCCGAAGGTCAGACAACTCGACCTCAGCACGATCGTCGACACCTCGTTCGTCAGCTCGGCCGGAAACCAGGGGTAGGCCACATGGCATCGCGTACCACCACCGAAACCACCCACTACCACGTGCAGAAGCGGCGCCGGGCGGCGTTCCTGGACGAGTGGAAGGGCTACCAGAAGACGGTCCGGAGGGCCGACGAGGTCGGCCTCTCCCGCACCTCCCGGCGTACGCGGGTGGGCGTCTACACCGGCATCGACGGCGACCAGCCGACGCGGTCGATGGACGCGCTGGTCCACGAGATCGACCCCGGCGTCACCTCGACGATCCACCGGCACTCCTGGGACGCCATGGTGTTCGTGGTCGCCGGTCGCGGCTGGACCGAGATCGACGGGCAGCGCATCGAATGGGGCCCGGGCGACTCGCTGCACCTCCCGGCGTGGGCCTGGCATCGCAGCGGCAACGACTCGGCGGGCATTGTCCGCTACATGACGTTCTCCAGTGAGCCGATGCTGGCCACCATGGGCATGTCGGTCATCGATGACCGCGGTGACACGCCGTTCGGTGAATTGCCGGGACGACCGCCGTTCTCCGAAGGGGTCGACGGAGACGACGCGTACGCGAGAAGGCTGCGCCGCATCCACCGTGACCAGACCGCCCGGCGCTCGGGCCGCCTGCATACGAATTGGGATGAACTCGAGCTCCTGCCGACGCCGCGGGGCACGCGGACCACGTTCCTGCTCGACCGGGCGATCGGCTATCAGGCGTCGGGCATCACGATGGCGATGTTCGAGATCGGGCCCGGCCGCGGGCAGTCGATGCACCGGCACCCGGGCGAGGCGTGGCTCTACGTCGTCGAGGGCGAGGGCCACAGCTACCTCGGCACCGAACCGACCGGCGGCGTCGACCACCCGTGGAAGCAGGGCGACCTGATCGTGGTCGACCACTTCCTGTGGCACCAGCACTTCAACGACTCGCAGACCAACACCGCCAAGGTCGTGCGCGTCCACATGTTCGACAGCCTGCTCGAGACCATGCGGGTGCTGATGGACCCGATGGTGCTGTTCGAGGAGCCGCCGGATGCGATCCGCGACGCCCAGGCCGGGAACTATCACGACATTGTCTGGCCTGCAGTCGTCCGACCGGTCTGGGAGCGCTGACGTGCCGGTTGCCCTCCCGCCGGGCGTGCTGTCGCTGCACGCCCTGCCGGCCGACCACCACGACGGGCCGTGGGACCACATCGTCACCGCGCCCGGCACCAAGCAGCGCCTGCTCAACCAGGCGCTGCTCACCCTGCGGCACGGGCAGCGGCTGGCCGCGCTGGCCGGCCTCCCGCACGGCCTCATCATCCTGGCCGGGCCGCCGGGAACCGGCAAGACCACACTCGCCCGCGGCCTCGCCCAGGCCGCGGCCCGGGCGCTCGCCCCGATCGGCGCCACTACGTACGCCGAGATCGACCCGCACGCCTTCCCGAGCGAACTGCTGGGGGAGAGCCAGCGCAACATCACCCGGTTCCTCACCGACACCGTTCCCGAACTGGCCTCCCGGCGGCCGCACCTGATCGTGCTGATCGACGAGGTGGAGAGCCTCGCGGTCAGCCGGTCGGCGGCCTCCTTCGGCAGCAACCCGGTCGACGTGCACCGGGCGACCGACGCGGTGCTCCTCGGGATCGACCGGCTGGCGCAGGCCTGTCCGCGGCTGCTGTTCGTGACGACGACCAACTTTCCGTCCGCATTGGACGATGCGTTCCGGTCCCGGGCCGATCTGGTGCTCACGCTGGATCTGCCGGGGGAGGAGACGATCGCGGCGATCCTCGGGCACGCGCTCACCGAACTGGCGGGGCTGTGGCCGGGCGTACGCGACCTCTCGGGTGACGTCACGCTGCACCGCAAGCTCGCGGCGGCATGCGCGGGATGGGACGGACGCCGCGTGCGTAAGCTGGTTCTGTCGGCGCTGGCGCAGCGCCGAGAGGTGACCGACGATCCCAATCGGCTGACTGCCGACGACCTTCTGGCGGCGATCGGGTGAGACTTTCGCTTGCGTGCGGCGACTATGACCGCACACGGCCGCTCATCGACGGCACGGTTCGGCCGAACGGCCTCGAACTGACGTGCCTGCCGATGCCGGTCGAGGAGATCTTCTTCCGGATGGCCCGCTTCCGCGAGTTCGACGCGGCCGAGTTGTCGCTGGGCAGCTACCTGGTTTCGCGACCGCTGTCCGGCCCGTTCGTCGCCATTCCGGTCTTTCCCTCGCGGTCGTTCCGGCACAGCGGGATCTACGTTCCCGTCGACAGCCCGGCTTCCTCGCCGTCCGACCTGGCCGGGAAAACCGTTGGGCTGGCCGAATATCAGCTGACCGCCAACATCTGGATCCGTGGGATCCTGGCCGAGCGGCACGGGTTGCCGGTCGAGGCGGTGCGCTACCGGACCGGCGGCCTGCACGCGCCCGGCCGTCCGGAAAAGCTCGCGGTCTCCCTGCCGCCCACCATCGACATCGCGCCGATCGGCGCGGGGGAGACCCTCTCCGACCTGCTGGCGGCCGGTTCGATCGACGCGCTCTACACCCCGCGTACGCCTCGTGCCTACGTCGAAGGACGCGCCCGCCGGCTGTTCCCCGACTTCCCCGCGGTCGAGGAACAGTATTTCCGCGACACCGGCATCTTCCCGATCATGCACGTGGTGGTCCTCCGCGCCGACGTCTATCAGCGGGACCGCTGGATCGCCCGGTCGTTGCTGGACGCCTTCGTGCGGGCCCGGCAGATCACGCTGGACGGGATGGCCGAGACGGCGGCGCTGCGCTACATGCTGCCGTGGCTGGTGGCCGACGTGGAGCACGCCCGGAGCGTCCTCGGCGACAACTATTGGACCTACGGTCTGCCGGGCAACGAGGCCGCCCTTTCGGCTCTGGTGGGATACGCCCATTCGCAGGGTCTGATCGACGGCGTTCCGGCGCCCGCCGACCTTTTCGCCCCCGAGACCCTCGCCGACACCGTCATCTGACGACGACCGTCGGCCCACCGGGCGGGCTGTCCACGCTCATCGTCCCGTCCAGGGCCGCGACGCGGCGGGCCAGCCCGGTCAGCCCGCCGCCCGTGGGGCCGGCGCCTCCGGTCCCGTCGTCGCGTACTTCAACCGGGACCCTCGCTGCCGTCCGGGTCGTACGCACTGCGATCCGGGCGGCGCCCGAGTGCTTGATCGCGTTGGTGACGGCCTCGCAGACGAGGAAGTAGATCGCCGCCTCCGGGCCACGCACAGCGTGCTCACCGGGGCGGGCACCACCACCCGCGGCGGCGAGTACATCTTCGCGCCGACGTCACTGAGCCCGGGCGGCGCGTGCATCGAGACGACCACGGCTTACACCCCCAGCGGGCCGCTGGTGTGGGGCTGGGACTGGTGCGGCGGGCGGTCACGGGCCGGCAAGACCATCGCTATCGACAGCACCTTCCTCGCCCGGTACACGACCACGGTGAACGGACTGCCGGCGTCGACATGGCCGGGAAGACGTTCGACGCCAGCTCCATCACAGCCGAGCTCAACGGCAGCTGGGCCCTGGCGACGCCGGCCAACTCGTACGACTACGGCAACCCGCCGCCGTCCGGGAGCAGCTTCCAATGCCCCCGGCTGACCCTGGCCATGAACAGCCCGAACAATCACTGGAGCGCCCACATCAGCTGATCAGGGCGCCGGCCCGGAGGCGGCCGATCAGGGCGTCGCCGACCCGGGCGGTCTCCTCGCGGTAGGGGGTGTCGGACAGGACGAAGTGGTCGATGCCGAGGTCGGCGTATTTGCGGAGGGCCGCCGCCACGTCGTCGGGCGAGCCGACCAGCCAGGTCGTACCCGCACCGCCTCCGCCGTGGCGGCCCGGGGCGGTGTAGAGGCAGCTGTCGAGCACGTCGCCGCGTTCGGTCAGGTCGAGCAGGCGCTGCTGGCCGACCGCGGGCCCGCGCCGGCGGAAGACGCCGGCCTGGCCCTCGAAGCCGGCCTGGTCGGCCGCCGAGGACATCGCCGCCACCTTGGCCTCGGCGTCGCGCCAGGCCTCTTCCGTCGTGTCGCGGACCAGCGTCGTGATGCGCAGGCCGAACTCCAGCGGCGGCAGGTCGCGGCCGAGGTCGGCGCTGAGGCGGCGCAGGCGGTCGATGCGCTCGGCCACGCCGTCGAGCGGCTCGCCCCAGAAGAGCTGGACGTCGGCCTCGGTGGCCGCGACCTTCTCCGCCGCCGGGGACGCGCCGCCGAAGTAGAGGCGCGGGCCGGTGCCGTGCGGGTGGGGCACCACGGTGGAGTCGGTGACGTGGAAGTGCTCGCCCGAGAAGGTGACGCGCTCGGACGTCCACAGCAGCCGGGTGAGGCGCATGAACTCCCTGGTGCGGGCGTACCGCTGGGCCTGGTCGCCCTCGACGTCGCCGTAGGCGGCCAGGTTGTCCTGACCGCTGACGATGTTGATGAGCAGCCGCCCGCCGCTCAGGTGGTCGAGTGTCGCCGCCGAACTGGCGAAGTGGGCCGGCTGCCAGTAGCCCGGCCGGATGGCGACCAACGGCCGGAACGTGGTCGTGCGGGCGGCAACCGTCGCGGCGACCGTGAACGTGTCCGGCCGGCCCCAGCCGGTGCCGAACAGCGCACCCTCCCAGCCGTGCTGTTCGGCGATGCGGGCGAGTTCGACGCTGTCGTCGACCGTGGCACTGTCGTCGCCGCGATGACCTGGCGCGACCGTGTTCGGGATGTACCAGAGGAACCTCACGCGAGGGCCCCTTCCAGTGCGGGCCGCGGCAGGCCGTAGTGCTCGCGCAGCATCGTGCCGGTGTATTCGGTGCGGAAGAGCCCGCGTTCCTGCAGGATCGGCACGACCTTGCCGGCGAACGCCTCGATGCCGGAGGGGAGTACCGCCGGCATGATGTTGAAGCCGTCGGCCGCCCCGTTCTCGAAATAGTGCTGGATGGTGTCGGCGACCTGAACGGGCGTACCGGTGAAGGTCCGGTGGCCGCGGCCACCGCCCAGTTTCCCGATGAGCTGGCGGACGGTCAGGTTTTCTCGCCGCGCCCAATCGACGATGAGGGTGCGGCGGCTCTTCGCGCCTTCGATCTGCTCCTCGCCCGGCAGGTCGTCCGGGAGGGGACGATCGAGGCTCAGCAGATCCGGGTCGACGCCGAGCGTGTGCGCGATCGTGGCCAGCGCGTACTGCGGCGCGATCAGCCGATCCAGTTCGGCCTCGAGCTCCCGCGCCTGCGCGGGCGTGTCGCCGATGACCGGCACGATGCCGGGGAGAATCACGACGTGGTCCGGGTTACGGCCCAAGGCTGCCGCCCGCCGCTTGAGGTCGGCGTAGAACGCCTGGCTCTCGGACAGGGTCGGCTGCGCGGTGAAGACCGCCTCGGCCCACTTCGCGGCGAAGTCCTTGCCGTCCTCCGACGAACCGGCCTGCACCAGCAACGGATGCGCCTGCGGCGAGCGCGGCAGGTTGAGGGCGCCGTCGACGCGGAAGAACGCGCCGCGGTGGTTGATGCCGCGTACCCGGTCGGTGCGGGCGTGCACGCCCGCCTCCTTGTCGGCGACGATCGCGTCGTCGGCCCAGCTGTCCCAGAGCCTCGTCGAGACCTCGAGGAACTCGTCGGCACGCTCGTAACGGGCCTTGTGCAGGGGCTGGTCGTCGAGGCCGAAGTTGCGGGCGGCCGCCTCGCCGGCCGTGGTGACGATGTTCCAGCCGGCCCGGCCGCCGCTCAGGTGGTCGAGCGAGGCGAAGCGACGGGCCAGGTTGTAGGGCTCGTTGTAGGAGGTGGAGGCGGTCGCGATCAGGCCGATCCGGCTGGTCGTCGCCACCAGCGCGGCCAGCAGCAGCGTCGGCTCGAGCTTGCCCGCCGGGCGGCGCCCGGGATCGCTCCACAGCACCGGGCTGTCGGCCAGGAAGACCGAATCGAACTTCGCCTCCTCGGCGATTTTCGCCAGATGTTGGTGGGCGGCGAGCGAGAGGTTCGCGTACGGGTCGGATTCCGGCAGCCGCCACGACGCCTCGTGGTGGCCGGTGTCGTGCAGGAACAGGTTGAAGTGCAGTTGCCTCATCGGTGATTCTCCTCGTTCACGCCCAGCTTGTTCAGCAGGAAGGCCCGCAGGTCGGCGGGCGAACCGTCCACCGGGACGTCGGCGCGCACCACGCCGCCGTCCAGCAGGATCACCCGGTCGGCGAGCTCGATCGCCTCGTCGACGTCGTGGGTCACCAGCAGCACGGCCGGCTTGTGTACCTCGCAGAGCTTGCGGAGCAGGGCGTGCATGCGGATGCGGGTCAGGGCGTCCAGGGCCCCGAACGGCTCGTCGGCCAGGAGCAGCTGCGGTTCCCGTACGAGCGAACGCGCGAGCGACGCGCGCTGCTGCTCACCGCCGGAGAGTTGATAGGGCCACGCGCGCTCCCGTCCGGCCAGGCCCACCTCCTCGAGGGCCGTCCTGCCCAACGCGACGGCGTCCTTGGCCCGCAGGCCGAAGACCACGTTGTCGAGCACCCGTTTCCACGGCAGCAGCCGGGAATCCTGGAAGACGACCGAGACCGCCTCCGGCACGACGATCCGGCCGTGCCCGGCGACGTCCCGGTCGAGCCCGGCCAACGCCCGCAGAAGCGTGCTCTTCCCGGTGCCCGAACGCCCGATCAGGGCCACGAACTCGCCTGCCGCGATGTCCAGGTCGAGTCCGTTGAGGACACCGCCGTTGCGGTTGAAACTGCGGTGCAGATCGCGGACCTGGACGGCCGGTTCGGTGATCACCCCTCCAGCGTGCGGCGCCATGCGAGGACCTTCCTTTCGGTGCGGCGTACGGCGGTGTCGGCGAGAAATCCGAAGATGCCGTAGATGACCAGGCCCACCACGAGGACGTCGGTCTGGCCGTACTCCTCGGCCAGCGTCATCATGTGGCCGACGCCGCTGGTGGCGTTGTACTGCTCGACGACGACCAGGCCGAGCAGCGCCGAGGTGACCGCGAACCGCATGCCGAGCAGGAAGCCGGGCAGGGCGCCGGGCAGCACGATGTGGCGGATGAACTCGGCGCGCCCGATCCCGATCGTCTCGGCCAGTTCGGCGTACTTGCCGTCGATGCTGCGCAGCCCGTTGTGGGTGTTCACGTAGACGGGAATCATGCTGATCAGCGCGATCGTCACGATCTTCATCTCCTGGCCGATGCCGAACCAGGCGATGAACAGTGGGATCAGCGCCAGGGTGGGCACCGAACGCTTGATCTGGATCGGGCCGTCGATCAGTGTCTCGCCGATCCTCCACAGGCCCGAGAGCACGGCCAGCACCGTGCCCCCGAGCACCCCGAGGGCGAGGCCGGCCCCGGCCCGGCCGAGCGAGGCGAGGATGTCGCCGAGCAGGTCGTGCTCGGTCCATTGGGTCTTCAACGCGATCGCGACGTCCCACGGCGCGGTCAGGACCGACGGGCTGATGAAGCCGGCCTTCGAACCGATGGACCAGACCGCGAGCAGGAGGGCCGGGCCGATCCAGAAGGTGAACCGGCGCCGCCGGCCGGGGCCGAGCCTCCGGCGGAGGACCCGATCGGTCCCGCGCGCGGGCGGCGCCTGCAGAGTGAGCGTCATGACGCATCACCGGTCACCACTCGGTCGCCCGCGGCGGCCGCCTCGACCTGCTCGAAGCGGCGGTCGGCGAGGGTGCTGACGTCGAGCTTCCGGTGGTCCTGCTCGGCGGCGAGCAGGTCGGCGGTCGCCTGCAGCCGGGCTTGGGCGGCGTCCCACGATGCCGGGATGCCCACCTTGCCGTGCACGTCGAGGTAGGCCTGGGCGGCGGCCGGGCTGAGGCCCTGATTGCCCTCGAGGTACGCCTTCGCGTACTCCTGCGGGTGCTCGTTCTGCCACAGGAGCGCCTTGGTGCGCACACCGACGTACGTCTTGAGGGCCGCCGCCTTGGCGGGGTCCTGCACCGCCCTGGTCAGGCAGTAGAGGGTGGACGCGTCGTCGCGGATGCCGGTCGCGATCGCGCTGCTGCCCGGATATTTGCCCAGGTAGGTGGCGACCTGCGTGGTGCCCAGCGGGGCGACGTCGACCGCCTTGCCGCCCAATGCCGTCATGTAGGTGTCGCCGGTGCTCGTCATGTCGATGAGCTGGACGTCCTTCTGGGTCAGGCCCGCCTTCTGCAGCACCCGCAGCACGAGCGCACCCTGGGCCTGGCCCGCGCTGTACGCGATCTTCTTGCCGCGCAGGTCGGCCAGGGAACTGATGTGCCGGCCGGGGGCGACTCCCAGTTCGTACGTCGGGAACTTGAGCGGATCGACCGTGACCGCCTGGAAAACGATCTTCGTCGCGGTGCCGGTCCACGCGGCGAACAGCGACGGGATGTCGGCGACCGAGCCGCAGTCGAGCTTGTTGCCGCGGAACGCCTGGATGCTCTGCGGGCCGCCGCTGATGTTGGCCCACTCGATCCGGACGCCGGCGTCGGTCAGTTCCTTGTCGAGGCCGGAGGCCTGGAGGTCGGCCTGGATGGCCGGGTCGCCGATCCGGATCACGGTGCCGGTCGGTACCTGTGCCGGCAGGGCGGCGCTCAGGTCGAGGGTGGCTTTTCCGCCCGAGTGCGAGCAGCCGGCCAGGAGAGCCATCAGGGCGGCGGCTCCGGCTATGGATCTGCGAGAAGTCATGACCTTCCTTCGTCAGAGGGCGTGGTAGGTGCCGTCGTGGTAGAGCAGGGGCCCGGCGCTGTCGTTCAGGCCGGCCTCCTCGATGCGGCCGACGATCAGGTGCGATCCGCCGGCCGGGTGGCGGTGCTCGATCGCGATGCGCAGCCAGGCCGCGGCGTCGGTCAGGACGGGCTCCCCGGTCGGGAGGCGATCCCAGTTGGTCGGGGCGGCGAACCGGTCGATGCCGCTGGTGGCGAACGTCTGCGCCAGCCCGGCGTGACCGGCGCCGAGCAGGTGGACGACGGCGGTGCCGGCGTCGCGCAGGTGCGGCCAGGTGGACGCGGTGGCGGCGATGCTGAAACAGAGCAGGGGAGGCTCGGCCGACAGCGAGGCGAGGGAGGTGACGGTGACCCCGGCGGGGCCGTGTCCGGCGTCGACGGTGACGACGGCTACTCCGGCGGCGTGCCGGCGGAAGACCTGCCGGAACCGGGCGGCATCTACTTGCCAGGCGACTGCGGTCATGCGACTGCCTCCATCCGATCGGCCTGCTTCTATGTCGGCCGATCCAAAATCCATACTATGCATATAGGATTTGAAGGCAAGATTGCACCGGACTGAATTAAGTCCGGGCCGGGACCGGGCTCAACGGAGCGGCGTAGACGCGGTCAAGGGCCACCGCCCCGCCGGCTACGGCCAGGACGTCACCCGGGAAGCTGGTCGGCCGGATCACCTCGGCCGCCGCCTCCCCGGCCTCTTCGCGGAGCGCGGCCAGGCAATTCGGGAACCGGTTAAGGGCGGCCTCGGTCACGATCATGACCTCGGGATCGAACAGGTCGAAGAGCAGACCGGCCGCCCGCCCGGCGGTCCGCGCACGCTGAAGGAGCAGGCGGGTCGCCCTGCGGTCCCCGCGGGTCGCCGCATCAAGCACGGTGCGGACGTCGGCGCGTCCGGTGCCGAACCGGCGCACGAGCGTCTGGTCGGAGACCGCGGCCTGCAGGCATCCGGTGCGGCCGCAGGCGCAGGTCGCGTCGCAGCCCTCGATCGGCAGGTGCGCGACAGTGCCCGCGGCCGAGCGCGGACCCTGATGGATGATCCCGTTCGCCGAGAAGGCGACGTCGACGACGCTGCCGACGAAGAGGTGCACGGCGCTGCGGCGAGCGCCCGAGGCGGCCCGGCCGAAGAGTTGCTCGGCTTTGAGCAGGGCGCGCGAGTTGCTGTCGATGCCGACCGGCAGCCCGGTGGCGTCGGCCAGCACCGCCGCGAGCGGCACCCGGTGCCAGCCCAGCAGGTGGTGTTCGACCAGTACGCCGTTGGCCGCGTCGACCCAGCCGCCGGTCGCGACGCCGATGCCGAGGAGGCGGCGACCCTGTGCCAGCCCGGCGATCCGCGACCTCAGCGACCCGAGAACGCTCGCCGGATCCCGGCGGCCGTGCGGCTCCTGACGCTGCTCGAGGACGCGTCCGCGCAGGTCGAGCCGGGCCACCGTGGTGTGCGCGACCGCGATGTGCACCCCGATCACGCCGGGCGCGTCCGGCTCGATGTCGACCGGCACGTGCGGCCGCCCGGTTCCCGGCGGGCCGGCCGCCTCGGGCACCTCCCGCACCAGCCCCTCTCGCACCAGCGAGGTCACCAGCCCGCTCACCGAGGCCGCCGACAGCCGGGTGGCCCGCGCGACCGAACTCCGGGCCACCGGACCGTGGTCGAGGATCGCCCGCAGCACCGCCCCGGCCGAGTCGGTGACCGGCGGATCCGGCCGCGGCGGCAGGTCGCGGCGCCGGGTCATTTCGCGACAGTAACGCCGGCCCGTCCGCCGACCGGAGAAACGTAACGAGTCGTTTCCAGGTCGGTAAATCTGAGGTAGCCCATCCGGCAGTTGCCTCATCCGGACCGCCGGGCCTTAGAACGACGCTGAGGCCATGAACATCGGAAAGAACCGGCCGCTGCGGAAGCTGCTCCTCGCCCTCGCCGTCTCCCAGCTCGGGGACTGGCTCTACAACCTGGCCCTGGTCGCCTTCGTCTACGACCGCACCCACTCGGTCACCTGGACCGCGCTCACCACCGCCGCGCGGGTGGTGCCGATGGTGCTGCTCGGCCCGCTCGGCGGTGTACTGGCCGACCGCTACGACCGTCGCCGCCTGATGATCGCCTCGGATGCGGTCCGCCTCGCGACCATGCTGCTGCTCGCCGTCGTGGCGACGACCGGCCTGCCGATCCTGCTCGCCCCCATTCTCGCCGCGGCCTCCACCGCCGCGTCCAGCGTCTATCCGCCCGCCGTCGCGGCGACCGTGTCCCGCATGGTCGGCGACCGGGATCTGCCGGCCGCGACCGCGGCCCGCTCGATGATCCAGTCGGCCACGGTGATCGCCGGACCGGCCGGCGGCGCGCTCCTGCTCGCCCTCGGCTCCCCGGCCCTAGCCTTCGGCATCAACGCGGCCAGCTTCGCCGCCTCCGCTGTCGTCCTTCTGACGCTGCCCGGCGGCGCGCTGTTCGCCCCGGGCGGCCGGAGCGCCGGCGAGGCCGGCCTCCGGGCCGGCGCGCGAGCACTGTGGACGAACCGCCTCGCCTCCCGGTTGGTCGGCGCCGACATCCTCTGCAGCCTGCTCTACGGCGCCCAGACCGTGCTCCTGTTGCTGCTCGGCCACCGTTTCGGTCATGGCGACGCCGGCTACGGGCTCCTTCTGGCGGGCTACGGGGTGGGCGGGCTGGCCGGGGCCGCTCTCGCGGCGCGGCTGGCTTCCGTACGCCGGCCCGTCGCGGCCGTGGCCACGACACTGCTCGTGGTCGCGACGTGCTCGGGGCTGTTCGCGGTCGTGCCCTGGTTTGCCGGTGCGGTCGCCCTCGCGGTGCTGGTCGGGGGCGGTTCCGTGGTGGTCGAGGTGCTCACCGACACGCTGCTGGCGCGGTCGCTGGACGAGGCGGTGCTGGCCCGGGCGTACGGGCTGGCCTATCCGGCGAGCATCGGCGGGATCGTCCTCGGCTCGCTGATCGCGGCGCCCCTGGTCGCGGTGGCCGGGCTCGGCGGAGCGTTGATCGCGGTCGGTGCGCCGGCCGCCGCGTACGTCCTGATCTTCGCCCGACGGACCGGCTCCTTTCCCGCCGTCGCATCGTCGGGTGCCTGATAGCGGGGCGGTTCCGCCCGCCCTAGCCTGGCGATGTGAATCGCGCCCTGGAGAGCCCGGTTCTGGTCGGCCGGCGCCGCGAGCTCGAGCGGCTCTCCGCCCTGCTGGATCGTGCCGCCGCCGGAGAACCGGTGGTGGCGCTGGTCGCCGGGGAGGCCGGCGTCGGCAAGTCCCGGCTGATCCGCGAGGTGGCCCGCGACGCCTCCCGGCGCGGCCTGCGGGTGCTGATCGGCGGCTGTGTCGAACTGGGCGGCGAGGGCATGACACTGGCGCCGCTCGTCGACATGCTCCGCAGCATCGCCCGCACCGTCCCGGCCGACCACCTCGACGAGTGTTTCGGCCCGGCCCGGCGCGAGTTCGCCCGGCTGCTGCCCGAACTCGATCCGGGTGGGGCCACCGGCGCGGCCCCCGACGGCTCGGCGACCCAGCTCTACGAGCACGTACACGGGCTGCTCACCCGGCTGGCGGCGAGCCGGCCGACGCTGATCGTGGTGGAGGACCTGCACTGGGCCGACCGCTCGACCCGCGACCTGATCGTCTTCCTGGTGCAGACCCTGCGCGAGCTCGGCGTAATGCTGCTCCTGACCTACCGCTCGGACGAGCTGCACCGGCGGCACCCGCTGCGGCCGCTGATCGTCGGCTGGGAGCGGATGCGGGCGGTCCAGCGGGTCGAGATCGGACGGTTCAGCCGGGCCGAGGTCGCCGCCCAGCTCCGGGCGATCCGCGACGACCCGCCGCCGTCCGCGTTCGTCACCGTGGTGTTCGAGCGCTCACAGGGCAACGCGTTCCTGGTCGAGGAGATCCTGGCCGCGGTCGACGGGGGCGCCGATCCGGGCGACCTGCCGCCGTCGCTGCGCGACGTGCTGCTGGCCCGCACCGACACCGTCTCCGAGGATGCCCAGCGGGTTCTGCGGGCCGCCTCCGCGTCCGCACCGCGGGTCGAGGAGCGGCTCCTCGAGGCGGTGGCCGGGCTCGGCGAGGACCGGCTCTACCCCGCGCTGCGGGAGGTGGTCGAGCACCATCTGCTGGTGGTCGACCCGACCGGCCGCGGTTACGCCTTCCGGCACGAGCTGACCCGCGACGCGGTCTACGACGACATGCTGCCGGGGGAGCGGGTGCGGTTGCACGCCGTCTACGGTGCGGCTCTCACCGGCGACCCGGCGCTGCTGGGCGACGACAGCGCGGTCGCGGCGACGCTCGCCCATCATTGGTACGCCGCGCTCGACCTGCCCCGGGCGCTGGCCGCGTCGGTGCAGGCGGGGCGGCAGGCGGTCACGGCGTACGCCCCGGCCGACGCCCTCCGTCATCTGGAGCGGGCGATGCAGATCTGGCCACGGGTGCCGGACGCGCCCGAACGCACCGGCGTGCCGTGGCTCCGCCTGGGGCTGATGGCCGCCGACGCCGCGTGGGCGACCGGGGAACTGAGTCATGGCTTGTCCATCGTGGACCAGATGCTCGCCGATCTCGGTCCGGCCGCCGACCCGTTGAGCCGCGCCCAGGCCGTGGAACGGCGGGCCTCCCTGCTGCGGTCGCTCGGCCGGGACGCGGAGGCGGTCGACGAGCTGTCCGCGGCGCTGGCCGACCTGCCCATGCCGGTGGTCACGACCACCCACGCCGCGGTGCTGGCCTCGCTGGCCAACTCGCTCATGCGGACCAATGACCTGGCCGGGGCGGCGCGGACGGCCCGGCGGGCGGCCGGAGCAGCGGCCGAGTCCGGGGCTACCGCCCAGCAGGCCGACGCGCTCGCGACTCTGGGCCTGTCGACCGGATACCTGGGGGACGCGGCGGGCGGCCTGGCGGCGCTGCGCGAGGGCATCGCGCTGGCCGAGCGGCAGGAACTGCACGACGTCGCCCTGCGCGGTTACATCACGTTGTCCGACGTTCTGGAGATGCTCGGCCGGCATGCGGAGGCGGCCGACGCCGCCCGCGTGGGCGCCGCGCTGGCCGCCCGGCTGGGCTACGCGCGATCGCACGGCGCCATGGTCGTGGGCAACCTGGCCGAACCGTTGATGCGGCAGGGGCAGTGGCGCGCGGCGATGGACCTGATGACCGAGTCGCTGGCCGACGACCCGAGCGGCGTCTTCGCCAGCACACTCCTGCTCCTGCGGAGCGAACTGTTGCTGTGGCAGGGTGACGTCGCCGCGGCCGAGCGCGACCTGCGGGAGGCTCGCCGCCAGTTCGGCACCGGCACCGACATCCAGTTCACGCTCCCGATGATGTTCATCGAGGCCTGCGTCGCCGGTGACGCGCCGGCGGCGCGCCGGGTGCTCGCGCCGCTGGCCGAGGTGCCGCTCGACGGTCTCGCCGTCCGCTACGTCTGGCCGCTCGTCTGGCTCGGCGCGCGGGTCGGGCTCCCGTCGGCCGGCGAGATCTCGGCGAAGCTGCCGGCCGACACCCCGCCCGCCCGGGGTTACCGGGCCCTGGCCACTGCCGAAGCGGCCGGGGCCGACGCCGGGGCCTGGCAGCGGGCGGTCGAGGCGGTCCGGACCGCCGACGAGGCCTATCCCCTGTGCTACAGCCTGTTCCGGCTGGCCGAGGCACAGGTTGCGGCGGGCTTCGCCGAGGCGGCCACCGCGACCGCCCGCGAATGCCTCGCCCTCGCCGACGACCTCGGTGCGACCGTCGCCGCCGACATCCGCGACCTGGGCCGGCGGGCCCGCCTGCACATCGAGCCGGCCGCGCCGGCTGCACCCGACCCGCAGCCGGAACTGAGGTTCCGCCTCACCGACCGGGAGCGCGAGGTGCTGGCGCTGGTCGCCGAGGGCCACTCCAACGGCCGGATCGCCACGGCACTGTTCATCAGCCCCAAGACGGCCAGTGTGCACGTCTCCAACATCCTGGCCAAGCTGGGCGTGACCAGCCGCACCGAGGCCGCGACGACGGCTTACCGGCACGGGCTGCTCTCCGTCGCCGGCTCGATCGGCGCGTGACCGGAATCATTGGCCGCCGACGCATGCAGGGTCATATAAATTTGAAGTATGAGGTCTGAGGCGCGGCTGGCCAACGACGCCTGGGAGGCCCTGCTTCGGGCCCAGGCGACGCTCGCCCGGGAGTTCGAGTTCGCCGGCGACTGGGGTGACCTGCCGGCCCGCGAGTACGGCGTGCTCTATGCGCTGTCGAGCGCGCCCGACGGCCTGCGGATCACCGAGCTGATCGACGACGTGCTGCTCACCCAGGCCGGCGTCTCGCGCATGGTCGCCCGCCTCGAGAAGCGGGGACTGGTGGGCCGCCGCGACGACCCGGACGACGCCCGGGCCTGCCGCATCGTGCTGACCGACGAGGGTCGGGCGACTCAGCGGCGGCTCGGGCTGGCGCACGCCCGGCACGTCACCGAGGCGATGACCCGGGCGCTCAGCCGCGAGCAGCTGGAAACGTTGCGGGAACTTTCCGCGGCACTTCTGCGGGAAGCCCGCAGGGCATGATCGTCGTCATCGGGGGTGGGCAGGCCGGCCTGTCGGCCGGCTATCACCTCAAGCGGCGGGGGCTCGACTTCGTCATCCTGGACGCCGGCGCGCAACCGGGCGGCGCCTGGAGTCATCGCTGGGAGTCGCTGCGGATGGCGACCGTGAACGGCATCTTCGACCTGCCCGGCTTCCCCAGGCCGCCCCTCGACCCGCATGAGCCGAGCCGCACGGCGATCCCGCGCTACTTCGCCGATTTCGAGGCCGCCAACCACCTGCCGATCTTCCGCCCGGTCACGGTTTCGAGCGTGCGCAACGCGGGGCGCAAGCTGGTCGTCGAGTCCAGCGCCGGGGAATGGACCGCTGACGCGATCATCAACGCCACCGGTACCTGGACGAACCCGGTCCGGCCGCACTACCCCGGTCAGGAGACGTTCCGCGGACTCCAGCTGCACACCCACGACTACGTTGCCCTCGACCGGTTCGCGGGCAAGCGGGTCGCGGTCGTGGGCGGCGGCATCTCGGCCGTACAGCAGCTGGAGGAGATCTCCCGGGTCGCCACCACCTACTGGTACACCCGGCGGGAACCGGTCTTCCGCTCCGGCGACTTCGAGCCCGAGGTGGCCGGCCGCGAGGTCATCGCGAAGGTGGTCGCGGACGTCGAGGCGGGCAACCCGACCGGAAGCGTCGTCTCCTACACCGGCCTCGCGTGGACGCCCTACGCCGTGGCCGCGAAGAAGCGGGGTGCCCTCGAACGCCGCCCGATGTTCACCGCGATCGAGCCGGGCGGCGTCCGCGAGGCCGACGGTTCCTTCACCGCCGTCGACGTCATCCTGTGGGCGACCGGCTTCAAGGCCGCCCTGTCGCATCTCGACCCGCTCGGGCTGCGCAACGAACGCGGCGGCATCGGGATGACCGGCACCCAGGTCACGAGCGACCCGCGCATCCACCTGATCGGGTTCGGGCCGTCCCAGTCGACCGTCGGCGCCAACCGGGCCGGCCGCGAGGCGGTCGGCGCCCTCGTCAGATATCTCCGTCGTCAGAGATCGCCGTCGTCCGAGGACCGGGCCATTGCTTTTTCCGCCAGCTCGGCGAGGAACCGGGGGATGCGGCCGCCGCCGTAGTCGAAGAACCGCGCCCACGCCGGCTCGATCGTGATGCGGACCATCTGCGGGTACATCTGCCGGACCGCGGCCTCGAACTCGGTGACCGCCGACCCGTCCATCGCCTTGGTGGTCGCCATCAGGTACTCCTCGGGGATGCCGTCGACGGTCTCCAGCGTGGCGCGGCCGCGGAGGAGCACCGACTTCGCGTCGGCCGGCGTGTCACCGCCGTCGACCGTGATCGCGACGTCGGGCCGGTCGGCGAGCGCCCGCACCTTGGGTGCGCTGGTCGCGGTGCAGATGACGACCGCGGAACCGGTCCAGTAGAAGCCGACCGGGACCACCCGCGGCAGGCCGTCGGTGCCGTTGTAGGCGAGATGGCACAGCGTGGAGGTCGTTAGCAGGTGCCGGGCCTCGGGCTGGGCGAGTTCGTCGGTGACATCGCTCATGTGTTCGCTCATGCCCCGGGGACGGACCCGGCGGTGCCGTCTCGACCGTCCTTCGCTGTGGCCTGAGTCACAAGTTCGGCGGGACGAAGCCGCCGAACTCGCGCTCGATCAGTTCGGCGCAGCGGATCGGCGTGAAGTCCTCGAACAGCGGGCCGATCAGCTGCACCCCGATCGGCAGGCCGTCGCCCGAACGGGTGACCGGCACCGCGGTCGCCGGGAGGCCCGCGGCGGTCGCATTGCCGGCCCAGACGAGCTGGTCGTTGTAGTCGTGCGCCACGCCGTCGATCGAGATCGCGCGCGCCCACTGATGCGGGCTCTGGTCATGCGGAAAAGCGGGAGTCGAGAAGATCGGGGCCACGACGATGTCGAACTCGGCGAACAACTCGCGCCATTCGGCGCGATGCCGCGTCCGTACGCCGTCCGCCGTGAGCCAGTCGCGATAGCTCAGAACTACCCCGCGGGCCCGCTCGGCGACCAGCGAGGTGTCGCCCTCGTCGAAGCGGGCGGCCGCCGCGGCCGCCGACTCGTAGACCTCGGGCGGATAACTCGCCGCGATCGAGGCCTGCAGCAGACGCATGTAGGTGCGGGCGACCTCGGCCTGATCGGGCAGGCGCGGGCTGCTCCGTCCGACCGCCACACCGGCACGCTCCAGGCGGGACGCGAGGTCGTCGATCGCGGCGCGCACCTCGGACGAGACCGGCACCAGCGGGTGCGAATCGAGCACCAGCACCCGGAAGCCGGCCAGCCGGTCGTGGCGGGGCGGCCGCAGCGCGGTGCGGTAGGCGATGCCCCGGGTGGTCTCGTCCGGGTCGGACAGGAGGCCGACCAGCAGCGCGAGGTCGGCCGCCGAACGGGCCATCGGCCCCATGACGCCCAGGTCGCGTTCGTACGCCAGGGGCCGCATCCCCGGGAAGGTGTGACCGCGGAGCGGGAGCAGATCGGCCGACGGCTTGTGCGCGTAGACCCCGGTGAAATGCGCCGGGATGCGCAGCGAGCCGCCGATGTCCGAGCCGATCGACAGGGCACCGAACCCGGCGGCGAGCGCGGCCGCCGAACCGCCGGACGACCCGCCCGGTGTGCGGGCGAGGTCCCACGGGTTGTTCGTGGTGCCGTAGATCGGGTTGTAGGACTGGAAGTCGCCCAGGCCGACCGGCACGTTCGTCTTGCCGAGCACCACCGCACCGGCCTCCTTGAGCCGGGCGACCGCCAGGGCATCGCCGGCCGCGACGAAATCCTTGAACCCGCGGACTCCCCAGGTGGTGGGCAGGCCGGCGACGTCGAACGACTCCTTCACCGTCACCGGCACGCCGAGCAGGGGCCCGGTCCGGCCGCGCGCCCGGGCCGCATCGGCCTCCCGGGCCGCCTCCTCGGCGCGCTGGAAATCGCGTACGCACAGGGCGTTGATCTCCCCGTCGAGCCGCTCGATCCGCGCGATCGCGGCCGAGATGAGCTCGACGGCCGACACCTCCCCGGCGTCCAGGGCGTCGGACAGTGCGGCGGCGGTGGCGTACGCGTAGTCGGTCATGCTCTATGACTGCCAGTAAATGTCTGCCGCTGCAACCGTCCAGGTCCCTCACCCGGTCAGGACAGGCGCCCCCAGCGGGCCGACTCGCCGGCCGCCGAGCGGGTCTGCGGGACGCCCCACGGGTTGTCGTCGCGCAGCGGCGGCGGGAGCAGGGTCGGCGGGCAGTCCTGGAAGGTGACCGGGCGCAGGAAGCGGCCGATCGCCGCGGTGCCGACCGAGGTCGTGGTCGGGTTCGTCGTCGCGGGCCAGGGGCCGCCGTGCTGCATGGCCGGGGTGACCGCGACACCGGTCGGCCAGCCGTCGAACAGCAGGCGTCCGGCCCGGTCGCTCAGCACGCCGATGACCTCCCGCAGCCACGGCGAGTCCTCGCCGGTGCCGATGTGGAGGCCGGCCGTCAGCGAGCCCTCGACCAGGTCGGCGAGCACGGGGGCCAGCGCCGCCGCGGGGTCGTATCGCACGATGATCGACAACGGTCCGAAGGCCTCGTCGGCCAACGTGTCGCGGTGCTCGTCGAACGTCGCCAGGTCGGTCTCGACCAGGGTGGGTGCGGCCACGTCGCCATCGACGGCGCCCTCGCGGAGGACGTGGATGCCCTTGGTGCCGAGCACCTCGTCGCGCCGCCGGGCGTAGCCCTCGACGATGCCGGGGTGCAGCAGGCGGTGCGGGCCGGCGTCGCCGAACGCGGTCGTCGGGAAGCCGGCGCCGGCCGGCAGGAAGAGCAGGCCCGGCTTCGTGCACAGCTGGCCGGCCGAGCCGGTCACGCTGGCCGCGAACCCGGTGGCGATCCGGTCGGCCCGCTCGGCCAGCGCCGCGGCCGTCACGACGACCGGGTTGATGCTGCCCAGCTCGCCGTAGAACGGGATCGGCCGCGGCCGGGCGGCCGCGATGTCGAACAGTGCCCGCCCGGCCCGCAGCGAGCCGGTGAAGCTGGCCGCCGCGATCCGCTCGTCGCGCAGAGCCGACACGCCCTCGTCCTGACCGTGGATCAGGCCCAGAGCGTCGGCCGGCATCCCGCTCTCGGCCAGCGCCGCACGCACGATCGACGCGGTCCGGTCGGAGAGGCGCGGATGGCCGGGGTGGGCCTTGACCAGGACCGGGCAGCCGGCCGCCAGCGCCGACGCGGTGTCGCCGCCGGCCACCGAGAAGGCGAACGGGAAGTTGCTCGCCGCGAAGTTCAGCACCGGGCCGAGCGGGACCAGGTACCTCCGCAGATCGGGCCGCGGTCCGAGGACGAAGTCCGGGTCGGCGGCGTCGAGGCGTACGTCAAGAAACGCCCCCGCGACCGCGACGTCGGCGAAAAGCTTGAGTTGCACCGTGGTCCGCTTCAATTCGCCGCGCAGGCGCGCCTCGGAGAGACCGGTCTCGCTCATGGCGAGCGGGACCAGTTCATCGGCCGCCCCGGTCAGCGCGTCGGCCACCGCGACCAGGGCCCGGCCGCGCCGCTGCGGCTCCGCTGCACTCCACTCGGCGCCCGCGGCGGCCACCGCGGCAATGATGTCGCTCATCGCAAACCTCAGAACTCGAAACCGGTCGGATAGGGGTCGGTGGGGTCGAGCAGGTACTGACCGATGCCGGTGACCCAGGCCCGGCCGGTGATGGTGGGAACCACCGCGGGCCGGCCCGCCACCGTGGTCTCCCCGATCAGGCGGCCGCTGAAACGGCTACCGATGAACGATTCGTTGACGAACTCCGCGCCGATCGCGAGTTCGCCGCGGGCCCACAGCTCCGCCATGCGCGCACTCGTTCCGGTGCCGCACGGGGACCGGTCGAACCAGCCCGGATAGATGGCCATCGCGTGGCGGGAATGCCGGGCGGTCGAGCCGGGAGCGATGAACTCGACGTGGTGGCAGTGGTCGACGCCGTCGATCTCCGGGTGCTTCGGCGGTTCCTGCTCGTTGATGGCGTCCATGATGGCCAGCCCGGCGTCGAGGATGTCGCGCCGGCGGGCCCGATCGAACGGCAGGCCGACCGCGTCGAGGTCGACCATCGCGTAGAAGTTACCGCCGAACGCGAGGCTGTAAGGCACCCTCCCGTACTTGCCGACCTCGATCCCGGTGTCGAGGCGGTCGCAATACGCCGGCACGTTCTCCAGCGTCACCGCGTCCGCGTGGCCGTCACGGACCTGCACGTCTGCTCGGACCAACCCGGCCGGCGTGTCCAGCCGGATCGTCGTCACCGGCTCGGTGACCGGGACCATGCCGGTCTCGACCAGCACGGTCGCCACGCCGATCGTGCCGTGCCCGCACATCGGCAGGCACCCCGACACCTCGATGTAGACGACGCCGAAATCGGCGTCCGGCCGGGTCGGTGGCTGCAGGATGGCGCCGCTCATCGCGGCGTGGCCGCGCGGTTCGTTCATCAGAAGCTGGCGTACGGCGTCCAGATGGTCGATGAAATAGAGGCGCTTCTCGTTCATCGTGGCGCCGGGAATCGTGCCCATGCCGCCGGTCACCACCCGGGTCGGCATGCCCTCGGTGTGCGAGTCGACGGCCGAGAACATCCGGTTCGCGCGCATGTCAGGCGGCCAGGGCTTCGATGGCCCGCTGCGTCTGCTCGCGGACCTGGCGCTCCTGGTCGGCGGTGAGCGGCCCCCGCGGCGGGCGGCAGCGGCCACCGAAACGGCCGACCATGTCCATGCTCAACTTGATCGCCTGGACGAACTCGGTGCGCGAATCCCACCGGAAAACCGGCACGAGGTGCTGATAGAGCTCGCGTGCCTTGTCGTACTCGCCGGCCACCATCAGGTCGTAGAGCCGCACCGACTCGGCCGGGAAGGCGTTCGGGAAACCGGCGAACCAGCCGACCGCGCCGTCGGCCATCAACTCGAAGAGCACGTCGTCGGCGCCGGCGATGACGTCGATGTCGGTCTTCTCGCGGATTTCGAAGAGGCGCCGGACATCCCCGCTGAACTCCTTGATCGCCTTGACCTGATCGATCTTGGCGATTTCCGCCGTCAGATCGGGCGTAAGGTCCACTTTGGTGTCATACGGGTTGTTGTAGATCATCATCGGCAGCCCGGCCTCGGCGATCCTCGTGTAATGCTCGACGACCTGACTGTCGCTGGCCCGGTACATGGTGGGCGGCAGCGCGAGCACCCCGTCGGCGCCGTCCTCGGCCGCCAGTTCGGCCCAACGCTTGGCCTGATGCCAGCCCGGCCCGTGCACCCCGGCGATCACGACGCCGCGCCCGGCGACCGCCTCGACCGCGACCTGCACGACGCGGCGGCGCTCCTCGTCGGTCAGCGACGAATATTCGCCGAGCGAACCGTTGGGTCCCACGCCGCGGCAGCCGTTGCGGATCAGCCAGTCGCAGTGCTCGGCATACTTGTCGTAGTCGACGGCCAGCCCGGCCGGCGCGGCCGGATCCGCACGGTAGGGGAGTGCGGCGGCGACGATCACGCCGCGCAGATCGGTGGTCATTCCTCATCCTCCAGGTCTGCCAACTCGCCGAGCCGGACCAGCGCGGCGATCGGCCGATTGCCGGTGCGGCCCCCGTCGAGGAGGCCTTGTCCTTGCAACAGTTCTTCGACGGTGCGCCCGCAGACCCGGCCCTGGCAGGGGCCGAGACCGGCGCGGGTACTGAGCTTCAGCGAGCGGAGCCCACGAGATTCGGTGGCGGCCGCGGTCCCCCGGATGTCGCCGACGGTCACGTCCTCGCAGCGGCAGACCACGGTGTCCCCGGTGAGCCACTGCTTCCAGCCGGGCCCGATGCCGTGGGCGGCCTCAAGCCGTGCCTTGAAGCGGAGATGAATCGCGCGCGCCCGCCGAGCGCCTTCCGTCGGGGTGCCGCCGGCCGCCGCCGTCCCGGCGATCGTGCCCTCCGCCAACGCCAGGTCGGAACCGCCGACGCCGGTGAGTTCACCGGCCGCGAAGACCCCGTCGACGGTGGTCCGACCAAGGCGGTCCACAGTCACACTGCCGTCCGGGCCGGTCCGGCAGCCGGCCGCCACGGCCAACTCGGCCCGCGGCACGAAACCGTGGCTGACACAGACGGCGTCGACGCTGATGCGGCGCTCGGTCCCGGCGATGGGCGACCAGTCCAGCGCCAGGCGCACGGTGGTCACCGCCTCGACACGGTCGGTGCCGTGCGCGGCGACAACAGCCGAGCCGGTGCGGTAGGGGACCCGGTTCCGGGCCAGGTCGCGGACATAGCCGGCCAACTCCGGTCCCTTGCGCCGCAGGTCGTCCGGCCGGGCACCCCAGCCCCTGGCGATGCGGGACCAGCGGCTGGCCTCCAGGACCCCGGCGACGCGGGCGCCGGTGCGCAGAAGGCTGGCGGCAACCGGCAGCAGGAAAGGCCCCGCCCCGGCCACGAGAACGTTGCGGCCCACCGCGACCCGCTCCGACTTGGCGAGCGCCTGGGCGGCCCCGGCGGTGTAGACACCGGGCAGATCCCACCCCGGGAACGGCAGGGTCCGCTCGGCGGCCCCGGTGGCCAGAATGAGGGCGCCGGGCTCGAACACCCGCCGACGCCGGTCCATGCCGTCGGCCGGTCCCTCCAGCACGTGTACGCGCGGAACGCCGCCCCCTCTCCGCTCCACCATCCAGACCTGGCCGTTGGTGACGACCTCGCACTGCGGGTCTTCAACCAGCGCCCGCCGGAGAGCCGTGAACCGCTCCCAGCCGTGGTGCAGCAGCCTTTCCCGTTCCGCCGGCCGTTCCGGGGGAAGATGCCGCCAGAACTGCCCGCCTACGTCGGCGGCCGCGTCCAGCAGCACCACGGAACCCCCGGCGCGCCGAGCGGCGAGCGCGGCGGCCAGCCCGGCCGGGCCGGCCCCGACGACGAGCACGTCCGGCTTGGCCGCGCTCACCGCTCGCCTCCCGTCGGGTGGCCCGCTCCGCCGAACCCGGCCCGGCCCGGCGATGAGACCGACGCGGCGGGCTGAGCTGCGCTTTCGGCCCGGCCCGCGCCGGCAGCGCCGTCCGGGCTGATCGCGTCGTCCGGGTTGGTCGCGTCGGCGGGGGTGGCAGCGCTGCTCGGGCTGGTCCCGCTCGGGAGGTTGGCCACGCTGTTTGGACTGGTCCCGCTCGGGAGGGGGGCTGCGCTGTTTGGACTCGTCGCGCCGGCCCGGCCGGTTGCGCTGGCTGGGCTGGTTGTACTGGTTGCGCTGGCTGGGCTTGTTGCGCTGGCTGGCGTGGACGCGCTGGCTGGGCTGGTCGCGCTGGCCGGGGCAGCGGCGCTGTTCGGACTGGTCACGCTCGCGGGATCGGCGGCGATGTTCGGGCTGGTCGTGCTGGCCGGGCTGGTTGCCTTGGCGGGGCTGGCCGTGCTGACTAGGCCGGGTGCGTTGGCGGCTCTCTTCGGGCCGACTGCGCCCACTGCGTTGGCAGCGCTGGTTGGACTGGTCCGGCTCGCGGGGCTGGCTGGGCCGGCTGCGCTGGCCCGGCTGGCTGGGCTGGTCGGCGCAGCAGCCGTGATCGGGCTGGCACCGCTGGCGGGATTGGCGGCGCTGACCGTGCTGACCGTGCTGACCGAGCTGGTTGCCCTGGCCGCGCTCACTGCGCTGGCCGCGCTCACTGGGCCGGTTGCATTGCCTGCGCCAGCTGGGCCGGTTGCGTTGGCGGGGCTGGTCGGTCCACCTGGGTCGACTGCCGTGGCGGCGTTGTTGGGGCTGGTTGCGCTGCCGGGGCTGCTCGCGCTGGTCGGGGCGGGTTCGGTCGGGCGAGCAGTTGGGCTCGGCGTGGCCGACTCGCTCGCGGCGTCTCCGCCTCCCGGCAGGATCGAACCGGCGGCGACCGCCGGGCCTCGCTCGGCGGGCTGGGCGGTGGCCGGGGCTTGAGCGGTGACCTCGGTGGCGGCCGGCTGGGTGGCAGCCGGCTGGGCGGTGGTGCCGGGCTGGGCGGTGGTGCCGGGCTGGGCGGTTGTGCCGGGCTGGGCGGTGGTGCCGGGCTGGGCGGTGGTGCCGGGCTGGGCGGTTGTGCCGGGCTGGGCGGTGGTGCCGGGCTGGGCGGTTGTGCCGGGCTGGGCGGTGGTGCCGGGCTGCGCGGTGGTGCCGGACTGGGCGGTGGTGCCGGGCTGCGCGGTTGTGCCGGACTGGGCGGTGGTGCCGGGCTCGGCGTTGTCGGAGGTGGTGATGACGTCGCCGGGGGTGGCTTGGCGCTGGCAGGCGCGGACGTCGGCTAGGTCGTTGACCGTTACGAGGCAGTCGTGGCAGATGCCTATGCCGCAGAAGACGCCTCGGGGGCGGCCGTGGCGGGAGGTGCGCCAGCTGGAACGGCCCGCGGCCAGCAGGATGCCCGCGATGGTCTGGCCGGCCAGGCCGGTGAGCTTTGCGCCGTCCACCTCGATGGTCAGCGGGAGGGCCGGGCCCGGCCGGATCGGGTCGTCCGAGGGGGAGATGCCGGCTGCCATCTCAGTAGTATGTCACACATTACCGCTGAGAAAAGGGGCCAGCGTGGGGCGGTCGACAGCGAAGGGTGCGGCCGGAACCCGGGTGGCGCGGCCCAGCATCAGATCGGCCAGCAGCTCGGCGGTCGCGGCCGACAGGACTATGCCGGCGCCCTCGTGGCCCGTGGCGTGCCACAGGCCGGGCAGGCGCGGATCGGGGCCGATTACCGGCCGGTGGTCGGGGACGAAGGGGCGGAAGCCGCCGTAGGCGCGCATCACCGCGGCCGAGGCCAGGAACGGGAACAGGGTGACGGCCTTGGCGGCGATGGCCGCCAGCACCGCGGGCTCGATGCGGTCGTCGAAGCCGCGCTGTTCGCGGGACGAGCCGATCAGGACGGTTCCGGAGGCGGTCGACTCGACCACGCTCGAGGTCTGGAGAGTGGCGTCGTTCGACTCGACCGCGCCGACGTAGTCCGCGTCGTACACCTTGTGGCGGATGCGCTGCCGCATGCGGGTGGTGACCAGCAGCGTGCCCCGGCGCGGGCGCACCGGCAGCACTACGCCCAGGCGCCGCGCGACCTCGGCCGACCACGGGCCGGCGGCCACCACGACGTGGTCAGCGGGCAGGTCGCCGGCGGTGGTCCGGACGCCGGCCAGCCGTGGGCCGTCCATCACCGGGCCGAGCACCTCGACGCCTTGGCGCACCACGGCTCCGCGGCGCCGGGCCGAGGCGAGCAGGGCCTCGGTCGCGATGGCGGGTTGCACCTGGGCGTCCTGCGGGTAATGCACCGCGGCCGTGAAGTCGTGCGTCAGGTCGGGCTCGAGCGAGGCGACCGTGGCGGCGTCGAGGCGGTTGGCGACCACCCCCGCCGTACGCTGGGAGGCCGCGAAATCGCCCAGCGCAAGCGCGCCGGAAGCCGTCGTGGCAACCACCAGGCCGCCTTTCGCCTCGTGCTCGATGCCCGGGAAGGCCGGGCCGAGCTCGTCCGGCAGCGCGGCGGCCAAGGCGGACCACAGCGTCAGCGAGCGCAGCGCCAGGGAAAGCTCGTCGCCGGGGCCCTTGTCGGAGACCAGAAGGTTGCCCTCGCCCGCGGCCGACGTGCCGCCCGCCGAGGCCGCGCGGTCGACCACAGTGACCGGGACGCCGGCCGTGGCCAGCTCGCGGGCCACCGCCGCGCCGACGATGCCGGCGCCGATGACCACCACGGCGGTCATTCGGACCGGCCGCTCCACCAGCCGGTCACATGGCCGATGTGGTGGCGCATCAACTCCTCGGCGGCGGCCGGCTTGTCGTCGGCCAGCAGGTCGATCAGCGTGTGGTGCTCGGCCGACGAACGGGCCAGTTCGGGCGTGCCGAGCATGCCCGCGAGGCCGACCAGCCGGGTCTGCTGGCGGAGGTCACCGACCAGCGTGACCAGGCGGTCGTTGCCGGTCAGGCTGAGCAGGTGCAGGTGGAACCGGTTGTCCGCCTCGAGATAGGCGCGCAGGTCGGAGGCGGCCGCGCCGGTGACGATCGCCTCGGCCTCGGCGCGCAGCTCGGCCAGGCGGTCGGCGGGGATCCGGCCGGCCAGGTCGCGCATCGGGGGCGCCTCGAGCCACTGGCGGATCTGCACGATCTGATCGAGGTCGTGCCGCGAGACCTCGGTGACCCGGAAACCCTTGTTGCGGGCGATTTCCACGAAGCCGCGCTTCTCCAGGTTGAGGAGCGCCTCGCGTACGGGGGTGGCCGACACGTCGAATCGGGCCGCGAGTGTGGGCGCGGTCAGCATGGTGCCGGGCGGGAACTCGCCGCTGACGATGGCCGACGACACCGCGTCCTCCACCAGGTGCCGGAAGTTGCCGGCCGTGCGCAACGGGCCGATCGTCATGATTGCCTCCCTCAGTGGTATGTGACATCGTACAGGCCGTGCTGGACGCTGATCACGTCGCCGGGTTCGGCTTTCCGTCCGCGATCGCCGCGCTGCGGGCCGCGCTGGCGGCCGGACTCGACCCGGAGTCCGAACCCCCACGCGGCTCGGTGCGACTGGGCGGCGGCGAGGTGCTCGTCATGCCGTCGAGCGCCGGGCCGGTCGCCGGCATCAAACTGGTCAGCGTCGTGCCGGACAACCCGGCGCGCGGGCTGCCCCGGATCCACGGCGTCTACGTGCTCTTCGACGCGGATTCCCTGGCACCGCGCGCCTTGCTGGACGGCGCCGCGCTGACTTCCCTTCGCACGCCCGCGGTCTCCGCCCTCGGCGTCGACCTGGTCGCGCCGCCGGATGCCCGGCGGCTGGTCGTTTTCGGGACCGGACCCCAGGCTTTCGGACACGTGCAGGCTCTGCGGGCCATTCGGCCGCTTGATTCCGTACGGGTAATCGGGCGCGACCCTGCACGCCTGGCCGATTTCGTCCGTTCCCTGGGTCCGGACGCGGAAGCGGCCGACCCGTCGGCCGTCGCCGAGGCCGACATCGTGGCGTGCTGCACGACCGCGCGCACGCCGCTCTTCGGCGGGGAACTGCTCGCACCGCACGCCGTCGTCGTCGCCGTCGGGTCGCACGAGCCGGACGCCCGGGAGGTCGACGCCGAGACCGTGCGGCGCTGCGGCGCGCTGGTCGAGTCGCGGGCCGCGGCGATCCGCGAGGCCGGTGACGTCCTGCACGCGATCGCCGAGGGCGCGATCGGCGAAGATGAGCTCGTGACATTTTCCGATCTGGTCCGGGGCACCACCCCCGCCCGGCCCAGGCTGATCAAAACCGTGGGGATGGGCTGGGAGGATCTCGTGATCGCCGCCGCCGTGGTGGACGCCGCATGATCGCGCTGTCGGCACTCGTGCTGCCCGACCGCCACCCGATCTCGACCTTCCTGGCCGAGGTGCGGGAGGCCGAGGCGGCCGGGGTGCAGTCGGTCTGGACCTATGACCATCTGACCTGGCCGCTGTTGAAGGACAACCCCTGGTACGGCTTCGTGCCGCTGCTCGCCGCCGCGGCGATGGTCACCACCCGGGTCCGCCTGGGGGTGCAGGTCGCCACGCCGAACTACCGGCATCCGGTTCCGTTCGCCAAGGAGCTGATGACCCTCGACCAGATCAGCGAGGGACGCATCGAGCTGGGCGTGGGAGCGGGATCCGAGAGCCTGGACGCGGCCGTCCTGGGTGATCCGCCGCTTCCGCTGCGGAAGCGGATGGACCGGTTCGTGGAGTGGCTCGAGTTCTTGGACGAGTTGCTCCGGGAGCCGGTGGTCACCCGGCGTGGCTCGTTCTATACGGCGATCGACGCCCACCAATTGCCGGGGTGCGTGCAGACGCCCCGGGTGCCGTTCACCGTGGCCGGGACCGGGCCGCGGTCGCTGGCGCTGGCGGCTCGGCTCGGGCAGGGGTGGGTGACCTACGGGCCTTATGGGCCGGCGGTGTCGCCGGAGGACTGGTTCGCGGCGCTTTCGAAGCAGTCGCGGCAGATCGACGAAGCGCTGAATGCTGATAAAGAGCCTCGAAATGTCGGGGTGGCCTTCCGCCGGGCGGTGCAGATCGGCGTGGAGGTGCAGTGGCCCTTCGAGAGCCGCGACCGCTATGTGGACACGATCGGGCGGCTGGAAGAACTGGGCTTCACCGAGGTGAGCGCGCACTGGCCCCGGCCGGACGGGCGAGGGGTTCCGGCCGGGGCGTTCGGGTTCGTCGCCGAGGCGCACGGCGTCGGCTAGCGCTCGGGCGTTTGGCGCGTCGAGTCGGCTAGGCCGTGTTTCAGAAGTTGGTCGGTGTCGGTCGCTGCGTTTGGCATCATGCCAAGGGATGGCGTCGCGAGCGTCGGGTGGCCTCGGCGGTGATATGCCGTCGTGGTGGTGGGTAAGTGGGCTGCTGTGATCGGACGTTTCGAACATGCGGTGATTGATTGCCCGGACCCTCGGGCCTTGGCGGAGTTCTACATGCGGCTGCTGGGCATGCGGGTAGAGCGCGAGAGCGACGGATGGGTCGTGATCAGAGATGACGCCGACCGTCATCGTCTGGCCTTCCAGCGAGTGCCGGATCTTCGAGAACCACGGTGGCCTGATCCTGAGCGTCCGCAACAGTTTCACATCGATGTCATGGTGGACGACATCGAGGTGGCCGAAGAGGCGGCACTCAAGATCGGCGCTACGCGGCTGCCGCACGAGGGTCCGGACTACCGGGTGTATGCCGACCCAGTTGGTCACCCGTTCTGCCTCTGCTGGGAAGGCTGACGTCCTGCGGGGCTGAATCGTCGAACTGGTGTCACAGCCACTGGTTGATCGCGGCGATGTGCACGGTGGCTTGGTAGCGCACGGCGAGTTTGTCGTAGCGGGTGGCGACGGCGCGGTGTTGTTTGAGCTTGTTGATTCCGCATTCCACAGCGTGGCGCGGCCGGGTCGAGCCCGGTCGTCGGTTCGTCGAGGAAGAAGACGGCCGGCTCGTGCAGCAGCCCGGCCGCCAGGTCGAGCCGGGGGCGCATCCCGCCCGACCAGCCGGCGACCGGCCGGTCGGCCGCGGTCGCGAGAGCAGCGGCAACGCCGATCCCGCCCGGACCGTCGCGCTGCTCTGGGGAACCCTCCGGCGTCCCCGGCGCGGACCCCGGCACGCGCTGACCAGCGAGCAGATCGTCGCCGCGGCCGTCCGGATCGCCGACGCCGACCGGGACCTGGCGCCGCTGTCGATGCGGCGGGTCGCCGAGTCGCTCGGCGTCGGCACGATGTCGCTCTACACGTACGTCGCCTCCCGCGCCGAGTTGCTGGAGGCGATGCTCGACTCGGTGCACGGCGAGGTGGTCGCCCGGCTGGAGAAGGACGGCGCGACGGGCTGGCGGGAGGCGTTGCGCGCGGTGGCCGACGCCAACCGGGCGATGTACCTGCGCCACCCCTGGATGCTCCAGGCCTTCACCGGCCGGCCGCCGCTCGGCCCCCACACGCTTGCCAAATATGACCGGGAACTGCGCGCGCTCGACGGCATCGGACTCACCGGCCTGCAGATGGACGCCGCGCTCACGCTGGTGCTGACGCACGTCGAGGGCGTGGTCCGGCGCCGGGTCGAGGCCGAGCGGGCCGCTCAGCGCAGCGGCATGACCGACGCACAGTGGTGGAAGGCCGCGGCGCCGGCGCTGTCCGAGGTGTTCGACCCGGCCCGCTTCCCGGTCGCCGGCCGCGTCGGGCGGGCGGCCGGCGAAGCGCACCAGGCCGCGTTCGACGTGGAGCACGAGTACGCCTTCGGCCTCGACCGGCTGATCGAGGGTCTGGCCACCCTGGTCAAGGACTAGTTGAGAGTGGCCGAGCGGGTGGGGGCCGCCGCCGACGGTGTAGATCGCGTAGGTATGGGTTTCGGTGGCGCCTACCTCGCCGGCGCAGGTTTGCGGTAGCGGCGATATTCGCGGACCACCCGGAAACCGAGCCGCTCGTAGAGCGATCTCGCCCCGGCCGGGTCATGACCCTCGGTGTTCAGGCGGACCGGGCCGTTCAGCGCGGCCAGGGTCCGGGTGACCAGGGCGGTGGCCAGACCGCGGCGCTGGAAGTCGGGGTCGACCTCCACGTCTTCGATCTCGGTGCGGCTCGCACCGACCACGCCGACGACGCGGTCGCCGGCCACCGCGACCCGGAACAGGGACAGGTCCGAACGGGTCAGCCAGCCGCGGAACCATTCCTCGGTGGTCGGGGTGCTGAACGGGCGTCCGGCCCAGGTGCGGGCGGAGAGGACGGTCAGCGCCCGGGCGTCGCCGACCGTGGCCGCCCGGACCGTGATGCCCTCGGGCGGCGGCGTTGATGCCACCGCCGACCCGTCGTGCTCCATGTCGACCATCGAGAAGGTGTAGCGGTAGCCGTTGCGTTCCAACAGGGCCGCCCGGTCCGGCTGGGCCGTGGAGGCGTTGCCGGCCAGCATCCCGGAACCGGCCGCGGCCTCCGCGTCGATCAGCAGTCGCCGGCCCAGGCCGCGCCGCCGGTGCGGGGGAGCGACGTAGCCGTCGGCCAGGAAGACGCGGGTGCCGTCCGATTCGGTCCAGGAGCGGAGTGCACCCCAGCCGATGAGGTTGCCGCCGGTGTTCAGCGCGACGACCGCCCGGTCGGCGCTCTCCATGCCGTGGCGGATGGCGTCCGCATCGAGGACCGGTTCGACAGTCGAGCGGACATCGACAAGATCGGCCTCCGCATGGGCGGCATGCAGCATCTGAATGACCGGCGCATCGCCGGATTCGAAGGGGCGCAGCACCTGGCCAGTACACCACTCGACGGCTTTAATCGACTGGCATGGGGGAACTGTGGATATCGCGTCGCCGCCTGTTGTTCACCGCGGGCGCCGGCGCCATCGGAATGGCCGTGCTCGGCTCGTGCTCGACCTCGTCCTCGCCGCCGGCTCCGGCCGAATCGCCGGAGACGCCGGTGCCGGCGGCCGGAGGGGCGGTGGCCGGCGACTGGCGGCGGGTGGACCGGACGATCGTGGCCGCGTACATCCTGGTTCGCGGGAAGGAGGCGGCCATCGTCGACCTCGGCACCATCGGGTCGGAGTCGGCGATCGAGGAGGGGCTCAAGGCGGCCGGCGCGAGCTGGGCGTCGGTGAAGCACATCGTGCTCACACATATGCACCAGGACCACGTCGGCGGGCTCCCCGAGATCGCGCCGCTGGTCAAGGCCAACCTCTACTGCGGAATGGGTGATCTGTACTCGATCGCCTCGCCGAAGGAACTGAAGCCGGTCGCGGACGGCGACGAGGTGTTCGGCCTGCAAATCATCGAGACCCCGGGCCACACGAACGGTCACATCTCGGTTTTCGAACCGTCGACCGGCATTCTGGTGGCCGGGGACGCCCTGCGGACGAGCAACGGCCTCGAGGGTTCCGACCCGCCGAACACCGAGAGCGAGACCCGGGCGAATGCCAGCGTCCGGAAGCTGGCCGCCATGGACATCAAGGCGATCCTGCCCGGCCACGGCGAGCCGCTGACCGCCGGCGCCTCCAAGGCTCTGAAGGCACTGGCGGCCGGCCTGCCCGCATGAGGTGCCGACCACCGGGGCGAAGCCGGTACCGCTAGGCTGAGCTGCGTGGATCATGACGAGCGGATCGCGCTGTTCATCGACTACGAGAACCTCGCGATCAGCGCGCGCGAACATCTCGGCGGGATGGCCTTCGACCTCCGGCCGATCTCCGACGCGCTCGCCGAGCGCGGGCGGGTGGTGGTGCGCCGGGCGTACGCGGACTGGTCCTTCTTCGACGAGGACCGCCGCATGCTGACCCGGGCGCACGTCGAGCTCATCGACATGCCGCAGCGGCTCGGCGCGTCGAGAAAGAACGCCGCCGACATCAAGATGGTCGTGGACGCGCTCGAGGTGGCCTTCGAGCGGTCGTACATCTCGACGTTCGTGCTGTGCACCGGCGACAGCGACTTCACGCCGCTCGTTCACAAGCTGCGGGAGCTGAACAAGCGGGTCATCGGGGTCGGCGTGGAGAAGTCGACGTCCGCGCTGCTGCCCCCGGCATGCGACGAGTTCCTCTACTACGACCGGCTGGAGGGCGTCGAGATTCCACCGGCCCGGCCCCGGCGTGAGCGCCCGGCCCCGGACCCGGCGCCGCAGCCCGCGGCCGAGCCGGAGCCCGAGGAGGTGCCGGTTCGCGACGTCGACACACTCGCCACCTCGGTAGTGCAGACCGTAGCGGGTCTGCAGAGCAGTTCCAGCGGACCGGTCACGGCGTCCACCCTCAAGCGGACCCTGCTCCGCAAGGACCCCACCTTCAACGAGGGTGACTACGGGTTCCGCGCGTTCGGCGAGCTGCTGCGCTTTCTCGCCGGCCGCAACGTCGTCGAACTGAACGCCGGCTCGGCCAAGGGCGACCCCGAGGTCACCCTCCCGGAGCACGGCGACCGGGAACGAGCGTTCGGCCTTCTGCGCAGCGTGGTCTTCGATCTGGTCGGCCGCGACGGGGCAGTGGCGCTGAGCGGGCTGAAGAACAAGGTGCGCAAGGTGGTGCCGGACTTCAGCGAGAAGAAGCTCGGTTACCGCAGCTTCCTCCAGTTCTGCAAGGCCGCGGCCACCAGCGGCGCGGTCGGCTTGGAGTGGAGCCCGGACGCCGACGACTATCTGCTCACCGCGGAGACGCGCAGCTAGCTGACGAATACAAGTGTGTCAATGCCTCCCGAGCCAAGAGAGATCTGAACTCCGGGGTCCGGCACCGGGCGCTTCGTCGAGCCCGGTGCCGGACCGTATCAGGCAGTGCCCGAGGCGATGACCCGGCCGGCCTGGATCACCGTTCGGCGTTCCGGGTCGCTCCACAGCACCGACGGATCGGACAACGGGTCGCCGTCGACTATCAGGAGGTCGGCCGCGCAGCCCGGGGCGATGCGGCCCAGGTCGTCGCGGCCCAGCAGTTCGGCGTTGACGGAGGTGGCGGACTGCAGGGCGAGCAGCGGACCGTCCACTTCGACCTGCAGGCGTAACCCGTTGAGTTGCTCGTCCTCGAGCACGCCCATGAGGTCGGTGCCGAAGCCGACGCGTACGCCCGCCGCCCGGGCCAGCGAAACGGCCTCGCGCCCCGCCGCGAGGACCTCGCGGTTCTTGGCCTGGGAAATCGGCGACATGCCGATCGAAGGGCCCCGCCGGTCCATCGCGTCATAGGCCGCCAACGTCGGCACCAGGAAGGCGCCCTCGGCGGCCATCAGAGCGGCCGTCGGCGCGTCGAGGAGGTTGCCGTGTTCGATGCTGCGGACCCCGTTCCCGACCGCGTGACGGATGGACTCGGGCGAATAGGCGTGTGCGGCCACATAACTGCCGCGCCGGGCGGCCTCCGCGGTGACCGCGCGGATCTCCTCGGCCGAGTACTGCGGGATGCGGATCGGGTCGGTCAGCGAGACCACGCCGCCGGAAGCCATGATCTTGATGGCGTGGGCGCCCCGGCGGAAACGGTCGCGGACCGCGCGCCGCAACGGATCCACGCCGTCGACCACCTCGACCGTGTGTGCGCCGCAGCCGCACACGTCGGCGTCGGCCGCCCGCACGTCGCCGTGGCCGCCGGTCTGGCTCAGGGCCGGTCCGGTCCACAGATAGCGCGGCGACGAAATGAGGCCCTCGGCGATGGCGCGCGCCAAACCGGCGTCACCCCCGGAGGGGTCGCGCACGGTGGTGAAGCCTCGGCTCAGGGCGGCTTTCAGCCGCCGCGCGGCCGCGAGCGCGACATAGCTGAGGGGACGCGACTCCAGCGCCAGCATGTCCAGGTCGATCCCGTACGCGTGGCAGTGCGCATCGATGAGCCCGGGCAGTACCGTGCGCCCGCGGGCGTCGAGCACCTGGGCATCCGGTGGCGCTTCCGCGGTGATCCGGCCGTCCGCGACGTGAACCGGTCCGTCGACGATCTCGGAGCCGTTGAAGACGCCCGCGTTGACGATCGTGAGGTTCATGACCGGGACGCTTCGAAGGTCTCCGGATCGACCACGACGCCGTAGTCGCGCAGCGCCGCCGCGACCGAGACGAAACCGTTCCGCACGTCCGAGGCCACCGCGGACGGGTCGCGGGCCAACGGGTCGCCGTAACCGCCGCCGCCACCGGTGTTGTTGACCAGCACCTCGCCCGTGTCGAGCAGGTTGTAGGAACCGCCGGTCACCCGCTCTTGGGGAGTGCCGGGATTCAGCACGATGTGGTTGTTGTCGCCCTCGCGCCCGCCGCCGATCGGCCACGGCTTGGTCTTCGTCTTGTACACGATGCAGATGCCGGTGGACGGCGCCGTGAAGCGGTACGCCCGGCCGACCCCGACCCCGCCACGGTGTCTGCCCGCGCCGCCGGTGTCGGGCCGGTAGCCGTACGACTCGATGAACATCGGCGACTTCGTCTCGAGCACCTCGACCGGGTTGTTCCGGCAGCCGGGCTCGGAGATGTGCATGATGCCGTCCGCGCCGTCGCCGCCCGCGTGGCCGCCGAAGCCGACCGCCTCGTTGGTGGCTTCGAGCCACGCCTCGCCGTTGCGCGGGTTGATGCCGAGACCCATCATCGAGCAGACGTCGCCGCCGGAGGAGGCCGGCACCAGTTCGGGCATGCCCTGGGCGAGCGCCTTCAGCACCACCTCGCCGCCGAGCAGGCCGGTCCACAGGGTGAACGTGGGCATCGGCGGGACGGCGTGCATGACCGAGCCCGGTTCGGTGACCACGCGCAGCGGCCGGAAGTTGCCGGCCACCACCGGGGTGCCGGGGGTCGTCATGGCCTTGAAGATGAGGCTGCAGAACGCCTCGGTCTGGCCGACCGGCAGGTTGATCGGGCCGCGCACGTCCTTCTCGCTGCCGGTCCAGTCGATGACCATCTCGTCGTCGGTGACGGTCACCGTGCAGTTCATCCGGATGAGGCGGTCGAGGTCGACGCCGTCGGTGTCGACGAAGTCGTGAGCGCTCCACGTACCCTTCGGCAGCTTGGCCAGCGCGAGCCGCGCGAGGCGCTCGCCGTGGTCGTTGATCGCGGCCATCGCCTCGGTCAGCGCGTCGGCGCCGTACTTCGCCGCGATTTCCTGTGTGCGCCGCACCCCGGTGAAGCAGGCCGAGCATTGGGCCTGCAGGTCGCCGATCGTGCGCTCGGGCATCCGGCTGTTGAACCGCACCACGTTGAAGATGTCGTCGTTGACCTGGCCCTCGCGGTAGAGGCGGGCCGCGGTGAAGAAGATGCCCTCCTGGTACATGTCGGTCGAGTCGAGGACGTAGCCGGCGTCCTTCTGCTTCAGGTCGAGCACGTGGATGCGGCAGGAGGCGTAGCCGATCAGGCGGCCCTCGGCGTGGATCGGGGCGAACACCAGCGGATCCAGGGTGTGCGCGGACGACCAGTACGGGTAGTTGAGCACGAACACGTCGCCCGGACGCATCTTGTCGGCGCCCAGGAACTCGACCGCCCGCTTGATGCCGTGGTCGTTGCCCCGGGTGAAGACCGCGATGCCCGGTGCGTCGGCCACCACGTCGCCGTTCGCGTCGTGGATGCCGATGCCGTAGTCGTGAATCTCGTAGACCACGGTGTTGTAGGCCGTCCGGCACAGGTTGCGGGCCATCTCCTCGGCGCCGGCCAGCAGGCCGTGCCGGATGACCTCGATGGTGATCGAGTCGATGTTCACTGAACCTCCTGAAGCTTGATGACCATCTCGCCGTGTTCGCCGACCCGCAGGTGATCGCCCACGTGGATCACGGTGGTGGCGGTGTGCTCGGCGATCACGGCGGGCCCGGCGATCTCGTCGCCGGCCAGCAGGTTCTCGCGCGTGTAGAGGGCGTAGGGCACGGCCGGTTGCTCGGCCGACACGTAGACGTCGCGGGTGCCCTCCGAGGGCGCCGCGCCCGACGGCCGCCGCGACAGAACGGGCAAGGCCGGCTTGGAAACCTGGCCGGTCGCCCGCAGCCGCAGCGTGGTCACCTCGATCGGGTCGTCCATCGTGTGCCCGTACTGCCGTTCGTGAAGCTCGGTGAACTCCTGCTCGACCACGGAAATCAGATCGTCCGAGGAGGGCACGGGGACGGTCACGGTGTGCTCCTGCCCGGCGTAGCGCACGTCCACGCTGCGGGTGAGGACCTGGTCGGTGAATCCTTCCGCATGCAGCGCGGACGCGGCCTCGGCGGCCATCTCGGCGAAACTCGCGCTGACCTCGGCTGAGTTCAGCGAAGCGAGCTGTATGACGGCCGTCCGCGCGAAGTCGTGCTGAACATCGGCGAAGAGCATGCCGAAGGCGGAGAACGCACCCTGCCCCGGCGGCACGATCACGGTCGGGATCGACAGCTCGTGGGCCACGTCGACCGCGACCAGCCCGCCGCCGCCGCCGAAGGACAGCAGCGCGAAGTCCTTGGGGTCCCGCCCGACCTCGACCGTGATCGCCCGGACCGCCCCCATGATCTTCGTGGTCGAGATCCGGATGATCCCGCGGGCCAGCGCCAGCGGAGTCATGTCGAGCCTCGCCGCCAGCGGCTCCAGCGCCGCCACCGCCAGCGAGTCGTTCAGCGTCAACCGGCCACCCAGCGCGGCCTTCGTACCCATGTAGCCCACGGCCAGCGCCGCGTCGGTGAAGGTCGGCTCGGTGCCGCCCTTGCCGTAGGAAGCCGGACCCGGGTCGGCGCCCGCGCTCTGCGGCCCGACCTGCAACGCCCCGGCGCCGTCGAGCCACGCGATCGAGCCACCTCCGGCGCCGATCGTGTGGATGTAGAGCGACGGCGTGTTGATCGGCAACTGCTCGAACTCGGCGCCCTGGTGCAGCACCGGCTCGCCGTCGACGACCAGCGACGCGTCCAGGCTCGTGCCGCCCATGTCGATGGTGATGAGGTTGGGTTCGCCGATCAGTGCGCCGAACGCGGTCGCCCCGATGACCCCGCCGGCCGGGCCGGACAGGATCAGGCTGACCGGTTGCTCGCGGGCCGAGCTGGCGGTCATCGCGCCGCCGCCCGAGCGGGTCATCAGGAACCGCCCGCCGAACCCGCCGCTCGCCAGCTCGCCTTCCAGGCGCTGAAGGTAGCGGCGGACGATCGGCTTCACGTACGCGTCCAGCACCGCGGTGCTGGTCCGCTCGTACTCGCGGTACTCCCGGGAGAGCTCGTGCGACACCGTCACCGCCACGTCCGGGGCGACCTCGGCCAGGATCTCCCGCATGCGCAGCTCGTGGGCCGGGTTGGCGTACGAGTGCAGGAACGCGACCGCCACCGAGTCGTAGCCCCGCTCGGCGATCGTCGCGGCAACACGGCGGGCCGTGTCCTCGTCGAGAGGCCGGTGCACCGAACCGTCGAACAGACTGCGCTCGGGGACCTCGAACGTGTCGTACCGCTGAAGAAGGGCCGGCGGCGGCCGGTAGGTGATGTCGTAGTTGGTCCGGCGGTCGGTCCGGCCGAGCAGGTAGACGTCGCGGAACCCGGCCGTGCCGATGACCGCGGTGCGGGCGCCGGTGCGGGTCAGCAACGCGTTGAGCCCGAGCGTGGTGCCGTGGGTGAACATCGCGATCGCCGACATCGGTGCCTCGGTGGTGCCGAACGCGTCGAGGACGCCGGCGGTCGGCTGGGCCGGGGTGGTCGGTACCTTGCCGAACCGGATCTCGCCGGTGTCCGGCGACAGCTCCACCACGTCGGTGAAGGTGCCGCCGACGTCGATCGCCACGCGGCTGTTGCTGGTCATGGTGTTTCTCGCCTTTCGCCGGCCGGGGTGAGCGCGCACGACAGCAACGGCGCTCGGTGAGGGCGCCGGGGAAGCGTGCGGGAGAAAGTCGCCGGTTGGCGCGGCGAGGACCAGAACGTGACACAGCTGTTTCGAGGTGTCAACGGCCCGGCGGACCGGCCGGGAGCGGTCCCGATCCCGGCTGCACAGCGCGCCGCCGCGCGGCTGTGCTCGCCGCACATCGGTACGCAAGTGGCCACCGTCAGCATTTGCGCACTCCACCACCCGCTACGTACCGGGAGGTTCCCATGGTTCGCAGTGTCCTCACCCTCCGCGCAACGGCCGGACAGGCCGGCGCGCTCGAGGCGCTCTACGCGGACCACGGGGTCCTCGCCCGGGCCCGGGCCTTCCCCGGGTGCCGAGGCGCCCAATTGTTGCGATCTGTCGACGGCAGTACCGCGACCCACCTGGTCATCGCTGACTGGGAATCGGCCGCGGACTACCAGCGATGGGTCGACGACCCCTGGCGCGACGCCTTGTCCGGGCGTCTGGCCGCACTTCTCGACAAGACGGACGACGGGCCGCTCGTTGGCGGAGTTTTCGAGCTCGTCGACCCCCAGGAATCGGACGTTTCCTAACCTGAATTCGAGGAGCACCAGTGAAACGAGTTGCTCGACTGATAGCGGTCGGCCTGACCGCCGTGGTGGCGGTCTCCGCCTGTAGCAAGCCCTCCAGCAGCACGGCCGGCGGCGCGGCGACCGCCGCACCGGCGGACAAGAAACTCAGCATCGGCTTCTTCGGCTTCGCCAAGGCGAACTCGTTCGCCCAGGCGACCTGGGCCGGCGTCCAGGAGTACGCGAACGCGCACAACGCCGAGGCCACCTTCCTCGACTCGAACTTCGACGGCCCGACCCAGGTCAACCAGCTGCAGGACGCGGTCACCTCGAAGCGGTACGACGTGGTGATCGTGCAGGCGAACGACGGCACCGCGATGGTCAACCCGATCAAGCAGGCGGTCGCCGCCGGCATCACCGTGGTCATCGAGTTCACCCCGGTCGGCGGCGCGTACGACACGGCGGCCCCGCAGATCCCGGGCACCGTCACGGTCATCGACCCGCCGACGGTCAACGGCGTCGGGCTGGCCAAGCTCGGCAACGACGCCTGTAAGACGGTCACCAGCGGCGCGTGCAAGGTGGCGTACTTCCAGGGCTTCGCCAACTACCCGCTCGACACCGCCCGCACCAAGGCGGCGGTGGACGCGCTGAAGTCGGGCGGCGCCTCCACCGTCATCTCGAACTTCGTCGGCGGCTACACGCCGGACAGCGGGCGTACGGCGATGCAGAACCTGCTGCAGGCCCACCCGGACGTCAACGTGGTGATCGGCTCGTCCCAGGCTCTCGAGGGCGCGACCCCGCTGGCCAAGGGCAAGAAGATCGCCTTCGTCGGCAACGGCGGCTCGACCCAGGCGTTCGGCTTCGTCAACGACGGCACCTGGTACGGGGTGTACGACGTGCCGGAGAAGTCGGAGGGCGCGAAGGCGGCCGAGCTCGGCATCAACAAGGCCCGCGGGCAGAGCGTCCCCGAGTCGACGGTGGCCTGCGCAACGCTCACGACCTTCAACTGTCTGGGTACCAAGGACACGCTGAAGGGCCTGACCGCGGATTATTCGGACTGACGGCATGACTGCTCCGGCCATTGCGGTACGCGGCGTCGGGAAGAGCTACAGCGGCGTGACCGTCCTGCACGACATCGACCTGGACATCGCGCCGGGTGAGGTGCACGGGCTGGTCGGTGAGAACGGCGCCGGCAAGAGCACCCTGCTCAAGATTCTGGGCGGGGCGATCCGGGCCGACGCCGGCACGATCAGCTTCGACGGCGAGCAGGTGAGCATCGGCAGCCCGCGCGACGCGATCGCGCAGGGCGTCAGCCTGATCTCGCAGGAGGGCGCGCTCGTGCCCGCCCTCTCGGTGCTCGACAACGTGTTCCTGGCCCGGTGGTCGCAGCGCGGCGGCCTGATCCGGGCCCGGTCGGACCGCCGGCGGCTGGCCGGGCTGATCGAACAGACCGGTTTCACGGTCGACCCGGGCGAGCGGGTCGACCGGCTCTCGATCGGTGTGCAGCAACAGGTCGAGATCCTGCGCTCGCTGGCCCGGGGCGCCCGGGTGCTCGCCCTGGACGAGCCGACCGCGGTGCTCACCGAGCACGAGAAGGCCAACCTCCTCGGGCTGATCCGGCGGCTCGCGGCCGGCGGCACCACGGTCATTCTCGTCTCGCACTTCCTCGACGAGGTGCTGTCGGTGGCCGACCGGGTCACCGTGCTGCGCGACGGCGCCCTGGTGCGAACCGGGACGGCCGCCGAGCAGACGCCGCGCGAGCTCGTCCGGGACATGGTCGGCCGCGAGATCGACGTGCTCTACCCCGAGCCGCGGCCGGTCGGAGAAAACGCGCCGGTCATCCTGAAAGCCCGTGGGCTCGGGCAGGGCGTCGACCTCGAGGTCCGGGCGGGGGAGATTCTCGGGCTGGCCGGGCTGGTCGGCAGCGGACGCACCGAGACTTTGCGGCTGCTGTTCGGGGCCGACCGCGGCGCCGGCGTGGTCGAGGTCGACGGCGTCACCCTGGCCAAGAGATCACCCCGGCGCAGCATGGCGGCCGGCATCGCGCTGGTGCCCGAGTCCCGCAAGGAACAGGGCCTGGTGATGCAGCGGTCGGTCGCGGAGAACGTGGTGTTGTCGTCACTGCCCCAGCGACGCGTCGGACCGTTCGTACGGAAAAAGGCCGAACGCGACGCGGTCGGCACCGTCTCGAAATCGGTCGACATCCGGGCCGCCGACCCGTCCGCCGCGATCGAGACGCTGTCCGGCGGCAACCAGCAGAAGGCGCTGTTCGCCAAGTGGCTGCTCAACGAACCCCGGGTGCTGCTGATCGACGAGCCGACCCGGGGCGTCGACGTGGCCGCCAAGACCCAGATCCACCACCTCATCACCGATCTGGCCGCCGACGGCATGGCGGTGGTTTGCGTGTCGTCGGAGATCGAGGAACTGCTCGCGCTCTCGCACCGCGTGCTCGTGCTGCGGCACGGGCGCCCGGTGGGGGAGTTCCCCCGCGGCACCAGCCGCGAGGTCGTGGTCGCGGCCGCGTTCGGTGACCAGGAAGAAGGAGACCGCTCGTGAGTGTCGATACCACTCCGCCACCGACCACCGTGGCGGCACCGGCGATAAGGAGCGCGCGGTTCGCCTACCGGCTGCGCGACTACGGCATCGTGGCCGCGGTCGTGGCCATCGTGATCGCGCTGTCGGCCGGCACCGACACGTTCCTGACCAGCGCTAACCTGGTCAACCTGCTCGACCAGATGTCGGTGCTGGGCCTGCTGGCGACCGGCGCGACGGTGTGCATCGTCAGCGGCGTCTTCGACCTGACCGCCAGCGCCTCGCTCGCCCTGTCGGCCATCATCGGGGTCGAGATCACCCGGCATACGAACGTGCTCGTCGGCTTCCTCGGGGCGGTGGTCGCGGGAGCACTGCTCGGGCTCATCACCGGCACCGTGGTCGTGCGCAGCGGCGTCAACTCGTTCGTCGGCACCCTCGCCACCAGCCTCGTCTACCGCGGCCTGGCCGTGGTCGTCACCGGTGGGGCGATCATCTATCCGCTGACCGGGCAGAGCGAGAACTTCGGCATGCTCACCTGGCCGTCGATCTTCAACCTGACCTCGGCCACCATCGTCTTCGTCGTGGTGGTCGTCATCATCGGCATCGTCGTCGCGGCGACCACGTTCGGGCGGCGGCTCTACGCGGTCGGCGGCAACATGGAAGCGGCCCGGCTCTCCGGCATCCGGGTCGGGTCGATCCACGTCTCGGCGTTCGTCATCAGCGGCATCTGCTCGGCGCTGGCCGGGCTGATCCTGGCCTCCCGGGCCGGATCGGCGCAGTCGACGATGGCGACCGGCATGGAACTGACCGCGATCGCGGCCGCGGTCGTCGGCGGCACCAGCATCCTCGGCGGTGAGGGGGCGATCTGGCGGGGCATCGTCGGCGCGTTCCTGCTGACCCTGATCGGCAACGGCTTCAACCTCCTCGGCTGGGACACGATCTATCAACAGGTGCTGCAGGGCTGCCTGATCCTGTTCGCCGTGACCATGGATCGCTGGCTGCGCCGGCGCTCCCGATAGCTAGTCTGATCAAGTGCCTGCTCAGACCGAGGATGTCGCGCACGTCGGGGTGAGTCTGCACCCCTCGCGGGCCTACTCCGCGGTGGTGTGCGGCACGACCGTGACGCCTGTCGAACCGGTCGCGCCCGCCCGCGCCGACCTGGAGGGCGCGATCGCCGCCGCGGCGAGCGCCGCGACCCGGCTGGCGGCCCGGGTCGACGCGGTCACGGTCGACATCGCGCCGCTGCTGCTCGACACGCTGCTGCGGCCGGAGAGCGACGTGCCACCGGTGGCCGTGGTGCGGATCGTCCCGCGCGCGGCCACCGACCCGGTGCTCGCCCGCTCGCCGGCCGAGATCGTGGAGCGGCGCATCGCCGGCCGCTGGACCGTCGCGGGCGGCCACGACCTGCTGGGCAACGAGTTGCACCCGCTCGACCGGGCCGGGCTGGCCGCGGTCTGCGCCGAGCTTGCGGCGGCCGGCATCCGGCACGTCGCGGTCGTGGCGGCCGGCTCACAGGCCCGGCCCGCCCACGAGCGGGAGGTGGCCGACGCGATCCTGGCCGTGGTGCCGGGCGCCCGCATCTCGATCGCCAGCGACTACGGCGGTCAGGGGCTGGTGGCCCGGGAGGCGACGGTGGTGCTCGACAGCGCGCTCACGTCGTTCACCGACCGGCTGCTCGACCGCTGCGAGCGCACCCTGGCCCGGCTGCCCGGCGACCTTCAGCTGCGGGTGGCCCGGGGCGACGGCGGCTACGGCACGCCGTCGCGCATCCGGGTCACGCCGGTCGTCGCGTTCGGGGCCACCGAGGCCCTGGAGCTGTGCGGAGCGGCCCATCTGGCCGGCCGGCCCGACTGCCGGGTGCTGCTGCGGCACGGCGACCATTGGGTCGCCGGGGAGGTCCGGCACGGGCTTGCGGTCGTACGCCCCGCCGAACCGGCCGGAGTGGGCACGGAACTCGTGGTGCCGACCGCCGTGCTGGCGCCCGAGCCGGTGGCGCACCCGGAGGGCCTGTCCTATCGCAAAGCCGACGTGCCGGTCGTGCGGGCGGCAGCCGACCGCTACGTGCTGGCGTGCGTCGGCGCCGCGGTCAGCCGGCCCGCGTCCTGGCTCGACGAGGTCGCGTTCATCGAGTCGGCGGCCCAGCTGGAACGCGTACGCCGGGACGCCGAGGAACGCGCGACCGCGATGGTGATGGCCAACGGCGCCGCCCCGGGCACCACCCACATCGCCGAGATCTCCACGGTCGCCGTGCCGTACAGCCCGTCCGGAACGGTGCGGGTGCGGGTGCGGGTGGCGGGCCTTCCGGACGTCACCGGATGACCGCGCCCACCGGCTACGTGGGCGCTATCGCGTCGATCGGCGCCGACGACGTGCCGGCCATGTACGAGGGCGCCAAGTTCTATTCGCCCGCGGTCGGCGACGCCAACCGCTCGTCGATCACCTCGTGGCTGGCCGGGCTGCTCGACCGCAACGGCCCGGTGCCGCTGCTGCGGGTCGAATCGCTGGCCCCGGAGACGCCGTGCGTGTCGGTGTGCGTGCTCGGCTCCGGCTCGGCGATGGCCGACCTGCCGCCGGCCGGCGACGAGTTCGAGGCCGCGGTGCGCCGCATCGAGCGGCTGGAACAGATCCGGTTCGGGGCGATCTATCCGCTCGCCGCGGCCACCATCAGCGCGCTCGTCGCGGTCGTCACCGCGGCCCAGCTACGGGTCCCGCTGCTCGACGCGGACGGGATGGGCCGGGCGTTCGCGCTCATCCACCACACCGCGATGCATCTGGCCGGGGTGTCGCCGACGCCGCTCGCCGCGGTCGGGCCGACCGGGGAGAGCGTGCTGCTCGAGGTGCCGTCCGGGCCGCGCGCCGACCGGATGCTGCGGGCCAACGTCGACACCGTGGGGGGCTGGGCGGCGCTCGCCGCGTACCCGACCACCGCCGGTGTCCTGCGCCGGGCGGCCCTGCCCGGCACCGTCTCGCGAATCGCCAACGTCGGACGGCTGCTGCTCGAACGCACCGACCCCGACCTGCTGGTGACCCGCCTCGGCGCGATCACCGGCTGCCGGCGGCTGGCCCGCGGGCGGATCGTCGAGCTCGAACACCTGAGCCGCCCGAGCGACGTCACCATTCCGGCCCACCCGTCGAGTCTGGTCGTCGAGGAGATCGGCGACTTGGAGCGGCAGCTTCGGATCGAGCTGCGCAGCGAGATCGTGGCGGTGTTCGCCGACGGCGCGCTGATCGCCGGGGCGCCCGACCTGATGTGCCTGCTCGACGTGTCCCGGGGGACCCTGGCGACGCTGGACAGTCTCGAACCGGGCGATCTGGTCGACGTGCTGGTCACGCCGGCCGACGCGATCTGGTACTCCCCGGAAGGAATGCGGATGGTCGGTCTCATCTCGCACGGCATCCCGCTGGCGCATCCCCGACGCCGATGACCCGCCCCTCCACGCTGCCGATCACGCTCGGCGAGCTGACCCGCATCGAGCCGCTCTCCGAGGCGGTCGCCCACCTGCACGACCCGGCGCGCCGCGTCGAGCAGGTGGTGCTGGCCGAGACGTTCGACCGGCTGCGCCGCTGCCCGCCGCACGTGCTGGTCGTGCTGCACGACGAGGCGGCCACCGGCGGCTGGTCGCTGGCCGCCGCACTGCACCTGGCCTGGGAACGCAACCTCTCGGCCGTGGTGGTCTCGCGGACGGTCGCCGGCTCGTCCAGCGCGGCCCTCGCCGAGCGCCTGCACATGTCGCTGATCGTCATCGACGCCGACCCGATCGACGTCGCCCTCCAACTGGCCGGCCAGGTCAGCGCCCCGGCCGCGGCCCGCGCGCTGCGCCAGGCCCGGCTGGCCGAGCAACTGGCCGAGCAGAACGGCATCCGGGGCGTTCTCGGCGTGCTCAACCGCGAGCTGCGGCCGGTGCCGGTCGCGCTGGTGCTGGGGGAGATGGTGCTGGCCGGGCAGGCGGCCGCCCTCCAGGACCGCGGCCCGGTCAAGCCGGTCGAGATCGCGGTCAACGCGCCCGGCGAGCGTTCGGCGGCCCGGCTGGTCGCCGCGGTCCCGGTGCCCGGCCTGGCGGTCGACCAGGTCGAGTCGCTGCTCAAGCTGGCCCGCCCGTCGGTGCTGGCGGCCTGGGCGCAGAGCCGGTTGGACGCGGCCGGTCGGGCCGCCCACGAACAGGCGGCGTTCGAGTTGCTGCGCCGTCTGTCGACGTCACCCGTGGCCGGGCCGGCCGGGGTCGAGGTCGAGGTTCCGAGCTGGACCGGGGAACTGGGCTGGGAGGTCGGTCGCGCCAACCGGGCGGTCTGGCTGGCTCCCGTACGCCCGAGCGGCGAACCGCGGCCCGAGGTGACGCACCTGATCCGGGCCGCCTGGCAGCGCGGTCACGCCTCCTGGCCGCTGATCGCCGAGGGGGACGGCTGGCTGTCCTGGCACAGCGGCGCCGACCCGGACGACACGATCGCGCTGCGCCGGGCCCTGGCCGGGTTCCGCGACTCGGCGGCCGCACACGGGCTGGTCATCGGGGTCGGGCGGGCGCACGACGGCGTACCGGGACTGATGCGTTCGGTGGCCGAGGCGCGGCTCGGAGCGCACGTGGCCCGGGAGGGCGGCCCGACCACCGTGCAGTGGTTCGACCAGGTCGGGGCGTCGGCCGCGCTGGCCTGGCTGCCGACCACCGAGATCGCCCAGGTCGCCGACCTGTGCCTGGCCGACCTGATGTCGGCCCGCGACCGGGCGCCGCTGGTGCGGACCGTACTCGCGGTGCTCGACTGCGGCGGATCGCTGAGCCAGGCCTCGCACCGGCTGGGCGTGCATCGCAACACGGTGCTGGCCCGGCTCACTCGGGCCCGGCAGCTCGGCCTGACCTTCGAGGATCCGGGCCAGCGCCTGGCCCTGCACGTGATCTGTTACGCGCTGGCGTCGCTCTGGCCGCTGGGCAACGACGAATCCACGCCGTAGCGGGTGCGGGCCGCGTCCGGCGTGACGTTGCGGTCGAGCACGTCGTCGCGTACGTCGCCGGCCGACCGCTCGGTCGAGTCGCCGAACCCGCCCCCGCCACCGGTGGCGCAGCGGACCACGTCGCCCTTCTTCAGCGACATGCCGTTGATCTTGAGGATGCGCCGCTCGTCCTCGCGCCCCGGGTTGACGACGACCTCGGGGCCGACCGCGTCCTCGCCGCCGAACAGGCCCCAGGCGGGCTGCCGGGACCGCTCGAACCAGAGCGACACCGTGAGGTCGGTCTGCGCCTCGTACTGCCGGATGACGCCGTTGCCGCCGCGCCACTTCCCGGCGCCCCCCGAGTCGGGGCGGATGCGGTACTCGGTGATCCGCCACGGGTAGCGGGTCTCGTGCACCTCGATCGGAATGTCCTTCAGCGAGCCGTTCACGTTGTTGATCAGCGCGCTCTCGCCGTCCGAACCGTTCCAGGCACCCCAGCCGCCGACCGTCGCCTCCAGGCTGACGAACTCGCGGCCGACCCGGGGGTCCCGGCCGGCGGTCAGGATGATCATCGAGTCGCCGTGGCTCGCCCCGGCCACCTGGTCGGGCAGCGCCGGCGCGAGCGCCCGGGCGACCATGTCGATCAGCAGGCCGAGGTGCGAGAAGTACCACTGGCAGGCGGCCGGGGCGACGGCGCCGAGCACCGAACCCTCCCGCACCTGGGTGGTCATCGAGCGGAACGAGCCGCCGTTGCCCGGCAGATCTGGGCTGACCAGCAGCTTGTAACCGACCCGCAGGGCCGACACGGCCTGCGAGACGCCGCAGTTGACCGGGCCGACGGTCTGGTCGGCCGACTCGGTCACGTCGAAGTCGATGCCCTCGCCCGCTACGGTGATCCTCAGACGGATCGGCACCGGGGTGTCGAGGTCGATGCCGTCGTTGTCGAGCACGCCCTCGGCCGTGTAGACGCCGTCCGGGATCTTCGCGATGACCGCCCGCTCCAGCATCTCGGTCTGCCGGAAGATCTCGTCCCGGGCCAGCTCGAGCGTGGTCAGGCTGAACCGGCGCACGATCTCCTGCAGCCGCCGCTCGCCCATCTGGATGCACGCCATCATCGCGTGCATGTCACCGGTCGTCGGGTAGGGGAAGCGCACGTTGGTGGCGATCGTGCCGGTGACCGCCTCGACCTCGGCGCCGCCCGCGACCAGCTTCTGCGGGCCGAGGCGCAGGCCCTCCTGGAAGATGGTCACTGAGTCCATCGAGCCGCCCGGGTCCTTCGAGCCCACGTCGATCCAGTGCGCGCGCGACGCGGTGAAGCCGACCAGCGTCGTGTCGACGAAGACCGGGCCGAAGATGGTGACGTCGTTGAGGTGGGTGCCGCCCAGGTAGCTGTCGTTGAGGATCCAGACGTCGCCCGGCTGCCACACCTGTCGGCCGTACTTCTGCTCGGTAGCCAGCGTGCAGGTCTCCAGGTTGCCGAGGAAGATCGGCAGGCCGGCCGACTGGCCGAGCACCTGGTGGTTGGCGTCGAGCAGGGCGACCACGCAGTCTCCGCACTCGTAGATGATCGGGGTGTACGCCGAGCGGATCAGCGTGGCGTTCATGTCGTCGGCGGCCGAGTTGAGCGCGTTCCGGATGATCTCGACGGTTACCGGATCGATTGTCACTTCGTTTCCTTTCCGCGAATCACCAGGGAGCCGATCTCGTCCACGCGGACCGTGTAGCCGGGCGGGACCACGGTGGTGGCGGTGTCCTCGACCACGACCGCGGGACCGTCGAAGGTGTGCCCGACGAGCAGGTCGTCGCGGCGTACGACCACGGTGTCCTGACCCTCGTGGTCGAAGACGACGGTGCGGATCTCGTGCGGGAAGTCCGGCTTCTCGGCGGCCGGCCACCTCTGCGGCTCCGAGCGGCCCAGATCGCCGAACGCGGCCGTCCGCAACGTCACGAACTCGATCGGCGCGCCCAGATTGGCGTGGCCGTACCGGGTCTTGTGCAGGTCGGCGAAGCGGCGCCCGATCGTGTCGATGAAGTCCTTCTCACCCGGCTCGCCGGCACCGGTCAGCGGCACGGTCAGCGTGTACTCCTGGGCCTCGTAACGGATGTCGACCGAGTGGCTTGCGTGGCGGGCGCCGCTGTCGACGCCCTCGTGGCTCAGCGCGGCGATGCCGTCGCGCTCCATCCGGGCCAGCGTGGCCGCCATGTCGGCGCCGTCGAGGTCCTGGTCGAGGAAGAAGTACGGCTCGGTGTAGTCCTGCCGGATCTGGGTCTGCAGCATGCCCCAGGCCGAGAACGCGCCCGGGAACCGCGGCACCACGGTCTCGGCGATCCCCAGCTCACGGGCCAGGAACACCGCGTGCATCGGCCCGGCGCCGCCGAAGGCCACCAGAGCGGAATCGCGCGGCTCGATGCCGCGGGAGACCGTGATCGTACGGATCGCCTGAGCCATCTTCGAGTTGGCGACGTCGCAGATGCCCTCGGCCATGGCGGTCGTGGTCATCCCGAACACCTCGGCCAGCCCGTCGACCGCCTTCGCCGCCAGCGCGGTGTCGAGCGTCATCTGGCCGCCGGCGAAGCCGTCCGGGTCGATCCGGCCGAGCACCAGGTTGGCGTCGGTGACCGTCGGCTCGGTGCCGCCCCGGTCGTAGCAGGCCGGACCGGGCCGGGCACCGGCCGACCGCGGGCCCACCCGCAGGCCGCCCGCCTCGGCCCAGGCGACCGAGCCGCCGCCGGCGCCGACCGTGTGGATGTTGACCACGCTCATCAGCATCGGCAGGCCCTCGAGCTGCGCCTCGGCGCTCACGTCGGGTTCGCCGTCGACGATCAGCGAGACGTCGAAGCTGGTGCCTCCCATGTCGATGCCGATCAGGTGCGGGCGGCCGGTCTGCCGGGACAGCTCGGCGCCGGCGATCGCGCCGCCGACGGGCCCGGAGAGCAGAGTTTGCAGCGGGCGGCGGCGGGCCGACTCGGCGGTCAGGATGCCGCCCGAGGACTGCATGACGTGCAGCGGTACGCGCAGGCTGCGGTCGTTGAGTCGTTTTTCAAGATCGATGAGGTAGCGGCGGACGATCGGGCCGGTGTACGCCTCGACGACGGCCGACGAGGTGCGCTCGTATTCACGCCACTCCTTGGCCGCCTCATGGGACACACTCACGGTCACGTCGTCGCCGAGTTCCTCCAGGAGGATCTCGCGGGTCCTCAGTTCATGCGCCGGGTTCTTGTAGCTGAACAGGTAGGCGACGGCGACGCTTTTGAACCCTGCTTCCTGCGCTTTCGCCGCCGCCTTCCGGACCGCGTCCTCGTCGAGCGGAACCAGCTCGGTGCCGTCGGCCGCGATCCGGCCGCCGATGCCGAGCACGTCCCGGCGCGGCACCAGCGGGGTCGGCTTGCGGTAGTGCAGGTCGTAGAGCCGGGTCCGGGGACCCCGGGCGATGTGGTACGTGTCCTCGACGCCCGCGGTGCCCAGCAGCAGCACCGGGACCCCGCGCCGCTCCAGGAACGCGTTCAGCCCCTGCGTCGTGCCGTGCACCAGGAAGTCGATGCCGGACGGGTCGTCCACCACCGCGTCCAGCCCGGCCAGCACGCCCTCGCTGAGATTGCCCGGCGTGGTCGACGCCTTGGTCGCCGCGAACGCCCCGGTCTCCTGGTCGTACGTGACGACGTCGGTGAACGTGCCACCGATGTCCATCGCGACTCGGTACCGCCCCATGTGCTGTCCCCTCGCTGTCTGGCCCTCGCGGTCGTCTCCGGTCCACGCAAGCTAGGTCCCCGTCCTCCCGATCCGGTGTGCGCGGGGCATAGCGGCCGGGCGGCGGTGCGTGCCCGGCGCACGATCTCGTGGCCGGGCGGTCGCACAGACTGCGGGCCATGAGCAGCGGACGGGACCGGGTCGCCGAGATCGAGGCGGCCATCGATGCGGTGGTCAACGGGACGGGCGCGGTGACGGCGGGATCAGCGGCGCGGCGCATCAAGTTCGAGACGACGGTGGCATCGGTCGACGACGGGTGGCTGCCGTTCACCGGTGCGCTCGGGTCGATGGCGGCCGACGGGGCGACACTACGGGTGGGGCTGGGCGACGATCCGACGGTCGAGGACGCGCGGCGGGCGGCCACCGCGGCGAGCGAATTCCTCCCGGACGAGCCGGTTCTGGTGGAGACGCCGGTGTTCGTGGGTGCGGTGGTCGACGGTCTTTCCTCGTTGCGGTCGGGGACTCCTCTTCGCGTACAAAAAGAAAGCCTGGCCGACGCGCAGCGTGGCCGGCTCGCCTCGGATGTCGCCCGACTGGCCCGTCTTCTGGTGAGTGCGCCGGCAAATGTCCTGACGCCGGCGGCCGCGGCCGGATGGGCGCGGCGGATCGCCGCCTCGGCCGGGCTGGAATGTTCGGTGCTCGGGCCGTCGGAAGTGGTTTCCCAGGGTTTCGGGGCGCTCGCGGCGATCGGCGGTGGCTCGGCGAACGGGCCGCATCTGGTCAGCCTCGAGTTCGGCTCGGGCGAACCCGATGTCTGCCTGGTCGGCAAGGGCATCACCTTCGACAGCGGCGGGTTGTCGCTGAAATCGCCGGCCGCCATGCAGTCGATGCGGCTCGACGTCGCCGGGGCGGCCACGGTCCTGGCAGTGATGGCCGGGCTGCGCCGCGCGGGGTGCCCGGTGCCGGTGCGGGCGGTGCTGCCGTTCGCCGAGAACCTGCCCGGGCCGGGAGCGGCCCGCCCGGGTGACGTGGTGACCGCCTGGAACGGCACCGAGATCCAGATCATGGACACCGACTTCGAGGGCCGGGTCGTGCTGGCCGACGCCCTCGCCCTGGCCGCGTCCTTCCGGCCCCGTCTGCTGGTCGATCTGGCGACGCTGACCTATCAGGCGGAAATCGCCCTGGGCCCGTCGATCGCCGCGGTCTTCGGCCGCTCCTCCCCGGCTGTGTCCTCGTTTCTGCAGGCGGGGTCCCGCGCGGGCGAGCCGCTCTGGCCGCTGCCGTACGACGAGCGCTACCTCGACCAGGTCCGCACCCCGTCGGGCGTGCGCAACCATCCGCTGCACGACTCGGGCCGCGCGATCACCGCCGCGCTGTTCCTCGGCTGCTTCGTGCCCCACGACGTCCCGTGGGTGCATTGCGACATGACCGGCCCCGCCTGGTCGGGCGACACCTCGGGCGACAACGCCACCGGCTTCGGGGCACGCACCCTGCTGGAGCTCCTGACACCGGCGTCCTGAACCGTTTCAGTTGAAATGCCGGCCCGGGTGGCCGTCGAACAGGCTGCAGTCCGACGGGCACCAGGTGTACGGGTTGATCTCGGACGCGCTCAGCGTCCACTGGATCCACCACATCCTCGCCTCGACCTGCTGGCCGAGAGCGGCATGCGAGCCCTCGTGACCTCGTTCGAGTTCGCAGCCCAGCTCGGACTGCACGGTCGGCGCCTTGGTCGGCAGCGCGTCGAGGAAGGCCAGCTGGGCCGCGTCGAGCGTGATGCGGGCCGGGCAGATCATCAGATCCTCGGTATCAATCGACATGCGTCCATCATTTCCCGCTCGGCGTCAACTGAACCGGTTTTTCTCAGACCCACTCGACGACGATCGCGCCCGCGATGAAGTAGCCGTCCCCGTCGATCCGCGTCGCCACGTCGAGGTGGACCGACGTCGGGGCGATCCGCAGCGAATGCGCCTCCCAGTACGAGTAGCGGAGATCGCGCAGCCACGCCTCGGTGATCTCCCGCGCGACCAGGTGCGGCGACGCCGACCGCTCGGCCAGGCAGCGGGCCGTCAGCTGGCGCACCGGGTCGGGACCGCTGGACACCGTCACCGTCCGGATCGACGAGCACCGCCACAGATAGTGGTCGAAATCCATCGCCATGCCCGACAGGTTGTCGGGGTCGGCCGGCGGCGCCACGGCGGCGACGGCCCGCACCGCGTCGGCGAACCCCGCGTTCGGCTCGTCGAACTCCAGCACACCGGCCGGCGCCGCCTCCTCCCACCACGCCGTACCGGCGCGGCGCCGCCACCAGTAGAGGACGGTCCGGTCCTCCGGCCAGAGCGCCAGCTGGCCGCCGCGCGGCTCGAACCGGTCCCGGTGCGGGTCGATGGGCCGCCAGAACGGGTCCCGGTCGAAGTCGGCGCTCGCCGGCGCCTCCTTCTGGGCTTCTATGAGAGAAGACCGGTTGGCGCCGGACCGATAGGGCCAGCGGAGCTGATAGACGTCGTCCTCCCAGCCGCAGACGGGACAGATCTCGTGCGAGCCCGGCGGCTCCGATATGGTCCGATAGCCGCAGCAGACGCAGGCGAACTCCATGACAGGCAGCGTTCCATCATGCGGAGATACGTCCTCACCGGCACCCCGGGCTCGGGAAAGACGGCTCTTCTGCGCCGTCTCGAAATCGACGGCTACGCCGTGGTTGAGGAAGCCGCGACGGACGTCATCGCGCTGCGGCAGGCGTACGGAATCGACGAGCCCTGGCGGGATCCGGTCTTCCTCGACCGCATCGTCGACCTGCAGCGCCGCCGGCAACTCGCCGTCGATCGCGACGTCGCCCTTTTCGACCGCTCGCCGGTCTGCACCTTGGCGCTGAGCCGCCATCTGGGCATTTCCGCCTCGACCGGCCTGCGCGCCGAAATCGATCGGATTCTCGCCGAGCGCATCTACGAGCCGACGGTGTTCTTCGTTCGCCACCAAGGCTTTGTCCGGCCCACCGCGGCGCGCCGCATCAGCTTCGAGGAATCGCTCTCCTTCGAACGGATCCACGAAACGACCTACCTCGAGCTCGGCTTCACGCTCGTCGAGGTGCCCGCCGCCCCGCTCGAGGTCCGCGCGGAAGTCATCCGCAAAACTGTCGGACCGCGGTGACAAGCCATACTGGCGCCCATGACAAACGCGCTGCGCTCGCTGCGGTGGACGACCGGCTTCGCCCTGGCCCTCTTCGGGATCCTCCCGATGGTGATGGTGGCGCTGCTGGTCTCGCAGGGTAAAACCCCCGGCCAGGTGGGTCTCCTGCTCATCGGCGGCATTCCGCTGGTTGCCGGGGCGCTGTTCATTGCCGTACGCGGCATGTTCGACCCGGACGCCGAGCGGGCCGCCCGCCGGCTGCACCTCAGCATGGCCCTGGTCGCCGTGGCCGACGTCCTGGTGCTGGGCGGCAACGCCCTGATCCGGATGGGCTGATCCCGGCTGCGTCTGCTACGCGAGATCACGGTGTTTCCCGATGTGGCCAACCTGCCGCTGCGGCCGGCCACGATGCTCGCCCGCGCGTCGTCGTCGCTGGCCCGGGTCTCGGGTGGGCGGTTCGCGCTCGGGTTGGGGCGGGCGGCAATTGGGACGCGATCGCCACCACGGGGGTGCCGCGGTTGACCAGCGCCGAGGCGCTCGAGGTTCGTGTTCTGGCCCGAGAAGACCGACGACGACCAGATCCGTCGCTTCGGCGAAGAGGTGGCCCCGGCGATCAGGGCCGCGGGAAGCGCCGGCTCAAGCCCCGTCCGCTGACCGGATGGTGGTGACGTCGGCCAGGCCGGCGATCGTCAGCAGCGGGCCGAGGAGCGGACCGGCCACCAGGTGTACGTGGTCGACGTGCGGGAACAGCGCGGCCAGTCCGGCGCTGTCGAGGTATTCGACCTCGGTCAGGTCGAGCACGAACCGGTCCGCGCCCCGGCCGGCCTCCTCCAGGGCGGCCGCGAACTCGGCCGCGTTGCTCATGTCGATCTCGCCCGCCGCGGCGACCACGAGAGCGCCCTCGGAGCTGCGGGTGGTGAAGGTCAACGTACTCATCGGGGAATCCTCGCCTGCAGGCCGACGACGGTGCCGGCGGCGCCCGTCGAGACGGTTACCTCGGTCATCAGCGCACGCATCAGGGCGAGCCCGCGACCCCGGTGCGGGTTGGCGCCCGGCTCGGGTGTCTTCCAGCGGCCGCCGTCGGTCACGGTCAGGTGCAGATGGGCGGCGGTGACCGCCGCCCTCAGGTGGATCAGTCCGCCGGCCTGGAAGCGGTGGCCGTGCTCGATCGCGTTGGCGCAGGCCTCGCCGGCCGCGACCAGCACGTTCTGCGTGGTCGTGGTGTCGATGCCGCACCGGGCGAGCCAGGTGCGCAGCGCCGAGCGTACGGGGGAGAGCCGCGCCGCCTCGGCCGGGAACTCGATCTCGAGGGGCCCGGGGTGCCGGTAGAGCAGGAGCGCGACGTCGTCGTCGAAGCCGGTGTCCGGGGCCATGTCCGTCATGACGCCGCTGGCCAGGTCTTCCAGGTCGGTGGCGCGTCCCTCCTGGACGACCGCCGCGACCCGGTCGATGCCCGCGGTCAGCGGCTGGCGGCGACGCTCGATCAGCCCGTCGGTGTACAGCAGCAGCGTGGCCCGCGCCGGCACGACGTAGCGCGCCTCCGGGCGTACGGAATCGAACCGGACCCCCAACGGCCTCGCCCGGCCCTGGTCGAGCAGGTCCGTCGTGCCGTCGGGGTGGATGACGACGGCCGGCGGATGCCCGGCGCTGGAGTAGGCGAGGTCGCCGGTCGCCGGGTCGAGCACGCCGCAGAAGACGGTCGCGCACATCGCGCCCGGCAGCTGGGCGGCGAAGCGGTCGAGCGCGGTCAGCGTCTGCGCCGGATCGGTGTTCTGCAGCAGCAGCGCGCGGCACGCGCTGCGCAGCTGGCCCATCACCGTCGCCGCCTGCAGGCCGTGCCCGACGCAGTCGCCGACGACGATGCCGATGTGCCCGTCGGCGAGGGCGACCGTGTCGTACCAGTCGCCGCCGACCTTGAGGGGGCGGGTCGCGGGGGCGTAGCGGACGGCGAAACCGGGCGGCAGCTGGGCCGGCCCGAGGATGGCCCGTTGGAGTTCCAGCGCGGTCTCCCGCTGCTGATCCATCTGGTGCACCCGGTGCAGGCCCTGTCCGATGTGGCCGCCGAGCAGCGCGAGCAGCGTCTGGTCCTGTTCGGTGAACGGCCGGTTCTCCGCCAGCTCGATCCAGATGGCCATCGTGCCGTCCGGGTGTTCCAGCGTCACACCCGCACCGCCGGTGTGTTCGGCGATGGGCGTGAGCAGCGGTTTGTCGCGCAACCAGGCGAGGTCTTCGCCGCGTGCCGCCGGGTCGGTCGTGGTCACCGTCGGCTGGGAATCACTCTCGAACACGGCCGCGGAGACCCGCGTCGCCCGCCACTGTTCCTGCAGCACCTGCACGACACTCTCCATCGCGGCGGTCAGGGTTTCCGCCTGGGAGAGACGCACGCTGAGCGCGGCGAGCGCGCTTTCCCGCTGTACGGCGTAGTGCTCGGCGGTCACGTCCCGGAACGTGCCGACGGTGACCCGGCGTCCGGTGTCCGGGTCGTCGACCTGGCTGTAGGCGGCTGCCACCCACAGCCGGTGCCCGTCGCGGTGCTGGACCGGGATCGTGTAGCCGCCGCGGGCCTGTTCCATCAGCGTCGCGAACGCGTCCGCCACCTGCTGCCGGCCTTCGGTGTCGGCCGGCCACCACGGGTGGGCCGCCGGGTAGGGGAGACCTTCCGGGCCGAAGCCGAGGATGTCGGTGAAGGTCGAGTTGATCTCGATGACCGCGCCGTCCTCGTCGCAGACGAAGAACGCCTCCTGCAGCGAGTCGATCAGCGCGGTGCGCCAGCGGGCGTGGTGGTTGCGCAGGCGGGCCAGTTCCACGTTGGCCCGCACCCGGGCCAGCAGTTCGGCCGAGGAGAACGGCTTGACCAGGTAGTCGTCGGCGCCCGCCTCCAGGCCCTCGATCGACGCCTCCTGACCGGCCCGGGCCGACAGCAGCAGCACCGGCGTGCTCGCCGTCCGGGGGTCGGCCCGCAGGGCGGCGACCAGTTCGAGGCCGTCCATGCCGGGCATCATGACGTCGCTGATGACGAGTTCGGGCGTCCGGGCGCGGGCCGCCTCGAGCGCGGTGCGGCCGTTGCCGACCGCCTCGACGCGGTGGCCGGCCGAGCGCAGCAGCCGCGTCAGATAGTCGCGCATGTCCGCGTTGTCGTCGGCGACCAGGATCCCGGCCCCCTTGTCGGTCGGTGGGTCCGCCGGCTCGTCGGGGATCCAGCGCAGCGCCTCCTCGACGTAGGGGTTGGACGTCGCCGGGGCCGCGCCGGTCGGCTCGGTCAGCGCGTCGGCGGGCAGATGGCCGGCACCGAACGGGAGGTGGATGACGAAGGTCGTGCCCTCGCCGACCGCGCTCTGCGCGGTGATCTCGCCGCCGTGCAGTTCGACCAGTTCCTTGACTAGGGCGAGCCCGATGCCGCTGCCCTCGTTGGAGCGTGACCTCGCGTTCTCGATGCGGTGGAAGCGTTCGAACAGCCGGGGCATCTCGTGCACGGGCACGCCGATGCCGGTGTCGGCCACGCTGATGACCGCCTGGTCACCCTCTTCCCGTACGCGGACGGCGACGTGCCCGGTGAAGGTGAACTTGAAGGCGTTGGACACCAGGTTGAGGACGACCTTCTCCCACATGGCGCGGTCCACGTAGACCGGGTGGGTCAGGGGCGGGCAGTCGACGTCGAACGTCAGCCCGGCCCGCTCGATCGCCGACCGGAACACGCTGGCCAGTTCGCTGGTGGTGGCGGCCAGGTCGACCGGCTCGTAGCGGGCCTGCATGCGGCCGGCCTCGATGCGCGAGAAGTCGAGCAGTGTGGTGACCAGCTTGCCCAGGCGCAGCCCGTTGCGGTGGATGACGTCCAGCTCCGGCTGGTCCATCCGGGCCCGCAGCTCCTCCAGCGGCCCCATGATCAGGGTGAGCGGGGTGCGGAACTCGTGGCTGATGTTGGAGAAGAAGGCCGTCTTGGCCCGGTCGAGCTCGGCCAGCTCCTCGGCCCGGCGGCGCTGCGCCTCGTAGCCGCGGGCACTGGCGATGCCGCCGGCGACGTGCCGGGCGGCCAGTTCGAGGAAGCCGCGGTAGTTGTCGTCGAGGGCGCGGTAACGGTTGAGCCCGCAGATCATGTATCCGTACGGCGTGCCGCCCTGCCGCAGCAGCGGCACCGAGAGGGCCTGGACCGGCGGTTCCGACCAGTCGCCGGTCGGCAGGCTGGCGTCGTCGAGGTCGACCAGGCCTTCGGCCGGCCAGTTCTTCAGCGGGGGTTCGGCGATGCCGGTCGAGCCGGCCAGCCGCACGCCGTCGCCCTCGAACAGGTAGGTCAGCGAGAACGGCAGGTCTCGGCGGTTGCGGCTGAGCTGGGCACTGGCGAAGGCCAGCATCTCGTGCTCGGTGCGGATCGCGCTCGGGTCGGAGCCCAGGTCGCGCAGCGTCGCCATGCGACGCTCGCCGAGTACCCGCTCGGTCTCCTCGCTGACCACGCAGAGCATCCCGACCAGCGCGCCGTCGTCGTCGCGCAGCGGGCTGTAGGAGAACGTGTGGTAAGTCTCCTCGGTGTAGCCCGAGCGTTCCAGGAAGAGCAGCAGGCCCTCGTCCCAGGTCGCCTCGCCGGTCGAGAGCACGGTGTCGATGCGGGGGCCGATGTCGTCCCAGATCTCGGCCCACACCTCGCGCGCCGACCGGCCCAGCGCCCACGGATATTTGCTGCCCAGCGTGTCGCGGCGGTAGGCGGCGTTGCAGAAGAAGGTCAGCTCGGGGCCCCACGCCATCCACATCGGGAACCGCGAGGACAGCAGGATGCTGACCGCCGTGCGCAAGCTCTGAGGCCAGCCAGTGGGCGGTCCGAGGGGTGTTTTGTCCCAGTCGACGGTCGCCAGGTCACGGCCGACGGTGCCGCCGCCGGCGAACACGTCCGTGGGTTGCTCGATCATCGTCCTTTTCCTTGCCCAACCGGCTCGTAGCCTACGCAACCTTTTCACGTCGGTTGCGGTGGCCCGGCTCGCCGGGCCGGTTCCCCGAATTGGGCGTAGCTTTCTTTGCGGAAGCAAAGACGAGCGTTGAGGAGTCGGAACCTTGAGCACACCTAACGCCGCAGCGGCCGGCACCATCGACCTGGGCGGCGACCTCACGGTCAACCGCCTGGGTTACGGCGCGATGCGGATCACCGGCGACGGCATCTGGGGTGACCCGAAGAGCCGCGACGTGGCCAAGGACGTGCTGCGCCGGGCCATCGAGACCGGGGTCAACTTCATCGACACCGCCGACTCGTACGGCCCGCACGTCAGCGAGATCCTGATCGCCGAGGCGCTGCACCCCTACCCGGAAGACCTGGTCATCGCCACCAAGGGCGGCCTGGTCCGGCCCGGACCCAACAACTGGCAGCCGGACGGCCGGCCCGAGCACCTGCGCGAGGCGCTCGAGGGCAGCCTGCGCCACCTGAGGGTGGACCGGATCGACCTCTACCAGTTCCACCGGCCCGACCCCAAGGTCCCGCTGGAGGACTCGATCGGCGCGCTGGTCGAGCTGAAGGCGCAGGGCAAGATTCGTCACATCGGCGTCTCCAACTTCAACGAGGAGCAGCTGCGCGCGGCCCAGCGCCTCACGCCGATCGTGTCGATTCAGAACCGCTACAACGTCGACGACCGCAATTCGGAGTCGCTGGTCGACCTGTGCGAGCAGGAGAGCCTGGTCTTCCTGCCGTGGGCACCGATCCAGAACCACGAGGACAACAAGGCGGTCCAGGAAGCGGCCGGCAAGTACGGCGCGACGCCCCACCAGATCGTGCTGGCCTGGCTGCTGGCCCGCTCGCCGTCGATCCTCCCGATCCCGGGCACCGGCTCGGTCGGCCACCTCGACGAGAACGTCGCGGCCGCCGACATCAAGCTGACCCCGGCCGAGGTCGCCGCGATCAGCGGTCTCGCCTGACCGTCGGTTCCCGCGGACAGCTCAGCCCGGGCTCCGGCCCGGGCTGAGCTGTCGCCAAGGTCTCCCTCCGCCGGGTCGGTGACGGCCCGGTGATGTGATGACATGGAATGAACGCACCGCAACCCGCTGGAGGACCACCCATGACGTCGCGTACCGATCTCGTCGAGGACCTGATGGGTCGCTTTCCGCACGTCCCCCGGGAAGCGGTCATCAAGGAGGACCTGCTCCGCGGCGGCATGGCGTTCGACGACTCGGCGCTGACCGACAACGAGAACGGCGACGTCAAGCCGAAGTCGTACTTCATCTTCTCGTTCGACCACCGCACGCTGCCCGAGCTGGGCGAGGCGGCGCTGCGGCGGCCGCCGGAAGAGATCGTGCTGCTCGGCGGGCCCTACGATCTGCGCCGCACGGTGGTCTCCGTGCGCATCAACCCGGAATCGCCCTACCGGGTCAAGGCGGACGCCGACGGCCGGCTGATGCTGCACCTCGACGACCGGCCGATCGCCGAGGTCGGGCTGCCCCCGATGCCCGACTACTACCGGCACACGCTGGCCAACGGCAAGCAGGTCATGGAGGTCGCGCCCACGATCCAGTGGGGCTACCTGGTCTATCTGACGGCATACCGGGTCTGTCAGTACTTCGGCGCTCAGGAGGAATGCCAGTACTGCGACATCAACCACAACTTCCGTCAGCACAAGGCGGCCGGGCGGCCCTACACCGGGGTGAAGCCGGTCGAGGAGATTCTCGAGGCGCTCGAGATCATCAACAAGTACGACACCGCGCGCACGTCGACGGCGTACACGCTGACCGGTGGCAGCATCACCCGGCAGGTCGCCGGGCTGGCCGAGGCCGACTTCTACGGCCGCTACGCAAGTGCGATCGAGGAGCGCTTCCCGGGCCGGTGGATCGGCAAGGTCGTCGCCCAGGCGCTGCCCCGGGCCGACGTGCAGCGGTTCAAGGACTACGGCATCCAGATCTACCACCCCAACTACGAGGTGTGGGACAAGCGCCTGTTCGAGCTCTACTGCCCGGGCAAGGAGCGCTACGTGGGCCGGTCCGAGTGGCATCGGCGCATCCTGGAGTCGGCCGAGGTCTTCGGCCCGCGCAACGTCATCCCCAATTTCGTGGCCGGGGTCGAGATGGCCGAGCCGTTCGGCTTCACCACGGTCGACGAGGCGATCGACTCGACCACCGAGGGCCTTCAGTACTTCATGTCCCGCGGCATCACGCCCCGCTTCACGACCTGGTGCCCCGAGCCGACCACCCCGCTCGGCAAGACCAACCCGCACGGTGCGCCGCTGGTATACCACATCCGGCTGCTCGAGGCGTACCGCGCGACGATGGAGGCCAACGGCCTCTCGAGCCCGCCGGGGTACGGCCCGGCCGGCGCCGGCCGGGCGGTCTTCTCGGTCAGCTCGTTCATGGACAGCCTGCCCGCCGAGGAAGGCGAGCCGGTTTCCGCACAAGCCTGACCAGATTTCTCACAACACTCGCTCAGTAACGTGCGTCACAGTAGCCTGGCGGCGTACGACAAGCTGGGCGGGAGATGACCATGGGCGACGACGAGCGGCTGTCACCGGCTTCCGAGATCTGCCGGGACGGGCCGCGGGCGATCGTCGTCGGCGTGGACGGCTCGATCTCGTCGATGCGGGCGGCGGCCTACGCCGCCGGCATGGCCCGGCGGCAGAGCTGCCGGCTCGTCGCCGTGTTCGTACGCTCGCTGCCCGCCGTGCTGCTGCCGATGGCCGACACCAGCGGCAGCGCGGCCGCGACCGTCGTCCAGGCCCACGACGCGGTCGAGCAGGAGCTTCGCGATGCGATCGCCGAGCGCAGCCCCGCGCTCAACCTCGACGTGCACCTGGTGGTCCGCACCGGCGAGCCGTACACCGAACTGATCGACGTGGCCCAGCAGGTCCAGGCCGACGCGGTGATCGTCGGCCGCTCGACGAAGATGCTGCACCGCATCGCCGGCTCGCTCGCCATCAAGCTGGTGCGCGCCGGCCGCTGGCCGGTCACCGTCGTGCCCTGACCCGGTTGGTGCCGCGCCGCGCCGCACTGCGCCGCACTGCACTGCACTGCGCCGCGGCCGGGGCGGCGCTCGCCGCTCACCCCCTGATCAAAGCGAGCAGGCCCTCGAAGTCGGTCGAGCAGGGGCCGCAGGCACGCAGGTGGGCCTCGATCCCCGGGTAGCGCTCCTTCGCCGAGGCCGGGTCGGTGGCGTGCAGGTCGGCGTACCGGTGGAGCAGCTCCATCGCCTCGCCGCAGCCGACGTCGAGGGGGTCGGTGCGGAGGAAGTCGTCGAGGTTCATCGGTCCTCCTGCAGGTGGCCCTTGGCGACGAGCGCGGTCCGCAGCTTGCGGCGGGCGTCGAACAGGGTCTTGTAGACGGCATTGCGGTTGGTCGCGAGCTCGACACAGAGCGTGTCGAGCGGCACGCCGTCGAGGACGATTGCCCGGAAGATGCGCCGCTGATGCTCGGTCAGGTCAGTCTCGACCGAATGCCGGAAGACCGCCAGCAGCTCGCGCCACTCGGCTTCCCGGTCGGGCCGGAAGCCGAAACGCTCGGGCAGCCGCTCCCAGTCCGACTCGTCCAGGGGGAGCGTCGGCTGCCGGGTCCAGAAATGGCGGCCGATCTTGGAGGACACCTCGAAGACCACGAACTTGTAGGCCCACGTCGTGAACCGGCTGTCGCCGCGGAAGGTGGTCAGCTTGGCCAGCACGGCCAGCATGGCGTCGGCGGCGGCCTGGTGGGCGAGGTCGTCGACCTCGGTACCGGCGAGCCTCAGCCGGGCGGCGCGCCGGTTGGTCTCGGCCCGGGCGGCCCGCAGCAGCAGGTCGTGGAGCCGGGCGTGCGCGCCGTCGCGAGCGGCGCCTTCGGCACCCAGCTCGGCAACCCACTGGGCGGACGCTTCGTCGAAAGGCACGCCGACAACAGTACGGGCGAAGGTCCGGCCCGCCCCGCACGAGCCGGACCTCCTGAAGGGTCAGTAGGCCGCGATGCCCTCGGCGTTGGCGCCGCCCGGGATCGCGACCGAGCGGACGGAGGTGAGCTTGCCGTCGGGACCGGTGCGGAACTGTTCGATCGCGTCGACACCCCCGCCCGTCTCCGCGTACAGCTGGGAGCCGTCGGCCGATGCGGCCGCATCGATCGTCCCCGCCCCGGCCGTGCTGGTCGTGCCCAGGTTCTGCAGCGAGCCGTCGGCTCCCGTGCGGAACGCGGTGATCGTGGCGCTGCCCGCGTTGGACAGGTAGAACGTGCCGTTGACGCCGATCACCCAGCAGGTCGCCGTGCCGCCGGTGGCGGACGAGGAGAGCGGGTGAAGCACGTTGCCGTGCACCGAGAACGTGGCCGCCGCGTTCGGACCGGCCTCGGCGACCACGGCGTGCCCCCACCGGTCGAAGGTCAGGGCGAACGGGACGGCGTCCGGCTCGGCGTTGTGGACCGGCCGGGCCGACGGGCCGCCGGTGGCGTCGACCCCGAACGCCAGGATCTCGCTGGTGTTGCCCTTGGTGGTGACCAGCAGATGCCGGCCGTCGGGGGTGAACGCGACCTGCCCCGGCGAGTGCGTGAACTCGGGGGTGGCGGCCGGGTCGAGCCCGAGGGCGCGGTGCCACGACGGCACGCGGACCAGGTGCGACCCGATGCGCCGGAAGCCCTGGATCGAGCCGCCGTCGCGGGCGTTGAGCACGTAGACCAGGTCGCCGTGCACGGCCACGCCGGTCGGGAAGGCGCCGCCGCTGCCGATCACCTGCAGCCGGGAGAGCCGGCTGCCGTGCACGCCGAAGACGGTGACGGTGTCGCTGCCGGCGTTCACGGCGTACAGGAGGCCGTGGGCGCGGTCGAGGGTCAGCGAGCCCTGCGACGCCAGCGGGTCGGCTGCCGCGCCGGCCTCGATGCCGCCGAGGCCCCCGGTCGGGTACGTGCCGGTGTGGTGCAGCTCGCCGTCGTACGCCACGATCGCGTTGCCGTCGAGCCCGTTGGCCTGCACGAAGACCGCCCCGCCGGGGTGGGCTCGGGCCGGGCCGGCCAGGCTCGCGGTGGCCGCGGCTACCGCCCCGGCGATGGCCGCGGCGCGGGTGGAGTTACGCATGTCCTGCTCCCTTGGTGTGTTGGTCGGACGCGTGGTTGGCGTCCGGCCCACCGCGGGCTCTTACCGTGCGTAAGCGGCTTGTAAGGAGATCGGTGACCGCCGCCTCAGCGGGTCAGGCGGCGGATGACCGCGTAGGTGACGGCGGCGCCGAGCAGCCACGGCGCGGCCACCACGAACGGATCGAGCGCCTGATGACCCCGGTCGGTCCGATGTGGTCCCCGCTTGCCGTCCCGTTCGGCCTTGATCCCGGTCTCCGCGATCAGGCGGTCCGGGCGGCCCTCCCCGATCGAGCGCAGCCGGCTCTCGAAGACGTCCACCCGGTCCGCCCCGAGCAGCAGCAGCCAGTGTGCGGCGCGGCCCTCGCTGTACCGCGCGTACGCGAATTGCCGGATCTTCCCGGAGAGCCCGCGCGGCGGACACGAAGTTCCGAAGACCGGCGTCAGGAACTTGTGCTCGATCGAGCGCTCCCGCGGCCGGCGCTCCGGTTGCCGCTCCGGGAACTCCCAGTGCGCCCCGGTGGCCGACAGGTCGAACACCTCCTGGGGCACCGCGGGCCGGTCCTTCGGGTCGAGGTCGGCGCCCCATCCCGGGATGCGGGCGCGCAACTCGTCGTTCGTCTCGGGCAGCTTCGGTTTGTCCGGCGTATAGGCCATGGTGTGCTCCTCACGCGGCGTTCGGGACGATGATCGGCTTGATGCAGCCGTCGAGCTTGGCGGAGAACAGGTGGTACGCCTCGCTGATGTGCTCGAGCGGGATGCGGTGGGTGACGATGTCGCTGGGCTTGAGATAACCGGCCTTGACGTGCTCGAACAGCCGCGGCCACTGGCGTTTGACCGGGCACTGGTTCATCCGCAGGGTGAGGCCCTTGTTCATGGCGTCGCCGAACTTGACCGCGCTGAACATCGGCCCGTAGGCGCCCATCACCGAGATCGTGCCGCCCTTGCGTACCGAGTCGATGGCCCAGTTCAGCGCGACCGGTGAGCCGCCCTGCAACTTCAGCTTGGCCGCGGTGACGTGCTGGATCAGGTTGCCGTCGGCCTCGGCGCCGACCGCGTCGATCGCCACGTCGGCGCCCAGGAAGTCGGTGATCTTCTTCATGTGCACGACGATGTCGTCGTGGTCGGTGAAGTTGATCGTCTCGGCGTGGGCGAACTCGGCCGCCTTGGCCAGCCGGTAGTCGAGGTGGTCGATGACGATGACCCGGCCGGCGCCCATCAGCCAGGCCGACTTCGCGGCGTACAGGCCGACCGGGCCGGCGCCGAAGACCACCACCACGTCGCCCTCGTGGATGTCGCCCAGCTGGGCGCCGAAATAGCCGGTCGCCAGGGCGTCGGTCAGCATGACGGCGTCGTCCTCGTCCAGCCAGTCCGGCATGAGGGCGGGCCCGACGTCGGCGAACGGCACCCGTACGTACTCGGCCTGGCCGCCGTCGTAGCCGCCGGTGGTGTGCGAATAGCCGTAGATGCCGCCGACCGCGGTGGCGTTCGGGTTGACGTTGTGGCAGTTCGCGTACATCCCGCGGGCGCAGTAGAAGCACGTGCCGCAGAAGATGTTGAACGGCACCATGACCCGGTCGCCGGGCCGCAGGTGCTCGACCGACGGTCCGACCTCGTCGACCACGCCGACGAACTCGTGCCCGAACGTCATGCCGACCCGGGTGTCCGGCATCAGCCCGTGGTAAAGGTGAAGGTCCGACCCGCAGATGGCGGCCCGGGTCACCCGGACGATCGCGTCGTTGGGATGCTCGATCACCGGACGGTCCTTCTCCTCGACCCGTACGCGGTAGGGGCCGCGATAGACCATGGCCTGCACTTCACACCTCCAGGAAACGCCTTGTTCTGGCAGAAAGCTGGCTACCCGCCGCCGAGCGGGACAAACGAAGTCCCGATCCGTGCGATTCCTGGCCGTTCCGGCGGGGCCGCGACCGGCCGGAATGCCCAGGCTGGAGGGCATGACCGAGACAATCGCCGGCATCGCCATCCCGGACACCAAGCTGGCGCGAGAGGCCACCGACCTGGTTCAGGAGGCCGCCGACCGGGTGCTCTACCACCACTCCCGCCGCGTCTACCTGTTCGGCCGCCTCAAGGCCCGCCACCGGGGCCTTGCGGTCGACCCCGAGCTGGCCTACGTCGGCGCGATGTTCCACGACCTCGGCCTGACCGAGCGCTACGGCCGGACCGATCAACGCTTCGAGATCGACGGCGCCGACCTGGCCCGGGAGTTCCTCCTCGACCACGGGCGCACCCCGGCCGAGGCGCGCGCGGTCTGGCTGGCTATCGCCCTGCACACCACCCCGGGCGTCGTCGAGCACCTGGAACCGGAGGTCGCCGTGGTGACGCTCGGCGTCGAGAGCGACGTTCTCGGTTTCGGCCTCGACGAGATCACCCCGGAAGACCGGGCGGCCGTGGTCGCCGCGCACGAGCGTCCCGGCTTCAAGGAGAACATCCTCCGTCGCTTCGCCGACGGCATGAAGGACCGCCCGGACACCACGTTCGGCACCATGAACGACGACGTGCTGGCCCACTTCGTGCCCGGTTTCACCCGGTCTGACTTCGTCGAGATAATCCGGGGTAGCGTTTGGCCTGACTGACCGTTTCTCCGGGGGGTGACGCGTGCCGAACCGGGTCACCGCCCTGGTCTTCGACGGCATGAAGATGCTCGACCTGGCCGGCCCGTTCGAGGTGTTCGCCGAGGCGGCCAAGTTCGGCGCCCGCTACGAGCTCGACGTGCGCTCGGCCGACGGCCGCCCGGTCCGGTCCTCGACCGGCATCCCGGTCCCGGTCGACGGCCCGGTCTCGGCGGCCACCGAGGTCGGGACCGCCCTGATCGTCGGCGGCGACGCCGTGCCGACCACGCCGGTCAGCCCCTTGCTCATCGCAGCGGCGGCGGCGCTGTCCGGTCAGGCCGACCGCACCGCCTCGATCTGCACGGGAGCCTTCATCCTGGCGGCCGCGGGCCTGCTCGACGGGCGGCGCGCCACCACGCATTGGCAGCACGCCCGGCTGCTCGCCGCCGCCTACCCGCGGGTGCGGGTCGAACCCGACGCCATCTACGTGCAGGACGGCACGATCTTCACCTCGGCGGGCGTGTCCGCCGGCATCGACCTGGCGCTGGCGCTGGTCGAGCGCGACCACGGCGAGGAACTCGCCCGGTCGGTCGCCCAGTCGCTCGTGGTGTTCCTGCAGCGGCCGGGCGGCCAGTCCCAGTTCTCGCCGTCGCTGGCCCTGCCCCGGCCGGGCGTGCCGGTGTTGCGGCAGATCACCGACGCGGTGGTCGCCGATCCGGCCGCCGACCACTCGGTGACCGCGATGGCGACCCGGGCCCACGTCAGCCCGCGCCACCTGTCCCGGCTCTTCCGGACCGAGCTCGGCAGCACCCCCGCCAAATACGTGGAAAGCGTGCGGGTCGACGCCGCCATGCGCCTGCTGCACCTGGGGGAGTCGGTCACCGCCTGCGCCCAGCGGGTCGGCGTGGGCAGCCCGGAGACGCTGCGACGGATGTTCCTGGCGCGGATCGGCGTCTCGCCCCGCGCCTATCAGCAGAGATTTCGTGCCGCCCGACCTGGTTGACAAGCTTCGATCGAAGCGATGGGGTGATCTCGATGTCCTTCTATGTCCCAGGAGGCTAGATGTCATCCCGAGTCCGCTGGGCGGCGACCGCCGCCGTTCTCAGCCTGGCGGTCGCGCTGGCCCCACAAGCGGCCCGCGCGCAGGCTCCCACCCCACCGGGGATCACCGTCGCACTCAGCTCGGGCGAGCACGCGCTCGTCCGTTTCCGCCTGCCCGACCAGAACGCTCTCGACCGGCTGACCGCGTCGGACGCCGACCTGGCCGCGGTGCCCCACCACGCGCCCGGCCAGTTCCTCGCCGATGTCGTCGTCGACGACACCGAACTGGCCGCGATGATCAAGAACGGTGCCGCCCCGGTCCAGCTCATCGAGCGGCAGTCGCCGCCGGGCGCGCTCAGAACCATGTCCAAGCTGGCCGCCGGCTCCGACACGCTGCATTTCCTCCAGGACTACTGGTGGACCAGCAAGGGCAAGACGTTCCTGCAGACCCAGGTCGCGACCACGGCGACCGACGACCCGGACGTGCAGATCACCGTCACCTGGAAGACCGCCGACGGCACGACGGGGTCCTACCAGCTCGTGCGCTTCTCCGACGACAACGAATACCAGTACCACTGGCAGGTGCCGCAGCCGCTGCCCGGCAAGCCGGTGTCGGTGACCGCGACCTCCAGCCTCGGTGGTGCGACCCGCGCGATGACGCCGCAGGCCTGGCCGGGTGCCACGCCGCCGGCCCAGCCGAGCGGCTACCAGAAGGACTTCGTCGCGGCGTACCTGACGCCGACCGACATCCAGGCCCGCATCAAGCGGCTGGCCAGGCAGTACCCCAAGCTGGTCGACGTGATCAACCTGCCGAACAAGACGCAGGGCTACCGGCGCACGGCGGTCGCCTACCTCGGTGACCCCAACGCGGCCGCGGTGGTCGTCGAGTCGGTCAAGTTCGGTGATCAGGGGATGAACGGTGTCCAGGTCAAAACGGTCGCCGCGAGCGCTCCGAACAGGCCGCTGTCCGCGGTCTACAAGGACCGGGTGCTGACGATCACGCTGGCCACCGACGGCGCCGGCAAGACCATCAGCACGACCGACGACGTGGCCGCCTTCATCACGGCCAGATATCCGCAGACCTTCAGCGCTTTCGTCGAATCGGGCTCGGCCGGCCTCCCGATGCCGGTGGTCGCTCCCGTACGCCTCGACGACGGCCTCAAGGGCACCGAGGTCTCGAAGAAGCCGTGGACCGTGCAGGCACTGCGCATCGGTTCGGTGCGGGACGGCTCCAAGATCGGCGTCCTCGCGTACTCCCAGGAGCACGCCCGCGAGTGGGCGACGCCGCTGGTCACCCTGGAGTTCGCCGAGCGGCTGCTGGCCAACTACGCCACCGACCCGGCCACCAGGCAGATGGTCGACAACACCGACATCTTCGTGATCCCGACGGTCAACCCGGACGGCGCCAACTACACGTTCAACGACTACAACTTCCAGCGGAAGAACCTCGACAACCACTGCACCGGGGTCAACCGCGACCCGAAGAACCGCGACCGCTGGGGCGTCGACGTCAACCGCAACTACACCGTCGGCTCCTTCTTCGACGGCTACGTCGGCGGCGGCAGCAACTGCCTCGGCGAGACCTACTCCGGTACGGGCGAGCTGTCCGAGTCCGAGAGCAGGAACGTGATCGCCCTCGCCTCGGCCCACTCCAACGTCCGGTTCGCGATGAACGTGCACAGCTACGGCGGGTACTTCATGTGGCCGCCCGGCTCGTACAAGGCGGACGGCCGGATCACCCTGCCCCGCCCGTCGATCGACGAGCAGAAGACCTTCCTGGACAGTGCCCGGCGCATCGTGGGCGCGATCGCGTCCGAGCGGGGCACGGTCACCTGGCCGTCCTACACCGGCCCGGTTGCCGACGTGCTCTACTCGGCGGCCGGTAACTCGGCCGACGAGCTCTACTACGAGCTCGGCATCGACGCGTGGGACTTCGAGATCGGCAACGACGTCTGGAACGACGCCACCCAGGAGTGGGACGGTGTCGGCTTCCAGCCGGCGTGGGACGAGGCGCACTCCGAGGCGATGGAGTACGCCGGTGGCCTGACCGAACTGGTCCGCGTGGCCGACGACACCGCGGCTGCCGCTCAATAGGAACCGGGTTTCGGCCGGGCGGGAGCACCTCCCGCCCGGCCGTTTCCGGTGGAGGGGGAGAAGGCTCAGGCGTCGGCCGTGACGGCGCCCTCCACCGCGGGCTGCGTGCCCGCCGTGGTGATCGGGATGCGGCGCGGCTTGGCGGTCTCGGCCACCGGAATCGTCAGCGTGAGCACGCCGTCCTGCCAGGTGGCGGCGATGTTGTCGAGGTCGAGACCGTCGCCGAGGGCCAGCCGGCGCTCGAAGGTGCCGGTGCGCCGCTCGCGGCGGACCCACTGCACGGCTTCGTCGGTGCGCGGGGTGCGCTCGGCGCGGATGGTGAGCACCCGGTTGTCGACGCCCACCTGCACTGAGCCGGGGTCGATGCCCGCGAGGTCACAGTGGAGCACGAAGTGGTCGCCGGACCGGTAGAGGTCGAGCGGCATGGCCATCGTCGCGGAACCGGCGAGCATCTGCTCGGCGAGCCGGTCGAGGTCGCGGAAGGGATCGAAAGTCAGCACCACGAACACCTCCTCAGAGCACGTCCGCCGGCCTTTCCAGCGGATCGCGTGGCGCTCGGCTAAAGATCAATTCTGCCGAGTGCTGTCTGGTTGTGACCAGCAGCTATAAGTCATTTTTTAGCACCGACCCCAGCCGAGTGCCAAGCGTTTCCACCAAAATTTTCGTCGAACTGGCCGTGCTGCATCAGTGCGCCCGGGTGCGGTAGTGGTGCACGATCAGCGCGGCCCCGAAAGCCAGCGCGACCGCGCCGAACGCCGAGGCGACGACGGGCCTGCCGAACGCCGAGGAGATGACGGCGTTGGCCGCCGCGCTCAGGACCAGGCCCAGCCACAACAGCGGGCGCAGCGCGCCACGCGAGGTCTTCTCTTCGTCGGTGATGCGGTACTGGTCGTTCATCACTGCCTCCTGGAGCGTCGTTTTCGTGGTTCCCACGCTATTGAGGGCGGACGGCCGAGCCCATCCCACAGGCGTTACACCCGAGGTATAGCCAGCTGTACTTTTCGGCCCGCGCCCTGACGTCCTGGCCGGCCGGTGGCCTATGGTCACCGCATGTCTTGGCTGCGTGCGCGGGTTCGCGTCTCCGTCGACGCGCTCGAGCACCTGGTCGGCGGGCTGGGCACGTCGGTGCTCGCGCTCGGCGTCCTGCTCTGGGTGCTGGTCGTCGCGGTCGCCTCGCTCGCCGGCATCGGCCTGCCGCTGGCCCAGCCGGCGCTGGGCGGGGTGCGGTCGGTCGCTGACCGCGAGCGCGGCCGGCTCACCCGCTGGGGGCCGCCGGTGCTCGGTCCGGGCCCGGTTCCCGGCGGCCTGCGGGCCGCGATCCGAGACCCTTTCGTACGCCGTGAGCTCGCGTGGCTGCCTCTTCACGCGATATTCGGGTTCCTGGCCGGCACCCTCGGCCTGACCCTGCCGCTGTCCGCCGTGCAGGACCTCACGTTCCCGCTGTGGTACCGCTTCCTCGCCCCCGAGGACGGCGGCCCCACCATCGTGTTCTGGCGCATCGACGGCCTCGGCGACGCCCTGGTGGTCGGCCTGCTCGGCGTGGGCTGGCTGGTCCTCGTGGTCGCGGGCGGCCCGCTTCTGGCCCGCCTGCAGGCCCTGCCCGGCCGCCGGCTGCTCTCCCCGCCGCCCGGCACCGACCTCTCGCTGCGGGTCGCCGAGCTGACCGCCACCCGCGCGGCCGCGCTCGACGCCCACGCGGTCGAGTTGCGGCGCATCGAGCGCTCCCTGCACGACGGCACCCAAAATCGCCTCGTCGCGGTCAACGTGCTGCTCGGCGCCGCCCGGCGGGCCATGCAACGCGATCCGGCCCGGGCCGACGAGATCCTGGCCAAGGCGCAGGACGCGGCCGAACAGGCGCTGGGCGAGCTGCGTACGGTGGTGCGCGGAATCCTGCCGCCGGTGCTCGACGACCGCGGTCTGACCGGTGCGCTCGACGGCCTGGCCGCCAGTTGTGCGGTGCCCTGCCGGTTGGTCGTCGACGTGCCGGGGCGGTGTGCCGCGTCGGTCGAGGCCACGGCCTACTTCGTGGTCGCCGAGGCGCTGACCAACGTGGTCAAGCACAGCGGCGCGCGGGCCGTCGAGGTGACCGTGCGGCGGGTGGGCGAGCGGCTGGTGATCGTGGTCGACGACGACGGTCACGGCGGCGCCGACGAGGGTCGGGGTTCCGGGCTCACCGGCATCCGCCGGCGGGTCGAGGCGTACGACGGTCGGATCGAGCTGACCAGCCCGCCGGGCGGGCCGACGAGAATGCGGGTGGAGCTGCCGTGCGGATCGTGATCGCCGAGGACGACGCGCTGCTGCGGGAGGGCCTGGCGCTGCTGCTGCGCGCCGAGGGCCTCGACGTGGTCGCGACCGCGGGCAACCCGGCCGAGTTCCTGGCCGCCGTCGACGAGCACGAGCCCGACGTGGCCATTGTGGACGTCCGAATGCCGCCGACCCACACCGACGAGGGCATCGTGGCGGCGGTCGAGGCCCGGCGGCGGCGGCCCGGGCTGGCGGTGCTGGTGCTCTCGGCGTACGTCGAGCAGGCCTTCGCCACCGACCTGTTCTCGATCGGCGCGGTCGGCCTCGGCTACCTGCTGAAGGAGCGTGTCGGCCGGGTCGAGGAGTTCCTGTCCGCGCTCGAGCGGGTCGCCGGTGGGGGCACCGCGATCGACCCCGAGGTGGTCGGCCAGTTGCTGGCCCGCAACCGGCCCAACGACGGTCTCAGCGAGCTTTCCCCGCGCGAGCTCGACGTGCTGGCGCTGATGGCCGAGGGCCTGGGCAACACGGCGATCTCCGAGCGCCTGTTCGTCACCGAGGGCGCGGTGCACAAGCACATCCGCAGCATCTTCGCCAAGCTGCACCTGGCGCCCGACGACCGGGCCGACCGCCGGGTCACCGCCGTGCTGCGCTACCTGGAAAAGTAGCGCTGGCTGTACCCGGTTCGTAGAGCCAGTGGGATGGTTGCCGAACTCGCCCGCCAATAGCGTTCTCCGTGCGCGCACCGAACACCCGACGACACGGAGGACACGATGTCCGTCTACACAGAACCGTCCCTCGCCACCGCGGTACGCGTCGAGAAGCTCACCCGGGTCTACGGCTCGGTCACCGCGCTCGACGCGGTCGACGCCGGCTTCGGCCGGGGCACCTTCACCGCCGTCATGGGCCCGTCCGGCTCCGGCAAGAGCACGCTGCTGCAGACCGCGGCCGGCCTCGACCGGCCCAGCTCCGGCCGCGCCTTCCTCGGCGACACCGACCTGTCCCGGCTCTCCGAGACCCGGCTGACCGAGCTGCGCCGCCGCCGCATCGGCTTCGTCTTCCAGGCGTTCAACCTGGTCGGCGCCCTCACCGTGGAGGAAAACATCGTCCTCCCGCTGCGCCTGTCCGGCGCCCGGCCCGACCGGGCCTGGCTGACCACGGTGGTCGAGCGGGTCGGGCTGGGGGATCGGCTGCACCACCGGCCGGCCCAGCTCTCCGGTGGCCAGCAGCAGCGGGTGGCGATCGCCCGCGCGCTGGCCACCCGCCCCGAGGTCATCTTCTGCGACGAGCCGACCGGCGCGCTCGACTCCCGCACGGCGGCCGACGTGCTCGCCCTGCTGCGGGCGGTCGTCGACGAGCACGGGCAGACCGTCGTCATGGTGACGCACGACCCGATCGCCGCGTCGTACGCCGACCGCGTGCTGATCCTGGCCGACGGCCGCATCGTCGGCGACCTGCCCCAGCCCGGCGCGGTCCGCATCGCCGAGCACCTCGCCTCCCTCGATCGGAGGACGGCGCGATGATCACGCTCGCCACGAAGCTGCTGCGGCACCGCGCCGGCCCGTCGATCGCCACCCTGATCGCCCTGGCGGTGGGCGTCATGATCCTTGTCGCCATGGGCGCGCTCGTCGAGTCGGGCCTGCGGTTCCGCCCGCAACCCCAGCTCTACCGCGCCGCCGACCTCGTCGTCGCCCAGCGCGACGTCAGCCACACCAGCAAGGAATTCGGCGGTGACACCACGACCACGACGGTCACGCTGCCCGACGGGGGCACCGTCGACGCCGGGCTGGTCGGTCGCATCCGGCAGGTGCCGGGGGTCACGCTGGCCGCGGGCGACGACCGGATCGTCTTCGACTCGCCCGCCGCGGTCGGTCACGGCCTTTCGGCGTACGCGCTCACCGGCCGCGCGATAAGCGCGGGCGTCCCGCCGAAGGCCGACGGCGAGGTTCTGGCCGACACCGCCCTCGGCGCCGCCCCGGGCAGCCGGATCGGCCTCACCGTCGCGGGCGTCCCGGAATCCTATGTGGTCACCGGAGTCACGGACACCGGCACCGCCCAGGTGTTCCTCACCGACGCCCAGGCGGCACGGCTGTCCGCCCACCCGGGCCGCGTCGACGCGATCGGCGTGGTCGCCCCGTCCGGCTCCTTCGCCGCGGTGCGGCAGATCGCCTCGGCGGCGGGCGCCACGACCTACTCCGGTGACCAGCGCGGCGCCGCCGAGCAGTCCGACGGCCTGGTCGCCAGGAGCCTCCTGGTCGAGGCCGGTTCCGCCTTCGGCGGCTACGTGATCATGCTGATCGTCTTCGTGGTGGCCGGCACGATCGGCCTTTCCGTCCGGCACCGCCGCCGCGACCTCGCCCTCCTGCGGGCGGTCGCCGCGACCCCCGGCCAGCTGCGGCGCATGCTGATCGCCGAGACCGCGCTGCTCGCGCTGACCGGCTCGGCCGTCGGCGTGCCGTCCGGCCTGATCGCCGCCCGCTGGGTGCACGGCCAGCTGATCGACCGCGGCTTCATCCCCGGCGGCTTCCCACTCGCCGCCGGCGGCCTCGCAAGTCTCGCCTCGGTCGGCGTCGCCCTGCTCGTGGCGGTGCTCGCCGCCCTGATTGCCAGCCGCCGCATCACCCGCATCAAGCCGGTCGAGGCCCTCGGTGAGGCCGCCGTCGAGCCGAAGCAGAGCGGCAAGGTACGCCTCACCTTCGGCCTGGTCACGCTGGCCGGTGCGGGCACCGCGGGCGGCTTCACGGCGGCAGTGAGCGGCGCGAACGCGGCCCTGGCGGCAGCGGTCGGCATGCTCTACCTGTTCGTGATCGCGGTCGCTCTGCTCGCGCCCTGGATCAACGCGTTCGCCGCCGGGCTGCTCAGCCCGGTGCTGTCCCGGCTCTGGCAGACCAGCGGTTACCTGGCCGGCAAAAACCTGCGGGCCAACGCCCAGGGCATGGCGACGGTGCTGACCGCCCTGGTGCTGTCGGTCGGCTTCGGCGGCTCAGTATGGTTCCTGCAGAACAACCTCGAACGCCAGACCACCACCGAGGCCCGCACCGGCACCCTGGCCGACCGCGTGGTCCTCGGCTCGGGAGGCGACGCGGCAGCCCAGATCCGCAAGCTCGACGGCGTGGTCGCCGCCACCGGCGTCCGCCACACCTCGGTGGTCGTGACCTCCTTCGACGGCATCGAGACCGCCACCGCCGAGGCCGTCGACCCGGACGGCATAGCGTCGACCCTGAACCTGGGCACGACCTCGGGCAACCTGACCGGGCTGGCCCGCCCCGGCACCGTGGCCGTCTCCGCCATGTTGGCGTCCTCGTCCGGCTGGCACCTCGGCGACCGGGCCCACCTGTGGCTGGGCGACGGCACCCCGACCGACCTGACGGTCGTGGCCATCTATGACCGGGGCCTGGGCTTCGCCGACGTCACCCTCTCGAAGCAGACCACAGCCGGCCACCTGCCCCGCAACGCCGACGACGAGGTCCTGGTCCGCACCACCTCAGCGTCCACGCCCGGCAACCACGCCACCGCGACAGCCCCAGGCGCCGCCTCGGCTGCGGGCGCCGGCTCGGCTGCGGGCGCCGGCTCGGCTGTCGGCGGCGGCGTGGCCCCGGGCGGCGGCGCTGCGCTGGCCGCTTGGAGTACCGCGCACCCCGGCACCACCGTGGTCGACTCCGCGGCCCAAACCCAGACGATCAGCACCGACCTTGCGGTCGGCGCCTGGCTCAACAAGATGCTGATCGGCGTCATGGTTGGCTACGCTGCCCTCGCCGCCGCCACCACGATGGTGATGGCCGCCCTGGCCCGCCGCCGCGAACTGGCCCTGCTCCAACTGGTCGGCGTGACCCGCCGCCAGATCCGCCGCATGGTCAACGCCGAACAGGCCGGCCTCCTCGGCGTCGCCGTCCTCATCGGAGCGTCGATCGCCGCCCTCACGCTGGGCTCCATCATGCGGGCCCTGACCGGCAGCCCGATCCCGTACGTGCCGCCGTCGGGAGCCATAGCCGTCCTCGGCGGTGCGACCCTCCTGGCCCTGGCCACCACGATCTGGCCGGTCCGCCGCCTCCTCCGCACCCCGCCGACTGAAAACATCGGCGTCAAGGAGTGAGACTCCGCGGCCGGCCGCCCCGGGGGGCTGCGGCCGGCCGCGGTCCGGCCTCGTCGGCATGATGTTCCGACGAGCGCAACCGATGCGGAGGGCCCACGGAACGACGCGCGGGCCGGTCCGGATGCGTTGGCGAGGCCGTTGCCGGTTGCACAGCCGCACCGGCGGCGGCCACGGCGACGCTCGCGGCGATCGTCATGGCGGAAAGTTCCCGGGTCGTCCCCGGCGAGTGAGGCAGAGTATCGCTCACGTGGATGTCTCCGCCGCCGAATTCAACGACCGTTCGATGCTGCAAGACATCCGAGGGTTCGTTCTTGTCAAGCTTGGGTCACTGCGTGGCCGAACCAGCCCTCTCGGTACTGGCGGTAACGCTTGCCGGATCGGTGCCCCCTGCGATCCCTGCAGCAGGCGCTACTGGCAACCTCGCGTGTTCGTTTGGTGCGAGTGCTCGGCCCTGCGGCCGCTTCGGTTACTCAGTGTTGCTGGTCGTGGGGCGGCGGGGACGCTTGCCGCCCGGGTTACCGGCTCCCCACTACTTAGATCAACTTCTGATCCCTGGTCGCGATCGCTAGCAACAACCCCGAGATCAGCGTTTCCAGTGACTGCCGTCAGGTTCAGGGCTGTGATAGGGCTCATCGGGATCTGTCCCTGACGACCGGCCGCTTCCGGAGCGGGATGGCCAGAGCCAGAGGACCGCGGCGCAGATGAGAATGAACAGGCCCCAGCCCTCGACGTTTTCCCAGGGCCGGGTGATGTCGCGCCAGAGCCCACCCTGAGTAGAGGCGGGAGCTGGTGAGGTCGGCGTATCGCTGGCAACCGGGCAGGTCACCTCGGGTTTGTCAGCTTGAGCGTTCCTCTTGAACTCTTCATAGCAGGCCAGCGAACGGTTCCGGAAGTACAGAGCCTTCTCAACATGATCGGCGATACAGGCGGGGTGCTGATCGTCGTACTGGCAAGGGTTCTCCGGCCGGACCGTGTAGGTGTCGCCGATGGTGCGCAGTGGCGGTGGTTTGGCGCCAGGTTGGTTGTTACACAACTGCTGAGCCATGTTCTTGATGTAGTCCGTGATCACGACCCGGCCGCTGCTTCCGGCCGCGACGTCTCTGAGGAAGTCGGCTCGCCGGCAGTTGGTGCTGAGCGGAGGATCGTCCTGCGCCCGAGCCGGACCCCGCCGCCGCGCCGAAGAACAGAACGGTGACCAGGGTCGCGGCCACGAGGCGCAGAACCTTACGCCAGTCCCGGCGGGTTCGCCGCCGGCTGGGTTCGGCACCGAAATCGTCCTGGTCGGTCATCGCTTCAGGGTGGCCGCCTTGTCCACCCGGAAGACATCCCCGGTACGGATAAGGATTGCTGTCCGGGAATCCGCAGTGGTCGGAGCAAGATATGTCGTTTGGCAGGGTAGGTGCTGTCGCGTCCGTCGAAAGTTTGCGGATGATCAGGGCTTTGATCGGGGATCCGCAAAGTAGGTCCGGACACGTTGGTTCGCCTGCGTCCGGACCTACCTTGCGGATCCCGGCGCTGGTCACCAGTTCGTGGAGCCGGATCATTCGTGAACGGCCCGGTCCGGATCGGGGTCACGCGAGCCCGGGAGACTGTCGGTATGGCGGGCGATTCCGAATGGCGTCAGCATGTACGGGTGACATCTGATGTGATCACCCTCGCTGACGGCAGACGGCTGAGCTGGCACGAGTTCGGAGACCCGAACGGGTGGCCCGTCGTCTACACGGCCGGGACACCGGTGTCCGGCCTGGGCGCCGCCGGCTACGACCAGACGGCCCGCGCAGCCCGCCTGCGCTTGATCTCGCCGGACAAACCCGGCTACGGCGCCTCCGATTACCAGCCCCATCGCAGCCTCGCCAGCTGGGGTGACGATCTCGCCGCGCTGGCCGGTCACCTCGGCTTGGACCGGTTCGCGCTGGCCGGCGAGTCCGGCGGGGCCCCGTTCACGTTGGCCGCCGCGCGTCATCTCGCCGATCGGGTCAGTGTGGTCGGGCTGATCGCGGCAGGCGGGCCGATGAGCCGGGCCGACCGAGTGGGCATGACGGTGAACGCCCGGGTGATGAACTGGCTGGCCAGGAACGCACCGTCGCTCAACACCATCCGGGTCGCGGCGATGCGGCGGCAGCTTGTCGGCGCGGACAGCCGGGAGCGTGCCCTGCACCGCGCGACGGCGGCAGCGCCCGACGCCGCACACGCCGCCGCCCTGCGGATCGAGTTCGAAGCCATCGCTGACGCGCTGCGGCCGGGCTCGCGCGCCACCGTGCAGGAACTCTCCCTGATCAAACAGCCGTGGACCTTCCCGCTCAGCGAGGTCAAGATGCCGGTGCACCTGTGGCACGGCGCGCTTGACCGTAACGCACCGATCGCCTTCGCCCGCCGCCTCGCGCACGAGCTACCCGACGCCGCCCTGCACATCAGCGACTCATCGGGGCACGATGTCGGCCTCGACCGGGCCGGCGAGGTCATGTCCGTGCTTGCCTCCTACGCGAATTAGAGACAGCCGGCGACCGATTCTCTGCCCGGGGACGGCAAGGTTTTGCGGGTCGCCACGCCGCGCGAGAATCCGCCGAGGCAACCGGTTGCGCTGGGCTGCGGCGTGGCGATCACCGGCGGCTTCGCGCCGGTCGTGGTGGGCTCGGCAGCCGGGTGAGGCGATCAGGGCGGAGAACGCCCAGGCGTGGCCGGTCGCGGCCAGCCGCTGGTTCTTGACGCGGCGGGCCACCACGACGCGGCTGCGGCCGGAGGCGCAGGTTACCCGCGCGGAGCCGGCGTAGGCCTTGAGCGCTCGAGCGTCGGCGAAGCGCGTCCGGTCGTCTCCGATCTCCGCGAGCACGCGGGCGCCGGACACCGCCGCGAGGCCCGGCAGGCTCGTGATGACGTCGCGGTCCGGATGCTCGGCGAACGCCTGGGGCGGCGACGAATGCCGCGACCAGCAACGATGAACACATCGCCGGCTGGGAGACGACGCGGCCGCCGAGTCCGACCATCACGGTCGATCTCGACGGCCCCGTCGGCGGAGTCGGTCAGTTCTGGGGCGGGGTGTCGCCCTTGCCGCTGCCCCACTTCAGGTTCGGAGAGGTGCTCAGGCTGTAGGTGAGGTGCGCGCCGTGGGCGGTTGCCGACGCCGGCAGCCACGCCTTGGTGGTGGAACGGCCGTTGACTCTCAAAGCCTTCACGTAGTGGGCCGTGTCGGTGCCCGGAGCGTCGATCACCAGGTGGTGGCCGTTGCCCAGCCGCAGGTCGGCGTGCGGGAAGAGCGGCGTCGTCAGGGCCAGCTCGGCCCGGGTCGGTACGGTCGGGTACAGGCCGAGGGCGGAGAAGACGTACCAGGCGCTCATCGTGCCCGCGTCGTCGTTGCCCGGGATGCCGCCGGTGGTGTCGTTCCACTTCGTCGAGGTGATCGCGTTGACCGTTTCCTGCGTCTTGTACGCGGCCCCGAGGTAGTTGTAGACGTACGGCGTCTGGATGTCCGGCTCGTTGGTGGCGTCGAACCGGGTGCCCTTGGTGGCGCTCAGGTCGAACGTGCCGTCCGGGTTGCGGAAGAACGCGTCGAGCCGCTTGACCGCCGTCGCGTTGCCGCCCATCTTCTGGGCCAGCGTGGTCACGTCGGAGTAGACCATCCAGGTGTACTGGGCGCTCGTGCCCTCGACGAAGCCGGTCCCGGTCGACGGGGTGAAGCCCGGCGCCCAGGTGCCGTCGCGGAAGCGGTCGCGGGCCCAGCCGGTGAACTCGTAGGACGGGTCGGACGGCGGCGGTGAGGTCACCGTCGGGTCGGCCAGTTCCAGTTCGCCCACCTGCACGATGTCGGCGCCGCCGTTCTTGGTCACGTTGAACCGGTAGTAGCTGAACGGCTGCGGGTCGGTGACGGTGTAGGTGGCCGTCTGGCCGCGCTGCGCGAAGGTCTGCCCCGTCTGCGTGTCGACGGTCGTCCAGTCCGTGCCGTTGTTCGAGCCCTGCAGCTGCCAGTCCGACGGGTCACGGGTCGGCTCGTCGTTGCCGGAGGTCACCGCGTACGAGGAAACCGTGAGCGGCGTGTCCAGCTGTGCCGCCACCCAGCCCGTGGTGGCGAAGGTCAGCCACTTCGTGCCCTTGTCGCCGTCGAACAGCTGGGCTTTGCCCTCGTTGGGCGCGTTCTCCCCGCTGGCCGTGATCGCGGTGATGTGGCCGCGGATGTTGTGTTCCAGGCCGATGTCGGCCTTGGCGTCGGGGTCGAACACGTTGCGCCAGTTGTGCGAGCGGGCCAGGAACGTGTTGTAGGTCGACCGGGACCCGAGGGCAAGGGCCAGCTGCGCGATGCCGTAGTCGGCGGCCGAGTCCTCCAGGGTCTCGGCGGCGCCGCCCCAGCAGTGGCAGTCGTCGGCCGGCACGTATCCGAGCGACATGTAGTCCGCAAGTGACGGCCGCTGGCCGAAGCACTCGACGTTGCAGCCCTTGTCGCTCGAGTCGTTCTCGGTCGGCACGGTCGCGGCCTGGACCAGCGACTTCAGGGCGCCGCGGGCGTCGAAGTCGCGTGCTCCGAAGGCGTACATCGCGGCGATCGCGGCGGCCGACGGGTCGCCCGACATGACCGAGGTCTTGCCGTTCTCGAGCAGCCAGCGGTCCCATTCGCCGCCGCGCTGGGTGGCGTAGTTGAACAGCGACTGGGCATAGTCGCTGGCCTGCTTGGTGTCGAGCATGGCCAGCAGTTGCACCTGGGCCCGGTACTGGTCCCAGCCGGAGAACGTGCCGTACTGGGCGTGCTGGCGTCCGGAGACCCGGTGGATCTTGTCGTCGGCTCCGTAGTAGCGGCCGTCGACGTCGCTGGTCAGGGTCGGCTCGAGCGACGAGTGGTAGAGCGCGGTGTAGAAGGTCGTCCGCTGCGCGGCGGTGCCGCCCCCGATGCGGATCTTGCTGAGCCGGGCGTTCCAGGCGGCCGCGGCCTGCGCCTTCATGCTGTCGAAGCTGAGCCGGTTCGGCGATTCCACGGCCAGGTTGCGCTCGGCGCCGGCCTGGTCGGCGTACGAGATGGCCACGCGCATCGAGACGGCGGTCGTCCCGGGCGCGAACGTCACGTACCCGCCGGAGCCCTTGCCCGCGACCGGCCGCCCGGAGGCATAGCCGCTGCCGCCGGTGGCGTCCGTGCTGTCGGCGGTGACCGTCCCGTCCTTCCAGGTCCCGGTCGTCGTGAACGGCTGGTCCACGTGGGCCACGAAGTGCAGCGTGTAGTACGAGTGTGAATTGTCGGTGCTCTGCGGCCCGCAGAAGTTACCGGCGGTGACCGAACCCGAGATCGTCCGGGTTTTCGCGTCGATGTGGACGGACGCGTCGGTGCTGCCGGTCTCGGACAGCGACGTGCGGAAGAGCAGGCTGGCCGGCTTGTCCGCGGGGAAGGTGAACCTGCCCATGCCCGTACGGTCGGTGACCGTGAGTTCGGCGCCTGCGCCGGAGTCCAGACCGACTTTGTAGTAGCCGGCCGAGGCTGCCTCGTTGGCGTGCGAGAACGTGCTGGCGTAGACCGCGTCGGTCGCGTCACTGGTCGGCGAGGTGGTCACGTCACCGACGTACGGCATGATCGGGATGTCGCCGTTGGCGCCCGAGCAGCCCACACCGCTGAGGTGGGTGAGGCTGAGCCCTCGGATCTTGGTGGCCGCGTACTGGTATCCGCCCGGGGCCGGCGTCGAGTACTGGTTGCCCCGGGACGTCTGCGGGCTCCAGGCGAGCATGCCGAACGGCCGCACCGCGCCGGGGTAGGTGTTGCCCAGATTGGTGGAGCCGATGAGCGGGTTCACATAGGTGACCGGGTCCGCGATCCGCGGTGCCGGCCCGGCAGCCTGAGCCGCGGCACCGATCGGGATGGTGACGGCCACCCCGGCGATCGCGGCGAGGACACGAGTTGGAAGCATCCGGGTCCTTTCCTGACAACGTTGTCAGGACAGCATTCATTGAGCTACTGGCATGTGTCAATGAGGTTGCTGACTTGTTAGACGGTCAGACCGATTCCGGGTCGACGGTCAGTGACGCTCGCCGTCGGGACGGGTGACCGCCCGGTGCATGAGGACCCGCTTGCCGTCGACCGGCGCGGCCCGGGTGAAGCCGCAGGCCCGGAACGTGCTCTCGAACCCCACGTAGCCGTCGCCGCCCGACGTTTTGACCCCGTCGGCCCGGGGCGCTCCGAAGACGGCGGTCGCGCCGTGCGCCGCCGCCAGCGTCACCGCCGCCGACAGCAGTGACCCGCTCAGCCCGCTGTGCCGGGCCTGCCGCCGGATGTAGAAGCACGTCACCGCCCACGCCGACGAGTCGGCACCGCGCCACGCCCGGGCGACCGCGAGCCGCGGGTACCAGGCGTGTGCGCCGATCGCGCACCACCCGACCGGCTCGCCGTCGTCGGCGTACGCCAGGACCCCGGTCGGCGCCGGCGCCGACCCGGCAAAGCTTTCGAAGCATTCCCGGCTGCGCCCGGCCTTCCAGACCTCGGACAGCGACGGCTCCCGGAGCAGGAACCAGGTGCAGTGACAGTTTCGAGTCACCGCGGTCGTGTCGAACAGCGCGGCCAGGTCGTCGAACCGCGCTGGCGTGAGCGGCTGCAGCTCCATCCGTCGAAGTTAGCGTGCTACGGCGTCCGTCCGCGGCCCCGCCTCCGCCGACTCTCGAGGTGTAAGACCGCGCGGGCGGGGAAGACGGCGCCATGGCCTTCTCCGCCGAGGACGACGAACAGCAGGCATCCGGCTTCTCGCAGCCCCCGGAGAAGCCGGAGCCGGAGCTCGAGGACGCCTTCGACCGGCTGGTCGAGGAGGGTTCAGTCCGGCTGGCGCGGCCGGTGACGACCCTGGTCGTCACCGGCCTGCTCGGGGGCGTCGATGTGGGCACCGGCGTGCTCGCCTACCTCGTCGTGCAGGAGTCGACCGGCTCACCGGTGCTGGCCGGCCTCGCGTTCGGCCTCGGCTTCCTGGCGCTCCTGCTGGCGCGCAGCGAACTGTTCACCGAGAACTTTCTCGTGCCGGTCGCCGCCGTCGCGGCCCGGCACGGCACCCTGCGCGGGCTGGCCCGGCTCTGGGTGGTCACGCTGGTCGCCAACCTGGTCGGCGGCTGGCTGGTGGCCTGGCTGATCATCCAGGCTCTGCCCTCGCTGCGCCACACCGCGGTCGAGGCCGGGGCGCACTACGCCGACCTCGGTATCAACCTCCAGTCGTTCTGTCTCGCCGTGCTGGCCGGCATGGTCATCACCCTGATGACCAGAATGCAGCACGCGACCGAGAGCATGGGCGTACGCATGGTGCCGGCGTTGTTGTTCGGGGCGTTGCTGGCCGGTGGGCGGCTGTTCCACTCCGTGCTCGACTCGATCCTGATGTTCGCCGCCCTGATCGCCGGGGCCCCGTTCGGCTACCTGGACTGGCTGGGGGCGGCCGGGTTCGCCGTCCTCGGCAACATCGTCGGCGGCGTGGGTCTGGTGTCCGTCCTGCGACTGGCGCGGGTGCCGCACCGCATCGCCGAGGAACGTCGCCGCGCCGACTGACCGGTCCGGGCGGTCACCGCTCGCGTGCCTCCCAGAGCACGAGCGCGGCGCCGGCCGGGTCCTCGATCACCGCCAGCGACCCGACCGGCAGCTCGGTCCGGCCGCGGACGAGTGTGGCGCCAAGGGCGACCGCCTGTTCGGTGGCCCGGTCGAGGTCGTCGACCGGTGCGTAGGGCACCCACTGCGGCCGCCGCGTGTCGTCCGGCGCCAGGGGAGTGAACCCGGCCCAGGGCACGCCGTCGCGGGTGAGCATCGGCATCGGCCCGTCGCTCGCGGGCCAGCCGAACAGCTGCGCATAGAAGTCGCGGGACGCCGCCACGTCGGGCGTGCGCAGGTCGAAGAAGACGAACATGAGGCTCTCCGCTCCGTTCAGGACAGTTGACCTAAAACATAGGACACTCGTCCTGAAGAGGCTAGAGTGAGGGCGTGATGTCGCCCAACCAACAGCACAAGCGGCGGCTGATCGTCGAGGCGGCCCGGCAGGTGCTGGCCGAGCAGGGCCTGGCCGCCTGCTCGGTGCGCGCGATCGCCGACGCCAGCCCGCTCACCAAGAGCGCGATCCACTACTACTTCGCCGACCTCAACGCGCTTATCGACGAGGCGATGGCCGGGCACATCGAGGCGTTCCTGAGCCAGGTCCGGGCGGCGGCGGCCCGGGGCGACGGTCCGGTCGAGCGGTTCTGGGCCGCGATCGAGGCCTACCTGGGCGCCTTCGACGACAACCCCGGTGCCGCCCTGCTCTGGTACGACTACTGGATCGACGCCGTCCGCAAGGGTCGTCCAGAGCCGGTCGAGCGCATGAACCGCGACGTCGTCGCCATGCTCACCGACCTGCTCGAGGCCGTGCCGGTGCCCGAGGCCGCCGCCCGTGCCGAGGCCGTCTTCTCGGAGCTCCTCGGCCTGGTCGTCCGGCAGTCGGTACACCGCCGGCCCTTCGCGGAGGTCCAGCAGCAGATCGAGTTCCTAGCTCCGGGCGTGACGCCGCCGGCCCGGGGCGAGCCGCACGCCGGCCCGGCCCGAGCTCCGGGCGTGACGCCGCCGGCCGGGGGAGAGCCGCACGCCGGCCACGCCCGGGCTCCGGGCGCGCCGCACGCCGGCCCGGCCCGGTGAGGATCAGTTCGGGCCGACCGGGCCGGTGAAGTCGGTGCGCAGGGAGCGGCCCTCGGCGCTGTCCGGGTCGGGGTCGTGGTCGTCCGGGGCCGTCGGCGGCCGTTCGATGCCCGCGTCGTTGCCGGTGCGGTCGTCCATCTGGCCCTCGTTGGACGACGTCGCGACCGCCTGGACCAGCTCCTCCAGCGGAAGCTTGCCCTCGTCGCGCCACTGGCCGTCGTCGTCGCCCGCGGGTGGTCTCGAGTCGGTTGTCATGCCGCCGGGCTACCCGGGCTCAGCCCGGACAAACTACGTTTGTCGTCGCCGCCGGCGGGTAGCCCGGCGGCATGCGTGAAGACGAGTTTCCCCATCCCGTGTCCGACCCCGAGGCCGAGGGGCTGCCCGGCACGGCCGACGACGACTCGTCGGCCTGGGACGACGTCGACTCGGGGCGGATCGCCGACGGGCCGGACCCGGGCCTCCTGCCGGGGGACCGCGAGGACGGTCCGCTCGCATCCGACCGGTACGGCAACACGCCCGAGGAGGCGCGGGTCGGCGAGTCGCTCGAGCGCAAGCTCGACCGGGAGGTGCCCGACCCGGCGCTTCAGGAGGCCGGGCCGCGCCCGGACACCGTACCGTCGCCGGTCGCGGTCGAGGAGTTCGACGCCGAGCCGGTCGGTGACGGCCTGGACGTGGTCGACCCGGGCACCTCACTGGAGGACCAGGACCCGGTCGACCCGCACCTCGACTCCCAGGTCTCGATGTACGACACCGGCGTCGGCGGGGGCGGCGGCACGGTCGGGCGCCTGGTCGCGCCGGACGAGGGCCTGACCTCCGACACCGAGCCGGACGCCGTGGCCACCGACGCGGGCGCCTCGGGCGGCGGCGCGTCGGCCGAGGAACTCGCGATACACCAGGTTCCGGAGGGCTAAACCCGGCCGCGTGCTCGCCGATGGAGGCAGCATGGATGCCGCGGGAGCGATCGGGGTGCTGGCGCCGTTCGTCGGTGGCACGTACTACGGCAGCCTGGTGGCCGGCGTGCAGGCGGCGGCCCGGGCGGCCGGGCGCCGGCTGATCGCGATCCAGACGCTGGACGCCGCCGCGGACCTCACGGTCAACGGCGGCAACCCGGCTTTCGCGGCGCCCGTCGCCTGGGATCACATCAGTGGTTTCCTCGCCTTCGCCGACGCGGTCGACCGCGACTATCTGCTCGCGCTGGAGGGGGCCGGCAAGCCGGTGGTGCTGGTCGGCCACGACGTTCCCGGGCTCGACCGGCCGTCGGTGCTGGCCGACAACGGCGCCGGCATGCGGGCGGCGGTCACTCACCTCATCCGCGAGCACGGCTGCCGCCGGCTCGCTTTCACCGGATTCGTCGCGGCCTCCGACATCCGCGAGCGCTTCCAGACGTACGCGGCGGTGCTGCGCGAGCACGGTCTCGAGCCGGACGTATTCCTGCCCGCCGGGAACAACGTCGACAGCGGCATCACCTGGACCGCCCGGGACTTCCTGCGCCGCGGCCGCCCGGACGCCCTGGTCGCGGCCACCGACCGCAACGCGATCGGCGCCCAGCGCGTCCTCGCCGCGGCCGGGCTGACCTGCCCCGGCGACTATCTGCTGACCGGCTTCGACAACATCGACCAGGCCGGCTTCGCCCGCCCCGAGCTGGCCAGCATCGCCCAGCCGCTCGATGCCATGAGCCGCCTCGCCGTCGACCTGTTGCTATGCGGCGGGGAGGGCATCCACCGCCTGCCGACCCGGTTCGTGCCGCGCACCTCGTGCGGTTGCACCGCCTTCGCCACCCGGCTGCCCGACCTGGCCGGGTCCGGCGGCGACGCCCGGGAGCGCCTGCGCCGCCGCCTGGCCGGAGTCGTCCCGATCGGCTCCGACGCCGACGTCCTGCTCGCGGCGGCGCTGACCGCCGACGCCTTCGACGCGGCCGCGACCGGCGACCCGACCGGCCTCCCGGCGGCCGCCGACGAGCTGCATGCGTTGCTGGCCGCCGCACCGACCCAGGAGACGCTGCGGGTCATCTGCCGGTCGGTCCAGGAGTATGCGGCGGCCGACGGCCCGGCGGGGCGTGCGGTGCAGGACCTCGTGCTGTTCCTCGGGCGCGCCTACAGCCGGGTCCAGCTCGGCGACCAACTGCACCTGCGGTCGCTGATCAGCGTCAACTACACGCTCAGCATGGCCCTGCTGCACCGCCGGGACGCCGACCCGCGCGACGCGTCGTGGCTGTCGATGACCCCGGCCACGGCCGGCTCGATCGCGCTGCGTGCGCCCGGCGGCGGCCTCGTGCGTACCGAAGGATGGCGCCGGTTTCCCGGCGCCCCCATCCCGTCCGGGCCGACGACCGTGGAGTCTTTCCCGCCGGTCGAGGTCGTCGCGAGCGCCGAGCCGGGGGAGACCGTCTTCGTCGTGCGGGCCAAGGTCGGCGACAGCGACCGCGGCTGGCTCGCCCTGGTCGACACCGTCGAGCACCGGGTCGAGGACGGCCGCGAGCTGGTCAACCAGTGCGCGGCCCTGCTGACGGTCGCGCTCGACCTGCGCGACCAGGAGGCCCAGCTGCTGCGGGCCGCCCACTCGGACCGGCTGACCGGGCTGCCCAACCGGTCGTCGTTCACCGCGTCGCTGGAGGCCGCGGTCGGGCGACCGGCGGCGCTGCTCTTCCTCGACCTCGACGGCTTCAAGCTGATCAACGACACGCTCGGCCACCACGCGGGGGACCGGCTGCTGGTCTGCGTCGCCGACCGCCTCCGCCAGTGCCTGCGGACCGGGGACGTGGCCGCCCGCTTCGGCGGCGACGAGTTCCTGGTGCTGCTCGACGACGTCACTCCCGGCCCCGTGCTCGACGACCTGGTCACCAGGATCCGGGCCGCCGTCTGCACGCCGTACGTCCTGAGCGACCGGACCGCCCGGGTGGGCGTCAGCATCGGCTGGGCCGACTGCTCGACCGGAACCTCGGCCGAGCAACTGCTGCAGGACGCCGACAGCGCGATGTACCGGGCGAAGGCGCTGCGCGTGGCCGCCGCCTGAGGTCTGGACCTCCGGCCGGATCGGGTGAAAGCTGAAGCGCATGCCGGATCCGGCGCAACTGCTGCCCGCCCGCGAACAGATGGCCTTCACGCTCGGCTTCCACATCATTCTGGTGCCGTTCGGGGTGGCCTTCACCTTCCTCATGCTGATCGCCAACTACCGGGGCCTGCGCCGGGGCGACGCGACCGCGCTGCTGCTGGCCGAGCGCTGGTCCAAGGTGTCGGCCGTGCTGTTCGCGGTCGGCGCGGTCTCCGGCACCGTACTCTCGTTCGAGCTGGGGCTGCTCTGGCCGGGGCTGATGGGCCGCTTCGGCGCCGCCTACGGCCTGCCGTTCGGCGTCGAGGGCATCTTCTTCTTCATCGAGGCGATCTTCGTCGCGATCTACATCTACGGCTGGAAGCGGTTGAGCCCGTGGGCCCATTTCTGGTCGGGCGTGCCGGTGACGATAGCGGGGCTGGGCGGCACGCTCTCGGTGGTGGCGGCCAACGCCTGGATGAACCAGCCGGCCGGAATCACGCTGGACGCGGCGGGCAAGGTGGTCGACGTCGACCCGTGGCGGGTCTTCTTCAACCACGCTTTCTGGTACGAGGCGATCCACATGTTCCTGGCCGCCTACGTGGTGGCCGGTTTCGTGGTGGCCGGCGTCTATGCGGCCGGCATGCTCAAGGGCCGGCGGGACGCTTACCACCGGCTGGCCTTCCTGATCGCCTTCTGCACCGCGGCGGTGGCCATCCCCCTGCAGATCTTCGTCGGCGACGTGGCCGCGCGGGCGGTCTTCGACCAGGAGCCGGCCAAGTTCGCGGCCATCGAGGCGCTGCCGCAGACGTCCTCCCACGTGCCGGAGACGCTCGGCGGGGTGCTGATCGACGGTGAGCTCAAGGCGGGGCTGCCGATCCCGGACGGTGCCTCGCTGCTGGCCGGATTCAGCCCCGCTACCAAGATCGATGGACTGGATGCCATCCCGATCGAGGTCCGCCCGGCCGATCGGCTGGTCAACACGGTCCATCTCTCGTTCGACGCGATGGTCGGCATCGGGTTCGCGCTGCTCGCGCTGGCGGCCTGGTTCGCCGTCCACTGGCTGGTGAGACGCGACCTGCCGGGCACGAGATGGTTCCTGCGGGCCTGCGCGGTGGCCGGCGTGCTCTCGGTCGTCTGCCTCGAGTGCGGCTGGGTCGTCACCGAGGTGGGCCGTCAACCCTGGACGGTCCGCGGGCTGCTGCTCACCCGCGACGCGGTGACGAGTTCGGGCAACGTCTGGTGGTTCTTCGCCGGCGCCCTGGTCATCTACGTCGCGGTCGGGGCGGCGGCGATCCGGGTCCTGCTGATCATGCGACGGCGCTGGTCCACGCCCGTACCCTATGGGCCGCAACCATGAGCATCGCCGTCGCCGTCGCCCTGCTTCTCGGCGTGCTCTGCTACGCCGTCTTCGGCGGCGCCGATTTCGGCGCCGGCTTCTGGGACCTCGTGGCCGGCGGCACCGAGCGCGGCCGGGCCCCGCGCGGGGTCATCGAGCACTCGCTCGGACCGGTCTGGGAGGCCAACCACACCTGGCTGGTCTACTGCCTGGTCGTCTTCTGGACCGGTTTCCCGGGCACGTTCGCCGAGGTCATGCGCACGCTCTATCTGCCGCTCGGCCTGGCGGTCCTCGGCATCGTGCTGCGCGGCAGCGGCTTCGCCTTCCGCAAGGCGGTCGAGACACCCTTCGCGGGCGTGGCCTTCGCCTCCTCCTCGGTGGTCACGCCGTTCTTTTTCGGTACGGTCGCGGGCGCGCTCGCCTCGGGACGAGTGCCCGGACCGGCGGTCACCTCCTGGGTCAACCCGACCTCCCTGCTCGGCGGGGTCCTCGCCGTCGCCGTCTGCGCCTACCTCGCGGCGGTCCTGCTCACCGCCGACGCCCCGCCCCCGCTGACCGAGTATTTCCGCCGCCGGGCCTGGATCTCCGCCTGGGTGACCGGTGCGCTGGCGGTGGCCGGCGTGGTCGTGCTGCGTCTCGACGCCCGCCGCATCTTCGACCGCCTGCTCGGGCCGGCCCTGCCGGTCGCCCTGGTCAGCCTGGTCGCCGGCCTGCTGGCGCTGGTGCTGCTCCGCCGTGTCGCCGCCCGCCTGGTGCGCCTGCTCGCCGGCCTCGCGGTGGCTGCCCTGGTCGTCGGCTGGGGCGTCGCGCAGTATCCCTACCTGCTCGGCACCCACGCCCGCATCGCCTCCTCGGCCGCGCCGCACTCGTCGCTGGTCGCGCTGATCGTGATCGTCGCGGTGGCGGTGGCCCTGATCGGCCCGTCGTTCGCTCTGCTCTACACCCTGCAGCAGCGCCACCTCACCGATGAATGACCCGCGCCCGACGGGGTAGCCGGTTCTCATGGCAGGCGCATGGTTGCTCGGAGACCGGATGCAGGACGACTCCCCGAAGGCGGTGCTGGTCGGGGTGGCCTCCGACCGTTCCGAGATTTCGCTGCGGGAACTCGAACGACTGGCCGAGACCGACGGCCTGACCGTCGTGAGCACGCTCGTGCAGGCCCGCGAGCATCCTGACCCGGCGACCTACGTCGGCGCCGGCAAGGTCCGCGAGCTGGCCGAGACGGTCGAGCGCCACCGGGCCGACGTGGTGATCGCCGACGGCGAGCTGAGCCCCGGCCAGGTGCGCAATCTGTCGCGGCGCGTCGGCGTGCCGGTGGTCGACCGCGCGGCGCTGATCCTGGACATCTTCGGCGAGCACGCCCGCAGCAGCGAGGGCCGGCTGCAGGTCGAGCTGGCTCAGATCGCCTATCAGCTGCCCCGGCTGCGCGGGGTGGGTCGCTCGCTGTCCCGGGTCGGCGGCGGCCGGGTGGTCGGCGGCGCCGGTATGGGCGTGCGCGGCCCCGGCGAGATGCGCCTCGAGATTCAGCGCCGCCGGCTCCGCCGCCGAGCCGCCGGCCTGCGCGAACAGGTCGCCGAACTGGGTCGGCGCCGGGAGCGTACGCAGCGACGGCGCACCCAGAACCGGGTCCCGTCGGTGGCGATCACCGGCTATACCAACGCGGGCAAGTCGGCGCTGCTCAACCGGCTCGCCGGGGCCCACACGGCGACCGAGGACGTGCTGTTCGCGACCCTCGACCCGCTCGTGCGGCGGGTGACCGACGGCGACCTCACGTTCACGGTCACCGACACCGTCGGCTTCGTGCGCCACCTCCCGCACCAGCTGGTCGACGCGTTCCGGTCGACCCTGGAGGAGATCACCCGCGCCGACGTCGCGCTGCAGGTGGTCGACGCCTCGGCGCCCGACGCGCTCGGCCAGATCGCCACCGTGCACGAGGTGCTGCGGGAGATCGGTGCGGCTGAGGTGCCGGAGGTGCTGGTCCTCAACAAGATCGACGTCGCGCCGCCGGAGGGCGTCGCCGCGCTGCGGCAGGCCTTCCCCGACGCGTTGCTGATCTCCGCCCTGACCGGCGAGGGCGTCCCCGAGTTGCGCACCGCCCTGGCCGACGGGCTCCGCGCGCTGGGCCGCCCGTCCCTGCGTCGCCCGGCCTGAGCCAAGCAGGTTCTCATGGATGAACCACCGCCTTGACGACGCCGTTCGCACGGCGGTCGAAGTCGTCGTAGAAGTGCGGCGCATCGTCCAGGGTGCCGTGGTGGCTCACGACCCGGCCCGGCCGGGCCCGCCCGGACAGCACGAGGTCGCGCAGCGGGACGGTGTACCGGCGGTCGTGGGTGCGGCCGAAACCGACCGTGACCCCCTTGGCGAACAGGGTGGCCCACGGCACCGTGAGACGGCCGTCGTCGTGGCCGCCGGGCGCCGGGTGCAGGTCCTTCTCGGCGTAGACACCGGCGATGCCGAGGTGGCCGCCCGGTTCGACGAGGCGGGCCAGGTCGCCGATGACCTGCCCGGGATTTTCCACCCCCGGCGTCGTACGGTCGTGGGCCTGGAAACCGACCGCGTCGATGCCCACCCCCACCCCGGCCATCTCCTCCTCGCCCGGCGGCAGGCCGGCCGAGCGGCGCAGCTCGCGAATCTGCTCCACCGGATCGGCCCGCCGGAAGTCGACCGGGACCGCCCCGAGCTCGCCCGCCTTGTCGAGCCGCTCCGGCACGCTGTCGACCACGTACACCTCGGCCGCCCCCTTGAGCAGGCAGCTGTACGCGGCGAGCAACCCGACCGTGCCGGCACCGAACACGGCCACGGTCGAGGTCGGGCTGACCCGCGCCAGTTCGGTCGCGTGCCAGCCGGTCACGAACGCGTCGGCCAGCATGACCAGGTCGTCCTCCCGGTCATCACCCGGCTCGCCGGGCACCGGAATGCAGTTGGCGTCGGCGAACGGCACCCGCAGCAACTCGGCCTGCGCTCCTCGGTAGGGGCCCATCCCGGCGTACCCGTAGGCGGCGCCGAAACCGCCCGGCCGCACCCGTAGGCACGCGGCCGACAGGCCGCGCGCGCAGTTGATGCACAGACCGCAATAGAGGTGGGTGGGTATGACCACCCGGTCACCGCGCTTGACCGTACGCACCGCCGAGCCGACCTGGTCGACGACGCCCAACGGTTCGTGCCCGAGCACCAGGCCCGGTTCGGCGCCGGTCCGCCCGTCGTACATGTGCAGGTCGGTGCCGCAGATAGCGCTGGAGGTGATCCGGATGACGGCGTCGTCCGGATCCTCCACGGTGGCGTCCGGCTCGTCACGGACCTCGACGGACCGCGTGCCGGTGAAGACGACCGCTCTCATCCCCGTCGCGTACCCCGGTGGGGGTGTTTGATGCGACCGGCGGAGGGAGGGTCAGGTGATCGGTGGCAGGTGCTGCGGGTGGTCGAGCACGTCGCGGAAGAGATCGCCGCGCTCGGCCAGGCGGGGCAGGATCGTACGGATCGTGAAGCCGTCCGGGCGCAGGCCGGGGTCGTCCAGCTCGTCCCAGTCGATCGGGGCCGAGACGGGTGCACCGGGGGCCGGCCGCGGACTGTACGGGGCCACCAGCGTCTTGTTGATCGCGTTCTGCGTGTAGTCGAGGCGGGCGCGGCCACTGCGGTCACTGCGATACCACTTCCAGCTCACCAGATCGGGGAGCACGGCCCCGACCGTACGGGAAAGGCGTCCCACCCAGGCGCGGGTGTCGTCGAAAGCCGGACCGGCGATGATCGGCACCCAGATCTGGATGCCGCGCCGGCCGGTGACCTTGGGCCGGGCCACGACGCCGAGGTGCTCGAACGCGGTCCGATGCAGCCGGGCCAGCGTGAGAATGTCCTCCCACGGCGTCGACGTGCCCGGGTCGAGGTCGATCAGCGCGTAGCTGGGGCAGTGCGGCGCCGAGACCGGCGACGTCCACGGATGCCACTCGAGGGCGCCGAAGTTGGCCGCCCAGACCAGCGCGGCCGGCTCGTCCGCCACCAGGTAGGTCTGGGTCTCGTCGGGGCGGGCCTCCGGGTTGTGCCAGCCAGTGATCCAGTCCGGGGCGTGCGACGGCAGTTCCTTCTGCCAGAAGCCCTTCGACGACGCCCCGTCGGGGTAGCGGTGCAGGTTGAGCGCGCGCCCACGCAGGTACGGCACGAGCGTCGGCGCGATCGCCTCGGTGTAGCGCAGGAACTCCCGCTTGGTGATCGGCTCCTCGCCGTCGCGGCCCGGGAAGAGCACCTTGTCGAGGTTGGTCACCCGCATCCGGCGCCCCGAAACTTCCCATTCGTCGCTTACCGCCATGCCCCCGGGATACCCGGTCCGGGGGAATTTCTACCGGATCGGAAAGTCCGTTGCGCCCCCGCATCGCCGCTCCTACGGTGCGCTGCTATGACTGATGCTCCCGCGCCACAGGTTCTCCGCAGCATGGACGACGTCTACGGCGACGGGTTCGACGACGAGGAGGTCGAGGCGGCGCTCGACGAGAGCCTGTCGCCGCGGGGACAGAATCAGCTGTTGTTCGACCTGGTCGCTGGGACCGGTCTGCCGCCGGGTTCGGCCGTGCTGGATGTCGGCGCCCGCGAGGGTCACTACGCTTTCGAGCTGTCGCGTCGCTTCGGGTTCCGGGTGCGGGGCGTCGAGCCGGTCCGCCGTCATCTGGACAACGCGGCCCGCGACCTCGCCGCGCTCGCGGTCGAGGAGCCGGAAGTCGCCGCCCGGGTCCGCATCGACGAGGGCGTCGCCGAGAAGCTGACCGATCCCGATGGCTCGGTCGATCTGATCTGGTGCCGGGACGTGCTCGTTCATGTCGAGGATCTGGAGACGGTGTTCGGCGAGTTCCGCCGGGTCCTCAAACCCGGCGGTCGCGCGGTGGTCTACCAGATGACCGCCACCGAGTGGCTTTCGCCGGCCGAGGCGGCGTTCATGTGGCCGCCGGCCGGCATCCACGCCACCAGCCTCGACCCGCAGCGCATCGAGGCGGCGATCACCGCCGCCGGGCTGGGCGTCGAGCAGTGCATTCAGCTGAACGGTGAGACGCGCGAGCGCCTGGAGGAAGATGGTGTGCACGCCAGCTCCAAGCAACTGCTCTGGGTGTCGCGGATGCTGCGTAACCGCGCGGCGTACGAGGAGCGGTTCGGCACCGTCGCCTACGAATACATGCTCACCAATTGCCTGTGGGGCGTCTACCAGATGATCGGTAAGCTGAACCCCCGGATCTACGTGCTGTCGGCCGGCGACCTTTAATTGCCGAGCTGCAAGTGTTTGCGCCGGTCGACCACGGGAATGCGGCCCTCTCCTGTGGAGCCGAGGCACGGAGTTGATGAATCATGTTGCGTGCGCCGCTCGAAGATCTCGACAAGATCGCCGAGGAGTACGCCGCGGCCGCGCGAGCCAGTGATGCCGGCGAGGCCGCGCACCGCCGGGAGGAGATGATCCGGGCCGCGCTGCCGTTCGCCGCCCGGCTGGCCCGTCGCTACCGTGCGGCCCGCGAGCCGCTGGCCGACCTGGAACAGGTGGCCCGCCTCGGGCTGGTCAAGGCCGTCGACCGGTACGAACCGGAGCGCGGGTCGTTCACGGCGTACGCGGTGCTGACCATCGTCGGCGAACTGAAACGGCACTTCCGCGACCACACCTGGACGGTCCACGTGCCCCGGCGGTTGCAGGACCTGTCGATGGACCTGCGCCGGGCCGAAGCCGCCTTCATCCAGCAGCATCGGCGCCCGCCGACCGACGCCGAACTGGCCGCTCTCTGCGACCTCGACCCGGCGGAGATCTTCCAGGCACGAGCCGGGGAGGCCAGCAACCGGCCGTTGTCGCTGGCCCGGCCGATCGGCGACGACACCGGCGAACTGGGCGACCTGATCGGCGCGCCCGACCCGGCGGTCGACTCCGTCACCGACAGCGTGACGTTGTCCGCGCTGATGCGCCGCATGCCCGAACGCGAGCAGCAGGTGCTGACCCTGCGGTTCTCCGGCAACCAGACCCAGTCGGCCATCGCCGAGGCGATCGGGGTCTCCCAGATGCAGGTGTCGCGCCTGCTCACCCGCTCCCTGGCCTGGCTGCGGGAGGCGATGCTCACCGACACCGTGCCGCCGTGGCCCGGAGAGGAGGTCGACCTGCCGGACCGCTTCGACCACACCGCGGTGGTCACGGCGCCGGGCCGTCTCGAGGTCGCGATCTCCGGTGAGATCGACCGGGACAACGCGCCCCGGCTGCGCCAGGTCCTTCTCGACCTGGTCGCCCGCTATTCGCGGGCGCGCGCGCTCCACCTCGACCTGGAAAAGGTTCCGTTGCTCGACGCGGCCGCCGTCGGCGTCCTGCTGGCGGTGCACGAGGCGGCCCGCGTACGCGGTGTCGCCGTCACCGTGACCGGCCTGCAGCCGTTCGCCCGCCGCATCGCCGAGGTGTCCGGCCTGTCGGTGCTCATCGCCTAGCTTGTCTGCTCCCGGCCGAGCCGTCCTCCGGTTCCCGGTCGACGTCGGCCTCCGCCCGGTCGGCCTCGGCCCGGCTCCGGTGCCGGTCGGCCCGGCTCCGGTGGGTCTCGCTCTCGCCGAGGCCGACATCGGCCGAGCGATCCTCCAACTGCGCGGCGGTCTCGTGCATATTCGCACTGGCCGAGGCCGCCGCCGCGGCGTTCTTGGCGGCCTTCGACGCCAGACTCCCGGACCGCTCGGCGAGCTCCGCCGCGCGCTCCGACTGCCGAAGTGTCGAACCGGTCGGCCGGTTGTCGGTCGCGGTCATTTCGTCCTGCTCCCGGCGAAGGGCGGCGAGCCGGGCGGCGGCCTCCCCGGCCCTCCGGCGTGCCTCCTCAGCCCGTTGGCGGGCCTCCTTCTGACGCCGCGCCCACCGAACGCCGGGAGACTCGTCATCTCGCTCGCTCATCGCCCCACCTCATCGGGTGCTTCACGAGTTGTTCAGACGCGAGCGGAGCAGCCCGGCCAACTCGGTGGCCTGCTCCGCCGCTGAAAGATGATCGTCGGTGCGGTCCTCCGCGGCGAGGTGCCGGCTGAAGGCGGCCTGCTCCTCCAGCGCGGCTACCGCGGCCCACAGTTTGTCCTCGGAGATCTCGGCCTGGGCGGCCGCGAGGCTCCCCGGCGACCACTGGTGCCCGACGTGGCACCGGTACCAGCTGATCGACGGCAGGTCCACCTGGGCGAGCGAGCCGCCGCAGTCCGGGCACACCATACGGGTCAGACGGCTCTCCGAGCCGGCCAGGAAAAACACGTCGTCGCTGTCCGCCATGCCGTTCATCGGGACTTCCTCCTGCGTCGCCCGCGGTCCCTGCACCGATCGGGCCCGGATCGCCGCCGTTACCATCGTGCCGAGCTTGCCGACCGGCGCCGCGATCGCCGTCGGCGCGGCCGCGAGCGCCGCCCGCGGCATGCCCTTGAACTGTGCCTCGGCCGGTTCCTGGACGAACACCTGGCCCCCGGCCCTGGTGACCAGGGCCGCGCCGACAGCACCGTCGTCCAAGGCCCCCGACAGCACCACGGCGACCGTGCCCGGGCCGGCCCAGCGGGCCGCGCCGGCGAACATCACGTCGATCGAGGGACGCTGCCGGTTGACCTTGGGCCCGCTGCTCAGCCGCACCAGGCCGTCGCCGACCAGCAGATGCCGGCCGGGAGGCGCCACGAGGATCTCGTTCGGACGCACCGGCATGCCGTCGGCCGCGTGGGACGCCGGGAGCGAGCCGGCCCGGTCCAGGATCCGTGGCAGCACGCTCTGCGTCCATGCCGGAACGTGCACCGTGACGAGCACCGCGGCACCGAGGTCGACCGGAAGGTCGGCGACCAGCCGCTCGACCGCCGGAATGCCCCCGGCCGACGCCCCGACCACCAGCAACTTGGCTATCATCCCGGCTGGGTGCCCCGGTTCGCCCGCATCATTCGTTTTCATGGCGCCCTTCCTCCGGCATCCACTCCACGACCATCAGCGTCGCGTCGTCGGCCTTGCGGCTGCCGTCCCGGCGGATGACGGTGTGCGACAGGCGGCGCAGGGCTTCCGGGGCGGGAGCGCCGGTGCCAAAACTCCATCGGGCGGCGTCGGCGAGCCAGGCCGCGCCGGTCCCCGCCTGTTCCCGGTCTCGTGGGTCGGTGACGCCGTCGGTGTACAGCAGCAGGCGGTCGCCCGGCCGCAGCTGCTCCTGCCCGATGAAGATCGGGTTGTCGCTCAGCCCCAGCGGAAGGCGGCGCCCCTGGTAAAGGGTGCGCACCGCCTGCCCGGCCCGGATCAGGATCGGTGCCGGGTGGCCCGCGTTGAGGTAGCGGAGCCGGCCGGTGACCGTGTCGAGCCGGCCCAGCACGCCGGTGGCGAACCTCAGGTTGCCGAACTGCTCGGCCAGCACGGCGTCGGCCGCGCGGGCGGCCTCGTGCAGGTCGAGACCCTGGCGCCGGGCCGCCCGGGTGGTGGCCAGCACGGCAGCGCTGGTCAGCGCGGCCTGCATGCCCCGGCCCATCGAGTCGATGATCATGAAGCTGGCGTCCGGGCCGTGCACCGCGTAGTCGAAGGCGTCGCCGCCCACCTCGTACGACGGTTCGAGCGTCGCCGTGATCGTCAGCCGCCGGCAGCGGAACGTCAGCGGCGGCACCAGCGAGAGCAGCAACTCGCTCGAGGGTTGCATCGGGCGGGTGCGGCGGGTCCGGTGGAACAGGTCGCCGTACGACATCTTGCCGTTGATCACCTGGCCGAGCAGGGCCACCGCGGTCTCGGCATGACGTCGCAGGAAGTCCAGGCCGTCCGGTGCGGCGCGGCCGCGGACCTCGGCCAGACCCAGTCGCTCGGCCCCGTCGGCCATCGGCACCCACAGGCACACGTTGCCGCGGCCGTCGGCGGTGTACTGCGTGCTGGCACTCGTGAACGCCCGGCCGCCCGGCGTGCCGTCGATCGGCAACGACGGGGGCACCTCCCGGCCGTCCTCCGGCACCGGCCAGAGCCGGCGCTGCTCGTGGTCGATCAGATAGAGCGTGACGGTCACGCCCACCGCGGCACAGCACGCGTTGACCACACCGGGGAGTTCGTCGGGCTGGGCGTACCGGCACCGGCGGACGAGGTCGGCCAGCGCGCCGTTCCAGGCGCTCTTCCGCACGCCGGCGGACGGCGCGGCCCCGGAACTCTCCCTCACGACGGCTGTCTTCCCGGGAGCACCGGGGCCAAACGGCGTATCACCCGACCGGGCGCCGACCGGCCATCCGTCAGCTGCTCTCGTGGCCATCCCCGGAGTCGGAGGGCCGGCCGCGGCGGTCCTCGGCGGTGCTGTCCCGGTCCGTGACCTGCGCGTCCCAATGGGCCCCGCCGGGCTGATCGGCGGCGTTCTCCTTGGCGATCTCGTCCGGCTCGGGTACGCGTACGCCCCGGGCGCCGGACGTCTCGGCCGGCTGATGCTGTTCCGCCGCCTCGGAACCGAAGGCGCCGCCGGCAACCGGCGCGTCCGAGGTGTCGTTCCCACCCTCCGCCCGCAGCGTGTCACCCAAGGCCTGCCTCGCTTCGGTGTCGCCGGTGCTGAGCTCGCGCCCGAGGTCGGACACCCGCTCGCCGTATTTCGCGTCGAACGCCGGGCGTTCCGACCGGATCCGCGGCATGTGGTCGAAGTTGCGCAGCGGTGGCGGGCAGCTCGTCGCCCACTCCAGCGAGTTGCCGAAGCCCCACGGGTCGTCGACGGTGGCGAGCTCGCCGATCCGGTACGACTTCCAGACGTTGTAGAGGAACGGCAGCGTCGAGGCGCCGAGGATGAACGCGCCGACCGAGGAGATGGTGTTGAGCGTGGTGAAGCCGTCGGTGGGCAGGTAATCGGCGTAGCGCCGGGCCATGCCCTCCGAGCCGAGCCAGTGCTGGACCAGGAACGTGGTGTGGAAGCCGATGAAGGTCAGCCAGAAGTGCACCTTGCCGAGGCGGTCGTCGAGCATCCGGCCGGTCATCTTCGGGAACCAGAAGTAGAGGCCGGAGAAGACCGCGAACACGATGGTCCCGAACAGCACGTAGTGGAAGTGCGCGACGACGAAGTAGGTGTCGTGCACGTGGAAGTCGACCGGCGGGCTGGCCAGCAGCACGCCGGTGAGGCCGCCGAGCAGGAACGTGACCATGAAGCCGAGCGCGAACAGCATCGGCGTGTTGAGGGTGATCTGGCCGCGCCACATCGTGCCGATCCAGGTGAAGAACTTCAAGCCGGTCGGCACGGCGATCAGATAGCTGAGGAAGCTGAAGAACGGCAGCAGCACCTGGCCGGTGGCGAACATGTGGTGGGCCCAGACGCTCATCGACAGCATCGCGATCGCGATGGTGGCCCCGACCAGGCCCCGGTAGCCGAACACCGGCTTGCGGCTCATCACCGGAATGACCTCGGTGATGATGCCGAAGAAGGGCAGCGCGACCACGTAGACCTCGGGATGGCCGAAGAACCAGAACAGATGCTGCCACAGCAGCGGACCACCGGTATTCGCGTCGAAGACGTGCGCACCGAGAACCCGGTCGGCGGCCAGCGCGAGCAGGGCCGCGGCCAGGAACGGGAAGACCAGGATGACGAGAAGACTCGTGATCAGGATGTTCCAGGTGAAGATCGGCATCCGGAACATGGTCATCCCGGGGGCCCGCAGCGTCAGGATCGTCGTGATGATGTTGACGCCGCCGAGGATGGTGCCGAGACCCGAGATCGTCAGGCCGACGACCCACATGTTGCCGCCCACGCCGGGGCTGTGGGCGCCGTCGCTGAGCGGCGTGTACGCCGTCCATCCGAAGTCGGCCGCGCCGCTCGGAGTGAGAAAGGCCCCGACCGCGATCAGGCCGCCGAAGAGGTACAGCCAGTAGGCGAACGCGTTCAGCCGGGGAAAGGCGACGTCCGGTGCGCCGATCTGCAGCGGGACGATGTAGTTGGCGAAGGCGAACACGATCGGGGTGGCGAACAGCAGCAGCATGATCGTGCCATGCATCGTGAACAACTGGTTGTACTGCTCGGGCGAGAGGAACTGCATGCCCGGCCGGGCCAGTTCGCCCCGCATGAGCAGCGCCATGAACCCGCCGACCAGGAAGAAGCCGAACGAGGTCGTCATGTACATGAGACCGATCTGCTTCGCGTCGGTGGTCCGCAGGATCCGGGTGATCGCGTTACCCCGGACCTGGGGGCGCAGCGGGCCCGGATAGCCCGGGTGGCTGCCGGTACGGATGATGATCGGATCAGCGTCCGTGGCCACGGCACACCCTCTTCCGTAGAGACGCGTCGATAGGATCGCGCGCCTACCCGGCACCCGCAGGTCTAAACCGCACCGATTCGGCAAACCTCGAAGTTGGGAAAGCGCAGGACAACCGGGTCGGAGTAGCGGCGACCGGCGGCGTGATCCTCGCGTTGGAAGACCGGCGTGCCGATATGGACGGTGACGTCGTAGCGGCCCGGCAGCAGGCGCAGGTCGACGGCGTACCGGTGCAGCCGCGGATGCCAGCGGAACAGGCATTCGCCGGCCGCGAGCGTGCGGCCGTTCTTCTCGGCCCGCAGGGCGACGGTCAGCCCGGGAACGAAACGGCCGTCGTTGGCGTCGGCCACCGCCACGTCGAACTGGACCGTGTTGAACGGCGCCGCCTCACGCCAGCGCAGACCGTCACGATCCGTCTCGTAGTAGCCGGTCGGCCGGTCGTGATCGACGGCGACCAGGAAATCCCCGGCGTACCGGACCGGCGCACCGCGACGAGCCAGCTCGATCACCGACGCCCCGTACGAATCTTTCGCCACCTCGGTTCGCATGGGCAGGCGCCTACCCCTTGCCGCAAGGTCCATGCGCGGTCAGTGCGGGATGTTGCGGATGTTGGCGCGCGCCACGTGCACCATCTGCCCGACACCGCCGGACAGGACGGTCCGGCCGACCGACAGCGCGAAACCGGCCATCTCCTCCTTGGTCACGTGCGGAGGCATCTCCAGGGCCACCGGGTCGGTCACGACGTCGAGCAGGGCCGGGCCGTCGTGGTCGAGCACCGACCGGAGGGCTTCCCGCAGCTCGTCCGGCTTCCCGACGCGTACGGCATGGAAGCCGATCGCCCGGGCGATCGCCGCGAAATCGACGTGGTCGTGATCGGTCTCGAAAGCGGGATCGCCGGAGACCATCATCTCCAGGCGCACCATGGCCAGGCTGGAGTTGTTGAAGACCACGACCTTCAGCGGCAGGCGATGAGTGCGCACGGTCAGCAACTCGCCGAGCAGCATCGCCAGTCCGCCGTCGCCGGCCATCGCGATGACCTGGCGCCGGCGGTCCAGCATCTGGGCGCCGATGGCGTGCGGCAGCGCGTTGGCCATCGAGCCGTGGACCCACGAGCCGACCAGCCGGCGGCGGCCGTTCATGGTGACGTACCGCGCCGCCCAGCTGCTGCACATGCCGGTGTCGGCGGTGAAGACCGCGTCGTCGTCCGCCGCCTCGTCGAGCATCGCGGCCACGAACTCGGGGTGCATGGGCGTCATGTCCTCGATGCCCGTCGTGTAGGCGTTGACCACGTGGTCGAGCTTCTCGACGTGCTTGTGCAGCATCCGGTCGAGGAACTTGCGGTCCTTGCGCCGCAGCTCGGGCAGGAGTGCCCGGATGGTCGCGCCGACGTCGCCGACCACGCCCAGTTCCAGCGCCGTGCGCCGCCCGACCCGGGCCGGGTCGATGTCGACCTGGACGGTGTTGCGCTGCGGCAGGAACTGCCGGTACGGGAAGTCGGTGCCGAGCATGAGCAGCAGATCGGCCTCGTGACAGGCGTCGTAGCAGGCGCCGTACCCGAGCAGGCCCGACATGCCCACGTCGTACGGGTTGTCGTACTGCAGCGACTCCTTGCCGCGCAGGGTGTGGCCGACCGGGGCGTTGAGCACCTCGGCCAGTTGCAGAACCTCGTCGCGGGCCTGCGCACAACCGATCCCGCCGAAGATCGCGACTTTCTCGGCCCGGTTGATGCGGTCGGCCAGCTCGGCGATCACCTCGGCCGGGGGCGCGCCGAGCACGCCACCGGTCGCGTAGTGCGCGGTCCCGGTGTCCTCGACCGTGTCCTCGGCCATCACGTCACCCGGTATGACCAGCACCGCGGCGCCGCGCCGCCCGACCGCCTGCTGGATGGCCATCCGCGCCAGCCGGGGCATCTGCCGGGGTCCGCTGATCATCTCGGTCCAGTGGCTGGCCTGCTCGAACAGCCGCTTCGGATCGGTCTCCTGGAAGAACCCGGTGCCGATCTCGGTGGACGCGATGTGCGAGGCGATGGCCAGCACCGGCGCGCCCATCCGGTGGGCGTCGAAGACACCTTGGATCAGGTGGGTGTTGCCGGGCCCGCAACTGCCGGCGCAGACGGCGAGCCGCCCGGTCAGCTGGGCCTCGGCCGAGGCGGCGAAGGCGGCCGCCTCCTCGTTGTGGACATGTACCCATTCCAGCTCGTCGTTGCGGCGGATGGCGTCGGTGAACGCGTTGAGGCTGTCACCCACGATGCCGTACACCCGCCGGACGCCGGCCTGCACCAGTACCTCGACCAACTGCTCGGCCACGGTCTGCTTCTTACCGAACACGCGCTTCCTCCCCGGTCTGAGAGGGGCCGCCTACCCCGCCGCGGGCGGTTATCACAGGGCTAAGTTAGAGAGGCCGCAGAGCGGGAAGTCCGGAGCCATGGCATCGACCGCTTACCGTTCGCTCGTGCCGGCCCGGCTGGACCGCCTGCCGTGGACGCGCTTTCACTGGCGGGTCATCCTGGGGCTCGGCGCCGCCTGGATCCTGGACGGTCTGGAGATTCAGATCGTCGCCACGGTCGGCACGGTCCTGCAGGACAAGCAGACCCTGCATCTGACCGCGGCCGACGTCGGGCTGCTCGGCTCGGTCTACCTGCTCGGCGAGGTCGTCGGGGCGCTGTTCTTCGGCTGGCTGACCGACCGGCTGGGCCGGCGGAAACTGTTCCTGATCACCCTCATCACCTACCTGGTGGCCAGCGGCATCGCCGGCTTCGCAACCAGCCTGTGGTTCCTGCTGATCTTCCGGTTCATCGCCGGTCTGGGCATCGGCGGGGAGTACACGGCGATCAACTCGGCGATCGATGAGCTGATCCCGGCGAAGTACCGGGGCCGGACCGACATCGCGGTCAACGGCACCTACTGGGCGGGCGCCATGATCGGCGCGGGAGCGTCGATCTTCCTGCTTAATCCGGACCTGCTGCCGGTGAACGTGGGCTGGCGTATCGGTTTCTTCATCGGCCCGGTGCTGGGCCTGGTCGCGATCTATCTGCGCTACGTGCTGCCGGAGAGTCCGCGCTGGCTGATGACCCATGGCCGCAACGAGGAGGCCGAACGGATCGTCCAGGACATCGAGGACCGGGCCACCGCCCAGGGGGTACGGCTGGAGCCGGTGCCGGAGAGCCGGGCGCTCGAGGTGACCCAGCGAAAACCGATGTCCTATTGGGACACCGCGCGGGTGATCCTGCGCGACTACCCGTCGCGCGCCTTCCTCGGCTTCGCCATGATGGTCACGCAGGCGTTCCTGTACAACGCGATCTTCTTCTCGAACGGGTCGGTCCTGCACAACTTCTACCATGTGCCGTCGGACAACCTCGGCTACTACTTCTTCCCGTTCGCCGTCGGCAATCTGCTCGGGCCGCTCACGATCGGGCACCTGTTCGACACCATCGGCCGACGAAAAATGATCATGTCGACCTACTGTGCGTCCGCGATAATGCTCGCCGTCTCGGCCTTCTTCTTCCAGGCCGGTCTGCTCAACGCCGTGACCCAGACGCTGTTCTGGTGCGTGATCTTCTTTCTGGCCTCGGCGGGCGCCTCCTCGGCCTACCTGACGGTCAGCGAGATCTTCCCGCTCGAGCTGCGGGGGCAGGCGATCGCACTGTTCTTCGCGGTCTCCCAACTGGCCGGCGGCGTCGCGGCGCCGTACCTGTTCGGGGCGCTGATCGGCGACGCGAGCGCCCGCGGGCCACTGACCGTCGGCTACCTCATCGGGGCCGGCGTGATGTTCGCCGGCGGCCTGATCGCCTGGTTCTTCGGGGTCAACGCCGAGGGTCAGTCGCTGGAGAACATCGCCGCCCCGCTGTCCGCCGTCAAGCGCCCGGAGGTGAGCCCGGCATGACCGGACTGTTGATCCTGGTCGGTGTCAGCAGCCGTACCGGGTCGCCCGACGCCCTGCGATGGGCGACCGATGTCGCCTCCCAAGTGGACGGCCGCGTCCGGGCGGTGCTGGCCTGGAAACCCCCGCGCCCGCCGGCCGCGCCCGGCATGCACCCGCCGGCCGTGACCCGGACCGGCCCGGACGACCCGGCTCAGGACGCCCGCGAACGGCTGGCCGGCCTGGTCGCGGCAGCTCTGGGGGACGACCACCGGGTCGAGTGCGTGGCCGAGGAGGGCGGCCCGGTGCGGGTGCTCCTGCGCGCCTCGAGCCAGGCCGACCTCCTGGTCCTCGACTCGCCCCGGCAGAAGAAGGGCGGCAAGCTGGTCGCGGCCCGGCTGATCTACCGGTCGGCGTGCCCGGTGGTGACGATGCCGGCGTCCGGCGGCGGCCCGTCCGGCCTGCGCCGTTTCGCCGCCGCGGTGGCCGAGTCGGCCGGTCGGGCCGGTCGGCCCGGCCTGCCGCCGATCACCGGCGTTTAGTTCGGGCGTTGTGGGTATGCGGGGCCTGACACCGATCGCTGGGAGACGATATGTCAGAGGTTGTCGCGAGGCCCCGCCGCCGGCCGTGGTTGCGGCTGTTCGTCACCGGGCTGGTCCTGTGGGTCCTGACCGTCGTTGTCACCTTCGCGACCGGCAACCCCAACCTGGTCCCGACGCTGGTGCTGCTCGGCAGTTTCCTGGTGCCGGTGACGTTCGTGGTGTGGGCGTTCGGCCGGCGGCACAGCGGCGAGGTCACCGCCGAACTGCTGTTCACCACGTTCATCACCGGTGGCGTGCTCGGGGTGCTCTCGGCTTCGCTGCTCGAGTCCTACCTGCTGCATCCGTCGCCCGGCCTGTTCTTCGGCGTCGGCCTGATCGAGGAGGCGGCCAAGCTGGTCGTGCTGGCGTTCCTGACCCGCCGGCTGCAGCACAAGTACGCGATCGACGGCCTGATTCTCGGCGCGTCGGTCGGGTTCGGGTTCGCCGCGTTCGAGTCGGCCGGGTACGCCTTCACCGCGTTGTTCACCGAACAGGGCCTGTCGCTGATGCAGCTGGTGCAGACCGAACTGCTTCGCGGCCTGCTCGCCCCGGTCGGTCACGGTCTGTGGACGGCGATCCTCGGCGGCGTCCTGTTCTCGGCCAGCGGTCGTCAGCATTTCGCGTTCACCGGCCGCCTGCTGCTGTCCTATCTGGGCGTGTCGGTGCTGCACGCGCTCTGGGACGGGATGCACAGCATCGCCTTGGTGGTCACGCTGGTGCTGACCGGCACCCGCTACCAGTTCTCGCTGCTGGAGCGCGGCTATCAGCCCCAGCCGACGGGCACGCAGGCCGAGCTTTTCACGTTCCTCTCGTGGGGTGGCCTGATCCTCGTCTCGCTGATCGGCATCGGCTGGCTGCTGGTCGTCCGGCGCCGTGCCGACCGTGAGGCGCGCACGTGGTGGCGGGTGCCCGCCTACCGCTGAGCCATCTACCGCTGAGCCATCTACCGCTGTGGTTGAGCGGCGATGAATTCGTGCAGCCGTTCCCACTCGCTCTCCAGCAGGGCGCCGTACGCCCGGGCGTCGTCGACCAGGTCGTGGGCCCGCTCGTAGTCACCGGCGGTGAACGCGGCCATGGCGGCCGCGTTCGCCTCGCGGCCCTGGGCCTGCCGCACCTCGTGCCACTCCCGCGCGGTTGCGTCGGGCATGCCGTTCTTGGCGACGTACCGCTCCAGCCATGCCTTCTCCTGGGCCGTGGCGTCGGTGATGTCGCACACGTAGCCGAGCCAGCCGCCGGCTACCTGCTGATAGGCCGGAGCCCACTGTTCCAGCGCCAGCAGCAGCTGACGCTCCCGTATTTTCGACCGTCGCTGGTCCAGGTCGTCGCTCATCGGTGCCCCCTGAAGATCATCAAGCGGGCCGGGGTTCCCCCTCCGGACGGCCTTCAACCGTGGATATGGACACGGACCGATAACGAAGGAAACGGGGCAGCGGGGGAGGAGCAAGGTCCACTATGCTGCCCCGGCCTTATCCACGGGGAGGATCCTTCACTTTGTCCAATTCATTGATTTATAAGCTCGGCGCGGCAATTGCCGGGCTGTTCATCGCCGCCGCGGTGCCGGCCGCCGCGGCCTCGGCGGCGCCGGTCAAGCCCGACCTTCAGTTCGCCCACGTGACGCTCACGCCGACCGACGGCAAGCAGCAGATCGTCGACTTCTGGGCCTACGAGCAGTCGTACACGCTGCACGACGTGACCGCGGTCATCGACACCTCCAAGGTGCCGGCCGGCGTCACGGCGAGCCTGTGGTTCCCGGACGTCGAGACCAGCTGCAAGGACGCCGGCACCACCATCACCTGCAAGTTCGACGCGCTGCCGTCGGACGAGGGGATGGCGCTGATCGGCTTCGTCAACTACCAGTCCAAGGACGCCAAGGTCGGTGCCGAGGGCACGGCCAGTGTCAAGGTGACCAGCCGCGAGCTGGGCACGATCACGCGTTCCACCAAGGTCACGGTCGCCGAGGGCGTCGACCTGGCGGTCGACGACACCCTTCAGGACATCACGGTCAAGCCGGGCGCGACGGTCCAGGTTCCCCTGGGCGTACGCAACAACGGCGCCACCGCGATCACCGGCGTCGACGTGTTCTTCTTCATCGACCCGTGGTACGGCATGGCCAAGCACTACTCGAACTGCCTGTACGGGGCCAGCGCCGGTTACTGCCACTTCGACACCGTCCTGAAGGCGCACACCTCGTACGCCCTGTCCGAGGACATGGGCGTGAAGATCCGGGCCGACGTGCCGGCGCCCTCGACCATCGGCCAGACCTTCGACTGGCTCACCCCGAACGACAACAGCGACAACATCGACCTGGTCAACGGGCAGAAGCCGAAGCGCGGCACCGACGGCACCCTGTCGTTGAAGGCGAAGCCGGCTGCCCTGGCCAAGTCGCTCCCGCAGACCGACACCTCGCTTGGCATCGACCACCAGGACGCGCTGTTCGAGGTCACCGGCACCCAGAACGGTGACGTGGCGGCCGTCGGCGCCGAGGTCGAGGGCGCGACCGGTGCGACCGTGACCGCCAAGGTGGGGGTCAAGAACCTGGGCCCGGCGTTCGAGTTCGGGTTCCCGAAGGCGGCCGCCAAGGTCACCGTCACGGCCCCGGCCGGCACGACAGTGGTCTCGGTCCCGGAGGGCTGCGTCAAGTCCGGCTCGGCGTACGCCTGCACCACGACGGTCAGCCCGCTGAACGTGAACGCGTCGGTGACCTGGCCGTTCAAGCTGCGCATCGACCGGCCCGGCACGCTGACCGGCTCGGTCGTGGTGGCGTCGTTCCAGCCCGACGTGACCAGGGGCAACGACACGGCCAAGCTGGTCGTCAACCCGCCCGCCGGTGCCCACAACGGCGCCGGTGACCACGGCGGCCAGGGCGGTGGCGGTCTTCCGATCACCGGCGCGCCGGCCGCTTGGATCGGGGGTGCGGGCGTGCTGCTTCTGGGCGGCGGCGCTTCGGCGTACATCATCTCGCGCCGCAAGCGGGCCCGTTTCGTCGCCTGACCACGGGTTTGAAAGGCCGGCCGCGACGCGGCCGGCCTTTTCCGTGGCCAAGACTTGATTCATTCCAGAAAAGGGTGAAGGATCGGCCGCGTGCCGAAGCCGTCGCGGTTCGAGAGTGTGCTGCGCGAGGCCGGGCTGCGCGTCACGCGCCCCCGCCTCGCCGTGCTCGACGCCGTCCACGGCCACCCGCACGCCGACACCGACGCGATCCTCTCGGTGGTCCGCACCGAGCTGGGCGAGGTCTCCCAGCAGGCCGTCTACGACGTTCTCCACGCGCTGACCGCCGCTCGCCTGGTGCGCCGCTTCGAGCCGATGGGCTCGGCCGCGCGCTACGAGGCGCGGGTCGGCGACCACCATCACCACCTGGTCTGCCGCACCTGCGGCGACATCGTCGACGTCGACCACGCGGCCGGCGACACCAGCTGCCTGACCCCGGCCGGTGGCTCGGGCTACGAGGTCGACGAGACCGAAGTCATCTTCTGGGGCCGATGTGCCCCCTGTGTCGCCGAGTCCTCGGGACGCGCGACCGCCGATCAGCGCAGGCTCGACAGAGCCGACCCGCATCACCAGAAGGGGAAGGACTGACCGTGTCCGACGACAAAGATGTGACCGCGACGCCCAGCGAGAGCGAGAACCCGGAGATTCCGGCTCCTACCGTGAAGACGGGCGGCCGGCCGCACACCAACCGTGACTGGTGGCCCAACCAGCTCGACCTCTCGGTCCTGCACCGCCACTCGCCGAAGTCCAACCCGCTCGGCGAGGACTACAACTACCGCGAAGAGTTCAAGAAGCTCGACGTGGAGGCCCTGCGGCGCGACCTGGTCACGCTGATGACCGACTCGCAGTCCTGGTGGCCGGCCGACTGGGGCCACTACGGGCCGCTCTTCATCCGCATGAGCTGGCACGCGGCGGGCACCTACCGCACGTTCGACGGCCGCGGCGGCGGCGGCCAGGGCCAGCAGCGCTTCGCGCCGCTCAACAGCTGGCCCGACAACGCCAGCCTCGACAAGGCGCGCCGGCTGCTCTGGCCGGTCAAGCAGAAGTACGGCGACGCGGTCTCCTGGGCCGACCTGCTGGTCCTCGCCGGCAACGTGGCCTACGAGTCGATGGGCTTCAAGACTTTCGGCTTCGCGTTCGGCCGGCCCGACGTCTGGGAGCCCGAAGAGATCTTCTGGGGCCCCGAGGACACCTGGCTGGGCGACGAGCGCTACAGCGGCGACCGCGAGCTCGGCGAGTCGCTCGGTGCCGTGCAGATGGGCCTGATCTACGTCAACCCGGAGGGCCCCAACGGGCACCCGGAGGCGCTGGCCTCGGCCCGCGACATCCGCGAGACGTTCGGCCGCATGGCGATGAACGATGAGGAGACGGTGGCGCTGATCGTCGGCGGCCACACCGTCGGCAAGGCGCACGGCGCCCACAAGGCCGACCTCCTCGGCCCCGAGCCCGAGGGCGCCCCGATCGAGCAGCAGGGCCTCGGCTGGAAGAACGCGGCCGGCGCCGGCGTCGGTGCCGACGCGTTGACCAGCGGCCTCGAAGGCGCCTGGACCAACGCCCCGACGACCTGGGACAACGGCTTCCTCGACAACCTGTTCGGCTATGAGTGGGAGCTCACCGAGAGCCCGGCCGGCGCGAAGCAGTGGAAGCCGAAGGACGGCGCGGCGGCCGACGCGGTCCCCGACGCGCACGTCGAGGGCAAGCGGGTCGCCCCGATGATGCTCACCTCTGACCTCGCGCTCAAGGTCGACCCGATCTACGAGCGCATCGCCCGGCGCTTCTGGGAGCACCCGGAGGAGCTCGAGGCCGCGTTCGCCAAGGCCTGGTTCAAGCTTCTGCACCGCGACATGGGCCCGGTCTCGCGCTACCTCGGCCCGTGGATCCCGGCCGAGATCCAGATCTGGCAGGACCCGGTCCCCGCCGTCGACCACGACCTCGTCGACGCCGACGACGTGGCCGCCCTCAAGGCGAAGGTGCTCGAGGCCGGCCTGACCGTCTCCCAGCTGGTCTCGACCGCCTGGGCGTCGGCCGCCAGCTTCCGCACCACCGACAAGCGGGGCGGCGCCAACGGCGCCCGCATCCGGCTCACGCCGCAGAAGGACTGGGAGGCCAACAACCCGGCCGAGCTGTCCACCGTGCTGGGCAAGCTCGAGCAGGTGCAGCAGGAGTTCAACGCCGCGCAGACCGGCAAGAAGATCTCGCTGGCCGACCTGATCGTGCTCGCCGGTGGCGCGGCGGTCGAGAAGGCCGCCCGCGACGCCGGTGTCGAGATCACCGTCCCGTTCGCGCCGGGCCGCACCGACGCGAGCCAGGAGCAGACCGAGGTCGACTCGTTCGCGTTCCTCGAGCCCCGCGCCGACGGCTTCCGCAACTACCTGCGCGCGGGCGAGAAGCTGTCGCCCGAGACGCTGCTGCTCGACCGGGCGTACATGCTCAACCTGACCGCCCCCGAGATGACCGTGCTGGTCGGTGGCCTGCGGGCCCTCGGCTCCGACTACGGCCAGTCGAAGCACGGCGTCTTCACCACCCGGCCGGGCGTGCTGACGAACGACTTCTTCGTCAACCTGCTCGACATGGGCACGGAGTGGAAGACGGCGACGGCCAACGAGAACGAGTACGTCGGCACCGACCGCGCCACCGGCCAGGAGAAGTGGACCGCGACCGCGGTCGACCTGGTCTTCGGCTCGCACTCCCAGCTGCGCGCCCTGGCCGAGGTCTACGCCGCGCAGCCCGCGCAGGCCCGCTTCGTCCGCGACTTCGTGGCTGCCTGGGACAAGGTCATGACCCTCGACCGGTTCGACCTCGCGTAAGTGGTTTTCGTCAGGCCGGCCGCTTTCCGCGGCCGGCCTTCCGCTTCAGGCGCACCACCACGAAGATCAGCACCGCCGCGGCGATCACCTCAAGGCGGCGCCGGCACCCCGACTCGACGAACACGGTGAGGGCCACCCCGAGGTACCCGAACCGCGTCACGAACACCGAACAAGCCTAGGTGTTCGAGGCCATGGGTCAGCCCAGGGTCACCTGGTTGGACCGGGACTCGACGGCGTCGAGGGCCGTCGTTTCGAGGGCGATCGTGCTCGCCGCCACGTTGGCCTCGAGGTGGGCCGGGTCGGCGGTGCCGGGGATCAGCAGCACGTTCGGGGCGTGGTGCAGCAGCCAGGCCAGGCCGATCTGGGACGGGGTGACCGCCAGCTTTTCGGCCACTACGTGCACGGCAGGCTCGTCGGTCACCTTGGGCACGGCCGGGAAGGCGCCGCCGAGCGGGAAGAACGGCACCCAGGCGATGCCGCCGGCCACGCAGAATTGCAGCGTGTCCTCGTCGTCGCGGGAGACCAGGCTGTAGGCGTTCTGCACGCAGGCGATGCCGGCCGGGGCGGCCTGCTTGAGGCCGTCCAGGGTCACGCTGCTCAGCCCGATCGCGCCGATTTTGCCGGCGTCGCGCAGTGCGGTCATCACGGCGAGCTGGTCGTCGAGGTCGACGACCTGGTCACCCTGGGGTCGCAGGCCGGGGCCGGTGTCGAGGCGGCGGAGATTGACCACCGCGAGCTGGTCGACGCCGAGGCTGCGCAGATTGTCGTCGACGCTGGCCCGCAGCTGCTCGGGCCGCTGGGCCGGGCGCAGCGGAAGCCGGCCGCCGGGGTCGGGGTCGGCGCCGACCTTCGTGACGACCAGGACGTCGTCGTCCGGCCGCAGCGCCTCGCGGATCACGTCGTTGGCGAACCCGAACCCGTAGAACTCGGCCGTGTCGATGTGGTCGACGCCCAGTTCGACCGCCCGGCGCAGCAGGGCGATCGCGTCGTCGCGGCGGTCGTGCAGGCGGGGGAGCTGCGCCGCGCCATATCCGACCCGGAAGACGTCCCGGCCGGCCAGCGGTGCGGTGTGGTTCATCAGATGGTCTCCTCGGTCGGTGATTGCAGGCCGGCCGCCAGCAGCTGGGCCAGGTAGAGCGCGGACACGCGCTCGGCGATCGGCTTCGCCCGCTCGCGGGCGGCGGCCGGCTTCTCGTGCTCGACCTTGACCAGCCACGCGGTGACGCAGTCGCGCAGCATCGCCCGGGTGCGTTCGATCATGTCGACCACGATCGCCCGGATCGCCGGGTCGGTGGTGGCCTCGCCCCACGTCTGCACGGCGACCCGGGCGGCGGCCGGATCTTTGCTCGCGACGAGCCTCGCCAGCAGCTCGTCCGGGTCGGGCGGGGCGTCGCTCGCGACCCACTCGTCGATGACGGCGGCCCGCTCGGACAGGGCCCGGCGGGCGGCCGCCTGCACCAGTTCGGCCTTGCTGCGGTAATGGGTGTAGATCGACCCGGGCGACAACCCGGATTCGGCCGTGATGTCGGCGATCGAGGTGCGCTCCAGTCCGCTGCGGCTGAAGCAGCGCATGGCCGCCTCGGCGATCTGCGTGCGCCGGAGCTCCTTGCGCGCGTCGGTCAGTCTCGGCACCAGGTCTCCTTCAAACAGAGCTATCGCTCTGTTTGTGGCAACACTATCAGGAGGCGGCGAGCAGCTCGGCGACCGTCTGCGGTTCGCGACCGAGCAGTTCGGCCAGGAGCGGGCTCGTTCCGGCGAAGCCGCCGGCCCGGGCGGCCTGGAACGTCGAGAGCAGGAACCGGGCCATGAACTCGGACGTTCCGCCGGCCATCAGCGAGGCGACCCACTCCTCGTCGTCCACCACCACCCGCTTGATTTCGTGGCCGGCGAGCGAGGAGGCGGTCGCGGCGATGTCGTCGAACGTCACGGCGGAAGCGGCGGTGAGCGTGACCGGCCCGTCGAGCTTTCGTGTGGCCAGGATGACCGCCGCCGCCTCGGCCGCGTCGGCGCGGGACGTCCACGAGACCGGTCCGTCGGCGGGTGCGGCGATGACGCCGGTCGAGCGCCACGGCCCGAGCAGCCAGTCGAGCGTGTGGGCGTAGAAGCCGTTCCGCAGCGAGGTCCAGGCGACGCCCGACGCGGCGAGCAGCTGCTCGGTGGCCAGGTGGTCGCGGGCCGGCGGGAACGGGCTCGAGGCGCCCACGTGCTGGTGGCTGGTGTAGAGGATGCGCGAGGCGCCGGCGGCCACCGCGGCGTCGATCGCGGTGCGGTGGAGCGATATCTGGTCGGCGGCCGGGTCGTTCGACGACACCAGCAGCACCTGGTCGGCGCCGGCGAAGGAGTCGCGCAGGGCGGCCGGGTCGTCGTACGAACCGCGCCGCACCCGCACCCCGCGGTCGGCGAAGTGCTGGGCCTTGGCGACGTCGCGCACGCTGACGCCGATCGAGGAGGCCGGCACGCGGGACAGCAGGTGTTCGACCGTGGCGCCATTGAGCGCGCCGGTGGCACCGGTGATGACGATCATGAGTTCTCCCGATGTGATCGTTGATAACAAGACCACGTTAGCAGTGGAATCAAGCCGATAACAAAACCTGTTATCTTCGTTAACATGCCGGACGATCGCCGCACCAACCTGATCGAAGTCGCCGCCCAACTACTGGCGTCCGGCGGCCCCGAGGCGGTCACCACCCGGTCGGTGGCGCTGGCCGCCGGGGTGCAGGCGCCGACGATCTACCGGCTGTTCGGCGACAAGAACGGGCTGCTCGACGCCGTCGTCGAGCACGGACTCGCCAACTACGTCGACCAGAAGCACCTCGACCCCGGCGCCGACCCGGTCGAGTCGCTGCGTGCGGGGTGGGACCTGCACGTCGGCTTCGGGCTGGCCAACCCGGCACTCTTCCGGCTGATGCACACCGCCCTCGGCACGCCGGACGGGCAGGCCGCCGCCGAGCGGGGCACCCGGGTGCTCCGCGAGCGCATCCGCCGGGTCGCCGCCGCGGGCCGCCTGCGGGTTTCCGAGCGGAGGGCCGAGGAACTGGTCCGCGCGGCCGGCACGGGAGTGGTGTTCACGCTCATCGAGCAGCCCGCCGGCGAGCGTGACGAGGGCCTGTCCACCGCGGCCTGGGAGTCGGTCTGCGGGGTCGTCCTCACCGGCGACCGGCCGCCGACCGGCACCGGTCCGGCGGCGGCCGCGGTGACCCTGCGCGCGGCGCTGCCCGACCTGACCGAGTTCACCCCCGCCGAGCGTCAGCTGCTCGACGAGTGGCTGAACCGCCTGGGATGAGCGGCGCCGTGCGGCGAGGCCGTGATACGGTGACCTCGTTGCAGTTTTGGTTTCCACAGACGTTTACGGCGCCTGACGGGTTATCTGAACCCATCGGGCGCTTTTCGTTTTTTGTGTCGGTTCCGACGCGGGTGATCAACGCGGTGGCGCGCGAGATTGCGCAGGGCGATCTCGAAGAGCTCACAAGGGGAGCAGACATGGTTGAAGGCACCGTGAAGTGGTTCAACGGCGACAAGGGCTTCGGCTTCATCAGCCCGGACGGTGGCGGCGCCGACGTGTTCGCCCATTTCTCGGCGATCTCGGCCAGCGGTTTCCGCAGCCTCGAAGAAAATCAGCGGGTGCAGTTCGACATCACCCAGGGCCCGAAGGGCCCCCAGGCGGCGGACATCCGCCCGCTCTGATCCACGCTCTGCCACGGCGGCCCGACTGGTTCAGCGGGCCGCCGTTCGGCGTTTCACCCCTCGGTCAGTTCAGGTTCGTAGTGTTTCCCGGAAAGGCGCCGCATGGCTGCCATCACCACGCCAGACCCGCAGTTTCTTCCCCCGCCCACTGCGCGGGAAGAAAAGCCGCCGCCGCGCGCCTCCGACCGCGGTGAGGCCGCGATGGATCGGCTGCGTCATCCGTTTGCACCCCTCGCCGAGCAGGATTCACCCGGCGAGGGTTCGGCCCACCTCAGCTGACGGTGAAACTGAACGTGTAGGGCTTGGCGATCGGCACCCCGTCCGAAACGGCGCTGTTGACCTGGGAGACGACGCCCGAATAGGAACCGGCCGGCAGTGGTGCGGCCGGAGTCCAGACCAGCGTGCCCGGGTCGGTCTCGGCGACCGTGCCGGACACCGCGCCCGCCGGCCCGGTCACCGTCACCGCACCCGCGTAGTCCGCGCCCGACGGCTGGATGTCGCGTTGGAACTTCACCGTGACGGCGTTCGCGGCAGCGGCGGTCGAGACCACGAGCGGATCCCTCCAGAACTGGATCGCCCGGTGAATGTCCGGAGTGGACGGATCGGTCGAGGTGTCGTCGACCAGCATCGTGTGCGTGATGCCGCCGTCGATGGTGACGCCGCGGTTGTTGGTGCCGGTGATCGAGCCCCACTCCTCGACCGTCTCCCAGCTGCCGCGGGTGTACTTGTACTGCACATCCGTACCGTCCAGGATGGACACCGTGGCTTCCCAGATGCCGTTGCCCCGATAGGTCATCGGCTGCTTGGCCGGATCCCACGGCCCGAGCTGGGCGATGCTGCCGGGCACGTACAGCGTGGCGTCGGGCGGCGTGCCCGGCGGCGCCGCCACCCGGAAGGTCACCGCGACCGGGCGAAGGGGCACGGTGAGAGCGGCGGGCAGGCTCGCCGCGGTTCCATCCGGATTCTTGTACGCGACGTGGGCTGTCACATTCGCACTACGGGGTGACGGGCCCGACGGGACCACGTCGTAGGTCGCGGTGAAAGTGGCTCCCGGCGCGAGGGCCGCCGCCGTGGTCGCCCCGCGCGGCGTGACGACCCAACCGGCGGGCGCGTCGACCGTGGCCGCCACGTTCGTGACCGTACCCGGCCCGCTGTTGTGCGCGGTCGTCACCAGGGTGCTCTTCGCGCCCGACTGCAGCCCGTCCGGGGCGGTGAAGTTGACGTCGACGGCCGGTTGCTGGCCGAGCGTCAGGGCCGCGCCGTCGTGCGCCACGGTCACCCGCCGGCCGGACGCCACCGCCGGAACGGTCACGGTCAGCAGGTGCTTCGCCCCGGCGTACGTCCATGGAGCCGGCCGTCCGTCCACGGTGACCACGTGGGGTTTGCTCACGTCGGCGAAAGCGACGGTGTAGCTCCGGGAAGCCGGCGCGCCCGGGTAGCCGCCGACGACCGGCCCGACGGTCATCGACGAGAACCGGCCCTCGTTGTAGCGCACCGGAATCCGCGCCGACTGGCCGGTCCGGTAAGCGAGGCCGTCACCGGCGTCCTCGTACACCGAAATTTGGCCGGAAGCGTGCGGATAGGCAGTGAGGGTGAGCTGCGCATGGTTTTGATGGGCGACGTTCACCGAACCGTCGCGCTGCGCGAGAATGCCGCCCGCCCGCACATAGACCGGCATGTGCGACGGCGTCGCCGAGACCGTGCGGGTGGCCGGGCCACGGAACGTCTCGCCGGTGAAGAAATCGGTCCAGGTGCCGGGCGGGAACCAGACCGAACCGGTGGTCGAAAGCCCCGGCGTCGTGACCGGCGCGACCAGCAGCGAATCGCCGAGCGTGTATTCCGTGTCGTGCTGGTAGGCCTGATCCTGCCCGGGCCAGGTCAGGTAGAGCGCCCGGGTCATAGGCAGGCCGGTGTCGTAGTTCTGTCGCGCGGCCGTGTAAAGGTAAGGAACCAGCGACTCGCGCAGCCGCAGGAAGTCGGCCGCCGGGCCGCTTACCGCGTCGGAATACTCCCAGGGCAGCCGGTCGCCGTGGTCCGAGTGCAGCCGCAGGATCGGCTGGAAGGCGGCGAGCTGGATCCACCGCAGGTAGAGGTCGTCGCTGTCGTGCTTGCCGGCGAAACTGCCGATGTCGTGACTGACGTACGACTGGCCGATGCTCGCGCCCTCGCCCGGTGTCATCGCGGCGGCGAAGGCCAGCGTGGCGAAGTTGGCCTCGGTGTCGCCGGTGAAGTGGACGGTGCTGCGGTGCTCGGCCCACGGACCGGAGGCGCCGACCGTCGTGTAGGCCGGGAACGACGAGCCGATCCGGGAGAGGGCGAAGCCACGCAGGCCGCGGGCCTCGCCGTCCCGCCGGTACAGCTCGTTGACCCAGCTGTCCGGGGTGACGCCGGGGGTGCTCACGGTGCTGTCGTCGCAGCAGTAGTCGAGCCACCACTGGCGTACGCCGTCCTTCTCGAACGGCTGGTGCAGCTGCTCGAAGGCGGCCGCCTGGTCGGGGTCGCCCCAGTCGAAGCGGTACGGATCGGGGGCGAAACTGTTCGTCGAAGGCTGCAGCTTGCCCTTGGCCGTGGCTTGCGCCTGCGCGAACTTGGGGTCGTCCCCGCTGATCGCCGCGTGCACGTTGAGGGTGAGGTTGATCCCGCGCTTCTGAAGGTCCTTGATGAAGGCCGCCGGATCGGGGAACAGGCTGCTGTTCCAGTTCCAGCCCGCCCACTGGTTGGGCGCCTTCCAGTCGGTGTCGGCGACCAGCGAGTCGAGCGGCACCTGGTGCTGCTGGAAGGCCGGCAGCAGCGACGTCTCGTAGTCGTTCGTGCTGTACGCGTTGTACTTCGAGAACCAGGTGCCGAACGCCCACTCCGGCGGCAGCACCGACGGCCCGGTCAGCGTCCGCAGATCCTTGAGGGCCTGCGTGTAGTCGTGGCCGTAGCCGAAGAGGTAACCGTCCTGATAGGCGCTCGTACGCGCGGGCCGGGGCGCGACCCAGTTGTCGGCGGTCTTCACGGCGGTGGCGGTGTCGTCGAGCAGGTACCAGCCGTCCTTGTCGAGCAGCCCCGGGTGCAGAGTGAGCTGGTCGACCGGTCCGGCCTGCCCGGCGTAGTAGTCCAGGCCGCGGTACCAGCCGCCCAGCGTGTTGCCCGGCTGGGTCTTGAAGTCGGGGTGAATCCGGGTCCGGCCCAGATCGAGCGTGGTGTTGGCCGCGCCGACCGGGCCGCTGTCCAGCTTGTAGCGAAGGGTGACCGCGCTGGTGCGCACGTTGAGCTCGCCCTTTTCCACGCGAGCCTGGAACCACGTACGTCCCGGACTGCGGTCGACCGCGTTGAACGTCGGCCGGTCCTCGAAACGGTCGTCGGCGGCGTACTCCAGCCGCAGCAGCGTCGGGCTGAGCACCTGCACCCGCAGATGACCGGCCCGCACGGTCTGTCCTTTTATGTCGGCCGGCTTGGGCGCGGCCAGCGCCGTCCCCGGCACGGTGACCAGCCCCAACAGCACGGCAGCAAGCACGGAGAGCCTGCGGATCACAACGACGCCCCCTAGATCGAGTAACACACCCGACACATAGCGTCGTTCAGCCTCGATCGCACCGGTCAAGGTGTCAATAGCCCAGCGTCGATACTGGCCGCACGGATAGCATGTCGTGCCGGAGACGCCGGTCGTCGCCCAGCGTCGAGCATGGCTCGGCATGTTCTCGCTGGGGTCGCTGCGTTCGTGGCGCTGTCGGGGTGCCACGGCAGCGACGACAAGAAGCCGGAAGTCCGGGTGACTCAGGACGTGCTCTGCAACAAGTAACCCTTTCGTGGAGAAATAGCGCGACGCTTGCCGCTCGATAACTGACACGAAAGGGGTGTCGCATTCCTGACAGCGCCATTCGGTAAAGAATCCATGGCGCGGGGAATGCTGCTTCGGCACAGGCGCCGCGCCGAGGGAGGTCTTTCTATGATCGCGTCGATCTCACTCAGCGATATCATAGTCAGTGTTATAGGCGCCCTCGGTGCCGTCGCCGCAGCCATTATTCAGCATTGGATCTCGAAGCGTCCTCCGCCAACGGCATCGGGCGCCCAGCCAAGCAGCCTGACCGTCACTCGCAGACGCTATCTTGTGGCTTGGAGGCTGGTGGCAGCGCTGTCGCTCGTCGTCGCGGTCCTCGCGGCCATGCAGGTCTATCAGGGCCTGACTCGCCAACCGGTCACGGTGGAGATACGGACACCGACCGAGAACGAACCGGTCGACGGTCAGAGGTACGGCGGGTTGGAAGCGACCGTGAACTCGGTGCCTCCCGGCTTCGAAATCACCATCGTCGTCTATGACACCAACTCGCACCGATACAATCCGTCGGACAAGCTGTGCGATTTACAAAGAGCCAATCATCTCAAGTGCACCGATATTTATCTTGGTAAAGACGGGACGCTGACGAAGGCACAGAACTTCGTGATCGAGATCGTAGGCATCACTGCTGACGCAAAGAAGGATTTCGAGGCATACAACCGGACGGCGGTCGAGCAAAAATATCCTGGCCTCGTGACACTTCCCGCCGGAGTATTGATTATCGGCGAGAGAGGCGTGGTGCGGCGATCCTGACCGCACCCCTCACTCATGCGGCGGCCGCTGGGCGCGGCGTGGCTGTCGAGGAGTGGCTGGCGGAGTTCGAAACCGGGGTTCGCGGCGATCGCGGGTCGGTTCGGCCGGGTGGAGCCGCGTCGGCAGGCGCGGGCGTTTCCGCCCACGCCCGATTCATCGCCAACAGCGCCGCCGCAGGCACCGAGCCCGCGCCAAGACCAGCCACTTCCACCGACGGGGCGACGCCATCCGTCAAACGGCATCTACATAACGACCCGGGCTGTCGTACTGACCGAGTTTCTTCGCGGCTGCTGCCAGGATCTCGATCAGCGCGGTCGTGGCGGGTGGGTCCGGCGGGTCGCCGTACGTGGCGGCGTAGATCTGGCGCGGGCGGTCGGTGAGTGCTGTGGCGTGGACGCTCGGCGCCCGGTGGGCATGCAACGCGAGTCCGTTGACGATCGCGACGCCCATTCCGGCGGCCACCACGGCCTGGGCGATGACGGTGTCGTCGCAGGTGAAGGCAATGCGCGGGGAGAAGCCGGCGCGCTCGCAGGCCGCGATCGTGGCGGCTCTGCAGCGTTCGCAGCCGCCGACCCAGGCGGAGTCACGGTGGTCCTGCAGACGCTGATGGGGTCGGTCACTGATGAGGTAGAGAGGGTCGTCCAGCAGGTGGGTGAGCCGGAACCCGTCCTCCTCGGTGGGCGGAGCGTCGGCGTTCCGGAAGATCAGTGCGATGTCGACGTGTCCGGAACGCAGCATGTCCAGCCCTTCGGCCGGATGGGCGTCGACGAGGTTCAGCTCGATGCCCGGGTGCGACCGGCGCAGCTCGGCGGCCGCCTTCGGTACGAGCGTGCTGAGGACCGTTTGGAAACCGGCGAGTCGTACCGGGCCGGCGCGAAGGCCCACCCGGGCGGCCAGCTCGACCGATGCGGCGTTCAGCCGCCCGAGGATCTCGGTCGCCCGCTGCGCCAGCTCTTGGCAATTTTGACATTGGACGTCATGACCGTGGGAAGGCCATCGTCAGGACACAACCGCCGAAGTAAGCGAAGGAGCAGCGCCATGTCACTCGCCCGCGTCCAGAACTTCTCCATCTCACTCGACGGCTTCGGTACCGGCGAAGGTCAGAGCCGCGACGCACACTTCGGTCACGCCGGGGACAGCCTGCACGAGTGGATGTTCGCTACCAGGTAGTGGTGCGGCCTCGACGAGCCAGGCGGTAGTGGCGGCGTCGACGACGTCTTCGCCCAGCAGTTCGATGGAGGGATCGGCGCCGAGATCATGGGTGCCGGGAAGTGGGGCTACCCCGGATGGCACGAGGACCCGGACTGGAAGGGCGCGTGGGGTCCGAACCCGCCGTTCCACACACCCGTCTTCGTCCTCACCCATCACACGCGCCCGTCGATCGAGATGGAGGGCGGTACCACCTTCCACTTCCTGGACGCCCCGGCCGCCGAGGCGCTCAAGGCGGCCCGTGAGGCCGCGGGCGGGCAGGATGTCCGCATCGGCGGCGGCCCAACCATGATCCGAGACTTCCTGGCCGCCCGGCTCGTCGACCACATGCACGTCGCGGTGGTCCCGATCCTGCTCGGCCGGGGCGTACGCCTCTGGACCGGGCTCGAGGGCCTCGAGAAGGATTACCGGGTCGAGGCCACCTCCTCGCCGAGCGGCGTCACCCATCTGACGTTCACCCGTGCGGGGGTCTGAGCCGTGCTGCAGACCTTCATCGACGACATCGGGCTCGTGGTCGGCAGCAGCGACGACCAGCACGAGATCACGAAGCGGGTCGCGCAGCGGCTGTCCGCCCTTCTGGCCGGCGGCTTCCGACTTCCGCCGGAGTTTGTCCGACCATCGCCGGACCGCCACGTCACGTACCGGCTCTACGTCGCTCCCGACGACCGCTGGTGCCTGGCGTCCGTGGTCTGGAACGTGGGTCAACGCACGCCCGTGCACGGACACGAGACCTGGGGCGTCGTCGGGATCTACGCGGGAGCCGAACGCGAGATCCGCTACCTCAAGCCCGTCGCCGCGGTCGGCCGAGCCCTGACCCCGGCCGGCGAGCACGTGTGGGAACGCGGGCAAGTCACCGTGTGCTGCACAACCGACGACGACGTCCACGCGGTCGCCGCCGTCGGCAAGGAGCCCACCGTCGGGATCCACGTCTACGGCGGCAACATCGGCACTGTCAACCGGCCGTCGTACGATCCGGCCACCGGAGCAGTCCAGTGGTTCGTCTCCGGTTGGGATGCGACCGCAGCCTGACGAAATCGGCCCCTCGGCGATCCGGATCTGCCCGCGCAGCTCGTCGAGGATCCGCTCGATGACCCCGCGTTCCTTCCACTGCCGGAACCAGCCGTAGACGGTCTGCCGGGACGGGAAGTCGACCGGCAGCTGCCGCCAGGAACACCCGGACCGGTCGATGTGCAAGCACCCTGACGACCCACCAGACCATCAGGCACTCCCAAAAGGACGCCGTTCGGCACCTCGCTGAAACACCCGCTCAGGCCCAGGGGAAGGCGCCCGCGTAGGCGTTCAGGGCCGGCTGCCCGCCCAGGTGGGCGTAGAGCACTGTCGCGTCGGCCGGGATGTCGCGGGTGGTCACCAGGTCGATCAGGCCGGCCATCGACTTGCCCTCGTAGACCGGGTCGATGATCATGCCCTCCAGTGAGCCGGTGAGGCGGATCGCGTCGATCGTGGAGCGGACCGGGATGCCGTAGAGGTCGCCGGCCCAGCCCTCGAGCACCGTGATCTCGTCGTCGTGGAGGTCGCGGGCCAGGCCGATGAGCGAAGCGGTGTGCCGGGCGATGCGGGCGACCTGGGCGCGGGTTTTCTGCAGGGTGGCCGAGGCGTCGATGCCGATGACCCGCCGGGGGCGTTTCTGGCCCGCGAAGCCGGCGATCATGCCGGCGTGGGTGGAGCCGGTCACCGTGCAGACCACGATCGTGTCGAAGAAGACGCCGAGTTGGGCCTCCTGCGCCTCGACCTCGCGGGCCCACTGGGCAAAACCCAGGCCACCCAGGCGGTGTTCGGAGGCGCCGGCCGGGATTCCGTACGGCGTGCCGCCGGCCGCCCGCACCTCGTCGAGAGCTCTCTCCCACGAGTCGCGCAGACCGATGTCGAAGCCGGCCGGGTCGAGGCGTACGTCGGCGCCCATGATCCGGGAGAGCAGGATGTTGCCGACCTTGTCGTTGACCACGTCCGGCCAGTCGACCCACTTCTCCTGCACCAGCCGGGCCTTCAGGCCGAGCTTGGCCGCCACCGCGGCGACCTGGCGGGTGTGGTTGGACTGGTAGCCGCCGATCGACACCAGCGTGTCGGCGCCGCTGGCCAGGATGTCCGGCACGATGTATTCGAGTTTGCGGGTCTTGTTGCCTCCGTAGGCGAGGCCGGAGTTGCAGTCCTCCCGCTTGGCCCAGATCTGGGCGCCGCCGAGGTGGGCCGTCAGCCGGTCGAGCCGGTGCACCGGGCTGGGCCCGAACAGCAGCGGGTAGCGGTCGAAGTCGTCGAGTGACATGGCGTCCTCATTCCAGTACTGGTCGCAGCGTGAGCCAGTTGGCGCGGACGACGGCGGCCGCGCCCTCGGCGTCCCCGGCCCGGGCCAGGTTCACGATCGAACGGTGCTGGGCGACCGAGGACCGCCCGGCGAGCGCGCCGAAGCGGACCCGCTCCATGCGCCGCAGCAGCGGGGTGACGTCGTCGAGGATCGCGGCGGCCATGCGGTTGCCGGCCAGTTCGACGAACACCCGGTGGAACGTGTCGTCGGCGGCGATCGCGGCGTCGACGTCACCGGCCGTCAGCGCGCTTTCGAAGGCTTCGTTCGCCGCCGACATCGCGGCGGCATGTGAGTCCATCAGCAGCGGGACGGCCGCCCGGGCCGCCAGTTCGTGCATGCTTGCCGCCACCGCCTGCGCCTCGACGGCCGCGCGGGCGTCGAGCGGGGCCACGACCGTGCGGCGGCCGGGTTTGATCTGCACCAGGCCGGTCTTCTCGAGGTGGGCCAGCGCCTCGCGGACGGGCGTGCGGCTGACGCCGAGCCAGGCGCACAGCTCGGTGTCGACCAGCTTTTCGCCGGGGGTCAGCGTGCCGTCGACGATCGCGGCGCGCAGCGCGTGGAAGGCGTGCTCCCGGAGCAGCGTGCGGTTCGGGGGTGCGCTGGAAACGGGAACCGGCATGCCGCATACAGTATGCGATATATTGCAGGATGCAAGGCCCCTGATGGCCGGTCAGCCTCGCGGCCGACCGGCCATCCCCCCGTACGTCCGTGCGCGTGCCCGGCCCGCAAGGGCTGTGGGCACACGAACGACGTTAGGGAGCTTCACCGGGCCCCGGAAGAGACTTCGGTTGAGGCCGAATTGCTTGACAGACATCGATAGGCTGTCGTCCTATGTGGCGTCTCGAACTACAGCCACCAGACCTCTTGACGGCCCGCTTCGAGACCCGGCCCGGGCCGATGGACGACATCATGGCGGCCGGCCGGGCGCTACGACGCCGGGGCATTCCCTGGCTCGCCGACTGGCACCGCGCCGTCGTTCCCCGGCTGCCCGCCTCGAGCGGCGTCGTTCTCGCGCTCTCGCCCCCGACCGGGCCGGCGTTCGACTTCGAGGTGCCGCCGGCCCACTCGCTCGACGACGCCATGGAGTGGATCCTGACCCGGCCCCGGTCGGTCCTCGCCACGTACGCCGAAGACTTCGTGGACACCCGGTCGGTGCCGGTCCCGGTCCGGGCGATCGCCGACGGACACGTGGACGCCCTCCAGGAGGTCAGCGCCGGCATGCGGTCGCTGCACGCGGTCGCGATCGAGCCCTACCGGCATCAGATCGACCTGGTGCGCGACGCCGATGTGGCCGCGCGCTCGCAGCAGAGCGCCGCGCGGGGACTGGCCGCCGCGATCAACGACCTGCACCCGTCGCTGCGGCTGCGCGGCATGACGCTCGAGCTGGACCGGCCGTACGACTACACGGCCCGGTCGGGCGGCCGCGGCCTGATCTTCGTCCCGTCGCCGTGGCTGCTCGACGAGGTACGCGTGCAGTGGACCGACGATCAGCCGACGCTGATCGCCTATCCGGCGCTGGTCCCGCTCGTGACCGGCCGGCCGCCGGGCGGCCCGTCCTCGCTGGGGCGGCTGCTGGGCGAGACGCGGGCCCGTCTGATGGCCGCGCTCGCCGGCGACCGGGCCCCCGGCACGATGGCCCTGGCCGCCGAGATCCGGATCAGCCCGGCCACCGCGTCCGAGCATCTCGCGGTGCTGCGGGCCGCCCGCCTGGTCGTCACCGACCGCAGCCGCGGGCTAGCGACCCACCGGCTCACCGCGGCCGGCCGCCAGTTGCTGGCCCTCAACGTGTGGTGAGGGTCGCGCGCCGGCCGGCACCCACCGGGGCCGGTCGCGGTCCGGCGAGGTCGCGCAGCTCCAGGTGCCGGTGCAGCCGGCTGCGGAACCGCTCGATGCCCGGCACCGGGTCGAAACGGCGGGGACGGCCCTCGATGGGGTGAACGGTGCCCCCGCGTACGAAAAAGGCTCAGCCCGACGCTTGGGCGACCGATGCAGTTAGCCATGGCCGATGAACCGAAGCTCGACCCCGCCGGCCGTGAGGCCGTGCTCGCAGCGACCCTGGCGCAGCACCCGGGCACTTTCATCGCGGCGATCGCACCGACCGGGTTGTTCACCGACCTGCCGGAGGAACTCACCCGCACCGGTCACCGGCCGATCGAGGGGCCGCCCTCGGCGCTCGGCCTGGTCATCGCGGACGACCAGCGGACCGTGATCGACGCCTGGCACCGGGCGCTCAACGAGGGCGTCGCCAACTGCCTGGTACATCCGATCGCCGCACCGGAACGGCAGGTGCGGCTGCACATCATCGACCTCACCCACCGTCTCGGGATCTTCGTCGGGCTGCTGACCGGCATGGAGGAGCACGAGGCGACGCTGATCCCGCACCAGGAGGTGCGGCCGCGGCTGGTCGTCGTGCACAAGGACCAGACGGCGGTGATCACCGGCGCCGGGTCCGAGGTCGGGCCGCTTCTGGGGTACGCGCCGGACGAGCTGATCGGCAGGCGCAGCCTCGACCTGGTGCACCCGGACGACCACGAGCGGGCGATCGCCAGCTGGATGGACATGCTCTCGACCCCGGCCGGTGCGGCCCGCCGGGTGCGTCTGCGGCACCTGCACCGCGACGGGCACGCGGTCTGGTTCGAGATCACCAACCACAACCACCTGGCCGACCCGCAGCACCCGGGCGTGGTGGCCGAGATGCTCGACATCTCCGACGAGATGGCGGCCCAGGAGGCGGTGCGTGCGGCCGAGCAGCTGATGCGGCGGCTCACCGAGACGCTGCCGATGGGCATCCTGCAGGTCGGGGCCGACCGCCGGGTCAGCTTCGTCAACGACCGGGCCGCCCGGCTCGCCGGCGCCCGGGTCGGCGACCCGCTCCGGCTCGACGCGATCGCGGCCGCCGTCACCGAGGTGCTCGCCTCCGCCGGCGACGCCGATCTGGAGTACGGCCGGGACGGACGCCGCATCCGCGCCAACCTGCGCGCGCTCACCGACGACACCGGCGCGGTGACCGGCGCGATCATCTGCCTGGCCGACGTGACCGAGGAGGTGCGCCTCCGCGAGGAACTGCGCCACCGCGCCACCTACGACCCGCTGACCGGCTGCTTCAACCGGGCCGCGACGCTGGCCACGCTCGAGGATCCGGCCGACGGCGCCGGCACCGCGGTCGTCTTCTGCGACCTCAACGGTTTCAAGCAGGTCAACGACCGGTACGGCCATGCCGCCGGCGACCGCCTGCTCACCCACGTCGCGGCCCGGCTGCGCCTGGCGATCGGCGGGTCCGGGGTGGTCGGCCGCATCGGCGGCGACGAGTTCCTGGTGATCTGCCGCGACGTGGCCGGACCGGCGCAGGCCCGGCAGATCGGCACCGACCTGCTCGCCGCGCTCTCGGACAGCCCGGTCGAATTCGACGGCCACGTCCTGGTGCCGCAGGTCAGTGTCGGGGTGGCCTGGTCCCGGCCGGGCGGCGCCGGCCCGGACGACCTGGTCGCCCGGGCCGACGCCGCGATGTACGAGGCCAAGAAGACCCGAACCGGACCGCTCGCCCTGGTCCTCGCCAGCTGATCCAGCCGGCGCGGGGCTAGGGTGTCGCCATGGATCATGCGACCGATGTGCGGTGGTTGGAGGTGCTCCGCGAGATTCTGGGCGGAGTTCACCTCTGGCAGCCGGACGACCTGCCGCCGGCGATCGAGGCGGCGGTGTCCCGGGCCGGTCTGCACGCCCGGATCTGGGTCGTGGATTACGAGCAGAAGGCGCTGCACCCGCTCCCGCAGGCGGGTGCCGTCATGCCGGAGCCGCTGCCGGTGGACGGCTCGCTGGCCGGGCGCGTCTTCGGGCGGGTGCGGTCGGCCGAGTCGGACGACGGCGGCGCGACCCGGTGGTGGGTCCCGATGGTCGACGGCACCGACCGCCTCGGTGTGATGGAGTTCGTGGCGACCGGCCCCGCCGCGCCCGACCTCGTGCGCAACTGTGAGCTGATCGCCGGGCTGGTCGGGCACCTCATCGCCACCATCACGAGCCGCGGCGAGCTGCTCGAGCGGAGCCGCCGCACGCGCCCGATGTCGACCGCGTCCGAGTTGCTGTGGCGGGTGCTGCCGCCCCTGACCGCGAGCACCCGGCGGGCGGTGGTCAGCGCGGTCGTCCAGCCCTGCTACGAGGTCGGCGGGGACGGGTTCGATTACTCGTTCGACGGGCCGTTCCTGCACCTGGCGATCCTCGACGGCGCCGGTCGAGGCCTGGAAGCCGGCCTGGCGTGCACGGTGGCGTTGTCGGCGGTGCGGGCCGCCCGGCGGGCCGGTCGGGGGCTGTACGAGCAGGCGCGCGCCGCCGACGCCGCGCTGACCGGGCAGTTCACCGACAGCCGGTTCGCGACCGCGGTGCTGGCCGAACTCCACCTCGACACCGGCCGCGTCCGCTACGTCAACGCCGGCCATCCGGCGCCGCTGGTGCTGCGCGGCGGACGGGTGGCCCGTGAGCTCACGCACGGCCGCCGCATGCCCCTGGGCCTCGACGATCCGCAGCTCGAGGTGGGAGAGGAGATGCTCGAACCGGACGACCGGCTGCTCCTGCACACCGACGGCGTCACCGAGGCGCGTACGGCGGACGGCGACCGCTTCGGGGTGAAGCGCCTGGTCGACCTGGCCGAGCAGAACGCCGCGTTCGGGCTGCCCGCCCCCGAGACGCTCCGGCGGCTGGTCCACGCGGTCCTGGAACACCAGGACGGACCGCCGGCCGACGACGCCACGCTGATGCTCGTACAGTGGTCGGCCGAAGCCGCCTTGAAAACGGTGCCCAAGGTCGCGCAGGAGGGGAACTCATGACCGACGAGCTGCTGTGGGTGAGCGCCGCCCAGGTCGACGACCGGGTCACCCTGCTGACCGCCAGGGGCGAACTCGACCGCGACAGCCTGCACATCCTCGATGCGGCCGCCGACGCCGCACTGACCGCCGGTGCGACCCGGCTCGTGCTCGACCTGGGCACGCTCACCTTTTGCGACTCCAGCGGGCTGCGGCTCTTCGTCGAGCTGCACAAACGCACCGACCTGCGGCTGGCCGACGTGCGGGCGCCCGTCGACACGGTTATCAAGGTCGTCAATCTCCATCGGATACTCGCGCTGCACCCGACGGTCGAGGACGCCATCGGCTGACCCGGAGCCGATATCGTGAGGCGGGGGCTCTCATGGCGCTGGTCAACGGCTTGGTCGTGGTCCTGTTCTGGGTGGTGTCGGTGCTGCTGCTGGCCGGGCTGGCCCGGCGCATCCTGGGCGTGCCGGTCGGCTGGTGGCGGTCCGTCGTGTTCGGACTGGTGCTGGTCGCGGTCAGCCCGCCGATCCTGCAGTTCGTCGGCGACCGCTCGGGCCTGCTGGTCGGCGACCGGCTGACCGGCAGCTCGGCCGCCGCGGTCCTGCTCGTCGTCCTCACGATCGCCTGGACGTTCACCCTCGGGCTGGCCGCGCTGGTCATTCTCGAGGCGATCCTGCCCACCGGCACCGTGCCCGGCCTCGTCACGCTGGTGCGCAACTGGCGCGGGCAGCGGCGGCGCACCCGGCGCTACACGGCGATCGTCGGCATCGCCGTCCGGCACGGGCTGGGCCGTTTCCTGCGGCCGGGCCGGCTGCCCGCCGATCCCGGGCTGGGACAGACGGCGGTCGCGTTGCGCCGGGCGCTCGAGGACGGCGGGGTCGCGTTCGTCAAGCTCGGTCAGACCCTCTCCACCCGCCGCGACCTGCTGCCGCCGGTCCTGATCGACGAGCTGAGCAAGCTGCAGAGCCAGGCCGAACCGGCGCCCTGGCCGCAGATCGAGAAGGCCATTGCCGACGGTCTCGGCCGGCCGATCTCCTCGGTCTTCGCGTCGATCGAGCCGGCCCCGCTGGCCGCCGCGTCGGTCGGCCAGGTGCATTCGGCACGCCTGCTCGACGGTACGGACGTGGTCGTGAAAGTTCAGCGCCCGGCCGCCCGCCACCAGATCGCCGCCGACCTCGACATCATCGTGCGCCTGGGTGCCCGGCTCGACCGTACGACCGGGTGGGGCCGGTCGCTGGGCGTGCGCCGGCTGGCCGAGGGGTTCGCGGCGTCGCTGCGCGAGGAGCTCGACTACACGGTCGAGCTGGAAAACACGCAGGCGGTGGCGGCCGGGCTCCAGTCGTCCGACCGCATCGTCGTGCCGCGCCCCTTTCCCGACCTGTCCTCGCCGACCGTGCTGGTGATGTCCCGTCTGTCGGCGGCCTCGGGCGGTTTCCACGATCTCGCTGCGGACGACCGGCGCCGCCTGGCGACCGACCTGCTCGGCTCGGTGCTGCGGCAGATCGTCGTCACCGGCGTCTTCCACGCCGACCTGCACCCCGGCAACGTGCTGATCGGTCCGGACGGGACGGTCGGCCTCCTCGACTTCGGCGCGGTCGGCCGCCTCGACCGCACCGCCCGCTCGGCGCTCGGCCTCCTGCTGTACGCGATCGAACGCGACGACCCGATCGCCGCCGCCTCGTCCCTGGTCGAGCTGCTGGGCCGTCCCGAGGACCTCGACCAGCGCACCCTGGAACGCGAGGTCGGCGAGCTGATGGTCCGCTACCGCACCGGCGCGGCCGCCGCGGCGGGCGTCTTCACCGCACTGTTCCGCCTGGTCGTCCGGCACCGGTTCGCGGTGCCGGCCCAGGTCGCGGCCGCCTTCCGCGCGATGGGCGCCCTCGAGGGCACCCTGAGCCTGATCAGCCCCGGCTTCGACCTGCTCGCCGCCGCCCAGGCGGCCGGCGGCCGCCTGATGCGCGACGCCTTCGAACCCGCCGCCGTCCGCCACACCCTGGAGGGCCAGCTGGCGAGCCTGCTGCCGATCCTCCAGCGCCTGCCGCAGCGCCTCAACAAGATCGTCGAAGACACCGAGCAGGGCCGGCTGACGATCCAGGTGCGGGCGCTGGCGGACCGCCGCGACCGCCAGTTCATCACCGGCCTGGCCCAGCAGATGATGCTGACCATCCTGGCCGCCGCGGCGGCCGTGGGTGCCATCATCCTGCTGACCAGCGCGGCCGGCCCCCGGCTGACCCCGACGGTCCCGCTGTACGCCTTCCTCGGCTACGTCCTGCTCTTCGTCGCCTTCGTGCTCGGCCTCCGAGTGCTGGTCCGGGTCTTCTTCCGGGCCTCGCTCGATTAGGTGGCCAGCAGGTGGGTGGCCCGGGGTGGGCCGTCGGCGAGGGCCTGGGCACGTTCCTCGGCCGCCTGGTCGCTGCCCGTCAGCCGGCCGCTGTGCTGCCGCCGATGTTCGTCCCAGCTCGGCACCAGGTACGCCTCGACCAGCCGTCCCGGTTCCTCGATGTCGCGGAACAGCCCCCACTGCACGGCACCGGTCCGCAGCCGGCCCAGGCGTACGGCGTCCATCGCCTTGACGAAGGCCTCCTCGCGCTCCGGGCGCACCGGGTAGGAGATGGTGACCAGCACCGGGCCGTCCCGGCTCCCCGGTTCCGACTCGAGATGCGGCTCGGGCCAGTAGACGGCCGGGTCCCGGTTGAGCCCGGCGGTGTCCCGCATCGGCCACCAGCGCAGCGTGACCACCCCGGCCGCCATCAGGGCGGCCGCCGCGAGGTGGGCGGTGGCCAGGCCGGCGACGTCGGAGAGCGCACCCCAGAGCAGCGCACCGGCGGCCTGACCTCCGGCGAAGATCATCTGGTAGACGGCCAGGCCGCGGGCGCGTACCCAGTTCGGCAGGAACAGCTGCATCGCGGCGTTCACGTTGGACAGCACCATCACCCAGGCCAGCCCGGCCGGCAGCAGCGCCACCACGATCGCGGCCTCCGAGCGGGCCAGACCGAGCACGACGAGCACCGCGGCGAACACCATCCCCGCGACCAGGAGCAGCCGGTTCACCGACCAGCGGGCGCGCAGCCGGGGGAGCAGCACGGCGCCGGCGATCGCACCGACGCCGACCGCGCCGAGCAGCACCCCGTAGCCGCCCGAGCCGAGGCCGAGCCGGCGGCTGGCGACCAGGGGGAGTAGCGCCCACAGGGCGCTTCCGGGGACCAGGAAGACCGCGGCGCGCAGCAGGATGCGGCGAACGACCGGCGAATGCCGCACGTATCGGCCGCCGGCCCGCATCGCGGCCGAGAAGCGCTCGGGCGCGTCGGTGAGGCCGTTGTCCGGCGGGTGCCAGCGCCAGACCGCCAGCACGAAGTACGCGAAGGAGACCGTGTTCAGGGCGAACACCACGCCGGCGCCGGTCCGGGCGATCAGCACACCGGCGACCGCCGGACCGACCGCCCGGGCGAGGTTCATGCTGATCGCGCCGAGGGCGGACGCGGACGCCAGCTGGGGCCGGGGCACCAGCTCGGGGATGATCGCCTGCCAGGCCGGGGCGGTCAGCGCCTGCCCGGCGCCGAGCGCGAAGGTCAGCGTCAGCAGGAGCGCCGGCGGCATCCGGCCGGCCAGCGTCAGCACGGTCAGCAGCACGCCGACCGCGACCAGGAAAGTCTGCACGGCGATGAGCAGCCGCCGCCGGTCGAGGGTGTCGGCCAGCGCGCCCGACGGCAGGGCGAGCAGCACGATCGGCAGCGTGCTGGCGGTCTGTACGACCGCGACCAGGGTGTCGGTGCCGGAGTTCTCGACCAGCAACCACTGCGCCCCGACCGTCTGCATCCAGGTGCCGATATTGCTGGCCAGCAGGGCCAGCCAGAGGCTGCGGAAGGCGGCGACGCGCAACGGCGCCCACGCCGACGGTGCGGGGTTTGTCACCGCGCCTGGCTACCCTGTGTCACGTGGAAATAGCGCAACGGTCTGGTTTAAAACCCTGCGACGGTGGTACGCGGGCCCGGCTGACGCGGAAGATCCCCCGGAAAGAGGTAAGGCCGTGAGGCGCCACCATCCCGACCGGACGGTCGAGCTGCCCGTCATCGCCGGCCCCGGCCACGACCCCGACCCCGACCCCGACAGCACAGCCGTGCTGGGCGTCGCGGACCGCGGCCACCTCGGCCCGACGGTCCAGCTTCCCGTGCTGAGACGCGAGGGCCCGGATCGGACCGAGCCGGCGCTGCTCCGGACCGGAGGTGCCTTCGCCTACCAGCCGGCGCTCGACGGGATCCGGGCGCTGGCGGTCGCCGCCGTCGTGCTCTTCCACGCCGGGGTGGCCGGGATCAGCGGCGGCTTCCTCGGGGTGGACGTGTTCTTCGTGCTCTCCGGCTTTCTCATCACGTCGCTGCTGCTGAACGAGCACCGGTCCCGCGGCCGGATCGACCTGCGGCGGTTCTGGCTCCGGCGGGCGCGGCGGCTCCTGCCGGCGCTGCTGGCGGTGCTGCTGGCCACGGTGATCGCCGCACACTTCCGGTGGCAGGGGGACGGCGACGCGCTCCGGCTGCTGCGGACCGACGCGTACGCCGCGCTGGCCTACGTCGCCAACTGGCGGATGATCTTCCGGGGGACGGGCTACGTGGCCGCCACGGCCGCGCCGTCGCCGCTGCAGCACACGTGGTCGCTCGGTATCGAGGAGCAGTTCTATCTGGTGTGGCCGCTGCTCGTGGCGGCCGTGCTGTTGTTGCGCCGGCACGCGCGTACGGTCCTGATCGTGGTGTGCGGCGCCGGCGCCGTCATCTCCCAGCTGTTGTGCGCGTGGTTCTTCCGTCCGGCGGACATCTCGCGGGCCTACTACGGCACCGACACCCGGGCCCAGGCCCTGCTGATCGGCGCCGCCCTGGCCGCCGCCGTCCTCGTCGCCCCGAAAGCCGGCCGCTGGGCCTCTCTCGCCGGGCTCGCCGGCCTGGCCGCGCTCGTCTGGCTCGGGCACGCCGCCTCCGACCAGGCGGCCGGGCTGTATCACGGCGGGCTCACCGCCGCGGCGCTCGCCACCGCACTGCTCATCCTCGCGGTGACGCTCCGGCCGGGCTCGTTCCTCGCCCGTTTCCTCGGTCTGCCGCCGCTGGTGTGGCTCGGCCGGATCTCCTACGGCGTGTACCTCTGGCACTGGCCCCTGTTCACGTTCGTGAACGCCGACGACACCGGGCTCTCGCGCTGGCCGCTGCTCGCGGTGCGGCTCGCCGGAACCCTCGCGGTCGCGGTCGTCAGCTATCACCTGATCGAGCAGCCGATCCGGCACGGCGGCCTGCGGCGCCCCCTCGCACTGACCGCCACCGCGGCGGCCTTCACGGTCATCGGTTTCGCGATCGCGACGGCGACGGCCGTACCGCCGCCGGCTCCGGCCACCGCGGCCGCCCCGGTGATCATCGCGCCGGCTGCGCCGCCGGCCACGCGTCATGCCGTACGGCAACCGGGGCCGATGTATCGGCCCGGCCGACCCAAAAATGCGGGCAACCAGCCGCGGGTGACCTTCTTCGGGGATTCGGTGTCGTGGGTGATCGGTGACTACCTGCCCGACCACCCCGGCATGTGGACCAGCGACCGGGCCATCCAGGGCTGCGGCATCGCGACCCTGCCGGACATCCTCCAGCTGGGAACCCCGCATACCAACTATCCCGGCTGCACGTCGTGGCAGAAGCGCTGGCAGAAGGGCGTGCGGGCGGACAACCCGGACGTGGCGGTCATCGAGCTGAACCGCTGGGAGCTGATGGACCGCAAATACGAAGGGCGCTATCAGCACGTCGGCGACCCGGACTACGACCGGTACCTGTCGAGCCAGCTGGCGAAGGCGATCGGCATCGCCGGCTCACGCGGCGCCGCGGTCGTGCTGCTGACTGCCGCCTACACCCATCGGGCGGAAAAGCCGGACGGCGGACTCTATCCCGAGGACCAGCCGTCCCGGGTGGACGCCTGGAACGCCTTGCTCCGCACCGAGGCGGCGCGCACCGGAGCAACCGTGCTCGACCTCAACCGGGTGGTCTGCCCGCACGGCAAGTTCACCTGGAGCGTCGACGGGCTCCGCATCCGCAGCGACGGCCTGCACTACACGCCCGCCGGTGTGCAGAAGCTCATCGCGCCCTGGCTCCTCCCTAAGCTGGCAGCGATCGCGTATCACGGCTGAGCGCGGCCAGCATGCGGCCGACATCGTGCGTGCGCCCGAGCATCGCTCGCTGCCGGGCCGCGCCGTCGCCGCGCCGGCGCAGACCGGTCAGCCCCTGCAGGACCAGGTCGAGGTCGCCGGCCTCCAGCAGCGCCGGGCTCACCTCGGCGAAGAACTCGCTGACCAGCTCCCAGGCCGGCCGGGTCCGCCCGAGCCGCACGTCGAGCAGGGTGTGGGTGAGGCCGTCGCGGGCGGCCCGCCAATGCGCCGCGGCGAGCACACAGTCGCGCGGGCGCGCGGAGGGCCGCCCGGCGTGCGCGGCGGCGATCGCACTGGTCACCGAGGCCCGGATCAGCGCCGTGGCCAGGATGGCGTCGTCCACATCGGAGCAGACGTCGTTGACCCGGATCTCGATCGCCGGATGACGGTGCGCCAGACGGGCGTACCAGTAGACCATCCGCTCGTCGAAGACCGCGCCCGAAGCGATCAGCTCGGCCACCGTCCTGTCGTAGTCGCCGGCCGACTCGAACCACGGCGCCGGACCCATGGTCGGCCACCGCAGCAGCTGCGCACAGCGCCAGCTGGCATAGCCGGTGTCCCTGCCCTCGAAGAGCGGTGAGTTGCCGGTCAGGGCCCGGACCACCGGCAGCCAGACCTGCAACCGGTTGACCGCCTGCACGCCAACCTCCCGGTCGGGGACGCCGACGTAGACGCGCATGCCGCAGACCGCCGGATCGAGCGCGACCGGGCCGTACCGGTCGGCGATCGCCCGGTGCCGGCCGTCGGCAGCCACACCGGGGTCCTCCTCGCCGACCGGTGTGGCGCCGATCGCGACCAGCCGGGCGCCCGCATCATCGGCGGCCTCCGCGGCGTCCCGCCGCAGGCGCACCAGCTCGCCCCGCAGGCCGGCCAGCTCGCCGCACACCCCGGCGACCATCGTGACGGTGCTGCGGCGCAGTTCGGGGCGGGCGTCCGGCAGCCCGGCGATCACCTTGTCGGCGACCGCGCGGTTGAGCCCGGTGACCGGGTCGACGAGGAGGAACTCCTCCTTCACCCCGACCGTGAGGGCGGCCGTCACTTCTCGGCCAGCCGGCCCCAGAAGCCGGCGAGGGTCGCCGCGCCGGCCAGCAGGACGTCGATGGAGACGCTCTCGTCGCTGTCGTGCCAGCAGTCCTCCGGCAGGCCGGTGCCGAAGAACAGCACCGGAGCGCCGACATGGTGGGCCAGCAGGTCGGCCGGGCCACCGCCGGCGTTTCCCATGCGGTGCACCTTCGGCACGCCGAAGCCCTCCTGCATAGCCTCGGCCAGCAGGGCGGCGGCCGGGAGGTCGTCGGGCGTCCGGTACGGCTCCTGCAGAACCTCCTCAGCGACGGTCAGCTCGTACTCGACGCCCTCCGGCATCGCCTCGGCCACCCACCGGCGCAGCTGCTCGGCCACCTCGGACGCCCGCTGGTCCCCGACCGTCCGGATGCTGATCCCGGCCGTGGCGACCGCCGGGACGGCGCCGCGCGCCGCACCCACCGGGTCACCCGACAGCAGCGACGTCACCTCGGCCGCCGGCCGCGCCCACAACCGCTGCGGCACGGTGTAGCCGTGCTCGCCCACGATGTGGCGGCTGTCCGACCGGGCCAGCCAGTCCCGATCGTCGTAGGGCAGGTCCGCGTAGGCGCCCGGCCGCTCCACCACCCGGTCGTAGAAACCGGGCAGGGTGATCCGCCCGCGCTCGTCGTGCAGGCGGGCCAGCAACTGGCACAGGGCGACCGCCGGGTTGGGCGCGGCACCCGAGACCGCGCCGCTGTGCACGTCCCGCTCCGGGCCCAGAACCCGCAGCTGGGCATTGATCCCCCCACGCAGGCTCAGGCAGAGCGCCGGGTGCTCGGCGTGCCAGAGCAGGGTGTCGGAATAGAGCACGAGGTCGGCCTTGACTTCATGCTCGTCGAGCAGGGCCGCCAGCCCGGGCGAGCCGACCTCCTCCTCGCCCTCCACGAGCACCTTCAGGTTGACGGCCGGCGCCCCCCGCCCCCGCAGGTGCGCCCGCAGGCCCCACAGATGGGCGACGACCTGCCCCTTGGCGTCGGAGGCCCCGCGCCCGTAGAGCCGCCCCCGCCGCAGCGCCGGCTCGAACGGCGACGTCTGATCCCACTGCTCGTCCTTGGCCGCCCGCACATCGTGGTGGCTGTAGATCAGCACGGTCGGTGCCCCGGGCGCCTCGCACCACTCGGCGTAGACGGCCGGCCCACTCGTGGCCGGCCAGATCCCCACGGTCGGGAAGCCGATCTCGCCCAGGCGGGCCGCCAGCCAGTTCGCCGACCGGGCCAGGTCGGGCTCGTGTTCGGCCACCCCGGCGATCGACGGCAGCCGCACCCAGTCGGCCAGCTCGTCGATCAGCGCGGCCCGGTGCTCGTTCAGGTAGTCATGCATCGCTTCCCCCGTCTCGCCGGTGCCGGGCACGGCTACCCGCGACGGCCACGCCTAACCGCCGGTCGGGGCGGAATCGATGGGGCCCTGGCCATGGGAGGTGATCATGGGGATGCTGTGCCGTGCGTGGCGGTCAGATCGAGCCGGAAGCGCTGGTGCCCGGCGGGTCAGAGCGTGCCGAAGCCTTCCCGCCAAGACGGGTACTGCGGTTGCCAGCCCAGGTGCTTGCGGGCGTAGTGATTGCTTGCGCCGCGCGCCGAGCCGCGACGCTCTCCCTCGGCAGCCGCGGGAGCGGGGAGGCCGACCGCCGCGCAGAAGGCCGGCACCCAGGAAGCGGCCGCGGCCGGCTCGTCGTCGCAGATGTTGACGGCCCCGGACGGCCAGGACAGGGCGGCGGCCGCCGCGGCCGCGGCGTCCTGCACGTGGAGGAGGCTGCTCACGTCGGCGTCGGCCGCGAGTCGGCCCGCCGCCGCCATCTGGGCCATCGCGCCGTCGCGGGCATACCAGGTGGTCGGGCCGTAGAGGGTGCCGTAGCGCAGGACGACCCACTCCGGCGCCTCGCGGACCGCCTCTTCGAGCGCGGCCACCCCGGCCACGCTCGTGTGCCGGGGCTCCTCGGCGTCGAGGTCCAGCGGCGTCTGCTCGGTCGCCGGTTCCGCTCCCGGCCCGTACGCCCAGGAGATGCTCTGCGCGATGATCCGGCGTACGCCCGAAGCAAGCGCCGCATCGACCAGATTGCGCGTCCCCTCGCGGCGCAGCCGCGAGTTGGCGGCGAGATCGCGGGCGCTGAGGCTGGTCAGCTGGTGCATGATCACGTCCGGCCGGGCCTCCCGGACCGCGGCGGTCACCGCGTCCCGATCGAGTACGTCGACGCTGAAGGGCGCACCGGTCCGGGCCAGGCCGATCACCTCGTGACCCGAATCGGTCAGCAGCGGTGCGAGGCGACGGCCGATCACGCCGGTCGAGCCGGCCAGCAGGATGCGCATCACCGCCACCGCCGATCTTTGCGTTCCGCCAGCTCGTCGGCGCTGAGGAGGGTGAGCATCTCCTGCCCGGGCGCGCACACCATGACGACCACGAACTTGCCGGCGCGGTCGGCCAGGTTGTTGGCCGCCTGGTAGTGGATGACGTCGCCGCCGGGCTCCCAGAACGCCTCGCCGGCCTTGATCACGCGGGGCGCCTCGCCCTCCAGCTCGAAGAGCATCTCGCCCTCGAGCATGTAGCCGAACACCGGCCCGGAATGCCGATGCGGGGGCGAGCCCGGATCACCCGGCGGCAGCTCGATCGTCGCGGTCATGACGTGCGATCCCGCCGGCAACGAGGGCGGGTTGGCCGTGCCCAGAAGCACGATCTCGTTGTTCCCGATCTTCATAGCCCGACCGTAACGCCGTCCGGCCCACGATTTTGGACCAGTTCGGCGGCGCTTTGCTGTACCAGTTGAGTGAGCAGACTGAGTGCTGCCGGCCACGAATGCGCTGGTGGCGCCGCGTATCCGAGGATCAGCGCGGCCGACTGCCCCTCCGGCTCATGCCAGTAGCCGTTGCCGTGCAACCCGGTCAGCGCCAGCCCACGCCGCCGCCCCTCGGCGATCAACCGTTGCTCACCGGTTGCCGACGCGAGCGGCAGCAGCGCATGCATCCCGGCAGCAATACCCCGCAGCGGCACACCGATCGACGACGCCAGCTGCCGGCGCCGCCGCCGATAGACCAGCCGCATCCGCCGAATATGCCGGTCATAGTCCCCGCGCAAGATCAGGTCAGCCATCGCGAGCTGATCTAAAACCGACACAGCCGCCCCGGCGTCAAAGATCTCCGCGGCGAGATCCCGGCGCAACGGCGCCGGCACGATCATCCACCCCAGACGTACGCCCGGAGCCAGCGATTTGCTCGTGCTCCCGGCGTAGACGATGCGCTCCGGGTCGAGCGCCTGCATCGCCCCGACCGGCCGCTGGTCATAGCGGAACTCCCCGTCGTAGTCGTCCTCGACGAGGTAGGCGTTGTTCCGCCGGGCCCAGTCGATGAACCGGTACCGGCTGCGCGGCGCCAGCACGACCCCGGTCGGATGCTGGTGCGCCGGCGTCAGCAGAGCGGCCTGCCCGACCGCGTCCCCCGGCTCGGCACCGGACGGCCCGACCGCAAGCGGCACGACGGTCAGTTCCGCCGCCCGCAGCACGTCCCGATGACGCACCAGCCCCGGGTTCTCGGTCGCGATCGTCCGGGCCCCGCGCCGGTGCAGCGCCCGCCCGAGCAGCGACAGCCCCGACGTGAACCCGGCGGTGATCACCACGGCCTCCGGCTCCGCGCGCACCCCACGCGTACGCGCAAGATATCCCGCGACGGCCTCCCGCAGCACCGGCAGCCCGGCCGGCTCGGCGTAGTCGAGCGCACTGTTCGGCGCCGTAGCGAGGGCACGGCGCAGGGCGGCGGCCCACAGCGTCCGGGGAAACGAACTCAGATCAGGAACCCCCGGCCGCAACTCGATCACCGCCCCGGCCGGATCGTTCGTCCCCGCCCTGCTCCGCGCCCCGGAGCGTCGCGGCACTTCCGTCTTCTCGGCGCCTCGCCCCAATTGGGTGTGCGGTGCCCCGGCGCCTTGCGGCCCGGCAACGTTCGGCTCTTCCGGGCGTGGCTGTCCGAGGCCGTGCGGCACCTCCCCGGCTTGCGCGCCCAGGCCGGGGAGTGGTTGCGCGCTTTGCCGTCCGGACCCGGGCGGCGCTTTCGCGGCCGCCCGCCTCGGGCCGGGCGGGCTGGCCGCGCCCTCTACTCCGGTCCGGCCGGTGGCGCGACCGTTCGAGGGTTGCTGCTCCGAACCGTGCCGCGCGACCGGGCCCGCTCGCCCAGGTTGGGCGGGGCCGTTTGCCCCCGACGGTGAGGCCTGTGGAGTGTCCGCCCGCGGCCGTCCGTGGCCGGCCGATGTGGCGGTGTTTTCTCCTCCGGGCCGGACAGCCGCGTCCGGTTGTCCGGGTCCAGGCGGTGTGGCCGTGTTTGGGTGTTCGGGCCGGGTGTCCGCGCGCGGTTGGCCGACGCCGGGTGGTAGCTCTGCGTTCTGTCTTGTGGTCCGGCTCGTGCCTAGGGGGCCTACGGGTTGCAGGCTAGGGTGATCGGGCATCGGCGCGATTCGTCGGCTGGCGTGCGTTTCCTGCTGCGCCGCGCTGTGCGGGATCTCGGCCACCCGGGTGGCCGAGCCCGGGGTGGAGATCAGCCAGCCCTCGGCGATCAGCTGGGCATAGGCCTGCACCACCGTGCCGCGGGCCAGGCCGAGATCACCGGCCAGGCTGCGGCTCCCCGGCAGGCGCGAACCCGCGGGAAGCCTCCCGGTGCGGATGCTCTCCCGGAGGGCGCCCTCCAGCGTGCGGCCCGGAAACCCGGCCGACCGGTCGAACTCCAGATGCAAGTCGAGTGACTCCACCACCGTCCAACAATCTCATTCCCGCCCGGCGATCTGCCCTCGCCCGTCCGAACCGCCACCGCCACCGCCACTGCCACTGCCACTGCCACTGCCACCGCCACTGCCACTGCCACTGCCACCGCCACCGCCACTGCCACCGCCACTGCCACTGCCACCGCCACCGTGCCCGTCCGAGCCCGGACCGCGCCCGTCGGAACCGGCGTCGCGTCCGTCCGAGCGGGTGCCGCGTCCGTCCGAGCCTGCACCGTGCCCGCCTGAGCCCGCACCGCGCCCGCCCGATCCGGCGTCGCGTCCGTCCGAGACGGCGCTGTGCTCGGTCGACCTGTCGCTCGGCCGAGCCAGCACCGCGACCGATGTGCCCAGCTCGCTCAGCCCGCCGGCGGCCGTCGCAGACCCGGGGGCCGGCGCAGCACCCTCCTGGGCCGGCGCAGCACCCTCCTGGGCCGGCGCAGCACCCTCCTGGGCCGGCGCACCTGCCAGCGGCAGCACGCGCCCCGGTGCAGGCCCCACCGGCTGCTCGATCGGGACGAAGAAGCCCTTGATTGCCGGGCCGAGGGCGCCGATGCGGTTCATCTTCTTCGGGACGGTCCAGCCCGCGTACGGCAAGGGCTCGGCCCCGTTGAGGGGCTGGTGCACCTCGGCGAAGCCGCCCGTCGGCAGGCGGCGGATGATGCCGGTCTCGATGCCGTGGGTCAGTACCTCGCGGTCGTGCTGCTGCAGGCCGAGGCAGAGGCGGACGGTGAGCCAGTAGGCGAGGGGCGGCCCGATCAGCAGGCCGATGCGGCCGGCCCAGGTCATCGCGTTGAGGCTGAGGTGGAACTTGTCGGCGATGACGTCGTTGCCGCCGGAGACCGTGGCGATCAGGAAGAACGTGAACGCCATGACCCCGAGCCCGGTGCGCTGCGGGGCGTCTCGTGGTCGTTGCAGGAGGTTGTGCCGGGCGTAGTCGCGTTTCCAGCGTCGCTCGATGAACGGGTAGGCGCCGGCCGCGGTCATCATCGCCGCGAGGGCCATCACGCCCGGCCAGAAGATCGGCGGTATCGAGTAGCCGTCGCCGATCGGGATCGTGATCTGCCAGGCCGGCATGAGGCGGACCAGGCCGTCGAGGAACATCACGTACCAGTCGGGTTGCGAGGCCGAGGAGACCTCGGACGCGTGGTAGGGGCCGAAGAGCCAGATCGGGTTGATCTGGAACAGGCCGCCCATGAAGGCAACCACGCTGAACACGGTCATGAACAGGCCGGCCTGTTTGAAGACGTAGCGGGGGAAGAACCGCTCGCCGATCACGTTGCGTTCGGTGCGGCCCGGGCCCGGCCACTGGGTGTGTTTCTGGGTGAAGACCAGGCCGACGTGCACGACGATCAGCGCGAGCAGGAGCGCGGGCACCAGCAGGACGTGCAGGATGAAGAACCGGCCGATGATGAGGTGGCCGGGGAACTCGCCGCCGAACAGGGCGGCCGACGTCCACGTGCCGATCACCGGGATCGACAGGATGATGCCGGAGGCGATGCGCAGGCCGGTGCCGGAGAGGCCGTCGTCGGGCAGTGAGTAGCCGGTGAAGCCCTCGAGGAAGCCGAGCAGGAACAGGATCACGCCGATGATCCAGTTGGCCTCGCGTGGTTTGCGGAAGGCGCCGGTGAAGAACGTGCGTGCCATGTGCACGACGATCGACGCCATGAACAGCAGCGCGGCCCAGTGGTGCATCTGCCGGACGAACAGGCCACCGCGCACTTCGAACGAGATCTGGAGCGCCGAGTCGTACGCCCGGGAGACCGGGATCCCGCGGAGCGCGGGATAGGCACCGTCGTAGGTGACCTCTTTCATCGACGGGTCGAAGAAGAGCGTCAGGAAGACTCCGGTGACCAGCAGGACGATGAACGAGAACAGCGCCAGCTCACCGAGCAGGAACGACCAGTGGTCGGGGAAGACCTTGTTGAGGATCGCCCGCAGCGGCGTCGCGACCTGATATCGCTCGTCGACACCGGCCGCCAGGCGGCGCGCTTTCTTTCGGGGCTCCATGTGCACAGGACACCCGGGCGGCCGCGGATGTGACAGCGGCCGCCCGGGTGTTGCGCAGGTCACAGATCAGCGGACCCGCCAGGCGTCCCGCAGCTTGACCCGGGCGCCGCTGCGCAGCACGGCGTTGCGGTAGATGCGGGCCGAGAGCCACAGCAGCAGCGGGATGATCACCACCATTCCGGCCACCGAGACGGCCGCCTGCCAGGCCGGTACGACGCCCAGCGCCAGCCGTATCGGCATCAGCGTCGGCGCGAACACCGGGATCAGCGACAGCGCCGCCACCAGCCCCGAATCCGGCTGCGAGGGCAGGATCGAGATGCCGATGACGTATCCGACGATCAGCAGCATCATCACCGGGGTGACCGCCGACGCGACCTCCTCCTGCCGGGAGACCAGCGACGCGACCGCCGCGAAGGCGAACGCGTAGGCGGTGTAGCCGAGCAGGAACCACACGACGAGCCAGACGATGGTGCCGACCGCCGAGCCCAGGTGGAGGTGCAGCGTGCCCGTCGCGGTGCCGGCCGCGACCCCGGACGCCGCGATGATGGCGACCTGGATCAGTCCGACCGTGCCGAGGCCGATCACCTTGCCGATCATCAACTGCCACGGCCGTACGGTGGCGAGCAGGATCTCGACCACCCGGCTCGTCTTCTCCTCGACCACGCCCTGTGCGACCGCCTGCCCGTTCAGCAGGAGAGCCATGTAGATCAGGACGCTGGTCAGAATGCCGATCAGCAGTTGCTGCCCGTTGGCCTTCTTGGGCGGTTCGAGCGCCGAGACCGCCACGCTCGCGGTGCCGACGGCGGCCGCGACCTTGGCCGGGTCGCCGCCGAGCGAGGTGACCTGCTGGTCGAGGGCGGTGCGCTGGGCGACCAGCTGGAGCAGGGACTGCAGGCCGGCGTCGAGTTTGCTTTTGACCACCACTTGAACCGGGCTGCTGCTGTTGGTCAGCAGCGCGTCGAGTTTGCCGTCGCGCACCTGCTGCCGTCCGGCCGCCTCGTCGACGGTGTGGACGCGTACGTTGAATTGGATCGACGAGGCGGAACCGGTGACCACGTTCGCCAGCGGCGCCGCGGCGGGGGTGATGCCGACGTCCTGATAGTCCGGGCCGTTGCCGGTGAGCTTCGAGATCAGGGCGATGGCGACCAGGATGACGACGCTCAGGACGGTCGCGATGCGGAAGACCTTGGAGCGCAGCCGCGTGGCGATCTCGCGGCCGGCGATCAGTCGGATGACGTTCACGAGACCTCCGCGGCGTCGGCGCCCACGAGGTGGCGGAACAGGTCGGTCAGGGACGGGCGTACGTGGGCGAACTCGTGCACCGGCCCGGTCGCGAGCGCGGCCTGCAGCACGACCTGGTCGTCGGCCCCATCGGCGAGAGCCAGCCGGGTCGCATCCCCGGAAACATCAAGAACGGTGACTGACGGAAGGGAGGAGGCCCACCCGGGTGGGGCGCCCGGAGCGCGTACGACCAGCTCGTCCCGCCCGCCGGCCCGCAGCTCGTCGACCGTGCCCGCGGCGACTATGCGCCCCTGCCGCACGATGCCGACCCGGTCGCAGAGCCGCTCGACCAGGTCGAGCTGGTGGCTCGAGAACATCACCGGTACGCCGGCGCCGGCCCGCTCCCGCAGCACCGCGCTCATCACGTCGACCGCGACCGGGTCGAGTCCGGAGAAAGGCTCGTCGAGCACCAGGATCTCGGGGTCGTGCACCAGCGCGGCGCCGAGCTGGACCCGCTGCTGGTTGCCGAGCGACAGCTTGATCACGTCGTCGGTGCGCCGGTCCGCGACGCCGAGCCGCTCGGTCCACGCGTCGGACGCTTTTCGCGCCTCGGCCGGGGAAAGGCCGTGCAGCTGGGCCAGGTAGGCCAGCTGCTCGCCGACCCGCATGCGGGGGTAGAGCCCGCGTTCCTCCGGCATGTAGCCGATGCGGCGGCGGGTGTCGAGGTTGAGCGACGAGCCGTCCCACCGCACCGAGCCGGCGTCGGCCTCGAGCACGCCGAGCACGATCCGCATCGCGGTGGTCTTGCCGGCGCCGTTGCTGCCGACCAGGCCGAAGATCTCACCGGCGCGGACCTCGAAGGTGATGTCGTCGAGGGCGACGGTTTCGCCGTACCGCTTGCTGACCTGATCTATCTCCAACTGCCGACCTGTCATGTGGCTGTCCTCCCCGTTCCGCTCTGTTCATAATGTGATATCACTATGCTAGATGCGGGGCAAGCCCGCCGAAGGGAGTGCAGGATGATCACCGAGACCACGTACAGCGAACGCCGCACCGACGGGGCGGCCGGCGTCCCGATCCTGCTCGGAGCCATCGTCGCGATCATCGTCGGCATAGTGCTCATCATCATTGCGAACCCGGTCACTGTCGCGCTCAGCATTCTGCTGCTGATCGGGGCCGTTCTGGGGTTACGCGGCCTGACCCAGGTCGCCCCGGGCCAGGCGCGGGTCGTCCAGCTGCTCGGCCGCTACACGGGCAGCATCCGGCGGACCGGGCTCCGGTTCGTCAACCCGTTCACCACCCGGCGGCCGGTCTCGACCCGGATCCGCAACCACCAGACCGAGGTCACCAAGGTCAACGACGCCGACGGCAACCCGATCGAGATCGCCGCGGTCGTGGTCTGGCAGGTCAGCGACACCGCCAAGGCGGTCTTCGAGGTCGACTCGTTCGAAGACTTCGTGGCGATCCAGGCCGAGACCGCGGTGCGGCACATCGCGAACTCCTACCCGTACGACGCCCACGAGGACAGCCAGGTCTCGCTGCGCGACAGCACCGACGAGATCACCCAGAAGCTCGCGGTGGAGATCGGCGTCCGGGTCGCGCCGGCCGGCGTCTCGATCGTCGAGGCGCGCCTCTCCCACCTGGCCTACGCGCCCGAGATCGCCCAGGCGATGCTCCGCCGCCAGCAGGCCAACGCCGTGGTGGCCGCCCGCAAACGCATCGTCGAGGGCGCGGTCGGCATGGTCGACCTGGCGCTGACCCGGCTCTCCGAGGAGTCCATCGTGGACCTCGACGAGGAGCGCAAGGCGGCCATGGTCTCCAACCTGCTCGTCGTGCTCTGCGCCGACCGCGACACTCAGCCGGTCGTCAACACCGGCACCCTCTACCACTGACGAGAAACTTCATGGCAGAGCGTAAAAGCATTTTGCTGCGCCTCGACCCGGCGGTGCACGACGCGCTGGCCCGGTGGGCGGCCGACGAACTGCGGAGCACCAACGCGCAGATCGAATATCTGCTGCGCAAGGCGCTGCAGTCGGAGGGCCGGCTGCCGACCGAGGCCAAGAAGATGCGCCGCCCCGGCCGCCCGCGCAACGAGGAGGCGGAAGGCTAGCGGTGGGCGCGGCGGTCGTGCTCGGGGTCGGGGTCGGGGTGGACGCGGTTGCGGCGGGCCATCGTCAGCCCGAAGAGCGCGATCGCCCCGTACACCACAAGCTGCGCCAGGAAGCCACCCGGAAGGTGCCGCAGGGCACCCGGATCGTGGCTGATCACCAACCGGATCACACCCTGCGCACCGATCGCCAGCAGTATCAGGCCCAGAATCGCCAGCGCGAGCTGTCGCATGCCCCATCGCCCCTTCCGGCCCCGGACGAGCGTAGGCCGCGCGGTGGAACCGCGCGGCCTGTTTGCTCGGATGGGACTGTCGGTCAGCGCGAGGCGCGAGCCCGGGCGTACTTGGCGCGGAACTTCTCGACGCGTCCCTCGGTGTCGACCAGGCGGGTGCGCCCGGTCCAGAACGGGTGGCTGCCGGCCGAGATCTGGACGTCGACGACCGGGTACGTGTTGCCGTCCTCCCACTCGACCGTCTTGTCGCTCGTGGCGGTCGACCGCGTCAGGAACTGGTAGTCCGCGCTCCGGTCACGGAACACGACGTAGCCGTACGCCGGGTGAATGTTGTTCTTCACGGTGACCCCCTACTGGAAACGACTTTCATTCCGGATAACCGTGCCGGGGGTCGCCGCATTCCCCTTCTCAGCCCAGCAGATGTGGGCGCTGCCACTCCTCTCCACGCACGTGGTGGGCCAGGAACGCGAGCACCGTCTCGTACCAGATCTTGGCGTTGCCCGGCTTGAGGATCCAGTGGTTCTCGTCCGGGAAGTAGAGGAACTTGTGCGGGCTCGACCCGTCGTCCGCCTTCGACCGCGACTGCAGGTCCCACCACAGCCGCAGCGCCTCGCCGATCGGCACCCGGTAGTCCTTGTCGCCGTGGATGACCAGCATCGGCGTCGTGATGGCGTCGGCCGACCGCTGCGGCGAGTTGTCTTCCAGCCGCTGCGCGGTCAGCTCGCGCGACCAGTAGTCCGGCACGTCGGTGGTGACCAGGAACTGGTCGAGCGCCCACAGCGACGCATGCGTCACGATCGCCTGGAACCGGTCGGTGTGACCGGCGATCCAGTTCGACATGTACCCGCCGAACGAGCCGCCCATCGCCGCGGTCCGCTCCGCGTCGATGTCGGGCCGCCGCACGGCCGCGTCGGTGATCGTCATCAGGTCGGTGTAGGGCGCGCCGCCCCAGTCGCCCCAGCCCCGCATCACGAACTCGCGGCCGTAACCGGTCGACAGCGCCGGGTCGGGCAGCAGGACGGCATAGCCGTGCGCCACCGCGACCCACGGGTTCCAGCGCCACGACCACGACTGCCACGACATCAGCGGCCCACCGTGAATCCACAGCAGGAGCGGTGCCGGCCCGTCGGCCTCCGCCGGCAACGCCAGCCAGGCGCGGATCACGCTTCCGTCGGCGGCTTCCGCCGAGATCTCCTCCAGCTTTCCGGGTACGGGCGGCGAGCTCACCGGCCCACGAAGCTGATCGGCTTCCCGGCTGCCGTCGACGGCCACCCGGACCGGTACCGGCGGGCTGTCGACCGCCGCACGCAGCGCGTAGACCCACTGCCCGTCCGGCGACACCCACACGTCGGTGTACGCACCATCGTCGCCGGTCAGCCTCGACGCCTCACCGGTCGCGACGTCGACGCGCCAGAGCGGTGTCCGCCCCCGCTCGTTCGCCGGCACGATCAGTGCCGCCCCGTCCGGCGTCCACCGGCCGCTCCCGTCCGGCCAGCGGTCCCAGTCGGCCGCCGGCTCGCGGATCGCGCCGCCGCCGACCGGCACCAGGGCCAGCCGGTTGTCGCCCGGATCGCCGGCCGTGGACCGCCGGGAGGCGACGAACGCGACCTGGGTGCCGTCGGGCGAGATCTGCGGCGACCCGTAGTCGTACGCCGGGTCCTCGGCCAGCGTGCGCCGCTCACCGGTCGCCACGTCGATCGCCACCAGCGCGGTGCGCGACGACCCGGCCCGCTCGGGAATCCGCCAGCTCGCGACCACCGTCCGCCCGTCCGGCGACACGTCGAAGTCCGGTTCGACGCCGAGCGCCCCGCCGACCGGGCCGGTGAGGTCCCGCAACTCAAGCTCGTCGTCGTCGGCGCCGAGCCGCCCGCCGAGCAGCCGGGCCCGGGCCGGCCCGAGGTCGTGGTCCCAGTAGCGCACCGGGCCGCCCTCGTGCAGCATCGCCGAGACGCCGGCCTCCTTGCGCTCCTTGCGCAACTCCTTGTCGGCGTCGGCGTCCGCGGCCGCGGGCAGCAGCCCCGACGAGGCCACCAGGGTGCCGTCCCGCCCGACGACCACCCCGCCGAACCCGCCCGCCGGCGCCGCGATCACCCGCGAGTCGCCCCCGCCGACCGGCTGAAGCCAGAGCGCGGCCGGCGAGTCGTCGTCCTCGTCGCCTTCCGGTCCCGGCCGCGACGACAGGAACAGCAGGTCACCGCCGGGCGTGAAGGCGGCCGCCGCCTCACCCTTGCTGCTCCGGGTCAGCCGGCGCGCGGGCCGTTTCCCGCCCGGGTCGACCTCCCACAGCGCTGTCCGATATCGCGTGTTCTTTCCGTCGGGCGTCGCCACGCCGACGACGAGCCGCCGCCCGTCCGGTGACATCCACAGTCCGCCCACCCGGGGCAGCCGCACGTACGCATCGAGATCGAAGAAGGCGCTCACCGAGCCTTTCTACCACCGCCCGCACGGCCCAACTTCGTGTCGAACCGCAGAATCACGCCCGGAAATAGGGTGGCGGCGCCCGTGGCGCGGGCCGAGGATGGCGCGCGTGCAGGTTCTCGACGATCTCCGTGACGGCTGGGCCGCCGCACTGCCCGGCCGTCTGCTCGGGCTCTATGTGCACGGGTCGCTGGTGGCCGGCGACTTCGCGCCCGGGCGCAGCGACCTCGACCTGCTCGCCGTGCTGACCGCCGACCCCGGCGACCGGCTGCTGGAAGTGCTCGCCGGCCTGCACGAACGCCTCGACCGGAAGCATCCGGAGTGGGCCGGTCGGATCGAGGTCGAGTACGTCTCGATCGACGCGTTGCCGCGCCCGGACGGGCACCTGATCGCCCGCGTCAGCCCCGGCGAGGCCCTGCATCTGCTGCCGGCCACCACGCACCGCCGCGTCACGTGGGGGAGCGTCCACGACAGCGGCCGCAGCCTGTTCGGGCCGCCGGCCTCCGAGTTGCTCCCGGCGGTCGAGCCGGAGGTCGTGACGGCGGCCCTGCTCGACCACGTGCGGGACTGGCCCGCCTGGGTCGAGCGGATGACCGCGCCGGGCGCACAGGCCTATGCGGTGCTGACGATGTGCCGGGCCAGGCAGCGTCTCCTGCACGGCCGCCAGCTGTCGAAGCGCCAGGCCGCCGACCGCACCGCCGAGACCGATCCCGAGTGGGCCGGCCTCGTCGGATGGGCGCGCGACTGGTGGTACGACCGGGGTGCCGACACCGACCCGGGCCGGTTCCCCGAGGTTCGGGCCTTCGTCACCGGCTCAAGCGCCACCATCCTGCGAGAGTGCGGTCAGAGCGTCCCGTAACGCGGCGCGGCTGGTCACGCCCAGCTTGGGAAACAGGCGGTAGAGGTGGGTGCTGACGGTCCGCGGTGACAGGTTGAGCTTGCTTCCGATCTCCTTGTTGGTGAGGCCGGCGGCGGCCAGTTCGGCGATCTGCAGTTCCTGGGGGGTCAGCGCGTCGAGGGAGGGGCGCAGACGGGCCGCCCAGGGCCGGGCGCCGAGTTCCTCGAAGAGGTCGCGGGCGGCGGCGACCGAACCCTGCGCCAGCAGCACCCGGGCCCGGTCGAAAGGCCACCGCTCGGCGCCCGGCACGGCCAGCGCCTGCTCGAACGAGGCGGCATCGTCGTGCGCGAGCCCGGCTGCGGCGTGGGTGAGCAGCGCCAGCCGGGGCGAGATCAGCGGCAGGTCGTGGCTTCGCATCGCGGCGACGTGGGCTCGGGCCTCCTCGTAGCGTCCGGTGTGGACGGCCGCCTCGACCAGGTCGAAGGCGACGAGCAGCGCGGTGGCCTGGTAGGGCGGCAGCTCGCCGGGCGGGCTGATCGCGGCCGCGTTGCGGTAGGCCTGCTCGTAGTCCTGCCGGGCGATGGCGGCCAGGGCCCGCACGTGCCACCCGAGGACTTCGGCCAGGCGCGCGCCGCGGGAACGGCCCCAGGCGATCAGACCGGCTGCGAGAACGTCGCTGGGCCGGCCGCGCGCCGCGGCCAGCAACGCCGCCTGATAGTTGGCGAACTGGCCCCAGAGCGCCGCGCCGGTCGAGGCGCAGACGGCCGCCGAGTCGGCGGACAGCCGGTCGGCCTCGTTCCAGCGGCCGGACCAGAACGCGTCCGCCCACAGCGTTATCCGGGCGACCGTGGCCCGGCCGGCCGCCGGACCGGCGATTTGACGGCGGAGGATCTCGCGGCAGCCGGACAGGCGGTCGACGTAGATCGCGGCGGCCGGGATGCGCAGGAGGTCTTCCGGGTCGGTCGACTCGTGGAGCGACGCGATCGCGGCGTCCAGGGCCGCGAGTGCCGGCAGCGCGCGCCGCGCCGGGTCGTAGTGGGTGGCGACCTGCAGGCGAAGACCCGGGGTGAGCCGCGTCAGGATGACCTCGAGCGGCGGGAACAGCTCGGGCCGGCCTCCGAAGAGGCACACCTCGGCCAGCACCGAGTCGCTGTCGCCGGTGGACACCAGCATCCGGTGAACCGTGTCGATGTCGTGGTCGCCGTTGACCATCGTGATCGCGGTGGCGGCATGCAGCGCCGGTGACGGGCCGTGCGGGGTGTCGCGGACCCGGTCGAGCAGGCGCCGGGCCAGATCGAGCTGCCACGTGTCACGGGCGGCGATGAGGGCCGCCTCGGCGAGCCGGCGGCCGCGGTCGCCCGGGGCGGGGCTCAGGTCGCCGGCCCGGGTCAGTGCGGCGACGGCGCCGGCCGCGTCGCCCCGGTGCATCAGGTGGTCGGCGCACTCTTCCAACTGGGCGCTGACCTCCTCGTCCGGCTGGTCGGCCGAGGCGGCGAGGTGCCGGGCCCGCTCGTCGGGGTGGTCGGCCAGCGCGCCGGCGAGCGCCCGGTGGGCCAGGCGCCGCTGGGCGGCGGTCGACGTCTCGATCACCGCCGAGCGGGTGAGCGGATGCCGGAAGGCCAGGTGATGCCGTTCCTCGTCGATCCGGACGATGCGCTCCCGCTCGGCGGGAGCGAGCTTTTCCAGTACCGGCATGCCCGCCGCCGACCGCAGAACGTGCAGATCGGCGGTCGCGTCGAGGGCGGCCAGCAGGAGCAGGTCACGCGTTTCCGCCGGCAGCCGGTCGACGTCGGCCGCGAACACCGCCCGGAGCCGCGCGGTGAGGGGCAGCGCGGCCGGCAGTCCGTCCGACGAACTCAGAGCAGCCGGTAGTTCGAGGAGGGCCAGCGGGTTGCCGCGTGCCTCGTCCAGCACTCTCCGGCGTACATCCGGAGCAAGCGCCGGAAATCGCGCCCGGAGCAGCGTCTCCGAGGCCGGCGCGTCGAGCGGAGCGAGATCGTGCCGGGCGAGACCGGCCGGCCCGGCGCCGCCCCGGGAACCGATCAGAAGGCCGATCCGCCGCCCCGCGAGCCGGGCGGCCAGGAACTCCAGCACCTCGGCGCTGGCGGGGTCGAACCGCTGGACGTCGTCGGCGACGAGGAGGACCGGTCCCCGCGCCGAGGCGGCCCGCAGCAACCCGAGTACGCCCTGCGCGACCGTCGTCGTCGCCGGCGGCGGACCCTCGGCCAGGCCGAGAGCCACCCCCAGAGCCTCGCGATGGGTTGCGGTGAGTGCGTCGGCGTGCGCCATCAGCGGTACTCCGGCGCGCGTGAACCCGGAGAAGCGGGGCCCGTCGGCGTCGATGCCGGTGGCCCGCACGACGAGCGCGGCCCGCGACTCGGCCTCCGTGGCGGACCACTGCAGCAGGGCCGTCTTGCCGATGCCGGGGTCGCCGGCCAGCACGAGGGCGGCACCCCGGTCGGCCGCAGCGTCGATCAGGCTGCCCAGCAGGTGCTGGTCGCGCTCGCGCCCGATCAGAGTCTCCGGCACGCCGGGAACATTACGTCACCTGACGTAGGCCCGGAAGCAGTCATCCGACGCTGGTAGCGGGCCCCGGTACGTGTCCAGACTGACCGCATGTCTCATCACCTCGACACGCCTCTGGCCCGCCAGAACGGCCGCCTCTACATCGACGACCTCTACGTCTTTCAGGGTGACCACGGCACGGTCTTCGTCATGGACGTCAACTCCACGATCACCGGACCGGACATCCAGCCCGGCTTCCACCCTCAGGCCCGGTACGAGTTCCGCGTGCACGTCGGCGGCGAGGAGCGCGAGTCGCTGACCTTCCGGGCCACGTTCGGCGAGGCCGGAGCGGACGGGCGGCAGTCCTACGAGCTCTCGGCGGCCGGCGAGCTGCTTCTGAAGGGCAGCACCGGCGAGATCGCGACCGGCGGCCACGCCCGGATGTGGGCCGGCCGGATCGCCGACCCGTTCTACGTCGACCTGTCGCTGCTCGCGAAGGTCAACTCGGCGGTGCGCGACGGCACCGCGGTCGATCTCTCCGGCTGGCTCCCGGCCGAGGCGGCGAACAGCTTCGCCGGCACGACCGTGGAGACGATCGTGCTGGAGATCTCCCACGAGCACCCGGTGCTGCGGCCCGGCACCCCGATCGGTGTCTGGTGCGCGACGATGCTGGCCACCGACGCGGGCGGCTGGCACCCGATCAACCGGGCCGGGCACCCGATGATGTGGCCGATCTTCTGGCCCGACGACACCCGCTTCACCTATCCGGCGAACACCCGGCACCCGTCGGACGACTACGCGGCCGAGGGTGAGCGCCTGGCCGGCCTGGTCGCCGCGGTGGTCGCGGCCGGTGGCACCGCGGGCGACGCGCGCGGCTACGGCGAGGCGGTGGCTCGACGGCTGTTCCCGGACGTGCTGCCGTACGTCGTCGGCACGCCGGCCACGTACGGCTTCGCCGGTTTCAACGGTCGCACCCTGGCCGACAACGCGCCGGAGGTCATGCTCTCGCTGGTGGCGGGCACGGCGGTGCCCGCCGGCCTCCGGCCGTCGGTTGCGGCCGATCTGCGCGAGGCCGCTTTCCCGTACGTGGTGGCTAGCGCGCGATGAGCACCGGGCAGTCGGCCCCGTGCAGGAGGCGGCTGCCCACCACCCCGAGCATCACACCCTCGTAGCCGTGCCGGCGCGGGCCGACGACGGCCAGCCGAGCCTGGCGGCACGTCTCGACCAGCACCTTGCCCGGCTTGCCGGGTACGTATTCGCGCTGGGCCGGGACCGAGCGGTAGCGCTCGCGCCACGGGTCGAGGCGGGTGTCCTCGGTGGCGCCGCCGCGACCGGCGGTGACCGCGAGGACCTCGGCGCCGTGCAGGGCGGCCTCCTCGAACGCGCGGCCGAGCACCGAGTCGGCGGCCATGTCGTCGTCGACGCAGACCACGACCGGTCCGCTGCCCCGGTCGGCCTGGCCCCGCGCCACCACGACCGAGCATCGGGCCCGGGTGGCCACCTGGCCGCCGACGGCACCCGCGAACACGCCGCCGCCACGCTCGCCCACCACGAGGAGCGCGGCCCCTTCGGACGCCTTCAGGAGTACCGGCACGGCGTAGCCGGGCAGCGCCACGCCGGTGACCTGGGCTTCGGGCGCGGCTGCCCGGGCGTGCAGCACCGCGTCGTGGACGATCCCGGCCGTTTCCGCCTGGTCGGACCGACCGCGATGATAGGCGACCACGACGCGTAGTTCGGCGCCGCGCAACCGGGCCTCCGCTGCGGCCCAGCGCACCGCGATCACCGATGCCGGTGATCCGCTCGCACCGACGACGATCCTTGTCTTCTCCATGCGCGCCTCCTCGAGGAGCACACCTTCAACCCAAGAGTCGTCCTCGGCCGGGCGAACCGCAAGGAAACTTGGACCGGGCCGCGCAGGCCGGCGCCGAAGTCGTCGATCCAGCGGGGGTAGCGCAACGGCTGCGCGCTCACCTGAGACGGGCCGGCCTGAGACGGGCCGGCCTGAGAGCGGGCCTACTTCAGGACGATCGGCTCCTCGATCAGGTGCGCCCTCAGGCGGCCGACCGGGTTGAGCCACGGGTGGTGCGGTTCGCCGTGTGAGGCGGCCTGCCAGCGGCGGGCCGAGCGGCGCACGCCCAGCGGATAGATGGTCAGCGTGCCGTCGGCGGCGAAGTGCAGGCGCAGGAACGACTTCGAGTCGATGATGCCCTGCGCCGAGAACAGCTCGTTCAGGTTGACGCCGAAACGGGCGGCCAGCAGCAGATAGACCGCCACCAGTTCGGTCGCCGCGAACCCCGAGACCACGCCGTAGACGACAAGCGTCGCCACCAGCGACCACGGCCACGGCCAGGCGTGCAGCGGCAGTTCCCACCACGCCCAGGTGCCCAGCGCGGCCAGCGCCAGATGCGCGGCACCGTGCAGCAGCCCGATGACGCGGCGGGTCGGGCGGCCGAGCACCGAGTCGCTCAGGTGCGCGAAGCCGTACGTGCCGGCCATCACCGCGGCGGCCAGGATGAACAGCGGCACCAGGGCGAACTTCTGCAGCGCGCTGCCGAAACCGCTGTGGATCACGCCGCTGGCCGCCAGCAGCAGCGCGGTGTGCACGGCACCGACCATGCCGATGAAGCTCGGATTGTGCTTGGGCAGGCGGGCGAAGATGCTGGCCGCATACGCCTGGGAAAGCCTTTTGCTCGGAAAGCGGGACCGGAGGTCGTAGCCCTGCCGCTTCGATGCCGAGGGCAGCGCCGGCGGCGGAACCTCGATCTCCTCCGGCAGCTGATGCGTCGGATAGAGGTAGGCGCCCCCGCCGCCGGAGGTGATGAGCTCGCGGTCGGCGCCGCTGTAGCGGGCGTAATGATGCCAGTCGCCGGAGACCATCAGCGGGATGCGGGCGCCGGTCGGCTCGACGACCGTGCGGACGAAGTAGTCGAGCGAGGCGTAGGCGGCCGGCTTGTCGGCCGCCTGCACCCAGGTCGGGCTGGCCGAAGCGATGAGCACCTTGGTCTGCGGCCCGAACTTCGCGGCGACCCGCGTGAAGTACGCGATTTGCGGGTCGTCGATGTAGGTCGACGCCTCGTCGTCGATCGCCAGCAGCCACCAGTCGCCCGGCAGCTCGACCGCGAAGTAGGACCGGGCCTGCGGCAGCCGCCGGCCGCCGATCTCGGTCGCCCGCGAGCCGGTGAAGATGCGCAGGAACGCGGTGAGCCCGTCGTACCAGTCGTGATTGCCCGGCAGGGCGTACATCGTCGGCGCCTCGTCGCCCGGCGGCGGCATCGGCATCGCCGCCCGGTAGGGGCCGATCATCCGGTCCTGATAACGCTCCGGGCTCGGCGTCGGATAGACCTCGTCACCGCCGAGCACCAGCGCCTGCCCTCGCGGCAATTCATGGTCACCGACGCTCAGCGTCTCCTGCGCCATGAGGTACGCGACGGAATAGGTCGCGTCGAAGCCGTCGCCCAGGTCGGCCACGAAGTCGAGCCAGGTGTCGCCGCCCGGGCCGATCTCGGAGTGCACGTGGTCGGGGAAGGACGCCTGCAGCTCCCGTTTGTCGAGGTAGCTGCCCTGGATGCCGGCCAGCGCGACCCGCAGCCCGGTGCCCGCCAGCTGCACCGGCGACAGCCAGGCGACCGGCTTGGCGGGCGTGAAGCCGAGCTCGACCGGCGTGAACCCGCGCGGCCGGTGCGGCGGGGGTGGCGGCGCCTGTTCGTCGGCCATCGGTCTGGTTTCCTCTCCACGCTGTCGATGAAAGGAAACCAGACGGCGACCGGCCGAGATCGATGAGGGCCGTCGCCGGCGGGTGCGCGACCCGGCAAGTGGGGTTTCGGGCCGCTCGCGCCGGGAACGCGGCGCCCATGACTTCGACCCCGCTGCCCTCGCACCTGCAGGTGGAGATCACGTCGGCCTGCAACCTGCGGTGCACGATGTGTCTGGTGAGCTATCGAGCGCCGGTCAACAAGCTGGCCGGGGCGATGCCGCTCGAACTGTTCCGCCGGTTGGTCGGCGACCTTCCCGCCTTGCGGCGGATAACCCTGCAGGGGCTGGGCGAGCCGCTCCTCTCACCCTTCCTGCCGGACATGATCCGTACGGCGGTGCAGCGCCGCATCCGGGTGGGGTTCAACAGCAACGCCACCCTGCTCAGCCGGCGCCGGGCCGACGAGCTGGTGGCGACCGGAGTCGACTGGTTGCACGTCTCGCTGGACGGGGCGTCCCCGGAGACGTACGAGAAGGTGCGGCCGGGCGCACGCTTCGCCACCGTGGTCGGCAACCTCGCCGGGCTGGTCGCGGCGAAGCAGGCGGCCGGGAGCGCGACCCCGTGGATCCGGGTGGTGTTCGTCGCCATGCGGGACAACGTGGCCGAGCTGCCGGCGCTGGTGCGGCTGCTGACGTCGATCGGGGTCGACGAGCTGAGGGTGCAGAACCTGTCGCACAGCTTCTCCGACACCGATCCGGCCGGGCAGTACGCCGGGATCCGCGACTTCACCGCCGAGCAGGCGCTGTGGAGCGGGTCCCCGGCGTTCGAGGAGGCGTTCGAGGACGCGGTCGCGGCCGCCGCCGGCACCGGGCTGCGCCTACGGCTGCCCTCGGCCTCGGTGACCCCACTGGACGACCGGGGGTGCGACTGGCCGTGGGAGGCGGTCTACGTCACCAGCGCGGGGGCCGTGCAGCCGTGCTGCATGGTGATGGGCGACGACCGGGCCGCCCTCGGCGACCTGGGGGAGCAGAGCTTCCCCGAGATCTGGGACGGCCCGGGCTATCGCGAGTTCCGCCGCCGGCTGATGAGTGACGATCCGCCGGCGGTCTGCCGGGGGTGTTCGCTCTATCGCGGGACGTTCTGAGCCAGGTTACTGCTGGGTGTCGCCGCCGCCGGTGTGCTCCTGCGCCGCGTTGACGCCCTTGTCCACCTGCGAGTCGTACTTGTTGTCGGTGCGCTTGTCGACCTGATCGCCGGCCTTGTCGATGCCCTCGTCAACCTGCTTGTCGTGGTCGCCGGCGAAGTCCTTGGCCTTGTCCATGAATCCCATAGGTCTCGGCTTCCCGCGTGGGGGCCCGCCAAACAAAAGAGTATGTGCCGAGAATCCGGGTATCCCGCGGCTCCACCGACCCTGGAGGACATATGAGCGGCAAGGACGTGGTCGACGTGCTCACCGCCGATCACCGTGACGTCACGGCGCTGATCGGCGAGATCTGGACGGTCAAGGACCCGATGATCCGCCGGGACCTCACCGACACGGCGATCAGCGAACTGGTGCGGCACGCGGTCGCCGAGGAGATGTACGTCTACCCGGCGATGCGCAAGTACCTCGACGACGGCGACCAGGCCGTCGAGCACGACGTCTCGGAGCACAAGGAGCTCGAGGAGGCGATGAAGACCCTGGAGGGCGTGGACGTGTCGAGCGCCGAGTTCGACGCCAACCTCCGCCACCTCGAAGCGGTGCTGGCCGACCACGTGCAGGACGAGGAGACCGAGCAGTTCCCGGAGCTGCGCCGCAAGGTGCCGGCGTCCGAACTCGAGGAGCTGGCCGGCAAGGTCGAGACGGCGAAGAAACTGGCACCGACCCGCCCGCACCCGAGCGCCCCGAACAGCGAGCTGTTCCACAAGCTGGTCGGCCCCGGCGTCGGTCTGGTCGACCGTCTCCGCGACAAGCTGACCGGCCGGGCGACGAAATAGTCAGCCGGTGAAACCGGCGCCGTGGCAGGCGTCGAGGAAGTCGCTGCCGCTGGCCCGCCAGTGGGTGGCGTCGTCGGCGTTGCGGCCGATCGCCATGGCCTTGTCGCGGATCGTCCGGTTGTCGCTCTTGGCCGACGAGGCGGTGACCTTGTCGGCCAGGGACAGCCGGGCCGGCTTGTTCGTGGCCTTCGAGTAGCCGTGCGCGAAGTCGGTGCAGGCCTGCGAGGCGTGGGAGTCCATCGTGCCGGGACCGGCCGGGGCGGACGACCTGGAACGATGGACCAGCAGGGCCGCGACGACCACCACGGCGGCGATCAGGAGGATCAGCTGCCAGCGGCCGAGCTTCAGCTTGAACTTCACGAAAGCACGCTAACCCACCCGGCGGGACGCCGATAACACCGCTGGTGCGTCTAACCTGGCGGGCGATGACCGTTGAGCTCACCCTGCTGTCGCGGGCCGCCTGGCGCGGCGAGGAGATCACGGGGGCCCGGCTGCGCGGCCTCCTCGCGCTGCTCGCCGACGATCTGGAGACCGGGTGCGGCGCGGGCCGGCTGATCGAACAGCTGTGGCCGGACGAGCTGCCGGAACATCCGGCCAAGGCGTTGCAGACGCTGGTGTCGCGGGCCCGCTCGCGGCTCGGCGCCGCGGTCATCGAGAACACTCCGACGGGTTACCGCCTGGTGCTCGACCCGGAGCAGGTCGACTCCTCGGCGGTGCTCCTGCGGGCGCGGGAGGCCGAGCGGTGCGCCCGGTCCGGTGACCACGCGGCGGCCCTGGCCGCGGCGGAGCGGGGCCTCGCGCTCTTCCGCGCCGACGGCGGCCCCGGCGACGGCCCGCTGAGCGTCGCCCGGGCCGCCACTTTCCGATCGCTGGGCCGCACGCGCGCCCTCGCCCTCGCGCGTCTGGGCCGGGCCGCCGAGGCGGCCGAGCCGCTGACCGCACTCGCCGCTGCCGACCCGCGCGATGAGGAGGTCCTCCTCGAGCTCCTGCGCGGCCAGGCCCCGGCCGCCGCGCTGGCCCGCTACGAGGCCTATCGACGGGCGCTGCGCGACGAACTCGGCATCGACCCGGGGCCCGCCCTGCGGGCGCTGCACCGGGAACTGCTGCTCGAGGACGTCCCGCCGGTCCGCCAGGGGCTGCGGCACGAACCCAACGAGTTGCTCGGACGCGACGGCGACCTGGTCGAGGTCACGGCTCTCCTGCGTACGGCAAGAGTGGTCTCCGTAGTCGGAGCCGGCGGCCTCGGCAAGACCCGGCTGGCGCAGGCCGTGGGCCGTCAGGCCCGGCAGCGCCTCGTCTGTTTCGTGGAGCTCGCCGGCGTGGCCGGCGACGTCGAGACCGAAGTGGCCTCGAGTCTGGGCGTGGCCGGGGTGAACGGCGTCGTCGAGGCTCTCGGCGCCGGTCTGCTCGTGCTCGACAACTGTGAACACGTCATCGGCGAGGTGGCCGCCCTCGTGCGGACGCTGGTCGAGCGGTCGGCCGAGCTGCGGGTGCTGACGACGAGCCGGGCACCGCTCGGGCTGTCGTCGGAGTCGGTCTATCCGCTGCCCGAGCTGGACCTGCCGACCAGTGTGGAGCTGTTCGTGCAACGCGCCCGCGCGGCCCGCCCGACCGCGGTCCCGGCCGAGGCGGCCGAAGGCATCTGCCGCAACCTCGACGGCCTTCCGCTGGCGGTGGAACTGGCCGCGGCCCGCAATCGCACCATGTCGCCGGCCGAGATCGCCCGGCGGCTGGACGCCCGGTTCGAGCTGCTCAGGGGCGGAAACCGCGACTATCCCGAACGCCACCGCACCCTGCACGCGGTGATCGACTGGAGCTGGCGGCTGCTGGAAGCGGACGCACAGCGGGCGATGCGCGCGCTGTCGGTCTTCCCGGGCGGCTTCGACTCGGCCGCCGCCCGGTTCTTCACCGGCGACGCCGTCGTCGAGCAGCTGGTCGACCAGTCGCTGCTCAAGGTGGCCGACACCGCGGACGGCACCCGCTTCCGCATGCTTGAGACGGTTCGCGAGTTCAGCATCGCCCGCCGCGAGGAGGCCGGCGAGACTGCTGCCGTCGAGCAGCGCTTCCTCGACTGGGCCCGGGCGTTGGGCGCACGACAGGACGAATACCTGGCCGGGAGCGTCGAGACGATCCGGGTCGAGGAGGACAACCTGGTGCGGGCCCTGCGCTACGGCCTCGACCTCGAGGACGGCGCGACCGTCGCCGCGACCGCCGCCCTGCTCGGCGCGCTGTGGCTGACCGACTCCCAGCTGACCCGGCTGGCCGCCCTGGCCGCCGAGGTGCCCGGGGTGCTGGCCCACTTCCGGCCGCCGCCGGAGCTGGTCGAGGCGACCCGAGCGGCCGCCGTGTGGTGCGCGGTGATCACCCTGCTGGTCCGCGGTCCCGACCCGGTGCACGCGGTCGCCGTGCTGCGCCGGTTACCGCCGCCCGACCCGGGCACGGTGGTCGGTGCGGCCCAGCTGGCGCTCGGTGCCTCCGACGAGCAGGCGCTGAAGGACCTCTGCGACAGCGACCGGCCGATCCTCGCCGGCATCGCCAACTACGGCTACAGCTATCTGGCCGAGTACACCAACGACCTGGTCACCGCGCTGCGGGCGGCCCGCCGGATGCTCACCCACGTCGGTGATTCCGACCCGTGGCTGCGCGCGCTCGCCCACTCCCGGATCGGCGAACTGTGCCTGCAGGTCGAGCCGGGGGAGGAGGCCTACCGGCACATCGACGCCGCGCTGACGATCGCCGAGCAGCTCGGGGCGTGGTCGAGCGCGGCCCGGGCCCGGTGGGCGCTCGTGCTCGCCGACCTCCAGCGCGGCGCGTTCGACCGGGCCGAGGAGTCCCTCGAACGTCTGGCCCGGGGCGTACGGCTGGAGGACGCCGGGCCGAAAATGGTCGACCTCTGCACCCGGGCCGAGATCCGCCGCGGCCGCGGCGACGTCGACGGCGGCCTGGCGCTGTGGCGGGAGGCGGCGGCCGGTCTCGCCGGGGCGGGCGGGCTGTGGGCGGCCGAGGTGCAGGCGGTCGCGGTGCTCGCGCATTGCCGGCACGAGCGGTTCGACCAGGTCGGCGACCTGGCCGACGCGTTGCCGGGGACGCTGGCGTCACTGGTGCCCGGCGCCCCGGCGGCCTACTTCCGAGTCTGCGGCGTTCTCCTGGTCGCACTGGCCGCGGTGCGGATCGAGCGTGGCGACCCGGCGGCCGCGGCGCGGACGATCGCCCTCGCGGAACGGTTCGGCTTCCTGAGCGCCTTCGCGCCGCCGGCGCTGTTCGCGCCGAGCGCCCGCGACGCGGATCGCCCGGCATACGCCGCCGCGGTGGCGGCCTACGCCGGGCTCGACCACGAGGGACTGCGCGCGGCGGCCCTCGAACTGCTCAGCGATTCGGATCGCGGCGAAACAGCAGCGTCGCCCACAGGTAGCCGACCGCGGCCAGGGCGAGGCACCACAGCACCGCGATGACCCCGTCGTGGCCGACCGGCGTGCCCAGCATCAACCCCCGCAGCGCGTCGATGACCGGCGTGTACGGCTCGTGCGCCGCGAACCACCGCACCGCACCCGACATCGCGCCCGGCGGCACGAACGCGCTGCTCAGGAACGGCAGCAACTGCACCACCAGCGTGAACGGCCCGGTACCCTCGGCCGTCGGCGAGGCCAGCCCGACCGCCACCCCCAACCAGGTCAGCGCCACCGTGAGCAGCGCGACCAGCCCCGCCGCGCCGAGCCAGCGCAGCGCGTCGCCGCCGGGCCGGAAGCCGAGCGCCAGCGCCACCACGATCACCAGCGCCGCGCTCAGCAGAGTCCGCGCAGCCGAACCGATCACGTGCCCGGTCAGCACCGATGAACGCGAGACCGCCATCGTCCGGAAACGGTTGATGATGCCGGCCCGCATGTCGCGGTTGACCGCCAGCGCGGTGGTCGTCGCTCCATAGCCGACCGTCATGATCAGCACGCCGGCGACGACGTAGTCGATGTAGTCCTCGGCGCGGGCGGCTCCGAACCCGGCGTTCAGGGTGCCGCCGAGAACGCCCACGAACAGCAGGAGCAGCAGCACCGGCATCGCTATCGTCATGATGATCGCGCTCGGATTCCGTACGGTGTGCCGCAGGTTGCGCCGCACCATGATCGCCGCGTCGGTCATCGCGAAGCCTCCGTCGTCGTGCCGGTCAGCGCCAGGAAAACGTCGTCGAGGTCGGGCCGGTGCACCGACAGGTCCTCGATGTCGACGCCGGCCGCGTCGAGCTGCCCGAGCAGGCTGCGCAGCGCATGCACACCCCCGTCGCTGGGCACGCGCAGCGTCATCTGCTCGCCGTCCGCCACCCCGCCGACGGCCTCTGCCGCAGCCTTCAGCGCGTCGGCGCCGGCAAATTTCAGGCGTACGTGTCCACCGGCCACGCCCCGCTTCAGTTCCTCGGCCGTTCCCTCGGCGACCAGGCGGCCCCCGTCGAGCACCGCGATCCGGTCGGCCAGTTGGTCGGCCTCCTCCAGATACTGGGTGGTCAGGAAGATCGTCACGCCGTCGGCGACCAGGTCCCGCACGGTCTGCCACATCACGCGGCGGCTGCGCGGGTCGAGCCCGGTCGTCGGCTCGTCGAGGAAGATCAGCCGGGGGCGGCCGACCAGCGTCATCGCCAGGTCGAGCCGCCGTCGCATCCCACCCGAATACGTCGACGCCGGCTTACCGGCCGCCCCGACCAGATCGAACCGTTCGAGCAGCTCACCGACCCGGCGCCGGCCGTCCGCCCGTTCCAGATGGCCGAGATCGGCCATCAGTGAAAGATTCTCGGAACCGGTCAGCAGATCGTCGATCGCCGAGAACTGCCCGGTCACCCCGATGTTCTTCCGCACCGCCGCGGGCTCCCTCGCCACGTCGTGCCCGGCGACCCGCACCGACCCGGCGTCGAAGCGGATCAGCGTGGACAAAATCTGCACCGTGGTCGTCTTGCCCGCCCCGTTCGGCCCGAGCAGCGCAAACGTCGTCCCGGCCGGCACCTCGAAGTCGATCCCGCCGAGGACGACCTTCCCGCCGAACGATTTGCGCAGCCCATCGACCGCCACCGCCGCTGTCATCTCGCACTCCCTTTCGTCATTCTTCGAAGTGGAGCGTCGCGCCGGCCGCTTTCACCGTGGATTCATCCCGGTGCCACCGCGGTATCTACTGATCAGTAGAGCTATCTCGGACCTTTCCGGCCCCTGTACCTTGATTGCGCCCTCCACAGTGATGCCGTGGCTCCGGTGCCCGCCGGATCCGCGGTGATGACTTGTTGGCGGCGCAGAAGCACTCGGGAGCTCTTTAATATGGCTACTCGGCCACTGAGGCCACACGATCCGCGGTGGCTGGGCGGCTATCAGCTGCTCGGGCGGCTCGGCGAGGGCGGCATGGGCACGGTCTATCTGGGCCGGGCCGCCGACGGCCGGGTGGTCGCGGTCAAGGCCATCCGCCCGGAATATGCCGATCAGGAGGAGTTCCGGGCCCGCTTCCGCAGCGAGGTCGCGCGGGTCCTGCAGGTGCCGTCGTTCTGCACCGCGGCCGTGCTCGACGCCGACCCCGACCACGAGACGCCCTACCTGATCGTCGACTACGTCGACGGCCCCAGCCTGCAGGAGATCATCCGCGAGCGCGGCCCGATGGCAGCCGGCGACCTGCAGGGCGTGGCAGTCGGGGTGGCAGCGGCACTCACCGCGATCCACGGCGCCGGCGTGATCCACCGCGACCTGAAGCCGACGAACGTCCTGTTCTCCCTCGGCCTGCCCAAGGTCATCGACTTCGGCATCGCGCGGGCGCTGGAACCCAGCAGCCGGCACACCCGCACCGACCAGGTCATGGGCACGGTGGCCTACATGGCACCGGAACGCCTCGACTCGACCCTCGGCGAGACAACCCCGGCCGCCGACATCTTCGCGTGGGGGGCCGTGGTCACGTACGCGGGAACCGGCCGAACCCCGTTCGGCGGCGACTCCCCGATGGCGACCGCCGCCCGCATCCTCGCCGTCCAGCCCGACCTCAGCGGCCTGCCCGAACCCTTGGTCGACCTGGTCCAGCGCGCCCTGTCGAAGGATCCGGCGCAACGCCCGACCGCCACCGAACTGCTCCAGCTGCTGCTGGCGGTCGGCGCCCCCAAGACGGCGCTGCCGGGCGGCCTCCTGCCACCGAGCGCCGCCGCGGCCCTGGGCGCCCCGGCCCTGCCCGCCGACCTGTTCTCCTCCGCGCCCCGCTCCCTCGACCCGTCCCGCTCCCTCGACCCAGCCAGATCGCTCGACCCGTCCCGCTCGGACGATCCTTATCGGTCGGTTGACCCGGCGCGGTCAAGCGACGCCGCCCGTTCGCTCGATCCGCCGCGTTCGCTGGACCCGTCCCGATCGGCGGACCCGTCGCCCTCGCACGACCGGTTGCGGTCTACTGATCCTTACCGGTCGTTTGACCCGGCGCGCTCGGGTGACGCCGCCCGCTCGGCCGACCCGTCGCGGTATGCCGATCCATATCGGTCCCTCGACCCGTCCCGGTCCAGTGACCCCGCGCGCTCGCTGGACCCCTCGCGATCGAGCGACCCTGCCCGCGCCCTGGACCCCTCGCGATCGAGCGACCCCGCCCGCTCGCTTGATCCGGCCCGGTCGAGCGATCCGGCCCGGTCCGGTGACCCGGCACGGTCGGGTGGGTCGGCACGGTCGGGTGGGTCGCATCGGGTTGGTGACTCTTCGCGGCTGAGCGAGTTTCTCCGGCCGGAAGAGCCGTCGCGGGTCGAGGGGCGGCCGGACGCGCCGTCGCGGCTGGGTGAGCCGGCCTGGATGGGTGGCCCGCGCCGGCTGGGGGAGTCGCTGCCGTTGACCGCCGCCTCGCCGGCCGATCCGAACGGGCGGTTCGACTCGCGGCAACTGCTCGGCGAGCTGATCTCGGCCGCGCCGGGGGAGAATTCCGGCGAGCCGGGGCGCAAGCGCGGCGTGGCCACCACGCGGCGGATGCTCTACACGATCGCGGCGTTGCTCGCTTTGACACTGGTCGGGGCCGGTGTGGCGTACGCCCGGACCGCAGGCGACGCGAAGCCGTCGGCCGGGCCCAGCAGCGTGCCCGCCACCTCGGCCGAGGCGCTCGTGGCCAAAGGGCCGTCGTTCTTCGATCCGCTGTCCGCGCCCGGGCGTTTCCGGCCGAGCTCGGACGATACCGGCAGCTGCGCCTTCGCCGACAAGGGGTTGCGGGCCCGGTCGGCGGCCGGTTCGACCTACCAGTGCCGGGGGCCGGCCGACGCGTTCCCGGGCAGCCGGACGATCGGCGTCGAGATGACCCTGTCGTCGGCCGGGTCGTGTGCGACGGTGTGGTTCCGGCGTCGCGACCAGCACGGGTACGAGCTGAGCGCCTGCGCCGACTCGCTGGAGCTGGTGTCGGCCGGGACCGGGCTGCCACAGTCGATCGGCCGGGTGCCGTCGACCGCCCTGCAGCCGGGCACCCGTCACCTGGTGTCGATCGCCGTGGACGACCATCACGCGGCCGTCTCGATCGACGGCATCCTCGCCCTGCAGGCCGCCCTCGACGATCCGACTCTGGCCTCGGGCGGGGTGGCGCTCGGGGTCACCGGCTCGTCCGGCGGCGCGAGCGTCCTCTTCGCCAACCTCGACGTCCGCTGAGGCTCACCGAGGCGGTAGCTGCCGGCGCCCGTGATGCGGCCCAGCGGAGTTGGTCAACCGCGCACGGAGAACCGCGATCGGCGAGGTCGGCACGACCCCGGTCGTTGTCCTCGGCCGCGACATCCTGACCGGAGCCCTACTAGGGTGCGGTGGCGGACCTCCGGGCCGGGTCGGCCGGGCCGGTGCCGGTGGCCGGGCGGCGGGTCAGCACCTGCGGGCCCGACTCCGTGATCGCGATCGTGTGCTCGGAGTGGGCGGTGCGGGAGCCGTCGGCCGAGCGGATGGTCCAGCCGTCCTCGTCGTACCGGATCTTGTCGGTGGCGGCGCAGAGCCAGGGTTCGATGGCGATGGTGAGCCCGGGGTCGAGCTTCATGCCGCGGCGCGGGCGGCCGCTGTTGGCGACGTGCGGCGCCTCGTGCATGGTGCGGCCGATGCCGTGGCCGCCGAATTCGCCGTTGACGCCGTAGCCGTACGAGTGGGCGACCTCGCCGATCGCGGCCGAGATGTCGCCGAGGCGACCGCCGGGCTGGGCGGCCTTGATGCCGGCCTCCAAAGCGACCTCGGTTGCCTCGATCAGCTTCAGGTCGGCCGGGTCGGGGGTGCCGACGACGACCGAGAGCGCGGAGTCGGCGACCCAGCCTTCGATGCCGACCGCCATGTCGATGCTGAGCAGGTCGCCGTCGCGCAGGACGTACTCGTGCGGCAGGCCGTGCAGCACCGCGTCGTTGACCGACAGGCACAGCACGTTGCGGAACGGGCCGCGGCCGAACGACGGTGCGTAGTCCCAGTAGCAGGACTCGGCGCCCCGCTCCTTGATCCGGCGGCGGGCGTGGCGCTCGATGTCCATCAGGTTGACGCCGACCGCGGCGACCCCGCGCAGTTCGGCGAGCAGCTCACCGACGAACTGGCCGGCCACACCCATCCGGCCGATCTCCTCGGCGGACTTGAGCTCGATCACGACAGCCTCCTTCTTCCTGGGCGGTATTTTTATACCATGCCGCTTCGGGCCCGGAGAGGAGGGCTATCCTGCTGGCATGGTTCGCCAACCGCTCACCGCCGAGCAGATCGCAGCAGGCCAGCGCCTCGGTGTCGCACTCCGGGCCGCGCGGGCCGGCCGCAGCCTCGTCGAGGTGGCCGTGGCGGCCGGCATCTCGCCCGAGACCCTGCGCAAGATCGAGGCGGGTCGTCTGCCCGCGCCGGCGTTCGGCACCGTGGTCGGCCTCAGCCAGGCACTGGAGATCCCCCTCGGCGAGCTGGCCGAAGTGTGGCTGGCCGACATGCCCGTCCGGCAGGCGTCCTAGCAGGGCGCGCCCAGGCGTGCCCAGACCAGCTTGCCGGTCGGGGTCGGCTCGCTGCCCCAGCGGTCGGTGACCGCGGCCACCAGCAGCAGGCCCCGGCCGCCCGGCCGGCGAAGATCCGCCGGCTGGACCTGCGGAAACACCCGGCTGTGGTCGTGCACCTCGACCCAGACCGTGGCGTCCTGGCGCCGCAGGTGAAGTTCGCCGCCGCCCCCGGTGTGCTGGACGACGTTGTCGATCAGCTCGGTGATGACCAGCAGGACGTCCTGAACGGTCTCGGCGGGCTGGCCGTCGAGGAGTTCAGCGGCGCACTGCCGGATCGCTGCGCTGTCCTCCGCGTGGGAGAAGGGTAGGCGCAGTGCTTCCATGACGGATCTCCATACCCAGTGGGCTTCGGGCTACGCCCACTCGAACGGGTTACGGCGTACCCGCGGCGTGCCCGCGGCGTGCCGCTGGACCGCCAGCAGGGCGACGTCGTCGCCCGGCTGATCGCTGCCGAGCGAGGCCATCACCGTGGTGCAGACCTGCTCCGGGTCGTCGGCCGTGACCAGGGCGGTCAGCGCGTCCAGGCCGTCGTCGATCGGTGCGTCACGCCGTTCGACCAGGCCGTCGGTGTAGCACAGCATGAGCCCGCCCTCGGGCAGGTCGACGGAGGTGCTGCGCCGTGGCCGGCGCGCTCGGCCGATGCCGAGCGGAGGGTCGACCGGGATCTGGGCCAGCCGCGCGCAAGACTCGGGAACGGCCAGGACGGGCGGCAGGTGACCGGCCGACGAGACGGTCATGACCGTACGGTCGGGGGAGAGGGTCGCATAGAGGGCGGTGGTCAGCGCCCCCGCCTCGAAGTGCCGGACCTTGCGGTCGAGCAGCGTCATGACCTCGGCCGGGTCGTCGGTCGTCAGCGCGTACGCCCGGAGCGCGCTGCGGACGCGGCCCATCACGACCGCCGAGGCGAGTCCGTGGCCGGAGACGTCGCCGATGACCATGCCGAGGTGGCCCGAGGGGAGGGTGAAGACGTCGTACCAGTCGCCGCCGACGCCGAACTCGTGGCCCGGCACGTAGCGGGCGGCCAGGCTGACGCCGGGCACCGACGGCAACCGGTTGGGCAGCAGGCTGCGCTGCAGGGCGACCGCGGCCGCCTGCTCCAGCTTGCGGCTGCGCACCTGGCCCGCCACCCCGGCCCGGTCGGCCGCCGCCTGCAGCAGCAGGATGTCGTCGTCGGTGAACCGCCGCTGCGCGGTCGTGCCGACGTGCAGCACGCCGACCACCTCGCCGGCGGCGAAGATCGGCACCCCGAGCAGCGAGCGGATGCCCTTCTCGATCAGCACCGGGTTGAGCACGTCGGCGGGCGTGACGTCGGCCAGCACCCGCGGCTGCCGGCTCGCGGCGATGCTGCCCGCGAACCCGCGCCCCACCGGCGCCCGGAACCCGCGGCGCACCTCGTCCTCGAGCCCCTTGGCCGCGGTCGCCACGAGCTGGCCGGAGTGCTCGTCAAGCAGCAGGATGGCGGCGGTGTCGACATCGAGGAGGTCACGCACCCGGTCGAGCAGCTCGTCGAGCAGATCGGACACGTCGAGCCGGGACAGCGCCGCATCGGTGAGTGCCTCGAGCCGGCGCAGCCTCTCGGTGTTTCGGACACCACGCCAGACCGCCACGCCCTGAGCCTACCGGCCATGGGTGGTTTCTCCGCCGACCGTGACACCCGACGGGGGAAGGGGCTGGGACGGTAGCCGGCCGATCACCGACTGTCCCAGCCGGTTCAGCGCCATCCGGTCATCAAACGGAGGCGGCCACCGAGGTTCAGGGCTGGAGGTTCTCCAGGTCGGCGAGCAGGTTCGGGTGCTGGGGCTTCCAGCCCAGGGCCTGCCGGGTGTGTGCGCTCGACGACGGCTGGTCGGTCGCGAAGATCACGCCGAGCGGGCCGTACGTCTCCTCCGGCACCCGCTCGACCGGCAGGCCCAGTCGCCGGCCGATCACCTCGGCGATGTCGCGGACCCGGTCGCCCTCGTCGTCGACGGCGTGCCAGGCGCTGCCGGCCGGTGCCTGCTCCAGGGCGGTCCGGAAGAGGACGGCCGCGTCGAGCGCGTGCACGGCCGGCCAGCGCTGGGTGCCGTCGCCCGGGTAGCCGGAGACGCCGGTCTGCCGGGCGATCTGGGTCAGCAGGCCGGCGAACCCGCCGGTGCCGTTGTTGTGGACCGTGCGCGGCAGGCGGATGGCCGACGTCCGTACGCCCTGGGAGGCCAGCTCGAGGACGGCCGTGACCGCGATGCCGCGGCCGCCGACCGGTCCGTCGGTCGGCAGTGGGTCGGCCTCGGTGGACGCGCGGCCCGGCACCCACGGCGTGCCCGAGACCGTGACGAACGGGCGGTCGCTGCCGACGAGTTCCTGGCCCAGGGTCGTGAGGGCGGCGGTCTCCTCGGCAACCGAGTTGGCGACCGCCTCGGGGCTGCTGAAGTCGTTGCCGAAGGCGAGGTGGATCACGCCGTCGGCCCGGGCGACGCCGGTCCGCAGGGTGTCGAGGTCGGCGAGCCCGCCTCGCAGCGGTTCGGCGCCGGCCTTTTCGGCGGCCGTGGCGGACGCGTCGGAGCGGGCGAGGGCGAGCACGGTGTGGCCGTGGCCGAGCAGTTCGGCGACGACGGCGGAACCGATCAGGCCGGTGCCACCGGTGACGAAGACGCGCATGGAACTTCTCCTCGAGTGATGGGACTCTTGTCCCGTCACTGTAACAGGGTGATGGGACAAGAGTCCCATCACCTATGATGGGCCGCATGGGCCGATGGGAACCGGGTGCGCGCGAACGCCTCGTGCTGGCCGCGGTCGACCTGTTCACCGAGCAGGGGTACGACGCGACGACGGTCACGCAGATCGCCGAACGAGCCGGAGTTACCAAGAGCACCTTCTTCCGGCACTTCCCCGACAAGCGCGAACTGCTGGTCGCCGGGCAGGAGACGATGAGCCGCCTGCTGGCCGAGGGCATCGCCGAGGCGCCGGCCGACGCGTCACCGCTGGCGGCGGTCGCGGCCGGGCTCGTGCGCGCGTCGAGCACGATGGGCCCGATGAACCGGGAGCTCGCCCCGCGGCTGAAGGCGGCGATCGCCGCGAGCACTGAACTGCAGGAACGCGACGCCCTCAAGAGCGTGAGCCTGGCCGCCGCGATGACCGCCGCGCTCGTCGCGCGCGGCGTGCCCGGCCCGACCGCCGAGCTCGCGGCCGAGCTGGGGCTGCTCGCCTTCAAGCGGGCCTTCGCCGAGTGGTCCGAGGGCGACCGCGACACGGCCGACGACTTCGCCCGGCGGGCGGTGGCGGCCTTGGAGCAGCTCCGCGCGGCAGGCGCCTCGCTGCGTTGAGCGAATAAAAATAAACCTTACTAACAGTGGTTGACATCCATTCATGTAAACCTGTCCACTCTTGTGGACAGGTTCTCGATATATCTCCCCCGGAGGTCCTGTGAAACCCCATCCCCACCGCCGAGGCCGGCTGGCCGCGGCCGTCGCCCTGGCCGCGGCGACCGCGATCTCGACACCGGTCGCGGCGCACGCCGCAGCGGCTACCGTCTCGGTCACCGTCGACCCGACCCACCCGTCCGGCGCACTGCCGTCCGACTACCTCGGCCTGTCCTACGAGGAGTCGATCGTCGCCGGCACCGCGCTCGACAGCACCAAGGGCAACCTCGCCCACCTGCTCGACACCCTGACCCCGGCCGGCCACCTCCGGTTCGGCGGCAACTCGATGGACAACAGCACCTGGTGGCAGCCGGGCAACCTGGCCCAGCCGTCGTGGGCCACCAACGTCGTCGACCGCACCGCGCTCAACCGGGTCGTCGCGCTGAGCAACGCCACCGGCTGGAAGGTCGAGTACGGCGTCAACCTCAAGCACTACGACCAGGCGAGCGTGGCCGACGAGGTGCCGTACGCCGCCTCCGCCTTCGGTTCCAAGCTGCTCGGCGTCGAGTGCGGCAACGAGCCCGACCTCTACCCCAGCTACAGCTACACCACCTATCACCCGCAGTGGCAGACCTGCGCCAACACGGTCGGCAGCACCGCCAAGCTGATCGGCCCCAACTGGTCCGGTGTCGTACCGTCGCAGTTCCTCGACGACGAGAAGGCCCGGCTGTCGTTCGCGGCCGCCCACTACTATCCGCTGAGCAACTGCGGCGGCAGCACGGCCACGATCGCGCAACTGCTGTCGAGCACCACCGCGACCAACGCCACCAACCGGTTCGTCACCGACGTCGGCCTGGCCGGCGCGCGTGGCCTGTCGTTCCGGATGGACGAGACCAACTCGTCGGCCTGCAGCGGCACGCCCGGGGTCAGCAACGTCTACGCGTCCGCGCTGTGGGGCATCGAATACCTGCTGTCCGGCGCCCAGAACGGCGTCACCGGCATGAACTTCCACGGCAACCTGGACGTCTGCGGCGTCACCTACACGCCTATCTGCGCCGCCAACGCCACCGACAAGGCCAACAACGCGTACGGCCCGGCGCCGCTCTACTACGGCATGCTGATGGTCTCGAGGATGGGCACCGGCTCGTTCCTGCCGGCCACGGCGTCCGGCTCGGTGCGGGCCTTCGCGGTGCGCCAGGCCGACGGCAGCACCCGGGTCATGCTCCTAGACAAGGACGCGCCGGGCGGAACACCGGTCAGCGTCCAGGTCAGCGGGGTCGGCGGCAACACCGCCACGGCGGTCACGATGACCGGCTCATCGTTGACCTCCACCGCTTCCGACGTACGCGTTCAGGGCGCCCAAGTGGGCGGCGATGGCGCTATCTCCGTACCGTCGGGAACCGCAATTGCCGCCGGAGCCGGCGGCTATCCGGTGAGCGTGCCCACCGGCAGTGCCGTGCTTTTGACCATCCCGCCCGGCGGAACGCTCCCGCCGCCGGCCTCGCACGCGATCGTCGGGCAGGCCAGGGGCAAATGCCTCGACATCACCGGCCACGCGACCGCCGACGCGACCCCGATCCAGCTGTGGAGCTGCACCGGCGCCGACAACCAGGCGTGGTCGCTCAGCGGCGGCGCCGTCACCAACCCGGCGAGCGGGAAATGCCTGGACGTGGCCGCCGCGAGCGCGACCAACGGCGCCGCGGTCCAGCTCTACACCTGCAACGGGACCGGGGCCCAGCAGTGGTCCCTGGCCGCGAACGGCCAACTGGTGAACGCGAACTCGGGCAAGTGCCTGGACGCGGTGAGCAAGGGGACCGTGAACGGGACCAAGCTGCAGATCTGGAGCTGCACCGCTGCCTCCAACCAGATCTGGTCGTTGTCGTAATCTGGAGCGGCCCGGCTCTTCCAAGCCGGGCCGCTTTCGTCAGGCGTTCGGGACGACCCAGGTGCTCGGGTCGCTGAGGTCCTTCAACTTCAGCCCCTCGGCGATCTTCTTGACGACCGCGTCGGGCTGGTCCCACGAACCGACGCCGATCAGATAGTCACCGTGCACGATCGTGCACTCCTGCCGGCCGGGGAAGCAGTTCAGGCCCTCGACCAGGTGTTCCTTGGTGTCGCGGGCGCGCGACACCCCGATCACCACGGTGCTTGGCGCCGACTCGTCGAGCAGCAGGGCCGGATTGGCCTCCGGGCCCGGGTGCAGGATGAGCGTCGACAGCGAGGTGCTGGTCGCCACCGGGGTCTGGGTGACCGCCACCGCCTGCCAGCCCTTCGGCAGATAACCCAGTTTGTAGGGCACCTTGAGCTGCTGCTTCCTGGCCGAGGTGATCAGCCCGGCCGCGATCTGGATCGCATCGGCCCGGGGCAGCGGGCCGTGCTCGTAGTTCGGGACCAGCGTCGCCCACGCTCCGGTCCGGTATTGCCAGGCCAGCGCCGTCCGCACGAACTTGTTGCTCTCGTTGCCGGGCTGGGAGTAGGTGAAATCGATCGCGAACCCGGGCCGGTCACCGATCTTGACCGTGTACTTGTCGCCGATCTTCAGGGTCGCGTCCTCACCGAACGCGAACGACCCCGGGTCGTACACGCCGGGCGCGTAGACGGTGAGCGTCGACCCCGCGTAGGGATAGTTGACGTGGGTGTCGTCGTCCTCCCAGGTCTCGCCGTCCTTGTAGACCGGCATCTGCTGGTAGCCCGCGGCGACCTGCCCGGCCGGGCCGACCTGGTAGGCGCCCGCCCGGTAGCTCCCGAGCGTCGAGCTGAAGTCGACGTGCTTGATCGGCAGCGCCTTCTCGATCGGCCGCGGCCCGGTGGGCCCCGACGGGATCGGCTCACCCGCGACCTCCATGTTCGGCGTGCCGCCGGGAAGCAGGGTGGCGGTCATGACGATGCCGAGGCAGGCCGCGATGCCCGCGGCGGTGATCCCGAGCCTACGCCTGGTCCTGCGCCGTTTGGCGCGGGCGATGATGTCGTCAGTCGTCGTGTGGGGCGCCGGCGCCCCGCCCCGCACCGACTCTAAGACGTCCTGAATGTCGTACGACATTGCCGTTCCCTTCCTCCGCGTGCAGGGTGATGTCTTCAGCGGCCAGTACGGCCCGCAACGTGTCCAGCCCCCGCGCGCTCTGGCTCTTGACGGTGCCGGGCCGGCACCCCAGGATCTCCGCGGTCTCCTCGACGCTGAGACCCTCGAGGAACCTCAGGACGAGCACGGCCCGCTGGCGCTTCGGCACATGGCTCAGGGCGGCGGACAGCCGCAGACGTTCGTCGACCTCGCCCGACGGATCGGGCCCGGCCACGTCGGGCAGCGCGTCACCGACCGCCCGCTCCCGGCGCCAGGGCCGCCGCTTCTCGTGGATCGCGGCCCGGACCACCATCGTCCGGGCGTACGCGTCGGGCGCGGTAACTTTGCCCCAGCGCAGATAAAGCTTGGCCATGGCCCCGGCGACCGCATCCTCCGCGGCCTGCCAGTCACCACAGGTCACGTAGGCCAGCGCACGCAGCGGCTCGAACCGCCCGCGGACGAACTCGCGGAATTCGTCCGCGTCTTCGGCTCCCAAGGTGGGTCCTCCCTTCGTCACCGCTAAGAGGCGCGGCGGCGCGGGCGGGGTTGCACGCACACCGAGATTGGTGAAATCGACTGTCTACCAGGAGCCGGCAACCGAGGCGGGCCTCGGCCCGGTTCAGTCGGCGCTGGCCTGGATGATCTGGTCGGCGACCTCGGTCAGGGACGGGCCGGTGATGTCCGGCTGCGGGCCGAGCGGGCTTGCCACCACGCCCGGCCGCTGGACCAGGGCGGCCCGGCACCCGGCGGCCAGGGCGCCGGAGATGTCCCAGGCGTGTGCGGCCACCAGGCGTACCGAAGCAAGCGTGACGCCGAACCGCTGCGCGACCGCCCGGTAAGGCTCGGGGGCCGGCTTCAGCCGGCGCACCGAGTCGGCCGACATGACCGAGTCGAACTGGTCGCGGAGGCCGGCGTTGGCGATCTGGGCCTCGGCGACCGCCTGCACCGAATTGGTCAGCGCCACCATGGTCACCCCGGTGGCCCGCAGCCGGGCCAGTGCCGCCGGCACCTCCGGGTGCGGCGGCAGCGAACTCATCGCTCCGACGATCGCCGCGGACTGCGCCGCGGAGATCACCTTTCCGGTACGCGCGGAAAGCATCCGGAGCGCCGCGTGCTGCGCGGTCGTGAAGTCGACGTATTCGCCGGTCAGCCCGCCGACGAAGGACAACTGGAGCATCTGCGCGAACCATTGCTGGCGTAGCCCGGCATCGCCGAAGACGTCGGCGAACCGGGGGTCGAGCGCCCGCAGGTCGAGCAGGGTCTCGTTGACGTCGAACGCGATGACCGTCGTCATGGATTTACCGCCTTTCAGTCAGCTCATCAGCGTCGTCGACCGGTCTGTTCCTTACCGGCCGGGCGTCGGCAGCCGAGACCGGCCGGGCGTCGGCAGCCGAGACCGGCCGGGCGCCGGCAGCCGAGACCGGCCGGGCGCCGGCAACCGAGCCGCACCCGGCGTACCCCGCCGGCGCACCCGGGGATTTCTCAAGCGGTGGCCTGCGTCACCGATCGGAACCCATGCTCGCGGGTCGCCTGTCCCGCGTCGACCTGGGGAGGCCGTGGCGCTGTGAAAAAACCGATGCTCGCTCTGGCGGTATTGCTGGCCGTCGCCGGTTCGGCCGTACCCGCACAGGCCGCCGATCCCGCGCCCGCCGACGCCAACGCCGGAGTCACCTGGGCGCAGCTGATGAGGCGGAAGCTCGACCTCGACACGGCGTCGGTCAAGCTCAACGCGTCGCTGCCGGGGCTCAAGGCGGCCGTCCCGGCCCGGAACGCCGACCTGGTCAAGGCGCAGATGGCGGCCACCACCGCGGCCATCGCGCTGGCCGGGGTGACCGTGAAGGACGAGGCCGCCAAGGCGAGCCTTGCGGCGGCGAAGACCGCGGCGGCCGGCGCGAAGACCGCGCTGACCGCGGCGCAGAAGGCGAAGCCGGTCAGCAAGACCAAGGTTGCCGCCGCCCAGAAGGCCCTCGACTCGGCCAACGCGACCGTGAAGACCCGCGACGCGGCACTGCGGACGGCCTGGAACGGGCTGGTCGCGGCCCGCACGGTGCAGACCTCGTCGGCCGCCCGGGTCGCGACGGCCACGACCGCGATCGTCGCCGCCAATCAGGCGGTGGCCGACGCGCAGCAGAAGATCGCCGGTATGCCCGCGCTGATCGCGTCGGTGGCCGGGCAGGCGTCCGGCCTCAGCCAGGACGTCGTCGACCAGAGCCGGGCCACGTTCACCGTCGCGAACACGACCAAGGTGTACGGGATCACGGTCAACAAGGCCGTGGCGTACCCGTTCCAGCGCATGATCGACGACGCCGCGAAGGCGGGGGTCAAGCTGTCCGGCGGCGGTTTCCGCACCAAGGCGCAGCAGATCGCGCTGCGCACCACCAACGGCTGCCCGGACGTGTGGACCGCGCCGGCCTCGTCGTGCCGGGTGCCGACCGCCATCCCCGGCCGGTCGCTGCACGAACTGGGCCTGGCGGTCGACCTGAGCACCGGCGGCAAGACGATCCCCAACCACGCCAGCCCGGCCTACAAGTGGCTGGCCGCCAACGCCTCGAAGTACGGCTTCGTGAACCTGCCGTCCGAGGCCTGGCACTGGTCGATCACGGGCAGCTGACCGCCGGGCCGGGTCACGCGTCGCGGAGCTTGCCCCAGGCGTGCCAGCGCTCGACCTCGACCTGGCAGCTCACGCGCGGGCTGGTGCGGTCGGGGTAGGCGTTTCCGTTGTAGTGCGTCGACAGGCGGTCGATGTCCCGCAGGCCCTCGTCGTCGGCGATCGACACGACGCGGCCCTGGACGCTGACGTGGGTGTACCAGTCGTCGCTCGCCAGCACGGTCAGCGAGATGCGCGGGTCGCGCCGGATGTGCTTGATGCGGACCCGGGTCGCGTCGAGGCCGAGCAGGATGCGGCCGTCGTCCTCGAACAGGTACCACGTGGCGACGGACACCGGGCGGCCGTCCGCGGCGACGGTGGCCATGACGGCCGGGTTGGGCTGGCGGAGCAGTTCGATGACCGCGTCGGGCATGGGCTCGGAAGACATGGGCACCAGCCTAGATCAGCCCCCGGTTCGCGCCACGCGCAAACCGGGGGCCGGGACCTGAACGGTCAGTCGGTGTCGGTCGACGGGAGGTAGGAGCCGGGCACCGCGTCGGGAGCGAAGATCTTGCTCTCGCCGGGGTACGGCTTGGCCCAGTCGTGCGACTGGTACCAGGTGAAGTGGTTCATCTGGGCCGGGGCGGCGAAGTCCGGCACCGCGTTCGGGCCGGTCAGCCGCTGCTGTGCCTTCCACGCGTCCCACTGCTTGGCGACCGGTTGCTCGGCGGCCGGCACCGTCGCCTTCGGGGCGGCGGCGGCCTTCGGGTCCTGCGGTGCCGGGGTGTCGGCGCCGCACGGCGGCAGCGTCGAAAGGCCCAGCGTGAGCGGGGTCCGGTTGGGCAGCGCGGTGAACGGCGTGTAGTTCGGTTTCGCCGTGAAGGCCGTGGTCATCGGGGTGGCCGCGGTGTCCTTCTGGTTCATCGGGTGGATGCCGAGGATCTGCTCGATGGTCCGGATCATCGTGATCTGCGAGTAGTAGTGGTCGTCCACGACGCCGCGTTGGGCGTACGGGCTGATGATCTGGATCGGCGCGCGGTGGCCGTCGATGTGGTCGAGACCGGCCTGGGAGTCGTCCTCGACCACGAAGATCGCGGAGTCCTTCCAGTACTTGCTGTGCGAGATCTCGTCGACGATCCGGCCGACCGCGAGGTCGTTGTCGGCGACCTGGGCGGCACTGTTCGGCGGGCCGCCGGTGTGGTCGCTGGACAGCCAGAACATGTTGAGGTTGGCCGGCCCGTTCTTCTCGAAGTCCTGCTTGAAGATCTGCTCCCGGTAGACGTCCGGGACGCTGGTGTCGAACTTCGGGAAGGCGGGGACCGACACGTTGTTCAGCGACGGGATCGGCGAGGACGAGGCCAGCTTGTAGGCCGACGGTTCGCCGGTGTTCGCCATGTTCTTCGCGTCGCAGTACAGGTTCTGCCAGCTCGAACCGGCCGGCTTGGTGAGGAACTGGTGGAACTCGCCGAAGTCCCGTACGGAATTGCCGGCGGCCTGGGCGCCGGACCAGATGAAGCCGCTCTTCTGGTGTCCGAGCGCGTCGTCCTCGGTGTCGTAGCTGCGCAGGTATTCACCCGCCGACGACTCGGTGTACTCCGGGTTGTCGGCCTGCATCAGCCAGTTGTGGCCTTCGGCGGAGTTGGTGCCGATGTCGTACGTGTTGTCGTAGAGCCCGAACTGGGCCGCGAGCGCGTGGTTGTTGGGGGTCACGTTCGCGCCGAACTCGGCCAGCGCCGGGTCGCCGTTGCCCTGCGACATGTCGCCGAACATCTGGTCGTAGGTGCGGTTCTCCTTGACCAGCAGGAACACGTGCTTGATGGTCGACGGGTCGCCGAGGCGGGCGGGCACCGGGACCGGCTTCGCCTTCTTGCCGGCCGCCTTCTTGAGCGAGTCCTGGGTCCAGCCGTTCTGCAGGTAGACCTTGCCCGTGTCGACGATGATCTGGCGATCGGCCGGCAGCTTGAACTCGGTCAGGCTGGACGTCGTGTCGTGCGTGCCGTGCCCGGCGGCCGTGGTCGGCCGGCGCGCGTCGATGCCCCGGGTGTTGGAGACCAGCACCTGGTCGCCGACGGTCGCGATCTCGGCCGGGAAGTAGTCGGTCGGCAGCAGGCCGACGTAGCTGACCGGGGTGAGCGCGCTGGTGTAGCGGAACACCGCGACCGCGTTGGCCCGGCCCAGCGTGACCAGCAGGTGACCGTCCCTGGTCATGGTGATCGCGTTGGGCTCGTATCCGACTGTCGCTTCCGGCCACGGCCGGGTCGCGATCGTCTGTACGACCTTGTTGCGCGTGGTGTCGATGACCGAGACGTTGTTGTCGGCCGTGTTCGCCACGAACAGCACCTTGCCGTGGGCGTACAACGCGGTCGGGTGAAGCCCGACGTTGATCGTCCCGACCGGCGCCGAGGCGGAAAGTGTGTCGATGACGCTGACCGTGCCGGTCGTCGTCGCACCGGTGACCGGGTTGGCCGGCACCTGCGTGTTGTACGAGTTGATCGTCGTCTCGCCGGGACGGGCCGCGCGGCCGCCCTCGTTGCTGACGTACAGCTTCGAGCCGATCATGGCCAGGTCGCGCGGGGCGTTGCCGGTGGTCCAGCTCGCGGTGATCGTGCCGGTCGCCGTGTCGATGGCGACGACCCGGTTCTGGCCGTTGACCGCCGAGTACGCGGTCCTGCCGTCCGGGGTGAACACCGCCGCGCCGGCCAGCGCGTGCTTCGGCCCGTCGGCCGGGATCGTGATGAACGTCGGGTTGGCGAGGGAGCCGTCCGCGTTCACGTCGAACCTGCGGTAGCCGTCGGTCTGGCCGAGCCACAGCTGCTTGCCGTCGGGCGAGTAGCTCGGGCCTTCCTGGCCGACGTCGTTGCCGCTGATCTTCAGGTCGGCGGCGGCGTTGTTGCCGATCACCTGCTGGACCTTGTAGTCCTTCAGGTTCACGATGTCGAGCGCCACGCCGCCGTCGGTCACCGCGGCGGCGAGGTGGGTGCCGTCCGGGCTGACCTGCGACGACATGATCTTGCCGCTGTTGATGACGAGGCGCTTGCCGATCGGGTCGAGGTACTGGTCCGACGAGATCGTCAGGCCTTCCCTGCCCGGCTGGCCGACCTGGTCGTGCCCGAATTGATGGGTCGACCCGTAGGCCGCCCCGGTGCCGGCGGCGACGACAAGCGCCGTCGTGCCGGCGGTGACGGCGGGTAGCCGCAGCTTCTTCCGAACCCGCAGTCGCCTTTGTACCTGTTGCATGGAGCTATCCCTTCCGGGAGGTGGAGAGCAGGTCGACGTTGCCGTCGAACTGCCAGAGCGGATTCGGCTGGTCCCCGGCCGGGGACCGAACCAGGAAGTAGCCGTTCACTTCCTTCGGTCCGTCGCCGTCGGCGACGTACCGCCCGTCTGCGGTGATGTCGAGCTGGTAGATGGCCTGTCCGGGAGCCTGGACGCCGGGAAGGTGCCAGGTGACGACGCATCGCCAGTCGTTGCCCGGCCCGTCGGGGTCGAGCTTGCCGCCGCCCTTGTTGCAGTCGGCGGAGGTCTGTAGCTGGGCCTCGGTGACGGCCGGGCGGTTGAGCTCGGACGTCTGAAGGCGGTAGAGGTGCGCGAACGCGGTCGAGACCGAACGCTGCACCTTGCCCTGGTCGATGCCGGAGCCGGTCGCGCCGGTCGTCGCGGCGAGGACCGCGACGCTGACCACGATCAGGCCGGCCAGCGGCAGCGCGCCGCCGAGCAGCGCCCGCTTGCCGGCGCCGTCGGAGTTGACGCTGGTGAAGTCGCGGCGCACGAACAGCAGGTACGCCAGGGCGGTCGCCGCCACGGCCCACACCAGGCCGACCGCGACGCCGATCAGCAGCGGGCCGCGCTGGGCCGGGCTGGTGAGGAGACCGTTCCACGAGATGAAGGCGTAGCCGGGCAGGGCCAGCCGTACGGCGACCGGCAGCGGCAGCATCTGCGCCAGCTGGAGGGCGAGCGCGACGATCGCGGGCAGCAGCAGGCCCATCGGGGAGCGGCGCAGCAGCACCGAGCCGAGCAGGCCGATGCCGGCCAGGGCCAGGGTCGGTGCGATCGCGCAGGCCCAGGCCAGGAAGACCCGGCCGGCCGCGTCGCCGCCCGGCAGCAGGTCACCGTCGAGGCCGATCAGCGGCTGGTTGCCGACCGCCAGGACGCCGCCGAGCGACGCCGAGACGACCAGTCCGATCAGGAGCATCAGCAGGACGGTGAGACAGGCCAGAGTCTTGCTGACGAAGATCCGCCGGGGCGAACGGACCGAGACCAGCAGGTGACGCCAGGTGCCGAGGCGGTCCTCGGAGGCGAAGATGTCGCCGGCCACCACCGAGGTGAGCAGCGGCAGCGCCCAGGTGCCGGCGAAGCCGAGCATGACCAGCGGGCCGGCCCAGCCGGTGGCGTGCATCCAGCGGCCGAACAGGGTGTCGACCGGCAGGGTGCTCTGCCGGCTGACCGCGGCGACGAAGAGGCCGGGGGCGAGCCAGCAGGCCAGCACGAGCAGGCGGATGCGCCACTGGGCGAACAGTTTGACCATTTCCAAGCGGTAGCCGCGGTGGACGCTGACGGGCTTCCTGATCTCGGCGCGGAGCAGCGTGTCGGTCATTGAAGATCTCCGGTCAGGGCCAGGAAGGCCGCTTCGAGGGGCGAGACGAGGGGAGACAGCTCGCGGATCGCGACCTTGGCTTCGACCAGGCGGATGATCAGCTGGTCGAGGGCCGCCACCTCCGCGCGTACGACCAGAGCGTCGTCGCCGTCGGCGACCTTGACCCCCGCGGTTCGGATCGCGACCTTCCGGGCGGCCGGCGGGTCCGACGTGACCACGCGATAGTCGAGCTCGCGATTTTCCGAAGCCAGCTTGCTCAGCGGACCGGTGAAGACGACCCGGCCGAGGCTGAGGATCGTGACCTCGGAACACAGCGCCTCGACGTCGTCCATCCGGTGACTCGACAGGATCACCGTGGTGCCCTCGCCGGCCAGCCGCCGGAGGACATTGTGGACGTGTCGCGACCCGGACGGGTCGAGGCCGTTGGCCGGCTCGTCCAGCACGAGCAGCCGCGGCCGGGTGAGCAGCGCGGCGGCGAGCCCGAGCCGCTGGCGCATGCCGAGCGAGAACCCGTTCGCCTTCTCGTCGGCGACGGCGGCCAGACCGACCTCGGCCAGCACGTCGTCGATGCGGTCGGCGCTCTCCGCCCGCAACCGGGCCAGCGCGGCCAGATTCTGCCGGGCGGTGAGCGACGGGTAGAGGCCGGGGCCGTCGACGAACCCGGCGACCCCGTCCGGGGCGGCGAGCGCCCGCTTGATCGGTGTGCCGAGGATCTCGAGGCTGCCCCCGTCTGCGACGGCCAGGCTCAGCAGCAGACCGAGCAGTGTGGTCTTTCCGGCGCCGTTCGGGCCGACCAGGCCGTGGATCTGACCTTGCGGTACGTCGAGGTCGACGCCGTCGAGCGCGACGACCTCCCCGAAGCTCTTGGTGATCCGGCGAGCCCGGATGGCGAGGCGTGTGTCCATGGTGCCCTCTTTCGTGACTCCGACCGAACGTAGGAGAAGATCACGAAGAGAGACCACGACGTAGGTGAACGTCGATGGAACGGCAGGCGTCAGGGAATCGGCAGGACCCACTTGTGGTCGCCGATGCGGGCGCAACCGAGCACGATCTTGGCGTCGGGGGCCAGGTGGGCGCCGCTCTTGGCCGACTGTGCCCGCACGGTCCAGTTCTGCGGGAGCACGACCACGTGGTGGCCGTCGACCGTGCCGAGGTCGATGTTCTTGAAGCCGAGCTTCTTCAGCGAGTCCTGCGCGACGTCGGCGTTCTGCCCGACCACGTTCGGCATGGTGAGCAGGGCGGGAGTGGTGGACGGCGCGGATTGTCCGAGCGCGCTGGCGTCACAGCCGGCCAGCGCCAAGGTCAGGGCGAGCACTAAAGCGGCCTTCACCTGGCTAGAGTCTCAGAGATGGGAGGCTTGGCGAGGGCAGTAATTGGCGGCAGCCTGGTTTTGACGCTGGCCGCGTGTTCCGACTCGTCGGCCGGTGCGCCGCGGGCGACCGTGCCGTCGTCGGTCGGCCCGTCACTGGCCGCGGTGCCCGGGCTGGCCACCGCCACGGTGCGGACCCCGGCCGGCGACGACGCTTCGCCGTTCAACAAGAAGAGGCAACTTTCGGCCCCGCCGGGCTGGGAAGTGACGGTCTGGGCGCGGGTGCCCGGTGCGCGCCTGCTGGCCTGGACGCCGGACCGGCGACTGCTGGTGTCGCGGCCGTCGGCCGGCGACGTGGTCGTGCTGACCGCCTCGGGAACGGAGACGACGCTGGTCGGCGGCCTCGACCAGCCGCACGGGCTCGCGTTCGACGGCGACACGCTCTACGTGGCCGAAAGCAATCAGGTCGACACGTTCACCTACCGGGACGGGGCCGTTTCCGGCAAAAACGTCGTGGTGAGGGGCCTCCCGGACGCCAAGAGCGCCGAACTCGGCGGCGCCTACGCGCACGCCCTCAAGAGCGTGGCGATCGGCAAGGACAAGACCATCTACATCTCCGTCGGCTCGACCGGCAACGTCTCACCCGACGACCGCGACGCGACACCGGAACGGGCCACGATCCTCAAGGCGCCGCCGGGCGGCGGCACACCCACGACGTACGCCCGGGGCGTACGCAACGGCACCGGCCTGGCCATCGACCCGGACGGCGGGGTGTGGACCGCCGTGAACAACCGGGACAACGTGGCCTACCCGTACAACGGGCCGGAGCGGGGCGACGTCAAGCAGGACTACGTCAACGACCACCCGCTGGAACCCCTGGCCAAGCTCACGCCGGGACGCGACCTGGGCTGGCCCTACTGCAACCCCGACCCCGACCTCAAGCCCGGCGCGGCGGACACGCCGCTCAGCTACACCCACCGGCCGTTCGTGCGCGACCTGCAGACCAACGCCGGCGGCAGCAAGCTCGACTGCTCCGCGCTGCCCCCGGTCGAGCAGGGCATGGGCGCCCACTCGGCGCCGCTCGGCCTGAGCTTCGGCACGCTGCCCGGTGCGTACGGGGCGGGCGCGCTGGTCGGCGTCCACGGCTCATGGAACCGCAAGCCGCCGCGGGCCCCCGAGGTCTCGTTCTTCGCGTGGCGCGACGGCACCCTGGGCCCGCAGCAGACCTTGCTGTCCGGCTTCCAGAATGCCGACGGCTCCCGCTGGGGCCGCCCGGTCATGGCGGTCATGGGTCCCGACGGGGCGCTCTACGTCAGCGACGATCTGGCCGGCGCCATCTATCGGGTCACCGCCGGTTAGCCGTTCCGCCGCTGGGTGTGCCCGGCACCTGCTCCTACTTCAGCTGCATCGCGGCCTTGGGGGACGGCGTGGGCTACATGGAGCAGTGCGAGGACGGCATGGTCAGCATGTCCGGGCGCCGCTCCGGCTCATGTTCCCGGCACGGCGGCAACCGACGGCCGGCATATCAGCGTTGACGCAGCGGAAGTTGTCTATAAAGTGGCTGCCGGTTGATCTTCCGGTGCGTCGAGGGGTAGGGGCATGATCCCGCTGTGGCGAGAGCGCTGGGTCGAGCGGGAGAACGCCCGTCGCGGCGCCGCCTATAAGGCCTACTTCGACGCCTGGCAGCGCGAAGACGCTGACCTGCGGGCGGCCGGTGAGCAGTGGGCGGCGGCGGTCGCGGCGCATCAGCAGCATCGGCCGCTTCCGCCGCCGAGGGCCGACCCGGATCAGGCTCCCGGCACGGCCTGGTGGACGCCGACACGCGTCACCTGGATCTCGATAATCGGCGGACTGTTGCTCATCTGCCTCTGCGACAATCTCCTCAACCGCATCCTCGACTGAACGCCCAAATCGGGAATGTCGGAAGCGTACCGTCGGCAGCATGACCTACATCCAGTCTCCGCTGGCCCTGCCGCTCGCGATGCGGCTCGTCGCCAAGGCCACCCGGGCCCAGGTGGCGGCCGGTGAACCCGAGGACCCGTGGCCGCTGATCGGCGCGTCCGACGTCGAGGCCGACGCCGCGCTCTCCGGCGCACCGGCCGACCTGTCCAACGTCATGCGCGACGGCGACGGCGTAGCGGTCGGCGAACAAGACCTGGCCGCCGACCGCCACAACTCGGGGGTCTAACCGGCGAGAATCCGGCGGGCCTCCGCCTCGTCCTCGCGGTAGACCAGCACGTGCACGCCCTGCAGCTGCAACTGCGGCTCCTGCGCGCCCGCGTCGTCGGCCGTCACGCCCGCCCGCAGGCCGTTGCTGCGCAGCAGCCCCACGGCGATCTCCGCTTCGATGCGGCTGCCCACGGTAGCCACGGAAACGATGTTTTTCTCCACGGTCCAACTCCCCGGTCGGTCAAGAGCATGATGGAGTGGTGTCACCGCGACGGAAGTACCTGCTTCTGGGCGCCGCCGCGGTCGTACTGATCCTGATCATCGTCCTCGGCATCCGCCTTTTCGCCAACCGCGCCGACGACCACGGTCCCCGCCCCGACCAGGCGCTCCCCGGCACGGTCCTGCTCGTGCCCGGTTACGGCGGCAGCCGCTCCGCCCTGACCCGGCTGGCCGAGCGCCTGTCCGCCACCGGCCGGACCACTCAGGTGCTGACCCTGCCGGGTGAGGGCACCGGCGACCTGCTTGCGCAGGTCGAAACCCTCAATGCGGCCGTACGCGCGGTGCTGCGCAACGGCGCACCGTCGGTCGACGTGATCGGCTACTCGGCCGGCGGCGTGGTCACCCGGCTCTGGGTCGACCGCGACCACGGCGCCGAGTCGGCCCGCCGCATCGTGACGCTCGGCTCGCCACTGCACGGTGCGAAGATCGCCGGCCTGGGCGCCGCCCTCGCGCCGGACGCCTGCCCTCAGGCCTGCCGGGAGCTTGCACCGGGCAGCGACCTCCTCGACAGCATCGACAAGCCGCTACCCGCCGGCCTGCCCTGGCTCTCCATCTGGACCACCGACGACGAGACCGTCCAGCCACCCGACTCGGCCCGTCAGGCCGGTGCGGTCAACCTGCCGCTGCAGAGCATCTGCCCGTCGGCCCAGGTCTCGCACAGCGACCTCCCCACCAACCCGCAGATCGAGGCGCTGGTCGTCCGGGCGCTCGGCACCGGCCCGCTCACCGAGCCGACGACCTGTCCTTGAGGCGGGAGCCGCCGTCGGTGTCCGGACTGGACCGCCGCCGTTGGCCCGCGCCGGAGCGCGGTGGACGGCGTCCGCTATCTTGCCCCGCATGGCATCGATTGTCGCCATCGCACTGCTGGTCGTGGTCGTGGGCGTCGGCCTGCTCGCGGTCTGGCTCGTCATCGTCTACAACCGACTCGTCCGGATGCGCAACCAGGTCGACGCGTCCTGGTCGCAGATCGACGTGCAGCTCCGGCGGCGGCACGACCTGATTCCCCAGCTGGTCCAGACCGTCAAGGGATACGCGTCCCACGAACGCACCACCCTCGAGGCCGTGGTGGCCGCACGCGGCGCCGCCATGGCGCACCAGGGCGGCGACGCCGGCCGGGCCGACGCGGAAAACTCGCTGAGCCGGGCGCTGGGCCGGCTGATCGCGCTCGGCGAGGCGTACCCCCGGCTGCGGGCGAACGAAAACTTCGCGGCGCTGCAGCGCGAGCTCGCCACGACCGAGGACAAAATCGCGTACGCCCGGCAGTTCCTGACCTACGCCGTGCAGCAGTACAACACCGCGATCGAGAGCTTCCCCGCCAACCTGGTCGCCGCCCGGTTCGGGTTCGGCAAGCGGGAACTGTTCGCGGCGGCCGGCGAGGAACGCGACGCGGTCCCGGTCAGCTTCCAGTTCGATGCTTGAGATCGTCGTCGCGGCGGCCGCCGTAGGGCTCTGGCTGCTGGCGTACGCGTGCTGCCGGGCCGTGACCCGCACCGTGCTGCCGCCCACCGGGCCGGCCGGCATGGACCTCGGCCCGGAGCCGCCGGCCGTGGTCAGCATGCTGGTCAACGGGTGGTCGACGAGCGTGGACACGGCCGAGTCGACGGTGCTCGACCTGGCCGCGACCCGCTATTTCGAGCTGCGCCAGCCGGACGCCGACCCGTTCCGGACCACCATCCACCTCTCCCCGGCCCCGCCGGACGAGAGCGGGCTGCGACCCTACGAGCGGCAGGTGCTCGACCGGATCCGGGGGCTCGCGGTCGGCGGCGTCGTGCCGGTCACGGCGCTCGGCTTCCGCGACGACAACGAGTCCAAGGCCTGGAACAACCGGCTGCGGGCCGCGGTGGTCGCCGACGCGCGGGCGGCCGGTCTGTCCCGGCGGCGGTTCGGCCGGACGATGATGACGGCGCTGTACCTCGGCGCTGTCGCCGCCGGGCTGGTGTGCAGCTGGGTGACCGCGCACGCCACCTCGCCCTTCGGCGCGTTCCTCGCCTTCCTGCCGGTGGCGGCCCCGTTGGCGGGCCTGGTTCAGCACACCGGTGAGCGGGACACCCCGGCGGGCGTGGAAGCCGCCTCGCGCTGGTTCGGAGTGCAGGCCTGGCTTCGCAACCACGAGCAGTTCGCCGGGCTGCCCCCGTCGGCGGTGGCGATCTGGGACCGCTACCTCGCGTACGGCGCCGCGCTGGGCGTGACCGGGTGTGCCAGCGCCGTGCTCGACCTCGGGGTGGGCGACCGGCGGAGGGTCTGGTCCTCGTACCGCGGAGGCTGGCGCCGCATCCGGGTGCGTTACCCGGCGGCGTGGCCCTGGTCGGCGGCCACCACTCCGGCTCTGGTTCTGCGGGCCGCGCTGTTCATGGCGGTCGGCGCGGTCGTCCTGGCCGTCACCGGCCCGCCCCGCGGGTGGTCGCTGCCGGGGTACGCGCTGCTCGCCGTCGGCGTCTACATGCTGGTCCGCGCGGTGCTCGACGCGCAGCGGCCGGTGGACGTCACCGGCCAGGTGCTTCGGCGCCGGACGTGGCGGTCCGGGCTGGAATACCTGGTGATCGACGACGGCACCGCGGACCGGACGACCGCGTGGGGCCTGCCCGGCCGGTGGAGCGACCTCTGCCGCGAGGGCGACGTCGTGACGATCACGGCCCGGCCGTGGACGAGGCGCGTCGTCCAGGTGACCCGGCATTCGCGCGGTCCGGCCGCGGCCGGCGCCGGGGAACCGACTGGCGCGGTGGTGATGGACATCTTCGGCGAGGAGCGCCCGGTGCGGCTCGGCCCGCTCCCGGTGTCGGTCGAGGACGTGGCCCGGTTCGCCGGCCGGCCCGTGCACGCCCGGCCGGGGCCCCAACGCGTCGAGTTCCGCGCCGAGGACGACAACGCGCTCGTGCTCCGTGCCGAGTGGGCGTACGGAGCGTCCGGACGGCTCGCCTGGCAGCTCAACGGGCGCGGGCGGGGGACTCCGCTGCCCGGGATCGGCGACGAGGCGTACGCGGCCGGCAACCGGGTCGTGATGCGCGCGGGTGACCTGACGCTCCTGCTCATCGCGGTCGGCGCCGGCCGGATCGGCATACCGCACCTCCCGTGGCTGCTCAGCCGGTGCGCACACGACGGCCTCCAGGCGGCCGAGTAGCGATCTCAGCGGGGGCACAGGGCCCGGGGACGACGATGCGGGCATGACGGCGTTGTACGAACGTCCCGCTGCGGTGCTCGTCGCGGTGTCGCGGCCCTGGTTCTGGCCGGTGTCGTGGGTGCCCGCCTACCTCGGCACCGTGCTCGCCGGTCGCGCCTGGCTGCCCGCCCGCGAGGACGCCGCCCGGGCCGTCGTGGCGTTGCTGATCCTGGGCCCGCTGGTCTGGGGCGCGGTGCTGGCGCAGAACGACCTGCACGACCTGCCCAGCGACTGCGCGAACCCGCGTAAGGCGACCGCGCCGCTCGTGACCGGCGCGGTGTCCGTCGCCGATCTGCGGAGGTGGTACCGGGTGATCGCGCTTGCCGCGGTCGGGGCGGCGCTGTTCGTGGGCCCGCTGTTCGTGCTCGGCGTGGCCGGCGTACTGCTGCTCGGCTGGGCCTACAGTGTGCCGCCGTTGCGTCTGAAGACCCGGCCGGGCTGGGACGTCGCGGTCAATGCCCTCGTCGTCGGGGTGGTGTCACCGGTCGCCGGTTGGTCGATCACCCGCGCCCCGTGGCAGTTCCCGTGGCAGTTCGGCCTGATCGGGGTGTTGTTCGCCGCCGCACTGTACGTGCCGACCACGGTGACGGATCTGGCCGCGGACACGGGGGCCGGCGACACCACGTTCGCCGTGCGGCTCGGCGCGCGTTTCGCGTACGGGCTCGGACTCGCCCTATGGGGCGCGGCGCTCGCCGTGTCGGTGCTGTGCGCCGCGCTCGACGTCCTGGTGCCGCGCTCGACGCTGGTCGAGCAGCTGGTGATGGCGCCGGTGCTGCTGGCCGCGTACGCGGCTCTCACCCGCCGCCCGACGATCACCCGGATGGCCGCGGTCTCGATGGTGTTCGCCATACCGACCGTCGGCTTCGTGCGGGCCTATCTCGGGTAGGACACGCCCGGGACGCGCGTGCCGTCGAGAAATACCGTGATGACCGCCGCCGAGGCCTCCTCGGTGCCGACCCGGCCGCCGGCGGTCGTTTCGAGCGCCGCCTTGATGAGGCCGCTGTAGAGGACACTCAGCGTCTCCAGGGTGAGGCCGGCCCGGAGTGCGCCCTCGGCGATGCCCCGGCGGAAAAGCGCGCGCACCGGCTCGGTCGGCCGGGCGTCGGTGTCGGGGTGGTCGGCGGTCCGCTGACGGCCTCCGCCGGCCAGCACGGTGTACCGGTTGCCGACGGCGAGGAATCCGCGGGTCAGGCGTCCGATGGCCGCATCAGCACGGTTCTCGACGACCCGGACGCCATCTGCCTGACCAAGATCTGGACCGACAAGGCGGCACACGACACCGCGACCCGCTCCGACGTCGTGGTGTCGGCCACCGCTCGCGTGACAGCGTTGCTGGCGGGACGGCCGGAAGGTTCCTACGGCCACGTGGCACTCCGATGGGACGGATAGGCGCCGGAAACTTCCGGTTTCACCCACCCGTTATCGGTGGAACTGACGCTACAGCGCTCGACTGTGCGACATCTGCCCCGTGGGCCCGTTACGGTTGGCGACCATGACGACCTATTCCGGTCCGGCGAGGCTGACTCTCGTCGACGGCTCCCACGTGTCCGGCATGGCTTCGCTCAGCACCAACCAGCGCGGAGGCATCGAGGGCTGGGGCGGCACGTTTCGCCCCGACCAGATCAGCGATGACCTCCGCAACGCCGGTGAAGGGCTGTACCTGGAGCTGCCCTATGACCAGGTCGCGGCGGTGGCCGTGACCGGCTTCCGGAAGCTGCTCGCGACACAGATCCTGGTGTCCCTCACAGGGAGCGGACCGGCACCGTTCTGAGCCGTCACGACGGCCGGCCGGTGAGCTCGGCTTCGCCGCGGAGGATGCAGAACTCGTTGCCTTCCGGATCGGCGAGCACCACCCAGCCGGTTCCGTCGGTGTGGCGGCGGTCGGCCACCACTGTCGCACCCAGCTCGGTCAGCCGGGCCAGTTCGGCGTCGCGCGCGCGGTCGGCCGGACGCAGGTCGAGATGGATCCGGTTCTTGACCTGCTTGGCGTCCGGCACCTCGATGAAGAGCAGGCGGTGCCGCCGGTCGGCCGAGTGAATCATGCATTCCTCGTGGCCGGGCTCGTTCGGATCGTCCGGGTCTTCGCCGTAGTTCAGAACGGTCCGCCACCACCGGGACAGGGCATAGGCGTCGGCACAGTCGACGGTGGTGTGCGATATGTAAGACGTCATAGCCCGATGATCTCAAGGGCCGGCCCGGACCCGGAACGGAGAACGAATGGAGACCGTGGACTCGGACGCCCAGCTCATGCAACGAGTGCGGGACCACCTGCGGCCCGGCGAGACGCTCGGCGCCGTGACCCTGGCCAGCCGGGCCGACGAGCGTACGTCGGTCGGGGTGACCCGCGCCGAGATGTCGCCGTTCCGCTTCCGGTTCCGCCGGCCGGAGTCCGAGGGCGCCGGTGGCCGCCGCGGCGTGCAAGGTTCGCCGAGCAGTCTCGCCGTCGGTCTGGACCAGCACATCCGCATCGTCACCGATCCGCGGGTGCTGGCCCGGACCGACCGCCGCCTGCTGGTCCTGGCGAGGCGGCGGGGGCTGTTCCGCCCGGCCGCCGACCCGGTGCCGCCGCTGAGCCTGCTCTGGGAGTGCCCCCGGGAGGCTCTCGCATCGGCCTCCGAACGGGCCGGCCGTCTGCGCCTGGCCTTCACCGACGGATCGGCGATCACCCTGCTCACGCCGGCCACCGGCCTGCATTCCTTCCTCGCCGGCTGAAGGGGCCTAGGGCGTACCTGACGGATCATGCTGCTGGGTCGTTGTATTGATGTGGCGCGTTTCGGTCTGATGGATGCTGAGTGGGCAATCTTGGAGCCGTTGTTGCCTGAGCAGGGCAAACGGGGCGGTAGGTGGCGTGATCACCGGCAGGTGATCAACGGGATCTGCTGGGTGAAACGTACTGGATCACCGTGGGCGGACATGCCTGAGCGGTACGGGCCGTATCAAACGGCGTACGACCGGTTCTGCCGCTGGCGTGACGACGGCACCTGGGCCCGGCTCAAAGCAGCGGTCATCGCGCTGGCCGAAGCCGAGCAAGACATCGACTGCAACGCGCAGGCCGACTCAACGATCGTGCGGGCCGACCAACACGCGGCCGGGGCTCGTAAAGGGGGCTGGATGCCAAAACCTCGCAGGCACGTCAAGGTCTGGGTCGCTCCCGCGGGGCACTGACCACGAAGGTGCACACTATGGCCGACGGCCGGGGCCGGTCGCTCGCCACGCGGGTCACTGCTGGTCAGGGTTCTGACACCCGGCAACTGATCGCCTTGCTGGACCAGGTCGCCGTGGCCCGGCCCGGCGGCGTGGGCCGGCCGCGCAAGCGCCCGGACTCGGTGACCGCCGATAAGGCGTACTCCAGCAAGGCGAACCGGGCCGCGCTACGCGCCCGCAAGATGGTGGCCGTGATCCCCGAGCGCAGTGACCAGAAAGCCAACCGGGCCAACAAGAAAGCAGCCGGTGGACGCCCGCCGAACTTCGACGCCGAGCGCTACCGCGACCGCAACAACGTCGAACGAGGCTTCAACCGGCGAAAGCACTGGCGTGGCCTGGCGACCCGATACGACAAGCGAATCGACTCCTACCAGGCCACCCTCAACCTCGCCGAAACCCTTGACTGGCTGCGCGCTACCCGCGACCACACACCATGATCCGTCAGTTACGCCCTAGTTGGCGACGTCCTTGGTGAGGAAATTGGCCCACGCGGCGCCCAGCAGCACCACCAGATAGACCAGCTGGATCCCCGCGCCGCGCTCGATGTCCCGCCACAGCACCGGCTCCCGGAAGAAGTCGATCCAGGCCAGCCAGTAACGGGTCGGCAGATAGGGCCGGATCGCCGCCGCCGCGTCCAGCGTGACCAGAACCTGGCTGGTCACCAGCACCGCCAGCGCCCCCATCGCCGCCCCGAGCGCCGAATCCGTCACCGTCGACAGGAACAGGGCGATCGCCGCCACGCCCAGCATCGAGATCACGATGTAGGCGACCGTACCCAGCAACCGCAGCGCCAGCCCGAACGGCGTGATCGTCACCCCGGACAGCGAGGTCACGTCGGCCGGCAGCGCCACCCCGGCCGACGACGTGGTCTCGCCGAAGAGCAGCGTGCCCGTCACGAACGCGGTCACCAGGACGGCCAGGATGGCGAACAGCACGAACGTGACAAGCGACAACAGCTTGGCGATCAGCAGGCGGCTGCGGGAGACCGGCCGGATCAGCAGGTAGCGCAGCGTCCCCGCGGAGGCCTCGCCGGCCACCGCGTCGCCGGCCAGCACCGCGACCGACACCGGCAGGAAGACCGGCAGGACCAGGGCCATCGCGGCCGCCGGGTAGAGGGCGCCGTTGCTCAGCACCGCGGACAGGAACGCGCCGCCCTGGCCCGGCGGCGGCGGGATCCGGCTGGTGGCCAGGAAGATCGCGACGATCAGCGGCAAGGCGCAGAGCAGGCCGGTGATGACGTACGTGCGCGGCCGACGGAACAGCTTGGCCAGCTCCACCCTGATCATGCAACCCGGTCCGAGCTGGTCGTGGTCGCTTCGAGCACGACCTCTTCGAGCGTGCGGCGCCGGACCGAGAGGCCGGTGACGGATATGCCGGCCTCGACCAGCGACGCGTTCAGCACCCCCGGGTCGTCGTGACGCACCGTGACGACATCGCCGGAAAGCGACAGGACCCGGCCATCGAGCAACGCCACCACCTCCGAAGGCGTAGGTGTGGTCACCACGACCTCCCCGGTAGCGGAGCGCAGCGACGACAACTCGTCCTGCACGACGAGCCGCCCGCGGTCCATCACCCCGACGCGGGTGCACAGGGCGTCGATCTCACCCAGCATGTGGCTGGACAGGAAGACGGTGGTGCCGCCCGCGTTCAGCGACGCCAGCAGATCCCGGATCTCGCGTATCCCGCGCGGGTCCAGCCCGTTCGTCGGCTCGTCGAGAATCAGCAGCCGCGGCTTGCGCAGCAGCGCCCCGGCCAGCCCGAGCCGCTGCCGCATGCCCAGCGAATAGGCCCGCACGGGCCGCCGGTCGATACCGGCGAGCCCCACGCGCTCCAGCGCCTCGTCCACCCTTCGGCGCCGGTTCCGGCGCTCGCTGCCGGGCCCGGCCGCGTCGAACAGCGCCAGGTTCGTGCGTCCGCTCAAATTCCCGTACGCGCCGGGGCCTTCGACAAGCGCACCGATCTCGGGCAGGACTTCTCGCACGCGACGGGGAACCGCCTTCCCCATCACCTCGATGTCGCCGCGTGTCGCGAACACCAGCCCGAGCAGCATCCGGACCAGCGTGGTCTTGCCCGAGCCGTTGGGCCCGAGCAGCCCGTAGCGGTCGCCCTCGCGCACGTCCAGCCCGACCCCGTCGACCGCGACCGTGTGCCCGTACCTCTTGGTCAGCTCGTGCGTGGTGATCATCGGCTGCGCTCCGCCAGGCTGCCCGCCACGCGCTGCATGAGCGCCGGACCGACCAGGCCGGCGACCAGGAACACGCGGTTGTCCATGCGGACCGCCAGCAGGCTCAGCAACCCGGTCGTGATCAGGGACGCCTCGCTGTCACCCGGCACGGTCACCTCCTGTCCGTACGTCTGGATCTGCTGGAACGCCTGCCCGCCGAACCGGCCCGGCAGCCCGAGGACCACCACCGACGCCAGCCCCGTCCCGTACACCGCGACCGCCGACAGGCCGGCCACCGAATCGCGGCGCGGAAGACCCGCCAGGCCGGCGGGCAGGAGAACCGGCCGGCCCCGCCGGTTGATCGCGCTGATGATGTCGGGCGCCTCGGTGACCGTGTAGCCGATGCCGGGACGCGGGGCCGGCGGCGTCAGCACGGACGCGGCCGGCGCGCCGAAGTGGATCTCAAGAAATCGGGTGACGAAGACCGGGCGGGTGCCGCCCTTCGCAGTGACCTCGGCCTGCAGCGGCAGCCCGTGCGCGGCGTCGGCCCAGATGTCGACGTGCGCGACCGTCGTGTCGGGGCTCGCCGGCACCAGCCGGAGCCCGGCCGCGTCGACCCCGGCGACCCGCTTGGCGGGCAGCGGCACGACCCGGTCGGTGGATGCGATCGACAGGACGCGCCGGGCCAGTTCGGGCGGCGTGAAGTCGGCCGCGCGAGGCAGGCGTACGGGCTGGTCGCCGACGACACGGGTGAGCTGGTTGTCGCCGAAGTCCCAGGTGAACTCGGCGTCGGAGGTCCGGTAGACGTCGTGCTCGGTGCCCTCGCCGAGCACGTCGACCCGCCAGCGGTCGGCCGCCGCGTACCAGGTGCGCATCTCGGTGACGCCGCTGACCAGGGCCGTCACCTGGGACAGGCCGGGCAGCGACGGGAGGGGGAGGAGACCGGAGCTCTGCGCGTACCCCTGGAAAGCCTGACCCCCGGAGGCCGCGACGCGGGCCCGCAGCGTGCCAACATCGATGCCCGCCGCCCGGACCGGCCAGCGGCTGATGCCGATCGGGATCGCCGCGAGCACGACGATCAGGCCCAGCACGAGGCCCCACCGGCGCAGCCCGGGCCCGGTGACGACGGTGCGGCTGGTACCCATAGGCCGCCAAAGCTACCTCGGCCTCCCCGCGCGTACGGCTGATCCGCAACCACGACCTCGACCTCGACCTCCCCGCGTGACCGAGGCGGCGCTGGGCCGGCCCAGGACGGCGACGCCGAGGACGCCGCCGGCGGCGAACGTGTCCGACCGGGGCGCTGCCGTTCGTAGTAGTGGTGGAATGCAGGCCACGACGACAGGAGATGACCACGATGGCGCAGTACCTGATTTCCGTCCTGACCGACTCGACCGACCTGGCCAGCGACGAGGAGATGGCCGCGATCGACGTTTTCAACGCGCAGATGCAGACCGACGGGCACTGGGTCTTCGCCGGCGGCCTCGCGGGACCTGACAGCGCCACGGTCGTCGACAGCCGGGCGGGTGACGCCGTGTTCACCGACGGGCCCTTCCTGGAGTCGAAGGAGTTCATGATCGGCTTCTGGATCGTGGAGGCTCCGCACCTCGACGTGGCGCTGAAGCTGGCCGCCGCGGGTTCGAAGGCGTGCAACCGGCGGGTCGAGGTCCGCCCGTTCCTGTGACCGGTACCGACGACGCGATCGTCCGGGTCCACCACGAGGAGTGGGCCCGGGTCGTCGCCGCCCTGGCCCGGCGTTTCGGCGATCTCGACATCGCCGAGGAGGCGGCGGCCGAGGCGTTCGCGGCCGCCGTCGAACGCTGGCCGGCCGACGGCGTGCCGCCCAACCCCGGCGCCTGGATCACCACCACCGCCCAGCGCAAGGCCATCGACCGGCTGCGGCGCGAGGCGAAACGCGACGAGAAACATCGGGAGGCGCTGATGCTCATCGACACGCCGGGGCCGCTGGGCGCCATCGACGACGACCGGCTGCGGCTGATCTTCACCTGCTGCCATCCGGCGCTCGCGATGGAGGCCCGGATCGCGTTGACCCTCCGCATGGTCGGCGGGCTCACGGTGGGCGAGATCGCCCACGCTTTCCTGGTCGAGGAGACGGCGATGGCCCGGCGCATCACGCGCGCCAAGGCGAAGATCAAGGCCGCGAAGATCCCGTACGGGGTTCCGCTGCGGGACGATCTCCCGGCGCGGGTGACCGGCGTGCTCGCCGTCCTCTACCTGATCTTCAACGAGGGCTACCTGTCCTCGAACCCCGGGTCGCAGGCGGTCCGCGCCGACCTGACCGCCGAGGCGATCCGCCTGACCCGGCTGGTCCGCGCGCTGCTCCCGGCCGACGGGGAGGCCGCCGGGCTGCTGGCCCTGATGCTGCTGACCGAGGCCCGCCGGACGGCCCGCATCTCGGCCGGCGGCGATCTGGTCACCCTCGACGAGCAGGACCGCGGCGCGTGGAACCGCACGCTGATCGCCGAGGGGCATGCCCTGGTGCGTGCCCGGCTGGCCGCGGGCGAGGCTCCCGGCCGCTATCAGATCCTGGCCGCGATCAACGCTGTCCACACCGACGTCCGGGACTGGTCGCAGGTGGTCGCCCTCTACGACCAGCTGATGCGCCTCGATCCGTCGCCGATCGTCCGTCTCAACCGGGCGATCGCGGTGGCCGAACTCGACGGCCCGGCGGTTGCGCTCGCGCTGGTCGAGGGGCTGCCGCTGGAGGGTTACCGCGCCTTCCACGCCACCCGGGCCGAACTGCTGCGCCGTCTGGGCCGTACGGCGGATTCCCGCGCCGCCTACGACCGGGCTCTCGACCTGCCCGGCAACACCGCCGAGACCGCCCACCTGCTCCGCCGCCGCACCGAGCTCACCGATCCTTATGTACCTTGACGGTTACGTAACCAGCTTGGTACGTTCGCGGCATGGAAGCGGCGCTGCGTGCCCTGGCGGACCCGAGCCGGCGGGCGATGGTGGAACGGTTGGCCCGCGGTCCGGTCACGGCCGGCGAGTTCGATGCGATGCTGCCGATCGCGCGCCCCGGGGTGTCCCGGCACCTGCGGGTGCTGCGGGAGGCGGGCCTCGTCGACGTGCGCCAGGACGCGCAGCGCCGGATCTACAGCCTGCGGCCCGCGCCGCTCGCCGAGCTCGACGAATGGCTGGCCACCTACCGGGCCCTGTGGGAACAGCGGCTGGACGCCCTGCACACCGAGATCGCCCGGGGTAAACATCAACGAGGGAGCACCCGATGAACAGTCCGCGTGTTGTGGGCCACCTGCGGTCGGCCGGCGGCGCCGGCGTCGTCCGCATCGAGGACCGCTACGACACCGGCATCGACGACCTCTGGTCGGCGGTCACCGACCCCGAGCGGCTGGCCCGCTGGTGGGGCCGGGTGGACGGTGACCTCCGGCCCGGTGGGGCGGTCCGGTTGTTCGTCGAGTCCGCCGGCCTTCAGAGCACGGGACGCATCGAGGAATGCGAGCCCCCGCGGCGGCTCCGGGTGACGAGCAGGGAAACGGACGAGAGCTGGGCCGGGAGTGCCCCGGACGCACCGCCGCCGTTCGACTCCGTCATCGAGGTCACGCTCACCCCGGCCGGCGACCAGACCATCCTGGTCATCGAGGTCTCGGGCCTGCCCCTCGACAAGGTCGCCTTCTACGGCGCCGGCTGGCAGATGCACGCCGAAAACCTGGCCGCCTACCTCGCGGGTCGCGAGCGCGGCGACGAGGAGGCGCGGTGGAAGGAACTCGTGCCGCCCTACCAGGACCTCGCGGCGGTATTGAACCCCTAGGCGGTGCCGGGCCGTAGTGCTGGGCGGCCGGAATTGTCCGGCTGACCCCGGGCCTTGGAGGGATCCCTAGTGCGACGGCAGGCAGTCGGCCTCGTGGCGGCACTTCTGACGCTGGCGGCGTGCGCACCAACCGCACCGGCCGCCACGCGTACCGGCAGCAACGGTGGCAACGGCGGTGGTGGGACGGCGACCGGGCAGCCGGCGGCGGGCGGCGACGGCGGGGGAGCGGACTGCGCCAAGGCCAGCAAGGTGACGATCGGGTCGGACGGCTCGATCAGCCCGGCGAAGCTGTCGCTGAAGAAGGGCGCCTTCATCTTCGTCACCAACCGCTCGGACGCGGTGCACGAGCTGGTCGCCTCGCCGGACGCCGGGCTGGTGACCAGCGTGCTCGGCAAGAAGGAGAAGCAGGTCATCCAGTTCCCCGAGACGGGCCGGTTCGCGGTCTCGGCGGGCGGCGCCGAGATGCACGTGACGGTGTCCGGGGACAGCGGCTGCGGCACGCCGGAGCCGACGCTGACGATCAAGGACGGCTACGCGTTCTCGCCGTCGGAGCTCGAGGTCGCGGCGACCGCCAACTTCACCGTCGTCAACAAGTCGGGCTCCGCCCACGGCATCCTGTGCGACCCCGACCCGGGTGGCAACGGCGACAACACCCGCCTGGAGAAGGGCGAGACGCAGATCCTCGCCTTGGACAAGCCCGGCACCTACCGCTGCCACAGCGTGCAGCACCCGGACGCCAAGGTGGCGATCACCGTCACCAGCCGGTGATCCACCGGGTCGACGAGACCTTCCTGGTCGTCCCGCCGACCTTGACGGTCCGGGTGGTCACGACCGGCAACTGCCACAGCTGCTTGGCGCGGTTGAGGTACCAGGTGTGGCAGCCGACCGCGTACCGGGCGAACGGTGCGGCCGTCCAGCTGATGCATCGCGAAACCCGGGTCCGGCTGTAGGGGTCGTTGCCGGCCGGCCACCGGCCGGCGCCCAGGACGCCGTTCATCGCCTGGTACCACTTCCAGGCCATCTTGGCGTAGCCGGCGCCGTTCGGGTGGACGGCGTCGGCGAGGTCGAGCCCGTGGATGTCGGACATGTCGACGAGGTGGAAGTTCGGGCCGGCGGCGGCCACGATGCCGGGGACGGCCGCGTTGATCAGGTCGATGCGACGGGCTCGAGTGACGCCCGTGGCGTCGTAGCGTGCGCTGTCCACGATCTCGGCCACGAAGACGACGGCGGCCGGGTCGTGCGCCTTGATGATCTCGATGGTCCGGCGGTAGGCCTCGGGTGCCGCCGCGGTGTACGTGTCGCGCCTGGAGTTGTTGGTGCCCAGGTGCATGAGGATGACGTCGGGCCGGTACGTGTGGAGCCGGTCGGCCAGCACGTCGTTGATCTGTTCGATGGTCCAGCCGGGGTGGCCCTCGTGCTGGACGTCGCCGAAGGTGCCGCTGTGCCGGCTGCCCACGAAGTCTGTCCTGAGGCCGGCCCGGTTCAGCCGCGCCTTCAGGTCCGGCCGGTAGCCGTTGTAGGGGTCGGTGTGGGCCTCTTCCCAGTCCGGGTCGGTTCTCGACCCGGGGTGGGCGTCCAGCCAGGCCACGGTCGCGGCGTACGGAATGCTTCCCAGGCCGTTGGTGATCGAGTCGCCCAGCGGCATGACCTTCAGGGGCGCGGCCTCCGTGGCGGTGGCGGCACCGGCCGGGGCCACGGTGAGGGCCATCGCGGCGCAGACGAGCACCGCGGCAAGTGGTTTCGTCATCGCTCGTACAGTCGGCAGCTTCGCCCCCGCGGATTAACAACCGGCGTCCCGGCACGTAGTTCATCAAGATCCGCTAGACTCCGCGTCCGGCAACGGCGAATCCACTGTGGATTCCCGCTTTTCTAGGAGGAACTATGGCCGGCACCGTCGATCTGACGACGATCATCGACAAGGCCTGGCAGGACAAGTCGCTGGCCGAGATCGCGGACGCCCCGGTGGAGGCGCTGGCCGGCGTCAGCGAGAGCGGCGGTCAGCTGATCCGCCAGGCGCTCGGCATCCGGACCATCGGCGAACTGGGCCGCAACAAGTACTTCAAGGCGGCCGCGGCGATCGCCGCCCTCGCCGACGCCAACTGAGTCAGAAGGGGCGCCGCGACCCGGCCGAACGGGCAACAAAGCTTGCTGAAAACATTCACGTGCGCCTATACGTGGAGGTATGAAGCGTGCCGTGCTCGTCGTCCTCGTACTGGTCGCGGCGCTCCTTGCCGCTCCCGCGGCCGCTGCGGCCGCCACCGCCGTCTGCTCGGTCTACTGCGACACCCGCGACCCGTCACTCAGTCGCCAGGACACCTTCCCGGTCGCCGACCGCATCCAGAACGGCCGGAAGATCTCGCTGCACCTCTCCGACGCCGACGCGATGGCCTGGGGCAGCATCGACAACGGCACCGCCGGCGACTCGATCTGGCTCGACCGCACCTTCGACGGCGGCGCCACCTGGGACGGCCTGCTCGGCAAGGTGTCGATCCCGGGCTCGTGGACCGGCACCCGCACGCTGATGTACAACCTCGCCGACCCGTCCCACCACCGCCGCGGCATGATCCGGGCCTGCGGCGACGCGGCCGGCGTGCAGTGCACCGACTGGGTGCACCTCCAGGCCTGCGACGCGGTGTGCGACGGCACGACGAACCCGGTCGGCGACGCGCAACCGGTCGGGCCGGCCACGCTCAGCGGCCGCACGATCGCCCTGCACACGGACACCCGCGGCATGGCGTGGGCGACGATCGCCGGCGGGGCCGCGGGCGACGAGGTCTGGCTCGACCGGTCCTTCGACGAGGGCGCGACCTGGTCCGGCGGGTCCTCGCTCGGCCGGGTCAGTACGCCCGCCGGGGCATCCGGCACCCGCACCGCCCTGTTCGCGTCGCGCGACCCCAAGGCGCTGCTCTACGGCGCGGCGCTGCGTGCCTGCGGCCGGGCGGTCACCGGCAACAACGGCTCATGCACGGCGTGGGGCCGCCCGGGCACGGACCGGGCCGCCGCGGCCGCCGACGCTCTGATGTGGGCCTACCAGCCGGACACCGCGTGGTGGCAGTCGAGCTGGTGGAACTCGGCCGACGCGCTCACCAACCTGATGGCCTGGATGAAGCGCAGCGGCCGCACCGACTACCTGTGGGTGGTCGACCGCAGCTTCACGGTCAACAAGGCGGCCTTCCCGGCCGGCCAGAAGAGCAGCGACCCCATCGAGGGCGATTTCATCAGCCGGGCGGTGGACGACGCGGCCTGGTGGGGGCTGGCCTGGGTGCAGGCGTACGACCTGACGCGCGACAGCCGCTACCTCAGCGAGGCGACCGTGATCGCCAACTACGTCAGCGGGTTCTGGGACACCTCCACCTGCGGGGGCGGCGTGTGGTGGGACCGCGAGCGGACGTACAAGAACGCGGTCACGATCGGCCTCTACGTCCGGCTCGCGGCCGGCCTGCACAACCGGATCGCCGGCGACACGACCTGGCTCAACCGGGCCACGACCGGCTGGAACTGGTTCACCGGCAGCGGCCTGATCAACTCGTCCGGCCTGGTCAACGACGGCCTGACCGCCGGCTGCGCCAACAACGGCGGCACGGTCTACACCTACAACCAGGGCCTGGCGATCGGGGCCGGGGTCGAGGTCTACCGGGCCACCGGCAGCAGCGCGGTGCTGGCCACCACCCGGCGCCTCGCCGACGCCGCGACGACCGGCGGCACGCTGACCAGGAACGGCATCCTCACCGAATCGTGCGACGGCGCCAACAGCGCCTGCGACGACAACGCCAAGGAGTTCAAGGGCATCTTCATGCGCTACCTGATGGAACTGGCCGACGTGACCGGGGAGGCCGGCTACCGGGCGTACGCGCGTACGCAGGCCGACAGCGTTTGGAACGCCGACCGCGACTCCCTGAACCGTCTCGGAGAGCGCTGGTCGGGCGTGACTTCCACGGCGTACCCGAATGTGCGCGACTGGCGCACCCAGGCCTCCGCCCTCGGGGCCCTGCTAGCCGCGATCTGATCGCCATCCGACGTTGACCCGGTCCCGGCGGGGTTCGCGGCGGGCCGGCTCGGCGAGAGCGTCGAGCACCTGGGTCAGCGCCGAGGCGAGCCGGTGGTCGGCGCCGTAGCGGCTGCGCTGCCGGTGAAGATCGTGCATGACCGTGCCGAGCAGGCGGGCGGCGTCGGGCTCGGTCCTCGCGAAGCGGGTCAGTGCCTCGTCGACCTGTTCCCGGGCGGCCGTGAAGGCGGTGGTGAGCAGGTCGTCGAGCCGCTGGGGGGTCATCGGGCCCAGTTCGCTGTCCAGCACGACCCGCCACGTCTCGATCAGCTCGATCGGATGCGCCTTCTCGTCCCGGTCGAGGATCCGGCGGTGCGGGACGCAGAGCAGCAGGAGGTTGGCGAACGAGTCCCGCTGCCGCGGGCTGGTGCCCGCGACGTAGCGCGGGCCGGCCGGATCGGTGTCCCGGATGGGGACGATCTCGACGTTGATCTCGAGGTCGTCGCCGAGGAACACCAGGATCGGGGTGCGGCAGCCGGGGAATTGGCACGAACCCTGGGCCAGGGCCACCAGGGCGGCGCGAGTCTCCGGTGTGAATTGCGGTAGTTCGTCCATTCTTCGCTCCCGAGTAAAGGGCGTTTGCCGTGGAACATGGAGAAAGGACCGACCGCTGAGAGGAGTCGATCATGAGCGTGCACCGGATGGTCTGCGAGGGTGAGAACTCCGCCGAGGTCCTGTTCGTCTGCACCGACGATCAGTGTGGGCGCCGGGTGGTGCTCGGGAAATCCAGCCCGAAGATCGTCGTCATCGACGACGGCGAGTTCGGGGCCAGCCACTTCGGCTCGATGGGTGGCGTCTTCATCGACGACGTGGAAGCGGCGTAGCTCGAGATGACGCGGCCCGCCCGGACCGGCTGGTCCGGGCGGCCCGGTCGTCAGATCGGGTTCTCCACCTTGACCAGCGGGAAGTCGGCGACGCCCATCATGTCGAAGCCCACCGCCCCGAGATCCGAGTCGAGGAACGCGGTCACGGTGAGCTGGTAGACACCGGAGTTCTGCGGGTTGCCGGGGTCCTCCTCCGGCAGCGTGTTCGCCGGCACCGTGATCTTGGCGTTGTAGGCCACGTTGTCGGTGAACGGCGGGCCGGCGATCGGGACGTCCACGCTGCCCAGCGTCAGGCCGTTGCCGGGTCCGCGCGGGTTGGCGTACGCGGTGACCACCCAGTTCTTGGTGTCTACCGAGAGGGCGGTCAGCCACAGCGGCGTCAGGTTGCCGGTGATGTGCCAGGCGACGTCGATGTCGAACGACTTGCCGCCGTTGATCACGAGGTTGGACTTGCCCAGGGCGGGCTGCTCGGCGATGCGGATCGTCGTGAACGCGCCCTCGATGGACGGCGAGTTCGGCCCGGTGGACGGGATGTTGGGATCGAAGTTGTTGCTCATCGCGATGCTCCTTAGCTTGCCGACGCCTAGCAGGTTCACATCCGGTGAGTCACCACGCCGTCACCACGCAGCACCTGACGAGTTCCTGACTTTCAGCCGGGCGGCTCGGTGTTTTTCGACGGAAGGCGGGCCGACGAATCACACAGCCGCGCCACCGGAGGGAGTGGTCTGGGGCCGGCGATCGCCCGCAAGCTGGTCGAGGCCCACGGCGGCAGGATCGAGGTCGCCGGCGAGGTCGGCGTGGGCACCACCTTCACCATCCGGCTGCCGTAGGGACGCCACCGCGGTCAGGATCATCGCCCCTCCGAGGAACGCGGGCCAGGGCAGGCGTTCACCGAGCAGCACGGCGGCGAGCAGGGCCGCGGCCACCGGCTCGAGCAGTGTGGCCACGGTCGCCGCCGAGCCGGAGGTCGTGCGCAGCCCGGCGTAGAGCAGGCCGTAGGCGAGCGCCATGGTCGCCACCCCCAGATAGGCCAGGGCGCTCAGCGAGGCCGGGCTGGTGCCGATCAGCGGGTCATGGCGGGTCGCCGCGACCAGCAGGAACGGCGCGAGGGCAAGCGAGCCGACCGCGGTCGCGCAGGTGGTCAACGCGACCGGGTCGGTGGTCCGGGCGACGGTGTGACCCACCACGGTCGTCGCCGCGTAGGTCACCCCGGCGGCCACGGCCAGAGCCAGGCCGAGGAGCGGGTTCCGGCCGGATTCGGCCGTGCCGTGGCCGGCGGTCAGGCTGATCAGCACCAGCCCGGTCAGGGCGGCGACCAGCACGGCCGCCTGCCGCGCCGACGGGCCGGTCCGGCTGCGCACGTGTTCGGAGAGCGCGGCCAGGATCGGCGCGAGCCCCAGCGCGACGACCGTGGCCACGCTGACGCCGACCAGCAGCACCGACACGAAGTAGAGCCCCTGGTAGGCGGCGGTGCCGCAGCCCACGAGGGCAGTGCGCACCGGCCGGGTCCGCAAGGTCGCCAGCACCATGCGCGACCGGCGGGTCACGACCGCGAACCCGAGCAGGGCGACCGCCCCGACGGCCATCCGCCAGGCGCTGACGGTCATCGCGCCGAGGCCGTCCCGTTCGTGCAGAAACGTGACCACCAGGCCGCCGGTGCCCCACAGCACTCCCGCCGCGCTCACCTGGAGAAGGCCCACCCGGCCGCTGACCGCCATGGCGCCAGGCTAGCATCATGGGTAGACCGACCTACCTAATTTGTCGGAGGCTGTGATGGGCAGAGCACGCGAGCGTCTGCTGTCGGCCGCGGGCCGCCTGTTCTACGCCCACGGGGTGTCCGCGACCGGCATCGACACGATCACGACCGAGGCCGGCGTGGCCAAGATGAGCCTCTACAACAACTTCGCCTCCAAGGCCGACCTGGTGCAGGCCTATCTGGACGCCCGGCACGACGAATGGCTGCGGCTGTACCGGCGGCGGCTCGAGCAGACCTCCGACCCCCGCGGTGCCGTGCTCGCGATCTTCGACGCCTACGCCGACCACGCCGCCTTCGCCTACGAGCACGGATTCCGCGGCTGCGGTCTGCTGAACGCGGCCGCCGAACTCCCGGCCGGCGACCCGGGCCGCGACATCGTGCGCCGGCACAAGGAACACGTCGAAAGCCTGCTGGCCGGGCACCTCCGGCAGTTCCGGCCGGACGATGCCGGGGCGCTCGCCGAGCACCTGTCGTTCCTTCTCGAAGGGGCGATGGCCCGGGCCGGGCTGGAAGGCGGACAGGCACGCCTCGAGCACGCCCGCGCGATGGCCGCGGCCCTGATCGGCGCCCCGGCCTAAGGAGTCGAGAAGGCGCTTCGGAACCGCTCCAGCGCCTCGCCGGACGGACCGGAGGCCCAGGCCGACCGCCTCGACCACGGCGATCGTGTCGGCGGCCCGGGCGAACGGCGTGCCCGGGTGGTCGGCCGCGGTGTTGAGATTCTCGAGCGTGAAGACCCGGCCCGCCCGCTCACCGAGATCGGCCAGGCGGGTCAGGGTGCGGGCGCGGTCAGCCACATCGCCGAGGTGACCTCGGTCGCCGGAACCACCGGCCGGCCACGGTCGTCGAGACCGGTGCCGTGCAGTTCCGGATCTCCACCTCGAACCCCGGATCGGCGATTCCCGGACCCGCTCGGCGAAGGGCAGATCCAGAAACACCATCTCGGCGCATGCGGCCGGCCTCATCGGGCCACCGCCTTTCCGGTACGCGCGGACTCCGCGGCCGCCAGCGCGATCTCCAGGGCCGCGCGCGCGTCCTCGCCGGTGACCTCGGCCGGGCGGCCGGTGGTGACGGCCGCGGCGAACGCGGCCAGCTCGGCCGTGTAGGCGCCGCCGAACAGCTCCTGGTCGCCGCGTACGGTCTCGACGGTGCGGCCGCCGGGGCCGGAGAAGGTCAGCCCCGTGCGGCGGCCGTCGCCCAGGGACGCCATCCCGCCCTCGGCCAGCACCTCACCGCGTACGTCATAGCCGTAAGCCGCCTCGAAGCAGGCCTCGGCGATGCCGATCGCGCCGTTGTCGAACCGGACCGTGACCACCGCGGTGTCGAGCAGGCCGCGGTCGCCCCAGGTCGGCTCGACCAGCGCGCCGGCCGCCGCGAACACCTCGGTCACCGTCGCGCCCGGGTTGAGGAAGCGCAGCGTGTCGAAGTCGTGGATGAGCGTCTCGTTGAAGATGGTGTCCGGCGCGACGCGGCTCGGGTCGAACCCGCCGGGGTCGCGGGTCAGCGAGCGCAGAAGCCTCGGAGTGCCCAGGGTTCCGTCGTCGAGCAGGGCGCGGGCGGCCGCCCAGTCGGGGGCGAACCGCCGGTTGAACCCGACCTGGAACACCACCCCGGCGGCGCGGGTCGCCTCGATCGCCCGATCAAGGTCGTCGAGGGTGAGCGCGGCCGGCTTCTCGCAGAAGACCGCCTTGCCCGCCCGGGCCGCCGCGACGACGAGCCCGGCGTGGAAGCGGGCCGGCGCGGCGATCACGACGGCCTGCACGCCGGGGTCGTCCCAGACCGCTTCGACGTCGGTGCAGAAGCGGTCGGCGCCGAGGTCGCCGGCCAGCTTCTCGGCCGTGCCCGGGGCCGGGTCGGCCACCGCGGCGAGGCGCACGCCGGGCAGTCGCCGGCTCAGCGTCTCACCGTGGAACGCGCCCATCCGGCCCGATCCGATCAGTGCCACTTTCAGCATCTCGTGGCCTCCCTCGCGATGTTTCCTGGAACGTTCCAGCGAATGCGGCTCGTCGTCAAGGGGCGTGACTGGAACGTTCCAAGATGTGCGATTAGGCTGCGGCCGACGGCCGGTCCGGGTCGTCCTCGGGCGGGAAGGGCGGCCGTCGTGCCGGGAGATCGCAGACCGACCTTGCCGGATGTCGCCGCGCTGGCCGGCGTCTCGAAGTCGCTGGTCTCGCTCGTCATGCGTGACGAGCCCGGCGCGGGCGCCGAGACCCGCCGGCGGGTGCTCGACGCCGCGGCGCGGCTGGGCTACCAGCCGGACAGCCGGGCGCGCCTGCTCCGCAGCGGCCGCAGCCGCCTGCTCGGGGTGGTGTTCGGCATTCAGCACCCCTTCCACGGCGACCTGGTCACCGACCTCTATACGGCGGCCGGCGAGGCGGGTTACGAGCTGGCGCTGAGCGCGGTCACCCCGCACCGCGACGAGGAATCGGCGGTCACCGGGCTGCTGCAGGACCGTTGCGAGGCCCTGATCGTGCTCGGCCCGCAGTCGTCGGCGGCCCGCCTGACCCGCCTGGCCGAACGGCTCCCGGTGGTGGCGGTGGCCCGGGGCGTGCGCTCGGCCGCGGTCGGCGTGGTCCGCAACGCCGACGCGGACGGGCTCCGGCTCGCCGTCGACCACCTGGCCGGGCGCGGCCACCGGCGGATCGCCCACATCGACGGCGGCCGGGCGCCGGGCGCCGCCGACCGCCGTCGCGGCTACCGCGAGGCGATGCACCGGCACGGCCTCGACGCCGAGATCCGCATCATCCCGGGCGGCCTGACCGAGGAGGACGGCGCCGCCGCGGCCCGCGCCATGCTCGGCCTCCCGCCCGCGGCCGGGACCGCCTCGACCACCGGCATCGCTCCTGCCACCGAAGCCGCGGCGGCCGCCTCGCCCACCGGCATCGCTCCTGCCACCGAAGCCGCGGCGGCCGCCTCGACCACCGGCATCGCTCCTGCCACCGAAGCCGCCACGGCCGCCTCGCCCACCGGCCGGCCCACCGCGGTGACGGTGTTCAACGATCGGTGCGCGACCGGGGTGCTCGACGTGCTGGCGCGGGCCGGTGTGCGGGTGCCCGAGGACGTCAGCGTGGTCGGCTACGACGACAGCCGGCTGGCCCGGCTCGCCCACGTCGACCTGACCACGATCGCGCAGGACACGGCCGCGATGGCCTGCCTCGCCGTCGACCAGGCGGTCGCCCGGGTGGAGGGCCGCCCGGTCGCCGCCCGGGAGTGCATCGTCCCGCCCCGGCTCGTGATCCGCGGGACGGGTTAGAAGTCCGTCCATCCTGCCGATCACGCCGGAGGGCAGACCCTAGCCTTCCTTGACCGCCGCCTCGTACGCCTCCTGCAGCTCGGCGAAGACCGACGGCGTGCCGGGTGGGCGGGGGATGCCCATGTGCTGTTCGCGCAGCTCGTCCATGAACCGGTCCCACAGTTCGGGGCCGCCCTGTTCGAGCAGCTCCGCGCGTACGGAAAGCTCGTGGCTCGCCGGCATGTGCCGGCGCCCCCATGTTCCGAGGGCGGCCATCACCGGAACCAGTTGCACGCCGGCCTCGGTGAGGCTGTAGCGGATCTTCTGCCGGTGCGACTCGTCGTCGGCGCGCCAGAGCAGCCCGTTGGCGACCAGGCGCCGCAGCCGGTCGGCCAGGATGTTGGAGGCGATGCCCTCCTCGGAGCCGGTCAGCAGCTCCCGGAAGTAGTGCCGGTTGCCGAACATCACGTCGCGCAGCACGACCAGCGACCACCGGTCGCCGAGCACCTCGATCGCCAGATTGATCGGGCATCCCGACCGGTGCACCGGGCCTCCTTCGTCAGCCATCGGATCCGATGGTAGTTCGCAATCGGTCGTGTTACGGTCAGCCAACCAATTTCAATCTGCAACCGGTTTGGAGGCTCGGTGAAACTGCTCCTCACGTCCGCCGGCATCAGGAACGCGAGCATCCAGGAGGCGCTGGTCGAGCTGCTGGGCAAGCCGATCGCCGAATCCCACGCCCTCGCGATCCCCACCGCACAGTACGGGCATCCCATGATCAAACCTCAGGGGGTCTGGCGTTTCATCGCCGGGCAGAGTCCCCTGCACATGTGCGACCTGGGGTGGAAGTCGGTGGGCGTCCTTGAGCTCACCGCCCTGCCGAGCATCGAGAGGGAGCGCTGGGTGTCGTGGGTCCACGAGGCCGACGTCCTGCTGGTCACCGGCGGCGACGCGGCCTACCTGGCCCACTGGATGCGCGAGTCGGGACTGTCCGATCTGCTGCCGTCGCTGGGCGACAAGGTGTGGGTGGGCCTGAGCGCCGGCAGCATGGTGATGACGCCGCGCATCGGGTCGGCCTTCGTCGAGTGGGAGTCCGCCACCAGCGACCGCACGCTGGGGGTCGTCGACTTCTCGATCTTCCCGCATCTCGGCATGGAGCCCGAGAACACGATGGCCGAGGCCGAGAAGTGGGCCGCGTCGATCGGGGCACCGGCGTACGGGATCGACGACGAAACCGCCATCAAGGTTGTCGACGGCCGGGTCGAAATCGTGTCCGAGGGTCAGTGGAGGAGGTTCTGATCAGGCGGGCGGGTTCCGGCGGACGAAGAGGACCAGCTCGACGATCCCGGTGATCGCGGCGATCACCATCGCGACCGGGAGCGTCATGAGGGCGTTCGCCAGTGCCCCCGAGCAGTCGGCGGCCGTGACCTCACGCGGGCTCAGGGGTGAGCAGTCCGTTGGTCAGCGAGGCCGCGGTGAGATGCCGGTAGCCGACCGAGTCGAACGCGACCACCAGCTCGTGGTCGTCCCGGCTGAGCAGCGTGCCCGGCCCCCAGAGCTTGTGCCGCACCTTCAGACCGGCGGCGGGCGGCCGCTCCTTGAACGTCGGGGCGGCGGGGGCGTGCTCGTCGTTGTCGCAGGAGCCGCACGGCGGGTCGTACTCCTCGCCGAAGTAGCCCAGCAGCTCGGCCCGGCGGCAGTGGACCGTCTCGGCGTACCCCCGGGCGGCCTCGATCCGCGACCGCAGGATCGCCTGCCGCCGGTTGCCGGCCGCGGTCACCTGGCGGAACGCGTCGCCCATCGGCGCCGCCAGAACCGCGTCGTTGCCGTCCGGCTTGAGCAGGTCGAGGTCGAGCAACTCGTCGACGACCCGGGACACCGAGGCCCGGCTCACCTTGCTCACCTCGGCCAGTTCCTTGACCGTGATCCGCCCGCCGGCCGCCTCGATCGCGTCGATCACCGCGTGCACCGGCGCGTCGCCCATCCTGGAGCGGGCCGCGAGCAGACGCGGGATGCGTACGGTCCGGGGGTCGTAGACCAGCACCGCACTGGCCGGCTTGCCGTCCCGCCCGGCCCGGCCGATCTCCTGGTAGTACTCGTCGAGGCTGCCCGGCACCCCGGCGTGCACGACCGTGCGCACGTCAGGCTTGTCGATGCCCATGCCGAACGCGCTGGTGGCGACCACGACGTCGAGCCGCCCGGCGAAGAACGCGTCCTGCACCTCGCTGCGCCGGGCCGCGGGCAGGCCGGCGTGGTAGGGCTCGGCCCGATAGGCGTCCAGGCGGAGCCGTTCCGCCAGGCTTTCGCAGCGGGCATGACTGAGCGCGTAGACCAGCGCCGGACCGTCGTGGGCGAGGACCACCTCGACCGTACGGTCGTCGACCGCCCGGTCTTCCGGCAGATCGTGCCGGGCCCGGCGCACGGCCAGCGAGATGTTGGGCCGATCGAAATCGGCCACGATGACCTGCGGCTCGCGCATCCTCAGCTGGCGGGTGATGTCGGCCTGCACCGGGGGAGCGGCCGTCGCGGTCAGCGCCAGCACCGGCGGCCGGCCGGCCGCGTCGACCACGTCGGCGAGCCGCAGATATTCCGGCCGGAAATCGTGCCCCCACTCGCTCACCAGGTGCGCCTCGTCGACCGTGACCAGCGTGATGCGCCGCGGGCTGCCCTGGATCGCCGCCAGCGTCTCGGCGTTGGCCAGCTGCTCCGGCCCGAGCATGACGAAGTCGACCTCGCCCCGGCCCAGCGCCTCCAGCGACGACGCCCGGTCGGCGTGGTGCTGCGACGAGTTGAGCATCACGGCCCGCACCGACCCGCGCGCGGTCATCGCCCGCAACTGGTCGCGCTGCAGGGCGATCAGCGGCGACACGACCACGGTCAGGCCGCCCAGCGCGAGGCCGCCGACCTGATAGATGGCGGTCTTCCCGCTGCCCGTCGGCAGCACCGCCAGGGTGTCGCCGGTCGTGGTCAGCGCGCTGAGGGCCCGGCGTTGCGCGGGCCGCAGCGTGATGCCGAGGACGTCGGCGGCGATCCGGTCCAGTTCATCCATGGCGTTCAGCAGCTTAGCCAGCGATGTCCCGGGTGATCGACCAGGGAGTTGCCCGGGCTCGCCCGGGCCCGGCCTCGGGCAGTCTGGTCGCATGTCAACGATTCACTTCGCCGAGACCGTCGCCGCCACCCCCGAGCGCATCGTCGCGGCGCTCACCGACTTCGGGCCGGGGCGGCAGGAGCTCTTCGGCAACAGCTCCGACGACTACCTGCGGGTGCACGGCCGGGGCGCGACCTACGCCGACGTCACCGAGGGTGCGGGCGGCGTCTGGGAGCGGCTCCGGTACGACTGGGCCGACCCGCGCCGCGTGGTCATGACGACGACCGACTCCAACCTCTGGGGCGGCCGGTCGGGTCACGTCTATGCGATGACCCCGCAAGCCGACGGCACGACGCTGCTCGACGTGGTCGTGGTGCGCGAGGGCCGGAACCTCAAGGGGCGCCTGGTCGGCGCCCTGCTCGGCAGCGTCGGCAAGGGTGGCCTGCACAAGGCCCTGCGCAACACGATCAAGGTGATCGAGTCGCGATGACCGGCCGGCTCAAGCCTGGGGGGCGTCGCTGAGGTGGTGCTGCTGCCGGACGATGTGATCCTGCAACGCGGCCTGGTAGTCCTCGGCGAACGTGGTCATCTCGCCGATGTCGCGCAGCGCACCGGCCTGCTGGGTCTCCAGCTCGGCCACGGCTTGGTCGTGGCGGCGGCGGGCGTCCCGTTCGATGTCGCCGGCCTTCTCGGCGGCCTCGTGCACCAGGCGCCCGGACCGCTGCCGGGCCTGGTCGAGCAGCTCTTCGGACTCCCGGCGGGCATCGGAAAGATGCTGGTCGGCGGTGTGCTGGGCCATCGCCAGGACGCGCCCGACGCTCTCCGGCGGCACGATCGCGGGCGCGGCCGGCGTCGTCCGGGCCTGACGGAGCTGGTGCTGGAGTGCGTCGGCCCGCCGCTGCGCCTGGTCACACGCCTGGCGGGCGCGGTCGAGCTGGGCCGCGAGCGCATGAAGCTGGGCTTCGGCGGCACCGTCGTCGCGGCGCACGACCGGCGCGCCCGAGCGGTTGAGCAGGTCGGCGTTCTCCTCCAGAAGATTGATCATCTCCATGGAGACCTCGTCGAGGAGGGCGTCGACCTGCTCCTCGTCGTAGCCACGCTTGCCGAGCGTGGCCTTCCCGAACTCCCGGTTGTGGATGTCGGCTGGGGTCAGCGGCACAGTGCTCCTCACGTCGGTGCTCCTCACGTCGGTGGACAGGGTCCCACCGTACGCGCTTCCGCGGATCAGGCGTCCAGGTACATCAGGACGGCGAGCACCCGGCGATTGTCGTCCTCGGACGGCGGCATCCCGAGCTTGCTGAAGATGTTGTTGATGTACTTGCTGACCACCTTCTCGGTGATGAACAGCCGCGACGCGATGGCCGCGTTGGATCGGCCCTCGGCGATGCAGCCGAGCACGTCCCGCTCGCGCTGGGTGAGCACGGCCAGCGGTTCCCGCCGGGCCAGCAGCTTCGTGACGACCTCGGGGTCGAACGCGGTGCCGCCGGCCGCGACCCGCTCGACCGCCTGCACGAACTCCTCCACGTCGGAAACCCGCTCCTTGAGCAGGTAGCCGATGCCGCCGCCGCTGTCGGTGAGCAGTTCATGGGCGTACAGCGGTTCGACGTGCTGGGAGAGCACCAGCACCGGCAGCCCGGGAATCGCCGCGCGGGCCGCGATCGCCGCCTTCAGGCCCTCGTCGGTCTGCGTCGGCGGCAGCCGGACGTCGATGATGGCCACGTCCGGCCGGTGGCCGAGCAGGGCCGGCAGCAGCGCCGGCCCGTTGTCGACCGCCTCGACGACCTCGAAGCCGAACGCCTCCAGCAGCCGGGTGAGACCGACCCGCAGCAGCGTCAGGTCTTCGGCGATGACAACACGCACGGCACCTCCATGCTCACAACGGTCGGGCCGCCCGGCGGGGAGGTCAGCGCCATGGTCCCATCGAACGCGTTCAGGCGGCGCTTGATGCCGTCGAGTCCGGTGCCCCGCCCCGGGTCGGCGCCGCCGACCCCGTCGTCGCCCACCTCGACGATAAGGACACCCTCGGTGTGCCGGATGGTTACCCAGGCCGACTCGGCGTGACTGTGCCGGCCCATGTTGGCGAGCGCCTCGGCCACCGCGAAATAGACCGCCGACTCGACCGGGGTGTCCAGGCGCCCGGGCAGTTCGGAGGTCACCCGGGCGCGTACGGGAAGGCTCAGCGCGAGCGCCCGGACCGCACCCTCCAGACCCCGCTCGGCGAGCACCGGCGGATGGATGCCGCGGACCAGGTGCCGCAGGTCGACCAGCGCGGCGGTGCTCGACGCCCGCGCCTCGGCGAGCAGCTTGAGCGCGGCCGCCGGGTCGCGGCGTACGAGCCGCTCGGCGAGCCCGATCGTCATGCCGACCGAGACCATCCGGGCCTGCGCGCCGTCGTGCAGGTCACGTTCGATGCGGCGCAGCTCGGCCGCCTGCGCGTCGATCGTGTCGGCCCGGGTCACGGTCAGGTGGGCGACCCGCAGCCGCAGCTGGGCGCCTCCGGTCGGCGCGAGCAGCAGCCGGGCGAACCGTACGTCCAACGCCCGCAACTGCGGTGCGACGGTAAGTCCGACCGCCAGGATCACCAGGCCCTGGGGAAGGGCCAGCCAGGCCTCGCCGAGGTCGCTGGTCGGCCAGATGAGGCCGTAGCCGAACCACACGTCACCCAGGTACAGCCAGAGCGGCAGCAGCGCGATGCCAACCACGCCGTACACCGTGACCGCGAGGGCGAGCAGCCCGAGAGCGGCCCCGATCAACGCACCCGGCAGCAGCCAGGCCATGTCGCGCCAGGTGGCGGGGTCGGTGATGATCCAGCGAAGCCAGCGGCGGCTGCCCATCTCGGCGCGGTCCGGGGCGGGCAGGTAGGGACGGAGGATCGGGACGCCGACCCGTGCCGCGAGGCGCCGCTCGACGTCGGCCCGCCAGCGGACGACGGTGGTCGTCACCGCGAGCAGGTCGGTGCCGAGGACGGGAAGCGGGCACAGCAGCAGCCCGGTCAGCCACAGGGCGAGCACCGGCACGTTGAGGACCGCGAGGCCGGCCGCGAACAGGCTGTACGCGGTCGCGCGCAGACCCGTACGCATCCAATGCCCCGGTGTCATGTGTCCATCATCGCGCGCCCCGGCCGGCCGCTGAAAAGGGGGCACAAGGGTGCTGGCACCCCAAGCCGGGTGGGGCCCCGCACTCCTGATGAGCCGGCCCGGAAAGCGAACAATGGACGACATGACGGCAACCACAGTCGAACGGAGCGCGGTCGCCGGTAGCGACTTCGCCCAACTGAACCGGCGTATCACCGCACTCGGCCTGATGAAGCGCCGACCGGCCTATTACGCGCTGCGCCTGATAGCGGTAGGCCTGTTGGTGGCCGGCGGCTGGACCGCCTTCTTCCTCATCGGGTCGTCCTGGTGGACACTCGCCGTGGCGGTGCTGCTGGCCGTCGCGTTCGCGCAGCTGGCCCTGGTCGCCCACGACCTGGCCCACCGGCAGGTGTTCCGCACCAAGCGGCCCAGCGAGATCGCGGGCATGGTGGCCGGAAACCTCGGCATCGGCATGAGCTACGGCTGGTGGATGGACAAGCACACCCGCCACCACAACAACCCCAACCACGACGACCTCGATCCGGACGTGGCGCCCGAGGTGCTGATCTGGGCGACCGAGTCGGCGCTCGGGCGGCGGGGCCTCAAGGGTTTCGTCACGCGGCACCAGGCCGGGCTGTTCTTCCCGCTGCTGACACTGCTCGGCGTCGACCTGAAGGTGTCCAGCGTCAAGGCGCTGCGCAACGGGATCGTGAAGCGCCGCCGGCTCGAGGCCACCCTGCTGGCCGTGCACGCGATCGTCTACTTCACGACCCTGTTCCTGGTGCTGTCGCCGCTGCAGGCGGTCGCGTTCATCCTGGTGCACCAGGCCCTGTTCGGCGTCTACCTGGGCATGACGTTCGCGCCCAACCACAAGGGGATGCCGCACCCGACCGGCGACGAGGACTACCTCCGCAAGCAGGTGCTGACCTCCCGCAACGTCCGCGGTGGCTGGTTCGTCGACGTCGCCCTCGGCGGCCTCAACTACCAGATCGAGCACCACCTGTTCCCGGGCATGCCGAGCCCGAGCCTGCGGCGCGCGAAGCCGATCGTGGAGGCGTACTGCGCCGAGATCGGGGTGCCGTACGCGCAGACCGGCCTGATCGAGTCGTACCGTCAGGCGCTGCGTCACCTGCACGAGGTCGGCGAGCCGCTGAGGGCTTCGCGGGCCCGCTGAAGACCGGCGGGCCGTGCTACGGTTGCCGGGTTGCAGTTTTGATTCCTTAGACGTTCTCAACGCCTGATGGGCATCTCGGCCCGTCAGGCGTTTTGTCTTCGTCGGTGTTCGGATTTGTCCGAGGCGATCAATGCGGTGACGTGAGGGGTCACACGGTGTGGCACCTCCAGGTTTGCAGGGAGAACAGCATGGTTACCGGAACCGTTAAGTGGTTCAACGGCGACAAGGGCTTCGGCTTCATCACTCAGGACGGCGGCGGCGCTGACGTCTTCGCGCACTACTCGGCCATCGCCGCCTCGGGCTTCCGCAGCCTCGAGGAGAACCAGCGGGTCGAGTTCGATGTGACGCAGGGCGCCAAGGGCCTCCAGGCGGAAAACATCCGTCCGCTCTGATCGAACGGCCCGGCCACCCCGCAAGGGGAGGGCGGGCGTGGTGGCGGCCGATCGCCCCAGGTCGAGATCCGTGCAAACGTGATCTCCCGGGGCGGTCGGCCGCCTCCTTTTCTCTCCGGCCGGTGGACGTGCGCTGCGGCGACTGTGGCCGCAGCATGGAAAGCATGACGACTTCCGTTACCCCGGACGCCGGCGAGAAGGCCCGCACGGCGATCTACGAGGACGGCATCACCGCCCTGCCCGGCGCCTTCACCACCGCGTGGGCGGACGACATGCGCGCCGACATCGAGGCCGCCTTCGCGGAGGCGAAGGACCGCCCCGGCGGCGCCGTCGGCCGCGGCCCCAACCGCTACTACGTCGAGATCCACCCCGAGCAGCTGCGCGGCTTCGCGGACCTGGTCACGCACCCGTGGGTCACCGCGGTCTGCGCCGCGGTGCTCGGCGCCGACTACAAGATCGTCGAGCTGGGATTCGACATCCCGTTCCCGGGCGCGGCCGATCAGCCCTGGCACCGCGACTTCCCGATGCCCGAGATCACCCGCACCCAGCGGCGGCTCGACTCGCTGGCCTTCAACCTGACCGGCGTGGACACCGTCGACGAGATGGGCCCCTTCGAGATCGCCCCCGGCACCCAGTTCGACGACGAGCCCGACTTCGACCACGGCATGTTCCCGCCCAAGTCGCGCTACCCGCGGTACACCGACCGGGCGGTACGGAAATATCCACGCCGCGGCGACATCTCGGCCCGGTCGGCGCTCACCCTCCACCGCGGCACCGCGAACCGGTCGTCGTCCTCCCGGCCCGTCCTCGTACTGGGTGTGGACGCCGCCAACGGCACTAACGCCGACAAACACGACATGGCGGTCACCGACGCGTACTGGAAAGCGCTGCCGACGCAGGCGCGTGACCACCTGCCCTGCCGCATCGTCGACCGTCTCACGCCCATCGTGCAGAAGCACACCATCGAGGGATTGGTGATGGGCGACGCATAGGCGAGCCGTGTAACCGCCGGACACCGGGGTAGGCCAAAAGCACACCTACCTTGGAGGACATCTTGTCTACCGACACACTTTCCCGTTCCCTGCACGACGTCGGGCTCGCGGCCTGGTTCGGCGGCACCCTCGCCAACGCCGTCGCCCTCAACCGGGCGTCGGCCGAGGCCGACACGGCGAACGGCACCGGCCGCGTCGCCAACACCGGCTGGAACAAGTGGACGCCGGTCAACGCGGCCGCGATCGGCGCGCACCTGGCCGGCAGCGTCGGCGAACTCGTCGGCAACCGCGCCCGCCTGGCCGTCCAGCAGGGCGCCGGGGGCACCGCGATGGCCAAGACCGGCCTGACCGTGGCCGCCCTCGCCGTCACCGGGTACAGCCGGCTCCTGGGCCGCAAGGTCGCCAAGGAGTCGTCGGTTCCGGCGCTCGCGGCCACCGAGCCCGCGGCCAGCACCCCGGACGACGTGGCGAAGGCACAGCGGAAGCTCGCGTTGCTGCAGTGGGCCGTGCCGGTCCTGACCGGTGCGCTCATCGTCGTCAGCTCGCTGGCCGGCGAGCAGCAGCGTGCCGGCGCCGTGAAGAAGGGTGTACTCGCCCGCTTCAGCCGCTGACCCAGTTCGGTCATCAGGTTTTCGAGGGCGGCAGTTCAGGTTTTCGAGGGCGGCAGGAACGCGGCTGCGGCAGCCGCAAGATCGGTACCGGAGTGCGCGGCGTGGATGCACAAAGTCAGGTACGCGTCGTCGGCGGTGCCGCGGTCCTCCTTCATGATGGCGGCAACAGCGCGGTGGATGCGGTCACGCACCGCCAGCGCCTCGGCGTAGCCGGCAACCAGTTCCTGACCGCCGGAATCGGTCAGCGAAGGGGCGCCCTCGAGAACCAGCCCCCGGACGGTGCAGATCGCGCCGATCAGCGGCATCATCGCCGACGGGTTCCGGCCGTACACATTCAGCACGGCCACCGCCTGCCCGCAGCCGGTGTGCAGCGGCACCGACACGGAGGCGGTCAGGCCGAGCCGCGGCGCCTGCTGATGGAAGCCGGGCCAGTGGATCGTCGTATCGGCGACGGGCCCGGTGCCGCCGTCCACCGCCCGGACAAGCTCGTCGCCGACCGCGACGACCACGTCGGACCCGTCGCGCAGCGAGGCGACCGAGGCGTAGGCAGCGACCGACACCCGATTCGCGGCCAGCCGCACGATGGCCGAGAGCTGCGACTCGATCGTGGACAGATATTCCGGGCTCCCGGCCAGGTTCCGGAGACCCGTGAGCAACGGGCCCCGGATCGACGGATAAGGATTGTCGACGACCATGATGGCGGCGCGGGTTACCCCGAACGACGCGTTTTAGTCCGATCGACTCCATCAGATTGGAAAAGATGGACCCGGGAATCCTCCGCACATGAGAGCCCGCTGGTTGGCGGCGGCCGTCGCCGCTGTAGCCCTCACCGTCCGTGCCACCCGGTCGAGGCATCGCCGCTCGCTGCACCCGGCGGGCCGGTCGTTCACCGGCGACCTGCACATCACGGCGGCCGACCCGCCGATCGGGGCAACCCTCCTCGATCAGACGGCAAGCTATCCGGTCACGCTTCGCGTGTCCAAAGCCGCGGGTACGCCGGGAAGCCTCCCCGACGTCAGAGGGCTGGCCATCCGCGTACACCTGCCCGGCCGCGACTTCGACCTGCTGCTCGACAGCACCGGCCGGCGGGTCAGGCACTTCCCGGTGCCGAGGCGCAGCTTCAACACCCCGTACGGCACGATCACCTCCTACCGCGCTGGCAGCAGCAGCCGTGGTCGTGCTCCTGACCGCGGCCGTCGCACCTCTAGCCCGGGTGGCACCGGCCGTGGCGAGAAGGTCTACCTACTGGCTGAGCCGGACCGGCGCCACGGGCTCATTCTGTGGGCCGGCGATCAGACGGTCGGCCGGGTGACGATCGGCCGCCCCCTGCCGCCGTCGGAGGATGCTGCTCTCGCGTTCGACCCGGTCCGCAACTCCCTTCCCGACCTGCATCCGAGCGGCTTCCTCCACGCGGCGCGCGCGTTCGCGTACCCCTGGAGCCAGCGCTGGCGCCGCGCCGCACCCGCGCCGCAGAATCCGGCCGCGGTGAGGCGGGCGGGCGCGCATCGCTGAGGGCGCGGCCCGGGTCGGAGCTACGCTGTGGCCAGTCGGGTCGCGTGGAGGGGTCAGCGTTGGACAGAACGGGGACGAACCTTCCCGCAGTCGGCGGATACAACCAGACGGTCGTCCTTGACGCGATCCGCCGGCGCCCGGAAGGCATCACCCGCTCGGAGCTGGCCGCGCTGACCGCCCTGAGCAACATGACCGTCACCAACGTGTGCCGGCGCCTGCTCGACGCCGGCCTGGTCGACGAGCAGGGCCGCCGGGCAGGCGGCCCCGGGAAACCGGCCGCGGTGGTCAAGCTCAACCCGGGCGGCGGCTTCGCGATCGGCGTACACATCGACCCGGCCGCCGTCACCTACGTGATGGTCGATCTGTCCGGGACGGTGCGGGACCACTCGCGTACGGGAACTCCCGCCGTCGGCGACCCCGGACTGGTCATCGACGAGATGGCCAATGCCATCGAGGCCTTGATCGTCAGCTCGGCGGTCGACCGCTCGCGCATCCTGGGCATTGGGATCGCCTCGCCCGGCCCGGTCAACACGTCCGACGGCATCGTGCTCAACCCCCCGATGATGCCCAACTGGCAGCGCGTCCCGCTGCGCCGAGCCCTCGCCGAGGCAACGGGCTTGCCGGTGCTGCTAGAGAAGGACGCGACCGCCGCGGTCGTAGCCGAGCTCTGGTACGCCGACCCGGGCGCCAGCCGGGACTTCGCGTTCATGTACTACGGCACCGGCCTGGGCACCGGCCTGTCCGTCTCCGGCGAGGTGGTCCGCGGCGTCACCTCCAACGCCGGCGACGCCGGCCACATCACCGTCGACCCGGCGGGCGCCGTCTGCCCGTGCGGCCGCCGCGGATGCGTCGGCTACATCACCGTCCCCCGTACGCTCGTGGACCGCGCAGCCACCGAAGGCATCCTGGAGCCCGTAGACCTGGACGACACGGACGCCGTCGAGACCGCCTTCCGCCGCCTGGCCGACCTGGCAGACAACGGCGACCCGGCCGCGACCGCGATCCTGACCGACGCCGCCCGCGCCCTGGCCCGAGCAATCGTCCTGGTGGTAAACCTGCTGGACATCGACCGAGTCATCTTCGGCGGCCCCTTCTGGCCCCCGATTGCGGCAACGATCCTGGCCGCCCTCCCGACCGCAGTCCAGAACGACCCGGCCCTGGTCCTGCCCCATCCGGTCCGCCTGTCCGAGTCCGCAATCCCCGTCGACGTAGCCGCCGTCGGCGCCGCCACCCTGGTCCTGGACAACACGTTCTCCCCACGCCCCTCAGCCCTCCTCCTGGCCGCAGACTGACACCGCCGCAGCCGGCAGCCGCAGCCGGCAGCCGGCAGCCGGCAGCCGTAGCCGTAGCCGTAGCCGTAGCCGTAGCCGTAGCCGTAGCCGTAGCCGCAGCCACCGCCGTAGCCGTAGCCGTAGCCACCGCCGGTCGTCGTTGCCGCCGCCGGACCCGTTGCCGCCTGCGCCGCCGCTCGCCGCCCGGCGCCCACACCGCCATCGCCACGACCCATCGCCGCACCCGTCGTGACTGCCGCACCGCGACCCGCTGCCGCCTGCTACCCGCCGCCCGGCGCGGAGCCCCTCACCGCCACCGCCCCGATGTCCTCGATGGCGAGGGCCGGCCGCGGCCACATCGCCGCACCCGTCGTGACTGCCGCCGCTGCGACCCGTTGCCGCCTGCGCCGCCGCCCGGCGCCGAGCACCCACCGCCGCCGCTGCGACCCACCGCCGCCGCTGCGACCCGTCGCCGCCTGCGCTGTCGCTCGTCGTCGCCCGCCGCCGTGGCCTGTCGCCGCCGCCCGTCGGGCGCCCGTTGCCGCCGCCATCCGTCATCCGCCGTCGTCGTCACGGCCCGTCGCCCGTCACGTGGCCCGCCGCCCGCCGCGAGCGCCGAGCGCTGTCACCGCCCGGCGCCGCCGCGGCGCTGTTACGCGTCGCGCGCGATGAGGAGCAACCAGCCCACGATGAGGGCGCCGAAGGCCCATGCGGCCAGGACGGCGAGACCGGCCCACGGGCTCAGCACCAGGTCGTGCAGGTTTACCGTCGCCTGGATGTTGAGGCCGGCGCCCATCGGCTGGATCTGCTCGAGGTGGCGCCGCCAGTGCTTGTCGCTTACGACCGAGGTGATGAGCGGAAAGACGTACAGCAGGCCCAGCACGATTCCGATTGCCGCCGCCGGCTCGCGTACCGTCGCGGCGAGGCCCAGGCCGAGCAGCGAGATCAGGATGAGGTAAAGGACGGAGCCGCCGACCGCGCGCAGTATCGTCGGCTCGGTCAGCGCCGCGAGGTGGTAGCCCCGGCTGGGAAGAAGCAGCCGGCTGCAGACGTAGCTGCCCAGCACGCCAAGCGCACCTGAGACTGTCACAAGCACGACCAGGTTGGCCGCCTTGGCCAGTAACAGGGACGTGCGGCGAGGAGTCGCGGCCAGACTCACCCCGATCATGCCGGTGCCGTACTCGCCGCCCAGCACCAGCACGCTGAGTGCGACCACGACTGCCTGCCCGAGTTGTACGCCGATCAGCCCGGTGCGGGCCGGGTCGACCGCACAGCCGTCCCCACCCGGGCACCCGGCGGTGGCGGCCGACGCGGCACTCATGCCGGTGGTCAGCGCGACGATCCCCAGCAGCATCCAGACCGTGCCGGGCGAGGTCCGCAGCTTCGTCCACTCCGACCGCAGCGCGCTCACTCGTCCCTCCGGCGTAGTAGGGCCGTCGTGACGCTCCGCGCGACGACTGTCCACTCTGATCGCCGTGCTTTCATGCGTCTCTCCGGCGTAGCAGGATCGTTGCGAGGCCCAGCGCGACGGCCGTCCAGGTGGCGAGCACCCCGAGGCCGGCCGTCGGCGAGAGCGGGAAGTAGCCGCCCGCCGGGGCGTACACGTTGTCGACCTGAGCCCACTGGACGGCGCTCTGCTGGATGGCGAATGCCGCCGCGGGGCTGAATCTCAGCACCCACTCGGCCGCGCCCAGCGGTAGCACCGAAACGGCCAGCAGATAGGGCAAGACGATCAGCACGATGACTCCGGCCACCGCCGCGGAACTGCGCCGCAGTACGACCCCGACGGCGAGGGCGAGGACTGCCGCCAGTGCAAGCAGGAGGCCGGTGCCGAAGACCAGGCGCAACTCGGTGCCTGTGCCGGCGGGTAGGACGTAGACGCCGTGGGAGCGCAACACCCCGACGCCGAAGGCCAGCACGACCGCCGCGGCGACCACGCCGACCACGAACGACACCGCGCCGACGACGGAGGCTTTCGAGGCGAGGACCACCCCGCGCCTGGGACGTGCGGCCAACGTCGTCCGGATCAAGCCGCGGCGATATTCCCCCGTGGCGTAGAGGGCGCCGACGACCACGATGGCGACCAGCCCGATGAAAGTGCCGATCAGCGTCTGGGTGATTGATACGCCCAGGCCGGCGCCACCGGTGACCAGGGGTGCGATGTCGCCCGAGCCGCTGAGGGTGAACGTGTCACCGCTGCGCCGGTAGTTCTGCTGCTCGAACGGACCTCCGTTGCCCGGCCCGCCGATCCGCGTGCCGGTCCACGCCGAGGCCGTCCAGTTGCCTTGCTGGGAGAGGTGATCGAAGGTTGCGGTGACCTGCGACGGGCCGCTCTCGACGCCGCTCATGCCGAAGGGGCCGCTGGCCGTGGCGCTGTAATCGGGCGACGCGGCGAACAACCCGGCCTGCGCGGTCGAAGGAAGGTCGGCCACGCGTACGGTTCCGATGGTGGTCCAAGTGATGCCGTCGGCGGACGATGCGCCCGTCACTTGGTCACCGCTGCGGGTCAGCCGGAGCCAGCGCGGCGAGGAACCGGACGGACCGGCGATGTCGCCGGTGAAGTCGGACTGCATCCGTACGCCGTGGGATCCGGTGAGCATGACGGCCGCGTACGCGGAGCCCGGTGTAGTGCCGGCCTTCATGATCAGACCGACCTTGGCCCACGGCACGAGGCCCGGGCGATTACCGTGCTCGCCGGCGATCGCGCCGGTCAGCGTGGCCACCCGTACGGTGATCGAGCCGTCGCCGGCCAGGGGCTGCGCGACCAGGTAGAGCCCGTCGCTGACCACCTCTCCACCCGGCCCGGTCGGCGGCTTGCACTCCGAACCCGGGCCGCGCGTGCCGCAGCTGCCCGACATGCCGGGCGCCAAGCCGAGCCCGATGACGGCGACGGCGGCGACGAACAGGGCGAACACCCAGCCCGGAACGGTGCGCAGCTTGGTCCACTCGGCCCGGGCCTGTTGCCGGAACTCGGCGATCATCGCGCGCCTCCCGGAGCCCGGTAGTCGACCGCGTTGCGGGTCAGCTCCAGGTAGGCGTCTTCCAGCGTCGGCCGGTGCGCGGCGACCTCAGAGAACGGGACCTCAGCCGCAAGGAGCGCCGCGATGACGCGCTGGGACCCCAGCCCGGTGACCGACCATGAGTCAGGCCCGGTGCGCGTGACCGCCCCGCCTTCGCGGTGGAGCACGTCGGCCACCGCGGTCTCCTCGGTGCGCAGGGTGATGCGGTCGCCGGCGGCCCCGGCCAACAGCTCCGCCACCTCGGTGTCGGCGATGACGCGGCCCCGGCCGACCACCACCACGTGATCGGCGGTGTCCTGCATCTCGCCCATCAGATGGCTGGACACCAGCACCGTCCGGCCCTCGGCGGCGAGCGACCGCAGAAAGCCGCGCATCCAGACGATGCCTTCCGGGTCCATGCCGTTGAACGGCTCGTCGAGCATCAGCGCGGGAGGCTCGCCGAGCAGGGCGGCCGCGATCCCCAGCCGCTGCCGCATGCCGAGTGAGTAGCCGCCGGCCCGGCGCCGGGCCACGCCATCGAGCCCGACCTGCTCCAGCGTCTCGTTGACCCGGCGAACCGGGATGCCCTGCGAGTGGGCCAGCCACAGCAGGTGGTTGCGCGCGGTGCGGCTGGGTTGCAGGGCGCCCGCGTCGAGCAGCGACCCCAGCCGGGTCAACGGCCGACGCAAACTGCGGTAAGGCCGGCCGCCGACCAGTGCCTGACCCTCGTCGGCCGAGTCCAGCCCGAGGATCACCCGCATCGTGGTGGACTTGCCGGCGCCGTTGGGCCCCACGAACCCGGTCACCCGCCCCGGCCGCACCGTGAACGTCATGCCGTCGAGCGCGACGGCCGGACCGTACCTCTTGTGCACCGCTGTGACCTCTATGGTCGCCTCGTTCATCTCGCTTCCTCTCCCGAGAAGTCGCTTCGCCGGCAAGTTCTACGCGGGCGGTGGTGTCATGCCGGTGTCATCGGCTGACACCTGGATGACACCGGCCAACTGGCAAGGTGTTGGCATGCGAGTGCTGGTCGTGGAGGACTTCGAGATACTGGGGCAGACGATCGGCACCGGCCTGCGCCGCGAAGGGATGGCCGTCGACGTGGCGCTCGACGGTCACGAGGCGCTGGCCCACCTGGCGGCGACGCGATATGACGTGGTGGTGCTCGATCGTGACATCCCGGGCGTCCCGGGCGACGAGGTGTGCCGGCGGATCGTCGCCGGACCCTCGGGCAGCCGGGTGCTGATGCTGACCGCGGCGAGCACGGTCAGGCAGCGCGTGGAGGGGCTGGGCCTGGGCGCCGACGATTATCTTCCCAAGCCGTTCGACTTCGCCGAGTTGGTGGCCCGGGTGCGTGCTCTGGCCCGCCGTTCGGTTCCCGCGTTGCCGCCGACCCTGGAGCACGGCGATGTGAGCCTGGACCCGGCGCACCGGGTGGCGACGCGCGGCGGCCGCCGGCTCGACCTCAGCCGGAAGGAGTTCGCTGTCCTCGAGTGCCTGTTGTCCTCGCCCGGCCGTCCGGTCTCCGCCGAGGAGTTGCTGGAGCGGGTCTGGGACGAGGCGGCCAACCCGTTCACCACCGCTGTCAAGACCACGGTTAGACGCCTGCGAGCCAAGCTTGGCGATCCGCCGGTGATCGAGACCGTCCGCGAGGGCGGCTACCGGATCGGGCAGCCATGATTCCCCGGCGAAACCGGCTGCGGGTGCAGTTGACGCTGCTGTACGCGATTCCGTTCTTTGCTACCGGGGCGGTGCTGTCATCGATTCCGCTCTTCGGCGCCGAATCGACGGCGCCGGCCGGCTCGGCGGCGACGCAGCCTGAGCAGCACCCTCCGCTGGAGACCCACGGTTCGCTCACGAGCACGGCCATTGCGCTCGCTGTGCTGACCGTGCTGTCGCTGCTGGTCGGGTGGTGGGTGGCCGGCCGGTTCCTGCGGCCGCTGCGCACCCTGACGGCGACGGCCCGGGAGATCTCGGCCACCAACCTCGACCGCCGGCTCGGCCTGGCGGATCGCAAGGACGAGTACGGCGAGCTCGGCGAGACCCTCGACGACCTGTTCGCGCGCCTGGGAATGGCCTTCGAGTCCCAGCGGCGTTTCGTCGCCAACGCCTCGCACGAGTTGCGCACCCCGCTGACGGCCGAGCGGGCGCTGCTCCAGGTGGCGCTGGCCGACCCGGCCGCCGATCCGGAAGAGTTGCGCCGGGCCTGTGCCGAGGTGCTGGAGCTGGGCCGTCGCCAGGAACGACTGATCGACGCGTTGTTGACCCTGGCCAGCAGCGAGCAGGGGGTGGAACGGCGGCTCCCGTTCGACCTCGGCGCGCTCGTGTCGGAGGCGGTCGACGCGCGGCGGGACGAGGCCGCGGCCAGGGGCATCCGGTTGACCGCCACGGTCTCCGCCGCGCCGGTGGTCGGCGATCCCAACCTGGTGGGCAGCCTCGTGGCCAACCTGCTTGACAACGCGTTGCGGCACAACGTGCGCGGTGGCCGGGTCGAGGTCGGCGTGGGCGGCGGGGCGCTGTCGGTCGGCAACGACGGGCCGGTCGTGCCGGCCGACGAGGTCGACGGCCTGTTCGAGCCGTTCCGGCAGATGGGAGGTGACCGCATCGGCAATACCGCCGGTCACGGCCTGGGCCTGGCGATCGTCCGGGCGATCGCGAATGCGCACGGCGCCGCGCTGACCGCCACGCCCCGCCGCGCCGGCGCGGGCGGCCTCGACATCACGGTGACCTTCCCGGCCCTCGGCCGCTGACTGCTGCCACCAAGGGTTCAGGGCGGCGTCGGGCGCTGGTTGGGCTGGTCGCGCGGCTTCGCGGGCGAGCTCGTCCTCTGGCGGGGTCGGAGTGGTGGCGCGTCCAGGTTGGCCAGGGTGTGGCGACCTTGCGGGCGAGGTTGCTGCCCGGCGGTGGCGGTGGCGCCGTCGGAGGCGGTGGCGGTCGCGGTCGCGGTGGCGGTCGCGGTCGCGGTGGCGGTCGCGGTGGCGGTGGCGGTCGCGGTGGCGGTGGCGGTGGGGGTGGCGAGGTGAGGTTGGCCGGATTCTGGTCGCTTCGGGCGGTCGGCCGCGAGCGCAGCCAGGTCTCCCGCATGCTCAAGTCGCTGGTCGCGACCGGTCTCATCGAGCAGGATCCGGAGACCCGCGCCTATCGGCTCGGCCTGCCGATGTACGCGCTGACGGCGCGCGCCGGCGATCAACAGCTGTTGCGACGGGCCAGCCCGGTGCTCCGGGCGCTGGCGCTGGAGACGGGTGAGTCGGTGGTGCTGTCGGTGCTGCGTGGAATGGTCGCCGCGCTGAACGTTTCCGGTTCGTCGGAGCGGATGTGCGACCGCGTCGCGACGCACAGTATTGCTGCTCAGGGTGCGGCGATGCGGATCTTCCCGGGCTTCGGTCACGAGGGTGTTGCCTGCAGTTTGAAAATATGATGTTCTAACTCGGTCACGGCGCCTGGTGCGCGAACCGCCCCGCGTTGTGCCCCACTCCACCGATCCTTAAGGCATCCCGAAACCCACGCGTCAGCGTCGACCGGCTTGAGAAAGACCTCGGGAAGGACCACATGAGCACTGCAAGGAAGCGCCTGCGGCTGGCGGGCGTCGCGTTCACCGTGGCGGTCGGCGTGGCCGCGCTCACCGCCTGTTCGTCGAGCGACAAATCGGACAGCAGCGCCGGGGACGCCAAAGCGGCGGCCTGTGCGCCCGCAAGCGGCCCGGTCACCGTTCAGTACTGGAACACGGTCCCGGGCATGGACCAGGTCGTCGCGCTCTGGAACAAGAACAACCCGAACATCCAGGTGCAGGTCAAGAACATCTCGAACGACCAGTACGGCCAGATCGGCAACGCGCTGAAGGCCGGCACCGCCCCCGAGCTGGCCCAGGTCGGCTACGACGAACTGCCCGACCTGCGGACCCGGACGCGTTCGTGGACGCCTCGGCCTGCGCCGACGCGAAGGCGGCCGAGTCGAAGTTCGTGCCCTGGACGTGGACGCAGAGCAGCTTCGGCAAGACCGGAGTGTTCGCGTTCCCGCAGGACACCGGCCCGATGGCGCTGTTCGTGCGCAGCGACCTGTTCACCAAGTACCACGTCGACATCCCGAAGACCTGGGACGACTACGCCACGGCGGCCCAGAAGCTGCACGCCGCGAACCCGAACCTGTCGATGACGTTCTTCGACCCGAACAACGCCGAGTGGTTCAACGGCCTGCTCTGGCAGAACAGCGCCGACATGTACAGCTACTCAGGCGACCAGTGGCACGTCACCGTCGCGTCGGACAAGAGCAAGCAGGTCGCCGAGTACTGGCAGAAGCTGATCGACCAGAAGCTGGTGCGCACCGATCTGGCCAACAGTTCGCCCCCGATGTATGCGGCTTACCAGAAGGACCAGGTCGCGACGTATGTCGGCGCCGCCTGGGGGTACAGCATGTTCCGCGACAACCTGCCGAAGCAGGCGGGCAAGTGGACGATCGTGCCGATGCCGACCTGGGGCACCAGCCCGGCCTCGGGTGACTGGGGCGGCTCGACGGTCGCGTTCATGAAAGGCAACAAGCACCTCTACGAGTCGGTCAAGTTCAACGAGTGGCTGAACTCCGACCCGGAGGCGCTGGCTCTGGAGAACAAGCTCGGCGGCCTTTACCCGGCCGCCACGGCCGGCCTGCAGCTGCCCGCGCTGTCGCAGGGCGTGCCGTACTACAACAACCAGAAGATCTTCGACGTCTTCGCGGACTCGTCGAAGAACATCGACACCAGCTTCACCTGGGGCCCGACTCAGAAGACGGTCAACCTCGCCCTGCAGGACGCGATGGCCAAGGCGGCGGCCGGTAAAGGCACGCTGACCGACGCGATCAACGCCGCGCAGGACAAGGCGCTGTCCTCGATGAAGGACCAGGCGATCCCGGCTTCTGCCGGATGACCGGTACCGCCAGGCCGGCCATGGGCCGCCGTCGCCATCGCGGCGGCGGCCCCCGGGCGGGCACGATCGCCGCTTTCCTGACGCCGTTCTTCGTGCCGTTCGCGCTGTTCTACCTGCTGCCGGTCGGCTACGCGATCTGGCAGAGCACCCAGGTGGTGAGGCGGACCGGCGGCCAGTACGGGGACTCGTACACCGCGTTCGGCGGGTTCGAGCAGTACGTCAAGGCGTTCCAGGACAACGAGTTCCTGGCCAGCATCGGCCGGATCGCGCTGTTCGGGATCGTGCAGGTCCCGGTCATGCTGTTCCTGGCGCTGGTCATGGCGTTGCTGCTGGACACCCCGTTGCTCAAGGGCAAGGCTTTCTTCCGCATTGCGGCGTTCATGCCGTACGCCGTGCCGGGCGTGATCGCCGCGATCATGTGGAGCTTCCTGTACTCGCCGCAACTGAGCCCGGTCGTCGACCTGCTGCAGAAGCTCGGTTTCCACCCTGACTTCCTCGGCCCGGGCGCCGTGCTCTGGTCGGCCGCGAACGTCTCGACCTGGCTGTGGACCGGCTACAACATGCTGATCATGTTTTCCGCGCTGCAGTCGATCCCGCAGGAGCACTACGAGGCCGCGAAGATCGACGGCGCGAGCAACTGGTCGATCGCCTGGAAGATCAAGGTGCCGATCATCGCCCCGTCGATCGTCCTGACCACGGTCTTCTCGATCATCGGGACGCTTCAGCTGTACGCCGAGCCGGCCGTGCTGCGCCAGATCTCGTCCAACATCTCCAGCACGTTCACCCCGAACATGCTCGCCTACGCGGTGGCGTCGGGGAACAACTACCAGCAGGCGGCCGCCGTCTCGGTGATCATCGCCGCCATCACCTTCGTGCTGAGCTTCGGCTTCATGAAACTGACATCAAAGAGGGCCGGGCTATGAAAAGCCAGGAAAGCAAGGTGTCGCGGACCGCGGCGATGGCTCTCATGTTCCTTCTGGCCATCTACTTCCTGCTACCGGTCTATTTCCTGCTCGTCGCCGCGACCAAGCCGCAGGGCGACCTGGCCACCACGTTCGGCCTGTGGTTCTCGCACTTCGATCTCGGCGCCAACCTGAGGACCCTGTTCAGCCGCACCGACGGCATCTTCCTGCGCTGGGCGCTGAACAGCGTCATCTACGCCGTGCTCGGGGCGGCGATCGGCACGCTGATCTCGGCGCTGTGCGGCTATGCGCTGGCCAAGTTCAGGTTCCGCGGCCGCGAGTTCCTCTTCTCGGTCATCCTCGGCGGCGTTCTCGTGCCGACGACCGCGCTCGCACTGCCGCTGTTCCTGCTCTTCTCCAAGCTCGGCATCGTCGACACCTATCTCGCGGTGTTCCTGCCCAGCATCGTCAGCCCGTTCGGGGTCTATCTCGCGCGCATCTTCGCCAGCGCGGCCGTACCGGAAGAGATTCTGGAATCGGCGCGCCTGGACGGCGCCGGCGAATTCCGTACGTTCTTCTCGGTCGCCTTCAAGCTGATGTCGCCGTCGCTGGTGACCATCTTCCTGTTCCAGTTCGTCGGGATCTGGAACAACTTCTTCCTGCCGATGGTGATGCTCCAGAAGGAGTCGCTGTTCCCGATCACGCTCGGCCTTTTCGAGTGGAACGGCCAGACCGCGCGGGTGTCGCTCCTCCAGGAATCGGTGATCACCGGCTCCCTGGTCTCGATCGTCCCGGTGATCATCGTCTTCATTCTGCTTCAGCGGTTCTGGCGGACCGGCCTCGGTGCCGGCTCGATCAAGTGAGGGTTCTGCCGTTATGCCGAGCAATGCCGTCTTCGTGCCCCACTTCCACTGGGATCGCGAATGGTACGAGCCCTTCCAGGTTTTCCGGCACCGGCTGGTGACGGCCATGGATACGGTCCTGGCGTCCGCCGAGGCCGATCCGGACTTCCGGTTCACGGTCGACGGGCAGATGGCGGCGATCGAGGACTATCTCGAGATGCGGCCGGAGAACCGGGATCGCGTCGCCGCCCTGGTCGCCGAGGGGCGGCTCGGCATCGGGCCGTGGCTCATCCTGCTCGACGAGTTCCTCTGCTCGGGCGAGACCATCGTGCGCAACCTGCAGATGGGCTGGGCGGCCGCGGCCGAGCTCGGCGGCTCGATGCCGCTCGGCTACCTGCCCGACATGTTCGGCCACGTTGCCCAGATGCCGCAGATCCTGGCCCGGGCCGGGCTCGAGCACGCGGCCCTCTGGCGGGGGGTGCCGGGCACGGTGACCGGGCACGCGTTCCGCTGGCGGGCGCCGGACGGCTCCGAGGTGCGCACCGAGTTCCTGTTCGACGGCTACGACAACGGGCTCGACGTGCTGCTGATCCCGGACCGGATCGGCCCGGCGCTGGCCGAGTACGCGTCGATGACCGCCGAGCGCTGGGGTTCCGACCCGGTGCTGGCGATGGCCGGCACCGACCACAACGCGCCGGACCCGCGGCTGCCGGAGTGGCTGCGGCGGGTCGGCGGGGTGACGATCGCGACGCTCGACGACTACGTGCGCGAGCACGCGAAGGACCCGGCCGCCGCCGTGGTCACCGGCGAACTCCGCAGTCACGTGCGCGGCAACATCCTGCCCGGCGTGTTGTCGGTGCGGCTCGCGCTCAAGCAGGGCATGGCGGTCGCCGAGCGGACCATCGACCACGCGGAACGTCTGAACGCCCAATGGTCGGACCACGACGAGTCGCCGTTCCTGACCCTGGCCTGGCACAAGATCATCGAGTCGACGGCGCACGACTCGGTCGTGGGATCGGGCACCGACGAGACCTCTGACCAGGTCGAGTCCCGGCTGGCCGAGGCGACCCAGGCCGCGCGCGCGGTCCGCGACGCGACGCTGACCGCCGCCGCCGCGAACGTGCCGAGCGATGCCTACCTGGTGGCCAACCCGCTGCCGGTGCCCCGGACCACGCTGATCGAGGTGGACGTGGCCGCGGGCGACGGCGACGACCTGGTCGCGGTCGGGGCCGACGGGACGGCCCACCCGGTGCAGCCGACCGCGTACGCGCCGACCGTGCTCAGCGACGAGCGGATCGGGGCCTTCCAGCTGGAGCGGGTGCTGCGGCGGATCCACCGGCGCGAGCTGTTCGGACGGCTGATCGATCGGTATGAACTGCGGCCCGGCGAATTGGTCTTTCACGTCGCCGAGGTGCCGCATCGCAAAGAGTTCGACCTGATGATCCTGCGCGGGGAGGTCGCGGCGCTGGCCGAGCAGCACCCGGGGGAGTGGACGGTGAAAACGCTCGCCGAAGCCCGCACCACCGTGCTCGCGCCGGTTTCCGTTCCGGCGGGCGGGTTGGCGGCGGTCCGGGTTTCGGCGAGCGCGGAGAACGGCGTACAAAAAACGGCGCCGGCCGATGCGGCGACCGCAACCGACCGTGGTTTGTCCAACGGACTGGTCGAGGTGCTGATCGCGGAGAACGGGACGCTCGACATCACCGGAGCCGACGGAACCGTTCTGCGCGGGGTCGGCCGGCTCGTCGACGGCGGCGACCGGGGCGACAGTTACAACTACGGCCCGCCGGCGCGGGATGTGCTTGTCGAAACGCCGGCCGTGGTCGCGGTGGAAGTCGTCGAGACCGGTCCGCTGCGGGGCCGGGTCAAAGTCACTCGCGTCTATGACTGGCCGGTCACGATCGACGTCGACGACCGTGACCGCCGCAGCGGCAGCACCGTCGCAACCCCGGTCGAAATGGTCGTCGAGGTGCGCGCGGGTGAACCATTCGTGCGGCTCGGCACCTCGTTCCTCAACCAGTCCGCCGACCACCGGCTGCGTCTGCACGTGCCCTTGCCGGTTCCCGCCGCGATGTCGGCCGGCTCCGGGCAGTTCGCGGTCACCGAGCGCGGGCTGACCGCCGAGGGCGGCTGGGGCGAATACCCGATACCGACCTTCCCGGCCGACGAGTTCGTATCGGCCGGTATGGCAACCGTGCTGTTGGACCATTCGACGGAATACGAGTTGGTCCAGGGCGGATCGGAACTCGCGGTCACGCTGCTGCGCGCCGTTGGATCGATCAGCGTCAACATCCATCCCTATCGGGACGAGCCGGCGGCGACCGAGATCAGCGCCCCGGGGGCGCAAGATCTGGGCGTACGCATCGAGCACCGGTTCGCGGTCGTTCCGTCGGCGACCGGCTGGCCGGGTGCGCACGCGGTCGCGCTGGCCGCCGCGTTCCGGCACGACGTGCTCGCCGTCCGCGGCAGCGGGCCGTCCGGCGACATCCTGCCCCCGGACCGAGCGGGCCTCGGCGTGGCGGGCGATGATCTGTTGGTGTCGAGCATCCGCCGGGTCGCCGGGGGCACCGAGGTGCGCCTGGTCGCGATGAGCGACGCCGGCGCGACCGCCCGCCTGACCGGGGCGTTCACCGAGGCGACCACCGTCGACCTGCTCGGGCGGCCGCTCAGCACGGTGTCCGCGGCCGGCGAGCTGGAACTCGGCCTGGGGCGCTGGGAGATCCGTACCGTCGTAGTCCGATAGGGGTTGTCATGTCGTACATCTCGGACCAGAAGCCGTTCCGCGGTGCCGTGCAAGCGGCGCGCTCATGGCTGCATTCGGACGCACCCTCCCGCTCGCTGAACGGGCCCTGGCAGTTCCGGCTGTCGCCGTTCGCCACCGCCCCGACGGATTTCGTGGCCGAGGACTTCGACGACGCGAAATGGGACAGCATCAACGTGCCGTCCCACTTCGGGACACCGATCTACACCAACGTTCAATACCCGTTCCCGATCGATCCGCCGCACGTGCCGGACGAGAACCCGACCGGCGATTACCGGCGCCACGTCGAGGTGCCGGCCGAATGGCTCGAGTCGGGCCGGGTCGTGCTCCGCTTCGACGGGGTCGAATCGCTGTTCAAGGTCTGGGTGAACGGCGACGAGATCGGCTCGGCGAGCGGCAGCCGGCTGGCCCACGAATTCGACGTCACCTCCTCGCTCTACGCCGGCGACAACGTCGTCGCGGTGCGCGTGCACCAATGGTCGGCCGCCAGCTATCTCGAGGATCAGGACCAGTGGTGGCGGCCCGGCATCTTCCGCGACGTCACGCTGCAACATCGGCCGTCCGGGGGACTCGAGGACGTCTGGCTGCGCACTTCCTTCGCGCCGGACGGGCACGGCACCATCGCGCCGGAAATCAATTCCGCGGGCTTCCCGGTGACGTTGCGCATCCCGGATCTCGGCCTCGAGAAAACCTGGGAAACGCCGGCCGACGTCGGACCCATCGACGTCGGCGAGGTACGGCCGTGGACGGCCGAGGCGCCTTTCCTGTACGCCGCGACGGTGTCCGCAACCGCAGAAACCGTGTCCCTGCGGCTCGGCTTCCGCACGGTCGAAATCGTCGGCGACCAGTTCCTGGTCAACGGCCGCCGGGTCGTCTTCCACGGCATGAACCGGCACGAGACCCACCCGGTGCGGGGGCGCGTCTTCGACGAGGGCGACGCGCGCGCCGACCTGGCCCGGATGAAACAGTTCAACGTGAACGCCATCCGCACCAGCCACTATCCGCCGCACCCGCGCCTGCTCGACCTGGCCGACGAACTCGGCTTCTGGGTCATCGAGGAATGCGACCTGGAAACCCACGGCTTCTCGGCCCTGGACTGGGTCGGCAACCCATCCGACGACCCGGCGTGGCGGGACGCCTATCTGGACCGCATCGAGCGGACCGTGGAACGGGACAAGAACCACCCGAGCATCGTCATCTGGTCGCTCGGCAACGAGGCCGGAACCGGCGGCAACCTGGCCGCGATGTCGGCCTGGGTGCACGGCCGGGACCCGTCCCGCCCGGTGCACTACGAGGGCGACTACACGGGCGATTACACCGACGTCTACTCGCGGATGTATTCGTCGATCCTTCAGACCACGGCGATCGGGACGGACGGGTCGCGGGACAAACTGCTCGGCTGCACGCCCGCCCAGGGGGCCCGGCAGCGGACCAAGCCGTTCCTGCTCTGCGAGTACGCCCACGCGATGGGCAACGGGCCGGGCGCCCTCGACCAGTACGAATCATTGGTGCACCGGTTCCCGCGGCTGCACGGCGGGTTCATCTGGGAGTGGCGGGACCACGGCATTCTCGCCTCCTCCCCGGACGGGACGCCGTATTACGCCTACGGCGGCGACTTCGGTGAGGTCGTCCACGACGGCAACTTCGTGATGGACGGAATGGTGCTCAGCAACGACGTGCCGACGCCCGGACTCCACGAATACAAGGCGGTGGTCCAGCCGCTCCGGTTCGCCTTCCACGACGACAGCGTCGAACTGACCAACCTGCGTCACTCCGCCGACACGTCCGATCTCGCATTCCGCTGGCAGGTGACGCACGACGGCGAGGTCGTGTCGGCCGGCGATCTGCAGGTGCCCGAGATCGAGGCCGGCGCAGCCTCGCGTGTGCCGCTGCCGACCGTCGACGTCGCGACCGCGCCGGGCGAGACGTGGCTGACGCTGGAGGCGGTCCTGGCCGCGGACGCCGCCTGGGCGCCGGCCGGGCACGTGGTCGCCACCGCCCAGCTCGACCGCTCCGCTCCGCGGCCCGCACCGGTAGCGCGGCGCGAGCCCCGCTGGGAACCCGGCGACGGGACGATGACCCTCGGGCCCGCGCGGTTCGAGGCCGGCACCCTCGTACGTCTCGCGGGCCGGACCGTGGCCGGCCCGCGCCTCGAATTGTTCCGTGCCCCGACCGACAACGACGAGGGAACCTCCGGCAACCCGGCCGAGAGCGACGGCAGCCTTCCCGGCGTCTCCAACGCCTCCCTGTGGCGCCGCGACGGCCTGGACCGCCTGACCACCCGCCTGGTCTCGGTGTCGGCCGCCCCCGGCGCCCTTCGGGTGATCTCGCGGGTCGCGGCCGCCAACTCCGGCCGGTCGGTGGTCGTCGAGACCGTCTGGACCCTGGTCGACGACGAGCAGCTGGACCTGCGCGTCTCGATCGAACCGTCCCGCGGCTGGTCCACGGTCTGGCCCCGCATCGGACTCCGCTTCGACTTCCCGGACGCGGACGATGCCGTCGACGGCGCCTCGTGGTTCGGCACGGGCCCGCTCGAGTCCTATCCCGACAGCCGGCACGCCGCCGTCGTCGGCCGGTTCGCCGCGGAGATCTCCGACCTGTCGGTCGAATATGCGCGCCCGCAGGAGACCGGCCACCGTTCCGGGCTGCGGACTCTGACACTGAAAGCCGACGGTGGCGACGTCCTCCGAATCGACGCCGTCCCGGACACGCGAGGCCGCCGTCCCGGCTTCACGCTGACCCGGCACACCCCGCAGGAGACCGCGGCCGCCCGGCACCCCTACGAGCTGCCGTCGTCGACCACCAGCCACCTGTTCATCGACGCGGCCCAGCACGGCCTCGGCTCGCGGGCCTGCGGCCCCGACGTGTGGCCCGACTTCGCCCTGCGCCCGGAGGCCCGCACCATCCACCTGCGCCTTCGCGAAGTCTGATGTCCGGGGATACCCCACCGGCGCGTTGGAGTTCGGCTACCCGCGCCCCGGACCCGGTCCGTCGGCGCGCACCTGAAGCCGTGGGAGCCGGCGCCGTTCCTGCCGATGCTCGCGGCCGAACTGCGCGACCGGCCGGTGACGGTAGAGCAGGTCTGGGGCCGGCCCGCCGTTGCTGAGCTGCGCGACCGGCTGGCCACGGCGGCCGGGCCGCACGAGATGCTGACGCTGCTGTTCAAGGAACTCGTCGGCGTCACGCCGAAGCGGCTGGCCCGCACCTACCGCTTCGCCGCCACCGTGTTCGCGATCGACCCCGCCGCTCCGATCGACTGGGGCGACCTCGCCGGCGGCGCAGGCTACTTCGACCAGGCCCACTTCGGTCACGAGTTCCGGGCGTTCACCGGGCTCACGCCGACCCGGTACGTCGAAGTCCGGCGGCGGTTCCTGCGCGAACATCCCGGCCACGCGATGGACGGCTGGCCGCTGCCGGCGGATTGATTTCTTACAAGAACGACAGCTCACGACCCGCTAATTTGGGGGCACACCAAGGCAGAGGAGAGCCCCGTGGGCAAGGTCGTCATGTACAGCTCAGTGTCGGTGGACGGCTTCGTCGCGGACGAGAACGACCAGCCCGGACCGCTGTTCGACTGGTTGTCCAGCGGTGACGTCCCGTTGGACGGGAGCGGCGAGCTGAAGGTGTCACAGACGTCCTACGACTACACCCGGCCGTACTGGAACGAGATCGGGGCGACAGTCGTCGGCCGGCGCGTCTTCGACATGACGGGCGGCTGGGACGGGAAGCCTCCGGGCGGGATCGACCACGTGGTCGTCGTGACGCACCGGCCGGAGCCTTCGAGCTGGGATTCCGGGGCGCCGTTCCACTTCGTCGACGGCGTCGAGGCAGCCGTGGCGAAGGCGCAGGAGCTTGCGGGCGACCGCACGGTCGAGGTCGCCGCCGGCGACGTCGGTGGCCAGGTGTTTGCCGCGGGCCTGGTCGACGAGGTGCGCATGGACGTCGTACCCGTCGTGTTCGGGTCCGGCAAGCGCTACTTCGGGTCGGCCGGCGCGCAGCACCTGTTGGAGGATCCTGACGTGGTGATTCAGGGCAACCGGGTGCTGCACCTGCGCTATCGGGTGCGCCGGGCGATGTAGTCGGTGAGGTTGCGGAAGCAGAGGGCGGCGGGGACGCCGGCACTGAGAGACCCGGTCAGCTTGACCGTCAGGTCAGCTCGTAGTCGAACCAGATGTGGTGGGTGCCGTCGTCGTCTTGACGGTCGGCTACCTCGAAGGTTCCGGTTACTCGCATGCCGTGACCCTAGGGCGGAAGGCTGACAGTTCCCGTCAGGTTCGTTGCGGACGGAGGCCGCCGCGCCGGGGCGCGGCGGCCCCTCTCAGTGCGAGGCCGACTGCAGGGCGGCGCCGATGATGGCGGCGCCGGTCATGTCGAGGGCCGGCTCGTCGGTCTGCCAGGCACGGACGTCGTCGACGAAGCGGCTGTCGGCGCGGTTGAAGGCGGCGAACGGGTCGTTGCCGGCGGGCGGGCAGGCCACCATGCCGTCCTGGTAGTCGCCGAGGCCGTCCTCGAACAGCGACGGGTCGTTGGGTCCGTTGACGACCGCGCCGGTCAGCACCGGGCGGGAGCCGTCGACGCTGCCGTTGAGGTTGGCGACCTGGTGCTGGGTGCAGTGCGGGAACGTCGACCCCTCGCCGACCATGAAGCTGGTGCCCCACGCGTTGGCGCCGAGCAGCCAGTTGCGCTGGGCGGTGGCGTAGGCGTCGAACGAGCGGTCGCCGGTCACCGAGCGGTACATCGCCTCGGTGGCGATCAGGCCGAACGTGTGCGAGTCGACGTCGAAGTCGGTGTAGACGCCGCCGGCCCGGAACGGATCGGTCGCCGACCGGGTCGCGCCGGTCTTCACCTGACGTTTGAGGTCGGCCGCCAGCTGGGCGCGGGACACGGCCAGGGCGCGGCCCGGGGAATGCCCCATGGCCACGATCAGATCCGTGTGGGCGAGCGCACTCACGTCGTACAAATTGAAGGTGTCGCCGGTCTCGCCGGCGATGTATCCCGCAGCGAAACCCGCCGCCTGGCTGATGAATTTGTCGGTGCCCGGCAGGTGCAGGCGCCGGCCGGCGAGGGCGATCTCGGCCGCCGCGAGTTCCATGTCGTCGTGCCAGGTGTCCTCCGGATAGAAGTCGAACGGCAGCGCGGTCGTCAGCTGCTTGGGCGGATTCTTCACCGCGGCCCGGGCATAGAGCGACGTCGCTGCCTTCAGGTCGGCCGCGGCGCGGGCCGGCGGGTCCTGCTGCGCGGCCATCGCGAATGCCGCCGCCACCCGGCCGGCCAGGTTGGGGCTGATCGGCGCGCCCGGCGCCGCCGCCTCGAAGACCGGCCGGTGGGAGGTCGCGTAACGGGCGTCCGGGTCGCTGTCGGTGTCGTCCTGTTCGGGTAGCCGCCAGATGTCGTGGTCGCCGAGGAACGTGCCGGCGTCGTTGCCCGAGCCGATTCCCACCTGCAGATAAAGGGTCTTCGACTTCTGGTCCCACATCTTGTCGAGCCAGTCGATGCCGTGACGCGATTCCGCGCCGAGCGCGGCGGGCGCTTTTCCGCCCATCGCACGCTGGGCGGCGAGCAGATCTATCGCACCGTACGCCGTGGAATGCGTGAACTTCAGGTAGTCCCCGGCGTCGAACCAGCCGCCCTCGACGTTCACCGCCGTGCCGCCGAGCCGGGTCAGGTCGCTTTCCGCGATGATGTCGTCGGTGACGAAGGTCGGCGTCTGATATACCCCGGCGTAGGCGTCGTTGAGGTGCGACGGCTTGCGGTTGAGGTCGCCCTTGATGACGTCCTTGCCGTCGCGCTGGGTCTGATAAAACGTGACGCCGTCGCGGACGAGTTGGCCGTAGAGGTCCTGCTCGCTGCGGATGGTGAAAGCCGGCGATTCCGCGCCGCCCACCTTGATGCTATAGGTGCCGGTCTTTTCCAGTGGACTCAGGTCGATCGGGTAGACGGCTTGGTAAGTGTCGTTCCACGCGCCGCGGCTGATTTTACCGACCTTTCCGGACAGCACGGTCCGGTTCCTGGAATCCAGCACGGCGAATCGCTCGCCGTTTCTCGCGGCGCCGGTCATGAGGTACGCGGTTTTGGTCTCGCCGGGCGCATAACCGCCCTGGTCCACGCGGACTTGCGCGGCTATCTCCGGCCGGGTGGCCGCGGTGATGGACAGGATGAGCGCGAGCCCGCTCAGGGCCGCGCCGGACTTCCGCAGGCTACCCACGGCAACTCCAAGATTGGAAGACTGTTTAACAGACCTTGGGCGGGACGCTACGACGGGTATCGACCGTGGTCAAGAGGCTCTAGGCTGGCCGTCGATGACCTCTCTTCCGCCCTTCACCGGGGCCGCGGGCTGGCTCAACTCGCAACCGCTCACGCCGGACGCGCTGCGCGGCCGGGTCGTGCTCGTCAACTTCTGGACGCTGACCTGCGTCAACTGGCTGCGGCAGGAGCCGTGGGTGCGGGCCTGGTCGCGGGCCTACGCCGACGACGGGCTCGTCGTGATCGGCGTGCACACGCCCGAGTTCGGCTTCGAGCACGATATCGACCTGATCCGCCGGTCGCTGGCCGATCGCGAGATCGACTACCCGGTCGCGGTCGACAGCGACTACGCGATCTGGTCGGCCTTCGACAACCACTACTGGCCGGCGCTCTACTTCGCCGACCGCTCCGGCTCGATAACCGACTTCCACTTCGGCGAGGGCCGCTACGAGAAGTCGGAAAAGACCCTGCAGCGACTGCTCGGGGTGTCCCGCCCCCTGGTCACGGTCGAGGGCGTCGGACCCGAGAAGGGCGCCGACTGGGACACCGTGCGCACCAACGAGACCTACCTCGGCCGGGGCCGCGGCCTCGATGAGCCGGTCGAGTCACCGGCCTACCTGCCGTTCAACCGCTGGGGCCTGGACGGCGGGTGGCGGATCGGCCGCGAGGAGATCGAGTCGACGTCCCCGGGCAGCACCATCGCCTTCCACTTCCAGGCCCGCGACGCCAACCTGGTGCTCTCCAACCCGACCGGCCGGCCGATGAAGTTCCAGGTCCTCCTCGACGGCGTCGCCCCGGGCGCCTCGCACGGCACCGACATCACGGCCGACGGGCAGGGCGTGCTCGACTACGGCCGCATGTACCAGCTGATCCGCCAGCCCGCACCGGTCACCGCGCGCACGGTCGAGATCAGCTTCGCCGTGGCCGGCGCGCGGGCGTACGTCTTCACCTTCGGATAGTCACTCGATCGATCGGTGGAGTGCACCCACCGGGTGGCCGAGCGGCCGATTCCACCGCCCGCCCGGGAGATCGGCCGATCCGCGCGGAGGGCGGATCGGCGACGCTCAACGGCATGAACGGCGTGATCGAGGTGGAGAGCCTCCACAAGAGGTACGGCAGCACGGTGGCGGTGGACGACGTGTCGTTCACCGTCGCGCAGGGCGAGATCTTCGGGATTCTCGGGCGCAACGGGGCCGGGAAGACGACGACCGTGGAGTGCCTGGTCGGGCTGCGGACGCCGGATCGCGGGCGGATCCGGGTGCTCGGGCGGGAACCGCGACGCGACCACGCCGAGCTGACCCGGCGGGTCGGGGTGCAACTGCAGGACAGCCAGTTACCCGAGCGGCTGCGGGTCGGCGAGGCGATGCGGCTCTACGCCTCGTTCTATCCCGAACCGGCCGATCCGACGGAACTCCTCGGGCAGCTCGGATTGAAAGGCCGGGAGAAGGTCCCGTACGGCAAACTCTCCGGCGGCCAGAAGCAACGGCTCGCGATCGCGCTGGCGCTGGTCGGGCGGCCCCGGATCGCCGTACTCGACGAGCTGACCACCGGCCTGGACCCGCACGCCCGCCGGGACACCTGGGATCTGATCGCCGGCGTGCGGGCCGACGGCGTGACGATCGTGCTCGTCACCCACTTCATGCCGGAGGCCGAGCGCCTCTGCGACCGCGTCGCGGTCATCGAGGCGGGCCGGGTGCTGACGATCGGCTCGCCGGCCGAGCTCATCGAGCGGGCCGGCCGGCCCACGCTGGAGGACGCCTTCGTCGAACTCACCGGGAGGACCGCATGACCGCGCTGACCCGGACCGAGCTCAAGTTGTTCCTGCGCGAGAAGTCGGGGCCCGCGTTCGGAGTCGGGCTGCCGCTGCTCCTGCTGGTCATCTTCGGCAATCTGCCCTTCTACCACGAGCACCGGGCCGATCTCGGCGGCCGGACGCTGCTCGACGTGTACGTCCCGATCCTGGTCGCGTTCGTGCTGGCCATGCTCGCGCTGAACGTGCTGCCACCGGTGCTCGCCGGCTATCGCGAGCGGGGCGTGCTGCGGCGGTTGCGGACCACGCCGGTCGGGCCGGTCCGGGTGCTCGCCGCCCAGCTGATCCTCACGCTGCTGACCGCCGCGGTCTCGGTGACCGCGCTTCTTCTGGTGGCCCGGTTCGCGTTCCACGTCGTGCTGCCCCGCCAGATGGCCGGTTTCCTGCTCGCCGCGCTGCTGGCGACCCTCGCCCTGACGGCTCTCGGCCTGCTGGTGTCCGGTGCCGCGCCGGGCGGCCGGTCGGCCAACGCGCTCGGCGCCGCCCTCTTCTATCCGCTGGTCTTCCTCGGCGGGCTGTTCCTGCCGATACAGACCATGCCGGCGACCCTGCGGCACATCAGCCACTTCAGCCCGATGGGTGCGGCGGTCACCGCGATGCAGGACGCCACCAGCGGGCACTGGCCGCACTGGCTCACGCTTGTCACGTTGCTCGCCTGGGCGGTCGCGGCGGCAGCCGCGGCGGCTAGATTCTTCCGCTGGGAGTAGGTGAGAGACATGCGGGAAGAGCAACCGGCCTGGCCGGCCGGGTGGGAACGGCGGCTGCGACCGATGGTCACCGTCCTTCCGTACGCGTTGCTGGCCGCTCTCGCCGCACTCACGGTCGTCGTGCGGCACAACTATCTTGACGCAGTGCTGTGCGCCGGGGCCGCCCTCTGGAACCTGGTGCTCTTCACGGCGCGTCCGGTGTGGCGGGACCGGCCGGCCGTCGTGGCGGTGTTCCTGACCGGCCTCAACGTCTTCGGCCTGGTCATGGTCATCCGTAACCCGTGGTTCGGCTTCTACTCGGTGGCCCTCTACGCGTACGCCTTTCAGATCGTCGGCTGGCCGCGCGAGCTGTACTTCATCTCGGCCGCCGGGGTCGTGGCGGGAACGGCCCAGGCGACCGGCCTCGACTACCACTCGTGGACCGGATGGCTGGGCTGGGCGGCCGTGGTCGGCGTCAACGTGCTGCCGTTCGGGCTGATCGCGTGGCTCGGCGAGGTCATGCTCCGCTATCAGGGCGGGCGCGAGAAAGCCCTTCGCGAGGCCCGGGAGGCCAACGGGCGCCTGGCGGCAGCCCTGTCCGAGAACGCGGCCCTCCAGGAACGCCTGGTCGAGCAGGCGCGCGCGGCGGGCGTACTGGACGAGCGGGGCCGGATGGCCCGCGAGATCCATGACACGCTGGCCCAGGGCCTGACCGGGATCGTCACACAGCTCCAGGCGGCCGAGCACGTGGCCGACGACCCGCACGCCTGGCGGCGGCACCACGCGGCAGCGACCGCGCTGGCCCGGGAGAGCCTGACCGAGGCGCGACGATCGGTGAACGAGTTGCGCCCCGGGCCCCTGGAAACCAGGCGGCTGGCCGACGCCATCGGCGAGGTCGCGGCCACGTGGTCGGCCCGGCACGGCATCCCGGCCGCGGTCACGGTGACCGGGTCCGCCCACCCGTTGCGCCCGGAGGCCGAGGTCTCGCTGTTCCGCACCGCCCAGGAAGCTCTGGCCAACGTGGGCAAGCACGCGTGTTCCGCGACCCGGGTCGGCATCACCCTGTCCTACATGGACCAGCAGGTGGCGTTGGACGTGCGGGACGATGGCCCCGGCTTCGACCCGCTGCTGCGGAACGGCGGCTTCGGGCTGGAGGCCATGCGTCAGCGGATCGAGGCGTTGTCCGGCATCCTGCAGATCGAATCGGAGGTGGGCGGTGGCACCGGCATCTCGGCCGCCCTGCCCTTGGAGGTGTCCTCGTGAGTGACCCGATCAAGTTGCTGATCGCCGACGACCACCCGGTCGTCCGCGACGGGCTGAGCAGCATGTTCGCCCGCGATCCGGAGTTCGCCGTGCTGGGCGAGGCGTCGGACGGGGCCGAGGCGGTGCGGCTGGCCGAGGCACTCGGGCCCGACGTCATTCTGATGGACCTTCGGATGGCGGGCATGGACGGCGTCACCGCGATCGGCGAACTGGCCCGGCGCGGGGTGCCGGCCCGGGTGCTGGTGCTCACGACGTACGACACGGACAGCCACGTGCTGCCCGCGATCGAGGCCGGGGCGACCGGGTACCTGCTGAAGGACGCGCCCCGCGACGAACTGCTGCGGGCCGTACGCTCGGCCGCCCGCGGCGAGGTCGCGCTCTCGCCGTCGGTGGCCGCCCGCCTGATGAACCGGCTGCGGGCCCCCGCGCCCCCGCCCGGCCCGCTGAGCCGCCGCGAGCTGGAGGTGTTACGCCTGGTCGCGTCCGGCCACACCAACCGGGAGGCGGCCGCGCGACTGTTCATCACCGAGGCCACGGTCAAGACGCACCTGCTCAACATCTACGCCAAGCTCGACGTCAACGACCGCGCGGCGGCGGTCGCCGAGGGCTACAACCGGGGCCTGCTCACCGGTGACGACGCCGGTCGGGCGTGATCTCCATCGGTGCCCAGATGGACCGGCAGGGTGAGGTGGCCGTTACCGAGGATGCTCGGAACCGGTTCGAGTGAAGCGGCCGGCACGGCCAGGCGCATCGCGGGGAAGCGGCCGAAGAGCCCGGCCAGCGCCGTCGCCCCCTCGGCCCGGGCGAGCGGCGCCCCGAGGCAGAAGTGCACGCCGTGCCCGAGCGCCACGTGCGACCGGTCCGGCCGCGTCACGTCGAACGTCCCGGCCGTGCCGGGTGGCTGATGCCGCGGATGGTTCGACGCCGCGCCGAACGACGGGAGGATCGCCTCGCCCCGCCGGATCACCGCGCCGCCCGGCAGTTCGATGTCGGAGACCGCGTACCGCATCGGCATGTGGCTGACCGGTGCCGCGAACCGCATCGTCTCCTCGATCACGTCACCCCAGGAGGCCCGGCCCGCGCGCACGTGAGCGACCTGCGCGCGATCGGCCAGCAGCGCCACGACCGCGTTGTCGATCAGGTTGACCGTCGTCTCGTAGCCGGCCGCCACGATCAGCAGCAACGTGTCGACCAGTTCCCGGTCGGTGAGTTCGGGAGTCTGCACCAACCCGGTGGTCAGGTCGTCGCCCGGCGCGTCCCGCTTGAGCGCGATCAGTGCCGTGAGCATCGCGTACACGTCCTGGGTCGCCGCCAGCGCATCGGACGCCGACGACGTCGTATTCCAGATGCGGTCGATCGTCTCCTTGAACGGTGCCCGCATCGATTGTGGAATGCCCAGCAAATCGCTCATCACCCGCACCGGCAACTGCACCGCGAAGGCCTGCCGCAGGTCGACCGGACCGGACCCGAGGGCCGCCAGTTCGTCCAGCAGCCCGGCGGTGTTCCGCTCGATCGACGGCAACAGACCATCGAGCCGCCGGGCGGCGAAAACGGGGGACACCAGACGCCGCAGACGGCGATGCGCCTGCCCGTACGCGGTGAACATGTTGTCGACCGACACCTGCAGATAGAGCGGCCACTTCCCGACGATCTCACCCTCGATGAACCGCGGCCAGTGCTGCCGCGGATCCTTGGAGACGCGGGGATCGGACAGCAGTTGCCGCAGCAGATCGGGATCCCCGATCGCCCACGCCGCCTCGCCCAGGATGTCGACAAGCACCGGCCCGCCGGCCGCGTGCAGAACCGCTTCCTCGGCCGCCCGCCGCCGCGCTGTCGGGTCGAGCACCAATTCTGGGGAATTCACCGGCCAAAGCTAACCGGCATCGAATACGAATGCACATTCGAACAATTGATGGCCGCTATCGAAATCCCTTATCGGAACAGGCCGAAGTACATGCAGTGGTCGGAATAGGCCGCGCAGGACGTGACCGCCCCGCGCCGTCCGAGGTTCGCGAACAGGTAGTCGATTTTGCGGGGAGCCGGCAGGAACGTGGTCAGCGGCTCCGAGCGGTCGCCGTTCGCCTCGCGGAAGGTGGCGTAGAACGGGTCCAGGTCGTCGTCGGAGGGCTGCGAGTTGAGGTCGCCGCCGAACAGGACCGGGCGGGTGCCGGCGAGCGGGGTCAGCCAGCGGCTGATCGCCGCCATCTGGGCCGCCAGATTGGGGCCGCTCGGCGAGGTGTGGGTGGTGACGGCGAAGACGGTGCGACCGGCGAGGCGTACGGTCGCGCCGAGCACCATGCGCTGTTCCGCGTTCACCGGCGACGTACCGATCAATTGGTGCGCGACCGCACCGCTCAGCGTGCCCTTCGCCAGAAGGGCGATGCCGAAGGCGCGCCCGTGCGCCCGGTCGTGGTCGGCGCAGTGGCCGCCCTTGGCCCCGGTCGCGAAGATCGCCTCGTAGCCGTAGCGGGCCAGCCGGTCGCGCACGCCGAGGAACTGCGAGTAGCAGAGTTCCTGGAGCATCGCGACCGAGACGCCGCGGGCCCGCACCTGGTAGGCGATGTTCGACGCGGTGAGGTCGACCTCGCCGTGCCGGCAGACGTTCCCGCAGGCGTTGAAGGTCATGCTGAGCAGGCCCGGCCCGCCCGCATGGGCCGGGGCGGCCCCGACCAGGAGGCTGAGAACGGAGACCAGCGCGGCGACGACCAGGCGGATTCGCATGTCCCGTCGCATCGGTCGCGGACCCGGGGGCGGTCAGGCAACGGCCGGTCGCAGCCTGGTTGCAAACGAGTCCCCGACCGGCCACCTGACCACCGAAAAGGTAATAATCTTGGGCCGTGGCGCATGGTCCGGTCGTGGGTGTGCTCTCGACGTCGTTCGGCGGCCCCTACTTCGGCGGCCTGCTGGACGGCATCCGGGCCGGGGTGGCGGCGCACGGCGGGCGGCTGATCGCGATCCAGACACTCGACGCGGGCACGTTCAACACCGACTTCAAGGACCCACCGCCCTTTCCGCACCACGTGGCCTGGGACTACATCGACGGGTTCGTCACGTTCCTCAACGGCGTCGGCCCGGCGTACATGCGGCTGGCCCAGCAGAGCGGGCGCCCGGTCGTGGTGATCAGCGACAACCCGGAGGGGTTGAGCTGCCCGACCGTCCGGCCGGACAACGGGGCGGGAATCGGGGCCGCGGTGCGGCACCTGATCGGGCACGGGCACCGCCGGATCGCCTTCGCCGGGTACCTCGGCCAGGTCGACGTCCAGGAACGGTACGCGGCGTACCGCGCCACGATGCTCGCTTCCGGCCTCGACCCGGAGGGCCTCTACTACGACACCGGCGACATGCAGGAGGCCGGCGGCGAGCGGGCGGGGCGCGCCATGCTGGCCGGCGGGCTGCCGTCGACCGCGGTGGTCGTGGCGAACGACCTGAACGCGTTCGGCGTCGTCCGGGTGCTGACCGAGGCCGGCTGCCACCTCCCGGCCGAGCAGGCCGTGATCGGCTTCGACGACATGCTGCTCGGTGCCTCGATGATCCCCAGCATGACCAGCGTCCGGCAGCCGCTGGACGAGATCGGCGGGCTGGCCGCGAGGCTGGTGGTGCGGATGGTGAACGGCGCCGCGGTGGCCGACGACGAGCACCGGCTGCCGACCACCCTGGTCGTCCGGGAGTCGTGCGGCTGCCCGGGCCCCCTGGCGCTGGCCTCGGGCCGGTTCGCCGACGACCCGGCCGACGCCGACCGGCTGCTGGCCGAGATCCGCACCGCCGTCGATCGGGACACCCCGGCCTGGTCGGCCGGTGCCCAGGCGGCCGAACTCGAGGTGGCGGTCAAGAACGTCGCGAGCGCCCTCAACGAGGCCGCGGCCGACCGGCCGACCCCGGCCGGCACCGAACTGCGCCGCCTGCTCATGCCGGTCGCCCGGCGCCTGGAGAACTACGAGACCGCGGTGGCGGTGATGCGGCTGTTCCGCGACTACGGCCGGGCGCTGCAGACCGCGACGAAGAACGAGCGGGTCGAGGACCTCGTCTATCAGATCTTCGTGGTGCTGGCCCAGGCCCAGTCGTCGTTCCAGGTCGCGCACGGCCGGTCGACGATGTCGGCGCTGGGGACCCAATATTCGGTCAGCATGCAGTTGTTGCGCAGCCAGGAGCGTGATCCGCGGTCGCTGGACTGGTTGCGGGCCACCGCGATCCGCGGCGGCTGCCTCGGGCTGTGGCCGAGCGCGGACGAGACCGGGGGTGCCTTCCTCGACGTGATCGCCACGTACGACCGGCGGGCCGGTGCGGCGATGCAGGGCGGCGGCCGCACCGGGATCGAGCGGTTCCCGCCGGCCGAGGTGGTGGCGCTGGCCGACTCCGCCGCCGACGACATGATCTACGTCGCTCATCTGAAGGTGGACAACGGGGACTGGGGGATGTTGGCGCTGGTCGGTCCGATTCAGGCTGGTCTGGCCGAGGGCCGGGAGACGATGAATCAGTGGGCGGCGTTGCTCAGTGTGGCTCTGGAGCATGATTCGGTGTTGCAGACGTTGCGGGAGCAGGAAGAGGTCCTGCGGCGGGCGGCGCTGTACGACGATTTGACGGGGCTGCCGAACCGTAGTCATTTCCGTGACCGGTTGATGCTGGCGATGGGCCGGCGCCGGCAGTATGCGGTGTTGTTGCTGGATCTGGACGGGTTCAAGCTGGTCAACGACAGTCTGGGGCATGAGGCCGGCGACCGGCTGCTGCAGGAGGTGGCCCGGCGGGTGACGGTCGAGTTGCGGGTGAACGAGGCGGCGGCCCGGCTGGGCGGCGACGAGTTCGCCGTACTGATCGAGGATTTTGCCGGGCGGGAGGCCCCGGCGGTGCTGGCCGAGCGTTTGCAGGCGGCGGTTTCCGCGCCGTGCCGCCTCGGCGACACCGACGTCGCCGTCACCGCGAGCATCGGGATCGCGCTGGGCGCCGACAGCTACGGCGACACCCAGGCGGTCATGCGCGACGCGGACGCCGCGATGTACTACGCCAAGAGCAGCGGCAAACGGACACACGCCCTGTTCGTGCCGTCGATGCACGAGTCGGCGCTCGACCGGCTGCGTACCGGCGCCGAACTGCGCCACGCCATCGACAACGACGAGCTGGAGCTGTTCTACCAGCCGATCGTCGCCCTCGACAGCGGCGCGGTGACCGGGATGGAGGCGTTGCTGCGCTGGCGGCACCCGACCCGCGGGCTGCTCGGGCCGCCGGCGTTCCTGCCGATCGCCGAGGAGAGCGACCTCGGCGTCAACATCGGCACCTGGGTGCTGCGCACCGCCTGCCGGCAGATCGCCCGGTGGCAGCAGCCGGCGATGCGGATGAGCGTCAACGTCTCCAACCGGCAGTTCTGGCACGGCAACCTGATCCAGGACGTCGTCGAATCCCTGGCCGCCGACCACCTCGACCCCGGCTGCCTCGCCATCGAGATCACCGAAGGCGTGATCATGCACGATGTGCGACACGCGACCAGGATGATCGGCGACCTGAGCGCGATGGGCGTCGAGGTCCACATCGACGACTTCGGCACCGGCTACTCCTCCCTCGAGGCCCTCCACGACCTGCCGTTCGACGCTCTGAAGATCGACCGCTCGTTCGTATCCCGGTCGTCCGGCAACGTCCGCAGCCGCGAACTGGTCCGCACCATCGTCACGATGGGCCTCAACCTGGGCCTGAAAGTGATCGCGGAGGGCATCGAGACCACCGAGGAGCAGAGTCTGGTGCGCGAGCTGGGCTGCACCCACGGCCAGGGCTACCTCTTTTCCCGGCCGGTTCCGGCCCAGGATTTCGGCGCCTTCCTGTACGGGTGGGCCGCCGCACCCTGAGGCGAAACTGATCGCGTTTTGGCCGGGTGGCCCCGGCGCGAGAGGATCAGAGACATGGGGGACTCGGCTCCGCGGCTGCGGGTGACGCTGCTCGGCACCTTTCAGGTGGCGCGAGGTGACACCCCGGTGCCCGTACCCGGGGCCCGGCTGCGCGGCCTGATCGTGCGGCTCGCCCTGGCCGGCGGCCGCGCCGTCGACCCGGGCGTGCTGACCGAGGCGCTCTGGCCCACCGAACGCCCGACCGACCCGGCGAACGCGCTGCAGTCCCTGGTCTCCCGCCTGCGCAAGCTGCTCGGCGGGGCCGGCACGGTCGTACAGGCCGAGGGCGGCTACCGGCTCGACGTGGCGCCCGGCGACGTCGACGCGCTGCGCTTCGAGCGCCTCGCCGCCGACGGCCGCGACCGGCTGCGGACGGGTCAGGTCGAGGCCGCGGCAGCGCTGCTCACCGAGGCGGTCGCGGTCTGGTCCGGAACGGAGGCCACAGACTCCGAGGCGGCGGGAGGCCCACCGGCGGCGGCGGGCTCAGCGGCGGCGGGCTCAGCGGCGGCGGGCTCAGCGGCGGTGAGCTCGACCGCAGCAGAGTGGGCCCCGGCGGGCCGGGCGTCGGTGGGCCGGGCGGCGGCGATGATGGGCACGGGTGCGCCGGCCGCCATCGCCGCGGTGGCTCCGGGGGTCGCGACCCGGCTGGCCCGGGCCGCCGCCGAGGCCGTCGCCGACCTGGCCGAGGCCGAGACGGTGCTGGGCGCGGCCGACATCGCCTCGGTTCGGCTTGCCGCTCTGCTGGTCGAACACCCGGCCGACGAGCGGGCCGCCGCGCTGCTGATGGACGCGCTCGCCGCGCAGGGCCGGCAGGCCGAGGCGCTCGCGGCTTTCGAGCGGGTGCGCGAGTTCCTGGCCGACGAGTTGGGAGTGGACCCGGGCACTGCCCTGCGCGACCGTCACCTCAGCCTCCTGCGTGCCTCCACCGAGCGGCCGGCCCCATCCCCACGGCCGGCGCCCGGCGAGCAGCGGCCCAGACACTGTGAGCAGCGGCCGAGGGCGGCTGAGCAGCGGCCGGGAGTGGGTGAGCAGCGGCCGGGAGTGGGTGAGCAGCGGCCGGGAGTGGGTGAGCAGCGGCCGGGAGTGGGTGAGCAGCGGCCGGGAGTGGGTGAGCAGCGGCCGGGGTCGGGCCAGCAGCGGCCGGGGCGTGGCGAACAGCCGGCGGGGTGGGGCGAGCAGCCGCTGGGGGGAGGCCCGCAGCCGCCCACGGGGGCCGAGCAGCCGCCGGCGGGGGCCGAGCAGCCGCCGGCGCGGGCCAAGCCGCTGCCGGCGTGGGAGGAGCCGCCTCCGAGCAACCTGCCGGCCCCGCTGACCAGCTTTGTCGGCCGGGACGACGACCTTGCCCGGGTGGACACCCTGCTCGCCGCCGGGCGGCTGGTCACCGTGCTCGGGCCGGGCGGCGCCGGCAAGACGCGGCTTGCGCTCGAGGCCGGGCGGCGGCATCGGCACGAGTACCGGGACGGCACCTGGCTCGTCGACCTGTCGTCGGTGACCGAGCCGGCCAAGGTCGGTGCGGCGCTGCTGGCCGCGCTGGGGCTGCGCGGCGCCTCGCTCTTCGACAGCGGCCGGTTGGCGGCCGAGGGCGACGAACTCGAGGTCCTGGTCGACCGGCTCGGTGGTCGCGAGACGCTGCTGCTGGTCGACAACTGCGAGCACCTTATCGAGGCGGTCGCCCGGCTGACCGCGGCGCTGCTGCCGCGCTGCGCCGGGCTGCGGGTGCTGGCGACCAGCCGGGAGCCGCTCGCCGTCGACGGGGAGGCGCTGGTGCCGCTCGGGCCGCTGACGCTGCCCGAGGCGGACGCGAGCGTCGAGGAGGCCCGCCGCACCGCCGCGGTGCGGCTTTTCGCGGAGCGGGCTGCCGCTGTACGCCCGGGGTTCGACGTCGACGTCGACACGCTCGCCGAGGTGCTCCGCATCGTCCGCGGGCTCGACGGCATGCCGCTGGCCCTGGAGCTGGCGGCGGCCCGGCTGCGCACGCTGTCGCTGGGGGAGCTCGCGGCCGGGCTGCGCGACCGCTTCCGGTTGCTCACCAGCGGCAGCCGCACCGCCTATCCGCGGCACCGCACGCTGCGGGCAGTCATCGCGTGGAGCTGGGATCTTCTCGGCGAGCACGAGCGTACGCTCGCCAGCCGGATCTCCGTCCTGCCCGGCGGCGTCTCGCCGGCCTCGGCCGCCGCGGTGTGTTCCGGCACCGAGGTGCCGGAGAGCGAGATTCCGGAACTGCTCGCCGCGCTCGTCGACCGGTCGTTGCTGCAGCTCGCGCCGGACGCCGGGCGTTACCGCATGCTGGAAACCCTGCGGGAGTACGGCATCGAGCGCCTCGCCGAGCGGGGCGAACTGGAGACCGTACGCGGTCTGGCCGCCCGCTATCTGACCCGGCTGATCGGTGAGCACGACCAGCAGTTGCGCGGCCCGTCACAGCTGAGCGCGATGAACGTGATCCGGGCCGAGTACGACAACGCGCTGTCCGCGCTGCGCCATCTGTGCGACACCGGCGCGGCCGACCGCGCGGTCGACCTGGCGCTCGATCTGTCCTGGTACTGGCAGATCTTCGGCCGGCACCAGGATGCCAGCTACTGGCTGGCCGAGGCCCTGGCGCTGCCCGGCGGCCGGGCGAGCGTGAAACGCGACTGCGCCCAGGTCGTGCTGCTGCTCAACCGCATCGGTTCGCAGCCGGTCGTCATCGAGGCCGAGGTGCTGGCCCGCGAGGGTGAGCTGCGGCAACTCGCCGACCGGCTGCTCGGCTACGACCACGAGCTGCCCGGGCTGGCCAGCGCGCTGACCGCGATCACCCTCTTCTTCCTGCAGGACGCCGACGCCGCGCGGGCCGTCATCGCCCGGATCGTCGACGGCCCGGACGTCTGGCTGGCCGGGCTGGGTCACATGTTCCGGGCCCAGGTCGCCGAGAACGAGGGCGACCTGGCCCAGGTCCGCGCGGACGTGACGGCCGCGTTGAGGTGCTTCGGAGAGGTCGGCGACCACTGGGGCCTGGCCACGGCGCTGCCGATGCGGGCGCTGCTGCGGCAGTACGACGGCGACCTCGACGGCGCCCTCGCCGACCTGAGCCGGGCCCGGTCCGAGGCGCGCCAGTTCGGTTCGCTGAGCTTGAGCGACGAGGTCTTCATCGACCTGCGCTGGATCGACCTCTACCTGCGGCGGGGCGACTTCGCGGAGGCCACCGCGATGATCGACACGGCGCGGGAGCGGGCGTTGCGGTCCAGCTCGGCCGAGATGATCATCCTGGTCAACGCGCTCGAGGCCGGCCTGTGGCTGCGGCTCGGCGATCTCGACCGGGCCGAGGAACTTCTGGTCGCGGCCGAGGACGGGATGAACGGCAACTTCCCGTTCGGCGGCGACCACGGGGTGGCCCTGATCGGATCGGTGCGGGCCTGGCTGTGCGTGCTCCGCGGCGATCCGGCGGGCGCCGAGGAACCGCTGGCCCGGGCGTACGCCGCGGCGGTGCAGAGCCGCGACATGCCGATCCTGTCGATGGTGGCGGTGACCGCGGCGGGCCTGGCCGATCTGCTCGGGCGGCACCGCGACTCGGCCGGGCTGCTCGGTGCGGCGGCCCGGCTGCGCGGCACCCACGACTGGACCGACCTGCAGGTCTCCGAACTCGCCGGCCGGGCCCGCAAGGCGCTCGGGGAGAACGGGTTCGCTTCCGCGTACGAGATCGGCTGGGCGATGGACGGCAAGACCGCGCTGCTCCAGGTCGATCCGGCGCGGCTGCGCCGAGAGGCGCTGCCCGCGTCGGACAGCGCCTCACCCCCCGCTTCCTGACCGCTACGCCCGCCGGGCGTAGCCGCGCAGCGCGAGCGGCACGAACACGACCAGCAGCCCGGCCATGAAGGCCAGCGTCTGCCACAGCGGGTGGGCGACCGGGCCGCCGATCAGCAGGCCGCGGATCGTGCCGACCAGCGGCGTGATCGGGTTGACGTGCACGAACGCCTGCAGCCAGCCCGGCAGCGTGCTGGTCTGCACGAACACGTTGCTGCCGAACGACAGCGGGAAGACCAGCAGGAACATCGTGCCCTGAACGGCACCGGGGGTGCGCACCATCATGCCGACCCACACCGAGATCCAGCAGAAGCAGAGGCCGAATCCGACCGCCAGCGCGACCGCCGCGAGCGCCGGCAGGAAACCGGTCTCGACCCGGAAGCCGATGATCATGCCGAAGCCCAGCATCACCACGCACACCGTCAGGTAGCGGACGATGTCCGCCGCGACGGCGCCGACCAGCGGCGCGGACCGGGCCACCGGCAGCGACCGGAACCGGTCGAAGACGCCCTTCTCGATGTCGGCGTTCAGGTTCTGGCCGAGCGCGATGCCGCCCATCGCCAGCGACTGGGCGAGCATGCCGGGCAGGAGGAACTGCAGGTAGGCGTGCCGGTCACCGCCGGCGATGGCGCCGCCGAAGAGGTACGTGAACAGCAGCAGGAAGATCACCGGCTGGAGCGTGACGTCGATCAGCGCCTCGGGCGTCCGAATCGTCTTGATCAAACTCCGCCGCGCGAGCGCGACGCTATGCCTGACCAGCGCGGCCAGCGCGCCTCCACGTGGCTTGTCGATGTCGCCGACGATGTTGCGAACGGGCACGTCAAGGGCGGTCATACGAGCTCACTCTCCTTCTTGGATTCGGTTTTCTCCTCGGTGAGCGCGTGGAAGACCTCGTCGAGGCTCGGCAGGTGCAGACCCAGTTCGGTGAACTCGACGCCGGCCCGGCGCAGCGCCGGAAGGGCCTCGTCGATCGCCGTGTCGGCGGCCACCGGGACCGCGACCGCGCCCGCACGGGCCCCGGCGGCGGTGTCCAGCGAGGCGTTGGTGCCCGGGGCGGCGACCGCGTCGAGCACCTTCAGCGCGTCTCCGATCCGGGCCGGGTCGCTCGGCCGGACCCGGAGAGTGAGCCCGCCGACGCGGCGCTTGAGGCCGTTCGGCGTGTCGAACGCGATCACCTTGCCGTGGTTGATCACCGCGATCTCGTCGGCGAGGGCGTCCGCCTCGTCCAGGTACTGCGTGGTCAGCAGCACGCTCGAACCCTGCGCGATCTGGGTGCGCACAACACCCCACATGTCCTCGCGCTTGGCCGGGTCGAGCCCGGTCGTCGGCTCGTCCAGGAAAATGACCTCGGGATGCCCGACCAGGCTCGCGGCCAGGTCGAGGCGGCGGCGCATGCCACCCGAGTACGTCTTGGCCGGCCGTGCCGCGGCCTCCGACAGGTCGAACCACTCCAGCAGCTCGACTGCCCGCTTCCGGGCATCTCGGGTGGTCAGGTCCAGCAGCTGGCCGATCAGCACCAGGTTCTGGGTGCCGGTCAGGTCCTCGTCGACGCTGGCGTACTGGCCGGTCAGCCCGATCCGCCGGCGCACCCGCTGTGGCTGTTTGAGCACGTCGATGCCGGCCACCTCGGCCATGCCCGCGTCGGGCCGGAGCAGCGTGGCCAGCACGCGTACGGCGGTCGTCTTGCCGGCGCCGTTCGGCCCGAGCACCCCGAGCACCGTGCCGCGGCGCATGGCCAGATCGACCCCGTCCAGAGCCTGCGTCTTGCCGAATCGTTTGCGGAGCCCCTCCGCCCGCACTACAAGATCACTCATGTCGATTTCCGTCCCCTCCGTCGCGGGCCGGTGTCCATGCCGGCAGCGGCCCTCGGGTAGCAGACTGCCCGGAGCCGCTGATATGCCGCGCACATAGCGCTGACACGGGCCTGACAGGCGCCGGGTGTGTGCTTTCGCCCCCGGCGGGGGTAGTCGGGTGCGGTGCGACACGATCTCCGGGCGGCGCTCCGGGTGCGTCCGGCCGACGCGGCCTGGGCGTTTGCGCTGCGGGCCGGGCTTGCCGTCTTCGTGCCCCTGGGTGTTCTGGTGGCTCTGGGCCGCACCTCCTCGGCGCCCTTTGCGACATTCGGCGCGTTTGCCGCCCTGTACGGGCGGGATTCCCTCTACCGCCGCCGCGCCGTCCTCGTCGCGGCAAGCGGGGCCGGCCTGGCCGCTTCGGTCTTCGTCGGCGGGCTCGCGGCACTGGCCGCGGCCCCGGTCGGCGTGATCGTGGTCGCCGCGGTCGGCGGAGCGGCGACCCTCTGGTGCAGCCGCTACCAGGTCGGGCCGCCGGGCGGGCTGATGTTCACCTTCGCGACCGCGGTGTGCAGCGCGTTGCCGACCCGGCCGGGCGATCTGCCCGGGCACGCGGGTCTCGCCGCCGGCTCGGCGCTCGCCGCCTGGCTGATCGTGATGTCGGGCGCCCTGCTCACGCCGGACGCGCCGCGCCGGTTGGCGGTCGCCCGGGCGTTGCGGGCGGCCGCCGCCTTGCACGAGGCCCCGCACGGCCCGGCCGGCCTCCGGGCCCGCCACCAGGCCGCGCTCGCTATCGAGGGGGCCTGGCGCGCAATCGGCCCGGACCGTACCGAACGCGGCGACCCGCGGCTCGAGGTGCTGGTCGCGCACGCGGAGACCCCGCGGCTCGAGGTGCTGGTTGCCCACGCGGAGACCGAGCTCAGCGGGGTGCACGGCCACAGCGCGGAGGTCGCCGCCGAGTTGCGGGGCCTGGCCGGCAGGCTGACCCGCCGGGGCATCGCGCCGCGGCTGGCGCCCACCCCGATCGAGAGCGCGAAGATCAATGAGCGGCATCTCGCGCTGGGCCTGCTGCGCGACCGGCCTCCGGCGGGGCGGGGCCCGCTCTGGCCGGCGGCCACCCGAGTCGCCCTGGGCGCGCTGGCCGCCGGTGCGGCCGCCGGGCTGCTGACCCATTTCACCGGGCTCGCCCACCCCTACTGGGCGGCCGTCTCCGCCGTTGCGGTGCTGCAGGCGGCCTCGCTCCGGCTCTCGTTCCAGCGAGCAGTGCAGCGCGCCGGTGGCACGGTTGCCGGGCTCCTGATCGCGGGTGGGGCGGTGGCGATCCCCGGCGGCCCCTGGGTGCTGGTCGCCGCGATCGTCGTGGCGCAGGTGATCGCGGAACTGCTGGTGATCCGCAACTACGGACTGGCCATGCTGGCCGTCACGCCGCTCGCGCTGCTGGTCGGGGAGCTCGGCCGGAAGTCGCCGCCGCTCGACCTGATCGGTGACCGGCTCGTGCAGACGATCCTCGGCTGCGTGCTCGGCCTGGCCGCCGCGGCCGTGGTCAGCAATCGGGCCGCGACCCGGCACCTCACCTCGGCGATCACCGCGGTCGAGGAAGCCACCACCGTGGTGCCCGATGCCCGGCGCCTGGCGCTGCTGGTCGCCACCATGCGCGAGGCGTACGAGGTGGCCGCCGGTGAACCTGGCCTGGCCGAGGAGACGGTCGACCGGATGCTCCACGCCGAACACCGGGCCCGGGCCGCGCTGGTCGACGCCGGGCAACGACGCCTCAGCTCCTGAATACCCACCAGCGGGAGGCCGAGTAGGTGAAGACGGCCACGAGGAACGAGGCGGTCACCCGGGCCGGCGCGAAGTTGAGGCCCAGGTCGGCCAGGCCGGTGGAGACACCGACGGTCAGCAGGTAGTCGCCGACGAGGACCACCGCGTACCGGAAGGCCTGGCCCCCGACCGGGGCGTGGGAACGGAAGTTGACGGTGCGGTTGAGGACGAAGCTCAGGCCGAAGGCGGCCAGGTAGGCGATCGAGACGGCGACCGGCAGGGGCAGGGCGGTGCGGTCGCGCAGGACGGCCAGCAGGCCGAGGTCGAGCGAGAACGTGAACGCGCCGATGACGGCGAAGCCGACCAGCTCGCGGGGTAGCAGGCGGCGCAGGCGCGGGGGCAGCCGATCCACCCACGAGGTGAGCTGCTCGACGGTGGTCACGCGGCCATCTTCGCGGGGGCGATCAACCAGCTCGACGCCGGGTCACCGACGTTGCCGGGCGTTTCCCGGCCCGTCTCGTCGGCGTCGGCCCGCGGCTTCCACGCGTTTCTCCCCGGCCGGCCGGAGGGCGAGGCACGGGTGGGCCGCGGGGCGAGGCAGGGGGTGAGTCACGGGGTGGACCGGTGGTCGGCACGGAAGCGGCGGCGGCCGGGGCCTGCCCACGCTGGCGGGTGAATTCAGCGACTCCGAGGAGGGGCGATGCCTGCCGTCCACCACCGTTACACCACCGTCGACCGACAGCGGCTCTTCTACCGGGAGGCCGGCCCGGCCGGCGCGCCGGTCGTGGTGCTGCTGCACGGGTTTCCGACCTCGTCGTTCATGTTTCGCGGGCTGATCCCGGCGCTGGCCGACCGCTACCACGTGATCGCGCCCGACCACCTGGGCTTCGGCTTCTCCGACGCGCCGCCGGTGGGCGAGTTCGACTACACGTTCGAGCGGCTCACCGACCTCACCCAGGGCCTGCTCGACCGGCTGGGCATCGACCGGTACGCGCTCTACGTGCAGGACTACGGCGCGCCGATCGGGTTCCGGCTGGCGCTGCGGCGGCCCGCCGACATCACGGCGATCATCACGCAGAACGGCAACGGGTACGACGCGGGCTTCGTCGACGGGTTCTGGAAGACGGTCCGGGACTACCAGGCCTCTCCGACCGGCGAAGCCGAGGCCGCGATCCGGCAGGCGTTCACGCTCGAGGTCACCCGCTGGCAGTACCTGACCGGGGTGCCGGACGAGACGCTGGTCAGCCCGGACGCCTGGGAGCACGACTTCGCGCTGCTGAGCCGGCCCGGCAACGACCTGATCCAGCTCGCCCTGCTGCGGGACTACGCGACCAACCCGCCGCTCTATCCGCGTCTGCACGAATATCTGCGGAGCAGCGCGGTGCCGGTGCTCGCCGTGTGGGGCCGCGGCGACGAGATCTTCGGGCCGGACGGGGCCCGGGCCTTCGCGGCCGACGCGGCCGACCCCGAGATCCACCTGCTCGACGGCGGCCACTTCCTGCTCGAGAGCGCGGGCGACGAGGTGGCCGAACTGATCCGTGACTTCCTGGGGCGGCGGCTCAAGTGAGGATCGACTGGAGCGTGGTCGGCCACGACGACGTGCTGCGGGCGGTCGCGGAATTCGACGCGCTCGGGGCGGCCGGGTTCTACGCGCGGCACGGGTTCGCGCCGGCCACGACGTACGAAATGGTGGTGGACGGCCGAAAGTATCCGCCGAAAGCGGTGCTCGGCACCGCCTTCGAATTAGCCACCGGAACGCGGCTGGCCTCCGGCGATTTCGAGGGCGGGCGTTCCGGCGCCGTGCGGGTGCTGCAGAAACTTGGGTTCGACATCCGGCATTCGCGAGTTCGATAGGCGACCTCGGGTTTTCGCATGGTCTTCACCGGGTTCCGGCGGCTCGAACCGCCCTAGACTCCGGAAACCATGAGTGAGCTGGTGGGCCGTCATGCCGAGCGCGCCGTGCTCGACGATCTGCTGGCCGCGGTGCGCGCCGGGGAGAGCCGGGCGCTGGTGCTGCGCGGCGAGGAAGGCATCGGGAAGACGGCGTTGCTCGACCACCTGGCCGGACGGGCGGCCGGTTGCCGGGTCGTGCGGGCGGCCGCGGTGCCGTCCGAGGCCGGGCTGGAGTTCGCGGGGCTGCACCAGGTGTGCGCGCCGCTGCTCGACCGGCTCGACGGTCTGCCGTTGCCGCAGCGCGAGGCGGTGGGGGTGGCTTTCGGGCTTCGCGCGGGGGCGGCGCCCGATCGGCTGCTGGTCGGGCTCGGCGTGCTGGGGCTGCTCGGCGAGCATTTCCGGTCGCAGCCGACGGTCTGCGTGGTCGACGACGTGCAGTGGCTCGACCCGGCGTCGGCGCAGGTGCTGGGGCTGGCCGCGCGGCGGGTCCGGGCCGAGTCGCTGGCCGTGGTCTTCGCGAGCCGCGTCGCCCGGGACGAGCTCGACGGGCTGCCGGTGCTACCGCTGGGCGGAGTGTCCGACGACGAGGCCCGGGAGCTTCTGGCGTTGTCCGGACTGCTCGGGCCGCTCGACGAGCGGGCGGTCGCCGAGTGCCACGGCAATCCGCTCGCTCTGCTCGAGTTGGCGCGGGCGTGGCCGGAAGCCGGGTCCCGACTCGAATCCGGGTGGCCGACCGAATCGTGGCTGCCCCGGCGGATCGAGGACATGGCGCGCCGGGAGAGCGCGGGCCTCGACGCGATTGGGCGACTGCTGCTGCTGGCTGCGGCGATCGAGCCCAATGGCGATCCGGCGGTGGTCGCGCGGGCCGCGGAGCGGCTGGGTGCCGGGAGCGAGGCTGCGGTGGTCGCGGGGGCAGCGGAGTGGCTGGGTGCCGGCAATGAGATGGCGGTGGCGCCGGCCGGGCTGGTGGAGTTCGGCGACCGGGTGCTGTTCCGGCATCCACTGCTGCGGGCGGCCGTCTGTCGTGGGGCCGGGCCGGCCGAGCGGCGCCGGGTGCACGCCGCGCTCGCCGAGGTCATCGACCCGGACGTCGACCCGGTCGGTCACGTCTGGCAACGCGCCCAAGCGGCCGTCGCCGAGGACGACGACCTCGCGGAGGCTCTCGCGGGGTGCGACGGCGGCCCGCTCTTTCTCCAGCGGGCGGCCGAACTCACGACCGACCCGGGCAAGCGAGGCGAGTGGTTGCTCGCCGCCGCCGAGTTGCGGCACTTCGCCGGTACGCCGTGGGCCGCGCGACACCTCCTCGCGCTGGCCGAGGGCGGCCCGCTGGACGAACTCGGTCACGCCCGGGCCGAGGTGCTGCGGGCGCAGGGCGATGCCGGGCTGCTGCGGAAGGCGGCGGCCGGGATCGCCCCGCTGGACTCGCGCCGGGCCCGCCGGGCTTATGTGGACGCTTTACGCGCGGCCGGACCGACGTCCTGGGACATCGCCGAGGCGCCCGACGACCCCCTGCTCCACGCGTTGACGGTCCAGCGCACCGCGGGCCTGCCCGCCGCGGCCGCGCTTCTGCGGGCGGCGCTGCCGGAATTGGACGACGGTGACCCGCGCGAACTGTGGGCCGGCGGATCCGCCGCGCTGGAACTGGGCGACGATACTGCGGCCGATGCTCTGACGGCCCGCGCGGTGCGGCTGGCGGCCGGCTCGGGGCCGGCCGGGATGCTTCCGGACCTGCTCGGTCAGCGGATCGTGAGCCGGGTCTACGCCGGGGCGCTGCCCGAGGCCGGGGTGCTGGCCCGGCAACTGGCCGCGGTGTGCCGGCGGATCGGGGTCGCCGCGCCGGTCCGCCCGGCGAGGCTGCTCGCGGCCTGGGCGGGCCGGGAGGTGACGGCCGGGGACGACGCGCGGGCGGTTCTGCTGAACGGGCTCGCGCGGCATGAGGAGGCGTACGCCGCGGCGAGCGGGCGCGCCTGGCCGGTGCTGGTCGAGCGGCTGGTGGCCGCCGCGCAACTCGGGCGGGCCGAGCCGCGAGCCCTCCAGCACCTCCAGGAACAGGCCCGGGCGGCGGGCAGTGAGGCGCTGCTGGGGCTGGCGGCGCTGTGCCGGGGGATGCTGGGCGGCCGGGAGGACGGCTACCGCGAGGCGGTCGAGCGCCTCGAGCGCACCACGATGCGGGGTTATCTGGGGCGGGCCCACCTCTATTACGGCGAATGGCTCTGGCGGGCTGAAAGGCGCAGAGACGCCCGGGGTCGGCTGCGGACGGCGTACGAAATGATGCGGGAGAGGGGGATCCTGGCCTTCGCCGATCTGGCGGGCGCCCGCCTCGGCGTAGCCGGGCGGAAGCGGCCCGAACCCGGGCTGACCTCGCAGGAGACGCAGATCGTGCGGCTGGCCCGCGACGGCCTGTCGAACGTGGAGATAGCGGCGCGCCTGTTCCTCAGCCCGCGAACTGTCGAGTGGCATCTGAGCAAGGTGTTCACCAAGCTCGGCATCAGCTCCCGCCGGCAACTGCGACTTACCGCGTCGCGAGGCCGTGAGCTGGACATCTACGCCGGCGAGCGGATCGCGGTCAGTCGACGGTAAGTATTTGGACAGTCGTCTTTCCTAGCCTGCGGGAACGAGTGGCAGTTTCCGTCAGGAGCTTTCAATGGATGACACCCACCACCGGGTCCGCATCGAACAGATCCACACCGAGCACTCGCTCGCGTTGCTTCGCTACCTGATCCGCTTCGCGGGGGAGCGGCACGCGGCCGAGGACATGCTGCAGGAAACCATGCTGCGGGCCTGGCGCCACCGCGACGCCCTGCCGGGGGACGAGAACGGCGTACGCGGATGGCTGTTCACGGTGGCCCGCAACGTGGCCATCGACGCCGACCGGATGCGCCGGGTGCGCCCGGCCGAGGTCGCCCTGACCGACCTGAACGACGCGGTCGCGGCGCCCGACAGCCCGGACTCGGCGCTCGCGGCCCAGGACATGGTCCGGGCGTTCGCCAACCTGAGCGAGGTGCAGCGCGACGTGATCCGCCACCTCTACTTCCGCGGCGACACGGTCGAAGAGGTGGCGACCCGGCTAGGCATTCCGGCCGGCACGGTGAAGTCGCGGGCCCATTACGGAGTGCAGGCGCTGCGCGCGGCGGTCTCGTCCTAGGACGGTTTACCCGGTGCGCGAGCGGGCACGGAGGGGAGCGTGGAACAGTTCAAGTGGCTCGCCGTGGTGCGACACGGCCAGAGCACCGGCAACATCGCCGCGGCGGCGGCCGAGGGGGACGCCGCCGAGGTGATCGACATCCCCGAGCGCGACGCCGACGTGCCGCTCTCGGTGACCGGGCGCGAGCAGGCCGGGGCGCTGCGGCGCGTCTTCGCCGACATGCTCGCCGACCTACGGCCCGACGTCGCGCTGGTCTCGCCCTACCTCCGGACCCGGCAGACCGCCGCGGCGGCGCTGGACGGCCTGCCGGTGCCGATGGTGGTGGACGAGCGGCTGCGGGACCGGGAACTGGGTGTGCTCGACCTGCTGACCACGCGCGGGGTCGAGGCGCGTTTCCCCGATGAAGCCCGGCGGCGGACCCGCCTGGGGAAGTTCTACTACCGGCCGCCGGGCGGCGAGTCGTGGACCGACGTGCTCCTGCGGCTGCGGTCCCTGCTCCGCGACCTCGAGTCGTCGCGGGTCGTGCTGTTCGCCCACGAGGCGACCGTGCTGCTGACCCGCTACCTGGTCGAAGGCCTGGACGAGGCGGCCCTCATGGAGATCGCCCACCGCACGACGGTCGCGAACTGCTCGATCAGCAGCTGGCGGCGCCGGGACGGGCTGCTGACACCGGAGACCTTCAACGACGTGTCGCATCTTCCGGCCGAGGGTGCGCCGGTGACCCGGCAGGAGGACGTCCATGCCTGAGGAAGAAGTGATCACCCCCGGTCTGCTGCGCGGATGGCGACTGCCGGATCCGGCGGGCGACAAGGAGTCGCGCGGAACGGTTCTGGTGGTCGGCGGGTCGCGGTTCAACCCGGGCGCGGTGCTGCTGGCCGGCACCGCCGCCCTGCGAGCCGGTGCCGGGCGGCTGCAGCTGGCGGTCGCCTCGGAGAGCGCGGTGGCCCTGAGCGTCGCGGTGCCGGAGGCCCGGGTGGTCGGCTTCCCGCCGGAGGACGAGCTGCTCACGCTGGCCGCCGACGCGGACGTGATCCTGCTCGGGCCCGGCCTCGACGACATCGCGCAGACCACCGACCTGATGCGGTCGGTGCTGGACGCGGCCTCCGCCGAGGCGGCCGTGGTGCTGGACGCCTACGCGCTGGGCGCCCTCAGCAAAGACCCGAAGCTGCTGCGCCACGAACGCGCCGTGCTGACGCCCAACGTGACCGAGGCCGGGCATCTGCTGGGCTCCGAGCCGGGGGACGACCTGGCGTCGGTGGCGCAGGAGCTGGCTTCGCGGTATCGGGCAGTGGTTTCTCTCTACGGGCACATCGCGGCCCCGGACGGCCGCGGCTGGCGCGAGGAGAGCGGCGACGCCGGGCTGGGTACCTCGGGCAGCGGCGACGCCCGCGCAGGGGTGGTCGCCGGGCTGCTGGGACGCAGGGCCGAGCCGGCCCAGGCGGCATGCTGGGCGGCGTACGCCCACGCGGTGAGCGGGCAGCGACTGGGCCCCCGCTACGGGCGCACCGGCTTCCTGGCCCGCGAGCTGGTCGACGAGATCGCCTACACGATCGCCACCGTCTGAGCCGCCGGCCGCCCGAGCGCGGTTGCCCGGCGCTCGGGTCGGTGGGCGTGCCGGTCAGGCGCCGGACTGGCGCTTGTCCTCCTCCAGGTCGGCCTCGCCGACCAGTACGCCGTCGGAGTCGCGGGTGGCGTCGGTGAGATCCGCGTCGGCGCCCGAGCGGGCGGCGTCGGCCTCGGCGTCCGAGGCGCCCACGGCGGGGCCGGACTCGTTGGTCTCGGTTTCCTGGTCGGTGAGGTGCGCGGCGGCCGCGGCGGCCAGTGGGAGGCCTGCGGCGGATGAGGGGTTCGTCATGCCGTGGAGGTACCCGTTTCCGCGGCATTCTCCCACCGGCCGCCGCCGGAACTGAGGAAAGCGCGGTTTCCCCGCCCCTGCACCCCGGGCGTGATGGCCTGGCCGGGCCATCTCATCAGAGGGAGGACCGAGATGCACTTCACGGCACGGCTGCCGATCCTGATCGGTGCCGGTCTCCTGAGCGCCGCCATCGGGGCGGCTCCGGCTCAGGCGGCGGGCGCCTCGCACCAGGGACCCCAGCCTCCCCACGGTCAGGGCGACCTGATCGGGTACTTCGAGAACCGGTCGGACTGCGACTGGGCCGCACGGCTCGGCGAAATGCAGAACCGGTGGGACCGATCCAACTGTGACGACGTCAACCACGGGCCGTTCCGCGGCATGTACGAGCTGACCGCTGACGTCAACAACGCGCACGACAACGGGTACCCGGGCGACCATCACCCGGGCGGCGGACACGGGCCGCACCACTAGGAGTCACGAGGCCGGTCGTCCGGCAGCGCCAGGGACTGTCACTGGCGCGACGGCCGGCCTCACCGCGCCATCATCGGCCCATGAACACCACCAAGCTGGCCGGGCAGAAGGTCGTCGTGCTGGGCGGCAGCGCCGGCATCGGGCTCGAGACCGCGCGGCTCGCCCGCGCCGCCGGGGCCGACGTGATCCTGGTCGGCCGCGACGCCGACCACCTGAAGCGGGCGGCCGACGAGGTCGGGGCGAGTGGCACGGCCGCGTTCGACGCCGCCGACCCGGAGCGCCTCGAGGAGTTCTTCGGCGGCCTCGGAGAGCCGGTCGACCACGTGATGGTCACCGCGGGCGGCAACTACTACGCCCGGCTCGCCGATCTCGACTTCGCCGAGGCTCGCAAGCTGGTCGACGAACACCTCTGGCTGCCCGTCCATCTGGCGCGGGCGGTCATCGGCCGGATCAACGCGGGCGGAGCCCTGCTCTTCATGGGCGGCACCGGCGGCCGCCGGCCCGCCCTCGGCCTGGCGCTGCCGGGCGCGCTGACCGCGGCCCAGCCCCTGCTCGTCGCCAACCTGGCGCTGGAGCTCGCGCCGATCCGGGTGAACGCGATCGCGGCCGGCTTCGTCGACACCCCGCTGTCGGCGCGGCTGCTCGGCGACGACCTCGACCGGCGGCGCGAGGAGCTGCGCACCAGGCTGCCGATTCACCGCGTGGTGCAGCCGGAGGACGTGGCCGCCCTGGCGATCCACCTGATGGTCAACACCGCGCTGACCGGCGCCACCTACGACATCGACGGCGGCCAGCAGATCGTGTGAGAGGGTTGCGTCATGCCGTGGCTGCCCGACTTTCTCAACGCCGCCGAACTCGCGCGCAGGCAGACTCACGCGGCCGGCCATGCCGACCCGGTGGGTCAGTACATTGTGGCGCTCACCGGCGGCGACCCGCACGCCATCGAGGACGCGTGGCCCGAGCGGGTCGTCGTGTTCGACCCGCGGGCCGGTGAGGTCCGGGGGCATCGCGAGCTGACGGAGTTCGTGCACCGCAGCCGCGACCTGCTCGCCCGGTTCCAGGCCCGCGTCGACGTCGAGGGACAGACCGTCGTGCCCGGCCGGGCGGTCATGGAACTGCTCGGCCACGCCACCTTCGAGGGGACGGAACGGCCCTGGCCGGTCGCGATCGTCGCCGACTCGCGGGACGACTCGGTGGTGTTCCGGAGCTACTTCAGCCGGCTGCCGACCGAGGGGCAGCGGTTCCCGCGGCCGGCCATCCTGCCCGGCGGCCCGACGGAGCCGGGCGACGTCGTCGGCCGGCACATCGAGGCGCTGGCGGCGGGCGAGGCCGACGCGGTGCTCGCCACGTTCGGACCGGACGCCTCGCTGCGCGAGACGACTGGACGGACCCATCGCGGCGGGGCGGAACTCCGGGCGTACGTCGAAAGCGTGCGCAGCGTCGAGCTGCAGCCGTGTGTCGTGACCGACGACGGCTCGGTCTGTGTGGTCGAGTTCAACTGCCTGCGCTTCGCCGGCCGCGAGCTGTCACCGCAGGCCGGCCTGGCGGTCTACCAGCGCGGGCCCGGGGGCCTGCTCGCCGGGGTCCGGGTCTACGGCGATCTGGCATAGCGTCCGGGCGTGGGCGGTGAGCCGCCTCGCCTTGGCGACACGGTCGCGGGCGGTGGCGATGGCCTGCGCGGCCCGCACGTTGATCGGGCATTTCTGCATTCCCGGCGGCGGTGCAGCCTCAGCGGTCCGCTTGCGCCGGCCGTTGGTCCGGCGCCGGATTCCGTACGCGGCGAGCAACGCCCGGATCGACTCGGCGCTCGCCCCGAACCGTTCGCCGATCTGCGCGCAGGTCAGCCCCTCGTCGTAGAGCCGGGTCAGCATCGCCTGGCTGAGGCGCCGCCCCAGCAGTGGGTTCGGTCCCGGGCGTCCGCCGGAGAGGTGGTACCGCGCCAGCCGGTAGCGCACCTGCCGCGCGGTGACCCCGGCGAGCGCGGCGATCTGGCTGACCGAGAAGCGATCGTGCAGGTACCAGCCGCGCAGCACGTCCTGGGGCAGCGGGTCGGCGGACGAGCCGAGCACGTAGTAGGTGCGGCTCGCCGTCATCGCCGCCGCGGCGACCAGCCGGTCGCGGACCGCGTCGATCGGCAGCCGGTATTCGATCGCCAGCTGGTCGGCCGGCGTCCCGGCCCGCCACCGCGCGGCGATCTGTTCCTGGGGCACCGGCGCCGTGGTGGCCGCGATGCCGTAACGCTGCAGCCACCGGTAGCCGGCCGCCCGGCTGAGCCCGAGCCGCGAGCCGACCTCACCGGCGGGCATGCCCTGCTCGTGGATCCAGTGCTGCAGCCGGTCCGGATCCGGCCAGTTGCCCTCCATGTTCCGGATTATCAACTCACCCTCTGACTATTTAGGGGTACTTTTCCGAATTCGGTGCGCGGTTTTGTTTTTGGCGGCAGCGGACCGGGAATGGGCGTCCCATGCAGCCATCGACACCGAATGAGCCGTTGCCCATCGCGACCGTGAACGTGGGCATGACAGTCGTGGACCGCGACGGCGCCGAGGCCGGCACCGTCACGGCCGTGCAGATGCCGGGGACCGACGTGCGGCCCGACGCGGTAGCCGGGGTGGCCGAGGAGTTGATGGGCGTCGGCTACGCCCGGATCGACGGCACCGGCTGGCTCTCCAACGACACCTACGCGGGGGGCGACCAGATCCGCGACACGGTCGAGGGCGAACCCGGAGTGGTCAACCTCCGGGTGACGCGCGACGCCTTGCACCGCGCTTCCTGACGGCTCCGGGATGGCTGAGGAGAGCGCGCGTACGGTCGTCGTCGCGGTGGCGGCGAACCTGGGCATCGCGATCGCCAAGACGGTGGCCGCGCTGTTCACCGGGTCGGCCTCGCTCTGGGCCGAGGCCGCACACTCGGTGGCCGACACCGGCAACGAGGTGCTGCTCTTCGTGGGGCTGCGCAGGTCGTCCGGCGAGCCGGACGCGGCGCATCCCTTCGGGCGCGGGCAGGAGCGCTATTTCTGGTCGTTCCTGGCCGCGCTGGGCATCTTCCTGGTCGGCGGAACGCTGTCGATCGGCGAGGGCATCCGCAGCCTGCTCCTGCCGGAGCCGCTCGAGTCGCTGTGGGTGGGCGTCGGCGTGCTGCTGGTGTCGGCCTGCTTCGAGGGCTATTCGTGGCACACCGCCCGCAAACAGCTGCGCCGCAACGCCCGCGACCGGCAGCGCTCGCTCTTCCAGCAGCTGAGGAGAGCGTCCGACCCGAGCGCCACCACGGTGTTCCTGGAGGACTCGGCGGCGCTGGTCGGGCTGGCGCTGGCGCTGATCGCGTTGCTGCTGCACGCATGGACGGGCTGGGCCGGCTGGGACGCGCTGGGCAGCATCGCCATCGGGGTGCTGCTGATCGCGGTGGCGTTCCTGCTCGCCGTACGGTCGAAGGCGCTGATGCTCGAAGAGGCCGCACCGGCCGATGTGGCCGATCCGATCCGGGCCCGGGTCCTCGACGTCGACTGGGTGGGCGAGCTGGCCGACATGCACGCGGTCTATCTCGGTCCGTCCCGGCTGCTGGTGAACCTCTGGATCCGGCCGTCGTCGCCGGCCTTGGGCAACTCCGGCGGTGAGCTCGCGCTGCGGGTCGATCGGCTACGGTCGGATCTGCTGACCGACGACGGGATCGCCCAGGTGACCGTGACGCTGGTCGGCTCGCCGGACTGAGCTCGCCCCGGTTCGCCGCCGGTCAGCCTCGCCAGCGCAGGTCGGCGACCACCGCCCGATGGTCGGAGGGGTGGACTCCGCCGACCGGTCCGCCGGCCAACTGCACACGCTCGACCAGGACGTGCTGATCCTCGCGCCCCGGCCGGAAGAAGATGTGGTCGATGCGCTGGTCGACCATCTGCGGTCCGGCCTCCAAAGGTGCGGAGGGGTGGGTCGACGGCAAGGTGACCGCATCGGCTGGGCCGTGGCCGGCACTCCAGGCGTCGGTCAGCACGTCCTGGGCCCGCCGCAGGACCGGGGAGCCGGGCGCGGCGTTCATGTCACCCATCAGCAGGACGGGGCACGGCCCGTCGAGGCCCGGTTCGGTGGCGAGGTCGGCCACGAAGGTCCCCTGCGCGATGCGGTCGTCGGTGAACGGAACGCCGTAGTCCAGGCAGGCCGCCACGACGGGCAACGGCCCGGCCGGGTGATCGACCCGGACCGTGAGCGCAACCGGGTCCCAGGGGCGGTGCCGGGCCGGCATCACCGCCGTCTGATGGCCGAGGATCGGCCACCGGCTCAGCACGGCGATTCCCAGGTCGATCCCGGCCCAGTCATCCACGCCGGGGTCGTCCGGGGCCGGAGGGTAGGACGGCGAGGCGAACACCGCGTGCATCCCGAGAGCGGATGCCAGCTCGTGGGCCTGGGTCGTCCCGTCGCCGGCCCAGACCTCCTGCAGCGCCACGACGTCGGGGCGCAGCCCCTCGAGGGTCGCTCGGAGGCCCGGCTGCCGATCGCGCCAGCGCGGGCCGAATCTCCACCAGATGTTCCATGTCATCGCGCGGACCATGCTGTCGGCCATCGGTCAGGCAGCTTCGATGCCGATGCGGGCGCGGAGGTCGTCGGCCCACAGGTCGGCGGTGTAGACGTCGGCGCCGGGCTCGAAGGTGCGGCTCTGCGCGAGGGTGCCGGCGTCCACCGGTTCGAAGCCGACCTGCTCGATCAGGTCCATGGCCTGACGTTTCGCGGCCGGGTCGTCGCCGGCGACCGGGATGCCGTAGCGCTGGGCGGCGCCGCCCTCGCGGCCGTACTCGCGCAGATGGTCGTAGCGCATGGCGTTGAACGCCTTGACGACATGGGCGCCGGACAGGTGGCGCTGGATCAGCTCGCTCGAGGTGGTCTCGCCGTTGTCCAGGGCGGCGATGTGCCCGTCGCGGGACGGGTAGTAGTTGCAGGTGTCGATCACGGTTTTGCCGGCCAGTTCGGCGGCCGGGAGCTCCTCGTAGCGGCCGAGCGGGATCGTGACGACCACGACCTCACCGTCGCCGGCGGCCTGTTCGGCGGTGACCGCGCGGACGTTGTCGCCGTACTCCTTCTCTAGGTCGCTGAGCGTTTCCGGGCCGCGCGAGTTGGCGATCTCCACCTGGTGGCCGCCCTTGCTGAACAGGTAGGCGAGTGCGGAGCCGATGTGCCCGGCCCCGATGATGCCGATCAACATGAGGTATCTCCCGTAGTCAGATAGGGGCCGGCGTTGCGCACCGCCGCGCCATCGCGGTGTTGACCGCCGATACGTCCAAGGCCGAGCGCCCGACGACGACCGGGACGAGCATCTCCGAGATCAGATGCCCGCTCGCGGCCGGCGCGTAGGTCCAGCCGAGACCCGACGCCTCGGCTCCATTCGACGGACCGGATCTCACCGGACTGCATGCGCCTCAGCCCTTCAACTGCTCGATCTTGTCCTTGAACAGCGTCGTGGCGATCGCCGCCTTGTGCGGCTGCCCGTGCAGCCATGCCGTCGCGAACTTCTTCGCCTGCTCGTAGGAGACCTTTCCGGGCACCGGCGGCTCGTTCGGATCCACGGCCACGTCGACCAGCGCCGGCCCGGGATGGGCCAGGGCTTCCTGCAGCGCGCCCGGCAGATCGCCGGGCTTGCTGACCTGTACGCCGAAGCCACCGCACCCGCGGGCCCAGGCGGCGTAGTCGGGAACCGGTTCGCCGAACCGCACCCCGTGCTCGGGGTAGCCCAGAACCATCTGCTCCCACAGGATCTGCCCGAGCGCATTGTTGTTGTTGATGATCACTTTGATCGGCAGGTGGTAGCGGGCCGCGGTGTGGAACTCGGCCATCAGCATCGCGAAGCCACCGTCCCCGACGAACGCGATGACCTGGCGGCCGGGGAAGGCGTGCTGGATGCCGATCGCGTAGGGGAGCCCCGGCGCCATCGTGGCGAGGGTGCCGGATAGGTAGAACTCGCGGTCCTCGCGGATGTGCCAGTGCCGCGCGGCCCAGGTCGCGATCGTGCCCGAGTCGCAGGTCAGAATCGCGTCGCCGCGAGCCAGCTGGTCGAGTTGCGCGGCGAGGAACTGGGGGGCGATCGGCTCGCGTTCGGCCGATTCGAGGGCGCCCATGTTGTCGCGCCAGTCCTTCATCTTGTCCTGGTACTTCTGAAGGTGCTTGCGGTCCTTGCGCTCCAGCAGGGGGATCAGCGCCTCGAGGGTGGCGGCCACGTCGCCGACCAGCGGGACGTCGGTCGGGATGCGGGTGCCGGCCCGCTCGGGGGCGATGTCGATCTGGACGACCTGCACCTTGCCGGGGGCGGGAAGGAACTTCGTGTACGGGAAGTTGGTGCCCAGCATCAGCAGGGTGTCGATGTCCTCCATCAGTTCCTCGCTCGGCGCGGTGCCGAGCAGGCCGAGGCCACCGGTGGTGTAGGGCGAGTCGTCGGGCACGACCATCTTGCCCATCAGGGATTTGACGATCGGCGCGCCGAGCACACCGGCGACGTGCTCGACCTCCGTCCGCGCGCCGCGGGCACCGATTCCGGCCAGGATCGCGACCTTCTTGCCGGCATTCAGCACGGTGGCCGCGTTCCGCAGGTCGGCGTCGCGGGGGCGCACCGCCGGGGCCAGGTAGATCGGCTTGGTCGCGGGCGGGCTCACCGGCGCCACCGACGTGTACGGGTCCTTGTGGGCCGGCGCGATCTGGATGTCGTTCGGGATGGTCAGGTGGACCGGGCCCCGGCGCGCATAGGCGGTGCGGATCGCGATGTCGAGCACGGCCGGCACCTGTGCCGGGTTCATGATCACCTGGTTGTAGGCCGAGACGTCCTCGTACAGCTTGTCGAGCGCGACCTCCTGCTGGTAGGCCGTGCCGAGGATGCTCGACTCCTGCATGCCGGTGATCGCGAGCACCGGGACGTGGTCGAGCTTCGCGTCGTACAGGCCGTTCGCCAGGTGGATGCCGCCCGGGCCGCTGGTCGCCAGGCAGACGCCGATCTTCCCGGTCGCCTTGGCGTACGCGCAGGCCATGAAGGCGGCCGCTTCCTCGTGATGCACGAGGACGAACTTGATTTTGTCGGTGTTGCGGCGCAGGCCTTCCATGATGCCGTTGATGCCGTCCCCGGGAAGCCCGAAGACGGTGTCGACGCCCCACTCGGCGAGCCGCGCGATGAGTACCTCAGATGTAATCTCGGCCACGTTGGTCGGATAACCCCGCCGGCCGGGGTCAAACCTGCCGCAATGTCACACCCGCGTCAGCGGGGGCTCGACGTGTCGCGGCCCGTGCCGGCGTGAAAATTGATTGCCTTGTGGGTGCCGTCGCAGAACGGCTTGATCGCCGACTTACCGCACCGGCACAGCGCGACCGTGGCCCGGCCCGGCTCGATCGGGGTGCCGTCCGGGGTCAGCATCTCGAAATCGCCGCGGACGATGAGCGGGCCGTCCTCGTACGGGGTGATCGTCGAAGTCATGCCGCACCGGATCCCCAGTTTCGACGCGGGAAAACCTGGGTTTACCTCGGGTTCTGACGGGAAGCCGGTGCGGCATGAAACTTCCCGGGTCACGGGGCGCAGTCTCCGGCGCGCTGATCGACGTACTCGCCGGCGAGGCGACCGACCTGCCGACCGGCCGCGCACCGGACGACGACGAGGACCTTCAGCTGGCCCTGTTCGTCTGCTACGAACTCGCCTATCGCGGCTGGGACGGCGTCGACGATGCCTGGGAGTGGCATCCCGGCCTGCTGACCCTGCGAGCCGAACTCGAGGACCACTTCTCCGTCGGCCTGCGCGAGTTGACCGGCCCGCCGGTCGCCGCCGACCCGGCCGACGTCCCGCACCTGCTGGCCGAGATCGTCGCGGCCGATGACGGTCCCTCGCTCTCCGGCTATCTGCGCGGGCGGGCGACCCGCGGGCAGTTCCGCGAGTTCGTCACCCACCGGTCGATCTATCACCTGCGCGAGGCCGACCCGCACACCTGGGCGATCCCGCGACTCGGCGGGCGGCCCAAGGCCGCGCTGATCGAGATCCAGGCCGACGAGTACGGCGGTGGCGTGGCCCCGCGCATGCACCAGGAGCTGTTCAAGCAGACCATGGGCTGGTTCGGTCTCGACCTGGCCTACGGCGCCTACGTCGACGTGGCCGGGGCGCCGACCCTGGCCGTCAACAACCTGATGTCGTACTTCGGCCTGCACCGGCGCCGGCGCGGCGCGATCCTCGGCCATCTCGCGGCCTACGAGATGACGTCGTCGCTGCCCAACCGGGCCTACGCCAACGGTTTGCGCCGCCTGGGCGGTGACCCGGCGGCGACCGCGTTCTACGACGAGCACGTCGAGGCCGACGCGGTGCATGAACAGATCGCCGCCCACGACCTGTGCGGCTCGTTCGCCGCCGCCGAACCCGAACTGTCCGGGGACGTGTTGTGGGGCGCGCGGTGTGCGCTGGCCGTGGACAACGTCTGGGCCCGCAGTCTGCTCGGCAGTTGGGAGCACGGGCGCTCGTCGTTGCGTACGGCATCGAACTGAAGCGATCGAGTTTCTCCGGCCGCCATTTTTTGCAAGAACACGAGTAGGCGGCCGAAAGACGGGCATTCGAACGGCCACAAGACTGGTAAATGAAGGAGGCAAGGTGACTGATTCATCGACCGGTTCCGACCAGTCCACTGTGAAACAGGTCGCTACGCAAGGAGCACAGGCGGCCGGGCAGGCGGCGTCCACGGTTCGGGACACCGCGGCCGATCAGGCCCAGCGGGTCGGTGCCGAGGCACGTACCCAGGCTCGGCATGTGGTCACCGACGTCCGCGACAAGCTGGGCGAGCAGGCGCGCTCGCAAAGTGACCGGCTGGTCGGCACCATTCGTGAGACCGCCGACCACCTCGACGAGATGCGCGGCGACCGCAGCGGCACCCCCGCCGCGACCGTCGTGTCGCGAGTGGCCGACGGCGGCCGTCAGCTGGCCGACTACATCGACCACCATGGACCGGACGGGGTGTTGCGCGAAGTGCAGGACTTCGCCCGGCGCCGGCCGGGAGCGTTCCTGGCCACCGCGCTGGCGGCGGGCTTCGTCGTCGGGCGGCTCGGCAAGAGCGTGGCCAAGGCCGACCCGGACGCCGGCAAGCCGGCGAGCGACACGTACGCGTCGCGCTACCCGTCCTCGGTCACGCCATCGGTCGACCCCCTCGTCGACCCTCTCGTCGACCCGAACGCGACCAGCGGCTACCCCGCCACGGGCAGCGGGTACTCGACCACGGGCACCGGCTACTCGACCACGGGCACCGACTATCCGCCGGTGGGCACCGAGTACCCGGCGACCGGCACCGAATATCCGTCGACCGGCACCGAGTACACGTCGACCGGCACCGGCACGCCGCTGGTGGCCGAGCCGGAGTACCCGGAGACCCGGCCATGACCACACCGGACCGTGCCCAGCCGGCCGGCGAGACCTCGATCGGCGAGCTGATCGGCAACATCAGCACCGACCTGTCGCAGCTGTTCCGGCAGGAGGTCGAACTGGCCAAGGTCGAGCTGAAAGAGGAAGCCACCAAGGCGGGCAAGGCGGCCGGGATGCTCGGCGTGGCCGGGTTCGCCGGCTACCTCGCCATCGTCCTGCTCAGTTTTGCGGCCGTGTTCGGCCTGGCCAACGTCATGGACGCGGGCTGGGCCGCCCTGATCGTCGCCGTCGTCTGGGCGATCATCGGCGGCGTTCTCTACGCCGCCGGCCGCAAGCGGCTCAAGACCGTGGACCCCATGCCACGGCGCACCGTCGACACGCTCAAGGAGGACGCCCAGTGGCTGAAGAACCCGACCGGCTGAGGCAGGAGATCGAGTACACGCGGGCCGGCCTGACCCGTGACGTCGACCGGCTCGCCGAGAAGACGAGCCCCAAGCAGGTGGCCCGCCGCCGGTGGACCGCAGCGAAGGAGAAGGTGATGGGCAGCACCGGGCACGCCCGGGACACGCTGGGCTCCGGCGCGTCGACCATGCAGGACAAGGCGTCCGACTTCGGAGGGACCGTGCAGGAGAAGGCGTCCGACCTCGGGGGAACCGTGCAGGAGAAGGCATCGCACCTCGGCAGCGTGGCCGGCGAGAAGGCGCACGATGCCGCGGACGCCGTCCGCAGCGCGCCCCAGGCGCTGGCCGGCCAGACCCAGGGCAACCCGATCGCCGCCGGCATCATCGCCTTCGGCGTCGGCATGCTCGCGGCCACGCTGATCCCGGTCACCGACGCCGAGCGGCGGGCCGGCCAGGAGCTCAAGGACCACAGTGAGCCGCTCACGGACAAGGCCAAGGACGTCGCGGGCGACCTGAAGGACGACCTCGGCGGAACCGTGCAGGAGGCGGCCGGTCAGCTCAAGGAGACGGCCCAGGACGCCGTCCAGACGACCAAGGACCAGGCGCGATCCTCCGCGCAGGACACAGTGCAGGCGGCCCGTCCCGACGGGTCATGACCGCCTCGCCGCAGGCCGGGGAACGCACCGGGCGCAATGTCGTCTCGGGTGTGTTCCTCGGCCTCGGTGTGGCAGCGTTCGTGGACGAGACGGTCTTCCACCAACTGCTGCACTGGCACCACTTCTACGACCGCTCCACGCCCGCGGCCGGGCTGGTCTCGGACGGGCTGTTCCACGCCTTCGGATTCTTCTGCGCGGTCGGCGCCCTGTTTATGCTGGCCGACCTGCGCCGCCGGGGCGTCTTCGACGCCCGGCGCTGGTGGGGAGGCCTGCTTGCGGGGACGGGCGGGTTCCAGCTCTACGACGGTACGGTGCAGCACAAGCTCCTGCACCTGCATCAGATCCGCTACCGCGTCGATCTCGTGCCGTACGACTGGACCTGGAACGTGATCGCCGTCGTCCTGCTCGTAGCGGGGGTCGTGCTGCTGTGGCGTCGCCGTCGATAGCCCTCGCGCCGCTGCTGTTTCTCGGCGCACTGGCCTACGCGATCGGGCTGCTCGCCGCCCGCCGCCGGGGCCGCTCGTGGCCGGCCGTCCGAGCCGCCTGCTGGTACGCCGGGCTGGCCGCTCTCACCGCCGGTCTGGCCGCACCGGACACCTCGTTCACCGCGCACATGGCCGGGCACCTACTGCTCGGCATGGCCGGCCCGCTGCTGCTGGTGCTCGGCGCGCCGGGCACGCTGGCGTTCCGGGCGCTGCCGGTCCGGCCGGCCCGCCGCCTGAGCCGGTTCCTCGCCGCGTGGCCGGTGCGGGTCGTCATCCACCCGATCACCGCGCTGGTGCTCGACGCCGGCGGGCTGTGGCTGCTCTACACGACGCGGCTGTACCCGGCGATGATGCACTCGCCGCTGATCCAGCTGCACGTGCCGGCGGCCGGCTTCCTGCTCACCTACGCGGTGGCCGGGACCGACCCGATGCCGCGCCGCCCGTCGCACGCGGTGCGCGCGGTGGCGCTGCTGGTCTTTCTGGCCGCCCATGGCGTGCTGGCGAAGTATCTCTACGCGCATCCGCCGGCCGGAGTGCCGCTGCCGGATGCCGAGAACGGCGCCGAGCTCATGTACTACGGCGGCGATCTCGCCGATCTCGCCCTCGTCGTCCTCTTCTGCTGGCAGTGGTACGACCCGGCCCGGTTCCGCGTGGGCGCCCGCCGGGCTCCGCAGCCCTGGCACCTGGAGGCCACCGGGTCCTCGGCACCCGGGGGATAACCCCACCGCCGATCGACACGGCAGCCGGATCGAAAGCGGGGCCGCCGGGCCGGAGGATCGATCTTGATCAGCCGCGACCTCCGCGGCCGGCTTCGAGAGGATCCGCCATGACGTACATCCGTCCATCCCGCCGCCTCCGCCGGGCGCTACCGGCGATTGTCCTGCTGATCCCGGCGGCGGGCGCTCTGGCGGCGTGCGACAGCGCTGCTGCGCCGCCCGCGACGTCGCCGGCATCGACGGCTCCCACGGCCGGCTCCGGGATGCAGACGATCGACAACGGGGGTCACCGCCTCGCCTTCTACGTCACGCCCGGTGCCGCTCCCGCGATCGTTCTGGACTCCGGCGGCGGCGAGGACCACACCGAGTGGAAGGACATCGTTGCCAAGCTGCACGCCGCGACCGGTTCGGAGATCATCACCTACGACCGGGCCGGAATGGGTGCCAGCGACGAGGTGCCCGGGCCGTGGAAGGTCGAGGACGCCGTCAGCGATCTGACGGCCGGCCTGACCCGGCTCGGTGTCACCGGCAACGTCGTCCTGGTGTCCCACTCCCAGGCGGGCGAGATCGCGACGTATTTCGTCCGGCAGAACCCGAGGCTGGTCACCGGCGCGGTTCTCGTCGACGCGAACCTGCCCCAGTTCTTCACCGACGACGAGATCGCCCGCCTGGTGGCCGCGACGAAGCCGCAGGTCGACGCCGCGAAGGCCGGTCCCTCGACCAAGGAGAGCCGGCAGCTGATCGCGACCGCCGAGAGCTTCGTCGCGACGCAGCACGCCTATCACCACGTTGCCTGGCCGGACGCCGTTCCCGCCGTCGTGATGGTCTCGGAGAAGACCCCGTTCGACGGGTCACCCGAGGACGTCCGGCGCTGGCACGACGCGGCCAAGGCGTTCGCCGCGGCCGGGACCGGACGTACGCTCGTCAACGCCGACGGCAGCTCGCACGAGGTCCCGGCGGACCGCCCCGACCTCGTTCTCGCCGAGGTGGAGAAGATGGCCGCGGCCGGTCGCTGACCGCTCAGGGGCGCCCGGTGGTCTCGACCGGGCGGTAGCGGGGGAGGACCACCTCCATCACCAGGCCGCCCGACCGGGCGCGACGGGCGCGGATCCGGCCGCCGTGCGCGGCCGCGAGGTGGCGCACCACCCAGAGGCCGAGGCCGTTGCTGCCCGGCGGGGGAGTGTCGCGGTCCAGGGCGCGGGCCAGGTCCGGGTTCGGTCCGCCCTCGTCGGCGACGGTGAGCCGCAGCCGGCCGGCCCACTGCCGCGCGCCCACCCGGACCAGGCCCGGCGAATGCCGCACGGCGTTGCCCACCAGGTTGATCAGGATCTGCCGGGTGTGCTGGAGGTGGACCGGCCAGCGGGCCGCGGCCGGCGTGGCCAGGGTCGTCAGCCGCCCGTCCGGCGCGGCGGCGGCCACGCTCGGCAGCAGTTCGGCCAGCGGTGCGGCCTCCCCGGCAAGATCGGACAGCCCGGTCACCATGGCGTCGGCCTCGGCGATCACCGACAGGGCGTGGGCGGCGTACTCGGTGGCCAGCCGGGCCATCTCGGCCCGCCGGTCGGCGTTCGGCTGGACCTCCATGGCGCGGGCCAGCGAGGACAGGGTGGCGATCGGCGGGCGCAGCTCGTGGCAGACGCTGCGGAGCAGCAGCTCGCCGACCGGCTCGGCGGCCCGGCGATTCAGCCGCATGACGCGGCCCGGGCGGGGCATACGTGCGACATGCGTACGCACATGCGGATCGTCGTCATCGATGATCATCCCCTCTTCGTGCGCGGCCTGGAACTGCTGCTGCCCGACGTGAGCGACAGCCGGGCGACCGTGGTCGCGAGCACCAGCGATGCCGCGTCGGCGGCCGGCCTCGTCCGCCGGACCGTGCCGGACCTGGTCCTGATCGACCTGCACATGCCGCCGCCGGGAGGTCTGCGGGCGATCACCGCGGTGCGGCAGGCCGAGCCGCGCAGCCGGGTGCTGGCGATGTCCGGCGACGCCGACCCGGCGGCCGCGGTCGAGGCGCTGCGGGCCGGCGCCGAGGGCTTCCTGCCCAAGAGCAGCGAGCCCGGCGACCTGGTGCATCCGCTGCTCGCGGCGTTGGAGGGGTGGGCCGTGCTGCCGGGCTCGGTGCTCGCCGCCCTGACCGCCGAGGCCGGCGGCGGGCGCATCGAGGTGCGGCTGAACGACGACGAGCGTGATCTACTGAGGATGATCGCGGCCGGCCTGTCGACATTGGAAATCGCGGCCCGGCTGCATCTGTCCGAGCGCACGGTGAAGCGGCAGACGGCCACGCTGCTGCGCCGGCTGCGGGTGTCCAGCCGTACGGAGGCAGCCGCGCTCGCCGGGAGCGCCGGCCTGTTGTGATGCGCCATGGCGCGGGGCGTTCCCGCCTATTTCGCTAACTAACACCCACAAAACGTAGGATCAGCAGCGCATTCAGCCCGATGATCAGAGCCGCGGCGGTGCCCGCGAGCAGCGTGGTGGCCGGGTGGTTGCGATATTCGCCCATGATCCGGCGGGCGCTGGTCAGCCAGATCAGCGGCACCAGCGCGAACGGCACCCCGAACGAGAGCACGACCTGCGACCAGACCAGGGCCGAGGTCGGGTCGGCGCCCAGCATCAGGACGGCCATGGCCGGGGCCATCGTGAGCAGCCGGCGGACGGTCAACGGGATGCTGCGCCCGATGAACCCCTGCATGACCACCTGCCCGGCGAACGTCCCGACGCTCGACGAGGCGAGACCGGAGGCGAGCAGGGCGATCGCGAACGCCAGGGCGGCCCAGTGATCGAGCACCGCGCCGAGCGCGGAATGGATCCCGGCGAGACTGTCGGTCCCGGTGGTGCCGGTGCCGAAGAACAGCCGCGCGGCGATGGTCAGCATCACCAGGTTGATCACGCCGGCCAGCCCGAGGGCGAGCAACGTGTCGGCGCGCTGATAGCGGAGCGCGCTCCGCCGTACGTCCGGAGCCGCGGCCGCCGCGGCGGCGCGTGATTTCGTCAGGGCCGAGTGCAGATAGATCACGTGGGGCATCACGGTCGCGCCCAGGATTCCGGTGGCCAGCACGACGCTGTCCGGCCCCGCGAACGACGGCACCAGGCCGGACGCGACGCCGCCCGCGTCGGTGCCGGCGCGCACCGCGTCGTAGAGGAAGCCGAGCAGGATCACTCCCAGCAGGCCGCCGATCACCGTTTCGAAGCGGCGCAGGCCGCGCTGGTGCAGCGCCAGCAGGGCGAACGCGACCAGGCAGGTGAGCAGGCCGCCGACCGGCAGCGGGATGTGGAAGAGCAGGTTCAGCGCGAGTGCCCCGCCGATGATTTCGGCCAGGTCGGTCGCCATCGCGACCACCTCGGCCTGCACCCAGAGCAGCCGGGACACCGGCCGCGGCAGGTTGTCGCGGCACAACTGGGCGAGGTCACGGCCGGTGATCAGGCCGAGCTTGGCCGACAGCGACTGGATCAGCATCGCGATCAGGTTGGCGCCCGCGACCACCCAGACCAGGCGGTAACCGAACCCCGCGCCGCCGGTGAAGTTGGTGGCGAAGTTGCCGGGGTCGGCGTACGCGATGGCGGCCACGAAAGCGGGCCCGAACCAGGGAGCCACCCGCGCCACGTGCCGGCGCAGGGGGAGAGCGACATCCAGGACGACCATGCCGGCACGAATGCCCGGCCCGGCTGGCCCCTGGAGGCCACGAGAGGTCCCGTCCGGGTCATCCGTCCGGGTAGCCAGTCCCTGCCGCAACGATGCGCATGGTTTGAATGGGAGGAACCCCCGATGTTCAAGCACGTGGACTACCTGCAGTTCCAGGCCAAGCCGGAGAAGCCGGACGCCTTCTTCGCGGCGAAGCTCCAGGAACTGGTCGGCGGCCAGTTCGGCGAGATGACCGTGATGATGCAGTACCTGTGGCAGGGCTGGTCGTGCCGGATGCCCGGCAAGTACAAGGACATGATCATGGACATCGCGACCGAGGAGATCGGTCACGTCGAGATGCTCACCACGATGCTGGCCCGCCTGCTCGAGGGCGCACCGTCCGAGACCACCGAGAAGGCCGTCGCCGCCAACCCGGTGCTGGCCGCGGTCATCGGCGGAATGAACCCGCAGCACGCGATCGTCACCGGCGGCGGCGCGATGCCGACCAACAGCCAGGGCGTGCCCTGGAACGCCGGCTACATCGTCGCCAGCGGCAACCTGCTGGCCGACTTCCGCTCGAACGTGTCGGCCGAGGCGCAGAGCCGGTTGCAGACCAGCCGCTGCTACAACATGACCGACGACCGCGGCGTCAAGGACATGCTGCAGTTCAACCTGGCCCGCGACACCTACCACCAGCAGCAGTGGCTGCTCGGCATCGAGTCGCTGATCGAGGACGGCTTCACCGACAGCCCGATCGAGAACTCCAACGGCGAGGACGAGAAGGAATTCGCCCGGCGGACGTTCTACAGCTTCGACCCGGAGAGCCAGGCCGGGCGTGGCCGGTGGGCCGTCGGCCAGACGCTGCTCGGCGACGAGATCGAGTACGTGGCGGACGCCCTGCCGCTCACCGACGACAAGCCGCTCGGGCCCGCCCCCGACCCCAAGCTGTTCGTGACCTACGACGGCTCGATGGGCAAGGGCAAGCCGGGCACCGGCGCCGGTGCGCACGGCCAGGGTGTGGCCAACGTGGTCAACAAGATCAAGGGTGCGGTAACGGACGACTGATCCGGTGCCTGGGCCCGGCGCAGTCGCGCCGGGCCCGGCCGGTCAGTTGGGGCGGAACACCGCCCGGACGCAGTCGTCCTCCTTCTCCTTGAACATCCGGTAACCCTCGGGCGCCTGCTCCAACGGCATCACATGAGTGGCCAGATGCTCCGAGGTCAGCTCGTCGCGGGCCATCCGCTCGAGCAGCATCGGGATGTAGCGCTGGCCGTGCATCTGGGCGCCGCGGACGGTCAGGCCCTTGTTCATCAACGCGCCGAGCGGGAACTTGTCGACGAACCCGGCGTAGACGCCGAGCACGAACACCGAGCCGCCCTTGCGGCAGGCGTGTATCGCGTCGCGTACCGCCGCCGGCCGGTCGGTCTGCAGCCGTAGCTGCTGCTTCACCTGGTCGTACGCGAACTGCGGACCCGGCGTGTGCGCCTCCATGCCGACCGCCTCGATGCAGACGTCCGGCCCCCGGCCGCCGCTGCGCTCCCGCAGTTCACCGGCCACGTCGTCCCGCTCGTAGTTCAGCGTCTCGGCACCACCGAACCTCTGCGCCTGGTGCAGCCGGAAGTCGTACCGGTCGATGACGATGACCCGGTCGGCGCCGAGCAGCGTCGCCGCCCGCGCCGCCATCTGCCCGACCGCTCCGGCGCCCCACACCGCGACCACGTCACCGGGCTGCACGCCGCCGAGGTCGGCGCCCATCCAGCCGGTCGAGACGGAGTCGGACGCGAACAGGGCCCGCTCGTCGGTGACGGCGTCGGGCACCAGGAAAGCGCCCACGTCGGCGAACGGCACCCGGATGTACTGCGCGTGGCTGCCCGGGTTGCCGCCCATCGCGTGCGAGTAGCCGAAGCAGCCGCCGGGTGCCTGGCCCCACAGTGTCTCGGTGATGGCCGGGTTGGTGTTGCCGTTGTCGCAGAGCGAGTACAGCTTCTCACTGCAGAACCGGCACTGCCCGCAGGCGATGAACGACGCCACCACCACCCGGTCGCCGACGTGATGCCGGTGGACGTCCGACCCGACCTCGACCACCTCGCCGACGAACTCGTGCCCGAGCACGTCACCCTTCTCCATGAACGGGATGTAGCCGCCGAGCAGGTGCAGATCGGAGCCGCAGGTCACGCTGAGGGTGACCTTGACGATGATGTCGCCGGGGTTGCGGATCTCCGGGTCCGGCACGTCGCCGACCGCCAGCTTGTTGACGCCCTGCCACTGCAGTGCCCTCATAGCAATCCCTTCTCCCGGCCGTGCCTGGTCGCGGCCCGCAGCGGGCGGTTGAGCGGCGTCGGTGTCGTCGTGGCGACGCCCGGCTCCAGCACGTAGCCGACTTCCAGCTGAGACCGCCCGGTCCGCAGCGCGCGCCGGATCTCGTCGTCGGAGACGGTGCCGTCGGTACGGCGTACGTGGATCTCGGTGCCCCGCCCGGCCGGGGCCTCCCGCAGCTCGACCGCGATCCCGTCGCGTTCGCGAAGCTGCTCTGGCAGGTTGTCTCGCACGTAGTCGACCGGCCGGAAGACGGTCAGGGTGTGTGTGGTGCGGGTCGGTGGTCTCGTCCGGCGCCGGCGGGCCACCGCCAGGCCGGTCGCGGCGGAGGCCGCGCCGAGCATCAGCCATCGGGAACGTCTCATCGGTGCGGCATACCGGCCGGGATGGTCGATAAACCCGGTGCGGCGCGGCGATCGGTAGCGAATAACCCGGCCGACTCGGGGAATGCGCGCCGCCATGACGACGACCGAACGGGTTCCCGCCGCCCTCGACGAGCGGACCCTGGCCGACGACGCACTGTTGCGGCTCGGCCAGACGTTGAAGGAGGCCGGCTATCAGTTCACGACGGTCACCCCGGCCACGCACGAACGGGTGAACCGGCGACCGGCGAACGCCGCCGCTCGCGACCTGCGGGATGTGTTCGGATGGAGCCGGCCGTTCGCCGGTTCCGTGGTGCCCGAGGCGATGCTGTCCCTGCTGGAAACGGCCGATGCGGTCGAGCAACGCGGCGATCTGCGGCGGAGCCGGGTGCGGTTCTCGTCCTACGACGGTGAGCTGTTCGTGCACTCGGCGTTCCCGACCGAGCGGGCCGACTCCGTGTTCCTCGGGCCCGACACCTACCGGATGGCCGACGCGGCGATCGCGCACGTGACCGACCGGGCGGAACCGGTCCGGCGGGCGGTCGACATCGGCTGCGGGACGGCGGCGGGCGCGATCGCGGTGGCCAAGCGGGCGCCCGGCGCCGAGGTCCTCGCCGTCGACATCAACGACACCGCCCTGCGGTACGCCCGGATCAACGTGGCGCTCGCCGGGACGCCGGGCGTCCGGCCCTGCCGCAGCGACCTGCTCGACGACGTCGACGGTCCCTTCGACCTGATCATCTCCAATCCGCCGTTCATGATCGACCCGGCCGGGCGGACCTACCGCGACGGCGGCGGCCCGGACGGGAACGACCTGTCGCTGCGGATCGTCGACGTGGCGGCCGAACGGCTGGCCCCGGGGGGATCGCTGGTGCTGTTCAGCGGGGCCGGCATCGTCGACGGGCACGACCCGCTGCGGGCGGCGGCCGCGCGACGGCTCGCCGGAACGGACCTCACCTGGACCTACCGTGAGGCCGACCCGGACGTCTACAGCGAGGAACTGGACGGTGAGGCGTACGCCCGGGCGGAGCGGATCGCCGTCGTCGTGCTGACCGTGACGCGGCCTCGATGAGCAGCCGGACGGTGGGTGTCGAGGAGGAGTTCCTGCTTCTCGACCCGGCCACCGGGGAGAACCTGTCGGTCGCCGAGAAGGTCCTCGGCGATCTGCCGGAGGCGTTACGCGACCGCGGCCACCTGGAGTTCCGGCCGTGCATGGTCGAGATGGTCACCGACGTCTGCACCAGCCTCGACGAGCTGGAGGACCAGTTGCTGCGCGGCCGCCGGGCGGCCTCCCGGGCGGCCGACTCGCACGGGGCCGCGCTGGTGGCGATCGGGGCCACCCCGGTGCGCGAGCGAAGCCGGGTGCCCTCGGGCAGCGCGCGGTTCCGCGAGATCGTCGAGCACTACGGGCCGGTCGGACGCGATCCCGCGGTCTGCGGCTGCCACGTGCACGTCGGTGTGCCGGATCCCGAGGAGGCGGTCGCGATCTGCACGCGTCTGCGGCCGTGGCTCCCGGTGATTCAGGCGCTGGCGGTCAACTCGCCGCTGTTCGAAGGGGACGACACCGGCTACGCCAGCTGGCGGTCGATTCAGCTCGATCGGTGGCCGAGCCTCGGTCCGTGGCCTCATCTGCGGTCGGTGGCGGACTACGAGCGTACGGTGGCTTCGCTGATCGCCTCCGGCGAGATGCTCGACGAGAGCCTGGTTCTCTGGCATGCCCGGCCGTCGGCCTCGTTCCCGACCGTCGAGGTCCGGATCGCCGACGTCTGTGCCGAGGCGCGCGACACCGTGCTGGTGGCCGCGCTGGTGCGCGGGCTGGTCGACACCGTGGCCGGCGACGGCGGCGGCGACGGGCCGGAGATCCCCGATGCGATCCTGCACGCGGCCCACTGGAACGCCGCCCGGGACGGCCTGGCCGGAACCCTGCTCGACGCCCGCACCGGGCGCCCCTGCCCGGCCTGGGACCTCGTCCAGGAGATGGTGCGCTGCGTGACGCCGGCCCTGCGGCGGCACGGCGACCTCGAGCGCGTCACGGCCGGCCTCGACCGGATCCGCCGGGAGGGCACCGCCGCTGCCCGGCAACGCGGCATCTTCGCCGAATCCGGCAGCGTGGCCGTCGTGCTCGACCATCTCGCGGAAGCCACCGTGCACGGTGCATGACCGGCCGTTTGCGGGGTAGCCGACACCCATGCATGCCGCCGCCACCTTCATCGGCAACGCGACCGTGCTCCTGCGCATCGGCGACTTCACGTTGCTCACCGACCCCGCGTTCGGGCCGGCCGGCAGCCGTGTCTCGCTGGGCCACGGGCTCTGGACCAAACGGCTGCGCGACCCGGTGCTCGACCCGCTGGAGGACGTCGACCTCGACGCGGTGGTGCTGTCGCATCTGCACGGCGACCATTTCGACCGGGCCGCGCGCCGCCGCCTCGACCCGCACCTCCCCATCATCACGACCCCGCAGGCCGAGCGCCGCCTGCGGCGGCAGTTCACGGCCGTACGCGGTCTGCCGACGTGGAAGTCGCACGAGTGGACCCGGGGGGATCAGCGGCTCCGCATCACCGCCGTGCCCGGCAAACACGGTCCCGGGCTCGCCGATGCGCTGCTGCCCGACGTGATGGGTTCCGTGGTCGAGTTCGCGGTCGCGGGGCAGCGCGGGCTGACCCTCTACATCACCGGCGACACCCTCTACATGCCGCGGCTGGCCCAGATCCCGCGCCGGTTCGGCGACATCGACGCCATGCTGATCCATCTCGGCGGCACGCGGGTGCTGGGCCTTCTGGTCACCATGGACGACCGGGAGGGTACGCGGCTGTCCCACCTGATCGGTGCGGGCCGGACGATCCCCATCCACTACGACGACTACAAGGTGATGAAGTCGCCGCTCTCGCGCTTCGTCGAGCGCGCCCGCCGGGAAGGCCTGGGTGGTGTCCAGCCGATCGGCCGCGGCGAGACCATCGACCTGCCGCTGCGCGGGCTGGCGGCTCTCTAGGCGCTGTGGTCCAGCGGTGCGGTTTAGCGGTCCTTCCAGCGGGCACCCAAAAGCATGCCCGCACGTGAAGACATGCCGAGCACCTTGAAACGGTCGCCCAAGAAGGCGCAGGACACCTACGCCGAGACCCACGACTCCGCGGTGCAGGAGTACGGCGAGGGCGAGCGCGCCCACCGCACCGCCTTCTCGGCGGTGAAGCACTCGTTCGAGAAGGTCGGCGACCACTGGGAGCCGAAGAAGAAGCGCGGCCCGAGCGACGCCAAGGCGGCCGGTGGCCGCGGCACGAAGGCCCCGACCGCGGGCGGCGTGGACGCGAACGCCAGCAAGCAGCACCTGATGGACGTCGCGAAGCGCCTCGACATCGCCGGCCGCTCCCGCATGACCAAGCCCCAGCTGGTCGAAGCCATCCAGAAGGCCAACGCCCGCAGCGACCGCAAGGCCCGCGCGAACAGTTGACCCTGACGTCACGTCAGGCCGCAGAGTGGTGGCATGACCGACGAATACACGGTGGGTGTCGCCGCCGACATGGCCGGCGTCTCGGTGCGGACCCTGCACCACTACGACCAGATCGGGCTGGTGCGCCCGAGCAGCCGCAGCCCGGCCGGATACCGGCTCTACACCGAGGCCGACCTGGGGCGGCTGCAGCGCGTCCTGTTCTATCGGGAGCTCGATCTCGACCTCGGCGACATCGCGGAGGTCGTGTCCGACCCGAAGATCACCGACGAGGGGCATCTGCGGCGGCAGCGCGAGCTGATCGAGCAGCGGATCGGCCGCTGTCAGGGCATGCTCGCGGTGATCGACCGGGAGCTGACGGCCCGCAAGGGCGGCATCAGCCTCACCCTTCACGAGCGGTGCAAGGTGTGGGGCGGCGACCGGCTGCTCGAACACATGGACGACGCCGAGCGGCGGTGGGGACACCAGCCCTCGTTCGCCCAGCGGCAGCTGCGGACGGCGGCCTACACCGAGCAGGACTGGCTCCGGCTGCGCGACGAGCTCCACGTCATCCACCGTCGTCTCGCCGACTCCCTGAGCCAGGGTGTGCCGGCCACCGATCCCGCCGTGACGGACCTCGCCGAACAGCTGCGGCAGCACACCGACCGCTGGTTCCATGACTGCGGTTACGACAAGCACCGGGAGCTGGCCGAGCTCTACCGCACCAACCAGCGCAGCGGCCGCAACTACGACGACATGGCGCCCGGCCTGTCGCAGTACGTGCACGACGCGATCATGGCGAACTGCGACCGGGTGAAGTCTTGACGAAGCGTTTCATCCCGCGCGGCGGTGGTACCCGGACTCGCCACCGGCATGACCGTGCGTGGTGAAGGAGGGATGACAGTGCTCGAAACCGTGCACAACTTCGACGACGGGCCGATGCCGACCGGGGTGAGTGTGTCCTCGGCCGGCCGGGTGTTCGTCAACTTCCCGAAGTGGGGCGACGACGTGCCCTTCACCGTGGCCGAGATCCGCGACGGCAAGGTGGTGCCCTTCCCGGATCAGGCCATGAACGACCCGTCCGGCGACGACGACGCGACCGCCTTCGTCTCGGTGCAGAGCATCGTGGTCGACCCCGCGGACCGGCTCTGGGTGCTGGACACCGGCGCACCGATGTTTCGCGAGACCGGGCCCGGCGGCCCGAAGCTCGTCTGCATCGACCTCGGCACCGACACGGTCGTGCAGACCATCACCTTCGATCCCGCGGTGGCGCTGCCGACCACCTATCTCAACGACGTGCGCTTCGACCTGCGCCGGGGTTCGGCCGGGGTCGCCTACATCACCGACTCCTCCGACCAGGGGCCGAACGGGCTCATCGTGGTCGACCTGGCGAGCGGGCAGGCCTGGCGGCGGCTGCACGAGCACCCGTCGACCAAGGCGCTGCAGCCGCCCGACTTCCTGCCGATCGTCGAGGGCTCACCGTTCCTGGAACGGCCGGCCGACGGGCCCGCGAAGCCGGTGCTGATGGGCGCGGACGGGATCGCGATCGCCGCCGACGGCAGCCGCGTCTACTACTGCCCGCTCGCCTCCCGGCGTTGGTACAGCGTCAGCGCGTGCGCGCTGGCCGACCGCGACATCAGCGACGACGAGGTGGCCGCGACCGTGGTCGACGAGGGCGACAAGGGCGGGGCGTCGGACGGGCTGGAGACCGACGACAAGGGTCGCCTCTACCTGACCAGCGGTGAGCACAACGCCGTCCTGCGCCGGCTGCCCGACGGCACCTTCGAGACCGTCGCCCACGACCCGCGGCTGCTCTGGCCGGACACCATGTCGGTCGCCGACGGCTATCTCTACGTGACCGCCAACCAGTTGCACCGGCAGGACAAATACCAGCGTGGCAAGGATCTGCGCCGCTATCCGTACGCGCTGTTCCGGGTTCCGATCGACGCCGGGCCGGTCCGGTTGATGCACTGACGGTCGGCCGCCCCCACGCCCCCTCGTCGCCGACCGATCACTTTGGAGTCCCCCATGCGCGCACTGGTCATCAACTGCACCCTCAAGCCGTCCCCGGCGCCGTCCAACACCGAGGCGCTGGCCGCCGTCGTCGCCGAGGCCCTGGAGAAGCAGGGCGTCACGGTCGGATGGGTCCGCGCGGTCGACCACGACATCAAGCCCGGCGTGGAGAGCGACATGGGCGACGGTGACCAGTGGCCGGCGATCCGCGAGCAGATCCTCGCCAGCGAGATTCTGATCATCGCCACCCCCACCTGGGTCGGTCACCCGTCGTCGGTCGCCCAGCGGGTCATCGAGCGGATGGACGCCATGATCTCGGAGACCGACGACGCGGGATGCCCGGTCGCCTACAACCGGGTCGCCGGGGTGGTCAACACCGGCAACGAGGACGGCGCCCACCACGTGATCAGCGAGATCTGCGGGGCGCTGGTCGACATCGGCTTCACGATCCCGGCCCAGGCCTGGACCTATTGGCACCTCGGCCCGGGCGGCGGCCCGAACTACCTCGACGACCAGCGCGGTCACGACTGGGCGGCGTCCACCGGCCGGGCGATGGCCCAGAACCTCGTCACCGCCGCGGCGGCGCTCGCCGTCACCCCCCTGAAGGCGCCACCGGACTGACCCGGCGCGGCCGGTGCCGCAGTTCTCCCGCTCGATGGGCGACCGGCGTTTGACCGATGCCACCCCGGGTAGCCGTGCGCATGCCTCCGATCGCAGCGCATCTCCGGCCCGACACGGTTCTCTGCCCCGACAGCCTGGAAAGCGCCCTGCTGGACGCGATCGGCACCGGGGAGCACGTCCGGCACGTGCCGGTGCTCGGCCGCCGCGGCGAACTGCCGGACGATCTGCGCCGGCCGGCGCTCGGTGCCGAGGCGCGGGCGTCCGCGGTGCCGCTCGACGCGGTCGGCGCGATCGATGCCGAGGCGGTCGCCGGCTGGATCGTCGAACGCTACCCGGAGCCGCACTATCCGGCCGTGCTGCTGGGCTCCCCGCACGGCTCGGCGGTGCACCTCACGGCGGCGATGCGGGGCGCCTGGCTCCCGACGAGCTTCACGGTCCGCGTTCCGTGGCCGGGCGGCCACGTGGGGGACTGGCGTGGGGCGGGCGAGGCGGGCAGGGTCGTGGCCGGGCGCATCACGGCGGCGAACCCGGCGGTCAGCGTGCGGCAGGTGCACGACCCGATCCTCGACGGGCCGCTCTGCGCGGCCACGATCACGCTGCACGTGCGGTGGCGGGAGTTGCCCACGGCGTACGAGAACTTTCTGCGCTCCCGGCTGCGGCCGGGAGCGATGTCGCTGGTCTTCCGGGACGTGCGGACCTGGCCGGTGCTCGACCTCGGCGGCGGCCACACCCTGCAGGTCGGCAGCCCGGTCACCGGCCTCACCTACGACCAGTACGACATCGCCCGCCCGGCTTTCCGGAAGATCCTGCGGGATCTCGGCCCGGACGAGTGGTCCCGGCCCGGCCGGGGCATGCTTCCCCGGTACGCCGAACGCGCCGGCGAACCGGCCCTCGAACCGCAATTGCGTGAAGTGGCCGCCGAGGCGGGGCATCGCGCGCACCGGGTCCTCTACCGTGGCCCGGCCGCTCTGAGTGCCGTCGTCGCCGACCTCCATCGGGAATCCGAGCCGTCCGGCGGCTCGTGCCTGATCGAGACCGACCGGCTGGTCGATCCGCAGGGGGTCCTGCGGCGGGGGATCGTTCCCTACTGGTGTGAGTCGGCCGCCGGGACCACGGTCGCCGCGGCCGAGCAATGGCTGGCCGGGAGCCGGCCGTTCGCACGGGTCGCCGTGCTGCCGTCGCCGCCGGGAACCGTCGCCGAGACGCACGCGGGGCTGGGGCAGTGGCGGTCGCTGTCGACGTTCGCGGAGCGGGGTGGCTGGGTCGATCGGCAGGCGGCCGGGCGTTACCCCCGGCTGCCGCTGGCGCGCAGCAGCGCCGTACGGATGACGGCCGAGACCGGGCCGGCCGGGCGGCCGGCGCCGCCGATGAGCGCCGAGCGGGTCCTCGCCGGGTTGCGCAGGCAGGGCCCGCTGCTAGGGATGTTCGTCGGCTGAGTTAGATCGGCGATTTGCCGGGTATGGAGGGAACGCCCCGTAATTCGTCGTGAGGAGCAGCTGAATGGACCCGCGCAAGGCCATCAAGGCGGTCAAGGACGCCGTCACATCGCCCAAGGTCCCCGGAGCGCCCGGTAGCGGCACGCCGTCGATCGAGGAGCCGACGACGCCCGCCGAGCCGCTGCCCCCGAAGCCGGAACAGGGCGCGCCCGAGCCGCGCACCCCGACCGGCGCGGTCACCGGCTGCCCGGTCACCGCGTACGGGCAGCAGGGCGCCTTCCTGACCACCGGCGACGGGACCCGGCTGCGCGACACCGACCACTCGCTGAAAGCGGGCCCGCGCGGGCCGATCCTCCTGCAGGACCACCACTTCCGCGAGAAGATCACGCACTTCGACCACGAGCGGATCCCCGAGCGGGTCGTGCACGCCCGCGGCGCCGGAGCGCACGGCGTGTTCACCGCCTACGGCACCGCCTCCACGCTCACCCGCGCCGACTTCCTGAAGAAGGACAAGGAGACGCCGGTCTTCGTCCGGTTCTCGACCGTCCTCGGCTCGCGTGGCTCGGCCGACACCGTGCGCGACACCCGCGGCTTCGCGACCAAGTTCTACACCGACGAAGGCAACTTCGACCTGGTCGGCAACAACATCCCGGTCTTCTTCATCCAGGACGCCATCAAGTTCCCGGACGTCGTGCACGCCGCCAAGCCGCACCCGGACCGCGAGATCCCGCAGGCGCAGAGCGCCCACGACACCTTCTGGGACTTCGTCTCCCTGCACACCGAGGCCCAGCACCACACGATGTGGAACATGTCCGACCGGGGCATCCCCCGCTCCTACCGGACGATGGAGGGCTTCGGCGTCCACACGTTCCGGCTGGTCAACTCCGCGAACGAGACGGTGCTGGTCAAGTTCCACTGGAAGCCCGCGCTCGGCGTGCACTCGCTGACGTGGGAAGAGGCCCAGCTGCTCGGCGGCATCGACCCCGACTTCCACCGCCGCGACCTCTACGACGCCATCGAGGCGGGCGCGTTCCCGTCGTGGGAACTCGGCCTGCAGGTCTTCCCGGACGACCCGTCGGAGACCTTCGCCGGCATCGACCTGCTCGACCCGACCAAACTCGTCCCGGAGGAACTCGCCGAGGTGCAGCCGGTCGGCCGGCTGGTGCTCAACCAGGTGCCGACCAACTTCTTCGCCGAGTCGGAGCAGGTCGCCTTCCACCTCGGCCATCTGCCGCCGGGCATCGACGTCACCAACGACCCGCTGCTGCAGGGCCGGCTCTTCTCCTACCTGGACACCCAGCTCACCCGCCTGGGCGGGCCCAACTTCGAGCAGATCCCGATCAACCGGCCGCACGCGCCCGTGAACGACATGCTGCGCGACGGCTTCCACCAGCACGCCGTGCACGCGGGGGTGGCTCCCTACCGGCCGAACTCGCTCGACGGCGGGAACCCGTTCGTCGACCCGTCCGACGGTTTCCTCGATGTGCCGGTGACGGTGGCCGAAGCGCCCAAGATCCGGCAGAACCCGGCCTCCTTCGACGACCACTTCAGCCAGGCCCGGGTGTTCTGGCTGAGCATGTCGCCGGTCGAGAAGGAGCACATCGTCGCGGCGTACACCTTCGAGCTCGGCAAGTGCTACGAGCAGGCCATCAAGGAGCGCCAGCTGCAGTGCCTGGCCGAGATCGACCCGGTGCTGTGCGCCGAGGTCGCGACCGGCCTCGGCCTGCCCGCCCCGGCGCCCCGGACCGACCCGGTGGACGTCTCGCCGAGCCCCGCGCTGTCCCAGCTCGGACAGTCGTGGCCGGTGGACGGCCGCATCATCGGCATCGTGGCGACGGAAGGCTCGGACGTTGGCGCGGTGCGCCAGGCCGTCCTGGACGCCGGCATGCTCCCGCTGATCGTCGCGCCGCACGGCGGCAAACTCGGCGACCTCGACGTCCAGCGCACCTTCGACACGGCGCGGTCGGTGGAGTTCGACGCCGTACTCGTGGCGGCCGCGCCCCCGCCCGCACCCGGCGCCATCCCGGCCCGGGACGCGAAGGCCGGCGCACCCGGCGCCGCGCCGGTCGACCCGCGCGTGCTGCTGCTGATCGACGAGGCCTGGCGGCACGCGAAGGCGATCGGAGCCTGGGGCGACGGGGCAGCGCTGATCGAGCAGACCGGCGCCGCCGGAACCCCCGGGGTGGTCACCGCGGGAGACGGCCCTTCGGCCTTCACCGCCGTACGCGAACTGCTCGCCGACCACCGCGTGTGGGACCGCTTCCCGGCCTCTCTGTGAAACCGGCCTCCCTCTGAAAGGAGTTGTGGTGACCGACAAGGAGCGTCAGCAGGAACCGCCCGGCACCCTCGGTGCGATGCGGCAACGGCCCGACCACGGCGAGGACAGCTACCACGGCAGCGGCCGGCTGGCCCGCAAACGGGCCCTCATCACCGGCGGCGACAGCGGCATCGGCCGCGCGGTGGCGATCGCCTTCGCCCGCGAGGGCGCCGACGTGGCGATCTCCTACCTGAACGAGCACGAGGACGCCCGCGAGACCGCGGCCCTGGTCGAGAAGGCGGGCCGGCAGGCGTTGCTCATCCCGGGCGACCTGACCGACCGGGACCACTGCCGCAACGTGGTCGAGCAGACCGTGCAACAGCTGGGCGGCCTGGAGATCCTGGTCAACAACGCCGCCTTCCAGATGACCCACGAGACGGTCGAGGAGATCCCGGACGAGGAGTGGCGGCACACCTTCGACCTGAACATCACGGCCATGTTCCGGCTCGTGCAGGACGCCCTGCCGCACCTGAAGGCGGGTGCCTCCATCATCAACACCAGCTCGGTGAACTACGACCAGCCCAGGCCGACGCTGCTGCCGTACGCCACCACGAAGGGCGCGATCGCCAACTTCACGGCCGGCCTGGCCCAGCTCCTGGGCGACCGCGGGATCCGGGCCAACGCGGTGGCGCCGGGCCCGATCTGGACCCCGCTGATCCCGTCGACGATGCCGCCGGAGCAGGTGGCCGAGTTCGGCAAGGACACCCCGCTGGGCCGCCCCGGCCAGCCGAAGGAACTCGCGCCGGTCTACGTCATGCTGGCCTCCGACGAGGCCAGCTACATCTCCGGCGCGGTCATCGCGGTGACGGGAGGCAAACCGATCCTCTGAGCCCGGTCACGCCAGCCGCTCGCGCTGGGCGACCAACCGGGCCGGCGGCGGCACGCGGGTGAAGACCTCGAGGAGGAAGTCGTCCTCCTCGTGGCGGGCCAGCCGGGTGAGGCCGCGCCGGGCGGCCAGGGCGGCGTGGACGGCGTCGCCGGAGCGGAAGTGTTCGGTCACGGCCAGCGCCAGTGGGCGGCGACCAGGTCGCCGCCGGGGACCAGGGAGTCGATCGCGCGGTCCAGCAGCGTGGTCAGGTCGGCGTCGTCGAAGTAGTAGGCCAGTTCGGAGAGAGCACGATCAGGTCGAACGAGGCGTCCGGCCAGTCGGACGGCACCCGGCCCTGGCGGACGGTGACCTGTGGCGTGGCGGCGAGCCGGGCCGTGGCGGTCTGCACGGCGGCGGGGACGGCGTCCATCGCCAGGAGGCGGTCGCAGCGGGGGGCCAGCAGGGCGGTCAGGCGGCCGGTCGAGCAGCCCGGTTCGAAGGCCGACCGGTAGCGCGGCCGGGTCGCGGCGGCCGCGGTCAGGGCGTGTTTGCGGGTGTCGTACCAGCGGGTCTCGAAGCTCCACGGGTCAGGGTCGGCGGCGTAGAGGGCCTGGAAGTAGCTGAGCGGGGTGGTCACACGAATACCGTTTCGAAGGCGCGGGTGAAGTGGTCGAGCACGTTCGGTGGGAGGATCGCGGCGTCGGCCGGCTCCGGGCCCAGGGGCGCGATCTGGCTGGGGAAGGCGGCAATCGCGGCGGCCTTGGCGGCTACCGCGGCCGGCGTCAGGTCGATGCAGCGGGCCCGCTCCCACGGCACGGCGGCATCGCCGGGGCGGGCCCAGTGCCACATCCAGATCGGGTATTCGAGCAGGCGTGCCGCGGTTGCCGCGCATGCGCGGGCGGCGGCCCGGCCCACCGTCTCGTGGTCGGGGTGGCCGTCCTCGCGCCACGTGGCCAGGCACCAGCGGCCGGGGGAGAGCAGGGCGGTGAGCCGGGAGCAGACCTCGTCCTCGTCGATGCCGCCGTCCGGCTGGCCGAGCCGGTGCACCGCCGAGCCGGCCAGGCGCAGGCGGGACAGCGCCTCTGTGGTCTCGGTCCGGCGGAGCGCGGCCAGCGAGGCCGGTGTGTGCGCGGCCGAGCCGGGATGGGACGCCTCGCCGTCGGTGACCGCGGCCAGGTCGGCCGAGCATCGCCATCAGTCCGGCCACGCCGAGGATCTCGTCGTCCGGGTGCGGCGCGACGACCAGCGGCTAGACGGCCGGGTCGAGCGCCAGCGCGGGGAACACCGGCAGCGACTCCCACTCGTTCTCGGGCGTGCCCGCCGCGACGTCGATCGGCCTCACCACGACAGGTCCTCACGGATCAGCAGGCGTCCCAGCTGCTCGAGGTCGTCCTCGGCGTGGGACTGGCGTAAGTAGACGGTCAGGTCGGCCACCCGCCGGGCGTGGTCCTGGCAGAGCGGGCCGGCCCCGAGCGCCCGCCCCACGCGGTCGAGCACCGACGTGGCGGTCGCCTCCACGGTCGCCCGCACCCGCAGGGCCAGGCGGTGCTGGTTGTCGGACGGTGACGCGTCGATGGCGTCCGCCGCCGCCGAGAGCACAGACCCGGCAGCGCCGAGCGCGACGTCGACCGCGCCCAGATGGGCGTACGCGTGCGGCGAGCGCTCCTTCGCGAAGGCCGCCCGCAGCTTGTCGGCGACTCCGAGCGCACCGCCGTACCAGACCGCGGCGACCCCGATGCCGCCGTGCCAGAAGCCGGGCCGGTCGACGTAGGCGCCCGGGCCGCCGACCGGGTGGCCGGGCGCGTCGGTGAAGCGCACGGTCCGGCTGTCGCTGCCCGCCATGCCGACCGCAGGCCAGGTGCCGTCCAGCGGCCCGGCTGTCGGGGCCGTGTTGGTGACCGCGAACAGCCGGATTCCGTCCGCTGCCGCGGCGGTGACCAGCGCGTGGGTGCACCAGTCGGCGCCGGAGCACCACGGACGGTCCCCGGTCAGCCGCCACCCGGAAGGGCCGTGCACCGCGCGTACGGAATCGGGAGCCGCCGCCCAGACGCCCCAGCGCTCGCCCGCCGGGTTTTCGGACGCGTCGGAGGAGCCCAGCTCGGCCCGGATCGCGACCGCGTCGGCGTGACCCTCACCCAGCCGGGCGCCGGCGAGGTCGGCCCGGCCGAGCGCGGTGAGCCCGCGGAGGCGTTCGAGAGTGCGGCCGTGGCCGGGGAGCGGGAGATCAGGAACGCCGATGAACGACACGGACGCCCGGTACCAGGAAAGTGGCTGCGCAATCCACGTGCATTCCGGGCGCCCGCGGGTATCCGGCGGCCATGCGTGCATTGACTTGGCAGGGCACGGGCAAGGTCTCGGTCGAAACCGTACCCGACCCGACGATTCAGGAACCGACCGACGCGATCGTGCGGATGACCTCGACCGCGATCTGCGGGTCCGATCTGCACCTCTACGACGTCCTGGGCATGTACATCGACCCGGGCGACATTCTCGGGCACGAACCGATGGGTGTTGTCGAGGCGGTCGGCTCCGCGGTCACACACATCAAGCCGGGCGACCGGGTGGTCATCCCGTTCAACATCTCGTGCGGGCACTGCTGGATGTGTCGCAAGGGGTTCTTCGCGCAGTGCGAGACGACCCAGGTGAAGGGGCACGGCAAGGGCGCGTCGCTGTTCGGTTACACCAAGCTCTACGGCCAGGTGCCGGGCGGCCAGGCCGAGTTGCTGCGGGTGCCGCAGGCCCAGTTCGGGCCGATCAAGGTGCCGGACGGGCACCCGGACGAGCGCTACCTGTTCCTGTCCGACGTTCTGACCACCTCGTGGCAGGCGGTCAGATACGCCGACGTCGAGCCCGGCGACACCGTGCTGGTGACCGGCCTCGGTCCGATCGGCCAGATGTGCGCCCGGATCGCCCGGCACCTCGGCGCCGGGCGGGTCATCGCGGTCGACGACGTGCCCGAGCGGCTGGCGATGGCGGAACGCAACGGCATCGAGGTGATCGACTACTCCAAGGTCGAGGACGTACCGGAAGCGGTGCGGGAGATGACCGCCGGCCGTGGGGCCGACGGGGTGGTCGAGGCGGTCGGCATGGAGGCGCACGGCACGCCTTTCCAGGCGGCGGCGATGAAAGCGGCAGGCATGCTGCCGGACCCGTTGGCCCGCAAGGCGACCGAGACCTTCGGCGTGGACCGCATGGGTGCGCTCCGCACGGCCTTCGATGCCGTGCGCCGGGCCGGCACCATCTCGATCATCGGCGTGTACGGGGGAGAGGCCGACCCGTTCCCGATGATGGAACTGTTCGACAAGGGCGTGACCCTGCGGATGGGTCAGGCGCATGTGAAGCGCTGGGTCGACGACATCATGCCGCTGCTGACCGGCGACGACGACCCGCTCGGGGTGGACGACCTGGTGACGCACCGGGTGCCCCTCGAGGAGGCGCCCGGTGCCTACGACATGTTCAAGGAGAAGCGCGACGGTTGCATCAAGGTCGTGCTGAAGCCCTGATCTACTCCGACGGTGCGGACCCCGGCTCGGCCATCTTGCGGTGCATCTCCGCTTTGGCCCGGTCGGGGAGCACCTTCGACATCGCGCCCTGCGCCTTGGTCTTGGCCGAGCCGGCGACGACCTTCTCCTTGTCCTTCATCATGGCCTCGAAGCCCTGCTTGGCCACCTGCGCCGGGTCGTCCTTCTTGCCCGCGCCGATCTTGGTGTCGTCCATCTCGGCGCGATGGAAGAAGTTGGTGTCGGTCGGCCCGGGCATCAGCGAGGTGACCGACACGTTGGAGTCGTTCAGCTCGGCCCGCAGCGCCTCGGCGAACGACTGCACGAACGACTTCGACGCGTTGTAGACGGCCTGATAGGTGCCGGGCATGGTGGACGCGATCGACGACGTGAACAGCACCCGGCCGGAGTCCCGCCGCACCATGTCGGGGATGACCCGCTTGGCCAGATGCACGGTGGACGTCACATTGACCGCGATGACGTTCAGCTCGTCGGCCAGGTCGGTGCCGTCGACGAACTCGCCGCCGATGCCGCGGCCGGCGTTGAGCGCCAGCGCGTCGACGCCGCGGCCCGACTCGAGGACGGCGGCGTAGAGCTTCTCGACGCCCTCGTAGGTGGCGAGGTCCGCCTGGACCGCGACGACCTGATTCTCACCGTCCCGGCGCAGGTCGACCGCGGCCTGCTGGATGGCATCGTCCTCGGCGGCGATCAGAAGGTCGTAACCGTGTTCGGCGAACTGCCGGGCGAGCTCGAACCCGATGCCGCTGGAAGCCCCGGTGACTACTGCGAATTCTTTGGACATGGCGACCGCATGCCCTCGGTGCGGTCATCTATGCGTCAGACGTAGCGCCGCGCTTTCGAGGCGCGCTGGGCGGCGTCGAGGGGCGCCAGGCGACGCTCGACCGGCCGGGGCCGGACCCGCCGTTCGGTGAGCACCCAGGGCAGCCCGCGCACGGCGTCCCACCAGGCGAAAACCGTGATCCGGTCGCGCGGCGCGGTGAAGGCCAGGAAGAGCGTACGGCGCAGGGCCGGTCGGAGTGGCCGCCGCAGCCACGTGAACCACAGGGTGTTGCGCAGACCGTCGCGCCGGCGCCGGGTGGTGTCCCGGAGCGTCGAGGCCGCGTGGTGGACGGTCAGATGGTCCAGATAGCAGATCTCCCAGCCGGCGGTGAGCAGGTCGGTCGCCAGCAGTTCCTCCTCGCCGCCGAGCCAGAGCCGCTCGCTGAAGCCGCCCTGTTCCCGGAAGGCGTGCCGCCGGACGGCCGACGCACCGGCCAGGAAGCTGCCGAGCGCCGGGCCCGGCAGCCAGTCCGGACCTTCAACGGGAGAGTCGCGCAGCTCGGCGACGATCGGATCCTCCCGGGCGCCCGGTTCGGCGACGATGCGGGCGTTCACGACGGCCAGGCGCGGGTGGGCGTCGAAGGCGTCGGCGGCCGCGGTCAGACTGCCCGGCTCCCACCACGTGTCGTCGTCGCAGAAGGCGATGTAAGGGGTGTCCAGCCGTTCCACCCCGAGGTTGCGGCCGACCGCGCCCGCGTTGTGGTCGAGCGCGAGGACGTCGACGTGCGGGAACTTGTCGCGCACGGCCTCCGCGGTGCCATCGGTGGACCCGTTGTCGACCAGCACGATCGGCGGTTGTTCGGGCAGGTCGGACAGGCGGGCGACCGCTTCGAGCGCCTCGTCGCGGCGCTCATGGGTGATGACGACGACACCGATCTTTATCACGGGGCGCGCGGGTACCCGCTCCGGCGGCGGTCAATCAAGGCGGGCGTAAAACGTACCCCTGCGGGTACGCCGCACCCATGCGAGTAGTGATCGTCGGAGCGACCGGCAACGCCGGTACGGCCCTGCTGCGCCGCCTGCACACCGAACCCGACGTCGAGCTGGCCGGGGTGTCCCGGCGGCTCCCCGACCCGGCCGGTGTCTATCGGGACGTCGCCTGGCATTCGGTCGACGTGGCCGGGGACCGGGCGGCCGGCGAGCTGACCGAGGTGTTCCGGGGTGCCGACGCCGTGGTCAACCTGGCCTGGCAGATCCAGCCCAGCCACGACCAGCGGCGGCTGTTCCGCACCAACGTGCTCGGCAGCCGCGAGGTGGCCCGCGCCGCGGTGCAGGCCGGCGTCGGGACGCTGGTGCAGGCCTCCTCGGTCGGCGTCTATTCGGCCGGGCCCAAGGACGCCTTCGTGACCGAGGGCTACCCGCGCAACGGCGTCCCCCGGTCGTCCTACAGCCGGCACAAGGCGCTGGTCGAACGGATGCTCGACGAGGTCGAGGCGGATCATCCGACGCTGCGGGTGGTGCGTCTGCGGCCCGGCCTCATCTTCCAGCGGGCGGCCGGCACCGAGATCGCGCGGTACTTCGCCGGGCCGCTGTTGCCGGCGCGGCTGCTGCGCTTCCAGCGCATCCCGGTGATTCCGGACCATCCGCGGCTGCGCTTGCAGGCCGTGCACGCCGACGACGTCGCCGACGCGTACGCCAAGGTGTTGCGGGCCGACGTGCGAGGCGCCTTCAACGTCGCGGCGGGCCCGGTTCTCGACCCCCGGGTGGCCGCGAGCGCTTTCCACGGCGTACGGGTGAGGGTGCCCGGCCCGGCACTGGCCGGCGCCGCCGCACTCGGCTGGTGGCTCCGTTTGCAGCCGATCGACGCGGGCTGGATCGCCCTGGCGCTGAAAGCGCCTCTGATGTGGTGTGCCCGGGCGCGGGACGAACTCGGCTGGGAGCCGGAGCGTGACGCCCTGGAGTCACTGCGTGAGCTGCTCGCCGGGATGGCCGACCGCGCCGGCGCTCCGAGCCCGCCCCTCGCCGCCACGCCCGGTCGGCCGGGTACGCCCGGGGGAGTGCTGCGGGGCCGGCTGCCCGGAACCGGCGACCCCTATTAGGGGAAGTTCCGCGCGGCGGCCGCGTGATCGCCCTCGGCGGAATTCATCTCCTCGTCCTCCTCCTCGGCATCCTCATCGATCCAGTTGCGCCGGATGAACGGGAAGACCACCCAGAAGGTCAGGAACCAGGCCGCCGCGATCGCGCTCAGGACCACGGCGATCCAGGTCGACAGCAGGTAAGCCGTGATCAACAGAATGCTGGCGACCATCGAGACCAGCATGAAGCCCAGGCCGGCGCTCGCCATGCGGTGGGCGTACCGCACGAGCTCGGGCTTACGTCCCTGCCGGAACAGCGCCCGGTGGAAGGCCACCGGCGAGATGATCATCGCCGCGGCGAAAGCGGCCGAGATCAGCGCGACCATGTAAATGGCCTTCTGGAACTCGGTGGTCTTCGGGAAGCCGTTGCTGAAGGGCAGGGTGAGCAGGAAGGCGAACAGAATCTGTACGCCCGTCTGCGCCACCCGCAGCTCCTGCAGCAGATCGGCGAAGTTGCGGTCCCAGCGCTGGCGCTCGGACTCACCTCGTCGGCGTGACATCTCGCGCGTCATGGGACGCGCGTTCCCCGTTCCGGGCGCCGGGAAACCCCCGGCCACGGAAGCCGCCACCCCGCAACCCGGTCGAGTCGGACTGACCGGCCCGCCGCTGCAAGCCCAGGTCGTCCGCACGGACGACCGGCTGGTGATGAGCCTTCGGTAACTGTGGAATGCTGGGGGTACTCGCAAGCGCACGCTTCGGGAGGCAGAGTGGCAGACCATCGGGACATCGTCGCCGTCGGCGCGTCAGCCGGCGGCGTCGAAGCCTTGCGGGCCCTGGTCGGTGGCCTGCCGGCCGACTACCCGGGCGTCGTCCTGGTCGTGCTGCACCTGTCCCGTGACGCGCCGAGTGCGCTTCCGGCCATCCTCGACCGCAGCGGGCCGCTCCACGCGGCCACCGCGGTCGACGGCGAGCCGTTGCAGCCCGGCCACGTCTACGTGGCCCCCAACGACCATCACCTGATCGTGATCGACGGCCACCTCCGGTTGACCCGCGGCCCGTCCGAGAACGGTCACCGGCCCGCGGTCGATCCGCTGTTCCGGTCGGTCGCCCGCGCGTTCGGGCGCCGCGCGGTGGGGGTGGTGCTCTCCGGCTCGCGCGACGACGGCGCCGCCGGCCTGGCCACGATCGTCGGCCGGGGCGGCGCCGCGATGGTGCAGGATCCGTCCGACGCGCTCTACCCGTGGATGCCCCGCGCGGCTCTCGAGGCCGCCCCGACCGAGCACGTCGCACCGGCGGCCAAGCTCGGTGCCCTGATTGCCGAGGTGACCGCCGTGGACCTTCCCGAGTCGCTGCCGGTGGTCGGCGACGACCACCTGCTCGACGCCGAGGTACGCATTTCCGAGCTGGGCCCGCTGACTTCCGACGAACTGCCGGTCCAGCCGTCCGGCTACGGCTGCCCGTCGTGCGGCGGCGCCCTCTTCCAGTACGCGACCGAGCCGAACCCGCGTTTCCGCTGCCGCGTCGGTCACGCCTGGTCGGCCGAGAGCCTGCTCGACGAGCAGGCGATCGCGCTCGAGGGTGCGCTCTGGATGGCGCTGCGAGCCCTGGAGGAGAAGTCGGCGCTGGGCCGCCGGATGGCCGGGAGCAAGATCGCCGGCGCGGTCTCGGGGGCCCGCTTCCGCGAGATCGCCGACGAGGCGGAGGCGGCCGGTGCGACGATCCGGCGGCTTATCAACCAGATCGGGTCGACCGGCCTTCAGGAGGCGGTCGACCCCGGGTGAAATACGATAGCGTCGCCGGACAAACTCCGCGTACCTCCGGGATGGGCTCGATGGAACCGATGGATCCGCATTTCGAAGCGCTGCTGGTCTACCTCAAGGAGTCCCGCGGCTTCGACTTCACCGGCTACAAGCGATCGAGCCTGATGCGCCGGGTCAACCGCCGGATGACCCAGGTGGAGACCACCGACTACCAGGAATACCTGGATTTCCTCCAGGTTCACCCGGACGAGTTCACCACGCTCTTCAACACCATCCTGATCAACGTGACCGGCTTCTTCCGCGACCCCGAGGCGTGGGACTACATGCGCACCGAGGTGCTGGAACCGATGCTGGCGGCCCGCCCGGCCGACTCGGTGATCCGGGTGTGGTCAGCCGGGTGCGCGTCCGGCGAGGAGGCGTACACGCTGGCCATGACCCTGGCCGAGATCATCGGGTCGGACGCCTTCCGCGAGCGGGTCAAGATCTATGCCACCGATGTGGACGAGGAGCAGCTCAACGAGGCCCGCCAGGCGACGTACGGCGAGCGCGAGATGCAGGCGGTGCCGCCGGAGCTGCAGGAGCGTTACTTCGAGCAGAACGGCAACCGGTTCAGCTTCCGCAAAGATCTGCGCCGCTCGGTGATCTTCGGGCGCAACGACCTGGTCCAGGACGCCCCGATATCCCGCATCGACCTGCTGACCTGCCGCAACGCGCTGATGTACTTCAACGCCGAGACCCAGTCCAAGATCCTCAGCCGGTTCCACTTCGCGCTGGCCGACGGCGGCGTCCTCTTCCTCGGCAAGGCCGAAATGCTGCTCAGCCACGGTAATCTGTTCGCGCCGATCGACCTCAAACGGCGGGTCTTCCGCCGGGCACCCCGGGCCGCGCACACTCCTGGAGCCATGATGGCCGAGCTTCCCCGGCTGGCCGCCACCCCGGTGACCGGCCTTGACCAACTCCGCAGCGAGGCGATAGCGGCGAGCCCGCTCGCCCAGCTGGTGCTGACCTCCGACGACCTGGTCGCGATCACGAACCGCCAGCTCGAGAAGCAGTTCGGTGTCTCCTCGCGCGACATCGGCCGGCCCTTCCGCGACCTCGACCTCTCCTACCGCCCGGTCGAGCTGCGCCGCTACATCGAGCAGGCCCAGGTCGAGCGCCGCACCCTGCGGATCAGCGACATCGAGGTGCAGCGCGGCGGCGGCGAGATGACCAACCTGGAGATTCAGGTCAGCCCGCTGACCGACGCCGAGGGCAGCCTCCTCGGAGTCAACGTGGTCTTCCACGACGTCAGCGAGGCCCGGCGCCTGCAGGACGATCTCGAGCACGCCAACCAGCAGCTCGAGGCGGCCTACGAGGAACTGCAGTCGACCAACGAAGAGCTCGAGACGACCAACGAGGAGCTCCAGTCCACGGTCGAGGAGCTGGAGACGACCAACGAGGAACTCCAGTCGACCAACGAGGAACTGGAGACCATGAACGAGGAGCTCCAGTCCACCAACGACGAGCTGCAGAGCATCAACGACCAGCTGCGGGTCAGCACCGGTCGCCTCGACGAGGCCAACGCGTTCCTCGAAGCGGTCCTGACCAGCTTGCAGGCCGGCGTCGCGGTGGTCGACCGCGAGCTGCAGGTCAAGATGTGGAACCGCCGGGCGGAAGACCTCTGGGGACTGCGCGCCGAGGAGGTGACCGGCCGGCACTTCCTCAATCTCGACATCGGGCTGCCGTTCGAGATGCTGCGCCCGCTGCTGCGCGGCGCCCTCGGCGGGGAGACCGGCGACGCCCAGGTCGACGCGGTCAACCGGCGCGGCCGCCCGGTAGCGGTGCGGGTGGTCTGCACCCCGCTGAGCGGGCGGGCGGGCGGCACCGCATCGGACGGTGCCATCATCGTCATGGAAGCAGGCGACTGACCGGCGTTTGGTTGCTGCCGCTAGGGGTAGTCGAGTCGGCGCTGCAGGAGGTCACGATGGCGGTTCGGTGCACGATAAACGGCGACGGTGCGGAACTGACTGCCACCCTGACCGGAACGCTGGGCATGGCCGACGCCGGGCACGTGCGCGCTTATCTGTTCAAATGCCTCGCCGAGCAGCCGGACGCCCTCTTCGTCGACCTGGCCGGCCTGTCGGTGGATGATCCGCTGGCGTTGGCCGTCTTCTCGGCGGTCAACCGTCAGGCCGCCCGCTGGCCCGGCATTCCGGTGCTCTACTGCGGCACGACCCCGCCGATCCGGGAGATGCTGGCCAGCGGCGCCTACCGGCGCCTGCCGGTGGTGGCGAGCGTCGAGCTCGCGCGCGAAGCCGTACGCGCGGAATGGCGCAGTGTCCCGTCGCTGATCGACGATGTGCTGCCGATCGCCGGGGCCGCCCGGCAGGCCCGCAACATGGCCACCGAGGCGTGCAGCCGGTGGGACCTGCCCGATCTGGTGGCGCCGGCCAGTGTGATCGCCGGCGAACTGGTCACCAACGTGGTCGATCACGCCAACACGATGGCAACCTTGCGCATCTCGCTGCGGCAGCGCTACGTGACGATCGGCGTCCGCGACGGCTCGACCGAGGAGCCCCGGCGCGTCTCTCCGGGCCCGATGGGCGGCCGCGGCCTGATGCTGGTCGAGGCGATGGCACACAGCTGGGGCTGGCTGCCGGTCGAGGGCGGCAAGGTCGTCTGGGCGTCCCTCCGCCGCGGCTGAACTGGCCGGCGCGGGAGGGTCAGCTGCGGAGCAGTTCGCCCAGGCCGGACAGCTCGAGGATCGGGCGGACCGTCGGGCCGGCTCCGTGCAGGGCCAGTGGGACGCCGGCGACCGAGGCCGCTGAGGCGCAGTCCACCAGGGTCGCCACGCCGGCGGCGTCGAGCAGCGGCATCTCGGACAGGTCGACGACCAGGGCGTCGCCGCGGGCCGTCGACACCGCGTGCCGCAGGCACAGGCGGAGGCGGGGCGCGCAGTCGCGGTCGACCTCGCCGCGTACCCGTACGGTCGCGACCCCGTCGGCACGGTCGACCGACAGGCGCAGGTCGGGGAACGACGGCGCGTTGCCGCGCCCGGTCCAGACCGGGGGCGTGTCGTTCAGCATCGCCTCGCGCAGCCAGGCCAGCGCGTGGGCGAGCAGCCGCGACACGTGCATCTGGGAGACACCCAGCTCGGCCGCGATCTCGACCTGGGTGCGGTTGCCGTAGAAGCGCATCGCCAGCATCCGGCGCTCGCGGGCCGGCAGCCGCATCAGCAGCCCGGACACCGTCACCTTGTCGTCGACGCTGTCCATCGCCGCGTCGGTCGAGCCGAGCAGGTCGGCCAGGGTGGGTGCGCCGCTGTCGTCGGAGATCGGCGAGGCGTCCAGGGAGCTCGGGGAGTAGCCGCCGTTGGCGACGAAGGCCTCGGCCACGTCGGCCTCGGCGGCGCCGATGCGGTGTGCGACCTCGGCGATGGTCGGGGTGCGGGACAGTTCGGCGGTCATCTGGGTGCGGGCCTGGCGGGCCTCCAGCAGCAGTTCCCGGATCGGCCGGGGCACGTGCACCGACCACGCGGCGTCCCGGAAGTGACGCTTCAGCTCCCCGGTGATCGTGCTGACCGCGTACGCCGTGAAGGAGCCCCGCTCCGGGTCGTAACGGTCGACCGACTTGACCAGCCCGAGCCGCGCCACCTGCTCGAGGTCTTCGAGCGGCTCGCCGCGGCCGCGGAACCGGCAGGCCAGACGGTGAGCCAGGGGCAGGCACTCCTGGGTGAAGCGGCCCCGTTCGTAGTCGAGGTCCGCGTGCTCGGCCGCCGCCCGCTCGGCGTAGGCGAGAGCCGCAGCGTCCAGGTCTTCCAAAGCGCGAACTGTCATGGCTTAACCTCGACCCCTCGAATGCCGTCGAGGTTCCGTGCCCGTTGAAGCGGCCCTCGAAACAAAATTGGGGCGGGCGTTTTGATCCTTCAAACCCGCGTCCCGGCCGGCCTGACGTTTGCCGGGACATCCCGCGGGCATGCCTGGTTGATGCGGATGATGACCCGGCTGGAAGAAGCCCGTTCCCTCGACCCGCTCAGCGACAAACTGCAGGCGGTGGTCTTTGCGGCCGTCAGGCCGCAGTTCCTGCGGGACCTGCTGCACGGCACCTGGCTGGGGCATCCGCTGCATCCGGTGCTCGTGCAGTTGCCGGTCGGCTCGTTCGTCTCGGCGGCGATCCTCGACCTGCTCCCGGGGAAGCGGCACGCCTCGACCGTACTCATCGCGGCCGGCACCGCCGCGGTCAGCCCGGCGGTGGCTGCCGGCCTGGTCGACTGGTCGCAGATGACCAAGGACCGGCGGCGGGTCGGCCTGGTGCACGCGGCGGCGAACACGGTGGCGGTCGGCCTCTATGCCGCGTCGCTGGTCGCCCGCCTGCGCGGGCGCACCACGCGCGGCAAAGCCTACGGCTTCGCCGGCCTGTCGGTGGCCGGCCTGGGTGCCTATCTGGGCGGTCATCTTGCGTACGCGCAGAGCGCCGGTGTCAACCAGGCCGCGCCCGAGATCGTGCGGGTGCCCGAGGACTGGACCGAGGTCTGCTCGCTGGCCGACCTGCCGGACGGCCGCCCGGTCGTCCGGAACGTCGCCGGCGTGGCGATCCTCGTCTACCGCCACGGCGCCGAGGTGTCGGCGCTGATCGAGCGCTGCGGCCACGAGAGCGGCCCGCTGGGGGATGGGGACGTCACCGGGTCGGGCGCGGACGCGTGCGTGACCTGCCCGTGGCACGGCAGTGTCTTCCGCCTGGCCGACGGCGCGGTGGTGCACGGCCCCGCGGCCAGCGACCAGCCGTCGCTGCGGGTCCGGGTCGACGGCGGCAAGGTTCTCGTCGCGCAGCCCTGAGGCGCCGCCGGGGGTACTGCATCAAATGAGTTTGATGTAATCTGCGGCAGTGATCCCGGCCTTCCTGGCCGCCGCCGGGCACCCGATCCGGTGGCGGCTGCTGAGCGAGCTCGCGCGTGGCGACCTGGCCGTGCGCGAGCTGACGGCGCTGCTCGACCAGCCGCAGAACCTGGTTTCCTATCACCTCGGCAAGCTGCGCAAGGCATCGCTGGTCACCGCGCGGCGCAGCAGCGCGGACGGTCGCGACACCTACTACGCGCTCGACCTGGCCCGCTGCTCCTCGCTGCTGACCGACGTCGGTGGGTCGCTGCATCCGGCCCTTCTTCTTGCACCGCCGGAGCCTTCCCCCGCGGTCACCGGGCGGGTGTTGTTCCTGTGCACCGGCAACAGCGCGCGCTCGCAGATGGCCGAGGCCCTGTTGCGCCCGCTGTTCGAAGGTGACGCCTTCAGTGCGGGCAGCCGGCCCAAGCCGGTCAACCGGCATGCCGTGACCGTGATGGCCGCCCGGGGCATCGACATCAGCGGAGCACGGCCGAAGCACCTGGACGAGTTCGCCGGCGAGCGGTTCGACCACGTGATCACGCTGTGCGACAAGGTCAAGGAGGTCTGCCCCGCGTTTCCTGGGCATCCGCGGCCGGTGCACTGGAGCCTGGCGGAGCCGGTCGAGCCGGCGGAATTCGAGCGTACGGCCGACGAGCTGACCGAACGGATCGGCTTCCTCCTGCACGCCCTGGCCGGTTCCTCCGCGCGACCCGGCGGAGAGGGCGCGTGACCAGGCCGTCCGGTGCTCATCCGGTCTCCCTCGCGACCGTGTTGCGGGAGTGGGGCCGGATCGGGTGCATCGGCTTCGGCGGGCCGCCCGCGCACATCGCCCTGCTGCGCAAGCTCTGCGTCGCCGACCGCAAGTGGCTCGATCCGCAGGAGTTCGAGGACGCCATCGCGGCCTGCAACCTGCTGCCCGGCCCCGCCTCGACCCAGCTCGCCATCTTCTGCGCCTGGCGGGTCCGGGGCCGGCTCGGAGCGCTGGTCGGCGGGGCCGCGTTCATCCTCCCAGGCCTGATCGTCATCCTGGCCCTGGCCGCGCTGTTCCTCGAGGGCGACCCGCCGCTCTGGGTCAAGGCCGCCGGTGCCGGCGCGGGCGCCGCCGTCGCCGCGGTCGCCGCCCACGCCGCGACCAGCCTCATGCCCGCCGGTTGGAAGCGCGCCCCCGAGCACAGCAGCCGCGCCCGCTGGATCACCTATCTGGCCGTCGGCGCGTTCGCGGCCGCCACCGTCGGGCCCTGGCTCGTGCTGCTGCTCATCGCCTGCGGCCTGGCCGAGATCGTCGCTCAGCGCCTGCCGGTCCACCGGCCGGTCGGCGCCCTGCCGCTCCTGGCCGGGGCCGGCGGTGGAGTGCTGGCCTCGGTGGCCTGGGCCGCGATCAAAGTGGGCGCCCTGTCGTACGGCGGCGGCTTCGTCATCATCCCCCTGATGCGGGCCGATGCCGTCGACCACTACCACTGGATGAGCGCCGCGCAGTTCCTCAACGCCGTCGCCCTCGGCCAGGTCACACCCGGCCCGGTCGTGCAGACGGTGGCCGTGGTCGGCTACGCCGCGGCCGGCCTCGGCGGGGGAGTGCTCGCCTCGGCGGTCGCGTTCACCCCGTCCTTCACGTTCATCCTGCTCGGCGCCCACCGCTTCGACCGCCTCCGGGCCGATCGCCGGGTCCGCGCGTTCCTCGACGGGGCCGCCCCGGCGGCGATCGGCGCGATCCTCGGCTCGACCGTCCCGCTCGCCCGGGCCCTCGACCGGCCGTGGCAGTACGCCATCCTGGCCGGCGCCGCTGTCCTCACCCTCGCCCTGCGCCGCGGCCCGGTCCTGACCCTGCTCTGCGGCGCAGCCGTCGGCGTCATCGTCGTGCTGAGCGGCGGCCCGCTCCCGCATTGACCCCGTTTGTCCGGCACCCGGTGTTTAGCGCGCTCCGCATGGGTATTCCGCGCGCCATGTCCATGACCGTTCCCTTCCGGACCGCGCCCCCCGTCGAGACCGACGACGTGACGATTGTCGTCGCCACCCGCAACCGGCCCGACCGCCTCGCCGAGACGATGCGGCACCACCGGGCACCGGTGATCGTGGTCGACAACGGCTCGGACGAGGCGCTCGACGCACCGGGCGCCGACGTGGTGCGGCTCGACAGCAACCTCGGCGCGGCCGCCCGCAACGTCGGCGTCGAGCGGGCCCGCACGCGTTACGTGGCTTTCGCCGATGACGACTCGTACTGGGAAAGCGGCTCGCTGCAGCGAGCCGCCGCCCTTCTGCAGACCCATCCCCGCACCGCGTTGGTCGCCGCCGAGGTGCGGGTCGGCGCCGAAGGGCGCCTCGACCCGGTCTCGGCCCAGATGGCGGCCGCGCCGCTCGGCACACCGCCGGGTGCCGCCGGGCCGGCCATCCTCGGCTTCCTGGCCTGCGCGGTGATGGTGCGGCGCGATGCGTTCCTCGCGGCCGGAGGATTCCGGCCACGGCTTTTCGTGTACGGCGAGGAGGCCCTTCTCGCCATGGATCTGGCCGCGGCCGGGTGGCGCCTGTCCTACGCGCCGTCCCTGCTCGTGCGGCACTTCCCGGCGCCGGCCGGCCGCAACCAGCGGGCCCGCCACCGCCTCGAGACCCGTAACCGGGTCCTGACCGCCCTGCTCCGCCGCCCGCCGGACGTGATCGCCCGCACGCTGGCCGGTGCGCTCGGCAGCCACCCGGCGGCCCTGCTCGACGTGGCCCGCAACCTGCCGTGGGCGCTGCGGCACCGCCGTCCGCTGCCGAGCGAGGTCGAAGCGGCGCTGCGCCGCCTGAACTGATGCATTTCTCGCCGCCCGGTGGGCATCTACGTGGTTAAACGCATCTATGCAATTCCGGGAGCACTTCTATGATGTCCAGCGGCAAGAAGGACGACGCCGACCCGACCGCGACCACGCGCACCGGCGACGACTCGCCCACCGAGCTCTCGTCGGTCTCGCCCGAGGCCGGCCCCGACAACCCCGCCCGGCTCGGCGGCCGCGGCGTGTTCGCGGCGCTGCGGCGCACCGCCAAGCAGTTCTCGGCCGACAGCCTCACCGACTGGGCGGCCGCGCTCACCTACTACGGCGTCCTGTCGATCTTCCCCGGCCTGCTGGTGATCGTCTCGATCCTCGGCCTGGTCGGCAGCAACGGGCAGAAGACGGTGCAGGACGCGGCCCACCAGCTCGCGCCGAACGGCCAGCTGCGCGACCTCGTCGACACCGTACTCACCCAGGTGAAACAGCCCGGCTCGGCCGGCCTCGCCGCGATCATCGGTATCGTCCTGGCGTTCTGGTCGGCCTCCGGCTACGTGGCCGCGTTCATGCGGGCCTCGAACGCCGTCTACGACGTGCCGGAAGGCCGTCCGATCTGGAAAACCCTGCCGATCCGCGTCGGCGTGACCGCGGTCGTCGGTGTGATGCTGGTCCTGTCGGCCGCGATCGTCGTGGTCACCGGCTCACTGGCCCGGGTGATCGGCGACCAGGTCGGCCTCGGCTCGGCCGCGGTCACCACCTGGGACATCGCCAAGTGGCCGGTCCTGGTGATCCTGGTCAGCCTGGCCTTCGCGATCCTCTACTGGGCCTCCCCGAACGCCAAGACCGGCGGCTTCCGCTGGGTCAGCCCCGGCGGCATCTTCGCCGTGCTCCTGTGGGTGCTCGCCTCGGTAGCGTTCGGCATCTACCTGGCCAACTTCGCAAACTACAACAAGACGTACGGCACGCTCGGCGGCGTCATCGCCTTCCTGGTCTGGATGTGGATCTCGAACATCGCCATCCTGCTGGGCGCCGAACTCGACGCCGAGCTGGAGCGGGGCCGGGCGATCGCGGCCGGCCAGGACCCGACCAAGGAACCCTTCCTCGAGCTCCGCGACGACCGCAAGGTCAAGAACGCCCAGGCGCCGGACGCCCACTCCTGAGCCGACGGTCAGGCGGCCTCGCCGCAGTCGGCTGCGTCGGCGGTTCTCATCCGCTGTTGCCACAGGCGCGGACCGGATGCCGAGGTCCACCGCTCGATGACGGTGAGCTGGTCGGGCCGGAGCCGCCATCGCCGGCCGTCGACCGCGAACTCGAGCGTCAGCTGCGGGTCGCGGCCGGTGCCGGTCCCGTGGGCGAAGAAGTCCTGATCGGGTGGTGCGACGCGGTGAACCTCGATGGTGCACGGCGGCACATCGGCCATGACGACGCCGGCGAGTGGCGATCGGCCTTCGAGAGCGGCGTAGATGCGCACCTCGCGCAGCGGTGCCGGCGACCGATTCTGGACCGATACGTCCAGTCCTTCGGGCAGGACGCTGTTGTGCAGGGTTCCCGGGGTGAACCAGACGGCGACGCGTGAGCTGTAGGAGCGTTGCTGCCGGTCGGCGGCGTCCTGGTTCATCTCCACCTGATTGAGCAGGGCGTACGCGGAGACCGCGAGCGCGGCGACGGTGGCCACGGCCGAGGCGATGGCGGAGCGCTTCTGGGATTGAGCGATGAGCAACTGCTGCTGCTCGACCGTGCCGGCCGTGCCGGCCGTGCCGGCCGTGCCGGCCGTGCCGGCCGTGCCGGTCCGGGACTGCCGGAACCGGCGAGCAGCGGCGGCTCTCGCGCGGCGCAGAATCCGCCGGCCGGAACGCGCGATCCGTCGCCATGGATCGATCATCGAGTCAGGCAGTTCTCGCTGAACGTCTGCGGGTCTATCTGCTGGATGGGGAGGATGCCGTCGCCGGGATCGTGATGGTCGAGGCGCAGTACTTCGTCGAACCGGTGGGCGGCCAGCCGAGCCGAGTCGTCCTCCGTGATCTTCGAAAGGTCGTTGGTATCGGGGCAGGTGGCGGGCATGGCCCGGAACCATCCACCCTCTGGTTCGATGACCTGCTGGAAGACCTTGCCGTCGAGCACGTAGGTGACTCGAAGATGGAAGATCCGGGCGTAGCGCGAGAGATCGAAATTCGAGATCAGCCACGCCGGGTCATCGACCGAGACGGTCAGCTTGTTGTTCTCGAAGTACGGCTCGTACGGCGCCTCGCCCTCTCCGACCGGAGTCATCGCGACCGGCCGGTCCGCGTCCAGGTCGAACGCGAGCTTCACCTCGTCACCACCCTCCGCGCCGAGCTGCACCAGAGTTCCTTGCGGAAGGCAGACCGTGTGCAGGTCGATCACCCTTATGTCGGTCACGGTCACCGGAGTCGCGACCGCGTCCTCGAGGACCAGGGTGATCATTGGATGACCGTAGACGAACGCTCCCTGCTCGAAGGCCTGCATGTACCGGTCGTCCTCGGGCATCGGTCCCGGGGCGTATTCGGGGAAGTTGTCGCGGATCGGTCGGGGCAGCACGAAGTCCTGGGAGCCGTCCTGCGCGGTTTCCGTCACCGAGGCCACTTTGAGAGCGGTGCCGGTCGATCTCTGCTCCGACGTGTAGTCGGCATCCTGGCAGGGGGAGCTGCTCGCAGGGGTCGCGGTCGCGGTGCTCGAGGATGATTCCCGCGGGGCGGGCAGGGTGGCCGAATTCGCACAGCCGGCGAGCAGGAACGGGCCGGTTCCCAGGACGGCGGCCCAGCCCCGCCCTCTCATGTAGCGCATCGATGACGCCTCTCCCGTAGGTTCCGACGTCATCGACTAATTCATTCCTGAAACGGGCTGAACAACGAAACGTCGAGAGTTCACCCGTAGGAGGGCGCTCGGCTTACCAGCCTGAGGGCGGCGCCTGGAGGTGGACGGCCTTCGCGACGGTCATCTCGTCGAGCAGTTCCGGGCCGTACCCGTAGCCCTGGCCGCTTCCGCGCCTCGGGTGCGCGGCACCGCCCGGCGCCCCGCCGAAGACCGCGTTGATTTTGACCGTGCCGGTCGGCAGGTCGCGCCACGCCTGCTGGGCGTGGCTCATCGAGCGGGTGAGGACCGTCGCGGCGAGGCCGTAGGGGCTGTCGGCGGCCCGGGTGAGCGCCTCGTCGAAGGAGTCGACCGTCATGACCGGGGCGACCGGGCCGAACGTCTCCTCGCGCATGACCGCCATCTCGTCGGTGCAGCCGCAGAGGACGGTCGGCGGGTAGAAGGCGCCCGGGCCCGGTGGCACCGCGCCGCCGCAGAGGGCCGTTGCGCCGTCCTTGAGGGCGTGTTGCACCTGGTCGTCGACCGTGTCGCGGAGGCGGCGGTCGACCAGTGGGCCGATCTTCTCCGACCACGCCGACGCCTCGGCGGTCAGGGCGGCCAGGAACGGCTCGGCGACCGTACGGTGCACGTAGATGCGCTCGACCGCGACGCAGATCTGACCAGAGTTGGCGAAGGAGCCCAGAGCGGCCTGCGAGGCCGCCCAGACCGGGTCGACGCCGGCGTCGACGATCAGGGGGTCGCTGCCGCCGTTCTCCAGCAGGGCCTTCGCGCCGGTGCGGGCGCACGCCGCCGCGATCGAGCGGCCGGTGGCGGTCGAGCCGACCTGGGCCACCACGTCGACCGGTGAGGCGGCCAGCGCCGCGCCGGCCGCGCCGCCGCCGTTGACCAGGTTGAGCACGCCGTCGGGGAAGTGCGGGGCCAGCAGGGAGGCCAGCCGCCAGCCGGTCGCCGGTGTGCGCTCGCTCGGCTTGTGCACCACCGTGTTGCCGGTGACCAGGGCCGCCCCGAGCAGGCCGCAGGCGACCGCCACCGGATCGTTCCAGGGGGTGATGACCGCGACGACGCCGCGCGGGCCGTACGCCATCAGGTCGACGGCGTCGTAGTTGCCCGCGAGCGTGCGCCCTCGGTGGGTGGGGCCCAGTTCGGCGTACTGGTGAAGCGTGCCGACCCCGGCGGCGACCGAGTCACGGGCCTCGCCGACCGGTTTGCCCATTTCGGACGACATGATCTCGGCCAGTTCGCCGGCCGCCGCGTCGACGGCCTCCGCGGCCGCGTGCAGGGCGGCTCCGCGGGCGCCCGGGGCGGTGCGCGCCCAGGCCGGCGCGGCTTCGCGGGCGGCGCTGACCGCCGCGGCGACGTCCTCGTCGCTGGAAAGGGTGACCGTGGTGACGGGGTGGCCGTCGGCCGGGCCGACGACGGTCAGTCGGTGTGCCGAACGGCCTGGTTCCCAGGCGCCGGCGATCAGCTGCGCAACCTCGAACATGGGCGCACGCTTGCCCCCGGGGTAACGCATACAAACACGCTCCGTCGAATCGATTTCGACTTCTCCGCCCACCTATCAGTGCAGTTCAGAGCGGGACCAAGTTTTTCGGAGAAGTCGATGATCATTCGGTTAGAGGGGTGATCCACGGGTATGTGGCGCGGCATGCGTGTCCTGGGAATCAATGCGATCTTCCACGATCCCGCCGCCGCGTTGGTGGTCGACGGCCAGGTCGTCGCCGCGGCCGAGGAGGAGCGGTTCAGCCGCCGCAAGCACGGCAAACGGCCGGTGCCGTTCTCGGCCTGGGAGCTTCCTTCGCTGTCCGCCGCCTGGTGTCTGGAGGCGGCCGGTCTCACCCCGGGCGATCTCGACGCGGTGGCCTACTCCTTCGACCCCGCGCTCTGCGCCGACGCCGTACCCGGCGACCCCTGGGACCATCTGCGGGTCGACTATGCGCGGCGGGCGCCGCAGTTCCTCGCCACCGAACTGCCCGGGCTGGACCCGTCACAGGTGCGGTTCGTGCCCCACCACGTCGCGCACGCCGCCTCGGCCGGACTGTCGGTTGCCGAGGACAGCGCGGTGCTGGTGCTCGACGGCCGCGGCGAGGCCGCCAGCCACCTGGCCGGTGCCTATCGCGGCGGCTCCCTGGACATTCTCCGGCAGCAGGCCCTGCCGCACTCGCTCGGCCTGCTCTACGAGGACCTGACCCGTCACCTCGGCTTCATGCACTCCAGCGACGAATACAAGGTGATGGCGCTCGCCTCCTACGGCACGCCCCGGCATCTCGGGCTGTTCCGCGACCTGGTGCGAGCCACCGGAGACGGCGGCTTCGTCGTCGAGCGTATCGACTGGTCGGCGATGGCCAAGGCGCGCGCGGCCGATGCCGAAATGACCGCCGACCACGCGGATCTGGCGGCGAGCGTACAGGTGCGACTGGAAGAGGTGCTGCTCGACCTCGCCCGGTGGACCCACGAGGCCTCCGGCGGTCTGTCCACATTGACCATGGCCGGAGGTACCGCGCTCAACTGTGTGGCCAACGCGCGGATCGCGGCCGAAGGGCCTTTCGAGCGGGTGTGGGTGCAGCCCGCGGCCGGTGACTCGGGCACTGCCCTGGGTGCGGCCCTGGCCCTCGGCGAGCAGAACGTACCGTTCACCGGCGCCGCCCTGGGCCGGGGCTGGAGCGACGACGAGATCGAGGCCGAGCTGAAGCGGGCGGCCCTGCCCTACTCGCGGCCGGCGTCGATCGCCGACGAGGCGGCCCGGGTGCTGGCCGGCAACGGCATCGTCGCCTGGTATCAGGGTCGCAGCGAGTACGGCCCGCGCGCCCTCGGCCACCGGTCGCTGCTGGCCCATCCCGGCGACTCCGACACCCAGACCCGGATGAACGACGTCAAGGGCCGCGAGCAGTTCCGCCCGATCGCCCCGATGGTGCGCGCCGAGCGGTTCGCCGACATCTTCGACGGGGTCTACCCCAGTCCCTACATGCTGTTCGTGCACCGCGTGAAGCCGGAATGGCGAGACCGGATCCCGGCCGTCGTGCACGTCGACGGCACCGCGCGCGTGCAGACCGTCCACGACGAGACCGAACCGCTGGTCGCCGCCATGCTGGCCACGTTCGAGCGGCTGACCGGATTGCCGGTGGTGGTCAACACCTCGCTCAACACCGCCGGCCGTCCGATGGTCGACACCCCGCGCGAGGCGATGGAACTGTTCGGCTCCGCCCCGGTCGACCTGCTCGCCATCGGCCCGTTCGCGGTCCACCGCGGGACGGCGTTCGCGGCGTGAAGGTGAGCGTGGTGATACCGAGCCTCGGCCGGCCGAGCCTGTTCGCGCTGCTTTCCCGCATCTCCGTGCCGGATCTCGAGGTGATCGTCGTCGACGACCGCCGGGCGGCCACCGAGCCGCTGCCGGTCCCGCCGGGCGTGCGGGTGGTCGCCGGCCGGTCGGCCGGTCCCGCCGCCGCGCGCAACACCGGCTGGCGAGCGGCCCGCCACGAGTGGATCGCCTTCCTCGACGACGACGTGCTGCCCGACCCGGACTGGCCGTCCCGCCTGGTCGACGACCTCGCCGCCGCCGCAGGCGACGTCGGCGGGGTGCAGGGCGTGCTCCGGGTGCCGCTGCCTGCGCACCGGAAGCCGACCGACTGGGAGCGGGTCACCGCGGGCCTGGCGGACGGTGCCTGGATCACCGCCGACATGGCCTATCGCCGCGTCGCGCTGGCGCGCGCCGGCGGCTTCGACGAACGCCTGCCGAGGGCCTTCCGCGAGGATGCCGAGCTGGCTTTCCGCGTACGGCGGGCCGGCTGGACCCTGCACCGCGGCCGGCGCACGACGGTCCATCCGGTACGCCCGGAATCGCCGTGGGTCAGCGTGCGCACCCAGCGGGGCAACGCCGACGACGCCCTGCTGAGGCGCCTCTACGGGCCGCGCTGGCGGTCCCTTCTCGACATTCCGCCCGGCCGCCGCCCCCGGCACTTCGCGACCACCGCGGCCGGCCTGGCCGCGATCGTCGCGGCCGGCCTCGGGCGCCGCGGACCGGCCACCGCGGCGGCGGCGCTGTGGGCGGCCGGTACGGCCGAGTTCGCACTGGCCCGGATTCTTCCCGGGCCGCGCGACCGCCGGGAGACCGCGACGATGGTCGCCACGAGCATCGCCATCCCGCCGGTCGCCGTCGCCCATTGGCTGCGCGGCTGGTGGCACTGGCGGCAGGTCCGGCCGGTCGGGGCCGGTTCCCCGGGCGGGCATGACGACCGGACCGCGCGTCCGCCGGCGGAGGTGTCCGCGTGAGCCGGCTGTTCGAGGCGGTCCTCTTCGACCGGGACGGCACGCTGATCGTCGACGTGCCCTACAACGGTGACCCGGCGCGCGTCGAGCCGATGCCGGGAGCACGGGCGGCACTCGACCGGGTCCGGGCGGCCGGGCTGAAGGTCGGCGTGGTCACCAACCAGTCCGGGCTGGCCCGCGGCCTTTTCACGGCCGAGCAGCTCGCGGCGGTCAACCGGAAGGTCGAGGAACTGCTCGGGCCGTTCGACACGTGGCAGATCTGCCCGCACGATGGCGACGCCGGGTGCCGGTGCCGCAAACCCGCTCCGGGACTCGTCGAGGCGGCGGCCGAAGAGCTGGGCGTGGAGGCGTACCGCTGTGTGGTGGTCGGCGACATCGGCCGGGACATGACCGCGGCCCTGGCCGCCGGAGCGGCCGGCGTGCTGGTTCCGACGCCGGTCACCCTCCCGGACGAGGTCGCGGCGGCATCGGAGGTGGCCGGCGACTTGACCGCGGCGGTCGACCGGATTCTGCGCCGGCAGGCGCTCGCCGAGCCGGCGCCGCGACCGGGGAAGGCCGGAACCGTGCTCGTCGTACGTTCCGACTCGGCCGGGGACGTGCTGGTCACCGGGCCGGCGATCCGGGCCGTGGCACACGGATCCGACCGCGTGGTGATGCTCTGCGGCCCGCGCGGGAGGGCGGCGGCCGAGCTGCTGCCGGGCGTCGACGAGCTGATCGAGTGGCGGCTGCCCTGGATCGACCCGTCGCCCGAGCCGGTGGACCCAAGCCGCACCGAGGCGATGGTCCGACGCATCAGGGAGACCGGCGCGGACGAGGCGGTCGTGTTCACCTCGTTCCACCAGTCGGCGCTGCCGCTCGCGCTCGTGCTCCGGCTCGCCGGTATCGGGCGGATCACGGCGATCAGCGAGGACTATCCGGGTGCGCTGCTCGACGTTCGCCATCGCGTACCGGAAGACCTGCCCGAACCCGAACGGGCCCGCAGCGTCGCCGCGGCCGCCGGATTTGATCTGCCGCCCGGGGACGACGGTGCGCTGCGGATCAACCGGGAGGCCGGACGGACCGGCGGCAATTACGTCGTGGTCCACCCGGGCGCCAGCGTCGAGGCGCGGGCCTGCCCGCCCGACCTGATGCGCCGCATCGTGACCGCCCTGAGCGAGGCCGGGCACCGGGTCGTCGTGACCGGCGGGCCGGACGAACGGTTGCTGGCGAAGTCGGTCGGTGACGATGCCGGACCGATGGGTCTCGCCGAGCTGGCGCAACTGATCGCGGGCGCGAAGTGCCTCGTCGTCGGCAACACCGGCCCGGCTCATCTGGCCGCCGCGGTCGGCACCCCCGTCGTCAGTCTCTTCGCGCCGACCGTCCCCTATGGAAAGTGGGGCCCCTATCGGGTGCCGGCCGTGCGACTCGGCCGGGCCGGTGCGGCCTGCCGGGACAGCCGCGCGGTCGTCTGCCCGGTGCCCGGGCACCCCTGTCTGTCCACCATCGAGCCGGCCGAGGTCGTCGAAGCTGTCGCCCGGCTGACCCGGAGTCAACTCAGCGAGGTCGCCGCGTGAACATCCTCCTCTGGCATGTGCACGGCTCCTGGGCCACCGCGTTCGTCCAGGGCAAACACCGCTACCTGGTGCCGGTCAACGAGGCCCGGGACGCCTGGGGCCGCGGGCGCGCGCAGACCTTCGACTGGCCGCAGTCGGTCGAGGAACGGCCCCTCGAGGAGATCACCGACATCGACGTGGCGATCGTGCAGCGCCCGCACGAACTCGACCTGGTGCCGCCGCACGTGCCGGTCGTCTACGTCGAGCACAACACCCCGAAGGGCGACGTCCCCCTCACCCGGCACCCGATGGCCGACCGCGACGACCTGATCATCGCCCACGTCACCCACTTCAACGAGCTGTTCTGGGACACCGGCGCCACCCGCACCACGGTCATCGAACACGGCATCGTCGAGCCGGCCGCCCGCTGGACCGGCGAGCAGGAACGGCTGGCGATCGTCACCAACGAGCCCGTCCGCCGGGGCCGTGTCACCGGCACCGACCTGTTCGGACGGTTCACCGGGGTCGCCCCGATCGACGTCTTCGGCATGGGCGTGTCCGGGCTCGACCACCCCCGCATCACCACCTACGACGACCCACCCCAGCGGGTGATGCACGAGCAGATCGCGCGCCGCCGGGCCTACCTGCACCTGTGCCGCTGGACGTCGCTCGGCCTGAGCCTGATCGAGGCCATGCAGATCGGGATGCCGGTGCTCGCGCTGGCCACCACCGAGGCGGTCGCGGCCGTGCCGCCGGACGCCGGCGTGCTCTCCACCCGGGTCGACACCCTGGTCGAGGCCGCCCAGTGGCTGCTCGACGAGCCGGAGGCGGCCGCCCGGCTCGGGGCCCGGGCGCGCCAGGTCGCGCTCACCCGTTACGGCCTGGACCGGTTCCTGGCGGACTGGGATCAGCTTCTCGAGGAGGAATCATGCGCATCGCGATGATCTCGGAACACGCCAGTCCGCTGGCCGCCCTCGGCGGCGTCGACGCGGGCGGCCAGAACAAGCACGTCGCCGAGCTGGCCGCCGCGCTGGCCGGGCAGGGACATTCGCTACGCGTCTACACCCGCCGGGACAGCCCCGATCTGCCCGATGTCGTGCCGTTCGGTCACGGGGTCGACGTGGTGCACGTGCCGGCCGGGCCCGCCGAAGTGTTGCCCAAGGACGAACTGCTGCCGTTCATGGGCGCGTTCGCGGAGTGGATGGCCCGGGACTGGCAGCGCGGGTGGCGGCCGGACGTCGCGCACGCCCACTTCTGGATGAGCGGCCTCGCCACGGTGACCGCGAGGCGCGCGTGCGACGTGCCCGTGGTGCTGACCTATCACGCGCTCGGCGTGGTCAAGCGCCGCCATCAGGGCGCGGCCGACACGAGCCCGGCGCACCGGATCGCGTACGAGCGGGAACTCGGGCGGGCCGTCGACCGGGTGATCGTGCAGTGCGAGGACGAGCGCGCCGAACTGCTGAACCTGGGCGTGCCGCGGACCCGGATGACGCTCTTGCCCTCCGGCGTCAACACCGAGGTGTTCAGCCCCGAGGGCCCGGCCGCGCCGCGGGAGAGGGGCCGGGCACGGATCCTGACCGTCGCCCGGCTGGTCGAGCGCAAGGGCATCGAGGACCTGATCCGGGCGCTGCCGCGGGTGCCGGGCGCCGATCTGGTGGTCGCCGGTGGCCCGCCGGCCGGGCGGCTGGCGGTCGACCCGTACGCCCAGAAGCTGCGGCGGCTCGCGGCCGAGCTGAAGGTCTCCGACCGGGTACGGCTGCTCGGCGCGGTGCCGGCGCAGGAGATGCCGGCCTGGTACCGGTCGTCCGATGTGGTCGCCGCGACCCCGTGGTACGAGCCGTTCGGCCTCAGCCCGCTCGAGGCGATGGCGTGCGGTGTGCCGGTCGTGGCAAGTGCGGTCGGCGGTCTCACCGACACCGTGGTCGACGGCGTGACCGGCGACCTGGTGCCGCCCCGCGATCCGCGCGCGCTCGGCACCGCTCTGCGGCAGCTGCTGGGCGACGACATGCGGCGGGTCGCGTACGGCGCCGCCGCGGTCGACCGGGCCGCCTACGCGTACGCCTGGCCGCGCGTCGCCGCCCGCCTGACCGGGGTGTACGAGTCAGTGGCCGTCTCCGAGGCGGCGGTCGCCTGATGGATCCGCTCGACGACCACCTCAGCGCGCTGGCGTCCTCGTTGGAGGGCTACCGCTCGGTTGCCGTTCGCCTGGCCGACTGGGGCTCCGAACTCGCACGGCTGCTGAAGGGCGGCGGGCGCCTGCTCGTGGCCGGAAACGGCGGCAGCGCGGCCGAAGCCCAGCATCTGGCGGCCGAACTGGCCGGCAAACTGCGCGACGACCGGATGCCGCTGTCGGCGATCGCGCTCACCGCGGACTCGTCCGCGGTCACCGCGATCAGCAACGACTACGGCTACGACGAGGTCTTCGCCCGGCAGGTGCGGGCACACGGACGTCCGGGCGACGTGCTGATGCTGCTGTCGACCAGCGGCAGCAGCCCCAATCTGCTCGCCGCCGCCCGCGCCGCGCGGGAGATCGGCGTGCGGACGTGGGCGATGACCGGAGCCGGTGACAACCCGCTCGCCGGCGCCTGCGACGAGGTGCTGCGCTGCCCCTCGCCGGAAGGCCAGGTCGTGCAGGAGCTGCACCTGGTATCGGTGCACGTCCTGTGCGAGCACATCGATCGCTTCCTGGGGAGCCCTGTCATGGAAAAGCCCGATCTTGTGATCGTCGGTGACACCCTGCTGGACCGCGACGTCGAGGGAGCGGTCCGCCGGATCGCCCCGGACGCACCGGCCCCGGTGCTCGACGAGGCATCGGCCTCCGAGCGGCCGGGCGGCGCCGGCCTCGCCGCGATGCTCGCGGCGGCGGACGGCCGCAAAGTCGCACTGGTCACCGCGATCGCGGCGGACGCCGCGGGGGAACGGCTCACCGAGCTGCTCACGGCGGCCGGTGTTCAGGTGTACGCGCTGCCGCTGCCCGGCTCCACGCCGGAGAAGGTGCGGTTGCGCTCGGGCGGTCAGGTGCTGCTGCGCCTGGACCGGGGTGGCGAGCCGCAGGCGCCCGGCGACGCGCCTGCGGCCGCCCTCGACGTGATCCGGACGGCACCGGCGCTGCTGGTGAGCGACTACGGCCGCGGGGTGGCCCGGCATCCCGCGATCCGGGCGGCCCTCGGTGAGACCAAGGCGCCGCTGGTCTGGGACCCGCACCCGAACGGGCCGGCGCCGGTGCCGGACGCCCGCCTGGTGACGCCGAACCTGGCCGAGGTGTGCAAGCTCGCGGGCGACGCCGGTGGCGGCTCGGCGCTGGTCGTCGCCCAGCGGGCCGGGCATGTGCTGCGGCAGCGCTGGCGGGCCGGTGCGGTCGTGGTGACGTGCGGTGCCGACGGCGCGGTGCTCTGCCATTCCGGGCCGACACCGCTCGCCGTCGCCACCCCGGGCGCGGTGCAGGGCGACACCTGCGGAGCGGGGGACCGGTTCGCTTCCGCGGCCGCGCTCGCTCTCGCCGACGGCGCGCTGGTGTCCGAAGCCGTTCAGACCGCGGTTTCCGAAGCGACCGCCTACGTCGCCGCCGGTGGCGTGACGGCGGCCCTGTCCCCGCCCGAACCCGACGCCGAGCCCGGCCGGATCGGGGCGGACGAGGCCGGCCGCATCGCCGCCGAGGTGAAAGCGCGCGGGGGAACCGTCGTGGCCACCGGGGGTTGCTTCGACCTGCTGCACATCGGTCACCTGGCCACCCTGCGCGCGGCCCGGGCCCTCGGCGACTGCCTCATCGTGTGCCTCAACAGCGACGCCTCGGTCCGGGACCTCAAGGGCCCCGACCGGCCCCTCAACGCCGAAGCCGACCGGGGCCGCCTGCTGGCCGCCCTGGACTGCGTCGACGCCGTCGTCGTCTTCGACGAGACGACCCCGTCCGCGGTCCTCACCTGGCTGCGGCCCGACATCTGGGTCAAGGGCGGCGACTACGCCGACGGCGGCCCCGACCTGCCCGAAGCCGAACTGGTCAAGACCTGGGGCGGCCAGACCGTCATCGTCCCGTACGTCGACGGCCGCTCCACCACCCGCACTATCGCCGCGGCCCGATCCGGAGGTAAATGAGCATGGATGCAGTCATCGTCACCGGTGGTTCGAGCGGCCTGGGTGCCGCCGTCGTCGAAGCGGTGGTCAAGGCGGGCGGCCGGCCGTACGTCATCGACCGGCAGCCGCCCCGCGAGGGCATCGAGTGGATCTCCTGCGACCTGGCCGACACCCGGGCGGCGGAGGAGGCAACCCGATCCGCGGTCGAGCGGGCCGGCGGCACCGTCGACGGCGTGGTCACCGCGGCCGGCATGGACGTGCCCGGCGCCCTGGCCGACATCCCCGGCGAAACTTGGGACCGCATCGTCACCATCGACCTGCTCTCCACCGCGGCCGTGATCCGGGCCGCGCTGCCCGCCCTCAAACAGTCCCACGGCAGCGTGGTCACCATCTCGTCGACGCTGGGCATCAAGGCGGTCGGCGACGCGACGGCCTACTGCGCGGCCAAATTCGGGGTCGTCGGCTTCACCCGCTCGCTCGCCGCCGAACTGGCCGGCCAGGTCAACGTCACCCTGGTCATCCCCGGCGGCATGCGGACGAAGTTCTTCGACGAGCGCGACGACCAGTACAAGCCGGGCCCGGACGCGATCCTCAACGACCCGGCCAACGTCGCCGCGGCCATCATGTTCGCGCTCGCCCAACCGGTCGGTTGCGCGGTCCGGGAACTGGTCATCGCGGCCGAAACCGAAAGCTCCTACCCGTGATCCTGGTTCTGCGGGCGCTCGGCCTGGGCGATCTCGCCACGGCCGTGCCCGCGATCCGTGGGCTGCGGACCGTGTATCCGGCCGAGCCGCTGGCTCTCGCCGCGCCGGTCGGCCTGACGCCGCTGATCGATCTGATCGGCGGTGTCAGCGCCGTCGTCGACACGCCCGGCCTGGACGCGCGCCTGCCGGATGATCTGCAGCCCGCGATCGCCGTCAACCTGCACGGCAGCGGGCCCGAGTCGCACCGCTTGCTGCAGGCGGTCTCACCGAGCAAGCTGTGGGCCTTCCGGAATGCCGAAGCCGGACATTTCGACGGGCCGCCATGGATCTTCGCCCCGCCACAAACCGCCCCCCACCCCGGTTGGGTGGGGCCGACAGTAGCGCCCGGACCCGACGATCCGATCCGGTTATCCACAGGCGAGGAACACGAGGTCGCCCGCTGGTGCCGGCTCCTCGACCACTACGGCGTGCCCGCCGACCGGGAAGAACTCGGCCTGGCGACCCCGAACATCGAGGTGCCGCGCGGACTCACGATCATCCACCCGGGCGCGAAATCCGGCACACGACGGTGGCCCCCGGAGCGCTTCGCGGCGGTCGCCCGGGCGCTTCGCGCCGACGGGCACCGGATCGTGGTCACGGCTGGCGGCGACGAGCGGCCTCTGGGCGTACGCGTCGCCGAAGCGGCCGGCCTCACCGGACACGACGTGCCCACCACCGGTCTCGGCGAACTGGCCGCCCTGGTCGCCCACGCCCGGCTCGTCATCAGCGGAGACACCGGGATCTCGCACCTGGCCACCGCGTACGGAACCCCCTCGGTGACCCTGTTCGGGCCGATGTCGCCCGAGAGGTGGGGACCGCCGGACCGCGCGTACCACCGCAAGCTCTGGAAAGGCACCCGGAGCGAGCCGGGCGACCGGCCCGGCCCCCCGCATCCGGCCTTGCTCGCCATCGGCGAGAAAGAAGTCCTCGAAGCCGCACGCGAGGCGCTTGGCTGAGCCGACAGGGGGTATCCGGTCCGGATGCGAATCGGATACTTCCTGTCGTGCGAGGAATACACGCCGGCCCAGCTCATCGAGCAGGCGAAAATGGCTCAGGAAGCGGGCTTCCAGAGCCTCTGGATCTCCGACCATTACCACCCGTGGAACGATGAGCAGGGGCAGAGCCCGTTCGTCTGGTCCATCATCGGAGCGCTCAGCCAGGTCGTCAGCATTCCGGTGACGACCGCCGTCACCTGCCCCATCATGCGCATCCACCCGGCCGTCGTGGCGCAGGCGGCGGCGACCAGCGCGGTGCTGCACGACGGCCGTTTCGTGCTCGGCGTCGGCACCGGCGAAGCACTCAACGAGCACATCCTGGGTGATCGGTGGCCGTTCGCCGAGGAACGGCTGGAGATGCTCGAAGAGGCCGTCGGGGTGATGCGGGAGCTGTGGGACGGCGGATTCGTGACCCACCACGGCAAGCACTACACGGTCGACCAGGCCCAGGTCTACACGCTGCCGCCGCGGCCGCCGAAGGTCTACGTCTCGGCGTTCGGGCCCCGGGCCCTGGAGGTCGCGGCGCGGATCGGCGACGGCTACGTGTCGACGATGCCGGACGCCGACCTGGTGCGCCGGTTCCGCGACATGGGCGGCGGCGACAAGCCGGTGCAGGGCGGGTTCAAGGGGTCGTGGGCGCGGACCGAGGAGGAGGGCGTCAAGACGGCGCACCGGCTGTGGCCCAACAGCGGCGTGCCGGGCGAACTCTCGCAGGTGCTGCCGTCGCCGAAGCACTTCGAGCAGGCGTCGCAGCTGGTCACCGAGGACATGATGCGCGAGTCGGTGGCCTGCGGACCCGATCCGGCCAAGCACGCCTCGCAGTTGCAGGCGTACGAGAAGGCCGGCTTCGACGAGGTCTACATCGCCAACATGGGGCCGCACTACGGCGAGCTCATCGAGATGTACCGCACCGAGTTCCTGTAGGCCGGTTTGGCGTTGCCACAGAAGGGAATTCCGCGGAAATGCCTCCACGTACCCGTAAGAACAGCGCCCCGGGCTACACCGTCCCGGGGATGAAGCCGGACGCCGCGGGCGAGGTGATCGCCCTGCTGCAGGACCGGTTGAACGCACTGAACGATCTCGCGCTCACCCTCAAACACGTGCACTGGAACGTCGTCGGCCCGCACTTCATCGCCGTGCACCAGATGCTCGACCCGCAGGTCGACGCCGTCCGGCTGATGGTCGACGACCTGGCCGAGCGCATCGCCACGCTGGGCGGCTCCCCGGTCGGCACGCCGGGCGCCCTGGTCGCGCAGCGCAGCTGGGACGACTACTCGATCGGCCGCGCCGACACGAACGCCCACCTGGCCGCCCTCGACATCGTCTACAGCGGAATCCTCGAGGCCCACCGCGAGGCGATCGAGAAGGCCGAACAGGCCGACCCGGTCACCGAGGACATGCTGGTCGCGCAGACCGGCCGGCTGGAACAGTTCCACTGGTTCGTCCGCGCCCACCTCGAAACCGAGTCCGGCACCCTGCTCACCGAGGGCGTCCGCGACGAGAAGACCGCCGCGCGCAAGGGCAAGCGCTGACCTTCCGCACGGGCGTGACCGCGGCGGGAGGATCGGGCGGATCTCCCCGCCGCCCTTCTTTCTCGAAGGAGTTCCCATGCGCCTGCGGCGCAGCAACCCCGGCAAGGCCGGTTACGGCCGGCGGCGGTCCGGGCGCGGTTTCCGGTACGTGGACGAGCACGGTCAGCCCCTTCACGACCCGGAGGCGGTCGAACGCATCAAGGCATTGGTGATCCCGCCCGCGTGGGAGGACGTGTGGATCAGTCCGGATCCGCGCGGCCACATCCAGGCGACGGGGCGCGATGCGGCCGGCCGCAAGCAGTACATGTATCACGAGGTCTGGCGCACCCGGCAGAACTCGAAGAAGTTCGACCACGCGCTGGAAGTCGCCGCCGAACTGCCCAAGCTGCGCGAGCAGCTGTGCGGCGACCTGTCCGGCCGCGGCCTGACCCGCGACCGGGTGCTCGCCGCGATGGTCCGGCTGCTCGACCTCGGTCACCTGCGGGTGGGCGGCGACGAGTCGGCCCAGCGCGCGGAGGACCCGTCGTTCGGGCTGACCACGCTGCGGCCCGAGCACGTTCGTGGCAAGGGCGGCTGCGTGCTGCTCGAGTTCACCGGCAAGTCGGGTATCTCGCACGCGGTCTCGGTCGGCGACGGCGAGGTCTGCCAGGTCCTGCGGGACCTCCGGCGCCGGCGCCGCGACCAGGACCGGCTGTTCGCCTACTACGAGGGCAAACGCTGGCACGAGATCCACGCCGAGGACGTCAACGCCTACCTCCGCGACGCCGGGATGACGGCGAAGGACTTCCGCACCTGGCACGGAACCGCCGCGGCCGCGGCATCCCTGGCCGACAAGGGCCCGCAGCCGACGAAGACGGCCCGCAAGAAGGCGGTGGCCGCCGCGATGCGCGACGTCGCCGACAAGCTCGGCAACACGCCCGCGGTGGCCCGCAGCGCCTACGTGGACCCGCGCGTGGTCGAGAAGTTCGAGCAGGGCGAGGTGGCCCGCAACGGCGGCGAGAAGGCCGTCATCGATCTCCTCACCGACGACTAGAGCCGAGGGTGGCGAGCAGGATCGCGGCGCCGTCCTCGGCCAGGGCGGCCGGCGTGGCGTAGCCCCGGTGGGTCGCGAAGGCCCGCCACCACGCCCCGGCGTAGCTGGCCACGGCGGCGGCCGACGCGCCGACCAGGGCCGGCCCGGCCACGCCGCGCCCCCGGCGCCGGGCGTCCAGGCCGGCGGCCACCGCCCCGGTCACGATGCGGGCGGTCAGGGGTGCGGGTTTCACGCGGCTCGGCGTAGCCGGAAGTTTGTCGGCGATGAGCTCCCCGCCCGCCGCCGCCGTGGCGAAAACCTTGAGCCACCGGTTGTCACCCTGCGCGGCCAGCGCGGCCAGCGGCGTGGCGCTCCGGGCACCGGTCGCGGCGCCCAGCAGGCCCGCGCGCACGAGACTGTTCATGCTTCGCGCCTACCCGGGCCAGGAACCGTCAAACCGTGACCTCCACCGCCGGGGTCTTTTCGCCCGCCTCGACGGCGATCGGCAGGTGGTTCCCGGACGGGCGCAGCGGGCAGGTGGCGAACTCGGTGTACGCGCAGGGCAGGTCGGTGGCCCGGTTGAAGTCGAGAACCACCGAGCCGTCGGGGGCCGGCGGGTCGATGGCCAGGCTCCGGTTCGCCGCGTAGGTCGTCACGCCGCCACCGGCGACTACGCCAAGATCCTGGCCAAGCGGGGCGTCACCGACTCCGGGATCTCGAAGTCGGCGATCAATCCACCGTCCGCCCTTTAATTACGTTTCCGGCTACGGTCTCCGACGTACCGGAAAAGCCGCCCGGCGGCCGACGCTGCCCCGGCCCCGACCGGGCAGGATGGGCCGCATGGCCAAATGGACGAGGGACGCCGCCGTGGCCCTCATCGTGCTGGTGATCGGCCTGTTCGGCACCCGCTGGGCGGCCTACGTGCAGCACGGCAGTGACCGCCTCGGCCCGCTCGCCTACGCACTGGTCACCATCGCCGCGCTCGCCCTGGTCGCGCGCAGCCGGGCGCCCCTCGCCGCCCTCGCCGCGACCACCGCCGCCACCTCGCTCTATCTGATCCTCGGCTTCCCGTACGGCCCGATCCAGATCTCGCTGGTGGTTGCCGTCTTCACCGTCGGCCGGCGCCTTCCGCTGCGGATCTCGGCGAGCGCCTGCGCCCTCAGCACGATCGCGCTCCTCGTGCACGGTGCGGTCGGGGATTCCGGCGCCACCCCGACCGGAGTCCTGCCGTTCTCGGCCTGGACCATCGTTCCGTTCGCCGTCGGCGTCGTTGCCCGGACGACCGCCGAGGGCAACGCCCGGGTGAAAGCCGAGCACCTCCTCGAGGAACGCCTCCGCATCGCCCAGGAGGTGCACGACGTGGTCGGCCACGGCCTCTCGGCGATCAACATGCAGGCCGAGATCGCCCTGCATCTGCTGCCGAAGCGCCCCGAGCAGGCCGAGGAGGCGCTGATCGCGATCAGCCGCACCAGCAAGGAGGCGCTCGACGAGCTGCGGACCACCCTCGCGGTAATCCGCCGCTCCGACCCTTCGGGTCTCCGCGCTCCCACCCCGGGCCTCGCCCGCCTGCCCGACCTGGTCGAGCGGATGTCCGGCACGGGCGTGCCGGTCACTGTCGAGTTCCCGGGTACGCCGGGGGATCTGCCGGTCGCCGTCGACGTCGCCGCCTACCGTCTCGTCCAGGAGTCGCTCACCAACGTGCTCCGGCATGCGGGCCCGGCGCGGGCGACCGTCACCATCGACCACGAACCGGAGGCGCTGATTGTGACGGTGACCGATACGGGTCGCGGTGGCCCGGCCGAGGAGGGGCACGGCATCAACGGCATGCGGGAACGCGTCACGGCCCTCCGGGGAACCTTCGAGGCGGGCCCGGGGCCCGCCGGCGGCTTTCGCGTACGCGGTAGCTTTCCGCTGTGATCCGTGTGCTGATCGCCGACGACCAGGACCTGGTCCGCCTGGGCCTGCGGACCCTGTTCGACAGCGAGGACGACCTGACCGTGGTCGGCGAGGCCGCCGACGGCCTGCGCGCCGTGGAACTGGCCCGCGAGCTGCGCCCCGACGTGGTCCTGATGGACATCCGCATGCCCGGCGTCGACGGCATCGAGGCCACCCGCCGCATCGCCGGCGACCCGCGCACCCGGGACACCCGGGTGGTGGTGCTGACCACGTTCGAACTCGACGAGTACGTCTTCGACGCGCTCCGCCTCGGCGCCAGCGGCTTCCTCATCAAGGACACCAAGCCGGCCGAACTCCTGCGCGCGATCCGTGTCGTGGCCGCCGGCGAGGCCCTGCTCTCGCCGAGCGTGACCCGCCGCGTGGTCGCCGAGTTCGCCCACCGCACGGCCCGCCCGACCCGGCCGCACCCCCGGCTGGGCACCCTGACCGACCGGGAACGCGAGATCGTCGGCCTGGTCGGCGAGGGCCTGAGCAACGACGAGATCGCCGAGCGCCTGGTGGTCAGCCCGGCGACCGCCCGCACCCACGTCAGCCGCGCGATGGTGAAGCTGGGCGCCCGCGACCGCGCCCAGCTGGTGGTGTTCGCCTACCAGTCCGGCCTGGTCGACTGAAGGTGGGGCCGCCTTTTCCGGTACGTCGGAGACCGTAGCCGGAATCGAACCGGCGTTGACCGCGTTGCAGGCGGTTCCCTCACCACTCGGGCATACGGCCGGGTTTCGCGGAGACGGGGCGAGTCGAACGCCCACGGGTTTTACCCCCAACCGCTTTCGAGGCGGCGGCCGGCGCCTATCGGCTGGCGTCTCCCTGCGCGGGCCGGCCGGCAAAAAGCCGCCGCCCGGTCGTCCGGGCGGCGGTGTCAAAACGTGCAGAAGGCGATGCCTAGCCCGGGCGACAACTCGACGAACATGACATCAGGGCCTCCAAAGCCTTCGGTGCCGACAACGTTATTGCCCCTGCCCGGCAAGGGCAACGCCATTACCGGGCGGTCGGCGGACTTACGGCGGTGGCGAAGACGTGCAGGCCGCTGTTGGACGGCAGGGTCAGGTAGGCGACGGTCTTGCCGGCGGTCAGCGGCACCGAACTCGAGTACAGGCTGACCTGGTGATCGGCCGGCAACGTGCTGCCGGCGGGCCGGTTCCAGTGCGGCGTGGTCACGACCAGGGCCGAGCCCGGCGCGGCCGCGTTGTTGTACCAGTCGGGGGCGGTGACCGTGCCCGACGAGGTGGTCCCGTCGGTGTAGGTCACGGTGACCGTCCCACTTTGCAGGCTGCTCGTCCCGGCGAGCAGGAAGGCGAGCGCCGGCCCGGAGCCGCCCTGCAGGATCACCTGGCCCTGGGCGGTCACGACGTCCGGCTGGCCGGGCGCGGCCGACGGCCACGTGAAGCCGCCGATCGGGCCGCCCGCGGTGACCCCGGCCGAGGCGAGGGCCTGCGCCGAATAGCTGTAGCCCGAGCCGTCGAAGTTGCCGGCCGCCGGGTTCGCGTCGTCGCTGACCGCGACCGCGTTGAAGGCGGCGGCCAGGTCCGGGTAGGCGATGCTGACGTTCGCCGTGCCCGAGGCGGCAGGCCGGTGGTCCGACCCGGTGTAGCGGGTCGTGGCGGTGACCGCGGCGGAGCCGCCGGCCGCCCCGGCCGGAACGGTGACCGACCAGCGGGCGGTCACCGTCTGACGTGGAGCGACCGAGGCGTACGTCGCCGGTGTGAGCGCCTTCGCGGTCCACCCGGACGGCAGCCGCAATGTGGTGCGGGCCGACGTCACCGCTTCGGTCGCGTCGTTGGTGAACGCCGTCGTGGCCGTGAAATCCTTACCGGGTGTGGCCACGGCCGGTGCGGTCACCTTGGTGAAGCGGGGACCGGTGGTGGTCCACAGTGAACGATGCGGACAGCGGCAGGTCCCGCGACGACGTACCCACGCGTACGGCATAGGAGCCGGCGGCGAGCGTCCAGGCCTGGGCGTCGGTGTTCCAGTACGAGGCGTCGTGTGCGCTCAGCTGAAGGCGTACGCGCTTGGTCCGGTGCGCGGAAAGCGCGACCTTCGCGAAGGCCTTGAGCTGGGCGGCCGGCTCGCCGGCCGCGGCCGGGGAGGTCAGATAGAGCTGGACCACCTCGGATCCCGCCCGCGACCCGGTGTTGGTCACGTCGACGCTTGCCGACAGCTTGCCGTTCTCGGCGAGCGTGCCGCTCGACAGCGTCAGGTTGCTCACCTGGAACGAGGTGTACGAGAGGCCGTAGCCGAACGGGAACAGCGGGGTGAGGCCCTGGCTGTCGTACCAGCGGTAGCCGACCTTCAGACCCTCCGAGTACTCGACCCTTCCGCCGACGCCGGGCCACTGCGCAGTCGTCGAGGCCGGCACCTGGGCGAGCGAGGCCGGGAAGGTGACCGGCAGCTTGCCCGACGGATCGGCGTCGCCGAAGAGCAGCCCGGCGATCGCGTTGCCCGACTCCTGGCCCGGATACCAGGCTTCGAAGACACCCTTGACCTGATTCAGCCACGGCATCGTGACCGCGCTGCCGGTGTTGAGCACCACGATCGTGCGCGGGTTGGCCGCCGCGACCGCGCTGATCAGCTGGTTCTGGGTGCCCGGCAGGTCGATGTCCGCCAGGTCGCTGCCCTCGGACTCGAAGTCGTTGGCGTAGACGACCGCCACGTCCGACTTCGCGGCCAGGTCGGTGGCCTGCTTGAGCAGGTCGGCGCCGGGCGGCTGCCATCCGAGGTTGACGACCGAGTCGCCGCCGGCCTGATAGAAGTCGACCTCCACCGGTACGGACTGGCCGGCGGTCAGTTGCACCGCGGCCTGTTCCGTATTCGTCCCCTGGTCGCGCCAGTTGTCGATGACCTGCTTGCCGTCGATGAACAGGCGGCTGCCGTCGTCGCTGGAGAGCGCGAAGGTGTAGGTGCCGGTGGTCGGCGGGGTCAGCGTGCCGGTCCATTTGACGGAATAGTTGGTCGATCCCAGCCCGGCGATCGGCGGGCTGCCGGTCCAGGTGTACGAGACGTCCGGGTCGGTGCGCGTAGCGACCGGCGTGCCCGACAGCGTCGTGTTGTCGTAATAGGCGCCCTGCAGACCCGAACCGAAGTACTGCGCGCCGATCGCCGGCAGCGCGCCGGTCGCCGGGGCGTTGCCCTGGGCGTACTCGACGTCGATCCGCCGGCCGGCGCGCGCCTTGATGCCGTCGTACGGTGTGACCGTCCCGGTGCCGTTGACGACCGCGCTGCCGCCGCCGTGCGACATCGTGTTCGGCCCCGCGCCGTCGCCGATCACCGCGATCGACTTGAGCTTCTTGTCGTTCAGCGGCAGGATCGCGCCGTCGTTCTTCAGCAGCACCGTCCCGTCCTGGGAGACGTCGCGGGCGGTCGCGATGTGCTCGGCGTTCGCCGCGATCGCGTCCGGGGTGTCGGGCGACGGGTGGTCGAACAGTCCGAACCGGAATTCCTCGACCACGATCCGGCTGACCATGTCGTCGAGCCGGCTCTGCGGCACCTGACCGGCCAGCACGGCCGCCTTGAGGGCCGCGCCGAAGTAGGAGCCGTCCGGCATCTGCATGTCCATGCCGGCGTTGGCCGACCCGACCGTGCTGTGGGTGCCGCCCCAGTCCGAGGTGATGAACCCGCCGAACCCGAAGTCCTTCTTGAGGATCGTGTTGAGGTAGGCGTTCTCGCAGGCGAAGACCCCGTTGATCGCGCTGTAGGAGCACATCACCGAGGACGGGTCGGCCTCGGTGACGATGTCACCGAACGCGGCGGTGTAGATCTCGCGGACGGTACGGTCGTCGACGATCGCGTTGTCCGCGATCGTGTTGCGGTTGGTCTCCTGGTTGTAGACGGCGTAGTGCTTGACCTGCGCCATCACGCCCTGGCCCTGGATGCCCTCGATGTCGGCGGCGCCGATCTGCCCGGTCAGCCAGGGGTCCTCGCTGTAGGACTCGAAGGCGCGTCCCCAGCGCGGGTCGCGGACGATGTTGATCGTCGGCCCGAGGTCGACGTCGACCCCCTTGGTCTTGTCCTCCTCACCGATCACGCCGCCGTAGAGGCGGGCCAGATCGGGGTCGAAGGAGGCCGCGAGGGTGGAGGCCGACGGCAGCTGGGTGGTGTTCGCCATCCGGACGCCGACCGGGCCGTCCTGCATCTTGAGGGCCGGGATGCAGAGCCGGCTGTCCCCGGGGATGTAGCCGGTGTACGCGGACCCGCCGGCCCCGTGCACCATGGCGATCTTCTCGTCCAGGGTCATCTGCCCGACCACCTCGGCGGTGCGGTCGTCGAGCGAGGCGTGCGAGCCGACCCAGGGGCAGGACGGGGCGGCGGCCGCGGAGGCGGAGGTGGCGGGGATTCCGATCGTCGCGACGACGAGGACGACCGCCGGGATCAGGGAAAAAGACTTGGACGTAGGCATTCGGCACTCCCGTTTCCGATTACTGGTACGGGGCCTTAACTAGATCGAAACATAGTCGAGCATCGAACTACGAGCAAGGCTTTCTATTGCGTAGCGTGATCTCAAAATGGCCGAGGGTAACCGGCGGCCAGGGTCTTTTCAGGCCGGTCTGCGCGGCCGCCCCGGGGGGTCCAGCACGCCGTCCCTGCTCGCGATGCGGGCGCGTGCGGTCCACTCAGGAGGCCGCGAAATTCGGCGAGGATCTTCTCGAGGGAGGCCGGTCGCGCGCCGAAACGGGACACTCGGGGGCCTTTTGCTGAGCCGGGATCCGGGTCAGGATGACCACGGCAATGCGCAGTCTTCACCAGCGGACGAACCGTGACGAAGGCGGGCAACGTGGCGGGTCGGGGGCAGGAAACAGGGCACGGCGTCGAGCTGCTCGGGCGCGGACCGGAACGGTCCGCTCTCGACACGCTGCTCGCTGCCCTGCGCGCGGGCGAGAGCCGGGTGCTGGTGCTGCACGGGCCGGCCGGGGTCGGCAAGACGGCCCTGCTCGACCACACCGCGGCCACCGCGACCGGGCTGGGCCTCCTGCGCACCACCGGCCTGGCAGCGGAGACCGAGCTCTCGTACGCCGCGCTCCACCGGCTCTGCGCGCCGCTCTTCGACCGGCTGCCGAAGCTGCCGCCGCCGCAGCGTACGGCCCTGGAAACGGTCTTCGGCACCCGCGACGGCCGCCCGCCCGAACGTTTCCTGGTCGCGCTGGCCGTCCTCGGCCTGCTCTCCGACGCCTCGGCCGAGGGCCCGCTGCTCTGCCTGGTCGACGACGCCCAGTGGCTCGACCGGCCGTCGGCCCAGGTGCTCGGCTTCGTCGGCCGCCGACTGCTCGCCGAGTCGGTCGGTCTCGTGATGGCGGCCCGCGACCGGGCTCCCGACCTGCGCGGACTCCCCGAGCTGGAGATCGCCGGGCTGCCCGAGGCGGACGCGCAGGCGCTGCTCCGCTCGGTCACCCACGGCCCGTTCGACCCGCACGTGCTCGATCGGATCGTCGCCGAGACCCGCGGCAACCCGCTGGCGCTGCGCGACTTCCCGAACGGCCTGCCCGTACCGCGGCTGGCCGGCGGCTTCGCCCTGCTCTCGGCGGACAGCCCGGACGACCCGGCCCTGCGCGAACGCATCGCGGCGCTGCCCGGGCCGGCCCGGCTGCTCCTGCTGGTCGCGGCGGCCGAACCGGTCGGCGACCCGGCCCTGGTCTGGCGGGCCGCCGAACAGCTCGGCGTCACTCCGGCTTCGGCGCTCGGCGCCGGCATCGAGGGGCTTCTGGCCATCGACGTACGCGTAACCTTCGCGCACCCCCTCGTGCGGTTGTCGGCCTACCGGTCCGCGCCGGACGAGGACCGGCGCCGCGCGCACCGCGTGCTCGCCCGGCTGACCGACCAGCGCACCGACCCCGACCGCCGGGCGTGGCACCTGGCCGCCGCGGCCCCGGCCCCCGACGAGTCGGTCGCGCTCGCCCTCGAACAGGCGACCGGCCGCGCCCGCGACCGTGGTGGTCTCGCGGCCGCGGCCGCCTTCCGGCAGCGCGCGGTGGCCCTGACCGCCGACCCGGCCCGGCGCGCCACCCGCGCGGCCACGGCGGCCGACGTCAGCCTGCGGGCCGGCGACCTGGAGGCCGCCCGCTCCCTGGCCGGCGTGGCCGCCCGCGACGCCGAGGACGACCTGGTGCGGGCGAAGGCCCAGCTCGTCCGGGCCCGCCTCGCACTCCTCGACAGCGCCCACCCGGCCCGGCCCGGCACCACCCACCCGGCGCCCGCCGGCGCCCATCCAACCCGGCCTGCCGGCGCCCCTCCGGCCCGGCCCGGCACCGCCCATCCGACCCCGCCCGACGCGGCCGGCATCGCACCGCTCGACCCCGCCGGCCCGGGTCCGGCGGACCGCTCGAGCCTCGATCCGGCCGGCCCTGGCACTCTCGGCCCGGCCGATCGCGCCAACCTCGGGCCCGTCGGCCGTGACAACCTCGGGCCCGTCGGCCGTGACAACCTCGGCCCGGCCGGTCCGGCCGGCCTCGGCCCGGCGGCTGACAACGGCCTCAATCGCGTTGACCGTGACGGCCTCGGTCGGGTTGACGGTGCGGGTGTTGCTCCGGCCGATCGGGTCGGCCTCGGCCCGGCTGCCGAGGCCGGTGTCGGTCGGGTTGACGGTGGCGGTCTCGGTCCGGTGGCCGGGGCCGGTGTCGGTCGGGTTGACGGTGGCGGTCTCGGTCCGGTGGCCGGGGCCGGTGTCGGTTGGGTTGATGGTGGCGGTGTCGGCCGGTTTGACGGTGCCGGTCTCGGTCGGGTCGGCGGTGGGGGGCCTGGATCCGCCTACGCGGGCCGGCTGGAGCCGGTCGACGTCGCCGACCAGGCGCTCTCGGCGATGCTGGCTGCGGCGCGGCAGCTCGAGCCGTTCGACCTTGACCTGGCTCGCGAGGCCTACCTGCTTGCCTGGGGTGCCGCCGCCCGCGCCGCCCGCAACCTGGCCGAGGTTTCCGGCCCGCCGCCCCCGCCGCCCCCGCCGCCCCCGCCGCACCGGCCCGCACACGATCCGCCCGCACACGATCCGCCCGCAGGCCACGCGGCCGCACGTCACGGGGCCGGACAGCACCCGTCCGCTCACGGTCCGCCTGCAGGCCACCCGGCCGGACAGCACCCGGCCGGACATCATCCGGTCGGCCGCGCCCGGACCGCCAGTCGGCTGGCGGCGGTTTCGCGGTCGGTGCCTCCGCCGGCGGGGGAGCCGGGGCTGCTCGACCTCATTCTCACCGGCTACGCCCGGCTGGTCACCGACGGGCCGGGCGAGGCGATCCCCCTGCTCACGCGGGCGGCCGCCGCCCTCGCCACCCGGCCGATCCCGGCCCGGTGGGGGTGGCTGGCCGGCGGCGTCGGGGCCGCGCTGTGGGACGACGATGCCATGCGCGACACGCTGGGCCGGGCCGCCGACGCCGCCCGGGCCGCCGGTGCGCTCACCGAACTGCCGCGCAGCCTGGTCCCGCTCGCCGTGGTGACCGCCTGGAACGGGGAATTCGACGCGGCCGAGGCGATCGCGGCCGAGGCCGCTCGGGTCGGGAAGGCGATCGGCATGCCGGTCGAACCCGACGCGCGGCTGTTCCTCGCCGCGCTGCGGGGGGACGGGGCGGCAGCACCCGGTGCGGTCGGGCACTGGACGGCCGCGGTGCTCGGCAACGGGCTGGCGCGATATGAGCAGGCGCTGGGGGCGGCCCGGGCCGCGGCGGCGTCCGCCGATCCGTGGATCTCGGCGTGGGCCCTGCCGGAACTCGTCGAGGCGGCCGCGCGGACGGGCGACGCCGAACTGGCCGGGGCGGCGCTGACCGACCTGGTCGAGGCGACCGAGCTGTGCGACAGCGACTGGGCGACCGGCGTCGTGGCGCGGTGCCGGGCGCTGGTCAGCGACGGGCCGGCGGCCCGATCGCTGTACGCCGAGGCGATCGAGCGGCTCGGGCGCACCCGTCTGCGGCCCGAACTGGCGCGGGCCCACCTGCTCTACGGCGAATGGCTGCGTCGCCGCCGCCAGCGCGTCGATGCGCGTGTGCAGCTGCGGACGGCGTACGAAATCAGCTCGGCCATCGGCATGGCCGGCTTCGCCGACCGGGCCCGGCGGGAGCTCCTGGCCACCGGGGAGACGGCCCGGCGGCGTACGCCTGAGGCCGCGACCGACGGCGAGCTGACCGCCCAGGAGCGGCAGATCGCGCTGCTGGTCCGCGACGGGCTGTCCAACCCCGAGGTGGGCTCGAGGCTGTTCCTCAGTCCGCGCACGGTCGAATGGCATCTGCGTAAGGTCTTCGCCAAGCTCGGTATCGGTTCCCGGCGCCAGCTGCGCGAAGCGCTGCAGCCCTAGTACTGCAACGGCACATGCGTATCGGTTGGCTTCTGGTCGCGTTGACTGTTCGTGACTTACGTTGATGTCGAGTCGTGGCAGGCCGAGCTGG
>NZ_JBITEL010000007.1:0-557911 GCF_044455125.1 Actinoplanes sp. NPDC051343
CTCGTCGCTGAGCACCAACTCGGCCCGCGGCCGGCCACGACCAGACATGACCACAGCCTACATTTAGATTAGGGACTTCCGGCGCACCACACTAGGAGGGCGTTTCCCGCTGTCCCCCGGACTGACCGACGCCGAGCTCGACCGCATCGAGGACGAGTTCGCTTTCCGCTTCGCCGACGACCACCGCGCGTTCCTCGCCGCCGGCCTGCCGTCCGGCCGGGGCTGGCCGGACTGGCGCACGCCCCACCGGCCGGCGCTGAGGGACCGGCTGGCCGCCCCGGTCGAAGGGGTGCTCTTCGACGTCGCCCACGGCGAATTCTGGTACGGCGGTTGGGGACCGCGACCGCAGCCGGACGACGAAGCCGTGGAGAAGGCGCGGCGCTACCTGATGACCGTGCCGCGGATGATCCCGCTCTATTCGCACCGCTATCTGCCCGCCGGTCTGACCGGCCACCCCGTGCTGTCGATCTATCAGACCGACATCGTCCTGTCCGGCAACGACCTCGGCGACTGGATGGCCCGGGAGTTCGGCGTCGGAACGGCCTCCGAGGTGGCGGGACGGCGTCCGAGCGTACCGTTCTGGCGCGACCTGATCTCTTAGCCGTCGGCTTCCCGCCGGGCCTTGGCCCGGCGTTTTCCCTCGTGCATCGCCTGCACCCGGGCCACCGGAATCGTGTGACCCTCGGCGACCAGGCCGGCGTCGAGCGGCTGCGGCGCGGGCATCGAGGAGGCCCACGGGTCGTCGTCGCCGAGCAGGCCCGGCGCGTTGTGGATCGTGAAGTCGGCCGGCGTGACGTCGTCGAGCGCGTCCCACGACAGGGGGAACGACACCCGCACCCCGGGCCGGATGCGGGGGCTGTAGGCGGCGACGACCGTAGCCCCGCCCGAGCGGGTCGCGTCGAGGAAAACCTTGCCGTGCCGGTCCTCGCGGATGAACGCCGTGGTCGCCAGCTGCGGGTCGAGCTTCTCGGCCCGCACCGCCACCGCCCGGGTCGCGGCCGCGACGTCCTCGGTCGCGACGTCGTCGGCGAGCGGCATGAAGATGTGCAGGCCCTTGGAGCCGCTGGTCTTGACGGCGCCGGCCAGGCCGGCATCGGTCAGCGCCTGGCGTACGAGCCGGGCCGCGGCCACCACAATGCCGAAGTCACCGCCCTCGGGCGGGTCGAGATCCATGATCAGATGGGTCGGGTGGTGCTGCCCGGCGAGCATGAGCGCGGGATGGTATTCGACCGCGCGCTGATTGCCGAACCACAGCAGCGTGCGGCGGTCGTTGCACAGGGCGTAGGTCACGTTGCGGTGCGACGCCTCGGCCCACACCTCGGTGCGCGGCACCCAGTCGGGCGTGTATTTGGGCAGGTTTTTCTGCATGAACTGGTCCTGCCCGCGGAGCAGCCGGATCACCGACAGCGGCCGGTCGTGCAGGACCGGCAGGAGCCGCGCCGACATCGCGTCGAGGTAGTCGATCAAGTCGCGTTTGGTCGCGCCGGCCCCCTCGTACAGCTCCTGGTCGAGGTTGGTCAGCGGGACGCCGTCGCGTTCCTCTTTCTCAGCCGGCATGACCGATTGCCAGTGAGGGCAGGATCATCAGAAGGGTCAGAACGATGTAGAGCCCGGCGATGCCGGACCGCTTGTGGCGGGTCGCGATGACCGCGGCCGAGAACGGCAGCACCAGGTTGGCCAACGCGGCCAGCGTGAACACCTCGTCGCCGCGGTGCTTGCCGGTCATGCCGTAGACGACCATGAGCGGCACGACCACCAGCCAGGCCAGCGTCACCAGAACAATCTTGAGGGTGACGTGGGTGCGGCGCGGGCCCTCGGTCGGATCTTTCTCCAGAGCGAACGCCATGCGCATCGCGAAGTCGCTGGTGCGCTGCTCTTCAGGGGCCACAAAAGCACCCTATGGCCCCCGGCCGGGCAGCGCCCCCTCCCCGAACGGGCGGTCCCGAAATGTTATCGGGGCGGTCGTTCGCCGGACCCGCGCGGGACGACCGAAGTGGAGATCACGATCGTGCGGGCCGGGCCGGTGTGCCCGCTGATCCGCTCGAACGCCAGCCGGGCCGCCTCCCGCCCGATCGCGGTCATGTCGTGCGCGACCACGGTCGTGCCGAGCACATCGGCCAGGTCGAAGTCGTCGAAGCCGACCAGGGCGGGCGGCTCGGCGACGTCCCGCATCGCCCGCAGCGCGCCGGTGGTCAGCCGGTTGTTGGTGGTGAAGAACGCGGTCGGCGCCGGGTCGAGGGCGAGCAGGTCACGCACGGCGCGCTCGGCATGGCGTACGTCGTGGATGTCGGTGCGTACGTAGGGTTCCCACGCCGTATTGCCGGCCGCCCGCATGGCCGCCACGAATCCGTCGATGCGTCCGCGCTGCGGAGCCATCCGGGCCAGGTCGGCGACCAGCGCGATGCGCCGGTGCCCGCCCGCCAGCAGGTGCTCGGCGGCCGACCGGGCGCCGCCCACGTTGTCGATGAGCACGGCGTCACCGTCCACCCCGTCCGGTGGCCGGTCGAGGAAGACGAACGGGACGCCGTGCCTGCCCTCGATCGACAGGTAGTCGTGCTCGCCGACGCTCGGGATGATGAGTAAAGCTCGCACCCGGCGTTCCAGGAACGCGTCGATCAGGCTGTGCTCGAGCTCGGGGTCCTCGTCGTTGTTGGCGGTCACCAGCAGCAGGCCGTGCTGCCGCAGCTCGCGTTCGATGCCGCTGGCCACCGCCGAGTAGAACGGGTTGGCCAGATCACCGCTGACCAGCCCGACCAGCGCACTGGTCGCGCCTCGGCGCAGCTCGCGGGCGATCCCGTTGAGCCGGTAGCCGAGCAGGTCGGCCGCGTCGAGGACGCGCTGCCCCGTCGAGGGCGCGACGTTGGGCTCCCGGTTGAGTGCGCGGGAGGCGGTCTTGAGGCTGACCCCGGCGAGCGCCGCCACCTGGGTGAGCGTCGGCCGTCGGACCGAGGGATCGTCGGCGGGCATGGCGCTCCGGGGAGAAATCGGTGTCGGGAGGACCCAGTATGACATCGATGTCGGAGTTGTTCCGCCGTTACCTCCCCAACAGGCGCACGACGTCATCCGCCGACAGCTCCCGAGCCGATTCGGGGTCGTCCCGGGCCAGCTCGGTGCGGGACACCTCGTCAAAAATCCCGGCAATCGCCGCGAACAGCTCCGGCGTCAGCCCGGCCGCCTCCTGGGTCGCCGAGATCTCCCGCATCTCGGCCACGTACCGCCAGGCCTTCGTCGCACCCCGCGCCACCCCGGCCGTGTGAGCCAGCCCGGCCCGATCAAGGTCAAGAACAACTTCTTGGAGTACGCCGTACGCCCCGGCCGTCCGCATCGCCTGCGTGACCAGCGCGATCAGGCCCTTGTAGACGCTGCCGGTGCACATCTTGAGCGCGCTCGCCGAGCCGACCCGGTCACCGAGCACGATCGGCTCGACCTGCCCGTCCCAGGGCAGGCCGGCGACCGTGGCGGCCTCCGGCCCCGAGAAGTAGAGCCGGGCGCCGGGCTGATCGCTAGGCGGCGGCCCCGAGATCGACCCGTCGACGAGGCGTAGATCTCCCAGTTGTTCCTGGACCCGCGTCATCGTGGTCGGCGAGACCGCGTTGAGGTCGGCCACGAGCGGGCTGCTCCCGGCCGCCCCGGCCGCGACCCGGATCGCCGAGGCGGCCGCGACCGCCTCGCCGGGCGGTGTCACGACGAGCACGACATCGGCCGCACCGACCACGTCACGAAGCGTCGGCAGAAGCTCGAGCCCGGCCTCGCCGGCCAGCCGCCTGCTGCGCGCCGACCGCCCGTCGACGGTCGCCACGACACGCGCCCCGCCGGCCCGCAGCGCGCCACCGAGCCCGGCACCCATGAAGCCCGGGCTCACGATCCCCACCGTATTCATCGGCCCCACCTTAAGACCCGCCCGCCGCCGGTCCCGCTGCACTTTCAGACCTCGGGAATCAGGGTGGTGATGCAGAACGGGTGCCCGGCCGGGTCGATCAGGACGCGCCAGCGGTCGGGGGCGGGCTGAGTCGCGGCCTTGACCGCGCCGGCCGTCAGCAGGGCCTTCTCGGACGAGTCGAGGTCGTCGACCGCGAGATCGAGGTGGATCTGCTTGGGTACGGCGCCCTCGGGCCAGGTGACCGGCGGGAGGTCGGCCACCTGCTGGATGGTCAGCAGGACGCCGGCTCCCTTGAGGGCCACGAAGCTGTCGTTCTCGAAGATGACCTGGAGGTCGAGGGCCTCGCAATAGAAGCGGGCCAGCCGGGCCGGGTCGGGGGCGTCGAGGGCCACGGCGCCGAGGCGTGCGATCGCAGTCATGCCACGCATCGTGTCAGAGGGGGCCGCTAGGTTGGCCCCATGGCCTGAGAAGTGGCGTGGTTCTCCCCGGGGGCACGGCGTCCGAGCAGCTGGAACAGGCCGTGCTGGCCACGACCGACCTGCCGCTGACCGGCGAAGAACTCGACCTGCGCACCAGCGCGGCCATGAAGGACGACGGCATCGACCTGATGCGGGCCCTCAGGGCGTCCATTACCAGCACGAGGTGGGCCGCGACGACCTCGCCGAAGTGGGCGGCCGGTGCAAAATGCCGTACCGATCCGGGTCGTGGCCGTCTGGCCGCGACCGAAATCCCTGCCGCGCGCCCAGCGCTGCGAAGGTGTGCTCCCGGCCGGCGCCGAAACACCCGGCCAGGTCCGCGAGATGCGCGCGTGGCTCGACCGCCCCGGCCAGGACTTCATCGGCGAGGGCGAGACACCCGCCGACCCGGCGGCCGCGGCCGCGATCGTGCGGCCGTAGGCCGACGCGGGCTGCACCTGGTGGATGGAGACCCGCTGGAGATGCCCCACCACAGCCCTGAACGCAGGGCCGAGATCCGCGCCGCATCGCCGGCGGCCCTCCCCGGCTCGGCTGAACGGCGATTTCCCGGGGCGGGCGATCGTCTCCCTCCGGAAAGTTCTTCACAGCGCGCTGATCTTCCAACGGTGCGGCGTGGTGTCGCCGCAGCCTCGGAATCGGTCAGGCGAGCCGCGGGAGGTAGGCCGACCACACCTTCTTCGGGACGCACATGGCCCATGCGTCGAGGACCAGTTCGGTCATGCGCTCCTCGTCGAGCCCGGCCATCCATGCCTGCACCCAGTTGAAGCGCATGTCGGACTCGCCCGGCAGGTGGAAGATCTGCGGCTCGGCGTGCACCAGCGCGAGCCGCTCATCCTTCGGGAAGCCGAACCCCATCACGGTCTCGTCGCGGGAGAAGGCCACGTAGACGATCTTGCTGACACGAAACTTCACCCGATCACGAATCAGGTGCTCCGAACTGCGGGGCAGGTCGCACGCAACCCGGCGGACATCGTCGACGGTGACCATGCGGGCACCCTACGACCGGGGTACGACAACTTTCACGACTGCCGCGGCTTGGGCACCAGCTTGGTGGTCGGGTCGTCAGCCGACGGCGTGGTCGTGTCGCGGACCTTGGCCCGGAAGACCCGGTCCGGAGGCAGGCGGTAGGTCGCGGCCTTCACCAGCTCGTCGGGAACCGTGTGGCGCCCCGAGGAGGCGGCGGCCTCGTCGGCGGCCGGGGAAGGCACGACCGTGTCCTCCTCGTCCTCCGGGGCCCGATGCCCGGGAGCCCGGCGCGTCGAGGGGGCCTTGTCGGTGTCCGTCTTCTTGGCGGCGCGGTCGCTCATGTCGGGGAGCACGGTGGTCTCCTTGCCGGTGCGCGGATCCGGGAACCGCTGGAAGCGCACCCCGCCGACCGCCGGGGGCTCGGGGACGGTCCCGGTCGGCGGGGGAGGCGGCACCGGGAAGCCCATCTGGCTCATCGCCGGCCCGGGAGAGGGACGGGCGGCGGCACCGAGCTTCGGCGAGGCGGAGGCCGAGGCCGAAGACGGCGACGGCGATGGCGATTGCGCCGGGATCTGCGGTGACGGCACCGCCGAGGGCTGCGCCGGAAGGTGGGCCGACGGCTGCGGTGAGAGTTGCGACGAAGGCTGCGCCGGGACTCGCGGCGAGGACTGTGCCGACGACTGTGCCGACGACTGCGCCGACAGCAGGGGCGAAGTCTGCGCCGACGACTGCGCCGACAGCTGGGGCGAAGTCTGCGCCGGGAGCTGGACTGACGACTGCGCCGACAGCTGGGGCGACGATTGGGCCGGAAGCTGGGGCGACGACTGCGCCGACAGCTGGGGCGACGACTGCGCCGACAGCTGGGGCGACGACTGCGCCGACAGCTGGGGCGAAGTCTGCGCCGGGAGCTGGGCCGACAGCTGGGGCGACGATTGGGCCGGGAGCTGGGGCGAGGGCTGGGCCGAGACTTGCGACGACGGCTGGGCCGGGAACTGGGGCGACGGCTGGGCCGGGAACTGGGGCGACGGCTGGGCCGGGAACTGGGGCGACGGCTGGGGCGACGGCTGGGCCGGGAGCTGGGGCGACGGCTGGGCCGGGAGCTGGGGCGACGGCTGCGGCGACGGCTTTGCTGAGATTCGGGGCGGAGGCTGCATGGGGAGGTGCGTTGAGGAGTGCACCGGGGGGCGGGCTGAGCGTTTGGATGACGGCTTCGGGGAGGGCTTCGACGTCGCTGGTGGGGTGGGCGAGTGCAGCGACGAAGGCGGCGGCGATGAAGGTGGCAGGGACGACTGCCCGGGTGATGACGACGGCGAGGCTGACGGGGACGCGGACGGCGACGCCGGTGCCGGTGACGGTGACGAGGAGGGCGACATCTGCGGCAACAGGGTCGTCTCGTCCCGTGCTTCGGACTCCGGCTTCACCGGCGCGGCGGCTCGCACCGGCCGGCGGGGGACGATCACCCGGGCGGCCAGGCTGAACACACTATGAGAGCCCTTCTCGTATCCGTCGCGGTAGGCCGCCTTCCGGTCCTCGCCGGTCTGACGACGCTGGTGGATGCGACCGGCCGCGTAGCCGCAGCAGGCGACGAACAGGGCAAGCAAGGCGATGATCAAAATCGTATTGCCAGGGGCGCTCATGCTCCGATTCTGTCCAATCGGATAGACCGAGAGCTATGGCCCGTTTGACGGAACCCGATCGAATTACCTTGGCGGGTCAGTTTTGTGCGACAACCCACGCCGCGATCTGCGAGCGGCGGGAAAAGTCCAGCTTGGTGCGGATGTGCTCGACGTGGGCGGCGGCCGTCTTGAGTGCGATCGTCAATGCGGCCGCGATCTCCCGGTTGGTCATGCCGGCCGCCACCAGACGTGCCACTTCCATTTCCCGGGCGGAAAGTGACGAGGGTGCCGGAGGCGAGAAGGGTAACGGCGCACCCACCGCGCCGTATTCTTCCCGCGCCGAGGCGAGCAACAGAGCGGCCGGGCCGGGCGGCGAGCACCGCGCCCGGTCGACCCGCGCCGCCGCACCCTCCCAGAACCGCCGCCGGCCCCGCCAGAACTGCTCGGCCGACTCGAGCTCGGAGCGCGCCCTGGCGGTCTGCCCCTCGTGCAGGTGGATGAGCCCCCACCCGTGCCCGATCGCCCCCAGGGTCCCCGGGATCCCCCGGTCGGCGACGATCGCCGAGGTGCGTGTGAGCCACTCCCGCGCCGTGGTCGCCCCCGACGTACCCAAATAGGCCCGCACCCCGGTGACCAGATAGGGAAAGAGGTAGGCCGCGTCCCGCACCCGGGCCGAGGCCTCGAAGCCCTTCTCGCACCAGGCGGCCGCCTCGGAGAACGACCCGGACAGCAGGGCGGTCTCGGCCAGCCCCCACCACGCGGGCGAGAGCCGCTGCAGTTCCCGCATGCCCTCGCCGAGCGACGCGGCCTCGGTCAGCAGAGTGGTGGCCTCCGGCAGCGAGCCGCGCCCGAACGCCACGAACCCTCGCACGTGCAGCGCCGTGATGCGGGTGGTGATGCCGCTGCCGTCGGTCAGCGCCTGGTCCGCGGTGGCGAGCGCCCGGTCCCAGTCGCCGACCGCCCACTGCACATGTGCCAGGTGGGAGGCCATGTAGTGGCGGTCGCTGAACTGTTCGACCCGCTCGGCGTACGCGATGCCCTCGCCCAGCCACCGCAAGGCGGTGGGATATTCGACAAGCATGGACATCGACGATCCGATCATGCGGTAACCGCGCGCCGTCTGGCCTTCGAGCCGCCAACCGGACGCGCGGGAGATCGACCCCTCGAGCAGTTCGAGCCCCTCGTCGAGGCGGCCCGCGAACAGGAGCACCGAGCCGAGTGTCGCGTCGATGTTGCATCGGGTGCCGCGGTCGCAGTCCTCGACCGCGATCGACTGCGCGAACTGCCCGTCCTCGATCGCCTCGGCGAGACGGCGGTCGAGCATGTAGGCGGCGGACAGGGCGGCGTGGATGTTGGCGCGTACCTCCTGGGCCTGCGGATCATCGCGGAACGCGATGAGCGGAAGCGCTCCGCGCAGCGCGCCGGTCCGCTCGGCGAGGTCGGCGCCGAGCAGGTGCCGCACCGCGACCCAGTCCGGCACCAGGGCCGCCGCGGCGAGCGGGTCGTTCACCTCCTGGTGGAGCCGGTACGCCTCGGCGTAGCAGTCGGCGGCCTCGGCGTTGTGGTCGACCGCCAGCAGTTCGTCGGCCATCTCGGTGAGCAGCGTCGCCTTCACCGCCGGCGGCAGGTCGGCCGGCGCGTTGCGGAAAGCCCGCCGGTACAGCTCGACCCCCTCCCGATGCGCCGACATCGTGGCCGCCCGCCGTGCGGCGGCCGACGCGTGCTCGAAGGCTTCGGCCGGCATGGCCGCCCGTTCGAACTGGTCGCTCACGAAGACCGGCGAGAACCCGGCCGCGACCGCCGCCGCGGCCGCCCGGGCGTGCAGGTAGCGGCGGCGATGCGGGGTGAGGTCGGCGTACAGGGCATCCCGGATCAGCGCATGCCGGAAGTCGTAACGAACCTGGTCGGACCGCGGCTGCACGAAGAACCGCTCGGTCAGTTCGCGCAGACCGTCGTCGACCGCGCCCGGGCCGTACCCGGTGATCGCGGTCAGCAGGTCGAGGTCGAACGACCGCCCCAGAACCGACGCCACCTCGGCCAGGCGCCGCGCTTCTCCACTGAGCTGCTCCGCCCGGCCCAGCACCGCGTCGGCCAGCGTGTCCGGCATCCCGCCGACCGCGGCCACGAACTCCTCGACGTGCAGCGGAATGCCGTCGCTGCGGGCGTAGATCTCGTCGGCGACCGGGCCGGGCAGCGGCGCGCCGGTGATGGCCGAGGTCAGCTCCGCGGTGTCGGCCCGGCTCAGCCGGCCGAGTTTGGCCTCCTCGGCGTGGCGTTGGGTGAGCAGCCGGGTGCGCCAGGATCGCATCGGCACGCGGGGATAGAGCTCGTCGCTGCGGTAGGTGCCGACGAGCAGCATCTTGCTGGTCTGAGTGCGCCGGCCCAGGCGGCCGAGCACGTCGAGCGTGACGTCGTCGGCCCAGTGGAGATCTTCCAGCGCGAGCAGCGTCCGATCGGCCCCCAGGGAGCTCAGCAGATCGGCGACCTCGCTGACCAGGAGTCGCCGCTGCCGGTCGGAGTCACCATCCACGCCGCCGGAGTCGAGCCGCGCGGCGATCCGCTCGCCCACCGATGCCGTCCCGGTCTCCCGGGCCAACTCGCTCGCCAGATCCCCCAACAGGCCCGCCGCGACCACCGCATCCCCCGGGGACGCGGCCGCGGTCACCACCGTGAACCCCAGCTCGCGGGCCCGGTGTACGACCTCGCCGAGCAGCCGGGTCTTGCCGATCCCGGCCTCCCCGGCCAGCAACAGCAACTCGCCCCGACCGTCGGCCGCCGCGGCCAGCCGGCGGGAGGCCAGCGCGAGCAGATCCTCCCGCCCGACCAGCACCGGGCTGCTCAAGGCGAGGTTCATGGCGCGACTTTAGGTCACCCGCGGACGCCTTCCTAGGTGCAATGACCGATGTCCGACTTCGGGTTCCCGGGCAGGCTGCGCCATATCAGTCAATTCGACAGGAGCATTCCGATGGCCAAATTCATGGACGTGCACAGCGGCTTCCACGGCGTCACCCCGGAGCAACTCGCCGACGCCCACGACGCCGACCTCAAAATCGAGGGCGAGGAGGGTGTCCATTTCGAGCGCACCTGGCTCGACGCCGACTCCGGCAAGGTCTTCTGCCTGAGCACGGCCCCGAGCAAGGAGGCGGTCATGCGCATCCACGATCGCGCCGGTCACCCCACGACCGAGGTCTACGAATTGACCGCCGAAGCCTGACCAAACCCTGACGCCCGTCCTGACAGGACTAACGGGAGACGTTCGCGGCCGGGTCGGAGGAGATCAGCACGACGTTGCCGTCGGGGTCGTCGACCATGGCCGCGTACGGTCCGGTGGTCCGGCGAGGCGCCATCCGGCCGTGGTAGCCGGCGGCGGTGAGCCGGTTCCACTGGTCGTCGACGGCCGCGTCGTCGCCGACGAAGAACTCCAGAAACTGTTGGTAGCCGTGCTCGGGCCGGGCCCAGTCCGGGTCGGCGGCGGCCGCGAAGCCTTCGGCGAGGACGAGGCTCACACCGCTGTCCATCCTCAGGAGGGAGACGGGCCGGTCGGGAAACGGCTCGGGCACCGCCAGCCCGAGAAGGCGGTAGAACTCGATGGATCGCCGGATGTCGCGCACGTCGAGCCCGATCATGCCGAGTTGGATGTTCACCGGTGGCTCCTGGTTGATAATAGGCATGCGCATATGATCTGCTGTCGCTTACGGTACGTCAAGCCGTGAAAGGGTAGGGGCGTGGCAGACGAGCGGGCGGATCTCGCGGCGATGGTCGTGCGGTTGAGCCGTCGCCTGATCGCGATGGAGGAGCCGATCCTGGCCCGTCACGAGATCTCGATGTGGGCCTACATCGTGCTCAGCAGCCTGCGCGGCCGGCCGACCCGCACGCAGGCGGCGCTGGCCACGGCCATCGGCGCCGACAAGACGCGGCTCATCCCGGTGCTGGACGACCTGCAACGCCGTGGGCTCATCGAGCGGGAACCGGATCCGACCGACCGGCGCGTACGCCTGCTGAGCCTGACCCCCGACGGCCGCAACCGGCAGCAGGCCGTGCGGGCCGACATCCGCGCCGCGGAGGAGGCCCTGCTGGCCGGCCTCCCGAAACAGGATCGGGACGGCTTCCTGGCCGCGCTCGAGGCGCTCAGTCAGGTGCGATAGACCTTGACCGTGCCGAGGCCGGTGTCGAGCCGGAGGCGCAGGGTCGGCACGTCCACCTCGGGCGGCAGGTTGCTCTCGGCGATCGTGCGCGTCCCGACCGCCGTGCGGCCCTCGACGATCACCCGTACGCCGCGCGGCACCCAGACCTTGATCGCCCCGACGACCGTCCGCGCCGACAGCGTGACCTCGTGCGCCGCGAGATCCGCGTTGCGCAGGTCAAGCTTCATCGGGCCGATCGCGACGCCGAGTGCGGCCGATGGCTGGATGCGCCAGCGCCCGCGCTTCTTGATCGCCCCGACCATGATCTCCAGGGGAGCCGGCTCGGGAGGCGGCGCGGGCACCGCCGCGGCGATCGAGCGCCCGGCGGGCAGATCCTGCACCAGCACGTCCAGTTCGCCCAGGGTGCGCGCCGCATAGGCGGCGCCGACCCGCTCGGAGAACTCGGACAGCGTCAACCGGCCTTCGCCGACCGCCACGTTGAGCCGGTCGGCCACCGCCTGCCGCTCGCCGTCGGAAGCACGCACCGGCGCCACCGGAGGAGCCGGCACGGGCTGGGAGTGCAAAGGGTTAGTCATATTATGACGATAGGCCCGCCCGGCCACCCCCGGCTACCCCGCGGCGACCGCCTCCTGCAGGCCCCGGGCGGCCAGCCGGTCGGCTCGCTCGTTCTCCGGGTGCCCGGCGTGTCCCTTCACCCAGTGCCACTGCACCTCGTGCCGGCTGACCGCCGCGTCGAGGCGCTGCCACAGATCGACGTTCTTGACCGGCTGCTTGGCTGACGTCTGCCAACCGTTGGCCTTCCACCGGGGCAGCCACTTCGTGATGCCGTCGCGCACGTAGATGCTGTCGGTGTAGAGCATCACCGTCATCGGCGCGCGGTTGAGCGACTCGAGCGCCGAGATCGGCGCCATCAGCTCCATGCGGTTGTTGGTGGTCGAAGCCGCCGAGCCGCCGCACATGTCCTTCTCGCGGGTGCCGTAGCGCAGCACCGCGCCCCATCCGCCGGGGCCGGGGTTGGGCGCGCAGGCCCCGTCGGTGTAGATCTCGACGACCGTCATGGAGGCACCTTACAAGTGAGCGCCGCCATGCCCGGCCGGTCTCCAGCGGACGCTCAGGAACCGCGACGTATGGTGGCCGGGTGATGGACGACGCGGTCGTGGTCGACGAGCTCGTCGTGCGCTATGGCGACACGACCGCGGTCGACAGGGTCTCGCTGACCGTGCCGCGCGGTCGCGTGTTCGCCCTGCTGGGCAGCAACGGCGCCGGCAAGACGAGCCTGCTTCAGGTGTGCGAGGGGTTCCGGCGCGCCGACGGCGGCCGGGTGCGGGTGCTCGGGCTCGACCCGATGGACGATCACGATGCGCTGATGCCGCGGCTCGGCATCATGCTGCAGAGCGGCGGCGTCTATCCGTGGGCGACCGCGGGCGAGATCCTGCGGTTGTTCGCCAGCTTCAGCGCCCGTCCACTGAGCACCGAGATGCTGCTCGACCGGCTGGGTCTGCGCAAGTTCGAGCGCACCCGGTTCCGGCGGCTGTCCGGCGGCGAGCAGCAGCGGCTGTGCCTGGCGGTGGCCCTGGTCGGCCGGCCCGAACTGGTGTTCCTCGACGAGCCGACCGCGGGCATGGACACCGAGGCCCGCCACACCACCTGGCATCTGATCGAGGAGTTGCGGGCCGACGGGGTCACCGTCCTGCTGACGACACATCTGCTCGACGAGGCGGAGCGCCTGGCCGACGACGTGGTCATCATGCGGTCCGGGGTGGTCGCGGCGACGGGTACGCCGGCCGAGCTCACCGCGGCGGCCGGCATCGATCTGCTGGAGATCCGGGCACGGCCGGGGCTGAGGATCGACAAGGTCACCGAGACCAGCCCGGGCGAATACTCGGTCGCCGGTGGCCTCGACACCAAGACCATCGCCGAGGTGCTGGCCCGATTTGCGGCGGAGGACGCGCAGGTCACGGCCGTCAACACACGGCGGCGCACGCTCGAAGACGTCTATCTCGCGCTGACCATGCAGGGAGCGGTTCGATGAGCACCTTCGCTCCGGCGCCGAGCCGCGCCCCGTTCAAGAACATCCTGCGGCAGCAGATCCGGATGGAGATCACGCTGACCGCCCGCCGCGGCGAGGCGGTCGTGCTGGCCATGGGCGTGCCGCTGCTGGTGCTGCTCGGTGCCGGTCTCACCCACGCGACCAACGTGCCGGGAGACAACCGGCTCGGCTTCATCGTCCCGGGCGTGCTGGCGCTGACCGTCATGTCGACCGCGTTCACCGGCCAGGCGATCACGACTGGCTATGAGCGGAGTTACGGCGTACTGAAACGGCTCGGAGCGTCTCCGCTCACCCGGCCCGGTCTGCTCTTTGCCAAGACCGCGGCCGTGCTCGGGCTGATCGTGCTGCAGTTGCTGGTGCTCGCGCTGGTCGGCGTGGCGGTCGGCTGGCGCCCGCACGTGGCCGATCTGCTTCCGGCGGCCGGAGTGACGGTGCTGGCGGCCGCCGCCTACACCGGACTCGCGTTGCTGCTGGCCAGCGTGCTGCGACCCGAGACGACGACCGCCGCCGCCACCTTCATCTACGTGCTGATGCTGGCGGCGGGCGGCATCATGTTCGCCGCACCCGATCTGGGGCCGGCGGGGTGGTTCCTGCTGCCGCTGGCCGCCCACGCCGAGGCGCTGCGTGACGCGCTGACCCGCGACACCGAGATCCCGCTGTCGATCTGGCTGAGTCTCACCCTGTGGGCGGCCGTCTTCCTCACCGCGGCCGCGAAAAAGTTCCGCTGGGAATAGCAAGCCCTGTCCACCGATCGGTGGACAACCACTGCCGTCCACACGGTCGTCCCGTTCACCGCCGAGAACAAGCAGGATCGATGGCATGACAGCCATTGAGGTGCAGGGCCTCCGCAAGGTTTATCGGGGGCACGAGGCGGTCGCGGGCATCGATCTCGCGGTCGCCCGTGGCGAGGTCTTCGCGCTGCTCGGCCCGAACGGCGCGGGCAAGACCACGACCGTGGAGATTCTGGAGGGGCACCGCCGCCGCAGCGGCGGCGAGGTCCGGGTGCTCGGGGCCGATCCGGAAACGGCCGGCCGGGACTGGCGGGCGCGGATCGGCATCGTGCTGCAGGACGCCGACGACGCCGCCGACCTGACCGTGCGGGAGATGGTGCGGCACATCGCCGGCTTCTATCCCGACCCGCGCCCGGCCGACGAGGTCATCGAACTCGTCGGCCTCACCGCCAAGCACAACAGCAAGATCCGCTCCCTGTCGGGTGGCCAGCGCCGGCGGGTCGACGTCGCGCTCGGCATCGTCGGCCGGCCCGAGCTGCTGTTCCTCGACGAGCCGACCACCGGCTTCGACCCGCAGGCCCGCCGCCAGTTCTGGGATCTGATCCGGGCGCTCGCCGCCGAGGGCACCACGATCGTCCTGACCACGCACTACCTGGAAGAGGCCGAGGCGCTGGCCGACCGGCTGGCGGTACTGGCCAGCGGCAAGATCGTCGCGGAGGGCACGCCGGCGACCCTGGGCGGGCGGGCCGCCGCCGGCGCCAAGGTCAGCTGGAAGGGCCACACCGAGCACGTGGCTGACCCGACGCCACTGCTGCGCCGCCTGGTCGCGGAAAACGAGGACCTGAGCACTCTCACGGTCACCCGTCCGACCCTGGAGGACATCTACCTCAATCTGATCGGAGCAGGCAAGTGACGACCTTCGGCTATGGGCTCTCCCGAGGCCGCGTGGAACTGTTGATGTTCGTCCGCGACCGCACCGCCCTGATCTTCACGTTCCTCTTCCCGGCGCTGCTCCTGCTGCTGTTCGGCACGATCTTCGGTAAGGACGACGACCAGGCCGGGGTCAGCGCGAGCCACGTCTACGCGGCCAGCATGATCGCGTACGGGATTCTCAACACCGGATTCATCACGATGGGTGCGGGGCTGGCGCTCGACCGGGAGGACGGGACACTCAAGCGGCTCCGGGGGACGCCGCTGACCGTCACGGCATACCTCATCGGAAAGTTGACCTTGGTGCTGTTCCTGAGCATCGCCGAGGTGGTGGTGCTGATCGGCGTCGGGGCGCTGGTCTTCGACCTCAAGCTGCCGGACGCGTCGCACTGGCTGACCTTCGCCTGGCTGTTCGTGCTGTCGGTGGTGGCGTGCTCGCTGATCGGCGTGGCGGTCAGTGCGATCGTGCGGCACGCTCGCACGGCCGGCGCGATCCTCAACGTGCCGGTGGTGGCGTTGCAGTTCATCTCGGGCGTCTTCATCCACCCGATCACCCAGCTGCCGAACTGGCTGATCACCGTCGCGTCGATCTTCCCGGTCAAGTGGATGAGCCAGGGCTTCCGCTACGTCTTCCTGCCCGACAGCATGAAGTCACTCGAGGCGGCCGGTCAGTGGGAGCTCGGCCGGACCGCGATGGTCCTCGGCGCCTGGTGTGTGATCGGATTGGCGTTGTGCCTGGTGACCTTCCGCTGGAGCGAGAGCGACCGGTGACCTCCCTGACCGAGGCGGCCCATCGGCGCTACTGGCCGTACTGGGAGGTCTACTTCCTCGTGGTCGCGGCGGCGGTCGCCGCCGCGACCCTCGCCGCCGACGGTCACGCGCTCTGGCGCCGCGAGGTGGTGGTGGCGGCGATCGCCGGCATGGCGGTGCTTCACGTGACGGTCAGCCGACGGCTCATCGGCGCCGATATCGAGGACTGGCGCAACCTCGTCGCCGCGCTCGTCACCCTGGTCCTGTTCGTCGTCGCGGTCGCCGCCGCACCGTTCGCGACCTGGCTGCTCTTCGCGCTCATCCCGTTGTTCTTCCAGCTGGTTCCGATGCGCCCGGCGATCGTGCTGGTCGTGCTGGTCAACCTGGTCACCCCGCTGGTCGATGTGTTCGAGGAGCCCAAGCTCGTCCCGATGGACCTGGTCATCGGCGCGATCTCGGCCGCGGCCGGGGTCTGGCTCGGCTTCTGGAACATCCGGGTGATCGAGCAGAGCGTCGAGCGGGGCCAGCTCATCGAGGAACTCGAGGAGAGCCGGGCCGAGGTCGCCCGGCTCTCCCACGAGGCGGGCGTCGCGGCCGAGCGGACCCGCCTCGCCGGCGAGATCCACGACACCCTCGCCCAGGGCTTCACCAGCATCATCACGCTGCTGCAGGCGGCCGACCCGCAGCTGCGCGACGAGCGGGTGGCGCTCGCGGTGCGCACCGCGAAGGAAAACCTGGCCGAGGCCCGTGCGTTGGTTTCCGACCTTTCGCCCGTCGCTCTCGCGTCGGGGTCACTGCTTGATTCCGTACGCCGCGCCGCGTCCCGTTTCAGCGAGGAGTCGGGAGTGCCCGCGACCGTGCGCATCACCGGCGCCGATCGCCCGCTGCCGACGTCGGTCGAGGTGGTGCTGTTGCGCTCGACCCAGGAGGCGCTGACCAACGTGCGCCGCCACGCGGGAGCCGGCTCGGCCCAGGTGCTTCTGGCCTTCGGCGACGAGGGCGTCCGCTTGACCGTGCGCGACGACGGCCGTGGCTTCACGCCGGGCTCCCGCTCCTCGGCGGCCGGCGGGTTCGGTCTCAACGGCATGCGCGCCCGCGCCGAACAGGTCAACGGCACCCTGACCGTCGCCAGCACGCCTGCCGACGGCACGACGATCGAACTGGAGATTCCCGCATGATCCGGATCCTGCTGGTCGACGACCACCCGGTGGTGCGGATGGGACTCCGGGGCATGCTCGACGCCGAGCCCGACCTGGCGGTCGTCGGCGAGGCGTCGTCGGGCGACGAGGGCCTGGCGATGACGCTGGCCGAGAAGCCCGACATCGTGCTGATGGACCTGCGCATGCCGGGCGGCGACGGGGTGTCGGCGACCGAACGGATCCTGGCCGCCGCCCCGCGGACGCGGGTGCTGGTGCTCACGACGTACGAGTCGGACCGCGACATCCTGCGCGCGATCGAGGCCGGGGCCGGGGGATACCTGCTCAAGGACGCGACCCCGGCCGAACTGGCCGATGCCGTTCGGGCGGCCGCTCGCGGCGAGACGGTGCTCGCGCCCAGCGTCGCTTCCACGCTCGTACGGCAGGTGCGCTCGCCGGCCCCGCCGGCGCTCTCGGCCCGGGAGACCGAGGTCCTTCGCCTGGTCGCGAGTGGGCTGACGAACGCCGACATCGGCAAGCGCCTGTTCATCGCCGAGGCGACCGTGAAGACCCACCTGCTGCGCATCTTCAACAAGCTGGACGTGGCCGACCGCACCGCCGCGGTGACCACGGCGATGCGGCTCGGCCTGCTGTAAGCCCTACTTGTTGGTGAAGCGCCCCACGAACGCGAGCGCGGTGTTGCAGACCTCGAGCCACCCCGAGTCGATGGTCAGCGAGTGGCCGCGGCCGGGGATCGAGGCAAACTCGGTCACCCCGGTGTTCTTCTGCTGCACTTTGTAGGCGTAGTTGGAGATCGCCGGCGGCACGGTGTGGTCCTTCTCGCCCGAGATGATCAGCAGCGGCCCGCGGTACGGGTTCTCGTGGTCGACCTTGACCTCGCTCCACGGGTTGAAGTTGGCCACCGCGGCCTGGAACAGCGGCGCGCCCGGGGCCGGCACCGCGTACTCCTCGTACAGCTTCCGCGCCTCGACCTCGTCGACCGCGTTGGCGAAGGCGTAGTGGAACTGCTCGAATGTCAGCGGGATCGCCTTGTGCCGGTTGGCCGGGTTGGACAGCACCGGCGACGCCGAGCGCAGGGCCGAGACGGGCAGCGGCAGCACACCCTGGAACGGTGCCGCGTCGACCGCCACTGTCACATTGGACAGTCCACGACCGGCCAGGATCATCGCGAGCAGGCCGCCGAACGAGTGGCCAACCACTGCCGGCTGCTTGTCGAGCAGGCCGATCACCTCGGCGTAGTGGTCGGCGACCTGGCCGACCGTCTTGCCGGCCATGACCTCAGGGTGGGCGTTCGCCTCCTCGACCGTCTCCGGGTCGTCGGGCCAGCCGGGCGAGAGGGGCGCGTAGCCGGCGCCCTCGAACACCTCGGCCCACCGGTCCCAGCTGTTCGGCAGAAGCCACAGGCCGTGGATGAAGACGACCGGGGTGCGGCCGCCGGCGTTGACTTCGGCAATCTCGTCACGAAGATGCTGCGGGATGGTTGGCATTACCAACTCCTCAGATCGGTGCGGTCGGCCTGAAGCTAAGCGATCATCGGCACTTGGTGAATCGGTCAAGTGACCTTTTCCTCGCCGGTCGAGGATTTTCTGCCCACAGCAACCTCGTAGGCAGGCCACAGGGAAGGTCCAAGGGGCACGCGCACTCTCATGGGTGAGGCGCCCAGCGGCGCCGCCACCCCGGGAGGTTCTGACATGCCGCCGATCGAGACGCTCCCGGTCCGCAAGGACACCGCGCAATGGCCGGTCTGGGGCACCGTCGCCCGGATCGTGGTCACCGATCCAGCGGCGATCGACGAGGCCGCCGCGATCGCCCGCGCCGAACTCGACGCCGTCGACGCTGCCTGCAGCCGGTTCCGCGACGACTCCGAACTGTCCCTCGCATGCCGCTCCGGCGGCCGCCCGGTGACCGTCAGCCCGCTGCTCGCCGATCTGATCGCGGCCGCCCTGGAGGTGGCCGAGCAGACCGGCGGCGACGTCGACCCGACCGTCGGCACGGCGCTGTGCGGGCCCGGTTACGACCGTGACTTCGCTCGCATCACCGGCCGCGTCGTGGCGCCCCCGGTCCGCGTCTTCCCGGTGCCCGACCATCGCGCGGTGCGGCTGCGCGGCGAGGAACTGACCGTGCCCGACGGCGTACTGCTCGATCTCGGCGCGACCGCGAAGGCCGCGACCGCCGACCGGATCGCCTCGCTGATCGCGTTGCGCCTCGGCGTGGGCGCGCTGGTCGCCCTGGGCGGCGACATCGCCACCGCGGGCCCGGCGCCGGCCGGGGGATGGCCGGTGCTGGTGCAGGACCGCCCGGGCGACCCGTCGGCCACGGTGCGGTTGCCCGCGGGCGCGGCGCTGGCGACCTCGAGCACGGCCGGACGCACGTGGGGCCCGGAGCCGCATCACATCGTCGACCCGCGCACCGGCCGGCCGGCGGCCCGCATCTGGCGCACGGTGTCCGTTGCGGCCTCCACCTGCCTGCGCGCCAACGCCCTGACCACGGCCGCGATCGTCCGCGGCCGGGGCGCGTACGACCTGCTCCGCTCGGTGCCCAGCCGCCTGGTCACACCCAGCCTCGACGTACTGCGGCTGGGTGGCTGGCCCGCCTGAGAGAGGCCCGGCGAGCCCGGGCCCCTCTCCGTGCGCGGGCCTTAGCGGAGGCCGAGCGCCCGCTTCATCGTGTAGAACAGGTCGGTCTGGTTGGTCACGCCGAGCACGTTGGCCGCCTGCGGGCCGCCGGCGGCAATCCGCACCTCGGTGCCGGTGTGCTGCTGCGAGCCGGTGATCTCGGCCGTGGCGTAGGAGACCGTCATGTTGGCGTTGTCGTGGGTGACCAGCGTGGCGGTGTAGCCGAGCGTGGCCGCCTCGACGATCTGGCTGGTGTGGCCGTGGTCGGCGGTGACGACGACAAGGGTGTCCGGGTGCGACTTCTGGTAGGACAGGACCTTCTTCACCGCGGCGTCGAAGGCGACCGTCTCGCCGATCTGGCCGCACGGGTTGGCCGCGTGGTCCTGCTTGTCGATAGAGGCGCCCTCGACCTGCAGGAAGAAGCCCTTCCGGTCGCCCCGGGTCTGCCGGTCGAGCACGTCCAGCGCCTTGGTCGTCATGTCGACCAGGTGCGGCTGCGAGGCCGTGCGGGCGGTGTTGACCGCACACTTGGCCGGCGCGGTGCCGGTGCGGGTCGGGGTCGGGCCGACCCACTCGAGGTCCATGTTGTTCTTGGCGAAGGCACCGAGGATGGGCTTGTTCGCCGGGGCGGCGGCCAGGCCGGTCGCGTCGGTGACGATCTGGTAGCCGTTGACCTGCGCCTGCTGCGCGACGGTCAGGCCCCGGTAGCGGCCGGCCTTCACGGTCTGGTCGAAGTACTGCTTGCCGCCGCCGAGCAGAACGTCGGGCCGGGTCTGCACCAGCTGCTCGGCGATCGAACCGGCGCCGCCGTTCAGCTTGTCGTTGACCGCGCAGGCGGCCATCGCGTCGGGGCCCTTGCAGTCGCGGCTGACGACGTGCGCGCCGAGGACGGCCGGGGTGGCGTCCTGCAGTTCGGCGGTGCTCACGTCACCGGTCCGGTAGCCGGCGGCCTTCGCCAGCTCGAGGACGGTCGGGACCGGCCTGCCGTCCGGCAGCACCGAGATCGCCCCGTTGTACGTCTTGTGCCCGGTCGACCAGCCGGTGCCCGAGGCGGCCGAGTCGGTCACGTACTCGGGCAGTGCCGGGTTGTCCTTCTGCACCGCGTAGGTCGTGTACGCGCCGGTCAGCGGCAGGGTGTCCATGGCCAGGCGGCCGTTCGCGCCGACCTGGTAGTTGCGGGCGATCGTGATCTCGCTGTCGCCCATGCCGTCACCGATCAGCAGGATGACGTTGCGCGCCTTGCCGCCCTGGACGGCGTGCTTCGCGGCCGAGGTGCGATCGGGGTGGGAGTCGGACGCGAGGGCGACCGAGGGCACCGCCACGACGGCGATCGCCGCGGCCGCGAGGGCTACGCGTGAGGCTTTCATTGATCGGCACTCCGTTGTCTCAAAGCGAGTTGTCTCGAAGACTGTCGAGTCAGACATGACCAGCCCAGGGCGACCTGAAAATGGACAACGGGGAACGGGTCGGCAAACTCGGGCCGGACAGGGCGCCGGAGATGAACATCAGGTAGGAAGACGGGCCTCGAAGCAGCAGCGACCGTCGACATTGCGGCGCTGACGCGCCCGCCTGCGCCTCGACCAGCCCATATCCTGGCCGCTGCCCCGACCGCACCGACCCGTCTGTTTCGCCGCGTCTTCCCGCCCTCTACTGGGTGGGCCCAGTCAACGGCTGGTCTGACAGTTTCGCGGCGCTGTCCACAGCCGTCGACCGGGTCTATCCCTGCTGCTCAGTGGGCGTCTTAGGTTGATTTAGACCGAATTACGTAATCCGCCGGTAAGAGGCGGATAGGACGGTTAGATTACGGAAGGCGCGGCCTCTGGACGGACCTTCATGCCTGGTTCCTGCACAGGTCACGCCGGTGCCCCAACCGCCCTCAGGTGCGGTACCCGAACAGGCGAACCCGTCGCGAGGCGGGGGCGCAAAGCCAGGGGCCTCCCCGAACGGAGGCAGCCCAGCCGCCGAAGGAGTTAGGAAGAGAATGCGTTATCGACCAATCCAAGCGGCCTCGCGGGAGCGGGCGCCGCTAGCGCTGTGGGGGCATTCAAAAGCCCGGACAGCGCTCGCAGCGGTAGCTGCCGCGGCCGCTGCCCTCGTTCCAGTCGTCATGGTGGCGTCGCCGGCGCAGGCCGCGCCGATCGACTTCCTCAAGATCTCAGACGCGGCGAACTGGGAAGGCGGCGACCTCGTCTTCAACGTGACCTACACGGGCACGGCGGCCACCACCACCTTCGACTTCGCCATTGTCAATGACGGCAGCGCTTCGGTGGACGACACCGATCCGACTCTGGACTCGCCGTATTTCGACACCTCGAGCACCAACATCACCTTCACGGCGGCGAGTGCGAGCCAGCCCGCGAGGGCAACTGTCACCGTGCACGCCTTGGATGCTGGGGCGAGTGACCTGCCCAGCGAGACGTTCCACCTCGTCGCCACGCCGGACGGCCAGATCGGGTCGACTCCCAGCAGCAAGGCGACCGGAACGATCTGGAACCTTGACCCGGCGAACGACGTCGTTCTGAGCGGTAACACGACGGTCCCCGAGACCGCCGTCAACGGCGTCCAGAAAGTGGTGACCGTCACCGCCACGTCGACGCATCCGCAGCCGCACGACGTCGTCGTTCCGGTGAAGACCGCCGACATCACCGACGGCACCGACTACCAGACCGACATGGCGACCCCCGATGGCGGTCCCAACCGGGACTACACGGCGCTGCCGGCCGACGCCGCGATCGTCATCCCGGCGAACCAGACCACGGGAACCATCTCGGTTCAGCTCTGGGACGACACCTCCGACGAGGCGGACACCCAGTACTTCAACGTCGTCCAGGACACGGATCCGACCCGGCCGACGCTCGGCGGTGCCGTGGTCCAGGACACCGTGCGGGTCGGCATCAAGGACGACGACGCTCAGCCGACGGTCACCATCGGCGATGCGACGACGGCCCAGGAGGGAGGGCGCCTGACCTTCCCGCTCAAGCTGAGCAACCCGTCCGAGAAGGGCGTCAGCGTCGATCTCGATGCTGCCGGCGTGGCCACCGGCAGCGCCGGTGATGCAACGGTCGCGGCGGTCGACGACCACGGCACGACCGACGCGGTGGACGTTCTCTGGAACAACGCGAGCGGCCACAACACGGTGGACGTTCCGCTGTACGCCGCGTCTACCAACGTCATGATGCCGATCACGACGAACCCGGGCACGGTCGGCCACTACACGTTCGAAGGCCCGGAGAACGTGCGGGCCACGATCTCGAACGCGGCGAATTCGACGCTGGGCGCGCAGACGACTGCGAACGGTGTCATCACCGACACCGGAGCGGGCGAGCTTCTGGAGCTCAGCTCTGCGAACGGCACCGCGCCGGCCCAAATCTTCAGCAACGGCTACCGGGAGTGGACCGAGGGCAACAACGGGCCGGTCGAGCAGAAGATCTACCTGAAGCTCACCAGCGGAACACTGCCGACGACGCTGAACTACAGCTTCGTCGACGGCACCGCGACCAACGGCACCGACTACATCGGCAAGTCCGGAACGATCACGGTCCCGGCCTCGGGAACGCCGAACTCGACGGTATCGGTTCCGGTGACCATCATCGGTGACCGGATCGACGAAATGAACGAGACGTTCAAGCTCCTCCTGACCGACGCCAATGGCATCGCCGACTCGACGACCATCGGCGAGCAGCCGTTCACCATCAACGACGATGACACCGCGCCGTCCTGGACTACCAGCGACGTGACCGTGACGGAAGGCGACTCAGGCCAGACGATGGCCCGGGTGCCGGTCTCCCTCAGTGGGCCGGCCGCTGCCGACGTCACCTTCTCGGCGATGCCGATCAACGGCAGCGCCAAGTCGGGCAACATCGGCGTGGACGGCAACGACTACAGCTCACCCGCGCTCGGGAACGTAACAATCAAGGCCGGCGCCACCGTCGGGTACCTCGACGTGCCGATCAACGGTGACCAGATGTACGAGCGGGACGAGTCGTTCACCGTTCTCTTCGGGGCTCCGGGCGGCGTCACCACCACCGCGGACACGGTGGACACCGCACGCGTGACGATCAAGAACGACGACGCTCAGCCCACCATCACCTTCGGCCAGTACAGCGGGCCCGAGGGCGGCACGATCCAGGTGACGGGAACGGTCACCGGCTCCTCGCAGTACCCCTACACCGTCGGCTTCACGGTCGCTGGTAATGGGGACAATCCGGCTACCCCGGGCACCGACTTCGATGTCCCGACCGGGCTCGCGACCGACGTGGCCCAGATCCCGGCCGGATTCACCGGTGCGCTCACCGATCCGCTGGTCACGGGCTTCACGCCGCTGTCCTTCGTGCTCGACGGGGACTCGATCGACGAGGCGACCGAGACGTTCGGGGTCAAGGCGAGCGAAACCACGTCGCCGCTGATGGGCTTCATGCCGTCGACCGCGACTGTGAAGATCGCGGACGATCCGCTGGACCTGCCGCCGATGGTGTCGCTCGAGGACGTGTCGATCGGTGAGGGCGAGAAGAGTGTCGACATCCCGGTCGATCTCACCTTCACCAGCGACAACGACGCCACGTCGACGTCGCAGCCCGTGACGGTCCAGTACACGACCGTCGATGGAGCGGCAAAGGCCGGCCAGGATTACAAGGCGACCAAGAGCACCCTGTCGATTCCGGCAGGCACGCTCAAGTCGAAGATCAACATTCCGGTCATCGACGACATGGTCAAGGAGAACGGCGAGGACTTCTTCGTCAAGGTCAGCTCGGTCGGTCCGACCGGTGCCACGCTTGGCAAGGCGATCAGCCAGGTCATCATCAAGGACAACGACGGTGGTGGCGGCACCACGCCTCCGCCGAGCAACGGCAGCCTGACCATCTCGGCTCCCACCTGGGTGACTGGTTCGGTGGCCGTGCCGGTCACGGGTAAGGCGGACGCCGGTGCGACCGTCGACCTGTGGGGTGCTGCCTGGAGCCCGGCCAACCCGAAGCTGGTGAAGCTGGACTCGACCACCGCGGACAAGAACGGCAACTACAAGTTCTCGCGTTGGGTCGGCACCGGCTACCGCTTCCAGGTTGCGGTCGGCGACGAGATGTCTGACGTCGTCAAGGTCGGCCTCAACCAGGCTCCGGTCTTCGTGGCGAGCTCGCCGTCGAAGGGCAAGCTGAGTGTGGCCATCCAGGGCAACCCGCGTGGACCGAAGCAGGTCGTCATCGTTCAGGTGTGGTCCGGTGGCAAGTGGGTCAACACCTGGAAGGGCATGACCGGGACGAACAACGTCTGGAAGGCGACCGTCTCCCAGAAGTCCAAGTCCAGCTGGACGCTGCGGGCCTTCGTCCAGGGCGACATGAACTGGGGCATCAACGGCGGCTACTCGGCTGCCAAGAAGGTCACCATCAAGTAGTTCTTCACTGACCGAACGAAGGCGGGGCGGCCCATCGGGCCGCCCCGCCGCCTTTCCCGAACTCAGTCGACTTCGGCTACTGCTGAGGCGAACTGGGCGGAGTACAGGCGGGCGTACGCGCCGTCCGCCGTGATGAGCTCGTCGTGGGTGCCCTGTTCGACGATGCTGCCGTCCTCCATCACCAGGATCACGTCGGCGTCGCGGATGGTGGACAGCCGGTGGGCGATCACGAACGAGGTGCGGCCGCTGCGGAGCGTGGTCATCGCCCGCTGGATCAGCACCTCGGTGCGGGTGTCGACCGAGCTGGTCGCCTCGTCGAGGATGAGGATGCTCGGTTCGGCGAGGAACGCCCGGGCGATGGTGATCAGCTGTTTCTGGCCGGCCGAGACGTTCGAGCCCTCCTCGTCGATGACCGTGTCGTAGCCCTCGGGCAGCGTCTTGCAGAACGCGTCGACGTGGGCCGCCTCGGCCGCCGCCTGCACTGCCTCGATGTCGTACGAGTCGGCGCCGTACGCGATGTTCTCCGCGATCGTCCCGCCGAACAGCCAGGTGTCCTGCAGCACCATCCCCATGTGTTCCCGCAGTTCTTCGCGGGGCATCGTGGCGATGTCCATCCCGTCGAGCGTGATCCGCCCCGATGACACGTCGTAGAACCGCATCAGCAGGTTGACCAGCGTCGTCTTGCCGGCGCCGGTCGGGCCGACGATCGCGACCGTCTGGCCCGGTTCGACGCTGAGCGACAGCCCGTCGATCAGCGGCTTGTCGGGCAGGTAGCGGAACGACACGTCCTCGAACGCGATCCGCCCTTCGACCCGGTGAAGGTTGACCGGCGCCGGGTCGGGGCTCTGTTCGGGCGCGTCGAGCAGTTGGAAGACCCGCTCGGCCGAGGCGACACCGGACTGGATCAGGTTGGCCATCGACGCCACCTGGGTGAGTGGCTGGCTGAACTGGCGCGAGTACTGGATGAACGCCTGCACGTCGCCCAGCGTCAGCGCGCCCGAGGCCACCCGCAGGCCGCCGACGACCGCAACGAGCACGTAGTTGAGGTTGCCGATGAACATCATGGCGGGCTGGATCATGCCGGAGATGAACTGGGCCCGGAACGCCGACGCGTACAGCTTCTCGTTGTGCTCATCGAAGGTCTGCACCGCCTCCTCCTGCCGCCCGAAGACGCGGACCAGCGAGTGCCCGGTGAACATCTCCTCGATGTGCCCGTTGAGCTTGCCGGTGGTGGCCCACTGGGCGACGAAGTTGGGCTGGGCCCGCTTGCCGACCTGGGTTGTGACGAGGACCGAGATCGGTACCGTGACCAGCGCGATCAGGGCGAGCAGCCAGGAGATCCAGAACATGAACACCAGCACGCCGATGATCGTCAGGAGCGCGGTCAGCAGCTGGGCGAACGTCTGCTGGAGGGTCTGCGCGATGTTGTCGGTGTCGTTGGTCGCGCGGCTGAGCACCTCGCCGCGGGCCTGCTGGTCGAAGTAGGACAGCGGGAGCCGGGACAGTTTGGACTCGACGCTGCCGCGCAGCTGGGAGACCGTGTTCTGCACGACGGTGGCGATCAGCCGGCCCTGGAAGACGCCGAAGACCCACGCGAAGACGTAGACCAGGGCGACCCAGGCGAGCAGGTGGCCCAGCCGGTCGAAGTCGATGCCCTGGCCGGGCGTGAAGTCGATCGAGTTGAGCAGGGAGGCCTGGTTGCCGTGGCCGGAGGCGCGCAGCGCGCTCACCGCTGCGGCCTTGTTGGGGGCGCTCGCGGTCAGCTTGCCGATCCAGCCGGCGAAGATGATGTCGGTGGCCTTGCCGAGCAGTTTGGGCCCGGTCACAGCCAGTCCGACGCTGCCGATGCCGAACAGCACGGCGACCGAGACCAGCGGCCACTGGGGTTTGAGCAGTTTGAGCAGCCGCTTGGTGGAGCCCTTGAAGTCCTGCAGTTTTTCGGTCGGTCGGGCGCCCATCATCATGCGGACGGCCGGTGGCCCTCCGCCGGGCCGGTTCGGGGCGGTCACGCGGCGGCCTCCTGCTCGGTCAGCTGCGAGAGGACGATCTCGCGGTAGGTGGCGTTGGTGTCCATCAGCTCGGCGTGGGTGCCGGTGCCGGCCACCCGGCCGTCGTCGAGCACGATGATCCGGTCGGCGTCGCGGATGGTGCTGACCCGCTGGGCCACGATCACGACCGTGGCGTCGGCGATGTACGCCGTCAGGGCTCCCCGCAGCGCCGCGTCGGTCGCGTAGTCGAGGGCCGAGAACGAGTCGTCGAACAGGTAGATCTCGGGCTTGTGCACGAGCGCCCGGGCGATCGCCAGCCGCTGCCGCTGACCGCCGGAGACGTTGGTGCCGCCCTGGGCGACCGGCGCATCGAGGCCGCCGTCCATCCGTTCGACGAAGTCGCGGGCCTGTGCGACCTCGAGCGCGCGCCAGAGGTCCTCGTCGGTCGCGTCCGGGTTGCCGTACCGGAGGTTGGTGGCGATCGTGCCGGTGAACAGGTAGGGCCGCTGGGGCACGAAGCCGACGACGCGGGACAGCTCGGCCTGGTCGAGTTCCTTCACGTCGACCCCGTCGACCAGCACCTGGCCGCCGGTCGCGTCGAACAGCCGGGGGATCAGGTTCAGCAGGGTGGTCTTGCCGCTGCCGGTACTTCCGATGATCGCGGTGACCTCGCGCGGCCGGGCCGTGAGGTTGATGTCGTGGAGCACCGGCGCCTCGGCGCCGGGGTAGTGGAAGTCGACGCCGCGCAGTTCCAGGTAGCCGTAGCGGCTGAGCGTGGTGACCGGGTTGGCCGCGGGCTTGACGCTCGGCTCGGTGCCGATCACCTCCTGGATGCGCTCGGAGCTGACCTCGGCCCGGGGGATCATGACGAACATGAAGGTCGCCATCATGATCGACATCAGGATCTGCATGAGGTAGCTGAGGAACGCGGTGAGCGCGCCGACCTGCATGTGCCCGGCGTCGATGCGGTGGCCGCCGAACCACAGCACGGCGATGCTGGAGATGTTCACGATCAGCATCACGCTGGGGAACATCAGGGCCATCAGCTTGCCGGCCTTCTTCGACACGTCGGTCAGCTCGTCGTTGGATTCGCCGTACCGGATCTGCTCGCGCTCGTCGCGGACGAAGGCGCGGATGACCCGGATGCCGGTGATCTGCTCGCGCATGACCCGGTTGACCCGGTCGATGCGCTTCTGCATGGAGCGGAACAGCGGGCGCATCCGGCTCACGATGAGGCTGACCACGCCGATCAGGACCGGCACGATGACCAGCAGCATGGCCGAGAGCGGCACGTCCTGGTGGAGGGCGAGCACCACACCGCCGATGCACATGATCGGTGCCGAGACCATCAACGTGAACGTGAGCAGCACCAGCATCTGGACCTGCTGGACGTCGTTGGTCACGCGGGTGATCAGCGTCGGGGCGCCGAACTGGCCGACCTCGCGGGCCGAGAAGCCCTGCACCGCGCGGAAGATCGAGGCCCGTACGTCGCGGCCGACCGCCATGGCCGTGCGGGCGCCGAAGTACACCGCGACGATCTGGGTCGCGATCTGCAGCACCGTGATGCCGAGCATCCCGGCGCCGATCCGGACAACGTAGCCCGTGTCGCCCTTGACCACGCCGTTGTCGATGATGTCGGCGTTGAGCGTCGGCAGATAGAGCGTGGCCAGTGTCTGCAGGAACTGAAAGAGCACGACCAGCCCGATCGTGGTGCGATAGGGCCGGAGGTGTGTGCGTAGCAGTCGAATCAACACGTCGACTGAGCCCCCCGATTGTCGTCTTGCCTGATGAGTAATCCGTCCAGCAGCAGCGAGACCGCCTCCTGCGAGTCAAAGGGGTCCGGGTCGCCGAACGGGCCGAACGTGCGGGCGCCGCAATAGAGCAGGAGCAGCCGGGCGGTCGAGCCGGGGGAGCGGCGCAGGATCGCCGCGTCCGGTTCGATCAGCGCGGCCAGTGCGGCCTGCATCCGTTCGCGGTCGTGCCCGAACTTGCGGAAGTGCTCCTCCTTGCCCCCTGTCATGATCAGCTTTCGCATCGCGCCCATGAGCTGGGCGTGCTCGACGAAGCGCTGCATCAGCAGGTCGGCGGCGATGGTCAGCCGCTCGCGCAGGGACAGCCCCCGGTCGATCGCGGCGAACGCGTCGATCGTCGGCTGGGGGTCGAGCGCCTGCAGCACCGACACCGTGACCAGCTTGTTCTTGTTTTCGAAGACACCGAAGATCGTGCCCTCGGCGACCCCGGCCGCCTCGGCGATCTGCCGCGTGCTGACGTCGAGACCGTGTTCGTGCAGCAGCGGGATGGTCGCTTGGATCAGCGCGGCCCGGCGGTCGTCGGGGGCCATCGCGGGTACCCGTCTGCGCCTGTTCTCCACGATCCGGAACTCTAACTGAGTGAGCACTCACTCAGCCACTGACATTTGTCACGGATGTTTGCCTCAGGTGCCAATCGGTTGCGCCGATCTGGCAGCCCGTGCAGGAGCAGCAGACCGAGATGGACGCCCACACCGCCGACTATTGGGCCCGTCAGCTCCGCATCGGCACCTGGGTCGCGGTCTTCGTGACCTCGATCGGTGGCGTGCGGATCGCGCTGAACTGGCCACCCAGCCGGCACTTCTGGCTGGTGCCGGTGGTGGCGGTCGTGCTGCTCCAGGCGGCCGCGCTGCGGTTGCCCTGGGCCAGACTGGTGCAACACAAAAATGTTCGCAACTGGCTTTTGCTCTGGTGGTTCGGTGAGCTGCCGGTTCTCCTGCTGTTCGGGCTGAACGACCGCCGCGGCCTGATGCTCTATCTCCCCGGGGCCGTCCTGCTGCTGCTCACCGCGGCCGCCCTCTGGTCACCCGCGGTCGTTGTCGTGCTCGGTGCGGCGTCGGTGCTCGGCTACTGCGTGCTCCTGCCGGCGCAGGCGGCGACCGACGTGGTCACCACGGTCGTGCTGGTCGCCATGATGATCTGCGTGGTCGGCCTGACCGCGGTCAACGCGCAGAGCCGCCGCCGGCTGGACCGCCGCCGGACCACCGCCGAGCAGCGCACCGTCACGCTGCTCGAGGCCTCGGCCGACGCGGTGCTGGCGATCGGCGAGGGTGGCTACATCCGGTTCGTCAGCTCCTCGGTCCAGCAGTTGCTCGGCTACCCCGGCGAACAGCTGCTCGGCACCCGGATCGGCGAATACGCCGATCCGGAGCAGCTCGACGAGCTGCGGGCCTGGATGTACGGGATCTGGGATCTCCCGGACGCGACGACCCGGCGCACCGAGACGCGGCTGCGCGGCGCCGACGGCGAATGGGTCTACGTCGACGTGATCGGCCGGACCCTCAAGGGCGACCCGGAAATGCCGGCGGTCGTGATCAGCCTGCGGGACATCGGCGCCCGCCGGGCGCTCGAGGCCGAACTCCAGCGCCAGGCCTTCACCGACCCGCTGACCGGCATGCCCAACCGTTCACTGTTCCGCGAGAAGCTCGAGCAGGCGGTAACCGGCGTCGAAGGCCGCCCGGTCACGCTGCTCCTGCTCGACCTCGACGACTTCAAGCTGGTCAACGACAATCTCGGGCACAGCGCGGGCGACGAATTGCTCGCCACCATCGCCGAGCGGCTGCGGGCCCAGGTGCGCCCGGGCGACATGCTGGCCCGGCTGGGCGGCGACGAATTCGCCATCCTCATGGAAGACCTCGCGCCGTCCGATGCCGCCGCGCTTGCCGCGCGGCTGCTCACGGTCGTACGCGAACCGATCCGCCTCGCCAGCCGCGACGTGATATGCACGCTCAGCATCGGCATCGCCAGCGTGACCGGCGGCGACGGCGTCACGGACGAGCAGCTGCTGGGCAACGCCGACCTGGCCATGTACGCCGCGAAGCGGGCCGGCCGGAACGCGTACCGGATCTTCGAGCCGACCATGACCATGTCGGTGCTCGAGGAGGCGCAGCAGCGGGCCGACCTCGAGCACGCGCTGGAGCACGACGAGTTCCTGGTGCTCTACCAGCCGGTGGTCGACATGCACACCCAGCGGCTGACCGGCGTCGAGGCGCTCGTGCGCTGGCAGCACCCCCGCGACGGGCTGCTGGGGCCGTACCACTTCATCGCCCACGCCGAGGCGAACGGGCTGATCGTGCCGCTCGGCCGGTGGGTGCTGCGGCAGGCCACCCAGCAGCTGGCGTACTGGCGTACCGAGTCGCCGGAGGCCGCCGCCGACCTGCGGATGAACGTCAACCTCTCGGCCCGCCAGTTCCAGTACGCGGGCCTGGTCGACGACGTACGCGCGGCGATCGCCGACGCCGGCATCGACTCCGCCTCGCTGACCCTGGAGATCACCGAGTCGATGCTGATGGCCGACATCGAGAGCGCCAAGGAGACCCTGCACTCGCTGCGTCGCCTCGGCGTACGGCTGGCGATCGACGACTTCGGCACCGGCTATTCGTCGCTGAGCTACCTCAAGCAGCTCCCGGTCGACATCATCAAGATCGACAAGACGTTCGTGGACCAGGTCGACACCGACGCCGACGACGTGGCCCTGGTCGACGCCGTGGTCGGCCTCGGCCAGGCGCTGAAGATGCAGACCGTGGCCGAGGGCATCGAGACCGACGGCCAGTGGGCCATGCTCCGCCGCATCGGCATCGACCATGGCCAGGGCTACCTCTTCGGCCGCCCGAGCTCGCCCGAAGACATCTACCTTCTGCTCGACGACCCGGCGGCGAAGGTCTCGATGTAAGCCGGCCACCGCCCGGGCCGAGCGACTCGCCCGCGCCGTCGCCGGTAAGGTCGTGGTGGTCGTTACCCAGGGTTGAACCAAACCCGGTCTCCCGCCGTGTACCCAAAGGCAGGTACGCAGCGGTGGTAAAGGAACCCGAGTTGTCAATGATCACGAATCCGCGCCGTGTCGGTGGCGCGGTTCTCACTACGCTCGCCGCGGTGCTGGTCCTCTCGGCGCTCATCGTGCCTGACCAGATCACCCGGCTCCCGCCCGGAAACCCCGTGGTCAACGCCCTGATCCGGATCCCGATCGAGGGGATCGTCGCGCTCGCGATCCTGATCGTTCTGCCCCGCCGACCCCGCCAGATCGTGGCCGGCGTCCTGGGCTTCGTTCTGGGCCTACTGACCGTAATCAAGATTGTCGACCTGGGCTTCTTCGCCGTGCTGGCGCGCGAGTTCGACCCGGTGCTCGACTGGCCGCTGATCGGCGACGGCTACAGCTTCCTGCAGGACTCGATGGGCAAAACAGGCGCGCTGCTGGTCGCGATCGGCGTGATCGTCCTGATCGCCGCCATCATGACCTTCATGACGCTCGCCGTCATGCGGCTCAGCCGGCTGCTCGCCGCCCACCGCGGTGTCAGCGCGCACGCCGCTCTCGCGTTCGCCGCGGCATGGGTGGTCTGCCTGGTCTTCGGCGTGCAGATCGTCGGCGGCGTGCCGGTGGCCGCGTCCAGCGCGGCCGCCCTGGCCCGGGACACCGCGCTCAAGGTGCCCGAGGACATCAAGGACCAGAAGGCGTTCGAACGCGAGGTGCAGGTCGACGCGTTCCGCAACACCCCGCCCGAACAGCTGCTGACCGGGCTCAAGGGCAAGGACGTGGTGATCGGCTTCGTCGAGAGCTACGGCCGGGACGCGCTGGAGAACCCCGAGTTCAACACCCAGGTGCTCGGCCAGCTCAAGGGCGACCAGGGCAAACTGGCGGAGAAGGGCTTCGCGGCCAAGAGCGGCTTCCTCACGTCGTCGACGGCGGGCGGCGGCAGCTGGCTCGCGCACTCGACGTTCCTCTCCGGCCTCTGGATCGACAACCAGCAGCGCTACCAGAACCTGGTCGGCGGCGACCGGTTCACGCTGACGCGGGCCTTCAAGAAGGCCGGCTACCGCACGGTCGGCGTCGAGCCCGGTGTCACGTACGCCTGGCCGGAGGGCAACTTCTACGGGTACGACCAGGTGTGGGACTCGCACACGCTCGGCTACCACGGCCCGTCGCTGAGCTGGTCGACGATGCCCGACCAGTTCGTCCTGAAGCAGTTCGAGAACCTCGAGTACGCCAAGCGCCAGGGCCCGCTGCTGGCCGAGATCACCCTGACCTCGAGCCACACCCCGTGGGCGCCGCTGCCCGAGACCCTCGACTGGAACCAGATCGGCGACGGCTCGGTCTACGGCCCGATGGTCGCCGCGGCCGAGGGGCCGGGCAAGCTGTGGCAGCACAATCACGACATCAAGGAGGCGTACGCGAAGTCGATCGCGTACTCCGTCGACACCCTGGTCTCGTTCATCCAGAACTACGGCGACGACAACCTGGTCATGGTCTTCCTCGGCGACCACCAGCCGGCGTCGGTCGTGGTCGGCCAGAACGCCAGCCACGACGTCCCGATCACGATCGTCGCGAAGGACAAATCGGTCTTCGCCAAGATCGCGAGCTGGGGCTGGACCGACGGCCTGACCCCGGCCCCGAACGCGCCGGTCTGGCAGATGAGCCAGTTCCGTGACCGTTTCCTGACCGCTTTCAGCTCCGACGAGGCGGCAAAATAGAGAACGTCCGGCCGCGCCGGCTCCGCCAGGGCCGACGCGGCCGGTCCTCCTCAAGAGTTTGATCTTGATCGATTTATCGCCCGTCCGGGTGGTATCGATCCGGCCGTTGCTTGGACATCCTGTTGCGGTGCCGAAATGGTGGTTCCGCCCGCGCGCCTGGTTCCTGATCGTGTCAGCGGCGACCGTGCTCGTCGCGCTGCTTCTGATCTGGTTCCTTCAGCACCAGGGCCTGGACCGGGCCGACAAGTGGTCGAGTGTCCTCTTCGGCTCGATCGGCGCTGTCGCCGTGACCGCGGGCGCTCTCACCTGGCTCTGGCGTCTGGGCAGCCCCACCGCGGCCGACCGTCGCGAGGCGTCGTTGTCGTGTCTGGCCGCCATGCAGAGGGAGCAGTGGACCGCCGAGCAGGCCGCCCGCCGGGTGCGCGACCCCTGGCCGCTGAATGTGCGATGGGTGTCGACCACTCGCGCGCAGGCGGTGATGGCGAGCTGGGCGTCGGTTCGCCGCTCGAGTGGCGCCGGCCCGGTTGACGTCGACGGTGACTACGCCGGGATCGCTGGCGTTTTCGACCGCGCCGACGTCCCGAAGCGGCTGATCGTTCTCGGCGAACCGGGGGCGGGCAAGTCGATGCTCGCCATCCACCTGACGCTCCAACTGCTCGAACGGCGTCCGCCCGGTGGCCCGGCCGCCGTGCTGCTGAGCGCGGCCGGCTGGAACCCGGCGCAACCCCTCGACGACTGGATCGCCGACCAGTTGGTCGCTCTCGACCGGCGGCTCGACCGGCGGCTGAGCCGCGGCGATGCCAACCGTCGCAGCCTGGCCCGCGACCTGGTCGCCGACGGACTGGTCCTGCCGGTGCTCGACGGACTCGACGAACTCGACGAGCAGGTGCAACGGGCGGCCCTCATCGGCATCTCGGCCGCCGCGGCCGCCGGTCGCGAGTTCGTCGTCACGTGCCGCACCCGGCCGTACGAGGCGGCCGTCGCGGTCTGCGGACCGGTACCGGCCGCGGTGGTGGTGGAGCTCCAGTCGATTCCGGCCGCCGAGGCCGCGCAGCACCTCGTCGACAGCGCGGCGATGAGCGACGACCGCTGGTCACCGATCGTCGCCCACCTCAACCGCGGCGGCGTCACGCCGCTGACCGAGGCGCTCGGCACGCCGCTGATGATCTGGCTGGCCCGGATGGTCTATCAGGACGCGGCCCGCGACCCCGGGGAGCTCTTGACCGCCGAGTGGTCGACCAGCCGCCAGGGCATCGAGGAGCACCTGCTCGATCATCTGATCCCGGCCGCCTGGAACCGGTATCCGTCGGCCGTGGCCGAGGACGTCGAACAGTGGCTTTCGCTGATCGCCCGGCACATGCGCCGCCATCGGGTGTACGACTTCGCGTGGTGGCAGATCAGCGAGCTGAACCCCGCCCCGGTGGCCCAGTTCCTGTCGGTCGCGTTCGCCGTCCTGGTCGCTCTCGTGACCATCGTCGCCGTATTCTCGCGGCCCGAAGTGTTCGGTCTGGACGCCAACTCGGCGGGCGCCGGGCAGACCTCGCTGTTCGGCGGGGTGTGGATCGGCCTCCTGACCGCCTTCGGGCGGCTGCTCTTCACGGATCGCCAGCATCCACGGCAACTCACCCTCCGCGGTCTGCAGACGATGTTTCTGGCCATCGGCCTGCCGCCGTTCGTCATCGCGGCGCTGATCGGCAGTCCGGGCGTCGGCGGCGTTCTGGGCCTGTCGGCCGGCACGGTGGTCGCTCTCGGCAGCGGTGCCGTGGCAGCGCCGATCGCGGCCGGTCCGACCTTCCTGTTGCGGGTCGACCGTACGGCGGCCCTGGTCTCCGGTGCCGTCATCGGCTCGGCCACCTTCCTCCTGTTCTCCGGTGCCGCCTGGCCGGTCACTCCTCTTCCGTGGATCGCGGGCCTGCTCGCCGCGGCCGCCGCCGTGCTGCTGAGCGCGTGGGGGCAGTTGCATCTGGCTCAGGTCGTGGTCGCGGTATTCCACCGCACGCCGCTGCGGCAGGCCCGCGCCCTTCAGCAGGCGTGCGAACGTGGCATCCTGCGCCGGGCCGGCGGGGTCTACCAGTTCCGCCACGGACTTCTGCGCGACCGGATCTCCCGCCGGTAGGGCCGGGGGCACTAGCGGCGCTGTTTCTGGGTACGGACATGCGCATGGCGCTCCGCATCGAGGATTACGCGATCATCGCCGACACGCAGACCGCGGCCCTGGTCGGGCGGGACGGGTCGATCGACTGGCTGTGTGTGCCGCGGTTCGACTCCGGGGCGATCCTCGCTTCGCTGCTCGGAAACGAGGAGAACGGCCACTGGACGATCGGGCCGGTCGGTGCGGCCACGGTCAAGCGGCGCTACCGCGACGACACGCTGGTGCTGGAGACCGAGTTCGAGACCGCGGACGGCGTGGTGCGCCTGACCGACTTCATGCCGCCGCGTAGTGGGAAAGGCGCCGAGGCCCCGTCGATCGTCCGGATCGTGACCGGGGTGCGCGGCCGGGTCGATCTCAGCATGGTGCTGCGCCTGCGTTTCGACTACGGGCAGGTCGTGCCGTGGGTCTATCGGGAGCAGGGCGCTCTGGTCGCGGTGGCCGGGCCGGACGCGGCCTGGCTGCGTACGCCGGTGGAGACCCGCGGGGAAAACCTGGCGACCCGGGCCGACTTCACCGTACGGGCCGGCGAGAGCGTGCCGTTCGTGCTCACCTGGCGTCCGTCGCACCTGCCGCCGCCCGAACCGCTCGACCCGGCGCACGAGCTGGGGGTGACCGAGGGCTACTGGCGGGGCTGGGTGTCGGCGTGCACCTACGAGGGCGAGTGGCGCGACGCGGTGGTGCGCTCGCTGCTCACGCTCAAGGCATTGACGTACGCCCCGACCGGCGGCATCGTCGCCGCCGCGACGACCAGCCTGCCCGAGAAGCTCGGCGGCGTCCGCAACTGGGACTACCGGTTCTGCTGGCTGCGCGACGCGACCATCACGCTGCAGTCGTTGCTGTACTCCGGCTTCCAGAGCGAGGCCATCGCCTGGCGCAAGTGGCTGCTCCGGGCGATCGCCGGAAATCCGGCGGAACTGCAGATCATGTACGGCGTGGCCGGCGAACGCCGCCTCGACGAATACCAGGCGACCTGGTTGTCCGGCTACGACGGCAACCCGGTGCGGATCGGCAACGCGGCCGCCGAGCAGTTCCAGCTTGACGTCTACGGCGAGGTGATGGACGCACTCCACCAGGGACGCCGGGCCGGGCTCAAGGCGGAAGACCCGGCGTGGGGCCTGCAGTGCAAGCTGATGGAGTTCGTCGGGGAACACTGGCAGGACCCGGACGAGGGCATCTGGGAGGTCCGCGGCGGGCCGAAGCAGTTCGTGCACTCCAAGCTGATGGCCTGGGTGGCGGCCGACCGGGCGGTCAAGGCGGTGGAGGAGTTCGGGCTCGACGGCCCGGTCGACCGCTGGACCCGGCTGCGCGACGAGATCCGGGCCGAGATCCTCGAGAAGGGCTACGACCCGGGCCGCAAGACCTTCACCCAGTTCTACGGCTCGGACGAGCTGGACGCCGCGCTGCTCATGGTGCCGCTCGTCGGCTTCCTCCCGGCCGGCGACGAGCGGGTGCGTGGCACGGTCGCCGCGATCGAGAAGCACCTGATGCGTGACGGTTTCGTGCAGCGTTACACCCAGCACCCCGAGACCGACGTCGACGGCCTGCCGCCGGGCGAGGGCGCGTTCCTGGCCTGCACGTTCTGGCTGGCCGACAACTACGCGCTGATGGGACGCCACGACGAGGCGCGGGACACGTTCGCCCGGCTGCTGGCCCTGCGCAACGACGTCGGGTTGCTCGCCGAGGAGTACGACACCGAGGCCGGTCGGCTGGTCGGCAACTTCCCGCAGGCGTTCAGCCACGTCCCGCTGATCGATACCGCCCGCACGTTGAGCACCGCCCGCGCGGCGACCGAGACGCGGGCGGCCGAGAACCTCAGGTGAGGGCCGGTTCGGGCACCGGGGTCGCGCGCGGCGTCCGCGACAGCAGCAGACCGACGGCTGCGGTGGCGAGGGTCAGGACCGCGGCCACCGACCACACCCAGCGGAAGTCGTCGCGTGACGAAACACCGACGTTGCCGCCGACGATCGTGACCAGCAGGGCCACGCCGATCGAGGCCGAGATCTGGCGGGCCGAGTTGACCAGGGCCGAGCCGGTGGCCGCGCGGGGGCCGGGCAGTGACTGCACGCCGGCCGCGATCAGCGTGCCCATCGCGAGGCCGACGCCGACGCCGCTGAGCAGCATGCTGGGCAGCAGGTCGCGGAGGTAGTCGGGGCGTACGGAGATGAAGACGACCCGCCACAGCATGCCGGCCGCGAACAGCAGGCCGCCGACGGTGACGAGGCGGCCGTGGCCGAAGCGGTGAACGGCCTTCGTGGTCAGCACGGTCACGATCGGCACCAGGGCCGGGCCGGGGACCAGGGCGATGCCGGTAAGAAGCGCACTCCAGTGCCACACCTCCTGGCACCAGAGGACGTTCGAAAGCAGCATGATCGCGAACGCCACGTTGAACGTGATCGTGCCCAGGCCGGCGAGGCCGAAGCGGGGGAGCCGCAGCAGGTGCAGTTCGAGCAGCGGTCGCGGGTGGCGCAGCGAGCGCCTGAAGAACCAGGCGCCGGCCAGCACCGCCAGCGCGGCGAGGGCCAGCGTGCGGGGGGAGAGCCAGCCCCAGTCCGGCGCCTCGACCAGCGCCCCGGACAGCGCGGCCACCGCGGCGGTGACCAGGACGGCGCCGAACGCGTCGGGCAGGCGGCCGGACTCGCGGGCCGCCGGGTGCGGCAGCGACACCAGGCCGGCGATCAGCGCGAACACGCCGATCGGCAGGTTGACCACGAAGACCCAGCGCCAGTCGGCCTGCACCAGGAGACCGCCGAGCACCGGGCCGGAAGCTGCGGCCAGGCCGCCGACGGCGGCCCAGGACCGGGTGGCGGTGGTTCGGCGCTCAAAAGGGACCGCGGCGAGCAGCAGCGCCAGTGAGGTCGGCAGCTGGGCGGCGGCGCCGATCGCCTGCACGACCCGGGCCACGACGAGCAGGCCCAGGTTGGGGGCCAGCGCGCAGCCCAGCGAGGCCACGGTGAAGACGGCCACGCCGGCCAGGAAGATCGGGCGTTGCCCGATCCGATCTCCGAGACGTCCGGCGACGACCAGGAGGGCGGCCAGCGTTATCGCGTACGCGTTGAGCACCCAGCTGAGATCGCCGAGCGTGGCGTGGAAGTCGCGTCCGAGCGCCGGCAGGGCGACGTTGACGATCCACAGGTCGAGGTTGGTCATGAACACCGCGAGGGTCACGACAACGGTTGCTACCCGACGGTTTGAAAATCCAACTGAACTGCTCACGGCCGTACGATAACGGGGTTGGTTGGAAAATCAAACCGTAAGTGGCACGCTGAGCGGGTGATAGACGTTGCCTCCCTGCCGGGCCGGCCGTGTGCCGCCGCGGCCGCGCTGGAGCTGGTCGGTGACCGCTGGGCCCTGCTCGCGGTACGCGAGATCTCCTTCGGCAACCACCGCTTCAACCAGATCGCCGGCAACACCGGCGCCCCCCGCGACCGCCTCGCGGCCCGGCTGAAAGCGCTGGTCGAGGCCGGCATCCTGGTGCGCGGCGAGGGCTACCACCTGACCGAGGCCGGTCGCGAGCTGGGCCCGGTCATCGCGTCGCTGCTCACCTGGGGAAACAAGTGGGCGGTGACGCAGCCGACCACGCAGCTGCGGCACCACCACGATCACGAGTTCCGGCCCCGGGTGACCTGCGCCGAGTGCGGCGAGGTGGTCGGGCCCGGCGAGGTCACCCCGGTCAGCAAGGTCGAGGGGTGGAGCCTCGCCGGGCCTGTCGCTTAACCCAGCGTCCAGGCCTGGTTGGCGGTGCCGCCACAGGTCCAGATCTGCAGCTGGTTGCCGTCGGTCGTGCTCCAGCCGGTGTCGTCGAGGCACTTGCCGGACCCCGAGTTGACCAGGCTGTTGTTCGCACCCACGGTCCAGGCCTGGGCCGCAGTGCCGTTGCAGTCGTAGATCTGCACCTTGGCGCCGTTCGTGGTGCCGGCCGCCGCCACGTCGAGGCACTTGCCGAGCGCCTGGAACGTGTTGCCGGAGTGCGTCCACGCCTGCGCGTTGGTGCCGTTGCAGCCGTAGATGTCGACCTTGGTGCCGTTGGTGGCGGACGCCCCGGCGACGTCGACGCACTTGCCGCCGTAGCCGTGGATCGCCGTACCGCCGGTGGGCGGCGGAGGTGTCGTCGTACCGCCGCCGGTGATCGCCTTGAACATGTTGAGGAACTGGTAGTTGCTCTGCGAGATGCCGCTCTGCGCCGAGTTGTCGCGGCCGAGCGCCCAGAATGTCAGCTCCTGGATGCCGTTGGCGGCGGCGAAGCTCTCCAGTTCCTGACCGTCCTGGATGGTGAACGTCTCGACGCCGCCGTCGTTGACGCCGATCATCGGGCAGTTGCCCTCCATCGCCCAGAGCTGGGCCGACGTCTTGGTCGTCCAGATCTGGCCGAGCTGGGTGTGCAGGGCGTTCGCGGCGCTGATCGCGGCCTGGCCCATGTCCATGGCCGGGCCGTAATCCATGGTCATGATGTCGACCAGGTTGACGTTCAGGTTGTGGCTCCTGGCGTTCTGCAGGATGCCGACGCCACGGGAGTCCAGGCCGGTCGGGTCGACCGGGAGCGTGTAGTCGACCTGGAGGTTCTTGCCCTGGGCGGCGTACTGGGTCTGCAGGTTGGCCAGAGCCTGGTTGCGCCGGTCGTTGGCGGCGGTGTTGTTGAGCGTGTCTTCCTCGATGTCGAGGTCGATGCCGGTGAGGTTGAACTGGTCGATGACCTTTTGATATTGCGCCTGCATCGAGGCGACCGTGCCGCACGAGGCGAGTTCGGAGCCCGACGCGCCGCCGAACGAGGCGATCACGTCACCGCCGGCCGCGCGCAGGCTGTTGATGGCGTTGTTCCAGCCGGCGTCGGTCACCGGGGTGTCGCCGTTGATAGCGGCGTTGCAGGTGCCCTGACTGATGATGAAGGCCAGCGTGTAGTACTTGTTGCCGGTCGCGTTGTAGGCGTTCATCAGGCTGGACGGGTCGTTCCACATCTCGGCGTAGGGCGCGGCGTAGTGCGTGGGGAAGCCGGGCCCGGGATTGGCGGCCGCGGCCGCCGGTCCGGATGTGGCGGTGAGGATCGCCGCGGCGGCCACGGGGATGGCGGCGAGCAGCGTCTTGACTCGGGACATGGGGGTATCCCTCCGGGGGTCAGGGGCCGACGGTCAAAGGTTGGACGTTCGAAGCGGAGCTGACCTTGGCGCCGCTGTTGTTGATGATGTGGTTGATCGTCCCGGTCCCGCCGAGCGAGACATCGATCATGTCGTGGAAGGTGGTTCCACTGCTCGGCACCTCGATGCCGCGGTCGGCGACCACGCTCGAGTTCGTGCTGAAGTAGCAGTAGACGCCGGTGCCCCACGCCTGGTGCGAGGTCACCGAGTTGGCCACCTTGTACGACGGGTAGCCCTGCTCACCGCCGCCGGCCGACCAGCTCGCGTTGCTGGGCACGTCGTACGGCATCTCGGACTGGTAGAAGTACGTCCGGCCGCCGTTGCCGTTCCACAGTGTCTGGTACTGCTGGTAGTGCTCGACCGCCAGGCCGTACATCGTCACGTTGTTGCCGTTGACGACCAGCCCGTTGGCCGCGGTGTTGGTGCCCCAGCCGTACGTGTTGTCGTTGCCGTGGTCGGCCCGCCAGATCCAGTTGTCGCTGCCGATCGTGTCGGAGCTGTTGACCACCAGCGACTGGGTCGCCTTGCCTGCCACGTCGCCACCGACCCGGAAGAACACGTCCTGCAGCGCGATCGGGTCGGACGCGTGGGACGCCGACGATCCGGCCGGACCGACCTGCATCAGCATCTGACTGTTGGTCGTGCCGGCGCTGATCAGCAGGCCGGCGACGTCGATGCCGTCCACGTCGGCGGTGGTGATCGCGGTGACGCCGTTGTCCGGCATGAAGGTCGCCAGGCCGAGGCCGAGCACCACGGTGTTGGCCCGAGTGATGTTGATCGGGGCGTTGAGGTGGTAGACGCCGGGGGTGACCAGCAGGTTCTTGCCACTCGCCAGCGCGGCGTTGATCGTCGAGGCGGTGTCGCCCGACTTCACCACGTAGAACTGGGTGATCGGGATCGAGGTGCCCGCGGTCGAGCCGCCGGTCCAGGAGGGGCCGCTCGCGTTGGTGCGCAACGCCGGAACCATCACGTTGTAGAGGCCGGTGCTGTCGGTGTAGAGGTACGGCTTCTCGCGGTTGACCGGCGAGGCGCCCGTGTTGGTGCGGCTCGGGAACGAGGTGCCGGGAACGCCACCGGTGTCGCCGGTGAAGACCAGGTTCCAGTTCGAGCCGGTGAAGCTGCCCATCTGGGTGTCCTGGAACAGGTACTGCTGCTGCGTACCGGAGTTGATCTGCCCGGAGATGCGGGAGTCGCCGATGTAGCCGCCGGACGACCAGTTGCTCGAGTTGTTGCCCGAGGTGTAGTCGTCGAGGGTCATGTTGCCGTGCACGTCGACCCGGCGGAACGGGTCGGCCTGGGACACCGCGTACTCCAGCGTGCCCGAGCTCGGGGTGTCGGAGAGGTTCTCGACGTCGCGCCAGAAGTTCTGGGTCGCGTTGCCGCCCGACCAGGCCGCGTCGACGTGGATGCCGGCGCCGGTCAGCGAGACGTCGTCCGGGGAGGCGCCGAGGCCGGCCACCTGGGTGTAGAAGCCGACCGGGACGTCCACGTTGTAGCTGCCCGGCGCGAACAGCAGGGCGTAGCGGTTGGTGCCGAACTGGTTGCTCTGCTGCGAGCTGTAGACCGAGCTGATCGTCGACTGGATCGACGACTGCGACATCGACGGCGTGAAGATCTTGACGTTCGGGCCGAGGTCGGGGTTGTTCGGGTTGGTCGGCGGCGTCGTTCCACCACCGCCGCCGGCGGCGTTCAGGGCCCAGGACTGGGCGGCGGTGCCGTTGCAGGCGTACTGCTGCAGCTGGACACCGTCGGCCTGGGATGCGCCGGGGGTGTCCAGGCAGAGGCCGCTGTAGTGGCTGACGAAGTGGTAGGCGCCGCTGCTCTCCTGCACCGGCTGCCATTCCTGGCTGCTCCAGCCGCCGTTCGACCAGAGATGGATCTTGGCGCCGGAGGTGGTCGAGGGACCGTCCACATCGATCGCCGGCTGGGGCGCGTTGTGGTTGACGATCACGTAGTAGCCGGCGTCGGCTGCGGGCAGGAACTCCCACTGCTGGGCCGCGCTGCCGTTGCACCCGTACTGCTGCACGGCGGTGCCGTTGGCGGTCGAGGCGGACGCGGCGTCGAGACACTTGCCACTGTTACCGCTGACGAAGGTGAAGAACGTCCCGGTCGGCGGGGCGGCGGAGGCGCTGCTCGCACCCATCACGCCCACGAGCCCGGTGGCCACGAGGCTGGCTCCGCCCACGGCGGCGAGCCATACGGACTGTTTCATTTGCCCTCTCCACTGCAACGAAGGGGTTTGTTACTGAAACAACACGCCTGGCGCCGGTGCCGGGTGGGTCGGCTTCGGTCGTCACAAACCGCTGCTGAGCTGCATAGAAACTTATGAAACGGCTCTGCAACGCGTGTTTTTGTAAGGAAAGCATCGTGTTTCATCGATGTCAAGAAATCGAGCGCTATGCTCGCCCGATGAAGGGCGCGACGGTACGCGAACTGGCCGCTCAGCTGGGCCTCTCCCCGGCGACGGTCTCGCGCGCGCTCAACGGGCACAGTCACGTGGCATCCTCAACGCGCCGGCGGGTCCTCGACGCGGCCTCTCGTTCCATTCAGAAAGAAGGCCTCGTCTTCGTCCGCTGCCCCTACGAGCTGACCGACTACTTCGGACCCATCGTGTCCTCGGTCGGCGAAACGCTGCGGCTGCACGGGCGCGAGATGCTGCTCGACACCGGTGGCGCGAGCTATCACGACGACGTGCTGCGCCGGCTCCCGTCCCGGGGCGAGATCGCCGGGGCGGTCCTGATCCTGCCGCCCGAAGAGACGAGCGAGATCGAGGCCCTGCGTGCGTCCGGCACGCCGTTCGTGGTGATCGATCCGCGCGTCCGCGTACCGAAAGACGTCCTGTCGGTCTCGGCGGCCAACTTCTCCGGGTCGCGCGACGCGACCGCGCACCTGGCCGGTCTCGGGCACCGGCGGATCGGGGTGATCTCGGCCGGTCCGGTGCTGGCGGCCGGGGAGGCCCGGCTGGCCGGGCACGCCTCAGCCCTGGCGCAGGTGGGCGCGCTGGTCGGACCGGAGCTGGTCCGCTACGGCGAACCGATCGCGGCGACCGGCCGCAAGGAGGGCGGGGAGCTTCTCGACCTCGACTCGCGACCGACGGCGATCGTGTGCTTCAACGACAAGGTGGCCGTGGGCGTACTGGAGGCCGCGGCGGACCGCGGCCTCCAGGTGCCTCAGGATCTTTCGGTGGTCGGTTTCGACGACATCGACGTGAGCCGGGCGACCACGCCGCGGCTCACGACGGTGCGGCAACCGTTGCAGGAGATGGGACGGATGGCCGTGACCGCGCTGATGCGGGTGCTCGACGGGCACGAGGCCGAGGCCCTGCACATCGAGCTGGCCACGGAACTGGTCGTCCGGGACAGCACCGCACCGGTCAGCTGAGGAAACGCTTCAGGGCGTCGATGCGCAGCGACCAGATGCGCTGGGACAGGGCCGCATCGGTCGCGAACGTCTCGGCCGCGTGATAGCTGCCCGGGTGGATGTGCAGCTCGGTCGGCACGCCGGACTGCATGAGCCGCTGGGCGAAGGCGATGTCCTCGTCGCGGAACATGTCGACCGTACCGACGTCGATGAACGCCGGCGGCAGGCCGGCCAGGTCCTCCGCCCGGGTCGGCGCGGCGTACTGGTCGGCCGGCTTGCCGCCCAGATACCACTCCCAGGCCTGGATGTTGCCGGCCCGGTCCCAGATGCCGATATCGACGATCTCCTGCGTGGACGCGGTGGTGTTGGTGTCGTCGATCATCGGGTAGATCGGCATCATGAACTTCAGCGCCGGGCCACCGCGGTCCCGCGCCATGAGTGCGACCGCGATCGCGAGGCCGCCGCCCGCGCTGCCGCCGTAGACGCCGAGCTTTTCGGGGTTGATCCCCAGTTCGCCGGAATGAGCGGCCATCCATTTGAGGCCGGCATAACAATCCTCGGCCGGAACCGGGTGCGGATTCTCGGGGGAGAGGCGGTATTCGACGGAGACGACGACAGCGCCGACCTCGTCGCAGATCTTGGTGGCGACCGGGTCCTCGCCTTCGACGCTGCCCAGGATCATGCCGCCGCCGTGAATGAAGTAGATGCCCTTTTCGGTTTTGCCCGCTGGGCGGTAGATGCGGACGCTGATGTCCGGCTCGCCGTCCGGCCCGGGAATCGTGCGGTCCTCTTTGGTGACGTTCGGGTTGTCCGGCACCTCGATGCCGGAGAGCATCGCCTCGACGGTCGCCCGTCGCTGCACGATGTCGGGGATGGCGTTGAAACCACCGGGGAGTGCATCGAGCAGTTGGTCCAGGGGGACGCGTACTTCAGCGTCGATCAATTCGCGACGAGACATCTGATCTCCTTTCAGAAGGCGAGGGCAAAGCCCTCGTAACCCTTGGCCGCGACCTCGTCGCATTTCTTGCGGTACTCGCCCACCCCGCCGGCGTACGGCATGAACACGCGCGGCTTGCCGGGCACGTTGGCGCCCATGTACCAGGAGTTGGCCTTGGGATAGAGCGTGTGACTGGCGATCTCGTTGACGTGGTCGACCCACGCGTCCTGCGCCTCGGCGGTCGGTTCGATCGTGGCCAGGCCCTGCTCGCGCAGATGCCCGATCGCGTCGGCCACGAAGTCCACGTGCTGCTCGATCGAGACGACCATGTTGGACAACACCGACGGGCTGCCCGGTCCGGTGATCATGAACAGGTTGGGGAAGCCGGCCGAGCCGATGCCGAGGTACGTCCGCGGGCCGGCCCGCCAGGTCTCCCGCAGCGAGAGCCCGTCCCGGCCGCGGATGTCGACGTTGGTCAGCGACCCGGTCATCGCGTCGAAACCGGTCGCGTAGACGATCACGTCGAACTCGTACTCCCGCTCCGACGTGCGGATGCCCTTCTCGGTGACCTCGATCAGCGGGGTGCGCTGCAGGTTCACCAGGTGCACGTTCGGCCGGTTGTAGGTCTCGAAGTAGTTCGTGTCCAGGCACGGCCGCTTGGTGCCGAACGGGTACTCCGGGCAGAGGTCGTCAGCGACCGCCTGGTCCGCGACGATCTCGTGGATCTTGCGGTGGATCCAGCGCTTCGCGGTGTCGTTGGCGTCCTGACTGACCGCCAGGTCGGTGAAGCTGGACAGCAGGTTGACCAGGCTGCCGCTCTCCCACGCCTGCTCGTAGATCGAGTCGCGTTCGGCGTCGGCCACCTCGAGCGCCGACCTGGTGGGGATCGGCACCGGCACCCCGGCGCCCGATTCCCGCTGCTCCTGCCGGAACTCGGGGTAGCGGGCCTTCATGTCGGCGACCTCCTGCGGCCGCAGCTTGCGGTTGCGGGCGGGCAGCGAGTACGACGGCGTCCGCTGGAAGACGGTCAGGTCGAGGGCCTGCTCGGCGATCACCGGAATCGACTGCACGCCGGACGATCCGGTGCCGATGATGCCGACCCGTTGCCCGGTGAAATCGACACCCTCGTGCGGCCAGTGTGCGGTGTGGTAGGTCGCGCCCTTGAACGCGGCCAGCCCGGGGATCTCGGGCATCTTCGACGACGAGAGGCAGCCGGTCGCCATGACGAACCAGCGGGCGGTGACGGCCTCGCCGTACTCGGTGCGGATCAGCCAGTCGCGGGAGTCGTCGTTGTAGGTCGCGGCCGTGACCCGGGTGCGGAAGACGATGTCCTTGCGCAGGTCGAAGCGGTCGGCGACGTGCCGGGCGTACTTGAGGATCTCGGGCTGGGTGGGGTAGCGCTCCTTCCACTCGAACTCCTGCTCGAGGTCGTTCGAGAAGGAGTACGAGTAGGCGAGGCTTTCCACGTCGACCCGGGCACCGGGGTAGCGGTTCCAGTACCAGGTGCCGCCGACGTCGGTGCCGGCCTCGAAGACGACCGCCTTGAGGCCCATCTCGCGCAGGCGATGGAGCAGATACATGCCGGAGAACCCGGCGCCGACGATGACGGCATCGACGGTCTTGGTAGTGGAGTCGGACATGCTGCCTCCCGAGGGGGTGGGTGCACAGCCGGTGAAGAGGGCGCCGCTCACCGTGATCAGGCTCACAACATAGAATGCATTCTGCATCGAGTCAATTGTTTCGTCCCTGTGAAACCGCAGGTAGATCGTTTCCGATAGGCTGCCCGGGTGTTCAAGGTCGACTTAGGTGACTCCGCCGTGCTACGTCCGCTCGAGCCCTGGATGGCCCCGGAATTCCTGGCGCACATGGACCGCGCCCGCGCGACGGTCGACCCCTGGATCCCGTGGGCGAGCGTCAGCACCGACCTCGAATCGGCGCGGAACACCCTCCAGCGGTACGCCGACAAACAGGCGGCGACCGGCGGCGGCGTCTACGGCATCTGGCTCGACGGCACCCTGGTCGGCGGCGTGATGTTCCCCCAGTTCGACCCCGGCACCGGCAACTGCGAGATCGGCTGCTGGCTCGAACCGGCCGGCACCGGCCACGGCCTGGTCACCCGAGCCTGCCGCACCCTCATCGACTACGCGATAGTCACCCGCGGCCTGCACCGCGTCGAATGGCGCTGCCGCCCCGACAACACCGCCAGCGCCAACGTCGCCCGCCGCCTCGGCATGACCCTCGACGGCACGCTGCGCTCGCAATATCCGTGGAAGGGCGTCCGCCACGACTGCGAGGTCTGGTCGCTGCTAGCCCCGGAATGGCCCAGCCGGCAGTAAATGCGCCCGGTCGCCGGCGTGGACAGCTACCGTGACGTCCGCACGCTGCCGTTCGCGCTGCGCGCCTTCGTGTCCTCCTCATCGGCCTGGCCGGCCTCGCGGCGCCGCCGCTCGGCCCGGCCATGCGGGCCACCTGGCGGGTGGCCACCCTGGGCACGTCGCTCAAGCAGCGGGCGTACGCGCTCGACTCGGTGACCGAGGAAGCGCTCTACCTGGTCGGACCGCTGCCGGCCGGGCTGTTCATCGCCGCGAGGCGGGCTTCGACGGCCATCGTGATGACCGCGTTGCTGTTGGCGGCCGGCACGGTCGGGATGGTGCTGCGCCCGCCAAGCCGGCACCGTTCGTCGCCTTCGCCGGTGGCACTGGCGGCGATCAGGCGATCAGTGGTATGTCAGCTCTCCGGCCTCGATCGCGGCCGTGACCCGGTTCTCCGGCGGGGCGAGCGGGCACAGCCACTGGTCGTCATAGGCGCAGGACGGGTTGTAGAGGTAGTTGAAGTCGAGGCGTACCCGGGTGTCGCCGACCACCTGCAGCCCGCGGCCGTGCGTGCCTTTGACCGTGTCGGTCAGATAGCGGCCGCCGCCGTAGGTGCTCTTGCCGCAGGTGCCGTCGCGCACCGGAAGGAAAAGCCCGCCGCCGTAGGCCCGGATCCACCACAGCGACAGCTCGCCGTACGGCGTCTCGAGCACCCCGACCCGGTCGTAGTGCACCACGCCGTCCGGCCCGCCGGTGTCGATGTCGATCTCGCCCGCCTCGGGCCGCAGGTCGACCTCGCAGATCGCGTCGTCGTCCGGCTCGAAGTAGCGCAGCCCCCGGAACCCGGCCCGTTCGGCAGCCGGGATCGCCGACTGCGGGTGGGTGGCGAACAGGTCGTCCCGCCGAGCCCGGAATTCCTTCAGGCCGGTGGAGTCCAGGTACATCCGGGCGGTCGCGGCGCGGAAATCGGTGAGCTCAAGTGCCTCCATGGCCTCCAGGCTAGCTTCACCGTGATCACTCCCCGGCCGAAGTGAGGATCGCCCAGCCGTGTGCGGGCACGGTCAGCGGATCGGACTGGTCGTCGCCCTTCTCGGCGAGCGAGAGGCCGCCCGCCTCGATCGGGAACGTGTATGCGTCGTCGCCCACGTTGAGCAGGGCGATGACCTGCTCGGCGCCGTTGGTGGAGCGGAGCGCGACCGCGGTGTTGGTCAGGTGCTCCGACGTCAGTGCGGCCTCGGCCAGCCACGGGTGCCGCCGCCGGAAGCCGATCAGCCGCTCGTGCAGGCGGTAGGTCGGCCAGCCGTAGGGCGCCAGGTCGCCCGGCGAAGCGGGGAACTCGGGCCGGATCGCGTCGTCGCCGCCGAACCGTTCCTCCTTGACACCGCGGAACGCCTGCTCGTCGCCGTAGTAGACGCTCGGCACGCCGCCGGCCAGGAACAGCACGACCAGAGCGTGAGCGAGATGCCGCGGATCGTCGAGCCGGCTGGCGATCCGCGTCACGTCGTGGTTGCCGACGAAGGTCATCGGAAGGTGGACGGAGGCGTGCCGCTTCAGAGCCCACGCCAGCTCGAAGAAGTTGCCGTCGTTGAGGCTGCTCCAGATCGCCTTCCATAGCTCGTACTGGGTCACCGCATCAAGACCGCTGTCGCGCTGGTAACCCGCGTAGTCGCCCTGAATCATCTCGCCGACGAACCAGGCGGCCGGGTGCGTGGCACGCACCCGGTCCAGTACGGCTTTCCAGAACGCCGGCTCGACCGCGTACGCGGCGTCCAGCCGCCACCCGTCGGCGCCCCGGCCCAGCCAGTGCTCCATCACCTGGACCGTGTAGTCGACGACCTCCGGGTTCGCATGGTCCAGCTCCGGCAGCTCGTCGTGCCCCTCGAAGACGGACCCGCTGAACCACGACGGTGCCGCCTCGAAACCGCGGCCGACATGGTTGAAAACGCCGTCGAGAAGAAGCCGCAGCCCGCGCGCCCGGGCCGCCGCGACCAGAGCGTCGAAGTCGCCGTCGTCCCCCAGCCGAGGATCGATGCGGAAGTGGTCGATCGTGTCGTACCCGTGCGTCGAGGACGCGAAGATCGGCCCCAGTAGCAGCCCGTTGGCCCCGAGCTCGACCGCGTAGTCCATCCAGTCGACGATCCGGCCCAGCCGATGCCCCGGCCCGGCATGAAGCCCCCCGGTGAAGCCGAGCGGATAGACGTGCCACCACACGGAGTACGAGATCCACGAATCCACGCAGGTCAACCTACCCCGCCGCGGGGCCCGAGCAGCCTCGCCGGATCATGCGGCGTTCATCGGCCGGCCGGTCAGGCGGGGTAGGCGCTCGCCTCGGTCGCCTTGAGGGCGGCCCACACCTCGCGGCCCGGGGCCAGGTCGAGCTGGACCGCGGCGGCCGGGGTGATGTCGGCGGCGACCGGGAGCGGGCCGGTCAGTTCGATGCGCAGGGCGTCGCCGTGCCGGGAGACCGTGGTGACCGTGGCCGGCCAGGTGTTGCGGGGGCTGCCCGCAGGGCGGTCCGGGAACAGGGCGACCGCGCTCGGCGGGAACGCCACGAACACGTCGCCTTGCTCAGGGGTGGCGGTGACCAGGGTGAAGCCGCCGGCCACGGTGACTGCGGTGCCGTCGGCGCGGCCCCGGTAGAGGTTGAGGCCGACCAGCCGGGCCACGTAGTCGGTGCGGGGCTGGGCGGTGATCGTGGCCGCGTCGCCGGTCTGCACCACGCGGCCGTCCTCGACGACCACCAGGCGGTCGGCCAGCATCAGGGCGTCGAGAGGGTCGTGGGTGACCAGGACGGTGGCGCCGGGGAACGAGGCGAGGTGGCCGCGCAGCTGGGCGCGGGTCTCCATGCGGGTGCGGGCGTCGAGGGCGGCCAGCGGTTCGTCGAGCAGCAGCAGGCGGGGCTCGGCCGCGAGCGCCCTCGCCAGGGCGACCCGTTGGGCTTGGCCTCCGGACAGTTGGCGCGGCTTCTTGCGTACGTGATCGGCCAGGCCCACCCGCGTGAGCCACTCGGCAGCCTGGGCCCGCGCGAGCCGTCGCGGAACGCGGCGGCAGCGGGGGCCGAAAGCCACGTTGTCGAGGGCCGACAGGTGCGGGAAGAGCAGATAGTCCTGGAAGACGACGCCGATGCGGCGGTTCTCGGTCGGCACCCGGTCGAGCCGGACGTCGTCGAGCGTGATGTGGCCGTCGTCGAGGTCGGCCAGGCCGGCCAGCGCGCGCAGGGCCGTCGTCTTACCGGCGCCGTTCGGGCCGAGCAGCGCGACGACTTCGCCGGGTGCGGCGGCGAGTTCGATGTCGAGGGTGAAGTCGTTGCGGCGGACGACGAGGCGGCTGGAGAGGCTCATGCGGCGTTGATCCACCGATCGCGCAGGGCGGCCAGGACGACGACCGAGACGACCAGCAGCACCAGGCTGAGCACGATCGCGGCGTCGACGTCCTGCTCGAGAGCCAGGTAGACGGCGAGCGGCATGGTCTGGGTGCGGCCCGGGAAGTTGCCGGCGAACGTGATGGTCGCGCCGAACTCGCCCAGCGCGCGCGCCCAGCAGAGCACCGCACCGGCCGCGATGCCGGGTGCGACCAGCGGCAACGTGACCCGGCGGAAGGCCGTCCAGCGGGTCGCGCCGAGCGTCGCCGCGGCCTCCTCGTAGCGGGCGTCGGCGCCCCGCAGCGCACCCTCCACACTGATCACCAGGAACGGCATGGCCACGAACGCCTCCGCGACCACGACGCCCGTGGTGGTGAACGGCAGCGTGATGCCGAAGTGGGTGTCGAGCCAGGCGCCGAGCAGACCCCTCCGGCCGAAGACCAGCAGCAGCGCCACGCCGCCGACCACCGGCGGCAGCACCAGCGGCACCGTCACCAGCGCACGCACGAACCGCCGCCCGGGCAGCCGGGTGCGGGCCAGGACCCAGGCCAGCGGTACGCCGAGGACCAGGCTCACCGCGGTCGCCAGGGTCGCGGTCTCCAGCGACAGCCGGAGCGCGGCCACTATCGCCGGGTCGGTGATCCGCCGGGGCAGCGTCGCCCAGGGCGCCCGGACCAGCAGTCCGACCAGGGGCAGCACGAGAAACGCGAGCCCGGCGACCGCGGGGATCGCCAGGGCTAGCGGAACTCGGGAGAGATTTCGCTTGCTCAGGGCCGCTGGAACCCGACGTCGGACAGGACCGTCAGCTCGGCCGGGGTCTGTACGAAGGCGACGAACGCGGCCGCGCCCGACGGGTTGGGGGCGTTCTTCAGGACGACGATCGGGTAGTTGTTGATCGCCTGGGCGGACTCGGGGAACTCGATGCCGTCCACGTCACCGGCCGCGGCGTGGGCATCGGTGCGGTAGACCAGCGCCGCGTCGACCTCGCCCAGCTTCACCTTGGACAGCGCCGACTTGACGTCCTGTTCCTCGGTGACCGGGGTGAGCTTGACGCCGGCCGCGGCGAGCGCGGTGTGCGCGGCCGCGCCGCACGGCACCTCCTTGGCGCAGAGCGCGACCTTGAGGCCCGGCCCGGTCAGGTCGGCCAGCGCCCTGATGCCCTTCGGGTTGCCCTTGGGAACGGCGATGACCAGCTGGTTTTTCACGAAGACGGCCGGGGTGCCGGTGTTGTCGCCGGCGTCGGTGACCGTCTTCATGGTGGCCGGGCTGGCCGAGGCGAACACGTCGGCCGGTGCGCCCGCGGTGATCTGCTGGGCGAGCTGGGAGCTGCCGGCGTACGAGAAAGTGACAGTCGTGCCCGGGTGGGCCGCCTGGAAGTCCTTGCCGATCCGGTCGAACGACTCGGTCAGCGAGGCCGCCGCCAGCACCGTGATCTTCCCGGTGACAGCAGCCGTGCTGGTTCCCGCGGCCGGCGTCGAGGAGCGGCCGCATCCTGCGGTGGCCAGGGCGGTGGCCAGGGCGGCCGCCGCCACGAATCTGAACCTCATCTGTCGTCCCCTCGCTCCACGACCACCGTGGTCGACTTGATCACAGCGGTTGCCGCCGACCCGACCTCCAGGCCCAGCTCGTCGACGGCCTCGCGGCTCATCAGCGAGACCACCCGGAACGGTCCGGCCTGGATGTCGACCTGCGCCATCACCGCGTCGCGGCTGATCGCGGTCACGATGCCCCGCAGCCGGTTGCGGGCCGACGAGCGGCGGGTGCCCGGATCGGGCTCGTCGGCCAGCGTCCGCGCGAAGGCGGCCAGGTCGGCGCCGGCGATGCTGCGGTGACCGTGCTCGTCGCGCCCGGCGGCGAGACGCCCGGCATCCACCCAGCGCCGCACGGTGTCGACGCTCACGCCGAGGAGTTCGGCGGCCTCGCCGATGCGATACGTCGTCACAACCCTCACTCTAGGGCCGCAACTGCGAGGGCAACACGCGAAAAGGCCTCGCAGTTGCCGAACCGTTGCACTGATCACAAGCTCAGCGGCATGCTGTGGGCGTGCCGGAACGGATCGCCGAGGTCACCGCGTTCTTAGCCGAGGTACTCGCGCCGCGGGCCCCTCTCACCGTGATCGTCGAGGGCGGTGACCACGGGGCGGCGGCCGCGTTCGCTGCCCGGCTCGCCGCCGCGTTCCCGCCGTCCGCCCGGGCGTGGAGCGTCGACGCGGTGCTGGGGCTCACCGGGCCCGCGGGCGGCGCCTTCGACTCCGCCCTCAACGTGCTCGAACCCGCCGCCGACCAGGTCATCGTCTATCTCCGCAGCGGGCCGCGCGGCCGGCTGGGCGACGGCGAGGGCGAGCGCCGGGCCCAGGTGGTGATCGACCACCACGATCCGCAATGGCCGGTGATCCGGCACGTGCACCCGCGGCTGGCCGACCCCGAACAGTGGTACCTGACCGAGAGCCGGGCGTTCTTCGGGGCCCGGGCCGCCGGGTGGGACACCAAGTTCGGCGACGATTTCCCGGCGTACCGGAAAGCGGTCGAGGCCGCCGGCCTCGCACCCGGCGACCTGGCACTCGATGTGGGTTGCGGCACCGGGCGCGCGCTGCCGGACCTCTCCGCCGCGGTTGCACCGACCGGCCGGGTGATCGGCTTCGACATCACCCCCGACATGCTGGCCCGGGCGCGCGCCGCCGGCCGGGACGACTGCGCGACGCTGGCGCTGGCCGACGCGCGCCGGTTGCCGATCGCCGACGCGGCGGCCGACGTGGTCTTCGCGGCCGGCCTGGTGCACCACCTGCCCGACCCCGGCGCCGGGCTGGCCGAACTCGCCCGGGTGACGCGCCCCGGCGGCCGGCTGATCATCTTCCATCCCTCGGGGCGGGCGGCGCTCGCCGCCCGCCACGGCCGCACGGTGCGGCCGGACGAGCCGCTCAACGAGACCCCGCTGCGCCGGTTGCTGGCCACGGCGGGCTGGGCTCTTTTCCGGTACGAGGATCCGGCCGATCATTTCCTCGCGGGTGCGACGCGTGCATGAGCTTTCGCTCGCCGAAGCCCGGCGGATCGCGCTGAACGCCCAGCTGCTGTCCCTGCCCCGGCCGTCCGGGGTGGTCGAGGTGGTGCACGACCTCACCCTTCTTCAGTACGACCAGACGGCCGCCGTCGCACCGAGCGCCGACCTGGTGTTGTGGAGCCGGCTCGGGTCGGGCTACGAGCCGGCGACGTTGCAGTCGTTGCTCGGAAGTCGCGATTTGATCGAGCTCAACGGCATGATCCGGCCGGCCGCCGATCTCCCGCTCTACCAGGCGGACATGGCTGTGTGGCCCGCCGGTGGTCCGGCCTGGCGTGCGTCCCAGGCCGCATGGGTCGAGAAGAACGACGCCTGCCGGCGCGACATCCTGGCCCGCCTCTCGGCCGAAGGCCCGCTGTCCTCACGCGACATTCCGGACGCCTGTGCGGTTCCGTGGGAGTCGTCGGGGTGGAACAACGACCGCAACGTGGTCCGGCTGCTCGATTTCATGGTGGCGCGGGGCGAGGTCGCGGTCAGCGGGCGGCGCGGGCCGGACAGGCTGTTCGACCTGGCCTCCCGGGTCTATCCGGCCCTCCCGCCGGTGCCGTCGGACCTCGCCCGGCGGCAGCGCGACGAGCGGCGGCTGAGCTCGCTCGGGATAGCCCGCTCCAAGGGCCAGGACACCCAGTCCGAGCCGGGCGGCGTCGGCGAGGCCGGCGAGCCGGCCGTGATTTCGGGCGTACGCGGTAAGTGGCGCGTCGATCCGCAACTGCTCGACATGCCTTTCCACCCGCGGGTCGCGCTGTTGTCGCCGCTCGACCGGACCATCTTCGACCGCAAGCGGATGACCGACCTGTTCGAGTTCGACTACCAGCTGGAGATGTACAAGCCGGCGGCCAAGCGCCGCTGGGGTTACTGGGCGCTGCCGATCCTCGTCGGCGACCGCCTGCTCGGCAAGGTCGACGCCGCCGCCGACCGCAAGGCCGATGTGCTCCGGGTGGCAGCGATCCACCAGGACGAGACGCTCCCGCTGGACGAGGTGATCGCGGAGATCCACGACCTGGCCGACTGGCTCGAGATGGACCTGGTGCTGCCTCGCTGACTACGCTCCTGCCGCATGCGCCTGCTGGTACTGGGTGGCACCCGTTTCGTCGGTCGTGCCGTCGTCGATGAAGCTCTGGCCGCCGGCCACTCGGTCACGATGTTCAACCGTGGCCTCACCAACCCCGGCCTCTACCCTTCGGTCGAGACGGTGACCGGCGACCGCACGGTCTCGCTGTCGCCGCTGGCCGGCCGCCACTTCGACGCGGTGATCGACTGTGCCGGCTACGACCCCGCGGTGGTCTCGCTCTCGGTCGCGGCGCTGCGCGACGCGGTCGACCGTTACGTCTTCGTCTCCTCGGTCTCGGTCTACGCCGACCAGTCGGTGCCACCGGTCGAGGGCGCGGCCGTCCTCTCCGACGACTCCTACGGTGGCCGCAAAGCCGCCTGCGAGCAGGTGGTTCTCTCGGTGTTCGGCCCGCGCGCGGCGATCGCCCGCCCCGGCCTGATCGTCGGCCCGTACGACCCGACCGTGCGCTTCCCCTACTGGCCCCGTCGCCTGGCCCGCGGTGGCCGGGTGCTGGCCCCGGGCGCGCCCGACGACCCGATCCAGTTCATCGACGTTCGCGACCTGGCCCGCTTCCTGGTCTCCCCGTCGCCGTCCGGCGTGTTCAACGTGGTCGGTCCGGCGCTGCCCTTCGGCGACGTGCTGAAGGCGTGCCGGTCCGGTGCCCCGGTCGAGCTGGTCTGGGTGTCCACGGCCGACCTGCTGGCCGCCGGGTTAGACCCGTGGATGGGCGTACCACTGTGGATCGGCGACCCGGAGTGGGCGGCCGCCAACCTGGTCGACAACTCCCGGGCCGTCGCGGCCGGCCTGACGTGGCGGTCACCGGCCGAGACCGCCGCCGACGTCCTGGCCTGGGACGTCGCCCGCGGCGGCCCAGAGGCGGAGCCCTTCACCGCCGAGCAGGAGAAGGCGCTGCTCGGCGGCCACTGAAGATGTCGGCCCTGTACTCAACGGCCGAATGAGCCGAGCTGCTCGATCTCGGCGGTCAGCAGCCGGGTGACGCGGTCGTGGCGGTCGGGGCCGATGCCCCGTGACGGAGCCTCGGCGAGCATCAACACATAGAGGTGCAGGCGGTAGAGGGCCAACCGGATGCGGGCCGAGCGGTCGAATTCGGTACGGCCGTAGCCGCGGAGGAACGGATGGTCCGGCATGTCCTCGATGCGGCGGAACAGGGCCGGCGAGACCAGGTCGAGCAGCGGGTCACCGTAGAGGTAGCGCTCGCCGTCGACCAGGCCGGTCAGCTCGCCCGACGGGCCGGCCAGCACGTTGCCGTCCCATAGGTCGAAGTGGAGCAGGGCCGGCCGGGTGACCGACGCCAGCACGTCCGCGTGCCGTTCGACCACGCCGTCGAGCGGCGGCAGCGGCACGCCCCAGGCCGCGGCGTCGGCCCGCAGTGCGGCCACCATGGCGGCGAAAGCGGTCGGCCAGTCGGCCCCGGAGGCACGGTCGCCCGCCGGCCGTGGCGCGGGGTGGGTGAACGGGCCGGGGGGTGGGGCGGGGTCGGAGACGTAGCCGAAGTGCGGGCCGGTGATCTCGTGTACGGCCGCGACGACTGCGCCCAGCTGGGCCCGGGCCGCCGGCGAGTCGGCCTCGGTCAGCGGCCGGCCGGGCAGCCACGAGGTGACGATCCAGTCGTCGGAGGCGGCGACCACCGAGGGCACCGGCGCACGGTCGGCGACCAGGGCGAAGTATTCCGCCTCGCGACGGATCAGGCCCACCTCGTACGCGAGCAGGCGAGCCGTCGGCGGCGGACCGACCTTGACCACGACGTGGCGGCCGTCGGTGAGCGTAGCTCGCCAGACGGCCGCGAAACCGCCGCCGCTCAGCTCGGCCGCCTCGAGCACGGGCGAGCCGACGATGTCCTGGATGTCGGCGGGGGACAGGAGGCGTTGCGTGGGGCTGCGCATCGGCTAAATGGTCAGCGGGGAGAGTCGCAGCGAGTGGTCGCCGAAGGTGCGATAGCGCCGCAGCGCCAGGAACAGCCAGCCCAGGCTCAGCACGCCCAGGATGATGAAGGCGGGCAGGCCGGCGAACGTGTCCCACGCCGTGTGCAGGACGACCGCCCCGGCGAAGGTGGCCAGCAACTCGAGGAAGCGCTTGCCGGTCGGGCTCGCGATGAACGCCCACAGCGCGCCCGCGGTCAGGCCGGTCCACGCGGTGTGCCCGGCCGGTGAGGTGAGCCCGCGCAGGAACAGGGTCTGCTCGACCGCGCCGATGTTGCCCTGCGACTGGAGCAGCGCGGTGAACGCGTAACCCATCGTCTCGAGCGCCGCGAAGCCCATGCCCGAGGCGACCCCGATGATCAGGCCGTCGGAGGGCAGCCGCCGCTCGTGACGGGCCAGGATCGTGAACAGCAGCGCAATCGGGACGATCAGCTTCGCCGCCTCCTCGATCACCGCGACCAGCGCCAGCGGCAGCACGCCCAGGTCGCGCATCGAGTTGTATTCGAGCGTGCCGGCGACCACGATGCCGATCACGCCGCCGAAGAACGCCGCGACGGCCAGCGCCGACGACGGCACCTGCCAGCGGCCGGTGCGGGCCTGGGCGAAGGTCAGGAACGCCAGCGGGATGACGGTGGCGCCGAGCAGGATGAGCGCCGGAACGAAGTTGGGGTTCTGCGTGTGGATCAGGGTTCGCAGCACCACGACGTAGAGGATCAGCCCGATGAGGAGAACTCCGAGCCAGGCCCAGCGACGGGAGTGATCGCGCATGTCGGGGATCCTCCCATCGCCGTGGCCATTGCTCAATGTGCTGCGACCATCACCCGCTCGTCGACGGCGAACTCCTCGGCCGGCATCCGGTGCGGGCGTACGACGAGCCAGAGCACGAGGTTGGCCGCGACCGTGCCGATCAGCACGACGGCCGCCATCGCGCCGGCGCCGGCACCGAGCACACCGACCAGCGGCGCCGAGAGCGCCCCGACGCCGAACTGGACGGCGCCGAGCAGCGCCGCCGCGGTTCCGGCCGCCTCGCCGTGCCGGGACAGGGCGAGCGCGGGCGCATTCGGCATGGCCAGCCCGACCGCGGTCAGCACCAGCCAGAGCGGGGCCAGCACGCCGACCAGCCCACCGATGCCGGTCACCGCGAGAACGACCAGGACCACGGCGGACACCAGCGCGCCGATCAGGGAGCCGGCCAGAATGCGCTGCGGCGCCCAGCGCCGCAGCAGGCGGAGATTGAGCTGGGTGGCGCCGATCAGGCCGACGGCGCCGCCGGCGAAGACGTACGCGAACTCCTGCTCGCTGAGCCCGAACTGGTCTTCCAGCACGAAGCTCGAACCACTGACGTACGCCAGGAGCGCGGCCAGCGACAGGCCGTTGACCAGGATCAGCCCCACGTACGCCCGGTCGCTGAACAGCCGCCCGTAGTCGCGGATCGTGCCGCGGACACCGCCGTTGCGCCGCCGCGTCCGGGGCAGCGTCTCGGGGAGGAACAACGCCGTACCCGTCATGATCAGCACACCGATGAGCGTGAGCGCCACGAACACGCCGCGCCACGAGGTCCAGGTGAGCATCGCGCCGCCGATGGTCGGGGCGAGGATCGGCGAGACGCCGATGACCAGCATCAGCCGGGACAGGATGCGGGCCGCCGCCATGCCCTCGAAGAGGTCACGGACGACCGCCATCGCCACCACCGATGCGGCCGCGGCGCCAAGACCCTGCAGCACCCGGAGCGTGCCGAGCACGGCCAGGTTGGGCGCTATCACGCAGAAGACCGAGGCCAGCACGTGTACGCCGATGCCGATCAGCAGGGGCAACCGGCGGCCGAACGCGTCGGACAGCGGGCCGATCAGCAGCTGCCCGAGCCCCAGGCCGACGAGCGTGCCGGTGAGGGTCAGCTGGACCGCCGCGGCCGACGTGTGGAGTTCGCCGGTGATCGTGGGCAGCGACGGGAGGTACATGTCGATGGTCAGCGGGCCGAGGGCGGCGAGCAGTCCGAGCACCAGCACCAGGCCGAGGCGGCGCCGGGCGGTCAGGAGCTCGCCGGAAGGTAAATCGGTCACACCCGCGACAAGTCGGTTGCCGCGGGTGTTCTTCCCGATGGTTCGACGTACGTTGCGGTGCTCACACCTGGGCTATTTCTCCACGAACTTCTTGAGGGCCGCGATGTAGGCGCGGTCGCTGATGCTCGTGTAAAGGTTGCGATCGTTGCCGAGGAGCACGACCGTCGGGCAGGTGCGGTCGTCGCCGGTCATCTTCTTCGCGAACAACTGCTTGCGCGTCGACGTCTCGAAGAGCGTGAGCTGGTAGGTGCCCACCTTGAGCGGCAGCGTGTCGGGCTTCGGGTCGTCGAACTTGCAGGTCTTGACCTTCGCGCCGCTGCTGACCAGGTCGACGCAGGCGGTCAGCTGGGCCTTGGCCGGGTGGAAGTAGACGTTCCAGGCGTCCCGGCGAACCTTCGTGAACGAATAGCCCGGGTCGTAGATCGACGAAGAGATCCGGGTGTCCATGTCCTTCCGGTCCTTCACCATGATCGCGATCGGGTGCGGGGCCTTCCCCTGGTACTTCGGCGACTGCGGAAAATACATCTGCTGATCGCAGACGTCGTCGAGGTCGTCGATGTCCTTGACCGCGGCGGGGCTGGCCTGCGGGCCGGCGGGCGCGCTGTCGTCATCGTCGTCGAGACCGGGGATGGCGGGCTCGTCGGTCGGGAAGGTCGGGAAGCTCGGCCGGAACGCGGGGTCGGCGCTGTCCGACGAGTTGCCCGAGCGGAGCACGCTGACGCCGACCGCGCCGATGCAGCCGAGCAGCACGACCGCGAAGACGGCGATCGCGGCGATCAGGCCGCCGCTGAAGGTGCGCTGCTTCGGCGGCTGGGGCCAGCCCGCGCTGGGCGGCGGCGGAAAACCCCCGGCCGGCGGCAGGGCGCCCGGTGGGACGGCTCCGGGAGCGTAGGGGCCCTGGTAAACGGTCGGGAACGGGCCGGCGACCGGCCCACCCGGCGCCTGCCAGGGGTTGAGCGGCGGCACGATCGGCGGTGGCCCGGCCGGCGCGCCGCTCGACGGCGGCTGACCCATCGGCGACGGCCAGGCGGACCCGGCACCCGCACTCGGCGGTCCAGCGGGCGGGTCGTCCGGGGGTGGCGGCTCGGCGGGCGCGGCGGCCGGAGGCGGCAGCGGGATCGCGGCGGTCGGATCGGCGGACGGAGGCGTCTCCCCGGCCGAGGCCGGCGCAGCGGTCGGATCGACCGGAAGTGGGGCGGCCCCCGAAGCCGAAGCGGGCGGCGCAGCGTTCTCAGGGTCGGACGGGGATGGCTCCGACTGCGGCGTGGGGTCGTTCGGCATGGGTGGCGGTTCCCCCGGTTGCGAGCGAAATTCGTGAACCGGCACTGTATCGAACGCTGAGGATGCGCGGTGACCCGATTTCCCCGCCCGGAAACCAGGTCACCGCGCCGCCCCTCAGAAGGCAGTCATCGTGATCCCGGCGCTGGTCGGCGCTCCGTCGTGCACCAGCGACTCCTGGTTCTGCACGTCGTCGAAGGCGAACGCGTACGCCTTCCCGTCGGCCATGTTGGAGTGGATCGCCTTGGCGTACACGTCGGGTGTGCTGTTGCGGTAGAAGTCGGCCGCCGTCCCGCTCGGCTGGGTGTCGAGGGTGCCGAGCGTGCCCCGCACCAGCGCGGCGCAGAGCGTGCGCGCGATCGGCCCGACCACCTGGTCGTTGGGCGCGGCGAGAGCACCGTCACAGCCCCACACGTTGGCGGTGGTCGGCTTGGCGAAGGTCGCCACGGTGGCGCCCGACGAGTCGGTGAAGACCAGCGTGTTGCCGGAGGGGTGGCCGGCGAAGCGCCGGGACGGCTGGTCGGCGAACGGTACGACCGTGACCGGCGCCGCCCACGCCGACGCGATGTACGAGTCGTAGTAGGTGGGACTCATCAGGCCCGCGTCGGCCGCCTTGCCGGGGGAGAGGATCCGCAGCACGGTGCCGTCCGCACCGGTCACCACCGAGCGCGCGAAGTCACCGGACGCCTTAACCTGGTCGATGATCTTCTGCCGGCCGCCGGCGACCGGTGCGCCGCTGGTCGAGGTGCCGGTGGCCGAGGTGACGCTGACCTCCTGCGGCACCGCGAACATGTCGACCTGGGTGCTGTTCATGAACAACCCGCCGCCGTTGAGCGTGAACTCGCTCCAGTCGAACAGGATGTCGTGGTTCGGGTCGCCGGAGGCCCACGGCGCCGGCTGCACCAGTCCGTCGGTGGTCAGCTTGAAGACCAGCTTCTGGCCGAACGACTCGTAGATCCGGCCGGACATGTCCCGCGGGATCTGGATCGTCGTGGCGGCACCGGACGCCGGCCCGGGGATGGACACGTCGGGTGCCGGTACGGGCGTCGCCGCGCCCCCGGTCCATTCGGTGAACTGGCCGGAAGCGTTCGCGTACCCGAGCTTGCCGGTCGTCAGGTTCGTGCCCAGCACGTACAGGAAGACGGCGTCGCCGCGGCCGGTGTTGTTGGTGACGGTGAAGGGTAGCGGGGCCTCGTCGGCCGAGGCCGGTAGCGCGAACCACGCGGCCGTCGCCGCTCCGAGCACAGCGAGGGCGGTCAGGATCTTCGATTGCTTACGGCGCATCGTCGAACTGCCTCCAAAATTTGGGGATGTCACCCCATGGTTCGAAGGAGTCCGGCGATGCGCCGGGTGGGTGTCGATCTTTAAGGTCCGTTTAAGGTTGAACTGCCCGAATTTCCAAGCAGAGTTACCCGCGGTGCCACTTCTGGTTGGCGCCGCCGGTGCAGGTCCAGAGCTCCATCAGGGCGCCGCTGTTGCCGTTCCAGCCGGTGATGTCCAGACACTTGTTGGCCTGCGGGTTCACCAGATCACCGGCGGCCGAGAGCACCCACTGCTGCGCCGCGTTGCCCGAGCAGTTGGCGATCTGCACGACCGCGCCGTCGGCGGTCGAACCCCAGGCCACGTCCATGCACTTGTTGTTCGAGGTCTGCAGGGTCCCGTTCACGAAGTTCCACTTCTGGGCGCCGCTGCCGTTGCAGTCCCACATCTGCAGCTGCACGCCGTCCGAGAAGTTGGAGTTGGGCACGTCGACGCATTTGCCGTTCCAGTTGCTGATCAGTGAAGAGGAGGAAGAGCCGCCGCCCGAGGTCGTGAGCGAGAGGCCGTAGGCGGAGAGGATCGGGTTGACCGGCTGGAACCACATCGTGCCGCCGGAGGTGCAGTTGCCGGAGCCGCCCGAGGTGACGCCCTGGGCCTGGTTGCCGGAGATCCAGGAGCCGCCCGAGTCGCCGGGTTCGGCGCAGGCGTCGCTGCGGGAGAGCCCGGAGACCGAACCCTGGCTGTAGACGATCGTCTCGTTGCGGCCCAGGATCGTGCCGCAGTGCCAGCCCGAGGTGCGGCCGGAGCGGCAGACCGAACTGCCGATCGCCGCGTCCTGCGAGCCCGCGACCAGGACGTTACCGCCGGAGTAGTTGTTGACCCAGGGCTGCGGGGTCCAGTTGCCGTTGGTCTGGATCCAGGAGTAGTCGTGGCCGGGGAAGACCGACGCCGCGAAGGTGCCCTGCGACACGTTGTTGTAGCCGAGGGTCGGGCTGCCGGCGCCGCCGCAGTGCCCGGCACTGACGAAGCCACCCGCGACCGCGAAGCCGATCGAGCAAAGCGTGTTGCCGTTGATCACGTACTGGTCGCCGCCCCGGATGTCGTACATCGGGCGTGGCTGCTCGGCCATCGTCTGTACGGTTACCGCGCCGGCTCCGCTGGCCTGGGCGAACGCCTCGGCCTGGGCGAATGCGCCGGGTGCGGCGAGCACGACGACCCGGTTCCCGGGCACGTCGACATACCAACCCCGGACCTTGGCGGCGGCCGCGTGCGCGGCGTTGCGGTCCAATTTCGTACGCGCGGAGGCCAGGTCCCCGGCACTTCGGGCGACGATTTTCGGGTCGGCCCCTTCGGCGCGTACGACCGCCTCGGCCTGGTGGTCGGTGACCGCAACCGTCAGTCGGGTGGCCCCGTCCGGGATCCAGGCGCCGGCGAAGGCGGAGCCGAGCCGTGCGCGCAGCGTCTTCTCGACCACCGGGGCCGCCGCCTCGGTGCGCAGCCGCACGGCGATCTGACCGTCGTCGAGTTTCAGGTCGCGGTGCATCGCGGCGAGCATGTCCGGCGCGATGTCGAACGGGGCATTCGTCGGGGTCTGGGCGTGTGCGGCCGTGGGGATGAACGTGGCCGCGGTCAGGATCGCCAGGGCAATGGTGAACGGTCGTCGCATGGGGGTTCCTTTCCTGGAAAAAACGGGGGTTGACCAGGGAAGGAGAGCGCTCTCTGAATTGGAGTCTGTCTATGCCTGACAACGCTGTCAAGAAACCTTCCGGAAACATGCCCGACCGACCCACGTGTGGTGGGTCGCGCGGCCTCGCCGATGCGGCCCCCGACGTGCAAGGCTGAACGGCGAAACGACCGGACGACTGATGAGGTGTGACGGGGCATGGGAATGATCAAGGTGGTCGGCCTCGTGCTGCATCCGCGGCGCGACTGCGGCGCCGCGATCAACGCGATCGTCGCGTGGGCGCAGCGGCACGACGTGACCGTGCTCGGCCTGCACGACGAGATCAGCCGCATCGACTGCCAGGCCGAGGCGGTCACCACCGAGGAGATGGTCGAGCGGGCCGGCCTGCTGGTCAGCCTGGGCGGCGACGGCACGATGCTGCGCACGATGCGGCTGGTCGAGGGCCGCAAGACGGTGGTGCTCGGTGTCAACGTGGGCCGGCTCGGCTTCCTGGCCGAGGTCGACCTCCCCGAACTGGGCGACGCGCTCTCCGCGATCGACGAGCACCGGTTCACGGTCGAGGCGCGCACCGCGGTCCGCACCACACTCCCCGACGGTAAAGAGGTGTCGGCATTCAACGACATCGCGGTGGTGCGGGTGCCCGGCGACGGACTGGCCGCGGTCGGCATCAAGGTCGAGGGCAAAAACTTCGTCAACTACGCGGCCGACGCCGTGATCGTGTCGACGCCGACCGGCTCGACAGCCTACTCGTTCTCGGCCGGCGGCCCGATCGTCTCGCCCAACGTCGAGGGCCTGATCGTGACCGCCTCGGCCGCGCACTCCTCGTTCAACCGGCCGCTGATGCTGGCCCTGCAGGAAAAACTCGAGCTCGACGTGCTGCCGCCCAGTGGCCGGCTGGCGATCGAGGTGGACGGCATCATCGAGGGCTACGCCGACGCCGGCGACTGCCTGACCATCGAGCCGATCCCGGCCGCCGCCCAGGTCATCCGCCTCGGCACCACCTCGTTCTACGAGCGGGCCCGGCGCAAGCTGCGGGTCGAGGGCAGCGCCCAGGTCGGCCTGCCGGACGGCGGCAACTCCCGGGTCGTCGACAACTTCGAGGAGCAGCGTTACGAGATCCTGCTCGGCGGCGAGACCGCCGGCACGCTCGACTACCGCCGCCGCGGCGACTACATCGAATTCCTCGACACCGAGATCGAGCAGAGCGTCTCCGGCCGCGGCCTGGCCGGCCGGCTCGCCGCGGCCGCCTTCGAGGACGCCCGGGCCCGGGGCATGCCGGTCAAGGTCACCTGCCCCTTCGTCACCGGCTACGTCGAACGCCACCCGGAATACTCCGACTTGCTAGCAGACGGGGAATGACACATGGGCCATCCCGCCATCCTGACCGTCGATGACGACCCGTCGGTCTCACGAGCCATCGCCCGCGACCTCCGCCGCCGGTACGGCGAGCAGTACCGCATCGTCCGCGCCTCCTCGGCCGCCGAGGCCCTCGAGGCCCTCAAGGAGCTGAAGCTGCGGGGCGGCCGGGTGGCCGTCATGCTCGCCGACTACCGCATGCCCCAGATGAACGGCATCGAGTTCCTCGAACAGGGCATGGACCTGTTCCCGAACGCCCGGCGCGCGCTGCTCACGGCGTACGCCGACACCGACGCCGCGATCCAGGCGATCAACCTGGTCGACGTCGACCACTACCTGCTCAAGCCGTGGGACCCGCCCGAGGAGAAGCTCTACCCGGTGCTCGACGCGCTGCTCGACGCCTGGCAGGCGACCGGCGACCGCGAGGTGGAGGACATCCGCGTCGTCGGTCACCGCTGGAGCGAGCCGTCGTACGAGCTGCGCGACTTCCTCGCCCGCAACCTGGTGCCTTACAAGTGGCTCGGTGCCGACGAGCCGGAGGGCCGCCGGTTGCTCGAGGCGGCCGGAGTCGGCCCCGAGGCGGTGCCGCTGGTGGTCACCGCCGACGGCCGGGCGATGGCCCAGCCGAGCACGACCGAGGTCGCCGAGGCGGCCGGCCTGTCCACCACCCCCGGCCGCGACTTCTACGATCTGGTCATCGTCGGCGGCGGCCCGGCCGGGCTCGGCGCCGCGGTCTACGGCGCCTCCGAGGGCCTCAAGACCCTGCTGGTCGAGCGGCAGGCGATGGGCGGCCAGGCCGGGCAGAGCTCGCGGATCGAAAACTATCTGGGCTTCCCGGACGGCATCTCGGGCGCCCAGCTGACCGACCGGGCCCGCCGCCAGGCCGGCAAGTTCGAGGCCGAGGTGCTCAACACCCGCGAGGTGACCGGCCTGCGGCTGGACGGGTCGGCGCGCACGCTCACGTTCGCCGACGGCGGCGAGATCTCGGCCCACTCGATCGTGCTGGCCACCGGTGTCGCCTACCGCCCGCTGGTGGCCGACGGCATCGCCCGGCTCACCGGCTCCGGCGTCTACTACGGCTCGGCCGCGACCGAGGGCCCGGCCTGCGCGGGCTCCGAGGTCTACATCGTCGGCGGCGCCAACTCGGCCGGCCAGGCGGCACTCTTCTTCGCCCGGTACGCCAAGAAGGTCACGCTGCTGGTCCGCGGCGACTCGCTCGAGTCGTCGATGTCGTACTACCTGATCCAGCAGCTCCACCGCATCGGCAACATCGAGGTGCGGACGGGCTGCGAGGTGATCGCGGCCCACGGCGACGGTCATCTGCAGGCCATCACGATCTGCGAGAGCAAGGGCCGCACCGAGACGACGGTCGAGTGCGGCGCGCTGTTCGTCTTCATCGGCGCCGAGCCGCGTACGGACTGGCTCGGAGCGGCGGTGGCGCGCGACGAGAAGGGCTTCGTCTTCACCGGACCGGATCTGTTGACGAACGGCACCCGCCCGAAGGGATGGGATCGGGACCGCGATCCGTTCTACCTGGAGTGCAGTGTTCCCGGCATCTTCGCCGCCGGCGACGTCCGGGCCAACTCGGTCAAACGGGTGGCCTCGGCGGTCGGCGAGGGCGCGATGGCCGTCACGCTGGTCCATCGTTACCTGGAGGCCCAATAATGTCCGATGTTCCTGTTCTCGCCCCGTGCGAGCCTGGCGCTCTGACCCCGGACGAGCTGCGCACCCTGTTCCTGTTCGAGAAGCTGACCGACGAGCAGCTGCGCTGGATCTCGGCGCACGGCTGCACCATGCACATGCCGGCCGGCGGCGTCGTGATCCGCGAGGGTGACCCGGCCACGCAGTTCTTCGTGCTGCTCAGCGGCACCATCGCGATGTCCCGCCGGGTCGGGCAGGACGAGGTGCAGACCAGCCGCACCGAGCAGCGCGGCGTCTACATGGGCGCCACCCAGTCGTACCTGCGTGACGACGGCGTGCCCCGCAAGTACATGGGTGGCATGCGGGCGCTCGACGACTGCGATTTCTTCGTCATGTCGGCCGACGACTTCGGCTACATGATGCGCGAGTGGTTCCCGATGGCGATCCACCTGCTCGAGGGCCTGGTCATGGGCATGCGCACCTCCGCCGCCGCGATCAGCGAACGGCAGCGGCTGCAGGCCCTCGGCGCGCTCTCGGCCGGCCTCATGCACGAGCTCAACAACCCGGCCGCGGCCGCGTCCCGGGCCACCTCGGCGCTGCGCCAGCGGGTCGCCGGCATGCGGCACAAGCTCGGCATGCTGGCCGCCGGCAAGGTGCCGGCCGACCGCCTCAACGCCCTCATCGAGCTGCAGGACGAGGTCATCGAGAGGGCCGCCAAGGCGCCCACGCTGACCGCGATGGAGGCGGCTGACCGCGAGGACGAGCTGGGCGACTGGATGGACGGGCGCAACGTCACCGGCGGCTGGGACCTCGCACCGATCTTCGCGCAGGCCGGCATCGACCTCGAGTGCCTGGGCGACATGGAGACCAAGGTCGGCGACCCGGGCCTCTTCGACCAGGCGATCCACTGGATCGGCTACGCGCTCGAGACCGAGCAGCTGATGAGTGACATCGAGGACGCCACCAGCCGGGTGTCGACCCTGGTCAACGCGGCCAAGCAGTACTCGCAGATGGACCGGGCCGCCCACCAGTGGATCGACGTGCACAGCGGCCTCAAATCGACACTGGTCATGCTCACTCACAAGATCGGCACCGGGATCAAGGTGGTCAAGGACTTCGACCGCTCGCTACCCCAGATCCCGGCCCACCCGGCCGAGCTCAACCAGGTCTGGACCAACCTGATCGACAACGCGGTGCAGGCCATGAACGGCGTCGGCACGCTGACCATCAAGACCTACCGGGACGACGACTACGCGGTCGTCTCGATCGGGGACAGCGGGCCGGGCGTACCGGAAAACCTGAAGAAGCGGGTCTTCGAGCCGTTCTTCACCACCAAGCCGGTCGGCGAGGGCACCGGGCTCGGCCTGGACATCTCGTACCGCATCGTGGTCAACGGCCACGGCGGCGACATCCATCTCGAGTCGCGCCCCGGCGACACGAAGTTCAAGGTGCGGCTGCCGCTGGCCGAGCCGTCCTCGGCCTGACCTAGGTTTTCTCGGCGACCGCGACGCGGCTGTTGCGCAGCGAGCCGCGCTGACCGAGCTTCATCGGCAGCGCGGTCGCCAGCGTCAGCAGGTCGTCGTCGCGGACGACCCGGAAGCCGCGCCCGGTCAGCAGGTCGCGCATCTGCTCCGCCGTCCAGGTCGAGCGCCACGGCTCGTTCTGCCACGGGCTGACCCGGCGGAACAGAGTGGTGAAGACCCGTAGCACGACCAGCGTGCTCGTGCTGTCGGACTGATAGTTGACGATCAGGCGGCTGCCGGGCGCGCTGCGGGCGGCAACCTCGTCGAGCGTGCCCCGCACCTCGTCGGCGGTCAGATAGGGCACGACGCCCTCCCAGACCCAGGTCGTCGGCCGGTCGGCCCGGTGCCCGGCCGCCTCGAGGGTGACCGCCAGATCGTCGCGGCCGAAGTCGACAGGCACGAAGTGCGGCTGGCGATCACCGAGGGCGACCGCCCGCTCCCGCTTGTCGCGCTGGGAGGCGGGCTGGTCGACCTCGAACGTCTCGCTGTCGCGCAGTTCGGTCATCCGCCACGCCCGGCCGTCCAGCCCGGCCCCGAGGATGACCACCTGCTCGCGCGGCCCCTCGCGGACCGCGTCGTCGATCGCGATGGTCCGCGGCACCAGAACCTCGGCCGAGCCGCGCACCACTTCGTATTCGATCCGTGCCTTCAAACCGGCCGGTGGGGTGCCCTCGCGAACCTGACGCACCAGACCGCGCTCAGTCTCGCGCAGCAGGGTCAGAGCAGTCGGATCGGCGAACCGGCCCGGGGCGACCCGCTCGTTCGCGGCGGCCCGGCCCTGGCAGACGAGCACCGCGGTGTGGCTCGCCCGGTCGGTCGCCGTCACTACAGCAGCCCGCGAAGGTATGCCGCCTGACCCGCGTGCTGGGCGTCGTCGTCGATCACGCTGACCAGCCGGACACCCCGGGTGACCGGCGGATCCCAGCGGTCGTCGACGACCTCGTCGAGGTCGGCGTCGCTGAGCCCGGCGACGTAGCCGACCGTCCGGTCGTGCACCGCCCGGTAGTAGTCGAGCAGCACCTGGGCGCTGCGCGGCTCGACCCGGCTGATCTGGCCGGCCGAGTCGCCGTAGCCGGTGTCGGACGCGTCGGACTTGAGGCCGAACTTCGGGCCCCAGTCGCCGGTCACGTAGATCTGCTCGGTGCCGAGCAGGTCCGCGAGATGGCTGTCCTGCACCCGGGTGAGGTGCCAGATCAGCCACCCGATCGTGTTGGCGCCCTCGACCGGGGCCCAGCGCAGCTGTTCCGCGGTCAGGCCGCGCAGGGCGCCGCTGACCTCGTCGGGGAGGCGGCCGAAGCCGTCGAGCAGGATGTCCTTCGCGTCCATCGCGGTTCTACTCCGTCTCTTGCGGCTGCTGGGTGGCCGGCGGCGCGATGTTGTTCTGGTCGCCGCTGTCGCCTCCGTCCGAGTTCTGAGTATCCGTTGCGGTCGGCTTCGGCGTGGTGGTGTCGGTCGTGGTCGACGGCGCGCTCGGTGCGGTGCTGGTGTCGGTCGTGGCCGGCTCGCTCGACGGGGCTTCGCCGCCGTTGGGCGCCTCGCTCGGCGCGTCCGAGACGGGCGCGGTCGAACTCGGCGTCGTCGCGGGAACGGGCCTCTCCTGCTTCTTGTCGTGGCCCCCGCCCCAGAGCTTGGCGACGGTGCTGGTCGAGGTGCTGTGCCGGCCGGTCACCGCGTCGGCGGCGGTCTTGCCGCTGATCAGCTCGAAAGCGGACAGGACACCCATCGCCAGCACGAACACACCGGCGGCGAGCATAGCCACGCGGCCCCAGCGCATCTTCCGCGGGGCGGCGGCCACGGCCACCGGCTGGTCGTCGACCGGCGAGGGCTCCGGTTGGGACGGCGACTCGTCGGCCGCGGCGGCCACCGCGGGCGTGCCGACCGCGGCCGGCGCGGTCACGAACGTGGCGACGATCTTCTGCTGACCCCGGTGGACCAGCTTGCGGTAGATCTCGGTGCCGATCGAGCCGACGACACTGGCGAGGGCCGCGCCGGCCAGCGTCCCGGCCGCTCCTAGAAATGAGCCGATGACAGCGGCGGTCACCGCGGCCAGAACGCCGGCAATGGTCTTGGGAATGTCGATGCCGGACCAGATGCGGTCCGGTGCGTGCTCAGACATGTCCTCCTCTTATTTCCGATCAATCGGACGCGGTCAGGTCTTTGCCTTTACCACTGGGCGCGGAGCTAAACGCCGCCGCTGCGCCAGCACCTCTCGCAGGGGACGCACGACGACGCCCTCCTCGGCCATCCGCCGCCGGGCCAGCCTGCGGTTTCGCAGGATGCCGACCAGGCCGACCGCGCCCACGAGATATTGCACGGCCATCGCGATCTTGAAGTCGGCGATGCCGTAGTCGGCCCGGCCACCGGTGCGGGCGTCCAGGATAAGGCCGATCAGTTCGATGGTCAGCAGCGAGGCGACGAAGCCGCCGACGTTGACCACGCCGGTCGCGGTGCCGAGGCGGTTGGGCGGGTTGAACGTACGGGCGTAGTCGAACCCGATCATCGAGCCCGGGCCGCCCAGCCCGAGTGCCACGATCAGCAGCACCAGTACGGGCAGCGGCGCCCGTCCCGGCCACGCCAGCACCAGGCCCCAGCCCAGCGCGTTGGTGGTGATCACGCCGAGCACGAGCCAGGACCGCCGCAGCGGGTGCCGCTGCACGAGCATCCCGATCAGCGGCCCGGCCGCCATGCCGACCAGCACGAACAGGGTCAGCAGAGTGCTCGCGGTGGTGCGGCGCAGGCCCTCGCCGGCGATCAGGAACGGGAAGCCCCACATCAGCGCGAACACCGTGCCGGTGAACTGGGTGGTGAAGTGCGTCCACAGACCGAGCCGGGTGCCCGGGTGCCGCCACGCTTCGCGCAGGTCGCGACCCAGCCGCCCGAGTGTGATCGCCGGGCCGCTGCTGATCCGCCGCTCCGGGGTGTCGTGCAGCGCGGCGAAGGCCACGATCGCCACGAAGACCCCGGCGCCGGCGGCGCCGATGAAGGCGGTGGTCCAGCCGGGTCCGGCCAGCACGGCCGCCAGCGGTACGGCCGAGAGCACCTGTCCCGCCTGCCCGACCAGACCGGTCATCTGGGTGAGCACCGGTACGCGCCGGGCCGGGAACCACTGCGGCACCAGCCGGAGCACGCTGATGAAGGTCATCGCGTCGCCGGCGCCGACCAGCACCCGGGCCGCGACCGCGCCGCCGATGCTGTGGGTGGTCGCCATCAGAGCCTGTCCGGCGGCCATCACGAGCGCGCCGGAGACGACCAGACGCAGCGAACCGAACCGGTCCAGCAACAGCCCGACCGGCACCTGGAGGCCGGCGTAGACGAGCAGCTGAAGCACGGCGAACGAGGCCAGTGCCCCGGCGCCGATGTGGAAGCGGTGCTGCGCATCGAGCCCGGCGACGCCGAGCGAGGTGCGATGCAGGACCGCGATCGTGTATGCCGCAAGACCGGCGGACCAGACAGCCCAGGCCCGGGCACCGGGACGCAGGGCCATGTGCCGCCTTCCACTCGCTCCTTACACGGGACGCCACCCAGCCTTCTCCGCGGACACCGCGGTCACAACGGAATTGGACCTGCGCCACACGTGCGTCGCATCACGCCGATTCCTTTCGGGTGACGCGCGGGTCGGCACGGTATGGACACAATGAGGCAGATGGACGAGGAACTGACGGGTGCCTTCGAGCGGGAGCGCCGGGGACTGCTGGCGCACGCGTACCGGATGCTCGGCTCCTTCCACGAGGCCGAGGACGTGGTGCAGGACACCTACCTGCGGGCGGCCCGGGGCTGGGAGCGCTTCGAGCGCCGGTCCTCGGTGCGGACGTGGCTCTACCGGATCGCGACCAACGCCTGCCTGTCGGCATTGGACGGCCGGGGCCGCCGGGCGTTGCCGTCCGGGCTGGGGCCGCCGGCCGACGATCCGGCCGCCCCGGCCGAGCTCCTGGACGCCACGGCCTGGATCGAGCCGTTTCCCAGTGACCCCGCCGACGTGGTCACCGCTCGCGAGGGCGTACGTCTGGCTCTGATCGCGGGGTTGCAGCTGCTGCCGCCGAGGCAGCGGGCCGTCCTGTTGCTTCGTGATGTGCTGGCGTTCTCGGCCGCGGAAGCGGGCGAGGCGCTGGATCTGAGCGTTCCGGCGGTCAAAAGTGCGCTGCAGCGGGCCCGCGCCAAGCTGGGCGAGGCGGCGCCCAACCGCGACGAGGTGCTCGAGCCGTCGTCGCCCCGGGCCCGCGAGTTGCTGGCCGGCTACATGGCGGCCTGGGAGGCTTCGGACCCGGAGGCGTTCCGCCGGGTGCTGCGGGCCGACGCCGCGATCGAGCCGGTGGGTTCGCGCACCTGGTTCGCCGGGCGGGAGGTCTGCCTGGGCTTCGCGGTGCCGTCGATGGGCGCGCCGGGGGACTGGCGGATGGCCGGCGCCACGGTCAACGACCAGCCGGCCGCCCAGGCCTGGTTCCGTGGGGAGCGTTTCGGCACCGCCGTGCTCACCGTGACCGCTGACGGGATCCGGACAGTGACGCTCTTCGCCGGTCACTGAACTCTTCCCCCTCGGGCCCGTCTGGACGGACGACAGGTCAAGGGGGGAACAGAAATGACCGGTACGAAGACGCCCGGGGCGATGACCCGGGAAATGATCATGGTGCACACCGCGTTCCGGCGCGAGTTCGGGCTGATGCCGGACCTGGTGCGGGGCGTCGCCGAGGGGGACTGGCGGCGGGCCGAGGTGGTCGCCGACCACATCGGGATGATCGGCGGGATCCTGCATCACCACCACTCGGGGGAGGACCGGGTGCTCTGGCCGCTTCTGCTCGAGCGGTGCCCGTCCGAGTTGGCGCCGCTCGTGCGCACCATGGAGGAGCACCACGAGCGGGTCGCCGACCTGGGCGGACTGCTGGGCAAGACGATCGACGCCTGGCGGTCCGAGGCCGATGTGCCCGCCCGGGACGCGGCGGTCGGCGTCCTCGCGCAGCTGCTGCCGTTGCTGGAGGAACACCTCAGCACCGAGGAGAAGCGGGTGATGCCGCTGGTCGAGCAGCACATCACGGTGGACGAGTGGGACGCGATGGTCGCCGGCGCGGCGACCACGATGCAGCCGGAGATGTTGCCGCTGGCGCTCGGCATGATGATGTACGAGGGTGAGCCGGCCGCGGTGCAGGACGCCCTGGGCAACATCCCGGCCGAGGTTCGCGACGTGGTGGCCGAGCAGGCGCCGGCGGCGTACGCCGCCTATGCCCAGCTGGTGTACGGCACGGCCACGCCGCGTCTCTAGTTTGCGATGAGCCGCCGGACCGCCTCGACGACGGTCCGGCGGCGCTCGGCCCGGTCGACCGTCGCCGCCGCCCCGGCAAACTCGGGGTTCATCGTTCCCCAGCCGCTCGCGATCGCCTGCACCAGCGTCAGCAGCGCGACCGGGGGGAACTCGCGGTGCCCGGCCCGGCTCAGCGCCTCGACCCGTTCGCGGTTGGCCTCGATCACGGCGTCGAGGCCCCGGCCGGTCGGGCGCTCCAGGCGGTACCAGGTGGTGAGGCGCTGGGCGGCCGGATGGTCGGCGAAGTAGTCGAACATGCGGCCCGCGTACGACGGCAGGTCGTCCGGGTCGAACGCCACCGCCTCCAGGGTCCGCGCGACCGAGGCCGTGAAGACGGCGTCGAAGAGCGCGTCCTTGTTGCCGTAGTACGCGTAGATGCGTTCCTTGCTGCTTTCGGCCTGGGCCGCTACCCGGTCCATCCGCGCCCCGGCTATGCCGTGCTCGGCGAACTCCGCGGTCGCGGCGCGCAGGATCCGCCGCCGGGAGGCCTCGGCATCTCTCACCACCATGCCGGTGATGTTACCCACCTGCCTACCGACTGGTTGGTTGCTACAGTGGGAACGTAACCAACCAACCAGTAGGTAGGGATTGAAGATGGCACGAACCTGGCTCATCACCGGCAGCTCCCGCGGCCTGGGCCGCGACCTGGCCTCGGCGGCACTCGCCGCGGGCGACAACGTCGTGGCCACCGCCCGCCGCCCGGCCCAGCTGGCCGACCTGGTCGCGGAGTACGGCGACCGCGTGCTCCCGCTCGCCCTCGACGTCACCGATCCCGCTGCGGCAGCGTCGGTCGTCGCCGCCGCGGTCGAGCGCTTCGGCTGCCTCGACGTGGTCGCCAACAACGCCGGCTACGGCAACTCGGGCTCGATCGAGGACACCCCGATGGATGACTTCCGTGGACAGGTGGAGACCAACTTCTTCGGCGTCGTCAACGTCACCCGGGCCGCCCTGCCGGTCTTCCGGCGGCAGCACTCGGGGCACTTCCTGCAGTTCTCGTCGGTCGGCGGCCGGGTCGGCGGCTCACCCGGGATGGGCGCCTACCAGTCGGCCAAGTTCGGCGTCGAGGGCTTTTCCGAGGTGCTCAACGCCGAGGTCAAGCCGCTCGGCATCAAGGTGACGATCGTGGAGCCGGGCCCGTTCCGCACCGACTGGGGCGGCTCGTCGATGAGCTTCCACCCGGTGACCCCCGACTACGAGCCCACGGTCGGCAAGATGAACACCTTCCGCCGGGAGACCGACGGCACCTGGCCCGGCGATCCGGTCCGCGCCGCCCGCATCCTCCTCGACGTCGTCAACCACCCCGATCCGCCGCTCCGCCTGCTGCTCGGCGCTGCGGCGGTCGACCTGGCCCGCAAGTCGTCCGACGAGCGCGCCGCCGAGGCCGCCGCCTGGGCCGACGTCAGCCGCTCGGCCGACTTCCCCCCGGCCGCAGGTGAGCACTGAGCCAGTCGACGGTCTCGCGCAGGAAGGTGGCCCGGGAGGAGCGGTGCAGCAGTTCGTGGCCCTCGTCCGGGAACAGCAGGTATTTGTGGGGGACGCCGCGGGCCCGCAGCGCCTCCACGATCTGCTCGGCCTCGATCACCGGCACGTTGCTGTCGTTGGCGCCGTGCACCACGAGCAGCGGCGCGCGCAGGGCGTCGATGTGTGTGAGCGGCGACAGGTCCTTCAGCAGGGCGACGTCGGCCACCGGGTCGCCGTACTTGGAGACCGCGGCGGCCGCGATCCACGGCTCGGTGTGCTCATAAAAACTGAAAAAGTTCGACATGCCGCAGATGTCGACACCGACCGCGAACAGTTCCGGAAAGCGCACCAGCGCCGCCAACGTCAGGTAACCACCGTAGGACCGGCCCATGCAGCCGATCCGCCCGGCCGGCGCGATGCCGGAAGAAACCAGGTACTCCGCACACGAGGCGACGTCGTCGATCGCGGCATAGCGGAGCGCCCCGTTGTCGGCGTTGACGAACGAACGGCCGAAGCCGGACGACCCCCGCACGTTCGGCGCGAACACCGCGATGCCCCGGGCCACCAGCGCCTGGAACAGCGGATCGTGTCCCGGCCTCTCCTGCGACTCCGGCCCGCCGTGGAACCACAGCACCGTCGGCGAAGGCGTGGAATCCGGCCGATACAGCCAGCCACTGATCTCCAGCCCGTCGTGCGACGCGAACGTGTGCAGCACCGGCTGGACCGCCTCCGGAGCGGCCGGCGGGGCCGACACCGGGTGCAGGCCCGAGTCGTCGAACGTCCACACCCCCCACGGCCGGCCCGGACCCGACGCGGCGAACGTCAGCGTGCTCCCGTCCGCACTCCACGACGGTGACGAAACCACCAGCCCGGGCAGCGGCACCGGCAGCCGCCCACCGGTCACCAGGTCGAGAATGGTCAGCTCGGACGTGCCGCCCCGGCGGTTCCACAGCACGGCCGCGGTGCCGCCGGTCGTGGTCAGGGCGAAGTCCTCGACGTCGGCCGTCTCCGAAGCGGCGATCACCTCACGATCCCGGGTCAGCACCGGGAACTCGCCGGCCTCGCTGCGGGCGAAGACGGTCTGCCCGTCCGGCCCGAAGACACCGTCCTCCCCGTGCGTGACGAAGGACTTCCCGACCGCCAGGAAGCGGCTCCCGCGCGGTCCATGCCGCAGCAGCACCCCGGACGGGCCGACGTCGAGCAGTGAGATCAACGAACCCTCGGCCACCACCGTCCGGGAGCCGGTGGCCGGGTCGATGACCAGGGCGGTCGTCAGGTTCTCGGTCACCGCGAGCAGCGACCGCCCGGGCAGCCACCGCATGTTCTCGGCGCTGTCGGCGCCGAAGCCGGCCACCTGCCGCAGGTCGGACCCGTCCGGCCGGACCAGCCACAGCTCGTGCCGGGGCGCACCGCCGGGGGCGATCTCGCAGGCCAGCCAGGCACCGCACGGCGACCACCGCACCGCGATCACGGGTGACGAGCCGGTGGGGACGACCGACCCCGGCTCGACCCAGACCTGCGGCATGCCGCCGCGGTCCGAGACGTACGCCGAGCGCCGCCCGTCCTCGGAAAGGGTCGGTGACCAGCTGCCGCTCAAATCCGGTTCTCCTGCAGCCACATCTCCAGCAGCGCCAGCTGCCACAACTGGTTGGCCCCGAGCGTGGTGCGCGGGGTGTTCGGGTCGGCCAGCAGCCGCTGGACGTAGTCCGGCCGGAACAACCCGCGGTCGCGGGCGGCCGGCGCCCTCAGCGCGTCGCGGACCCGGTCCAGCATCGGCCCTTCGAGGTGGCGGATGCCGGGAACCGGGAAATAACCCTTCGTCCGGTCGATCACCGCGTCCGGCACGACGCCGCGCGCGGCCTGCTTGAGCACCCCCTTGCCGCCGTCCGCGAGCTTCAGCGCGGGCGGGCACCTGGCCGCCAGCTCGACCAGTTCGTGGTCGAGGAACGGCACCCGGCCCTCGAGCCCCCAGGCCATGGTCATGTTGTCCACCCGTTTGACCGGGTCGTCGACCAGCATCACCTGCGAGTCGAGCCGCAGCGCGGCGTCGACCGCGGTCGGCGCGCCGGGCCTCGCGAAGCTCGCCGCGACGAACTCGCGACTGACGTCGCGGTCGACCAGCCAGTCGGGATTCAGCTGGGCGGCCAGGTCGCGGTGGGGACGGTCGAAGAATTCCTGGGCGTACGCGTCGACCGCACGTTCCCGCTGCACGTCGGCGAGCGGCGGATACCAGCTGTAACCGGCCAGGATCTCGTCCGCGCCCTGGCCCGACTGCACCACCTTGATGTGCTTCGCCACGTCCTCGCTGAGCAGATAGAACGCGATGCAGTCGTGGCTGACCATCGGCTCGCTCATCGCCGCTACGGTCCGGTCGACCGCGGGCAGGAACCGGTCGCGCCCGATCCGGATCTGGTGATGTTCGGTGCCGAACTCCTTGGCCACCAGGTCGGAGTAGGCGAACTCGTCGCCGGTCTCGCCGCCCGCCGCCTCGAACCCGATGCTGAACGTGGTGAGCCCCCGCTGCCCCTGCTCGGCCAGCAACGCCACGATGTAGCTGGAGTCGATGCCGCCCGAGAGCAGCACCCCGACCGGCACATCGGCGACCATCCGCCGCTCGACCGCGAGCCGCAGCTTCTCGTGCAGCAGTTCCGGCCACTCGGCCTCGGCGATCGACGAGTCCCGCTCGAACGAGGCCTCCCAGTACACCCGGTCGCGGACGGTGCCGTCCGGGGTGACCGTGCGGATGGTGGCCGGCGGCAGCTTGCGGACCCCGTTGAGGATCGTGCGCGGCGCCGGCACCACCGAGTGGAACGTCATGTAGTGCTGCAGCGCGACCTTGTCGATCGAGGTGTCGACGTCCCCCGCCGCCAGCAGCGCGGGCAGCGTCGACGCGAAGCGCAGCCGGCCGGGCGAGGACGACACGTAGAGGGGCTTGATGCCGAGGCGGTCGCGGGCCAGCACGACCCGGCCGGTGTGGTGCTCGGCGATCGCGAAGGCGAACATCCCCGCGAAACGGGTCACGCAGTCGGCCCCCCAGCGGTGGTACGCCTTGAGGATCACCTCGGAGTCCGACGTGGAGAAGAACGTGTAGCCGTACCCCTGAAGCTCTTGCCGCAGGGAGCGGTAGTTGTAGATGCAGCCGTTGAAGACCAGCGTGAGGCCGAGCTCGTCGTCGGTCATCGGCTGGCGGCCGGTGTCCGAGAGGTCGATGATGCTCAGCCGGCGGTGGCCGAAAGCGACCGGCCCCTGGGCCCGGACGCCCTCGCCGTCGGGGCCGCGCGCCGCCATTGCGGCCAGCATCCGTTCCACGCCGCCCGGATCCGCCGCTCGGTTGTCGAATCGCAGCTCACCGGCGATCCCACACATATCGGCCTCCTCCTCCTCCTCAGCTCAACAACCAGGTGTCCTTGGAACCGCCGCCTCGCGAGGAGTTGACGATCATGCTGCCGGACGGGGCGACCCGGGTCAGCGCGGCCGGCGCGACGTGCGATTCGGCCCCGGTGAAGACGAACGCACGCAGGTCGACGTGCCGGGGGGACAGCTCGTGGCCGTCGAAGACCGGATGGGTGGACAGCCGTACGACCTCCTGCGCGACCCAGCGGTGCGGGGCGGTGAGGATCTGCCGGCGCACGGCGTCGAGCTCGTCGGGCGTCGCGTGCGGGCCGATCACGATGCGGTCGCCACCGTAGCCGTCGACCGGCTTGCAGACCAGCTCCTCGAGCCGGCCGAGCACCTCGGCCCGCTCGTCGGGCAGCCCGCACAGATAGGTCGGCACGTCGGCCAGCAGCGGCCGCTCGCCCAGGTAGTAGTCGATGAACTTCGGCACGAACGCGTAGATCGCCTTGTCGTCGCCGACCCCGTTGCCGAGCGCGTTGGCCAGCACCACGGTGTCCGCGTGCAGCGCCGCGACCAGACTCGGGCCCAGCGGCATCCCGTCGGCGCCGGGCGCATGCATCAGCGTGTCCTCGTCCATCCGCAGATAGACCACGTCGACCGGGTAGCGCTTGCCGTCCCGGGTCCGGAAGACCCGCGTGCCGTCGACGAACAGCTCTGTGCTGCGCACCACCGGCACGCCCATCTCCTCGGCCAGCAGCCGATGCTCGAACCAGGCCGAGTCGTCCGGGCCGTAGCTGAGCACGACCAGGCGCGGGTCGTCGGCGGCGGCCGGGCGGGCCGACTCGCGCAGGGCGCGTCGCAACATCGCCGGGGTGTCTTCGACACCCAGAAGACCGGGCGGTTCCGGCAGCTCGGGGAGGACGCTCTCGGTGAGACGCCGGTTCTGCATGGCGTACGCGATGCCCGACGGCACCCGCAGGTTGTCCTCCAGCACCCGCCAGGCGCCCCGGTCGTCGCGGACCAGGTCGACGCCCGCCACCTGGGTGCGTACGCGGTCGGTGCCGATCAGGGCGCCGCTCGGCCGTAGTTCGGGGGAGCCGTCGACGACCCAGCCGGGGACGATGCCGTCGCGGACGGCGGCGCGCTCGCCGTAGACGTCGTTGACGAACGCGTTCAGCGCCCGCACCCGCTGCACCAGGCCGGCCTGCAGATCGCGCCAGTCGGTGGCCGGCACCAGCCGGGGCACCAGGTCGAACGGGAACAGCCGGGTGGCCGCCTCACCGGCCACGCTGAACGTGATGCCGCGCGCCCGCTGCTCGTCGTCCCGCTTGTCCTCGCGGCGGCGCAGACCGGCCGAGCCGAGCCCGCTGAGCGCGGTCACCAGTTCGGCGTACTCCGGGGCGACCTCACCGTCCCGGAATGCTTCGTCACCGCTCCGCGCGTACGGGAAAAGGCCGCCCGGCACCGTGTCGCCGGCGCCGATCGGCGCGAGACCCGTCGACCCGCCTCGCGTGTCCGCCACCACCAGATCGACCGCGTCGGAGAGCCGGCCGCGCCGGGCGAGAGCCCGGCGCTGGCGGGCCGCCGAGCTGCCCCGGCTGAGCGCCCGCACCGAAAGGTCGAAGACCTGTTCCCAGTCACCCAGCTCTTCCAGCTGCGGGCGAAGGTCGTTGACCAGGCGCTCGACCGCGACCGCGGCCGGCACCGGCACCGGGGAGTGGGGCAGATCGAGGAGGTCGCCCTCGAGGCCCGAGCGGGCGGCCCGCCACATCGCCGCCCGGTGCAGCGGGGGCTTGCTCTTCACCAGGGGTACGCCCGCCCGATGCTCGTCGCGGGCCTTCTTCGCGAGCGCCCGGAAGATCCCGGCCAGCAGGACCACGGTGTCGACATCGGGGGACGAATCGGTGACCCGCAGCTCGACGGTCGGCAGGTGGGCCGACGGGCGCACGTCGAAATAGACCATTTTCGGGTCGGTGATCGTCTCCGAGGCGAGCAGGTCATCGACCAGTTCGTCGAACTCGGCGGCCGAATTCAGCACGCCCGGGTCGCCGGCGGTCGGCCAGCGCAGCCACACCAGCGAGCGCACGCTGGCGTAGCCGGAGTCCTCGCCCATCCAGAACGGCGAGCTGGCGCTCAGCGCGAGCAGCACCGGCAGATGCGGCGCGACCCGCTGGGCCACCGCGACCGCTTCGTCGGAGTCCGGCACCGAGACGTGTACCTGGGCGCCACAGATCAGCTGCTCGCGGGCCAGCAACTGGTAGTCGTCGAGCATCCGGCGGTAGCGCGACGTCGGCGTCACCGGGAGTGAGTCCAGGTCGACCAGCGGCACGGTCCCGGCGGCGACCAGACCGAGCCCGAGCGACTCCGCGACCCTGATCGCGGTCTTCCGCCGACCGGCGATGCCGTCCCGCAGGTCGTCGAGAGTGCCGGCCACCGGCGTGTTCGTCTCGACCACGGAACGGTGCAATTCGGCCGAGAAGTGGCCGTCGTCCAGGCGGGCCAGGATCTCGGGGGCCCGTGGCACCAGCTCGCGGGTGACCAGGTCGACGACGTGCAACTCCTCCTCGACGCCCAGGGTGAGCTCGGGTTCAGCCGCCGGGTGCGCCGTCGTCACGCGCAGGGACTCCGTCATTCTCTCGACCGCCTGTTCTGTCCGGGGGATCAGCCGGAGCCTCGCCATCGGATGTACCGACTGTGTTGCGTGCCCATTTCCGGCTCGCGCCAAGCATCGGACCCCCACCGGCGGCCACCCCCCGGGTGCACACCCGGTAGCCTCGGGCCCGTTCTCTACTACCGGAGGTTGTCCAGATGAGCAGTGTCGTCGTCGTGACCGGATCCGCCGGACTGATCGGGTCGGAATCGGTTCGGCACTTCGCCGGCCTCGGCATGGACGTGGTCGGCATCGACAACGACATGCGTGGTTACTTCTTCGGCGCCGACGGCTCCACCAAGTGGAACCTCGACCGCCTCAAGAAGGAGGTCGGCGACCGCTACACGCACCACGACATCGACATCCGCGACCGGGAGAAGCTGGCGGCGCTCTTCGCCAAGCTCGGCCGCAACGTCGGGCTGGTCATCCACTGCGCGGCCCAGCCGTCGCACGACTGGGCCGCCCGCGAGCCGTTCACCGACTTCGACGTCAACGCGGTCGGCACGATCAACATGCTCGAGGCGGTCCGGCAGCACTGCGCCGACGCGCCGTTCATCTTCACGTCGACCAACAAGGTCTACGGCGACCTGCCCAACTCGCTGCCGCTGATCGAGCAGGAGACCCGCTGGGAACTGCCCGCCGACCACAAGTGGTACGGCGGCATCGACGAGACCATGTCGATCGACCAGTGCCTGCACTCGGTCTTCGGCGCCTCGAAGGTGGCCGCCGACGTGATGGTCCAGGAGTACGGCCGCTACTTCGACATGCCGACCGCCGTCTTCCGCGGCGGCACGCTGACCGGCCCCGGTCACTCGGCCGCGGAACTCCACGGCTTCCTGGCGTACGTCATGCGCTGCGTGATGGAACAGCGCGTTTACCGCATCTACGGCTACAAGGGCAAGATGGTCCGCGACGCCATCCACTCGCACGACCTCGTCACCGCGTTCGAGGCCTTCTTCCGAGCGCCCCGCGTCGCCGGCGTCTACAACATGGGCGGCGGCCGCTTCTCCAACTGCAGCCACATCGAGGCGTTCAAGATCGCCTCGGACATCACCGGTCTCGAGGCCCGCACCGAGTACGTCGAGGAAAACCGGGTCGGCGACCACCAGTGGTGGATCAGCGGCATCGGCCGTTTCCAGGAGGACTACCCGGACTGGAAGCTGACCTACGACGTGCCGGCCATCCTCCGCGAGATGTACGAGGCCAACCAGGACGTCTGGAAGGCCTGAGTTCCGTACGAAAGACGCCGTCCTCCCGGGCTTCCGGGTGCGTCTTCCGGCGGTCGTGCGATGGATGATTGAGCCATGACTGACTCCGAGGAGCAGGCGGCCCGTGACCGACGTGGGCGCCGGGCGAAAGACGCACACGATCGCGCCGGCCAGGCGCGGCAGCGAGCCGCGGAGGCGGCGGGTCGTCTGGCGGAACTGCGCGGCCAGGAGTCCTCGGCGGCCGGGCAGGGCGCCAAGCCGGAAGGTTCGACCGTCCACCAGGCCGACCACGCCGCCGAGCTCGCCGACGAGTCCCAGAGATTGTCGATTCAGTCCGCTGAGAACGCGGCGACCGCCGCGAGGTCGAGCGCGGAGATGCATGAGTCGGCTGCGATGCTGCACGAGCGATCCGCGGACGCCGGCCTGGGCGATGCCGAGACGCACCGCAGGCAGGCGCACGAACATCGGGATGCCGCCAAGGCAGATCGGGCCGAGGCGCGGGTCGACGACTCTCTGGCCGAGGAGGCGCGGCAGCGACCGGCCCATGGCCGGAGCGGAGCCGACGAGCACCGTCGCCCGGCGGAGCCGGACGGCGTCTGAGTGCCGGCGACCGCGATCAGTCGGCCCGGAGCAGGCCGCGGCCCGGTGTGCGGGTCGAGCTGAACTCCAGCAGCATGTCGGCCCACCATCGGCCGCGAGTAGAGCGCGATGCCGTGCCGGGCGAAGACCTCGCGGAGGGCCTCGACGGTGCGCTTGTCGCCCGGGTCCCTCATGACGAACAGGTAGGCGCGCGGCAGTTCCAGCACGTACCGGAAGGCGGGCCAGGCGACCGTCACCGACGCGGCCGAGTGCGAGATCTTTACGCCCTCGTCGGAGACGACCCACTGCCGTGGTTCCATCGCGGACGGCGGCATCACGAAGCGGGCCTTTCGCCGCTGGCGGGCCGCGACCGCGATCGACGCGCCGAGCAGGACGCCGAGGGCGCCGCACGACACGGCCTGCCCGGTGCCGGAGACGAGCGCGGCCACCGTCCGGGTGGCACCGGCCAGGAAGATGACGGCGGCGATGACGTAGCTCGGCGTCGCCGACGGATGCTTCCCGGGTACGGCCGGGTGGCCGGCGTAGTGGTCCGGCCCCCGGGTGTACGTGAACTCGATGCGCACCCGGGCATCTTAGGGATTGCGCGTCAGCAGCTCGCGCAGCGACATGGGCGGATGCCCGGTCAGAAGCCGGACGTCGTCGCTGACCGCCGCCAACTCGCCCGACGCGATCGACGTGTACGTGCTCACCCACGCCTCGACCTGCCAGCCGGGGGCGCCGTAGACCGCCCGCGACGCGTACGCCTCGTCCAGGGTCTCGTCGTGGAAACGGACCGCGCGGCCGGTCACCTCGCTGACGGTCGCCGCCGCTTCGGTCAGCGTGATCGCGGCGGGCCCCGTCATGTCGTACGTCCGGCCGGCGTGGGACGGGAACGAGCGCAGGACGGCGACCGCCGCCGCGGCGATGTCGTCCTGCGCGACCAGCGCGGCCCGCCCGTCGCCGGCCGGACCGCGGATCACGCCGTCCTCGCCCGCCATCATCGGCAGGAAGTCGGCGTAGATGTTGTCGCGCAGGAAGGTGTACGGCAGCCCACTCGCCCGGATGTGCTCCTCGGTCGCCCAATGGTCGCGGCCGAGCGTGAACACCGCGTCCGGTGCCGCCCCGACGAACGACGTGTAGACGAGGTGCCCGACCCCGGCGGCGACCGCCGCGTCGACGAAGTTACGGTGCTGGGCAACGCGATCCGGCGCCTCGGCACCCGAGACCATGAACACGACGTCGGCGCCCGCCAGCGCCTGCCGCACCGCGTCGAAGTCGCTGTAGGAAGCCGTCACGACCTCCGATCCGAGCGCCGGGGCCCGGGATGTGTCGCGCACGACCAGACGGGTCCCGCCGCCGAGAAGACGGGCGACCCGGCCGCCGAGGCGCCCGCTGGCGCCGGTAACAACGATCATGAGAGCACCCTCGCTGTGGCCAGTACATCCGCGAACCCCGACGGGTCGAGGTCGAGACCGCCGGGAATCCACGCGACACCCGGCCCGGCCATCGAAGCCAGGATCTCGGCCGGGGACATCCCGGCCGACTGCATCAGCCGGATCTCGCGCGCGTTGATCGCCGGCGGCAACGGCCCGTTGCCCAGGTCGGTGCCGTAGCGCACGCTCCCGCCGTACGACAGGAACTGCCGAAGGTTGCCGACCGCGGTGACCGATTCCGGGGTTTCCGTTCCCCAGCCGTGGATGTCGAGCGTGCTGATCCACGTCATCCGCGCGGCGCAGGCCTTGACGAGCCCCGGATCGAGAGGCGACGTCCACGGCGTGTGGGCCAGGAAGTCGGCGCCGCAGTCGAGGGACCGCTCGACCGTGCCGTCCCCCTCGGCGTGCACGACAACCGGCAACTCCAGCGCGTGCGCCGCCTCGGCAACCGCCGTCATCGTCTTGAGCGAAAGCAGCGGCCCGCCCGCATGCGCCGTCATCTTGATCAGCGTGGCCCCGAGCCGATGGGCCGCATCGACCGCGTCGGCGGCCTCGCCGGCCGAGGCCAGCGAACGCCAGCTTCCGGCCGGCGCCCACGGCCGATCGCTCGGGTAACCGCCGGGAGCGTTCAGAAAGGGCCCGGCAAACCGAACGCTCGGCAGCGTCGGCGCCCCGGACCGCCCGTGGCCCGGGAGCGACGGCATCCCGGACCGCCCGTGGCCGGGGAGCGGCGGCGCCCCGGACCGCCCCCACCCCGTACTGGGTGGGGCCATTAGAGCAGCCCCCACCGACAAGTTTTCGGCGTCGTCCACCGGGGCTGCTGCCCGCCGAGCCAACTCGGCGACCTTTCCCGGGACGCCGCCCAGATCCCAGACCGCGCTGACCCCACCCGCCCGGACCGTCGGCAGGTCGACCAGCGCCGAGTGCACGTGATGGTCCGTGAGGCCGGGCAGCAGCGTGCCGGGCAACCGCTGCACATCGTCCGGAGCGGCGACCACCGATAGATCGGCGACCCGCAGGGCCTGACCGGAGTGCCAGGAGCCGTCCCACCACAGCGAAGCGGCGGCCACCAGTTGCGTCACGACTGCTTGGCGAGCAGGTCGCGCAGGACCGACAGGCCGCGGTGCACCTCGCCGAAACTCGTGCTCAGCGCGGCCGGTCCGATGCGCAGGCCGTCCGGCTGCCGGTAGTCCGGGATGACCCCGCTGTCCCACAGCGGGTCGAGCAGATCGGCGAAACCGGCCCGCCGCAGCGTCACGTGCCCGCCGCGCCGCGCGGGGTCGCGGGGGCTGACCACGGAAACCCCCAGCGGCGCCAGCCACGCGTCGGCCAGATCGAGGGCATATTCGGTGAGCAGCACCGATTTTGCCCGCACCGCCTCGATCCCGGCCGACGCCAGCATGTCGAGATTGGCGTGCAGCGGAACCATCGCCAGGATCGGCGGGGTGCCGCTGAGCAGCGCCCGCGAGCCGGATGCCGGCTCGTAGCCGGGACCCATCTCGAACGACGCGCGATGGCCCATCCAACCCCAGATCGGCTGCCGCAGCTCGGCGAGCAGCTCCCGCCGGGCGTACGCGAAAGCCGGCGCCCCCGGACCCCCGTTGAGATATTTGTAGGTGCAGCCGACTGCCAGGTCGACGCCCCACGCGTCCAGGGAGATCGGCACCGACCCGGCCGAGTGACACAGGTCCCACATCGCCAGCGCGCCGGCCTCGTGCGCGATCCGGCTGATCTCGGCCACCTCGGCCATCCAGCCCGAGCGGTACGCGACGTGGCTGAACAGCACGAGCGCGGTGTCGGAATCGACCTTCTCGGAAACCTGCGCCGGGTGGATGCCCGCCCGCGGATCGGTTTCGATCCACACCAGTTCGAGGCCGCGGTCGGCGGCGATGCCCTCCAGCACGTAGCGGTCGGTCGGGAAGTTGTCGGTGTCGAGCACGACCTTGCGGCGGCCCGGGCGGGCGCCGATCGCGGCCCGGGCCAGCTTGTAGATCAGTACGGTCGTCGAGTCGGCGACCACCACCTGGCCCGGGCCGGCGCCGAGCGCGACCCGGCCGAGCCGGTCGCCCAACTCGAGGGGCCACTCCATCCAGCTGTCGGTCCAGCCGCGGATCAGCCGCCCCGCCCACTGCCGCTGGATGAACTGCTCCATCAGCGTGGCGGTCGCGGCGAGCGGGCGGCCGAGCGAGTTGCCGTCGAGGTAGGAGATGATGTCGGCGCCGGGCGGGGTGATGAAGTCGTCGCGGTAGCGGGCCAGCGGATCGGCCGCGTCCAGGCCGGCGGCGCGTTCGAGCAGGTCGTCGCTCAATGGGGGACTCCGATCTCGGTGCGTACGGCGTACAGCTCGGGGAAGAACGTCAGGTCGAGCGCGTCCCGCAGAAACTTGACGCCGCTGGAGCCGCCGGTGCCACGCTTGAAGCCGATCGTGCGCTCCACGGTCTTGAGGTGCCGGAACCGCCACAGCTGGAAGTTTTCCTCCAGGTCGACCAGTTCCTCGCACGCCTCGTAGGCCCCCCAGAACTGCTCCGGGTCGGAGTAGATGCGTTTGAAGACGGGCACCAGGTCCTCGTTGAAGGCGTACGGCAGGGTGACGTCGCGCTGCAGCAGCTCGACCGGCACGTCGTGGCCGTGCCGGGCCAGGTAGCGCAGGAATTCGTCGTAGACGCTGGGCGCCTCGAGGGCCTCGACCAGCATCGCGCGGGCGTCCGGCTCGTCGTTGAAGATCGAGAGCATCCGGCGGTCCTTGTTGCCGAGTGTGAACTCGACCGCCCGGTACTGGTAGGACTGGAAGCCCGACGAGGTGCCGAGGAAGCTACGGAATTCCGCGTATTCACTGGGCGTGAGCGTCGCCAGCACCGACCACTGCTCGGTCAGCGTGCGCTGGATGTGTTTGACCCGGGCCAGACCCTTGAGCGCCGGCCGCAGCTCGTCCTTGGCCAGCTGGCGCAGCACCGCCTGCAGTTCGTGCAGTACCAGCTTGAGCCAGAGCTCCGAGGTCTGGTGCTGCAGGATGAACAGCAGCTCGTCGTGGTGTTCGGGAACGCTCACGGGGTGTTGAGCGTGCAGAATCTCGTCGAGGTGCAGGTAACGCCCGTACGAGAGGTTGACCTTGAAATCGTGGACGATGCCGTCCTCGAGGGGTCGCTGGTTCTCGGCCATGCCTGAAGGAGAACACACGAGGTCAGAGGTTGGCGAGGGACCCGTCGGTAAGGATCGGACCCCAGTACACCCACTGACCCTCGTGGCGTACGAACCGGCTCCGCTCGACCATGTCGCCGGGCTTGCCGTGGTCGCGGTAGTGCGCCCGGAACTCGACCACGCCCTCGGCGTCGAACAGGCCGCCACCGGTCGACTCGATGATGTCGAGGCCGACCCAGCGCAGGCCGGTGTCGGGTTCGATCGTGGCCGGGCGGGTGTGCGGGTGCCAGGTGCGGAGCACGTAGTCGTCGTCGTCTCGCGCGAACGCGCTGTAGCGCGAGCGCATGAGAGCCTCGGCGGACGAGGGCGGGGTGCCCTGGTGGGCCGGGCCGCAGCACTCCGCGTACGGCAGGCCGCGCCCGCAAGGGCAGAGAGCTTGTTTCGCCATGGTGTGAAGTCTCTCAGCCCGCCTGCTCGACCACGATCCCGCTGATCACCTGCTGGCACCGCACCAGTTCGCCGATCAGCCCCTGCATCTCCTCGATCGCCTCGACCGCGTTCTGCGTGTCGGCCCGGATGCCGCCGACCTGGGTGCCGATCTCGCTGGTGGCGGTTGCGGTCTCGTTGGCCAGGTCCTTGACCTCGCTGGCCACGACCGCGAACCCGCGCCCGGCCTCGCCGGCCCGCGCCGCCTCGATGGTCGCGTTGAGCGCGAGCAGGTTGGTCTGCTTGGCGATCGTGGCGATCAGCTGCACGACCTTGCCGATCTCGATGCCCTTGGACTCGAGCCGCTGGATGACGGCGACCGTCATTTCGGCGGCCTTCACGGCGTTCCGGCAGGCGGTCGCCATGTCGCTGCTGACGTCGGCCAGCCGGTGCCCGGACACCGACAGCTGCGCGGGCGACGACCAGTCGTCCTGCGCGGTGGCGTCGGCCGTCCAGTCGTCACCCTGGTCCCACTCGCTCATGCCGCCCCCGCTCCGACCGCCGCTACGCGGCTCCACGATCTCATCCGATATGCGGGGTCCGGGCAGATTTACGCTATTCCGCCGGGACCGCGGTCTCGCCGGAATCAGTCCTGGCCCGGGCTCGCCGTGGGGAACCCGGCCGCCCGGGCGCATTCGAGCAGGCGCTTGTCGTAGGTGACGAAGGCAAGCAGCGGAGTCCCGGACTCGTGGGTCAGGATCTGCGCTGTCGCCAGGTGGATGGAGTCGAGGCTGCGAAGCGTCGGCTCGGCGTATGCGGCGGCGGTCGCGCGAATCGTCCCGTCGATCTCGAGCCGGAAGAGACGCCCGACCGCGGCCGGGACGCCCACCAAGGCCTGCGGCGCGAAACGGCGGAGGGCTCGGGGAACTTCGACCTCGACCAGGGCGGAGGAAACCAGTGGCACGTCCTTATGTGCATGCAGCCAGGAGGCCAGATCGGCGCTGTTGGCCTCCTGCCGGACCAGTTTGACGACGGCGGCGGAGTCGAGGTAGATCACCAGCGCTCCTCGTCCCGCATCTCGGCGAGCGCTGCCGCCACGTCCACGCTGTCGTCGCCGAGCTTCGGCGGCAGGGGTACCGGCCCGGAGCTGGTCGGGGCAGCCGCCCGCCCGGAGGCCACCAGCCGCGCCAGGACGGTCCGGTCACCGTCCACCGGGACCAGCCGAGCGATCGGATGCCCACGATCGGTGATCTCTACTGTCTCGCCACCGCTGACCCGTGCCAGCACCTGACTAGTGTTCTGATTCAGCTCCCGGACACCGATACTCTCCATGGCATCAAGTGTAGAACGAAATGTTCTACCCGCGAAGGACGGTCTTCGAAGCAGGCGCGTTATGGAACCGAGGTGTAAGCGGTGACGGATCCTGCGGTGCGGGCGACTACGGAGAGTGTTTGCTTACTCGCATAACTCTCGGTTTCGGGTGGCGGAGGTGTACAGGTCGCGCAACATCGTGGAAACAATGGTGGTGGGCGCGGTCGGTACTTATGACAGGGTTTGCAATTCCAGTCACGCTGCCTCGTACCGGCTGCAAGCTGCGGTTCGAGATTTGCAGTCCGCTGACGTAGGATTCCGCCGTGACCAAACGTCTAGCCGAGGTGGCTAAGAAGGCCGGGGTCAGCGAGGCGACCGTGAGCCGGGTGCTCAACGGGCGCAACGGTGTCTCCGAGGCCACCCGGGCGTCGGTGCTGACCGCGCTCGATGTCCTGGGTTATGAGCGGCCCACCAAACTGCGGGGCGAGCGCGGCCGGCTGGTCGGCCTCGTCCTGCCCGAACTGCAGAACCCGATCTTCCCGGCGCTGGCCGAGGTGGTGACGGCCTCGCTCGCGCAGCGCGGATTCACCCCGCTGCTGGCGGCCCGCACGATCGGCGGCGTGCCCGAGCGTGACTACATCGAGATGCTGCTCGACCATCAGGTGTCGGGCGTGGTGTTCGCCGGCGGGTCGTACGCGCTGGCCGACGCCGAGCACGGGCACTACCGGGCGCTGACCGACCGCCGCATGCCGGTCGTCATGGTCAATGCGGGCGTCGACGACCTGGGGTTCCCGCACATCTCGACCGACGACGCGGTGGCGGTCGAGCAGGCGTACGGGCACCTGAAGTCGCTGGGTCACCGGCGGGTCGGCATGGTCATGGGCCCGGAGGACCATGTGCCGTCCCGGCGCAAGATAGCCGCCCTGGCCCAGATCGCCGGGGTGCAGGGCGAGTCCTGGTTCGTCGAGCGCACCACGTTCTCGATGGAGAGTGCCCGCCTGGCCGCGGGGCGCCTGATCGAGAAGGGCGTGACCGGCATGATCTGCGCGAGCGACGTGATCGCGCTCGGTTCCATCCGCGCCGCCCGCCGGCTCGGCCTCGAGGTGCCCCGTGACATCTCGGTCGTGGGCTACGACGACTCGGCGCTGATGACGTGCACCGACCCGCCGCTGACGACCGTGCGGCAGCCGATCGAGATGATGGGGCAGGCGGCGGTCGACCTGCTTGTCAACCAGATCGAGGGCAGCGGTGTCGCGCCCGACGAGTTGCTGTTCGAGCCGGAACTGGTGGTGCGCGGGTCGACGGGTCCGGCTTTGACAAGAGTCTGACCAGCACGAACGTACGGAAAGGGCGGGCCTGCGGGCTCGCCCTTTTTCGTTTCCCGGAGGCATCCTGTGTACATCTGCCGGAGTTTCAGTCGCATCTTTTCAAAGCACAGTCGAAACCTTGCCGAAATACGACGGCCTAGTTACAGTGACTCCACTCACGCTGGGCCTCGGCGGCGACCCCGGGGAACACGCGGCGACGACAGCGCAGATCAGTGAAGTCCATGGATAGCTTCGTTCGGAGAAGGGATGGACTCATGTCCGTACCGCAATACCGGAAGGCCGTGGCAGCAGCCCTAGCGGCCGGCCTGGGACTCAGCCTCGCGGCGTGCTCCACCAAGAGCAGCGACGACAGCGGCTCCAAGAGCGCCGGCGGCAAGGTGACCATCTCGGTCGACTGCCAGCCGGACAACTCGCAGAAGGACCTTCAGAAGGACTGGAACGACGACGTCGCCGCCTTCCAGGCGCAGAACCCGAACATCACGATCAAGAGCGTGAGTGTCGGGCAGCAGTGCGACAACCCGCCGGACTTCACCGCCCGCCTCACCGGCGGCACCGAGACCGACGTCTTCTACGCCTACATGACCGACGTCCAGCAGGTGCTCGACTCGGGCCAGGCGATGGACATCAGCCAGTACGCGACCAAGGACAACATCCCGACCTGGGACGACATCGACCCGCAGGCCAAGGCGATCTTCCAGGACGGCGGCAAGCAGTACGCCATCCCGACGAAGAACTACTCGATGGGCCTGCTCTACAACAAGACGCTGTTCGCCAAGGCCGGTCTCGACGTCAGCAACCCGCCCAAGACCTGGGCCGACGTCCGGGCCGCGGCCAAGAAGATCTCGGCGCTCGGCGGCGGGGTCGCCGGCTACGGCGACTACAGCGCCGGCAACACCGGCGGCTGGCACTACGCCGCCGAGCTCTACTCGCTGGGCGGCCAGATGCTGAGCGACGACAGCAAGAAGGCCGACTTCAACAACCCGATGGGCAAGCAGGTCCTGCAGAACCTCAAGGACATGCGCTTCACCGACAACAGCATGGGCACCCGCCAGCTGCTGCAGTGGCCCGACCTGCTGACGCTCGCCGCGTCCAACAAGGTCGGCATGCTGATCGGCGCGCCCGACGTCACCACCGCGATCGTCACCCAGTTCAAGGGCAAGTACGAGGACTGGGCGATGGGCCCGATGCCTGGCCAGGACGGCCCGGCCAAGGCCGCCCTCGGCGGCGGCGAGGGTTACTTCTTCAAGAAGGGCCTGACTCCCGACCAGGTCAAGGCCGGCCTGAAGTGGCTCGCCTTCGAGAAGCTGACCCCGGGCAAGGGCCAGTTCGACTACCCCCGGGCCAAGCCGCAGAACCAGCCGGTCGGCCTGCCCGAGCCGCAGCTGTTCACCAACGGCAGCCCGGCGGCGACGCAGGAGCAGTCGGACCGCAAGGCCAACGCCAACCTGCCGGCGGAGAACTTCGCGCTCTTCGAGCAGAACCCGGTGCCGATCAAGGTCGAGCCGAAGAACGCCCAGGCGATCTACGCGGTGCTCGACAGCGCGATGTCCGGCGTGCTGACCAAGCAGAACGCCAGCGTCGACCAGCTGCTCTCGACCGCCGAGACCAAGGTCAACTCACTCATGGCCTCCGGTAGCTGACCGAGCCAATGAAGATGCGGGGGCCGCCAGGTCCCCGCATCGGAGGAGAAGGAGTCTCCCTTGGCGATCACCACCGCCCCGGTAAAGGCCCGCCGCTCGGCGTCGCCCTACCTGATGAAGGCCCGACGCACGAGCATGGGCCGCAAGTTCCAGGACAACGTCACCGGATACACGTTCCTGATCGGGGCGATCCTGTGCTTCGCCCTCTTCTACTGGTACCCGATGATCCGCGGCGTCGTGATGAGCTTCCAGCACACCAGGCGCGGCGTGACCACGTGGGTGGGCTGGGACAACTACGTCCGCATCGTGCACGACGTGAGCTTCTGGGCCGCGTGGAAGAACACCCTCTATTTCACGGTCCTGGCAATGGTTCTCGGCTACGCGGTGCCGTTCTTCGTGGCGATCCTGCTCAACGAGTTGCGGCACGCCAAGGGATATCTGCGGATCCTGGTCTACCTGCCGGTGATGCTGCCGCCCGCCTCGTCGCTCTTCCTCTTCAAGTACTACGCGTACGACCCGAGCAAGGCCGGCCTGTTCAACGCGATCCTGAGCGCCCTGCATCTCCCGACCTCCCAGTGGATGCAGTCGACCGCGGTCGCGGTCCCGGCCATGGTGATCGCCTCGACCTGGATGAACATGGGCAGCGCGGTGCTGATCTATCTGGCCTCGCTGCAGACGATCCCGGGCGAGCTCTACGAGGCGGCCGAGCTCGACGGTGCGGGCGTCCTTCGTCGGATGTGGAGCGTGACCATCCCGCAGACCCGGCTGATCCTGGCGCTGCTCGCGATGCTGCAGATCGTCGCCACCATGCAGCTGTTCATCGAACCGCTGATCCTGGCCAACGGCGCCGGCGTCCAGGACTCGGCCACGTCGGTCGCCTATCTGATCTACCAGCACGGCTTCTTCCAGAACGACCTCAACGGCGCCGCTGCGCTGGGCATCATCATGCTGCTGGTCCTCGCCGCCTTCTCTGCCGTCTACGTGCGGCTCACCACGAAGGAGAACGCCTGATGGCCAAGACAACGGATTCGGGCAGCCGGACGCTCATCTCCGACGCCCAGATCGGCCGCGGCCGGGGCAAGGTCCTCTATTGGATCGTGCTCGCGGCGGTGGTGCTCGTCTTCACCGTCGTGTTCATCGGGCCGCTCTACTGGATGGTCACCGGCGCGCTCAAGTCGGGCCAGGAGATCGCGCAGACCCCGCCGACGTTGTTCCCCCAGCATCCCCAGCCGTCGAACTACTCCGACGCGTGGAACGACCTCAACCTCGGCAAGCTGATGTTCAACACGTTCTACTACGCGGCCGGCGCGGTGGTGTTCCAGCTCATCTTCGACACGGCGGCGGCGTACGCGCTTTCCAAGCTCCGCCCGATCTTCGGCAACGTGGTCCTGGGTCTGATGCTGGCCACGCTGATGATCCCGGCGATGGTGCTGATCGTCCCCCAGTACGTGACCGCGATCGACCTGCCGCTCGTGCACGTCAGCCTGCTCGACTCGCCGTGGGCGATCTGGCTACCGCTGATCGCCAACGCGTTCAACATCTTCCTGCTCAAGCGGTTCTTCGACTCGATCCCCGAGGACCTCATGGCGGCGGCCATGGTCGACGGCGCGTCGCCGCTGCGCACGCTCTGGTCGATCATCCTGCCGATGTCGCGGCCGATCCTCGGCGTGGTCTCGATCTTTGCGGTGACCGCGGTCTGGAAGGACTTCCTCTGGCCGAAGCTGGTGATGCCGTCGCCGGAGACGCGCACGCTCAGCGTCGGCATCTATGCCTTCTCCGGTGGCTCGCCGATGAACGAGGTGGTCGCCGCCTCGGTCATCGCGGCGATCCCGACCGTGATCATCTTTCTGATCTTCCAGCGCAACATCATGTCCGGCCTGACTGCCGGCAGCGTCAAGGGCTAGCGGGCCAGGGTCCCGCCCGCCGGGATCACCCTGTCCTAAACCAACTGAAATATACGCAGAAAGCAGGTGCTTGTGTCCACAACAGACGGTGGTCCGTGGTGGCGTAGCGCGGTTATCTACCAGGTGTACCCGCGAAGTTTCGCCGACGGGAACGGCGACGGGGTCGGGGACATCGGCGGCATCCGCACGCACCTGGGACACCTGCGCGAGCTAGGTGTCGACGCGATCTGGATGAGCCCGTGGTACCCGTCGCCGATGGCCGACGGCGGCTACGACGTGGCCGACTTCCGCGACATCGACCCGGTCTTCGGCACCCTGGCCGAGGCCGAGACGCTGATCGAGGAGGCGCACGCGGCCGGCATCCGCATGATCGTCGACATCGTGCCCAACCACATCTCGAGCGAGCACCCGTGGTTCAAGGCCGCGCTGGCCGACCCGGCGGCGCCCGAGCGCGAGCTGTTCTGGTTCCGGCCCGGCCGGGGCGAGAACGGCGACCAGATGCCGACGGACTGGCGAGGGGAGTTCGACGGCACGACCTGGACGCGTACGCCCGACGGCGCCTGGTACCTGCACCTGTTCACCCCGGAGCAGCCCGACCTCAACTGGGACCACCCGGCGGTACGGGCCGAGTTCGAGAGCATCCTGCGGTTCTGGTTCGACCGCGGGGTCGACGGCATCCGCATCGACTCGGCCGCCCTGCTGCTCAAGGACCCCACACTGCCGGAGGTCGTGGCGGACACGCCGCACCCGTTCCAGGATCTTGACGGGGTCCATGACGTCTATCGCGCCTGGCGGCGCGTCTCCGATTCGTACGCGGGAGACCGTGCCCTGATCGGCGAGGTGTGGATGCCGGAGGTCGAGCGGTTCGCCAACTACCTCCGCCCGGACGAGTTGCACGCCGCGTTCAACTTCGACCTGCTCGGCTGCGCGTGGGACCCGACGCTGATGCGGGAGAGCATCGACCGTACGCTCCACGCCCATGCCGCCGTCGGCGCCCCGGCCACCTGGGTGTTGTCCAATCACGACGTCACCCGTCACGTGACCCGCTACGGGCGCGAGGACACGACGTTCAGCTTCCACAACAACCTCGACGGCACCCCGGTCGACCTCGAGCTGGGCACCCGGCGCGCTCGCGCGGCGGCCCTGCTGTCGCTCTCGCTGCCCGGCGCCACCTACATCTATCAGGGCGAGGAGCTCGGCCTGTGGGAGAACGAGGCGATCCCGGAAGATCAGCACCAGGACCCGATGTGGGCCCGGCGCGGGCACGGCCGGGACGGCTGCCGGGTGCCCCTGCCCTGGTCGGGCGACGAGCCGCCGTTTGCGTTCAGCACCGCCACGCCGTGGCTGCCCCAGCCCCCGGACTGGAAGGGCCTGACCGCCCAGGCCCAGAGCGGCGACCCCAGTTCGATGCTCTCGTTGTACAGGTCCGCGATCGCGCTACGCCGCGACGAGCTGGGCCTGCACGACTCGGCGATGGCGTGGATCGACCTGCATCCCCAGGTCCTCGCGTACTGCCGGGGCGCCGCGTTCGCGTGCGTCCTCAACCTGTCCGACGCGCCGGTGGCGCTGCCGGACCACGAGTCCCTTCTGCTCGCCAGTGGCCCTCTCGACGGTGACCGCATCCCCCCGGACACCGCCGTTTGGCTGCGCATGCGCTGAAGTCTCCCCGGCGTCGCCCTCCACCGGGCGGCGCCGGGCAGCTGGTGATCAGAAGGCAGGGGTTCACTCACCAGAAAGGTGCGCTCCCGCCATGCACAAGCTCAGAAGACGACTTCTCGCGGCCGCCGCCGCGGTCGGAGTCGTTTCCGTTCTCATCTCCGCACCCACGATGGCGATGGCCGCCGGTCCCAACCTGGCCGCCGGCAAGACCTTTACCGCCAGCACCTTCACCGACGTCTACCCGGCCGGCAACGCGGGTGACGGCAACGCCAACTCCTACTGGGAGAGCCAGAACAACGCCTTCCCGCAATGGCTCCAGGTCGACCTGGGCTCGTCGGTCGCGATCAACCAGCTCGTCCTCAAGCTGCCGCCGGCCACCTCGTGGGCGACCCGCACCGAGACCCTGTCCGTGCAGGGCAGCACCAACGGCTCCAGCTTCAGCAACCTGGTGGCCGGTGCGGGTTACACGTTCGACCCGGCCACCGGCAACACCGCGACGATCAACCTGAGCGGGCAGGCGACGACCCGGTACGTACGCCTGAACTTCACCGCGAACACCGGATGGTCGGCCGCTCAGCTCTCCGAGCTCGAGGTCTACGGCCCGGCGAGTGGTGACACGCAGGCGCCCGGCGCGCCCGGCAACCTGGCCTACACCCAGCCGGCGTCCGGCCAGATCCGCCTGAGCTGGAACGCGTCGACCGACAACGTCGGCGTCACCGGCTACGACATCTACGCCAACGGCAGCCTGCTGACCTCGGTGGCCGGCAACGTGCTGACCTACACCGACATGCGGGCCGACAGCGCGACCGTCTCCTACTACGTCAAGGCGCACGACGCGGCCGGCAACGCCTCGGCGGCCAGCAACACGGTGACCCGCACCGGCGCTTCCGGCGACACACAGGCGCCCACGACTCCGGGGACGCTGTCCTACACCTCGCCGGGCTCCGGGCAGATCAAACTGTCGTGGGGCGGGTCGACCGACAACGTCGGGGTGACCGGCTACAACGTCTACGCCAACGGGGCGCTGCGGACCACGGTCAACGCGCTCACCTACACCGACAGCCAGCCGGACAGCGCGACAGTCTCGTACTACGTCAAGGCGCGCGACGCGGCCGGCAACGAGAGTGCCGCGAGCAACACGGTGACCCGCACCGGTACGGCGACCGGCGGGACGAACCTCGCGCTGGGCAAGCCGATCGAGGCTTCCTCGACCGTCTTCACCTTCGTGGCCGCCAACGCTAACGACAACGACGCGGCCACCTACTGGGAGGGCTCGGCCTACCCGGCCAACCTGACCGTGCACCTGGGCGCCAACGCGGCCGTCAGCTCGGTGGTCGTCAAGCTCAACCCGGACAGCTCCTGGGGCACCCGCCAGCAGACCTTCTCCGTGCAGGGCCGCGAGCAGAGCTCGACGACGTTCACGACGCTGGTCGGCTCCGCCTCGTACACCTTCAACCCGGCCACCGGCAACACGGTGACCGTCCCGGTCAGCGCAACCACCGCGGACCTGCGCCTGTCCTTCACCGCCAACAGCGGTGCGCCGAGCGGGCAGGTGGCGGAACTCCAGGTCATCGGCACCCCGGCCCCGAACCCCGACCTGACGGTCAGCGGCATGTCGTTCTCCCCGGCTTCGCCGGTCGAGACCGACGCGGTCACTCTCTCGGCGACCGTACGCAACGCCGGTACGGCTTCCAGCCCCGCTTCCAACGTCAACTTCTACCTGGGTGCGGCCAAGGTCGGCACCGCTGCCGTTCCGGCTCTCGCCGCTGGGGCGTCGACCACGGTGTCGGCCAACGTCGGCGCGCAGAACGCCGGCACCTATTCGGTCAAGTCGGTCGTCGACGAGGCCAACACGGTCATCGAGACCAACGACGCCAACAACTCCTACAACAACCCGACGAGTCTGACCGTCTCGCCGGTGGCCAGCTCCGACCTGGTCGCGTCGTCGGTCGCGTGGTCGCCGGGCAACCCGTCCGCCGGCAACACGGTCACCTTCACCGCCACGCTCAAGAATCAGGGCACGATCGCCTCGGGCAGCGGCTCGCACGCCGTGACCGTGACCGTGGTTTCCGGGTCTTCGACCGTGGCCACGCTGACCGGGTCGTACACCGGAACGCTGGCGGCCGGCGCGTCCTCACCGGCCATCACGCTCGGCACCTGGAAGGCCGCGAACGGCAAGTACACGGTGCACACCGTGGTCGCCGTCGACCCGAACGAGCTGTCGGTCAAGCAGGCGAACAACACGTCCGACAAGCCGCTGTTCGTCGGTCGGGGCGCCAACATGCCCTACGACGCCTACGAGGCCGAGGACGGTCAGATCGGCGGCGGCGCGGCGATCGTCGGGCCCAACCGTACGGTCGGCGACCTGGCCGGTGAGGCCTCGGGCCGCAAAGCCGTCACGCTGAACACGACCGGCGCGTTCGTCCAATGGACCACGCGCGCCTCGACGAACACGCTGGTCGCCCGGTTCTCGATCCCGGACGGCACCACCAGCTCGATCAACGTCTACGTCAACGGCACCCTCAACAAGACGCTGCCGCTCGACTCCAAGTACGCCTGGCTCTACGGCGACGAAACTGCGCCGCAGAACTCGGGCAGCGGGCCGCGGCACATCTACGACGAGGCCAACATCATGCTGAACGGCACGGTGGCGGCCGGCAGCACGATCAAGCTGCAGAAGGACGGCGGCAACCCGGGCAACATCGCGATCGACTTCATCAACACCGAGCAGGTCGCGCCGATCGCCAACCCGGATCCTTCGAAGTACGTCGTACCGGCCGGCTTCGACCAGCAGTCGGTGCAGAACGCCCTCGACGCGGCCCGCCAGGACACCACCAAGACCGGCGTCTACCTGCCGACTGGCAGCTACGCGATCCAGGGCAAGCTCAACGTCTACGGCCGGGCTCTGTCGGTCGTCGGCGCCGGACCGTGGTACACGCAGTTCCTGACGCCGCAGACCCAGAACAACAGTGACGCCGGCTTCTCCGTACAGACCGGCGGCGACGGATCCACGTTCAGCGGGTTCGCGTTCTTCGGCAACTACAACATCCGCCAGGACGGCCCGGGCAAGGTCTTCGACCTGCACGGCGTTCACAACATCACGGTCGACAACCTCTGGGCCGAACACGTCATGTGTCTGGTCTGGGGTACCAACGTCGACAACTCTGTCTTCAAGAATTCGAGGATCCGGGACACGTTCGCGGACGGCATCAACCTGACCAACAACAGCACCGGCAACCTGATCGACAACGACGACGCCCGGGCCACCGGCGACGACAGCTTCGCCCTTTTCTCGGCGATCGACCAGGCCAGCGGTGACGAGACCGGCAACACGCTGTCCAACCTGTCGGCCACGCTGACCTGGCGGGCCGCCGGCATCGCCGTCTACGGCGGCTACAACAACACCTTCAAGAACCTGTACGTCGCCGACCAGCTGGTCTACGCCGGCATCACGATCAGCTCGCTCGACTTCGGTATCCCGATGAACGGCTTCGGTGCCAGCCCGCCGACGACGTTCGACAACATCTCACTCGTCCGGTCGGGTGGCCACTTCTGGGGCCAGCAGACGTTCCCGGCGATGTGGCTGTTCTCCGCGTCGAAGGTCTTCCAGGGCATCCGGGTGTCCAACATCGACATCGTCGACCCGACCTACTCGGGCATCATGTTCCAGACCAACTACGCGAACAACGCACCGCAGAACCCGATCACCGACACGGTCTTCACCAACGTGACGATCAGCGGTGCGCAGAAGAGCGGCGACCAGTTCGACGCCAAGTCCGGCTTCGGCATCTGGGCCAACCCGCTGCCCGAGGCCAACCAAGGCCCGGCGGTCGGCTCGGCGACCTTCACCAACCTGCAGTTCAGCAACAACGCGGTCGACATCAACAACCCGACCACGACCTTCACCATCAACCGGAACTGATCTTTGTCGAGGGGCCCGCCCGGCGCGGGCCCCTCACGCCTATGTTGTTCACATGGAACGCGTTGAGCTGCCCGACGGGCGCACGCTGGAATATCTCATCGAGGGCGAGGCCGACCGGCCCGCCCTCGTCCTGCACCACGGCACACCGGGTGGCGCCACACGCAGCGCGCTGCTGAACGATGCTGCCCTCCGCCTCGGTTTCCGGGTTCTGACCCCCGGCCGTCCCGGTTACGGCGGATCCACCCCCCATTCCGGCCGCCGCGTCGCCGACGTGGCCCCCGACATCGCCGCGCTGCTCTCCGCGCTCGGCATCGACGACTTCGTCACCCTCGGCTGGTCGGGCGGCGGCCCGCACGCCCTGGCCTGCGCCGCCCTGCTGCCCGACCGGTGCCGGGGCGCGGTCTCGATGGCCGGCGTGGCACCGTACGGTGCTCCTGGCCTCGACTGGCTGGCCGGCATGGGCGAGGAGAACGTGGCCGAGTTCGGGGCCGCGCTGGCCGGCCCCTCGCAGTTGTCGGAGTTCATGACGGCGGCCGAGCCGGCGTTCGCGCACGTCACCCCGGAAACCGTGGTCGCGGCCTTCGGCGACCTGATCTCCGACGTCGACAAGAAGGCTCTGGAAGGGCCGATGGCGGCCTTCCTGGCCGAGTCGGCGCGGCACGCGCTCTCCACCGGCATCGCGGGCTGGCGCGACGACGACCTCGCCTTCACCGCCGACTGGGGCTTCGACCCGGCCGCGATCACGGTTCCGGTGTCGATCTGGCAGGGCGACCAGGACCGGATGGTCCCGTTCACCCACGGTCAGTGGCTCAGCGCCCACATCCCGGGCGCCGACTCCCACCTCGTGCCCGGCGAGGGCCACCTCTCGCTGATCAACGACATCGACGCGATGCTCACCACGCTGGTCCGGCCGTAGGCGAGCGCGCTCACCGCCGGCTCAGGTGTTGGACCACTCGCGCCCGAACCAGCGGTGGGCGCGCTCGGCGCCGAAGGCGGACCTGTCGGCCCGGTAGATGTCGGAGGCGTCGCCGAAGCGGCCGACCGGGGGTTCGCCCTGGCGGAAGGTGACCTCGACCCGGCCGATCTGCTCGTGGCCGAACTCGATGAAGCACCTCAGGTGCCCGGTGCACCGGGATGCCCAGGAACAGGTCGAACGGCATGTCCTCGCCGTCGGCCAGCACCGCTACCCGCCGCGCCGGGTCGAGTTCCCGCACCACCCGGCCGGGGTGCCAGGAGATGCCGCGCTCCTCGAACGCCGCCAGCAGCGCCCGCGACGCCGCCGGGGACGGCGGTATCGGCGCGCCCAGGGGCATCACCAGCGCGATCTCCCCCGGTCCTGCGTCTCGCCTGGAGGAATGTGGGTGGTCAGGCCTCCACGGGAGTCAGCTCGGGGATAGCCTCGACCGGCTCGTCGGCCCGGGCCGGGGCGGGGCGCCGGGTCGCCGGGACGAGCAGGGCCACCAGGAGGGCGGCCACGCCCGTCACCGCGAGGACGATGAACGAGGTGGTGTAGCCGGACTCGGCGGGGAGGCCGGCCGGACCGGGGTGCGAGGTGATGATCGAGCTGACGACGGCGGTGCCGATGGAGGCGCCGATGGTGCGGATGTTGGTGTTCATGCCGCTCGCGGTGCCGGTCTGGTGCATCGGGACGCTCTGGACGATCAGGTTGATCATCGACGAGTAGACCAGGCCGAGACCGATGCCGAAGACAGCTCCGGCGGTGGCGACCGGCCAGCGCTCGCCGTGTTCGAGGGCCAGCGAGAGGCAGGCCAGGGCGCTCAGGGCGGCGCCGCCGAGAAGCTGGGCCTTGCTGCCGATCCAGCGGGACATCGGGCCGCTCAGCGAACCGAAGATCGCCATCATGACGAGCATCGGCAGCATCAGCAGGCCGGCCGCGGTGACACTGGCGCCGAAGCCGTAACCGGAGACCGCCGGCACCTGCATGAGCTGGGGGAGGAAGGCGAAGACGCCGAACATCACGGCGCCGAAGAGCAGGGCGACCAGGTTGGTGGTCCAGACCGCGGGCAGCCGCATCATCCGCATGTCGATCAGCGGGTTGGCGGAGCGGAGTTCGGCGGCCAGCCAGCCGGCGAAGAGCAGTACCGCTCCGATGATGAGCGAAATCGTGCGGGCCGAGCCCCAGCCCCACGAGGTGGCCTCGCTCAGCGGCAGCAACAGGGCGACCAGCCAGGCCGATAGCAGCAGCGACGCCGGCCAGTTGACGCGGCCGGGCGTGCGGTGGGGCGAGGCGGGCACCAGACGCCAGGCGGCGACGGCGACCAGCACGACGACGCCCATCGGGATCCAGAACAGCCAGCGCCAGTTCAGCGCGCCCGCGATCGGGCCGGCCAGCACGATGCCGAGGCCGCTGCCGGTGGCGATGACCGCGGCCATCGCGCCGACCGCCGACGAGACCTGGGCGGGCCGGAACTCGTCGCGCAGGATGCCGAACGAAACCGGGAAGACGGCGCCGCCGAGGCCCTGGAGGACGCGGGCGACGATCAGCACGCCGATGTTGGGGGCGATGGCGGCGACCAGGCAGCCGACGGCGATCGCGGCCAGGGCGATCAGGAGCGTGCGGTCCTTGCCGATCATGTCGCTGATCCGGCCCATGAGCGGGGTGGCGACCGAGGCGGCGAGCAGCCACGCGGTGAGCACCCAGGTGACCGTGCCGGCGCTGGTGTGCAGGTCCCGCTGGATCGTCGGGAGAACCGGCGTGACCAGCGACTGCATCAGCGAGAACGCGGCCGCCGCGGCCGCGAGCACCACAAAGGTCAGGCGCGGTGAACTCTGGTAAAGTCGAGGCATGCCTCCAGATTAGTGGAGGGGTGCCTCCGGTTCAAGGGACCGTTTCTGTGGGGAGGATCTCGTTGAGCTCTGATCTGGTGCGCCGTCCGCAACGAGCCGACGCCCGGCGCAACTTCGAGGCCCTGCTGGCGGCGGCCCGCGACGCCTTCGCGGAAAACGGCACCGAAGCGTCACTGGAAGACATCGCGCGCCGGGCCGGAGTCGGCATCGGCACGCTCTACCGCAACTTCCCGACGCGCCACGACCTCTTCCGCAGCGTCTACGTCGAAGAGATCGACCAGCTGGCGGCCGTGGCGGCCCAGGTCGCCGACCGGCCACCGTGGGAGGCGCTGGCCGTCTGGCTGCAGCGGTTCGTCGGCTACGCGGCGACCAAGCGCGCCATCATGGAGGCGCTCAACCGGGACAGCGAGATGTTCCGGGATTGCCGCAAAATCATGTACGCGGCGGGCGAGCCCCTTTTCCTGCGCGCGCAGGAGGCCGGCGAGGTCCGCGCCGACGCCAGCTTCGACGACGTCCTCCGGATGGTCTCCGGCCTGGTCTCGGCCGGCTACGTCGACGAGGCACAGCGCGATCGCGTGCTGGGCTACGCCCTGGACGGCATCCGCGGCTGACCGGCGGCCTTGGCTGCATTGGTGGTCCCGCACGGGCTTGGCTGCGCTGACGGCCTGGCGACAACTGCGGGCCCTAGCCGCGTTTGATGGTCCCGGGCCGGTGGGTGTCGGAGCCCCAAAGCGGTGGCTGACGGGGTGGCCGGCGGCCCTGGGCGGCCAGCCTCAAGGTGCGGAGACGGATCTGCCCGGAGCTCACGACGTGCGGCTGGGTCAGAGGGTGACTGACGTGCCCGTGCGGGCGCTGACCCGGGCGGCGTCGAGCACGGCCATCGCGCGCAGCGTGTCGGCCGGGTCGACCGGCACCGGGCCCTCGCCGCGCACGGCCGCCGCGAACGCCGGGTAATAGAGGTCCCACCGGCCGCGCGACGACTCGATGGTCGCACCGGTCGCGCCGCGATGGAGGCGGCCCCATGCGTGCTCGGGCTCGACACCCCAGCGGTCGCCCAGCTTGGCCGGCGACTTGCCCGACTTCAGCACCGCCTCCTGGCCGTCCATGCTGTTGATGCCGTCCACAATGTATGTTCCCGTGGTGCCGGTGACCCGGAAACGCGGGCCCGGCGCGGCCTGCCGCCAGCTGCCCCACAGGTGCGACTCGACGCCGTTGACGTGGTGCAGGGCCATGAACATGTCGTCGTCGAGCTCGCCCGCGCCGCGCATCTCGGCGTAGACCCGGGTCGCCGGGCCGTTGAGCACCAGCGCCTGGTCGACCAGGTGGGAACCGAAGTCGAGCAGGGTGCCGCCGCCCGCCGCGCCCGGCTTGCGGTCGGGCGCCCAGCGCTCGAAACGCGACTCGAAGCGCCGGATCGCGCCGAGCTGGCCGTCGTCGATCAGCCGCCGGACGGTGCGGAAGTCGGAGTCGTAGCGACGGTTCTGGTAGACGCTGAGCAGCACTTCGCCCTCGCGAGCCTTGGCCACGACCGACTTCGCCGACTCGAGGTTCATGGTGAACGGCTTGTCGACGACCGTCGGCAGGCCCAGACCGAGCGCCTCCTCGGCCAGCTCGGCGTGGGTCGCCGCGGGCGTCGAGATCGAGACCGCCTCGACGCCGGCCGCGGCCATCTCGGCCAGCGAGCCGAACGTGGTGACGCCCGGGTGGTCGGCCAGCACCTGCTCGCGGCGCTCGGGGCTGTTGGTCATCACGCCGGCGAACTCGACATTTGCCGCGGAAGTCAGCAGCGGGGCATGAAACACCCGCCCGCCGAAGCCGTAACCGACAAGTCCGAACCGCACCGCATCGCTCATTCCGAAAAGCCTGCCACACCGTTGGGAGATCGCCGATCCCACGGTCCGCTATTGGAAAAGGACCGAGCGGCGGGCAACGGTGAAGGTGACACGCATGACCGAAGCCCGAGAACCTCCCGCAGGGCACGGCCGCCCGCTGGAGGCTCGGGGTCACGCGCACCGTGACGGTGGCGCACCCGGTCCGATCGGCGTCTGGAGGCGATTCTGCTGACCGCGGCCGGCCCTCGACGGGCTCGCGGGACCGGGCTCAGCTGGTCAGTTACGCCTATCGGCACCGCCTGGCGGTGCCCTGGCCCACGCCGTGAGTGGTGTCCTCATCCTCTCCTGTCGGATGGATGACCGCGACCCGGCGACAGGGGGTCCGGCGTGTAAAGAATGGCGCATGACGCCCGCGCAGATCGAACGTACCCCGTTCGCCGACCTCGACGGCCAGCCGTCCGAGATGACCGCGATGCTGCTGGCCGCCCTCGACGAGATGGGTCGCCACCCGGAGATTCTCCGCGTACGTCAGACCGCCGTGCGTGCCCTGCGGCCCGAGGCCGGCCAGCGCCTGCTCGACGCCGGCTCGGGCGCCGGCGACGTGTCGCGGTGGCTGGCCGCCGAGATGGGCCCGACCGGTGAGGTGCTCGCCGTCGACTCGTCGAGCGCGACGATCGCGGTCGCCCGGCAGCGGCACGACGGCAGCAACGTCGACTACCGCACCGGCGACGTGTGCGCGCTCGACCTGGCCGCCGACAGCTTCGACGGCGTGTGGTGCGAGCGGGTGCTCCAGCACGTCGACGACGCCGAGCGCGGCATCTCCGAACTGGTGCGGATCACCCGCCCCGGCGGCCGCATCTGCCTGATCGACACCGACTGGGGCTCGCTGGCCTTCGACGGGGTGCCGCCGGGGCTGGCCCGCCAAGTCATGGAGCTCATGCACGGTCGGCTCACCCCTAAGCAGTACGACATGGGCCGCACCCTGCGGCGCCGGCTCGTCGCCCGCGGGCTCACGCAGGTCACCGCGACGCCGGTGACCTGTTTGTTTGCCACCCCGGCGTCGGCCGCCGTGGTGCTGCCGATGATCAACCCGCTGGTCGGCCAGGACGCCTGGATGGCGCCGCCCGGGGTACGCGACGAGTGGTTCTCGCACGTCGACGCCGCCGGCGCGCGAGGCGACTTCCTGGCCGTCCTCACGATCTGGGTCGTCGCCGGCTCGGTCGGTCAATAGCCCTGGATCCACCGGGTGGTCGAAACCTTGACGGTCTTCGTCACCGGTTTACCGCCGGCCTTCTTGACGGCCATGACGACCTTGACGTACCGGGTGACCGGCACCGGCAGCTGCCAGGTCCGCACCGTGGAACCGGTGGTCTTCGGCCGCAGGTACCAGGTGTGGCAGTCCAGGCCGTAGGTGGCGATGTCGCCGCTCGACTGGCCGATGCATCGCCGGCCGACCGTGAGCCGGTAAGGGTTGCCGGTCGTCGGCCAGGCGCTGCCGCTCACATCGAGCACCGGCATCATCGCCTGGTACCAGTTCCACGCCATCTTGGCGTACCCGAAGGTGTTGGGATGTACGACGTCGGTCAGGTCGATGCCTTCGATGCCGCTCTGGTCGACGAGGTGGAAGTTCGGTCCCTTCGCGTCGACGATCGCCGGGATCCGCGCGTTGTAGGCGTCGATGCGCCGCTTCCACATCGGCCGGTTGGGGGTGGTTCCGGCGCCGGTCACCTCGGCGACGAACACCTCCGCCTGCGGTGCGTCCGCCTCGATCCGGTCGAGCAGGGCGGAGAGGGCCGCCGGCGCGGTCGGCACGGTCGCCGACGCCCGCATGTCGTTGGTGCCGGCGTGCAGCAGGATCACGTCGGGCCGGGCGTCGGCCATCCACGTGTCGACCTCGGCCGAGATCTGCTCGATTGTCCAGCCGGGATGTCCCTCGTTGTCCGGGTCGGCGCCGTCGCCGGACTGCACACCGCCGACGAAGTCGACGTTCAGGCCGGCCCGGGTGAGCCGGTCGTACAGGTCGGTGCGGTAGCCGTTGGCGACCGCCGGCCCGACGCCATAGGTGATCGAGTCACCGAGCGGCATGATCCGGATCGGCGCCCCGCCGAAGGCAGGATCGGTCCCCGAGGCAGGATCGAAGTCCGAGGTCCCGGCGGCGGAAAGATCCGCGGCCAAGGCGGCGGAAGAGGTGCCCGCGGCCAAGGCGGCCGAAGAGGTGCCCGCGGCCACGGCGGCGGAAGAGGCGCCGGCGGCCAAGGCGGCGGAGGAGTCCGCGGGTAGGGCGGCGGAAGAGCCCCAAGCGCCCGCGGCCGGGACGCCGGAAGGCCCCGGCGTGCCGGCGCTCGCGGCCGCCGGGACACCGAAGGATCCCAGGGCGGCCGCCGCGAGGGCAGCGATGGCAATGCGGCGCATGCCCTGCGGTATCGGCAGCCGGGCCGCCGATCGGATGGTCTGTGACCTACTGGTGTCCTCCGTTGTGCAGGGCCCAGAGAACGACGATCACGGCGATCACCACGACGGCCAGAGAGATCGCGAGGGCGATCTTCAGGGCGCTGTACGGCCGTTCGCCCGCGACCTCGCCGGTGCGGCCGTTGACCAGCACGTTGTACGTCTTGCCGCCGTGCAGGTAGACCGCCACCCAAACCGGCAGCAGCATCAGCTTGAACATGACCGCGCGGTAGTCGGTGTCGACGCTGTGCACCCGCTGCTCGTCGCCGCCGATGTCGCGCCGGCAGTCGTCGCGGATCACCGACTGCATCGTCTCCTGCGCCCTGGTCAGGCCCTGTTCGGGTTCGACGTCGTAGCGCAGGGTCTCGTGGCCGGCCAGGTATTCCGGGCGGTACGCCGAAGCTTCGGGCAGCGGCCACGGCTCCAGCGTGTCCAGGTGTTCGGGTGCGACCCGCGTCGTGCCCGCCACGAGGACGTCGTCGAAGCTGCGGTCGACCACGCCGCGCACCGGGTGCCAGGCCGTCCGCTGTACCTGGCGGGTCTTCGTCTCGCCGTTCTCGGTGTAGGTCTCGGTCTCCCAGTAGTGGTCGCCCCGCTCGCCCCGGTAGGCCGACGTCGTCTCCGCGTCGTACGTCCAGTGGGGCAGGTAGGTGCTGCGCGCCGTTTCGGCCTCGGTGACCTTTTTCAGGCTGTTCGGCGCGAACCAGCGTGACGACGCCCATGTGCGCAGCGCCTCCCGCATGCGGGCCCGGTCGAGGTCGAACGGCAGCACCGCCTCGGGTGTCACCATGTCGCCCTCGGCGGCGTCGGCGATCAGTGGCGCGTCGCAGAACTGGCACCGGTCGGAGAGTTTGTCGCTCTCGGTCACCGCGCCGCAGCCGCGGCATTTGAAGACGTGCGGGGCCAGGGTGGCGATGGGTTTGCGGGGGAGTCCGGCGAATTCGGCGTACGAGTGCTCGCGCACCTGCACGCCGGTCGGCTGCAGCGGCGTCTTCGCCCCGCAGTAGGGGCATTGGAGAACGGTTGTGCCCGGTGCGTATTCGACGTTGGCCCCGCAGTTCGAGCAGGGGTACTGGCTTTGGTTCACTGGGGCGGCAGGGGAGGCGGGACGGCACCGAAGACCGAGGCCAGCTCGGTTAGCTGGCCGGCCGCGGTCCAGCCGGCCATGCCCTCGCTCCAGACCAGCGTCTCGCGGGTCAGCGCGCCGGAGCGGGCCTGCCCGGCAAGCCCGGCCGTGTCGTACGGCCCCTGCTGCTGACCGTTCACGCCGATGAACCACTGTTTGGTGGGCAACGGTGGGGGAGCCGCCGGGGTGGGCCGGTTGAGGGCGGCCCCGGCCTGCTGCGCGGCGGCCATGCCGAGCCCGAAGCCGAACCCCTCGCCCGACCCGCCGGGGTTGCTGGCCGCGTCCTCGATCGCGTTGGCGGTCTGGAACTTGGTGTATTTGTCGAGGTCGCCGACGACGCCGATGGAGCTGCGCTTGTCGAGCGCCTCTTCCACCTCCGGCGGCACCGAGATGTTCTCGATGATGAATTTGGGGATCGTGATGCCGGACGAGGCCAGCTCGTCACTGATCACCGCGGCCAGCGTGTTGCCGATCTCTAGCTGCTTGGAGGCCAGGTCGAGCATCGGGACCTGGGCCGTGGCGAGCGCGCTGCCCAGGTGGCCGACGACGAGCTGACGCAGGTACTCGCGTACCTCCTCGGTGCGGAACTGCGGGTCGGTGCCGACCATCTCGCGCAGCAGCGCCGCCGGGTCGCTCACCCGCAGGGTGAACGAGCCGAAGGCGCGCAGGCGCACCGCGCCGAATTCGGGGTCCCGCACGATGACCGGGTTCTGGGTGCCCCACTTCTGGCCCGGGAACTGCCGGGTGTTGACGAAGTAGACCTCGGCCTTCCACGGCGACTCGAACCCGTACTTCCAGCCTTTGAGCGTGCTCAGGACGGGCATGTTCTGGGTGGTCAGCGTGTAGGTGCCGGGCGGGAAGACGTCGGCGATCGTGCCCTCGTTGACGAAGACCGCCGTCTGTGACTCGCGGACGATGAGCTTGGCGCCCATCTTGATCTCGTTGTCGTAGCGGGGGAACCGCCAGACGATCGTGTCCCGGCTGTCGTCGGTCCACTGAATGATGTCGATCAGCTCGCCCTTGAGCTTGTCCCAAAGACCCACGCGAACCCCCCAGAGAAATAACCCGCAGCGCAGGTGACGCTAGCAATCACCTGCTACTGCGGGGTATCGGGGATCTCAGTAGCCGGTCGGCACCATCCGGGTGAGCAGCCGCTCGAGGTCGACGCTGGCGAAGCCGACCCGGACGTCGGACGCGCCGTACGGCAGCCACAAACGCCCCTCGTGCAGTACTCCGCCACAGGAGTAGAGGACGTTCGGCACGTACCCCTCGCGTTCGACGTCGTCCGGGTCGAGCAGCCCCTCGGGCAGGTCGGCGATCACCCGCTCGGGTGTCTCCAGGTCGAGCAGCATGGCGCCGATCGCGTACCGCCGCATCGGGCCGACGCCGTGGGTGAGCACCAGCCAGCCGGCTTCGGTCTCGATCGGCGAACCGCAGTTGCCGACCTGGATGAGATCCCACCCGCGGTGCGGGGTCAACAGCGGTACGGCGTTCTGCCAGCGGTGTTCGTCGTCCCGTTCGCTGAGCCCGAGCGTCTCGCCGTCGGACCGGCAGAGGGCCAGCTTGCGCCCGTTGACGTAGCGCGGGAACAGCGCCATGCCCTTGTTGCGGGCGGCCGGCCCGTGCAGCGCCGTGATCTCGAAGTGCCGCAGGTCGCGGCTGAAGATCACCCGTCCGGAGATCTTCCGCCCGTCGTACGCCGTGTAGGTGCCCTGGTAGGAGTGGCGCCCGTCCGGGTCGAGCACCTGCACGAACCGGGCGTCCTCCATGCCGTTGCTCTCGTCGGGCGTAGCCGGCCACAGCACCCGCTGGTGCAGCGGCACGGTCGCGGGGTAGGTGACCGCGTAGTCGGCGGCCACGATGTGCCGGAGCCGGTCGAGGGTGGCCTGGCTGGTCATCCGGGCGAGCAGTTCGGCCGGCACCTGCACCAGCACGTCCTCGAACTCCTCGTCGGTGTACCACTCGGGGAGTGCCGAGATCAGGTAGGCCGAGGCCTCGTTGTCGATGCCGGCGTCGATCATCGCCGCGGCCAGTTGCTGGCGCAGGTGCTTGGCGCCGCCGCGCTGGCCGACGACCAGCGGGCCGCTCCGGTCCTCGAGCCTCATCGCGTCGCCGGGGCCGAGCACGGCCGTGCAGAAACCGACCGAGGAGATGTGGCCCTCGCCGATCTGCCGCAGGCTGATCGCCACCCGCAGCTGGCCCGGTTCGAGGTCGGTCTGGTCGGGGTGCGGCACCATCGACGGGTTGCAGAGCGCCGCCGCCTCGACCGAGTATTCGTGGCTGAAGTAGGCGCCGATCAGCGTGCGGGCGGTCGGCGAGAGCTCGATCTCGGCCGGCACCCGGTGCTGGACGACCTCGTAGTGGTGCTGGAAGACGCCGAGGAGGTCGTGGTGACGCCCGGCGAACCGGCTCAGGACGTCCTCGAGCAGGCGGGCGGTCTCGTCCTCGTCGAGCTGCAGGATGCGCTCGATGAGGCTGGACGCCCGGTTCTGCCCGACCTGGGCGTCCTCGCCGGGGACGAACAGCTTGATCACCACGCGCCGGTCGTCGGGTTCCATGACGACGTCGTGCCGGGTGACGAGGGTCTGCGAGTTCATGACTGCGGTCACGCTAGGCCGCCTGACGGTCGGGTCGCACTCCGGGTCGCCAATCTGCGCGCATGCTGCAGCGTGGAGACGAGCGCGAGGGTGGATTCGGCTCCTTGGTTCAGATTAGGACCATTTGCCGTCAATCCGTCATAACATCCGCCGGTTAGGGGGTCGTGCATGACCGTCCTCGTGTCGTTGTCACCCAGGAACCACGCCACCGACTGAGCCAGCGGGGTGTCCCAGACGTCGTCGCCGGTGACCGCGGCCGCCGTCGCGCAGGCGTCCGCGGTCGCCGCGGCCTCGATCGGCTGCTGGTCGAAGCGGTGCTTCGGCATGTGCGGGCGCCAGCCGCCGACCGGCACCGTCGACAGGTGCCCGTCGTTCTCCTGCATCGCGCACAGCCAGCCGAGCATCCGCAGGCCGGCCTCCAGCAGCGGCTCGTCGCCGAGCAGGTCACCGGCCGCGATCACGACCTCGGCGAGCGCCGGGTTGGCGTAGGTCAGCTCGGGCTCCGGCCAGACCCAGGACGGATCCGGCCCGGGAAGACCGATCATGGTCGCCGCGTCGGACAGCAGATCGGTCGCGTCCCGCGCCCGCGGGTCGGTGCGAAGAACCTCGGCTGCGCCGAGACCGGCGAAAGCCATCGCCCGTGGCCACCGGGACCGCAGCCGTACGCCGAGGCCGAAGGCGAGCCGCGCCTCCCGCCGGATCCACGGCACCGGGCAGCGGCCGGCCGCTGTGCCCAGGCCCCAGAGCGCCCGGCCCCACCAGTCGCCGGTCGACGGCTCGTCGAGCCAGCGCCGGTCGTAGCTCATCCGGTTGCGGAACCCGCCGTCCGGGCCCTGGGCGTGGGTGAGGAAGGCGAGGTAGCGCTCGGCCAGCGCGACCACCTGGCCGCTCGGTCGGCGCTCCCGGCAGGCGACCAGCAGGCCGCGCGACACGTCGTCGACGCAGTAGCCGTGCTCACGCCGGGCGATCGCGTTGCGGGCGTGTTCGAGCAGTCCGGTGTCGTCGGACAGCCGGACGACGTGACTCCAGTCGGGAACGGGGGCATCGGTGATGTGCATCGGCGGTGGAACCAGCCGCAACCCAGCGGTCATGCCGGAACCGACGCCGCGACCGGCGTGCGCTCGGCGATCAGGCGCCCGGCGAGGGCCTGGTAGCGGGCGGCCACCGCGGGCCAGCGCAGGGTCGGGCCGCCGGCCAGGCCGGTCAGCCGTCCCGCGAGTCCGGGCTCGGCCAGCAGATGCTTGATCGCGGACGCCATCGCCTCCGGGTCCTGGTGCGGCACGAGCAGTCCGGGCCCGCTGGCCAGCAGCTCGACCGCGTGCGGGAACTCGGTCGCCACCACCGGCACCCCGGCGCCGACCGCCTCGATCAGCACACCCGAGGTGACCTGCTCGGTCGAGTCGTAGGGGAGCACCACGACGTCGGAGGAGAGGATCAGCCGGGACAGCTCGGCGTCGTCGAGGTAGCGGTCCTCCCAGCGCACCGCCTCGGTCACCCCGAGGCGCCCGGCGAGCGCCTTCAGCGAGTCCCGGTACGCGTCGGAGAACTGCTCCAGCACCTTCGGGTGGGTGCGCCCGGCGATCGTGTAGACCGGCCGCGGCTCGTCGAGCAGGGCCAGCGCGCGCAACGCCCACTCGATGCCCTTGCCGGGCCCGAGCAGGCCCCAGGTGAGCAGCTGGGGGCGATCGTGGCCGGCCTGCCCGGCGCGTTCGTGGCTGCGGGCGCCGTGCGGGATCACCGCGATCTTGCGAGGGTCGACGGCGTACCCGGAGATCAGCCGCTGCCGGGCCGTGTCGGTCATGGTGACCAGCGCGTCGGCCGAGACGGCGATCCGTTCCAGCACCGAGCGCTGCAGCGGGTCGGGGTGGCTGAGTACGGTGTGCAGCACGACGACGGCCGGCACCTTGAGTGCCCGCAGCAGCGGCAGCACCTCGTTGCCGGCGTCACCCGGGTAGACGCCGTACTCGTGCTGGATCACCGCGACGTCGAAGCGGTTGAGGGCGTTCGCCGCGGCGGCCCAGCCGCCCGGGGTGTCGGTGTGCCAGGTGTGCACCACGCGGGCGGCGTTCCGGTCGAGTTCGATGCCGCCGCCGGTGTCGTCGCCGGCCAGCAGCCGGACCACGCCGGCGCCGCCGGTCGTATTCAGATGGGTCGCGAGTGCGGCATTGAATGTCGCCAAACCGCATTCCGTGGGCGGGTATGTGCTGAGAAACCCATATGTGGCGGGCATGACGGGGCCTTTCTTTGTCCGCGGCTGCCTCCCCGCAGCACGACTAAGCGCGCTGCTCGGGGCGCGCGGATGTCATTGCAACGCGCGGGGAAAATTGCCCCGGTTAACGTGCAATTCACATTCTGACGTTAACCCGGAAGGCCTTTTGAACTGACGATTTTGCGGTAAATCGCCAGGTAGTCGTCGACCATCCGCTCGGCCGAGAACCTTTCCCGGGCGCGCGCGGCGCACTTCACCCGGTCGATTCCCGGCACGCCGGCGACCGCCGCGACCGCCTCGTCGACATCACCGACCAGGCGTCCGGTCACCCCCTCGTCGATGACCTCCGGCATCGATCCCTTCCGGTACGCGATGACGGGCGTCCCGCACGCCATCGCCTCGACGACGGAGAGACCGAACGGCTCGGCGAACCGGATCGGGTGCAGCAGCGCCGCCCCCGACCCGAGAACGGACGCCCGTTCGGCCGGCCCCACCGACCCCCGGTAGAGCACCCGTTCCCCGTCGATCCGCGGTTCGATGCGCTCGGTGAAGTAGGTGCGGTCCTGCACGATCCCGCAGATGACCAGCCGTCGCCCCGAGCGCTCGGCGATGTCGATCGCCAGGTCGGTGCCCTTGTCCGGGTGGATGCGGCCGAACGCGATCAGGTCGTCGCCGCCCGGCCCGGGCGGCAACCCGGCCAGGTCGATGCCGTGGTGCACGGTCGCCAGGTAGTCGAGTTCGGGCGCCCGGTCACTGTCGGAGATCGCCACGTACTGCGAGCGCGCCCGCCGGTACGCCGGCACGATGTTGCGCCCCGAGAACCCGTGGATGGTCGTCACCATCGGCGCCGCGCAGTGCTGGGAGAACGCCAGCGGCAGCCAGTCGAGGTGGTTGTGCACCAGGTCGAACTCGTGCGAGCGGGACAGGGCGTAGCTGGTGTGCAGGGCTTCCCACACCCGGCCGTCCAGGTCGGCGTCCTCCTCGTACCCCCGGGGGCTGACGCCGTCGAGCGTCGCCGTCGTCACCGAGTCGAGGGCCGCGAAGAGCGTCACGTCGATGCCGCGCGCGACCAGGCCCTCGGTCAGCAGGCTGGTGATCAGTTCCCAGGGCCCGTAGTGCCGGGGCGGCGTACGCCAGGCGATCGGCCCCAGCATCGCCACTTTCACGACTTTTCGGAGTTTCCGGACAACAGCACGCGTTCAGTATGCCTTCGGGTCTCACCCCCTGTTCTCGTGTTAGAGAAGAGCCATGACGGATCTTTGGTGGAAACAGGCGGTCGTGTACCAGATCTACCCGCGGAGCTTCGCCGACGCGGACGGCGACGGCATGGGCGACCTGCGCGGCATCATCGACCACCTCGACCACCTGGCCGATCTCGGCGTCGACGTGATCTGGCTGTCCCCGATCTACCCGTCCCCGCAGGACGACAACGGCTACGACATCAGCGACTACCAGAACATCGACCCGCTCTTCGGCTCGCTCGAGATCTTCGACGAACTGCTCAAGGGCGCGCACGAGCGCGGCCTGAAGATCGTCATGGACCTGGTCGTCAACCACAGCTCGGACGAGCATCCGTGGTTCGTTCAGAGCCGCGCCGGGCGGGACAACCCGAAGCGCGACTGGTATTGGTGGCGCCCCGCCCGTACCGGAATGGAGCCCGGCTCGCCGGGCGCGGAACCGACCAACTGGGGTGCCGCCTTCGGCGGGTCGGCCTGGGAGTACGACGAGGCGACCGGCGAGTACTACCTGCACCTGTTCTCCCGCAAGCAGCCCGACCTCAACTGGGAGAACCCGGTCGTCCGCGAGGCGATCTACTCGATGATGCGCTGGTGGCTCGACCGGGGCGTCGACGGCTTCCGGATGGACGTCATCAACATGATCTCCAAGGCGGTCGGCCCCGACGGCTCACTGCCCGACGGCCGGCTGCCGGTCGGCGCCGCCTTCGCCGACGGCTCAGCGGGCTACATCAACGGGCCACGCATCCACGAATTCCTGCGCGAGATGTACGACAACGTGTTCGCCGGACGCGAGGCGCTGCTGACCGTCGGCGAGATGCCCGGGGTGACGGTCGACGAGGCGAAGCTGTTCACCGACCCCGACCGCCACGAGGTCGACATGGTCTTCCAGTTCGACCACGTGTGGGCCGACCGCGGCAGCGACCCCTGGCGGCTGATCCCGCTCAAGCTCAGCAACCTCAAGGCGATCCTCGGGCGCTGGCAGGCCGGGCTGGCCGACGTCGGCTGGAACAGCCTCTATTGGAACAACCACGACCAGCCGCGCGCGGTCTCCCGCTACGGCGACGACTCCGACCTCTTCCGGGTCGCCTCGGCCAAGATGCTGGGCACGGTGCTGCACCTGCATCGCGGGACGCCGTACGTCTACCAGGGCGAAGAACTCGGCATGACCAACTTCCCGTTCCGGTCGATCGCCGACTTCCGCGACATCGAGGCACTCGGGCAGTACCGCCAGGCAACCGAGCACGAGGGCCGCACGCCGGAGGAGGTGCTGACCGTCCTTCGTGCGCGGGGCCGCGACAACGCGCGTACGCCCATGCAGTGGGATGCCTCGCCGCAGGCGGGCTTCACCACCGGAACGCCCTGGCTGGCCGTCAATCCCAACTACGTCGAGATCAACGCGGCCGCCCAGCGGGACGACCCCGACTCGGTCTTCCACTACTACCGGCAGCTGATCGACCTGCGCCACACCGAGCCGGCCGTGGTGGACGGCGACTTCACCATGCTGCTGCCCGACGACGACCGCCTGTACGCCTTCACCCGCCGGCGCGGCACTACCGAGCTCCTGGTGATCGGCAACTTCACCGGCGACACCGTCCAGGCCGAGATCCCGGACGCCGCCTCGTGGTCGGGGGCCGAACTCGTCCTGTCCAACCTGCCCGCGCCTGCCACCGAGCTCACCCTGGCCCCGTGGCAGGCCGTCATCTATCGGCGCACGGTCACCCCGTGATCGTGTTCCAGGAGAAGGCGAGCAGTGCGCAGGCCGCACCGAGCAGCGCCAGGCTGACCCCGCGCACCGGGATCGGCAGAGCCGCCAGCACCAGCAGAATGATGGCGACAATGTAGAGAAAACCCTGGATAGACATTCCTGCTCCTCGATCGGGGGTTAGTGGCGGCGTGCCATTACCCCGCGATCGATCTCCGCTAAACCGCCCAGAACTCGTCCGGCAGCGCGGCCACCTCGGCACCGGAGCGTTCCAGGTCGGCGGCCCACGGCGGCCGGGTCACCGAACCCGGCCGGCTCGGCGATGCCGGCCAGACCGCAACGCCGGACGGCCGGAACGTCGCGGTCGTGTCGTGCAGCCGCCGCGGCGCGCACGGCCCCGAAAGTCCGCCCGCCGGGCAACTGCTCCTCGGTCATCCGCTGGTTGTACCGCGGGCCGCCGGGTCGGTCCACGGGATTACGCTCCCCGCATGGAAGTCGCTGGGCTCGTGCTGGCGGCGGGCGCCGGCCGGCGATACGGCATGCCGAAGGCGCTCATTGCCTATCAGGGGCGGCTGCTGGTGCAGCGGGCGGCCGACACCCTCCGCGAAGCCGGTTGCATCCGGACATCGGTGGTTCTGGGCGCCGGCGCCGAGCGGGTGCGCGAGGCCGCGCCCGACCTGCCGGCGACCGTGGTCAATGTGGACTGGGCCGCGGGGATGGGGTCCTCGCTCCGGGCCGGTCTGGCGGCGCTCGTCGGCGGTGCGGCCGACGCCGCGGTGATCCTGCTGGTCGACATGCCCGGGGTCACGGCCGAGGCGGTCCGGCGGGTCATCGCCGAGGTGGACGCCGGCGCAGGCCCGCTGCCCGCGGCGGCGCGCGGTGCCCTGGCGATGGGCGGCTACGACGGGCGGCGCGGCCACCCGGTGCTGCTCGGCCGCGACCACTGGGCCGGCGTGGCCGCAGCCGCGGTCGGCGACCGGGGTGCCCGCGACTATCTGCGCGCCCACGCCGACCGGGTGCGGGTGGTGCCGGTCGGCGACGTGGCCGACGACAGCGACATCGACGTGCCATCCGACCTGAACTGACCGCCGGGGTCGGCCTGGGCGGACTGGGCCGCTCCGGGGCGGACGGTCAGGCGGAGCGGCGGCCTGCCAGCGCCCATGCGGCGGGCAGCAGGCCGGCCGCGAGGGCCGCCTTGACGGCGTCGCCGAGCAGGAACGGGGTGAGGCCCTGGGCGATCGTCTGGCTCAGCGTCAGGTGGGCGGCCACGGCCAGCCAGGCCATGCCGATGCCGTAGATGAGAACCTCGCCGGCGAGCATCGACGGGATCGAGCGCAGAACCGACCGGTCGGCCCCGCGCTCGGCCAGGAAGCCGCAGAGCGTGGCGGCGGCGAAGAAGCCGACGACGTAGCCGAACGACGCGCCGGCATAGCCGCTGTGGTGGCCGGCGAACCACGGCACGCCGAGGATGCCCGCGACGGCGTACAGCGCGATGGCGGCCGCCGCCCGGCGCGCCCCGTACGCCGTGCCGATGAGCAGCACGCCGAGGGTCTGGCCGGTGATCGGGACCGGCGTGCCCGGCACGTGCACGGCGATCTGGGCGAGCGCGCCGACGAGCCCGGCGCCACCGGCGACCAGCGCGATGTCGCGGGCCAGCGCGCCCGGGATCAGGTCGGCCAGGACGAGCGGCCGGGACCGGGACAGGGCGACGGAGTGGGACATGCGATCCTCCAGAGGTGACGGCGGCCGAACACTATCCGGAGCCGCGCGACGGCGCAGTTGCCCATCGCACAGCCGCCGATTTCCTGCGCGGGCGCTGGTCGGTCCGGCGGCGCGTCGTCGATCACCGGCGTGGGGTCGAGGGGGTCTTCGTGGGCTGGGCCCGGTTCTCCGACGACCTGGCGTACGAGGAGCACGGCGAGCTGAGCTTCGGCGGGCATCGGGGCCCGGCCGAGCGGTTCCTGCGGTACGTCGACCGGGGCGACCACGTCCTGGACGTGAAGTTCGCCGACGGCCGGGACTTCTACCGCCTCGACCTCAGCGACGGCCGGTGGTCGGCCGAGCACCCGTGCCGCGACGACGCGTACGTCGTGGCCGGGCAGATCACCGGGCCGGACACGTTCACCGAGCACTGGCATGCCACCGGCCCGGACAAGGACTACGAGCTGCTCACGACGTACGAGCGCGGATGAAGGCGGGCAGCGCGGCCAGCGAGGTGATGCGGGACGGCTCGTCGTGCGGGCCCTCGTCCCGGCGGTCGAGGTGCACCGCGTGCAGGCCGGCCGCCCGGGCCGGCCGCACGTCCAGCTCGTGGCGGTCGCCGACGCTGAGGACCGCGGACGGCGGCAGCCCCCACTCGGCGCAGACCAGCGCGAACGCCGACGGGTCGGGCTTGGCCACGCCCAGGCCCTCAGCGGTGAAGACGGGGCCCAGGCGGCCGGTCAGCCCGACCCGGCGGATCTTGTCGTTCTGCTGCTCGATCACGCCGTTGGTCAGGACCGCGGTGGCCAGGCCGGCCTCGGCAAGGGCGTCCAGGGCGCCGGCGACGTCGTCGAAGAGCGCGTAAGCCTGCTGGTAGGCGGCCAGATAGCCGTCGAAGGCGCCGTCCAGCTCGGACTCGGCGTACGGGATCTTGATGACCGGAAGGAAATCGCGGAGCCGGCGGCGCCGCTGCTCGCTGAACGTCACGGTGCGCTCGCGCCAGGCGACCAGATGGTGTTCCTGCAGGTCGACCCAGAGCCGGTGAAGCTCGGGGGTGGGTGTCACGCCGAGTGTCGGCAGCCAGGCGTCGACCGCACGCCGGACCGCGCCGCGCTGGTCGAGGAGGGTGTCGTCGAGGTCGAGGAGTACGCCACGCAGCTGCACAACCGACGACCGTAGTGGTTGACTCGGGCGGTGATCGAACCGATTTCGCTCGGCAGCTGGCCCACCCCGGTCGAGTCCGCGCCGCGGCTGGGGAAGCGGCTCGGCCTGGACGCGCTGTGGTTCAAGCGGGACGATCTGTCCGGCCTGGGCGGGGGCGGCAACAAGGTGCGCAAGCTCGAATACACCTGCGCGCAGGCCGTGCAAAGTGGCGCCGACACCGTGATCACCTCGGGCGGCCCGCAGAGTAACCACGCCCGTCTCACGGCGGCCGCGGCGGCGCGCCTCGGCCTACGCTGCGTGCTCGTGCTCGCCGGCACCGACCGTGAACACCGCGGCAACCTGCTGCTCGACGACCTTGCCGGGGCCGAGATCCGATGGGCCGGGGACACCCCGTTGGCCGAGGCGGTGGAGAAGGAAGACGGCTTCGTCATCCCCTTCGGCGGCTCGAACCCGACCTCGATCGCGGGCTACGCGGCCTGCGCGCGCGAGCTGAAAGCCCAGGTCGGCGACTTCGACGCGGTGGTGGTCGCCCTCGGCTCGGGCGGCACGATGGCCGGCCTGGTCGCAGAGCTCGGGCCGGAGCGGGTGGTCGGCGTCGACACCGGCGCGGTCGGAGACCCGGCGGCCACCGTCTCGGCCCTGCTCGGCGGCGCCGTCGCGGCGGGCGACCTGCGGATCGACCGGGGCCAGGTCGGCGCCGGCTATGCGGCGCTCACCGATGCCGTACGGGATGCGCTGGCGCTCGCCGCCCGCACCGAAGGGATCTTCCTCGACCCGACCTACACCGGCCGGGCGTTGGCGTCTCTGATCGCGGGCGGCCACGGCGACCGAATCGTCTTCCTGCACACCGGCGGGCTGCCGGGCCTGTTCGGCCATCCCGGTTACGGAACCCGGGCGACCGCCCCGTAGTAGGCCACCTGGTCGGCCGGCGGCCGCGGACCGTCGCGGTCGTCGTCGCGGTCGTCGTCGCGCCACGCCGCCACCGGCACGATCCCCGGCTCCACCAGGTCGAGGCCGTCGAAGAACCGGCCCACCTCCCGGCGGTCGCGCGGCTGGAACGGCACCGGACTGGCGGCGTTGAGCGCCTTGAACTGGGCGGCCTGCTCGGGCTCGAGCGTCTCGTACGTGCCGTGGGAGATGACCAGGTAGCTGCCCGGAGGCAGGGCCGACACCAGCCGGGCCACGGTCGAATATGGATCGTCCGCGTCCGGCAGGAAGTGCAGCAGCGACATCAGCATCAGCGCCACCGGTCGGGCGAAGTCGAGGCTGCGGGAGGCTTCGGCGTCGAATCCTACGGGCGCGACCTCAGCTTGCGCAGCATGCGCGCGTCGGCGAAGCCGACCGCACGGGCCGCCGACTCCACCGTGGTGCCGTGGCCGATCAGGTATTCGGCCCGTTCGACCCGCAGCACCTGCTGGTATTGCAGCGGGGTGCGGCCGACCGCCGCCGCGAAGAGCCGGGTCAGCGTGCGCTCGCTGACCCCGGCCCCGGCCGCCAGCGCGGGCAGCGGCAGCGGCGCGGTGAACTCGGCGTCGATGCGGTCCTGCACGCGGTGGACGACATCGCTCAGATGGCCGCGGTGGCGCAGCATCGCCGACGCCTGCTGCTCGTCGCCGTTGCGGCGGGCGAAGACCACCATCTCGCGGGCGACCCGGGCCGCCATCGCCGGGCCGAACCGCTGGGCGACCAGGTGCAGCGCCAGGTCGATGCCGCTGGCGATGCCGGCCGAGGTGACCACCCGGTCGTCGCAGACGTAGAGCACGTCGCGGACCACGGTCGCCGCCGGGTGGTCGCGGGCCAGGTCGTTCTGCAGCTCGTGGTGGGTCGTGCAGCGTCGGCCGTCGAGCAGCCCGGCCCGCCCGAGCACGGCCGCCCCGGCGCAGACGCTGGCCACCGTGCCGCCGGCCGCGTGGTGGGCGGCGATCTTCCGCAGCGTCTCCGCCGAGACCTGGCCGTGGCCCTCGCGGAAACCGGGCACCAGCACCAGATCGTCGGGGCCGAGGGCCGGCCACTCGAGGTCGGCGGCGAGGGGCAGGCCCTGCCAGGACGGCACCGGGGTGGTCTCGGCGACGTACGACAGGTGGTAGCGCTCGGTCGTGCCGAACACCTGGGCCGGTCCGGACAGGTCGAGCAGGTGCACCTGGGGCAGCAGCACGAAGACCACGCGGCTCACGATCCGGTCAGCCTCCCAGGTATGCGTCGGTGCCGGTGACGGTGGCGAAACGACCGGCCAGCGCGTACTCCGTGCGGGCCACGACGTCGGCGGCCGCCAGCGTACGCGGATCGGCCAGCAGGTCGCCCACCGAAATGTCGGCCGGGGCGTCCCAGTGCGGGATCGGGAACGTTCCGGTGGCGTCGGTCACGAAGGTCACCGGATACCCGAAGTCGCTCGCCACCCGGGCGGTGGTCTCGACGCACTGCTCGGTGCGGATCCCGCAGACCGTGACCGAGCCGACCCCGCGCATCGTCAGCACCTGCTGCAGGTTGGTCGTGGAGAAGGCGTTGTGCGAGCTCTTGACGATGATCGGCTCGTCCTTGCCCGGGGTGAACCCGTCGATCAGCCGCACGTGCCCGTTGGCCGGGTCGAACTCGCCGCCGCTGCCCTCCTCGGCGTGCAGCACCCAGACGACCTCGTCGCCGCGCCGCCGGGCCGCGTCGACCAGCCGCTGCACGTTGTCGAGCAGCGCGGGGTTGTGCAGGGTGGTCCAGAGCGGCCGGACCCGGAACGACTCCTGCATGTCGATGACGATCAGCGCGTTCTGCATGCCGTCATCATCGGCTGCTGCCGCGCCTCGGCAGAAGACATCATCCGGGCTACCCCCGGAACGATCCGGTCAGCCACTACGGGTACGGCCGGGGTTGCTACCGATTCCGCACCGGCCGGCCCTCCTCAAGGATCGACGGCATGCAACTACTAGCCTCCACCCTGGCTCTGGCGATGAGCGTGGCCGGGCCGGCCCCGGGCGTGACCGATCGGCTCGACTGGCATGACTGCAGCGTCGACTTCGCTGCGGAGTGCGCGACTCTCACCCTGCCCGTCGACTGGTCGCACCCCGGCGGCCCGGCCTTCGGCCTGGCGGTCGCGCGGCATCCGGCCACCGACCGGGCCCACCGGATCGGCACGCTGATATTCGGGCCGGGTGGACCGGGCGACTCGGGCGTGCAGACACTGCAGGAGAAGCTCGGCCGGTTCAGCGCCGACCTGCAGAAGCACTTCGACATCGTCAGCTTCGATCCGCGCGGCGTGGGCGGCAGCAATCCGGTCGTGTGCTCGTCCGACCGGCCGGCCGCTCCCTCGCCGGTGCTGACCAGCCAAGCCGACTTCGAGGCGACCGTCGAATACAACCGGGAGCTGTGGGCGGACTGCCGTCAGAACACCGGGCCGATCTTCGACCACGCCGACACCGCCAGCACGGTCCGCGACCTCGACGCGCTGCGGGCCGCGCTGGGCGAGCGCACGCTAACCTTCCAGGGCAGCTCTTACGGCACGCTGCTGGGCGAGCAGTACGCCGAGCGCTATCCCGGCCGGGTGCGGGCGATCGTGCTGGAAAGCGTGGTCGACCATCGCCCGACCAGCACGTCGCGGTTCCTGGTCGAGCAGTCGTGGGCCCAGCAGGACTCGTTCGACGCGTTCGCGGCGGCGACGCCCGGGCAGGACGTGCGCGCCCAATACGCGGCCGCGCTGGCCAAAGCCGCAGCCGGGCAACTGGCGGTCACACCGTTCCAGCTCGACGCGCTGACGCTCAAGCTCCTCAAGGATCCGAACTACCCGCGGCTGGCCCAGGCTCTGGCAACTCCGGAAGCCATCCCGGACCCCGGTGCGCTCGTGGTGGTGCCCGCCGCCTTCTGTAACGACTGGTCGCTGCCGGTGCGCGACTACCAGGACTATGCGGCCATTCTCCGCAAGGCCGGCACCGCGGCACCGGACCTCCACTACGGCGCCCAGGTCCTGTCGCTGACCATGTGCCTGGGCTGGCCGAAGCCGGTCGCCAACCCGCAGCACACGCTGCGCGTGCACACCAGGACACCACTGCTGCTGATCAACTCGTTGCATGATCCGGCGACCGGCGTCAACTGGGCCACCTCGGTCGAGCACCAGCTGGGGCGCGACGGGGCGCTCGTCGTCTACCAGGGTGCCGGGCACGGGTCGTACAGCTTGAGCGCCTGCATCCGGCAGGTCACCGACGCGTACCTGATCTCGCTGACCGTGCCGCCTCGCGGCACCGTCTGCTAGCGCCGCAGGTCGTCGCCGCCGAGGGCGGCCAGCTCGTCGCGGTCGGGGAGCCCCTCGCAGTCGCCGGGAACGGTGACCGCGAAGGCCCCGGCCGCGATGGCCGTGGCCAGCCGGGCCGCCGGGGTCGCTCCGGCCATGCGGTCGGCCAGGTAACCGGCGACGAACGCGTCCCCGGCGCCGACCGGATCGATCACCGTGACTTCGACTGCCGCAACGTGGTGAAGCTCGCCGTCGATCAGCGCCGAGCACCCGCGGGCGCCGTCCTTGATCACCACCTCGGCCGGGCCGAGCTTGGCCATCTCGCCGAGCGCGTCGGCCGGGTCGACGAACAGGGCCGCCTCGTCGGGGCCGGCGAACGCCACATCGGCCCGGGCGACCAGGTCGCGCAGCACCGGCGCGGCGTCGAAGCGCGACCACAGCTTGCTGCGGTAGTTGACGTCGACCGACACGGTCACGCCGGCCGACTTCGCGGTCTCGATCGACTGGAAGACGGCCGCGCGGGCCGACTCGCTGAGCGCCGGGGTGATGCCCGTGACGTGCAGCACCGACGCCCCGGTGACCTCGGCGGACGGGATGTCGGCCGGGGTCAGCCGGGAGCCGGCGCTGCCCGCGCGGTGGTAGTCGACGTGGGCGAACGCCCCCGACCGGCGGTAACGCACCATCAGCCCGGTGAACGCCTCGTCGCGCAGGGCCAGCGTGCGCACGCCGGCCGCGGTCAGCCGGGCCGCGATCAGGTCGCCGGTCGAGTCGGGGCCGACGCGGCCGAGCCAGGTCGCCTCGCCGCCGAGCCGGGCCACCCCGACCGCCACGTTGCTCTCGGCGCCGCCGATGCCGAACCCGAAGCTGCGGGCGTGGGCGAGCGGGCCGATGCCGTCGGCGGCGATCAGGCCCATGGTCTCGCCGAAGGTGAAGAGACCGCCGCTCATGACCGGGCTATCGCGACGGCGCTGACCGCCTGCCGGGCGCGGGCCGCCAGCTTCCTGAGGTCGCCGCCGGACGCCGCGTCGCCGATCAGCGGGCTGCCCAGGCCGACCGCGACCGCGCCGGCGGCCAGCCAGTCGGCCACGTCCTCGATCTTGATGCCGCCGGTCGGCATGATGCGCGCGCCGGGCAGCGGGCCGCGGATGTCGCGCAGGTAGGCCGGGCCGAGGCCGCCGGCCGGGAAGAGCTTGACCACCGGCGCGCCCGCCCGCATCGCCGAGTAGATCTCGGTCGGGGTCAGCGCACCCGGGTAGAACGGGACACTCGAGCCGGCGACCAGCTCCGGGTCGAGCACCGGGGAGACCAGGAAGTCGGCGCCCACGTCGACCGACGCCGACGCCTCGCCGGCGGTGAGCACCGTGCCTGCCCCGATCACCACGGTGTCGGGCAACTGGCGGCGCAGACCGGCCAGAGCCTCGGTCGCGCCCTGCGAGGTCAGCGTCACCTCGATCGCGGTGATCCCGGCCTCGACCAGCACGTCGGCGACCGCGGCGAAGCCGTCGGCGGTCTTCGCGCGCAGGATCGCGACGATTCCGCTGCGGGCGACGGAGGCGGAGACGTCATCGAGCGGGATCTCTTCGGTCACATCTCGATCCTGCCCTACCCCTGCGCGATCAGCCAGTGACGCCGGACTCCTCTTCCCGGCTCGCCGGGACCCGCGGCGCCCGGCGGAGCAGGCCCCGCCCGCCGCGGTCGCCGTCGAGCGAGGACGGCGGGTTGCTGTCGATGCCGAGCTCCTCACGGATCTCGGCCTCGAACTGCTGCATGACGAGGGGGACCTGGGCGAGAAGCTCACGGAAGTGGGTTTCCGGGCGTACGCCGGAGACGGCGCTCGGATTCATCTCGCCGTGCAGCTTCTGCAGGAGCAGGTGCACGGCGAGGGCGGCGCTGCGGACCGGCCCGGTGGCCAGCAGCCGCACCTGCATGAGGGCCGGACCGACCTCGTCGACGTAGGTCAGCCCGGACGGCGGCTTGTCGCCCGCCTCGAACGCCGCGCGTAGGCGGTAGACGGCACGCTCGAAGACCGCCAGCAACTCGACGTAGGCGGCCTTGCGCTCCGCGTACCACCGCTTGGTGCGGCGGCGCCGCCTCATCAGGTAGTCGGTGCGGGCGCTCACCAGCTGCGCGATCGCGGCACCGGCCAGGGCGAACAGGGCGGCGATGAGGGGCAGCCCCCACCACGGGATCTCGGACACCCGCTAACCGTAGCGACGACGGGCACGAGATCCGCCGCCCGCCCGCCGATCGTGACCGGGCGGCGACCCTTCATCAGCTCTCCGGCCATCCGGATCAACACTGGGTGAACATGACATGCTGGCCGGCATGACACCGCTCGAGGATCGCTGGTTCGCCGACTACAAACCGGGCGCAGTCTACGAATACGGCCATGCCACCCTCACCGAGGACGAACTGCTGGATTTCGCCCGGAAGTTCGATCCGCAGCCGATGCACACCGATCCGGCCTACGCGGCGGCGGGCCCGTTCGGCGGCCTGATCGCCAGCGGCTGGCACACCGCCGGGCTGATGATGCGCCTGCTCGCCGACAACTACCTCTCCAAGGTCGCGAGCCTGGCCTCGCCCGGCGTCGACGAGCTGCGCTGGCCGCACCCGGTGCGCGCGGGCGACGTGCTGCGCCTGCGGGTCGAGGTCGTCGAGGCCCGGGAGTCGCGCTCGAAGCCGGACCGCGGCATCGTGCGCACCAAGGCCGAGCTGCTCAACCAGGACGACGTGGTGGTGATGAGCATGCTCGCGGTCAACATGGTCGCCAAGCGGCCTTGACCTCACTCCAGCTTTAGCTTGCAGGCTGGCGGCATGAGAGCCGCCGTCTTCGACCGCTTCGGCCCACCCTCGGTCCTGCGGGTGGCCGAGTTTCCCGACCCGGTTCCGGGTCCGGGCGAGATCCGGGTACGCGTCCGGGCCGCCGGAGTCCAGCCGTTCGACGTCGCGGTCCGCCGGGGCGACCTGGCCCGTGACCGGGTGTCGTTCCCGCAGCAGATCGGCCAGGAGTACGCCGGTGTCATCGACGCGGTGGGCCCGGCGGTGGTGCCCCCGGCCGCGGACTCCGATCCGGATGCGCGCGCGGGTGACCGGTCCGAGCCCGGCGTCCCGTGGGCGGTCGGTGACGAGGTGCTCGGCTCGACGATGCTCAACGGCCAGGCCTCGGCGGTCGTGGTCCCGGCTCGCGACGCGGTCCGCAAGCCTCCGCACCTCGACTTCCCGACCGCGGCCGGTCTGGTCGCGGCGGCCCAGACGGCGAGCGGGGCGCTGCGCGAGCTGGCGGTGCGGGCCGGGGACGTGCTGCTCGTGCACGCGGCGGCGGGCAGTGTCGGGACGCTCGCGGTCCAGCTGGCCCGGCTCGCCGGGGCCACGGTGATCGGCACGGCGAGCCGGGCCAACCACGACTATCTGCGCAGGCTCGGCGCCGTTCCCGTCGCGTACGGGGAAAGCCTGCCGCACAGCGTGCGGCTGGTCGCCAGGCGTCTCCCGACGGTGGTTCTCGACGCCGCCGGCGGCGGTGCGATCGCCCAGTCGGTGGCGCTCGGCGTGCCGCCGGACCGCATCGGCACCATCGTCGCCCCCTCACACGGCGCCCGGGTCGTCCGCTCTCCGCGCGACCCCGCGCGCCTGGCCGAGGTGGTCGAGCTGGCCTCCCGGGGCGTGCTGGCGATGCCGGTCCGGGCCTATCCGCTGTCCGATGTGGCGGCCGCGCACGCCGCGGTCGAGTCGCGCCACGGCTGCGGCAAGGTGGTGCTGATCATCGAGCCGGCTTGACGTCGCCGGACGCCGGCAAGGACCCGATGCCGTCCAGCAGGCGGGCCAGGCCGAACTCGAACAGGCGGTCGAGGTCGAGGTCGAACTCTTCCTCGGCCAGGGCGCTGAAGTGCGGGAAGCCGTCGCTGCGGATGATCCGGGTGAGGGCCTGTTGCTGGGTTTCCATCCACTGGTCCACGGTCAGGCCGCTCTCGCGCTGCGCCTCGACCTCCGGTTCCAGGGCGCTGGCCAGGCCGCGGACGAAGCTGAAGAGCAGCACCTGCACGTACATGCGCTCGGCGAACGTCAGCCCGGTCCCGTCGAAGGCGGCCAGCACGAACTCGCTCAGGCGCATGGCGTTGGGGGCCAGCTGGGGGCGGGTCAGGGACATCGAGGGGCCGAGCCACGGGTGCTTCTTGAACAGTGCCCACTCGCGGCGGGCGACCAGCTCCAGGGCAACCCGCCAGCCCTTCGGCGGGCGCGGCGGCAGCGTAACCGAGCCGATCGCCGCGTCGATCATGGCCAGCAACAGCTCGTCGCGGCTGGGGACGTGCCGGTAGAGGGACATGGTGGCCACGCCCAGGTCGCCGGCGAGGCGGCGCATCGACAGGTCGGCGAGGCCGTCGCGGTCGGCCAGGGCGATCGCGGCGGCGACGATGCGGGCGAGGGTGAGCTCGCGGTCGCGGGCGGCGGACGGGCCGGCGACCACGGTGCCGACGCCCGGCCGGGCGACGGTCAGGCCTTCTTCGCGCAAGGCGGCGTGCGCCTTGGTCGCGGTCGCGATGGCGACCCCCCACTCGCGGGTGATCGCCCGGGCCGACGGGATCCGGTCGCCCGGACGCAGCTCGCCCGCCTCGATGCGGCGCCGCACGTCGCTGACGATCTGACGGTATGGCGGTTCCATGGCTAGTACACCTCTCGGTCTTCCCCGGCACTGTACTAGTGCAGTTTGCCAGCTTGCAGGCGCTGTCCTACCGTGGCTAGTACATCGATTTACAGCGTACGCAAGAAGGAGCGGGAAGTGCGGGTTCTGATCTCCGGCGGAGGCATCGCCGGCCCGGCGGCGGCGTTCTGGCTGCACCGGGCGGGCGCCGAGGTGACGATCGTGGAAACGGCTCCCGGCCCGCGGCCGGGCGGGCACGCGGTGGACGTACGCGGCATCGCGCGCACCGTCGTCGAACGCATGGGGCTGCTCGAGACCATCAAGGACAACCGGGTCGACGAGCGGGGCATCGCGATCGTCGACCGCGACAACCGGCGCCGCGGGGTGATGATGGCCGACGCGTTCTCCGGCGAGGGCATCGTGGCCGAGATCGAGATCGCGCGGGGCGACCTGGGCCGGATCCTCCACGACGCGACGGCCGCCTACACCGACTACCGGTTCGGCGACAGGATCGTCGGGATCGAGCAGGACGCCGACGGGGCCGGCGTGACCTTCCGCAGCGGCGGCCGCGAGCGGTTCGACCTGGTCATCGGGGCCGACGGGGTGCACTCCGGCGTGCGGGCGCTCGCGTTCGGGCCGGAGAAGGAGTTCGTACGCTATCTCGGCGGTTACGGCGCCTACTTCACCGTGCCCGACCCCGGCGACACCGACCACCTCTTCTACATGTACAACGCGCCCGGCGGCCTGGTCGCCGGCCTGCGGCCGGAGCGCGGCGGCACGGCCAAGGCCAGCCTGAGCTTCAGCGTGGCCGAGCCGGCATACGAGCGGATCAGTCGCGCCGACGCGGAGAGGGCGCTGACCGAGCGGCTGACCGGCGCGGGCTGGCGGGTCGACGAATTCCTGGCCGCGATGCCGTCCGCCGACGACTTCTTCTTCGACTCGGTCAACCAGGTCCGGGTCGAGACCTGGCATCGCGGCCGGGTGGTGCTTCTCGGCGACGCCGCGGCCTGCGGTTCGCCCCTGGCCGGGCTCGGCACGAGTGTCGCGCTGGTCGGGGCGTACGTGCTGGCCGGCGAGCTGGCGGCGGCCGGTGGAGACTGCGAGCGGGGGCTCGCCGCCTTTCAGCGCGTGCTCGGGCCGTACGCGAAGGCGTCGATGGAATTGCCGCCCGGCGGCTTCCGGAGTTTCGCCCCGCGCAGCCGGTTCATGATCTGGCTGCGGATGAAATCGTGGGGCATGATGGGCCGCTGGCCGATGTCGGCGATCATGCGCAAGATGATGAACCGGGCCGAGGCGATCGCCCTGCCGGACTACTCGCGTTTATCGATGCCGGTCCGGGGTTAACCGCCCTTCATGGACACCGCCGCCGCGCCACCCGAGGAGAGCCGCCTACGGCCCGACCAGCGCAACGCCTTCCTGGCCGCCTTTCTGGGCTGGACCATGGACGCCTTCGACTACTTCATCGTCGTGCTCGTCTACGCCGAGATCGCCAGGGACTTCGGCGTCTCCCTGGAACGCATGGCGTTCCTCACCACCGTCACGCTGGTCATGCGCCCGGTCGGCGCGCTGATCTTCGGCATCTGGGCCGACCGGGTGGGCCGGCGGATCCCCCTGATCGTCGACGTCTGCTTCTACTCGATCATCGGATTCGCGTGCGCGTTCGCGCCGAACTTCAGCGTCCTGCTGGTGCTGCGCCTGGCCTACGGCATCGGGATGGGCGGCGAGTGGGGTCTCGGCGCGGCGCTGGCGATGGAGAAGATCCCGGCCCACCGGCGCGGCTTCTTCTCCGGCGTCCTGCAGGAGGGCTACTCGACCGGCTACCTGCTGGCGTCGCTCGCCTTCCTGCTGGTGCACTCGGTTCTCGGGCTGTCCTGGCGGTGGCTGTTCGCGCTCAGCATCATCCCGGCGCTGATCTCGCTGCTGATCCGGGCCCGGGTCAAGGAGTCCGAGGTCTGGGAGGCGGCCCGCGCCCGGGTCACCCGCGTCGGCATCCGGCAGGTCCTGCTCAACGGCAAGATCGTGCGGCGGTTCGTCTATCTGGTGCTGCTGATGACGGCGTTCAACTGGATGAGCCACGGCACCCAGGACATCTATCCGACGTTCCTCAAGACCGGCATCGGCCTGTCGGCGACGACGGCGACCTGGATCGCGGTCATCTACAACATCGGCGCGATCATCGGCGGAACGGTGTTCGGCACCATGTCGCAGCGCTTCGGCCGCCGGCGGATCATCGTGATCGCGGCGGTGCTCGGCCTGCCGATCGTGCCGATCTTCGCGTACTCGCACACCGCCGGCCTGCTCTGCCTCGGGTCGTTCCTGATGCAGATCATGGTGCAGGGAGCGTGGGGCGTGATCCCGGCGCACCTGACCGAGCTGAGCCCGGACGAGATCCGCGGCTTCTACCCGGGTGTGACGTACCAACTGGGGAACTGCCTGGCCGCGTTCAACCTGCCGATCCAGGAGTCGCTGGCCGATTCGCACGGCTATCCGTTCGCCCTGGCGGTCACGGTCGTGCCGGTGCTGATCGCGGTCGCGGTGCTGACCGCGCTCGGCAAGGAGAACCGCGGGGTTCGCTTCGGCACCGAGGCGAGCAGCGCGCTCGCCCAACCTACGAAGGCCTGATCACGCCGTCCGGCTGCGGATCTGGTCGAGCCACTCCCCGGCGAGCCGGTGCCCGTCGGGGAGCTGGTCGTCGCGGTCCCAGCGCCACATCGTGATGACCGCCAGCACCAGCGTGCGGCAGTCGCGCAGCAGATCGTGGTCGATGCCGGGGTAGTGCCCGGCGACCTCCTCCGGCGCGTGGGCGAGGTCGAACTCGACCGGCCCCCGGCAGCACGTCTCGAGGTCGATGAAGACCAGCCCGCTCCGCGTGGTGAGCAGGTTGCCCGGGTGCGGCTCGCCGTGCAGGAGCTGCTCGGACGTACCGCGTTCGCCGATGGCCCGGCGCATGTCTCGCAACGTGTCGCCGAGCAGCCCCCGGTCGGCGTCGGCGAGAGCCGGGGTGCGGTCCCGATCGGCGACGAGTCGCTGGGCCTCGCCGACCCGATCGGTGAAGTGCGGCGCCGGGAAGTCGACCGTGCGCATGCCGGCGTGCAGGCGCACGAGTGCGTCGGCGTAGTCGGCCGGCGAGACCGCTTGCGAGGTCACCGGCGGGTAGTAGGTCCACAGCGTGATCACGTAGCCGTCGCGCTCGTAGACCAGCGGCTCGACCCGGGGGTCGAGGGCGGCCACCAGGCTGCCCGGCCCGGCCAGCCGCTGCGCGAGGTCGACCTCGAACTGGGCGATCCGGTCCGCGGCAGGTGCCACGCGGGCCAGCACCTCGGCGGGCACCAGGCGCAGGGTGAGCTTGTTGGAGTTCTGCAGCACGATCGCGTCGTCGGCGGCCAGGCCGAGCGCCGAAGCGGTCGACGTGGCCGCGGCGATCGCCCGCGGGAGTTCCGACGCCTGCACCCCGGCACACTATCCCGCAGCTGCCGGCGCCGGTGCCCTCAACTGCGGAGGCAGACGTCGAAGGGGTGGCCGCCCGGGTCGAGCAGAACGCGCCAGCGCTCGGCGTTCGGCTGCTCGGCCGGCTTGGTCGCGCCCAGCGCCAGCGCCTGCTCCTCGGCCTTGTCGAGATCCTCGACGTAGAAGTCGAGGTGGTAGCGCTTGGGCGCGGTCTCCCGCGGCCAGCCCGGCGCCGAATAGCCGGGCACCTTGCCCCACCCGATGCTCGTCGAGCCGTCGCCGATCATGGCGTACTCGTCCGAGGTGTGCAGCACCTCCCAGCCGAGCACCTGCGAATAGAAGGCCGCGAGGGCCGCCGGGTCCTCGGCATCCAGATTGATCATGGCTAGGGTTGCGAATCCACTCATGTGACCGATCATGGACGCCGAGACTGACACCTGCTGTCAGGCTTTCTATTTCAGGTCGACGAGCCCGTCGAGCACGGCGGGACCCTGCAGCTCCACGCGTACGGAATGGGAACCGTCATCGGCCCACGACCGCGACCAGACCGCCTGGCGAAAGACGGTCGAGGTCGACCGCAGGTCGACGAGGCCGGCATCGACGCCGTCGACGAAGACCCGCACCCGGCCCGAGTCGGCGCCCCGGCCGAAGACCAGCGCGGCCGACCGGCCGGTGACGGCGAAGGTCGCGGTCGCTCCGGCAGCGGTGCTGCCGAGAGCGACCCCGCCCAGATATTCCGGGTTGCTCAAGGTGCGCCAGGTTCCGGTGCGCTCGGCTGCGGCCTCCGAGACAACCTCCGGTGTACGCGTAACCGAGCCGCTCGCCACGTTCCCCGACCGGTCCGTCGCCGCCACGGTGAAAGTGGCCGGGACACCGGGTCGCAGGGTGCCGTTCCGGCTGTGCGCGACCGTGCCCAGATCGACCGCGGTCGGGCGGAGCAGCCGCACCGAACTCAACCCGTTGACGTCCGAGGCCGCCCAGCCCAGCCGGACCGGGACCGTGCCGTTGAGCGCGCCCGTCCGCAGCGCCACCTCCGGCCCGGACGTGAAAACCGGGGCCGTAGCGTCCGAGACCACCTTGGCGGTGACCGCGCTGACCCGCCCGGAAAGGTGCTCGGCCCGGATCGTCACCGTGTGGCCGCCCGGCGGGAGGTGCAGCAGCGCCGTCCGGTGCCCGCCCGGCTCGGCCAGCACCAGCGAGCCGTCGACCAGGACCTCGAACCGGTTGATCAGCGCGCTCGGAGTGGACAGATTCCAGAGCGGTTTGATCGCACCCCGGGTGTAGAGCAGCCGCCCCCGCTTGACCGCCCCGGTCATGTGCTGGAACCGCAGCCCGACCGGCGCCGCCCCGGCGATCTTCCGAATCAGGGGCAACTGAGAATAAAGCGTGTCGCCCGGGCAGTCGGTGCGGCCCGCGTCGCGGTGACCGGAGATGCGCCAGAACGTGGCCCGCGCGCCCTTTGGGTAAAGATTGCCGCCGCCGCTGATCAAGGTCGCCGTGCCGGCCGGGTTGTTGCCGTAGGCGCCCAGCTTGTAGGCGGCCACGGTCGCGATCGCCGTCCGGACCGCCGAGTTGACGCCGACGTTGTCGAAGGTGCCGATCACCGCGATCGCGCTCGCGTCGGCGTTGAAGCCGAGCGTGTGCGCGCCGAGCACCGGCCGGCCGACGCCGCCCGCCCGCCCCTCGAAGACGTTGCCGCACTTGTCGACCAGGAAGTTGTAGCCGATGTCGTCCCAGCCCTTGCTCCGGACCTGGTAGGCCTGGATGCCGCGGACAATGGCGGCGGACTGGGAGCAGCTGTAGCCGTTGCCGGTCGCGGTGTGGTGCACGAAAAAAACCTGGACCGGGCCGGTGTACTCCGGGGCACCCTTGACGATGCGCTCGTTGGCGCCCCAGCCCGAGCGGGTGACCATCCGGGGAACCGGGCGCGTCGGCAGCGCGAGGGTTCGCGTGCGGCCTGTGGATCGCGCGCCGCCTGTGGATGAGCGGGCCAGTTGGGCGGTCGTTTGTGGTTCACTCGTCGCCCCACCCAGTTGAGGGGCGGGGGAGGGGGTGGCCGCGCGCGCGAGGCTCGATTTTTTCGCCGCGGCGTCCGGGTTGATCAGGTCTACGCGGAGGCCGGCCGGCAGGGCATGGCCGCCGACGACTCGGGCCTGCACGCCGTTGGATTCGCCCACCCAGAGCGGGTCGGTGGAGCCGCGAGCGTCGCCCGGCTGTGAACCGTCCGACTCCAGGCTCTGCCACGCGGTCCAGCGGCCGGTTGCGCCGGCCCGGGTGCGGATCTGCACGGTTCCGGTCACCGGCGCGGCCGGATCGGTCCAGGTCACGCCGAGAAGGCTGAACGGCTTGGTGGTGTGTTCGGGAAGGGTCGCGCCTCCCGCCGCGGATCGACCGAGCGCCGCGAACGGCAGCGTCTGGAGGGCCGGCCCCGCATCCCCGGCGACCTTGCTCACGCCGCCGGCCGCTGCGCCGCGAGAACCGGCAGTTGCGGCGCCAGAATCAGCGGCTGGGACATGCGCGGCAGCGGCCGGAAGAGCGGCGGCTGCGGCGGGGACGGTGCCGCTCGGCAGCAGCAAAACAGCGGCGGTGGCCAGGGCCGCGGTGGCCCGGCGTTTCGTCCGATTTCGGTGCACGTGAACCCCCGTGGTCTCACTTGATCGGCCACTGCCACCCTGCACGGCTGCAGCCCCAACGGTCCCGGGAATTGCGAATAAAAGTCGGATAAGCGGGGAGCGCCCCGATAAGCACAAAGACTTTGGTAGAGCCGTGGCCGGCCCGGCCGATGGGCTGACCCGTGACGCTCCAGAAGTCCGCCGCGAGGGCCGGGCTGCGGCATCTCGGCCTGGGCCTCACCGCGCTCGCGGTCTTCGTGTTCAGCCCGGTGGCGCTGCGGACCCCGGCGATGGCGGTGATCCTGCTCGGCGGCCTGGTGGCGCTGCATCTGGGTCCGCGCCGCAACGTCGAGCCGGACGCCCGTGGACCGTGGCGGTTGCTGACCCTCGCGGCGTACCTGTTCGCTGACACTCGCCCGAGCTCGGCCACGTGAGCCCGATGGAGTTCGTCCCGATCGCCGAGGAGACTCCGATGATCGTCGGGATGGGCACGTGGCTGCTCCGCGAGTCGGCCCGCCGGCTGACCGCGTGGCGAGCCGTCGGTACGGGCTACTCGTCGCTCAGCTACCTGCACCGCCTCCCGGTCGGCATCGTCAAGATCGACCGGTCGTTCGTGATGGACGTCGGCGCGGAGGGCACCAACGAGCCGATCGTCCGCGCGGTGCTCGCGATGACCCGGGCGATGGGCCAGCGGGTGGTCGCCGAGGGTGTGGAGACCGGGGTCCAGCGGGACTGGCTCCGCGCCCAGGGCTGCGATCTGGTCCAGGGCTCGTTCTACGGCAAGGCGGACCGGCCCGAGAACCTCACCGGTTGGATCGAAGGCCTGGGAAAGAAGGCCGCGCACGGCGGCCGGCGGCCGAGCCGTACGCGGTGAGGAGGCTAGGGGAGAAGGCCGCGCACGGCGGCCAGCGGCAGGGCCGTACGCGGTGAGTAGGCGGTACGCCAGAGTCCGCCGTGGGCCGCGCCGAACGCCTCCTCCTGCCAGACCCGTTCCATCGCGGGACGCGGGTTGCGGATCTGGTGGACCAGCAGCGCGGCCATGAGCTTGTTGGCGGTTTCCGGCTCGAAGACCTCGACGTCGAAGAGATGGGCGCCCGCGTAGGCGGCGGCCAGCAGGCGGTTGCTGGTGACCGAGCGGGTGCGGGTCGGCGGGGCGACCGTGAGGCTGACGGTCGTCGAGGCGCGGGCCACGGTCGCGCGCCAGCGCTGGATGTGTTTGGCGAGCGCGTAATTGGGCCCCTGCTGAGGGACCAGGCTGTCGTTGATGGCGGGGCTCACCGCGTACGGGAAGTTGGGGCGCAGCAGGCGACCGGCGGAAGCCGCGGCAGTGAGCCGGGACCGTCGCGACCTCGCGTCGTAGCGGGCCCGGGCCTGGGTGACCGCCTCGTCCGGCACCGCGAAGACGTCGGTCGGGGTGGCCAGGAAGGCGAGTGCGAGGTCGTCGCGGTGCCGGCCCAGGTGGACGCCGAGCGCGTCGACCGCGGCCGACAGCAGGGGATAGGCGGCGCCCGGCGCGTAGACGTAGTTGCCGAGGATCAGCCGGCCCTCGATGCCGCGCAGCCAGGCGGCGATCGCGGGCAGGTCGGTGAGCAGGTCGGCGCCCGGCACGTCGTTGCGGGCCGGGGCGATCAGGCGACCGGCCGACTTCCGGGCGCGCACGCGGCTCCACGACTGCGGCAGGTCGAGGCCGACGACGGTGGCGCCCCAGCCGAGTACGGCCGGCAGCGGGCCCATTTCGGCGCCCGCACCGAGCACGACCAGCCGCTGGTCGGCGAGGTCGAGCCAGGACGGGTGGTCGGCGACCTCGCGGACCATCTCCGCGCACGACGGCTCGATGACGCCGCCGGCGACCCAGACGTCGAGCTGCTTGCGCAGCGAGTCGCCGCTGAGGAGCGAGCCGCGGTAGGGCAGGGTCAGTTCCTTTTCGGCCACTTCGTCGCCGACGATGTCGATCGTCGAGAATGGCCGGTCGGGTTCCGCCGCCAGGGCCTCGTCCAGGCTGGTCTCGGCGGCACCGTTCACGAACCGCATGCGGTCGTGGACGGCGGCCAGACCGGCCGCGGCGATGGCCCGGTCGGAACCGTCCAGACCGGCCTCGACCGATGCGCGAAAGTGACGCAGATAACCCTTGCGCCAGTCGGTTTCCCGGGCTGCCGCGTCGGCGGCGGCCGGGTCGGCGGCGCGGAGCGCCTCCGCGACCACGTGCCGTCCGAAGGCGGCACTGCTGCGGCGATTGTCGGTCAGGGGGTACGCGACACCAGGCACGGCAACAGAATCTACGGGGTGACGAAAAGGCCGGAGCCCCGTGGCGGCGGGACTCCGGCCTTCGCTGTCTCCAAGTTATCGCGTACGCGCCCGGATTGCTGGCGGATTCCGCGCGTGGCGTCAGCCCTGACGGCCGTTCCAGCGCGGGTTCTTGCGGTTGATGACCACCTGACGACCACGCCGGCGGGTCACCACCGAGCCGGGCTTGGCCTTCAGGGACCGCAGCGAGTTACGAACCTTCATGACGGAACCTCTCTCCGCGCCGGGCGTTCAGCCGACGCGCTTGAGTAACGCCACCCGCGGGTTCGATATTTCTGTCGTACCCATGCGCCAGGATGTGCGCCGTGGCCGATGTGAAGGTGCGCGACGAGACGATGACCGGGCGTGAGATCGAGTCGTGGGTGCTGCCCGGATTGCCGGTCGAGATAACCGCTCGGGAGCTGGTGCGGTTGTGGATCGACGCCGGTGGCAAGCCGGTCGCCGAGGAGCAGATCGACGCGGCGTTCGCGCGCAACGGTTTCGTGATGATCGCGGGGAACCGCCAGGTCGACGACCTCGACGAGGTGATCGACCTGAGCCGGGCCGCCGAGGTCTCGTTCATCCGGCTCGTGCCCCTGGCCGGTGGCTGATGTGGCTGTCGTTGCTGGACGCGGCGCCGGTTGTCCCGGCCGGGGTCGACGAGACGCCGCCCGGTGAGGGCGACCGTCAGGTGCCCCACGACCCCGCGGACTACCCGGTCGCGGAGGTCGCCCGGGCGGTCGGGCGCCAGGCCGAGACGATCGATCTGCGCCAGATGAGGCAACTGGTCGGTCACTGGCCGGCCGGGGACCGTCGGCTGGTCGCCCTGCAGATACAGCACTGGGAGGCCACCGCCTTCCCACCCGGTCACGGTGCCGGGCGGGCCTGGGTGGCGCTGCTGCACGACCGGGTCGGCTTCCGCCGCGGCGACCTGATCTGGTCGCTGGCCGTGCTGGCCGGGGCGGAGTGGCGTCCCTACGGCGGCGCCTACCACCTGCCCGCGCTGATCGCGGCCGAGTTGCCCGACACCGAGCTGTCCGGGCTGCTGCCGGTCTTCGAGGCGGTGCTGGCCGAGGCCCGGGAGGAGATCCATACCCAAGATGAGCGGTTGCGGGTGGCCGGGCTCTACACCGACGTGATCGACCGGCTCACCGACCGCCTGCCGCCCTACCTGCTGCACGACGGCGACCGGGTCGGCCCGGCGATCCGGTCCGCGCTCGGCGAGCGACTGGGCGGCACCGGCCTGCGCCCGCTGCTGCTGCACGCGTTCTCGCTGACCAAGCCGGTTCCCACCAAGGCCTGGCGGCGCACGGCCGAGAGCCGGCTGGCCGCCGCGCCCGACGGCGCGGCTGTGGTGCGGGCCATGCTCGAGACCTTCGTGTCCCTCGCCGACGAGATCCACGAAGACACCGACACGCTGCTGCGCGGCCTGACCTGGCTGGTCGCGGCCGACCCGGGCGAACAGGCGTCGGCGACGCTGGCCCGGCTCGGGCTGGTGGCCGGTTCGCCGCCGAGCCGGTCGGTGGGTTACCCGATCGCGCCGCGGGTGGCCGCCGCCGCGGTCGAGGCGCTGGCCGAGCGGGCGGGCGACACCCCGGCCCGCGCGCTGGCCGCGATGTCGACGGCGGTGCGATACAAGGCGCTCAAGGCCCGGGTGCACACCGCCCTCGACCGGGTGGCCGAGCGCCGCGGCTGGGCACCCGGCGAGGCGGCCGAGCTGGCGGTCGACGAGCACGCGACCCGGGTCTTCACGCGGCCGGACGGCCTCGAACTGACGGTGGAGATCGACGGGGAGAAGGCGCGGCTGCGGGCCGTACGCAACGGGCGGCCGCTCCGGAGCGTGCCCGCCGGGGTCGACGCCGACGAGCCGCGGGCGGTGGTCAAAGCGCTCACTAAAACTCTCGGGCTCCAGCGGGAGCGCATCGAGGGACTGCTGGCGGCCGGGCGGGAGTGGAAGTGGGACACCTGGGTGACGCGCTACCTCGAGCACCCGGTGACCGGCACCATCGCGCGGCGGCTGATCTGGGAGGGTTCCGACGACGGCGAGACGTGGACGGCTTTCCTTCCGTCCGATCGCTCTTTCGCGAACGTGCGGCTCTGGCATCCGCTCCGGGCCGCGCCCGCCGAAGTGAGCCACTGGCGCGACCGGATCGTCGAGTCGGGGCTTCGGCAGCCGTTCAAGCAGGCGTTCCGCGAGATCTATCCGCTCACCCCGGCCGAACAGGAGACCCGGGTCTACTCCAACCGGTTCGCCGCACACATCCTGCGCTATAACCAGTTGGCCGCGCTCCTGCGGGCCCGCGGCTGGAGCGGCAACTATCTCGGCTTCTTCGACGGCGGCTACGACGGCGAGGCGACCAGGGAGTTCGCCGCCGGGGCGTGGCGGGCGTCGTTCTTCTACGACCTGGTCGAGGAGGAGATCGAGTACGGCGCGACCTTCTGCTCGACCGATCAGGTGCGGTTCGCGCGGCGCGAGGGCACGGGCTGGGTGACCGCGGCGCTGACCGAGGTGCCGCCGCTGGTGTTCAGCGAGGCGATGCGCGACGTCGACCTGTTCGTCGGGGTCACCTCGATCGCGGCCGACGACGCGTGGGCCGACCGGGGCGAGCACCGGTTCTTCGCGTACTGGGAGCGCACCGGCTTCGGCGAACTCACCGCCGGCGCGGCAGTGCGGCGTGACGTGCTGGAGAGGCTGCTGCCCCGGCTGGCCGCCGGGCCGCGAATGGCAATCGACGGCCGCTTCCTGCGCGTCACCGGGGTCCGCGGTGCCTACAAGATCCACCTGGGCTCGGGCAACATCCTGATCGAGCCGAACGACCGCTATCTGTGCATCGTCCCGAGTCGCTCGCCCGCCAAGATCCAGGAGCTGGCGCTGCCGTTCGACGACGACCGGATGCTTTCGGTGATCCTGTCCAAGGCGATCATGCTGGCCGCCGACGACAAAATTTCCGACCCGACGATTGTCCGGCAGCTGCCCGGCTGATCGTCACCCTGGCATGGAGACCTTTCGCGTAGCAGTTCCGCAGAATGACCTCGACGATCTGCGCCGGCGGGTGGCGGCCACCCGCTGGCCGGACGAGCTCGACGACGCCGGCTGGGACTACGGCGTACCCGGGCGCTACGTGCGCGAGCTGGCCGACCGCTGGCTGCACGGCTTCGACTGGCGTGCGGTCGAGGAGCGGCTCAATGCGTACCCGCAGTTCCGCACCGAGATCGACGGGGAGCGGATCCACTTCCTGCACATCCGCTGCGCCGACCCGGACGCGCCGGCGATCATCCTGAGCCACGGCTGGCCCGGCTCGGTCGCCGAGTTCCTGGACGTGCTCGGTCCGCTCGCCGAGCGCTTCCACCTGGTGGTGCCGTCGCTGCCCGGCTTCGGCTTCTCCGGGCCGACCCACAGCCGCGGCTGGGGACCCGTGCGCATCGCCCACGCCTGGGCCGAGCTGATGCGGCGGCTCGGCTACCGGCGCTACGTCGCGGCCGGCAACGACTGGGGTTCGACGATCGCTCCCGAGCTCGGCCGGATCGCCCCGGAGGCGGTGGCCGGCGTGCACGTCACCCAGATCTGGACCGACACCCCAGATCACCTGGACGACCCGAGCGACGACGAGCGGGCGGCCCTCGACGACCAGGTGTGGTTCGAGGCCAACATGAGCGCCTACCACCGCGTGCAGGCCCAGCAGCCGCAGTCGCTGGCCTTCGCGCTCGCCGACTCGCCGGTCGGCCTGCTCGGCTGGCACTGCCTGATCTACCGCGAGGGCCTCGACCCCGACTTCGTGCTGACCAACGTGTCGATCCACTGGCTGACCGGCACGGTTGCCTCGGCCATGCGGATCTACCGCGAGGATGCCCTGCACCCGGTCCCGGCCGAGCCAACCACGGTGCCCCTGGGAGCCGCCCAGTTCGCCCACGACTATCAGCCGTTCCGCCGCCTGGTCCCGGCCCGGCACCGCCAGGTGGTCGCCTGGAACGTCTATGACCGCCCCGGCCATTTCGCCGCCCATCAGTCGCCCGAACTGCTGATTGCCGACCTGACCGAATTCGTGACCGGCCTGGGGCGGTGAGTCCTCAACTCGGCCCGGCGGCGCCCGAATTCAGAGGCCATGCGACTGCGCGCTCTCGGAGCCCTCCTCACCGCCACGGCGGCCGCCACGCTGGCCGCGACCGCCGCCCCGGCGACGGCCCAGCCGGCTGAGGGACGGGTGCTCGGACTCGGGATGGCCGGGGCGATCCCGGGGCGCTACATCGTGACGCTCAAGGACGGCACCATGGGTGCGGCCGGCACCCACCTCGCCGGCGCGAAGGTGCTCAAGCGGGCCGGCTCGACGGTGTCCGCCGCGATGACGGTCACCGCGGCCCGGCGGCTGGCCGCCAACCCGGCCGTCCGGTACGTCGAGCAGGACCGCGTCGTGCACATCGCCGCGACGCAGAAGAGTCCCGACTGGGGGCTGGACCGCATCGACCAGCGGACCGTCACGCCGTCGAAGGCGTACACGCCGATGGACGACGGTGACTCGGTGCACGCGTACGTGATCGACACCGGGGTGCGGATCAGCCACCGCGACTTCGGCGGCCGGGCGTCCTACGGCGTCGACTACGTCGACAACGACGCCACCGCGCAGGACTGCAACGGCCACGGCACCCACGTGGCCGGCACGATCGGCGGCAGCACGTACGGCGTGGCCAAGAAGGTCAGGATCGTTGCGGTCCGGGTCCTCGACTGCTCCGGCGAGGGTGACCTCTACGACGTCATCCAGGGCGTCAACTGGGTGACCACGCACGCCGTGAAGCCGGCCGTCGCCAACATGAGCATGGGCGGCGACCGCAGTAAGTCCCTCGAGGCGGCCGTCCAGCGGTCGATCAACTCCGGGGTCACGTACGTCGTCGCGGCCGGCAACGAGAACGTCGACGCGGCCACCGAGAGCCCGTCCGCGCTGGCTTCGGCGATCACCGTGGGCGCGACCGACAGCCGGGACCGCCGCGCGTCGTTCTCCAACTACGGCAGCGTCCTCGACCTGTTCGCCCCCGGCGTCAACATCCGCTCCACGTGGGGCAGCAGCAACACCGCCACCGCGGTGCTCAGCGGCACCTCGATGGCCGCCCCGCACGTCGCGGGCGCCGCCGCGCTGGTCCTCGACGCCTACCCGGCCGACACCCCGGCCCAGGTCCGTAACTACCTGGTCGCGAAGGCCACCACCGGCAAGGTCACCGGTCTCAAGGGTTCGCCCGACCGTCTCCTCTACGTGCCCGCCCCGGCCGCCGCGCCGGTCATCGCCTCGAGCGGCTTCCCGGCCGTGGTCGGCCACGCGTTCAGCGGCCGGCTCGCCCTGGCGGCGAGCCGCCGCGGCTCCTGGTCGGTCGCGAGCGGTCACCTGCCGGCCGGGCTCAGGCTTACGGCGAGCGGCGCGCTTTCCGGTACGCCGACCACGCCCGGCACGAGCACGGTCGTCGTCCGGTTCGTCGACTACGTACCGAACGCGGTCACCCGGTCCGTCACCTTCACGGTCACCGGCGGCGCCCCGGTGATCTCGACGGTCTCGCTGCCGTCGGGGACGGCCGGGTCCGCGTACGCCCAGAAGCTGGCCGTCTCCGACGGCCGGCCCGGAACGTGGGCCGTGAGCGAGGGTGCCCTGCCGATCGGTCTGACCCTCGACGCGGCCGGCCTGATCGAGGGCATCCCGCTCGAAGCGGGCGACTTCACCTTCACCGTGCAGTTCATGGACGTCGCGGGCAATCTGGCGACCGCGACCTACACCCTCACGGTGGCCTGACTCAACGAAAGCGTCCCGCTCGGCGGCCTGGGGGCAGGAGGTCGCCGAGCGGGACGGTGTTGTCTGCGAGCCTAGGCGCCGGCCATGTCAGCCGGCTGTCACGCGACTGTGGAAATCCTGGGCGTAGGCGGCCGCCAGTTGTTCCGACGACGGCAGGTCGGCCTCGGTCACCGGGAGGCCGGGCAGGACCTCGGCGCCCAGTTCGGTGAGCAGTTGCCGGAGCAGGGCCTCGGCGGCCGCCGCCTGCGGGGCGATGCCGGCCGTCACCACCGGCACCGCCTGCTTGCCGGCCAGGGCCGCCGACGGCAACCGGTCGAGCAGCACCTTGAGGATGCCGGTGTAGCTGCCCTTGTAGGTCGGGGTGGCGACGACCAGGAGATCCGCCGATCGGATCGCGTCGAGCGCCGCGGCGGTCGCTTCGTCGCCCGGGGTCAGCAGGCCGGTGCCCAGGGCGCCGACCTCGACCAGCAGCGGTGCGTCGGAGAGCGCCGAGCCGACCGCGAGGGCCAGGGCGGAGGTGCGGGAGGCCGGGCGCGGATTTCCCGATACGACAACGGTCCGGGTCATGTCACTCCTTGAAGAGGGCCGTACCTTCCACGATGCGGGAAGTCGAGAGCGGCTCCCTCAACCTCCATCGCGAAGACCGCGCTGTCAACGTGGGTCTCATATCCTAGTAAACCTCTAGGCTTTGGTTGACATGGGAGGTGGGCGGCGGTCAGAGTTGGGGAACCTGCCGTTCTCCAATTCCGGGTGCCGGACGGGCGCGCCGCTGCCGTCGCGGCCATCTTCGACCAGTTAACCTACTAGACATATGGGAGAAGAGGATGACTGTGCTCGCCGTACCCGATGTGCTGCCCGACCCCCCGGTGACCGTGACCATCAGCATCGCCGGCGGCGCCGGCCGGGACCGCGTGCTCGCGGTCCTGCGTGACCTGGTCGACGTGGCCGGCCCGGCCGTCGCCGTGGAACTCGACGAGCCGCCACCCGGCACCGGGATCAGCCTCGACCCGGTCGCCCGCACCGCCCTGCGCGAGGGCGTCCCGCTCGAGCTGAGCCGGCTCGAGTTCGACCTGCTGCTGTTCCTGGCCCGGCACCCGCGGCAGGTGTTCAGTCGAACCCAGCTGCTCAGCCACGTCTGGGGCCACACCTACACCACCAACCGGACGGTCGATGTGCACGTGAGCCGCCTGCGCACCAAAGTGGACGATCCCGACCTGGTCACCACGGTCTACGGCCTCGGCTACCGGCTGGCCGACGACGCCGCGGTGGCGGTCGTCCGGCGATGACACGGCGAACGGTGACGGTGGTCGGCGGCGGTGCCTCGGGCGTGCTGGCCACCCGGCAGATCCTGCGGGCGACCGGCGACGACGTGGTGCTCGTCGAGCCGGGCGAACCGGGTGGCGGGCTCGCCTACGGCAGTGCGGCGCGGCCCTGGCATCTGCTCAACTCGCGCGCCGCGGCCATGGGCGCCGACCCCGACGACCCCGGTGGCTTCGCCCGGTGGGCCGGTTGCGGTCCGGACGAATTCCGGCCCCGGGAGGAGTACGGCCGGTATCTGCGAGCGGTCTTCGTCCAGACGCACGCCGCGTTCGGCGACCGCTTGACCGTACGCGGGGAGCGCGCGGCCGCCCTGAGCAACGCCGGCGTGGTGCTGGCCGACGGGGAACTCGTGCGCGCCGACGACGTCGTGCTGGCCACCGGCCACCCGGCGGCCGCGCGGCCGGTGGCGGTGGACCCGCGATGTCCGGACTATGTGGACGATCCGTGGCGGGCGGGTGCGCTCGAGGCGCTCGACCCGCACGTGCCGGTGCTGCTGATCGGGGCGGGGCTCACCGCGGTCGACGCCGCGCTCACCCTCACCGCGGACGGGCGACGGGACGCGCCGGTCACCCTGGTCAGCCGGCGCGGGCAGTTGCCGCTCACCCACACCGTACGGGCGGCGCCGCCCGCGGTTCCGGTGCTCGACGACTGCGCGAGTCTGCGGGACGTCGTCCGGGCCGTACGGGAATCGGCCGCGCAGGCGGGCGACTGGCGGGCCGTGGTCGATGGCCTGCGTCCCCACCTAGACAAACTGTGGGTCGCCTTCACCCCGGCCGAGCAGGACGCCTTCCTGCGTCATCTGGCCCGCCCGTGGGAGTGTCACCGTCATCGGATGGCGCCGGCGGTCGGGACCCGGGTGGCCTCGCTGCGGGCGGAGGGACGGCTGGAGGTGCGCGCGGGTGGATTGCGCTCGCTGATCGCGCCGCCGGCCGGCGGATTGATGGCCGAGTTGGAGGTGGGAGCCCAGTGGTTCGGGGCGGTCGTGAACTGTGCCGGGCCCGGGCGGCTCCCGGCCGCGGCCGGTTCGTTCGTCGGCGGTCTGCTGGCGGCCGGGCAGGCCCGGGTCGGGCCGCACGGGCTGGGTCTGGACATCGACGCGTCCGGTCGTCTGCTGGACGCGGGCGGGCGGCCGCAGCCCGGTCGTTGGCTGATCGGGCCGCTGCGGCGTGGGGCGCAGTGGGAGACGACGGCGGTGCCGGAGATTCGGGCGCAGGCCTCCTCTCTCGTGGGGGATTCGCTCCTGGCCGGCGTCTGACCATCCCAAAGCGGTGATATCACCGCTTTATGACCACGATGTTTCCGCAGGTCAGAGCTGCTTCGATCATCGTCGCGGAAACAATCGCCCTAGCTTGTGTCAATATCGAGAAGCGTCAATACTGCGAGAGCACCAGTACGCCGGATCCGGCGTACCCCCCATCCCCCGGGAGGAACCAGTGCTCAACCGGAACCTGCGCCGACCGATCGTCGGCCTGGCCGCCTTCGTGCTCGTCGGCTCCGCGCTCGTCGCGTCACCCGCGTCAGCCGCCCCGACGGCCGCCGGCGTCGACCCGTCGTTCGCACCCTCCGCGCTCGCCTCCAGCATCGACAGCCAGTTCGGCGCGCGGACCGCCGGCTCGTACGTCGACGACAGCGGCAAGGTCATCGTCAACGTGACCGACGCCGCGACCGCCGCCTCGGTCACCGCGGCCGGCGCCACCCCCCGCTACGTCAAGCACAGCGGTGCCGAACTCAACGCGGCCGACGAGAGCCTCAAGTCGACCCTCAAGACGGCCGGCACGGCCTTCGCCGTCGACCCGATGACCAACCAGATCCTGGTCAGCGCCGACAGCACCGTGACCGGCGCCAAGCTCGCCCTGGTCAGGTCCATCGTGGCGAAGCTGGGCGACAAGGCCCGCCTCGAGACGGTCGCGGGCAGGATCAGCACTGAGATCTCCGGCGGCGACGCCATCTACGTCAGTGGCGCCCGCTGCTCGCTCGGCTTCAACGTGCGTAGCGGCAGCACCTACTACTTCCTGACCGCCGGACACTGCACGAACATCGGCGCGACCTGGAGCAACGGGTCGACCACGCTAGGCACCCGCGCGGGCACCAGCTTCCCGGGCAACGACTACGGCATCGTCCGCTACACCAACACCAGCATCACGATCAGTGGCGCGGTCGGTTCGCAGGACATCACGTCGGCCGGCACCCCGGCGGTGAACAGCACCGTCTACCGCCGCGGCTCCACGACCGGCATCCACTCCGGCAAGGTTCAGCAGCTGAACGCCACGGTCAACTACTCCGAGGGTTCGGTCTCCGGCCTGATCCGTACGACGGTCTGCGCCGAGCCGGGCGACAGCGGCGGCTCGCTCTACGCGGGCACCACCGCGCTGGGCCTGACCTCGGGCGGCAGCGGCAACTGCTCCTCCGGCGGTACGACGTACTTCCAGCCGGTCACCGAGCCGCTGGGCGTGTACGGCGTGTCGGTGTTCTGATCCTCCCGTTCTGCGTGACGAGCGGCTCCTTCGGGAGCCGCTCGTTCGTCATAATGCGGGCCGTGACCTATCCGCCGCTGAACGCCGACGAACGGACCACCCTCACCGCCTTCCTGGACGTCCACCGCGCCGGCGTGCTGGGCCGGCTCGACCGGGTGACTCCCGCGCAGGCGGCCGAGCATCTGCGGGACGGCACCGACATGACCATCGGCGGGATCGTCAAGCACCTCGCCCAGATGGAAGACCTCTGGTTCACCCACAAGCTGCTCGGCCGGGAGTTCCCCGCGCCATGGACCTCCGCCGACGAGGAGTGGGCCTGGAGTTCGGCGGCGTCCGACTCGCTCGACTCGCTGCGGGTGCTCTACGCGGCCGCCTGCGACCGCAGCCGGGCCGCGGTCGCCTCGCTGGACGATCTCGACGACCGCGCCGAGCTGGTCTCGTTCGGTAGGGACCGCGTCAACCTGCGGTGGATGCTCGTCCACATGATCAGCGAGACCGCCCAGCACGCCGGCCACCTCGACGTGCTGATGGACGCACTCTGACGGTGGCGGTCCGCGAGGTCGTCAGGACGCGTAGGCCTCGAACTCGTAGATGCGGGCGGCCGAGTTGCCGCCCTGCTCCGCCGTGATGACGTTGAGCCGCACGTAGCGGCCCGAAGTCGCCGCATTGTGGACGGCCACGTCCGCCGTGTTGGCGCGGGCCTGCACGACGGTCTTCCACGTCGCGTTGTCCGTCGACACCTGGATGTCGTAGTCGCGCGTGTCCCAGGTCGCGGACTCGCCGCCGGCTCCGGCGTGGCGGACGACGAAACCGTTGAGGGAACGGCTCGAGCCCAGGTCGACCGTGAGTGTCTTGGTGGCGGCGAGCGAACACCACTTGTCGGTCGTACCGCCGCTCAAGCTGCCGTTGACCGCCTTCGCCGGGGACTCCGCGGAGTTGCAGGACGCCGAGCCGGTGGCCGGCCGGTTGAGCGCGACGTTCTGGCCGGCCGGCACCGGCGGCGGTGTGCTGCCGCCGCCGGTGGCGTTGTTGATGGCGGCCGCGTAGGCCGATGCCGGATATTGGCCGGCGCAGGCCTGGATGTCGTCGTACAGCCACATGAACCCACCCGGGATCCCGGCCGACGCCTTCCACGCCCGCATCTTGTTGCCGACGTCGGTCGGGCTGTCGCCGGTCGCGCAGCCCGAACCGTGCTTGCTCCACAGCCCCGGATCGACCGGCATGCCCAGGCTGCTCGCCCACGCGCCGGGGTCGTTGCCGGTGCCGCCCGCGTAGTCCTGCAGGTAGACTCGGTCCACCGACGCGCCCAGGTTGGACTTCACGGAACGCCAGAAACCCATGTTGGTGTACGGCACGAGCGTGAACGTGTAACCCTGCGAGATCACCATGCGGGCGAACGACGTGGTGCTGTTCAGGTCGTAGTGCTGCTCGTCGTCGTCGTTGATGGCGTCGGCACCGGTGGCCGACCGGAGTGCCTGGAAATTGCGGTAGAGGATGCTCGACGTGCCGGTGCCGCCCTGGCTGATCAGGCTCGCGATGGCGCCCCAGTCGTCCGGCCCGGCCGAGCCGACCGAGACCTCGATGCGGTTGACCGAGGTGGGTGCCTGCTTGAGCGTCCGCAATTGGGCCGGCCAGTCGGCGTTGCCGACGTACTGCCCGTTGGAGACGACCAGCTGATCGTTGAGGTAGAGGTCGCCGGTGTCCGCGTGGACGTGGATGGCCCACAGGACGACCGTGGTGAACCCGGACGCGCGCAGGGTGTTCATGACGGACTGTCCGCCGCTGTAGAACGGTCCGCCGCCGTAGACGGCGGACCGGCCACCGGCGGCGAGGGTGTTGGCGTGAGCCGGTGCAGCGGGTAGAGCGGCGGCCGCGACCACGGCCATCGACGCGAAAACCTTCTTCATGACCACGGCAGCACTCCCAGCGGGGGACGGAAAGCGGCTGCTATCGATACTTGTCGATTTCGAGTCGAATGGTCAAGACTCTTAATGACGATCTTCCTCGGTGCGCTCCTCGCCCCGGCGGCGCAGCATCCTCAGGCCCGGCAGGCCCGTGATCGCGAGGTGCAGGTCCTCCGTTACCTCGAGGAGTTTGTGCAGGTCGGGGCCGACCTGGTCGAGCTTGCCGAGCAGCGGCATGATGTCTTCGATCAAATGCCGGCGCAGCCTCGGCAACTGGTCGATCATCCGGATCGCCGCGGTGACCTCCTCCGGCGACAGCTCGTCGACGAACCGCGCGGCCAGCGGCGCCGCCTTGCTCAGCGTGTCGCTGTAGCTGTCGAGCAGCGACGCCGCGCGCTCGGTGATCTCCTCCGCGGTCCCGGTGATCACCGACGCCTCGCCGACCACGCTCGACGCGGCCTCGGTGATGCCGGCCGCCTGATGCACCACGTCGGAGGCGGTCGAGCTGATGTCACCGGCCTGCCGCACCACGGCCGCCGCGTCGTCCGAGATCACCGCGGCGCGGCCGACCACCAGCGCGGCCGCATCGGCGGTCTGCACAGCCCGGCCGACCAGTGCGTCGGCGGCGGCCGAGGTTTCCTCGGCCGCCGCGACCGTACGCATCGCCGCCGCGGCCACCACCTGCGCCTCGCCGATCGTGCCCTCGGCCGCCGCGGCGATCGCGGTGACCCGTCCGACCAGCATCTCGGCCTGGTCGGCGATCACCGTTATGCGGTTGACCAGCAACTCGGCCTGGCCGAGCAGCGACATGACCCGCACCGGCACCGTCGCCGCCGCGGCCGCGGTCTCCAGCACCTGACCGATCGCGGAGCGCGTCAGGTCGGCAATTGCCGCCACCGACGGCAGGGGGAAAGCCATAGCACACATCATGCCCTCCCGACGCACCCCAAACCGGTGACTGTCGGTGATGCCGCCCAGGCAGTCCGTCGAAAGTCTCTGACAACTTGGTAAGAGGGGGCCCCAGAGTGACCATGACGGCCTTCGACACGGCACTATGCAACCTGTGCGGAGTACGCGAAACTGGATCTTGGCCGTGGCGGCAGTGGGGATCCTCGGAGGTGCGGGGTTGGTCGGGCTGGGCATGAAGCACGACGGCGGCAGTCTGCCGTTAGCCGGCTTCTCCGACTCGGCGGCGACCAGCAAATCGTCCCCGGCCCCCACCGGGCCCACCCCGGAAGAACTCGCGGCCCAGGCCAGGGCCAAGCAGGTCACCGCGCTCAACGCGGCGTTGAAGCAGTACGCGAAGAGCGTGCCCGAGTTCTCGGTCGCCGTGCTCGACAAGAAGACCGGGCAGAAGTTCTCCTACCGCGGCACCGAAACCTACGACACGGCCAGCGTCGTCAAGGTGCAGGTGCTCGCCTGCCTGCTGATGACCGCCCAGGACAAGGGCCGCGACCTGACCTCGACCGAGCTCTCCCTGGCCAAGCGCATGATCCACCTCAGCGACAACGACGCCACCACCTCGCTGTTCAACAAACTCGGCAAGAACCCGGCCGTCCAGGCCTGCGACAAGCGGCTCGGCCTCACCCAGACCAAGGTCAACAGCGCCTGGGGCCTGACCCGCACCACGGTCGACGACCAGGTGAAGCTGCTGGCCCAGCTGGTCTCGACGTCGTCCCCGCTCGACGCCGACTCCCGCAAGCTCGCCTTCAACCTGATGAACCACGTCGACAAGTCGCAGGACTGGGGCGTCCCGGCGGCGGCCAGGACGGGCGAGGTCTTCACCGTCAAGAACGGCTGGGACACCCGCACGGCCGACAGCGGCCGCTGGGTCGTCAACACGGTCGGCCGCATCACGGGCCCGAGCACCGACGTGTCGGTCGCCGTCCTCTCCCACGGCCACAGGTCCATGGCCGACGGCATCAAGGTCGTCGAAAAGGTAGCCAAGATGACCAGGCAATACCTGAAGTACTAGCCCCAGCGCCCCGCTCAGCCGGGCCGGGGTCGGTGGCGACCGGGGCAGCGTCGCGGGCCGAGCGGGGTGGGTGGCTGCCGTGTGGAGGATCACCTCGGCCGAGCGTCAGATCTTCTGCGAGACGTTGGCCGCGAGCTTCGGCGCCCCGGCCGAGGTCATCCGGTCGCTGATGACCGACTCGGTGATCGATGCGCCGTGGGCGAGCACCTACCTCGTGGAGGTGGACCGTGTGCCGGTCGCTACCGGCCTCGGCATTCTCACCGGCGACCACATCGGCGTCTACAACATTGCGACGTTGCTCGAGCACCGCGGCCGCGGCTACGGCCGCCCGGTGACCGGGCGGGTGATGACCGACGGGTTCGACGACCGCCTACCCGCAGTCGTCGCCGATGGGCAGCGGCTCTACGAGTCGATGGGCCGTCGAGACCTGGACCTATTTGACCTGATCCGAGGGCTCGGGAGCGGGGGAGGGGGAGGCGGCGGGCCGGCGCCGTTTCTGGATCCAGGACACGGTCTGATTGATGATCAGGATCAGGATCACCGCCGCGACCACGCTCTGCCACGGTTTTCCGAAGATCGAGCCGCCGGCGACGCCGATGCCCGCGTAGACGGTGGCCCACAAGGCGCACGCCGGCGCGTTGGCCACCACGAACGTGCGCCAGGGCAGGCCGAGGAACGCCGCCGCCAGCAGGACCGGCACCCGGCCGCCCGGGATGAGCCGGGAGACCAGCAGGACCGGCACCTGGCTGTGGTGGAGGCGTTCCTTGACCGCGGCCAGGTGTTCCTCGTCGCGCAGCCAGCGCAGCCGCCGGGCCAGCTGTTCGCCGCCGAGGCGGCACATCGCGTACATCACCAGGTCGCCCAGGTAGGCGCCGGCGGCGCCGGCGGCGATCACGAACAGGAAGTCGAGCTTGTTGTTGTGGAAGGCGAGCGCGGCGGCGCCGCTGACCGCGGCGCCGGTGGGTACGACGGGGATGATCGCGCCGAACGAGACGACCAGGAACAGCCAGCCCAGGGCGGCCAGGGCCGCGGTCACGCGACGTGGCCGATCGGGTTGATGGTCAGCGTCTCGCCGTGGTTCAGCACCCGCACCTTGGCCTCCGGCGCGACCCGGGCCGCCTCCTCGGCGAAGCGGACGCCCGGCTCGCGGAACATGTGCTGCCGCACCCGGGCCATGCCGATCGGCCACAGCGTGCCGTAGTGCACCGGGACGGCCCAGCCGGCCCGCGACCGGCGCAACGCCTCCGCCCCGGAGATCGCGTCGAGGTGGCCGTGCGAGCCCAGCGTCGGTCCCCAGCCGCCGACCGGGATCAACGCCAGGTCGAGCGGGCCGAGGTCGGACATGCCGTCGAACAGCCCGGTGTCGCCGGCGAACCAGGTGCGGGCCGCGCCCTCGACGACGAAGCCCATGGCGTGGGCGCGCTCACGGGACCAGGGGCCGCGGCCGCCGTCGTGCGCGGCCGGCACCCCCCGCACCTTGACGCCGCCGACCGCGATCTGCTCGCCCGGGGCCAGCTCGACGATGCGCGAGGCGAGGCCCGAGGCGGGGCCCGAGGCGGGGCCCGAGGCAGGGCCCGAGGCGGGGCCCGAGGCGAGGCCCGAGGCGGGGCCCGAGGCGGCCCGCGGCCCGAGGGCCTTGGCCGCGAAACCCGCGGCACCTCGCGGCACGATCAACAACGGCTTCCCGGGTACGGCGCGCAGCGACGCCAGGTGGAAGTGGTCGGCGTGGAGATGGGACAGCAGGATCGCATCGGGTTCGCCCGGCAGCTGCGGGGTCGGACCGGCCGCGCGGCGCAGATGGGCCAGGCGATCGGTGAGCACAGGGTCGGTCAGCAGCGTGCTGCCGGAGTCGGTGAGCCACAGGGTGCTGTGCCCCCACCAGGTGACCGACGTGTTGCTCACCCGTTCACCGTACCGAGCCGCTTGAGCGCCCGGCCCAGGAGCCGGGCGTACGCCTGCTGGACGAGCACCGAGGCCGGCCCGGCCAGCTTCATCGGCAGCCGCGCCGGACGGCTGTACGCGATGACGGAGAACCACACCCGGCCGGTCTCCTCGCGTACGACCTCGAAGGCCTCCTCCCCGGAGGCCTGATGCCCCGGCAGCGTGCCGTAGCCCCACCCGGCCCGGGCCGGTTCGTCGACCGCCCAGACCACTTCGCAGGGCACCTTCAGCGGGCCGGCACCCACCGTGAGCCGCACGCCCGCCGCGGCCCGATCGGCCGTGGCGTCGATCTTGGCCCCGATCGCCCGGTGCATGGCGAAGGTCAGCACCGCCTCGGCCGAGCGACGGAACAGGTCGTCGCCGTTGCCGAGGTAGGTGCGGTAGTGCAGATGACGGAATCCGTCCGGCAGGTCACCCGTGAAGGTCCGCCCGACCGGTGCATAGGTCAGTTCACTCACGTGGCAAGTGTGCCCACAGGAGGGGCCGATGATTCTCGAGTTGCCCATGTGGGAAAAGGGAGCTTCGTGACTGGACCCCGCAGCGCTGTCGTGGTTAACCCGACCAAGGTGACCGATCTCGACCGGTTGCATCAGACGATCGAGGAAGGCCTGGCCACGGCCGGGTGGCCGGCACCGGCCTGGTTCGAGACCACGAAGGAGGACCCCGGCCGGGGTCAGGCCGAGGCGGCCGTACGCGACGGGGCCGAGCTGGTCTTCGCGTGCGGCGGCGACGGCACGGTGACCGCCGTGGTCACCGCCCTGGCCGGCACCGACGTCGCGCTGGCCGTGCTGCCCGCGGGCACCGGCAACCTGCTCGCGGCCAATCTCGGCCTCGCCGGTGACGCGGCGACCGGGGTGCAGGTGGCCCTGGACGGCGGCCGGCGTCGGATCGACGTCGGCACGGTCGAGGAGCGGTGTTTCGTGGTGATGGCCGGGATGGGCTTCGACGCGCAGATGCTGGAGGGCACGTCGGAGACCGTCAAGAAGGCGGTCGGCTGGCCGGCGTACGTCGTGGGGGCGCTCAAGCACCTGCGGGACCGTCCGATGCGGGTCCGGATCCGGCTGGACGACGGCGCGCCGATGCTGCGCCGCCCGCGCTCGGTGATCGTCGGTAACGTCGGACGGCTGCAGGGCGGCGTCCGGCTGCTCACCGAGGCCGAGCCGGACGACGGCAAGTTCGACGTCGCGATCCTGAGCCCGAGCAGCCTGGGGCACTGGGTCTCGCTGGGGCTGGGAGTGATCCTCCGCCGCAAGCGCAAGCCGCTGATGGAGACCTACACCGCCGAGCGGATCGAGATCGTCAGCAACCAGCGGCAGCCCCGCCAGCTGGACGGCGACCTGATCGATCCCGGCCGCACCCTCAAGGTCGGCATGCGGCGGCGGGCCCTGCTGCTCTGCGTGCCGCAGCCGGACAGCGACCCCGACCTGGCCTACGACGCCTCGGCCGCGGCCGACGAAGCTTCCGAGTGGGCGGAATGAGCAGCGTCGAACCGGTCCCGGAAACCCGGGACATGAGCGGGGACGACCTTTCGGCCGACGACGCCTACCGGGCGCTGCGCCGCTACGGCCGGTGGCCGCTGGTGCGGGACGCGTTCGTGCGTTTCCGGTACGGCGACGGCTTCAGTCATGCCCGCGCGTTCGCGTTCCAGCTGTGCCTGGCCGTCGTCCCGTTCCTGATCGCGTTCTCCGGGCTCGCCGCCGATCTGGGGGCCGACAACGGCGGCAAGATCGTCGGCGACACCATCCTGGCGATCACCCCGGGCGCCAGCGAGCCGCTCGTCCGGCAGCTGTTCGAGGACAAGCACGGCGAGGTCGCGCTGGTCCTCGGCCTGCTGACCGGTCTGATCGCGCTGACCACGGCGATGGCCCAGATCGAGCGGGGCGCCAACCGCATCTACGGCGTGGAGCGCGACCGGCCGTCGGTCGCGAAGTACACCCGGGCCACGGTGCTGATGCTGGTCGCCGGTGTGCCCGCGCTGTTCGGCTTTCTGCTGCTGGTGGCCGGGCGGCCGTTCGGCGAAGCGGCCGAGCGGCACTGGGGCTGGGCGGGCGAGGCCCGGGTGGCCTGGGACTTCGTGCGATGGCCGCTCAGCCTGGTGCTCACCGTCATCGCGGTGGGCCTTCTTTTCCGGTACGCCCCGCGCCGTCACCAGCCCGCATTGTCGTGGCTGTTGGTCGGGGCGGTGGTCGCGACCGTTCTGTGGTGGCTGGCCAGCATCCTGCTCGCCGGGTACGTCCGGTTCAGCGGCCAGTTCGGCGCCACGTACGGCGGCCTCACCGCGATCATGGCCCTGCTGCTCTGGGCCAACCTGACCGGGCTCGCCCTGTTCATCGGGGTCGCCTTCGCCGCCCAGCTGGAGGCCAAGCGGGTCGGGGTGCGGCGACCGGCCAAGCAGGACGTCTGGAAGCCGGCTGTCGCCCAGCGGCAGCCGCCCAAGCAAAGGAGCGGTCGTGGCCGCTGAGCGTCTTCCGTTCCGGCACTTCGCCGAGCGAAGCGTTCTGGGTTTCCTGGCCGTCGTCGCGGCCGGCCTGGGTTTCGGCACGTTGCTGCTGCTCGTGCGGTACCACTGGAGTCCGCTGCTGCACGTCGACCAGTCGGTCGCCAACGGCCTCAACCGGGCCGTCTCGGCGCACCCGGCCGCGGTCCAGGTAGCCACCGCGATCTCCCACCTGGGCGGCCGGGGCACGCTGATCCCGCTGGTCGTGCTGGCCGTCGTGGCGCTGCTGATCCGGCGCCAGTTCCGCCTGGCGATCTACCTGACGGTCACCGGCATCGGGGCGCTGATCCTCGACCCGTCGTTGAAGACGCTGGTCGGGCGGGTGCGGCCGGTGGTCGCCGACCCGGTCGCACACGGGCAGGGCAACAGCTTCCCGAGCGGGCACGCGCTCGGCTCGATGGTCGTCTACGGCATGCTCGCGCTGGTCTTCCTGGCCGTGGTGCGGCACCGGTGGCGGGGCTGGTTCGTCGGCCTGGCCGCGCTGATCGTGGCCCTGATCGGGCTGAGCCGGATCGCGTTGGGCGTGCACTTCGTGTCCGACGTGCTGGCCGGGTGGATGCTGGGCGCGGCGTGGATCTCTGTCACCGCGTACGCGTTCCGGGTCTGGCGGCGCGAAGCGGGCCTGCCGACTCCCTCGCCGGCGGAGGGCCTGGAACCGGAGGCCGACATCGCGCCGGCCCCTTCCGAGGGCCGGGTGTTGCCGCACCCGTGGGCCAAGGGCACCGAGATCCTGGTCGGGTGGGTGCTGACGTTCGGGTTGCTCTATGTGGTCGGCTACCTGCTCACACACGTGATCCCGAGTGGGCCCGACAACGCGGTGCCGCGCTGGCTGCAGACCTTCCGCACGCCGTCGCTCGACCATCTGAGCTGGCTCGGCAGCAAGGCCGGCGACACCCACGCGATCCTGGCGATCTCGCTGGTGTTCTGCCCGCTCGCGCTGGCGTTCTGGCGGCAGTGGCGGCCGGTCCTGTTCGTCGTGCTCACCATGGTCGGCGAGATCACGCTGTTCCTGTGCAGCGCGGCCGCGGTGGACCGGCCCCGGCCGCCGGTCGCTCAGCTGGACGGGCACATGCCGACCTCGTCGTTCCCGTCCGGGCACATCGCGGCCACGATCTGCGTGTGGGCCGCGATCGCGATCGTCGTCACCGGTCGTGTCCGTCATTGGTGGCGGTGGGTGTTCGTCGGCCTGGCGGTCGTGATGCCGACCGTGGTCGCGCTGTCCCGGATGTACCGCGGCGAGCATCACCCGACCGACGCCCTGGGAGCCGCGCTGCTCGCCGCCTGCTGGATCTCGGTGCTGTATTGGACGGTGCTTCGTGAAGGTCATGACGTGGAACCTGCTGCACGGGGGCGGATCGCGGCTCCCGTCGATCGTCGAGTTGGTCAGACGACAGGATCCTGACGTCCTGACCCTTCAGGAGCTGCGCGGCTTCCGCCGGGACCGGTTCGCCGAGGCGACGGGCCTGACCGGGCACGTCGCCCGGTCGGTCTTCGGCCAGGCGGTCGGGGTGTTCTGGCGGCCGTCGCTGACGGCGACGCGGCGGCGCTCGTTCGGGTGGCAACTGCATCACGCGGCCTCGGCGGTCACCTTGCGCTCCGGCGGCGAGTCACTGACCGTCGTGAGCACGCACCTCAACCCGTACGCGTCGGAGCGCCGCCGCCGCGAGGCGGTGTGGCTGACCGCCCGCCTGGCCCACCGCGGACCCGTGGTCCTGGCCGGTGATCTCAACTCGCTGTCGGTGCCCGGACCGCTGCCGCCGGGCTATCGCAAGCGGCACCTCGGGCCGGACGGGCAGATCGACACCCGGGCGATGGCCGCCTTCGCCGGTGGCTTCTCGGACGCCTGGATCGCGTCCGGGACGGGGGACGGCAGCACCGTGCCGACGGCCCTGCGAGGTGCCGAGTTCGCACCGATGCGGCTCGACTACGTGCTGCTCGCGGGCGGCCTGGAGGCCACGTCGGCGCAGGTCGTGCGGGACGACCCGCTCGCGTCCGACCACTATCCGGTGGTCGTTTCGCTTCGGTGGCCGCCCGCGCATGCGACCCTGGATTGATGCCCGACCACCCGTTGCTGCACCGGTGCGCCGCCCTGGCCGGGCCGTGGACCGATGCGGAGGTCTCCGAGCTCCACCTTCGTCGAAGGTGACCTTTCCGCGGCCGGACATGGCATGCTGGCCGAGCTCGAGCTGGCGGTCAGCCTCGCGGTCAGCTGAGGGCCGAAACGCCGGAGGAGGCCGCAGCGGTGAGACAGGGTCCGGTCCTCGGCGTTCTCTCGACCTGGTTCGGCGGCACCTACTTCGGCGGGTTGCTCGGCGGCATGCAGGCCGGCGTGGCCTCGCGCGACGGGCGGCTGATCGCCGTGCAGACACTCGACGCGGGCACGTTCCGGCTCGACTTCGACCAGGCGCCCACATTCGACCATCGGGTGGCCTGGGAACACATCGACGGGTTCGTCATCTTCCTGAACGGCGCCGGCTCGGCGTATCTGCGCGAGGCCCGGCGCAGCGGCCGGCCGGTCGTGGTGATCAGCGACAACGCGGACGGGGTGAGCTGCCCGACCATCGCGCCGGACAACCGGGCGGGCACCGCCGCCGCCGTGCGTCACCTGATCGAGCACGGCCACACCCGCATCGCCTTCGCCGGGCACCCGGACCAGGTGGACACGGGCGAGCGCTACGAGGCCTATCGGGAGACGCTGCGCGCGGCCGGGCTGCCGGTCGACGACCGCCTCTTCTACGAGACCGGCGACATGCAGCAGCCGGGCGGCGAACGGGCGGCCCGCCGCATGCTGGCCGACGGGCTGCCGTCGACCGCGGTGATGTGCGGCAACGACCAGAACGCGATCGGCGTGCTGCGGGTGCTCGGCGAGGCCGGTTACGACCTGCCCGCCGCCCAGGCCGTGATCGGCTTCGACGACCTGCCCGACAGCGCGTCGATGATCCCCAGCTTGACTACCGTCCGGCAACCGCTCGACCAGATCGGCGAACTCGCGGTCGACCTGGTCGCACGGATGCTCCGGGGCGACCCGGTCCGCAATGAGCAGCACCGGGTTGCCACCGGTCTGGTCGTGCGCGAGTCGTGCGGCTGCCCGGGCCCGCTCGCCCTGGCCTCCGGGCCGGCCGACGGACAGGGCGGCCCCGACCGGCTGCTCGCCGACATCCGCCGGGCCGTCGACGCCAACATGCCGGCCTGGTCGACGGCCGGACACTCGGCCGAGCTGGAGATGTCGGTCAAGGGCGTCGCCGCGGTGCTCGCGGACGCCGCCACCGGGCTGCCGACGCCGACCGGCACCGAACTGCGCCGGCTGCTCCAGCCGGTCGCCCGGCGCCTGGAGAACTACGAGGTCGCGGTGGCGGTGATGCGGTTGTTCCGCGACTACGGCCGGGCGTTGCGGAGCAGCGAGGACCTGGTCTATCAGATCTTCGTGGTGCTGGCTCAGGCGCAGTCGTCGTTCCAGGTCGCGCACGGCCGGTCGACGATGTCGGCGCTGGGGACCCAATATTCGGTAAGCATGCAGTTGTTGCGCAGCCAGGAGCGGGATCCGCGGTCACTGGACTGGTTGCGGGCCACCGACATCCGCGGCGGCTGCCTGGGACTGTGGCCCGACGAGCCCGAGGCGAGCCGCCGCGTCCTCGACGTCATCGCCACGTACGACGGCAAGGCCGGGATGCCGGGCTGCGGGCGGCTGGAGATCGAGCGGTTCCCACCCACCGAGCTGATCGACCGGGTCGACGTCGCCGCCCAGGAGATGATCTTCGTCGCTCATCTGAAGGTGGACAACGGGGACTGGGGGATGTTGGCGCTGGTCGGTCCGATTCAGGCTGGTCTGGCCGAGGGCCGGGAGACGATGAATCAGTGGGCGGCGTTGCTCAGTGTGGCTCTGGAGCATGATTCGGTGTTGCAGACGTTGCGGGAGCAGGAAGAGGTCCTGCGGCGGGCGGCGCTGTACGACGATTTGACCGGGCTGCCGAACCGTAGTCATTTCCGTGACCGGTTGATGCTGGCGATGGGCCGGGCCCGGCAGTATGCGGTGTTGTTGCTGGATCTGGACGGGTTCAAGCTGGTCAACGACAGTCTGGGGCATGAGGCCGGCGACCGGCTGCTGCAGGAGGTGGCCCGGCGGGTGACGGTCGAGTTGCGGGTGAACGAGGCGGCGGCCCGGCTGGGCGGCGACGAGTTCGCGGTGCTGATCGAGGATTTCGGCGGGCCGGACGTCCCGGCGGTGCTGGCCGAGCGTTTGCAGGCGGCGGTTTCCGCGCCGTGCCGGCTCGGCGACACCGATGTCGCGGTGACCGCGAGCATCGGCATCGCGGTAGGTGCGGACAGCTACGGCGACACCCAGGCGGTGATGCGGGATGCGGACGCGGCGATGTATTTCGCGAAAAGCAGCGGGAAGCGGGCGCATGCGCTGTTCGTGCCGTCGATGCACGAGTCGGCGCTGGATCGGTTGCGGACCGGCGCGGAGTTGCGTAATGCCATCGGCGACGGCCAGTTGGAGTTGTTCTATCAGCCGATCGTGGCGTTGGACAGTGGTGTGGTGTGCGGGGTGGAGGCGTTGCTGCGCTGGCGGCACCCGACCCGCGGGCTGCTGGTGCCGCCGGTGTTCCTGCCGATCGCCGAGGAGAGCGATCTGGGCGTGAAGATCGGCACGTGGGTGCTGCGGGAGGCGAGCCGGCAGGTCGCCGAGTGGGGCCGTCCGGGGATCCGGATGAGTGTCAACGTGTCCAACCGGCAGTTCTGGCACGGCGACCTGATCGCCGACCTGGTGGCCACCGGCGTAGACCCGGCCCTGCTGGCGGTGGAGATCACCGAGGGGGTGATCATGCACGATGTGCGGCATGCGACGCGGGTGATCGCGGAGTTGACGGCGATGGGTGTCGAGGTGCATATCGATGACTTCGGTACGGGCTATTCGTCGTTGGAGGCGTTGCATGATCTGCCGTTCGACGCGTTGAAGATCGACCGGTCGTTCGTGTCGCGTTCGACGGGGAGTCTGCGGAGCCGTGAGCTGGTCCGCACGATCGTGGCGATGGGTCTGAATCTGGGTCTGAAGGTGATCGCGGAGGGCATCGAGACGGTCGAGGAGCAGCAGCTGGTGCGTGAGCTGGGCTGCACCCACGGGCAGGGCTACCTGTTCTCCCGGCCCGTCCCGGCCCACCTCATGCCGTGGTGACGGCCGCGGCCGCCTCCCGGCCCAGCTCCCGGATCGACTGCTCGCGCATCTCGACCTTGCGGACCTTGCCGGTCACGGTGAGCGGAAAGGCGTCCACCACCTTCACGTAGCGGGGGATCTTGTAGGCGGCGAGGCGTCCGGCGCAGAAGTCGCGGAGCGTCGCCGCCGTCGGCGGCTCGGTGCCCGCCCGGGGGATCACCCAGGCCATGACCTCCTCGCCGTACCGGTCGTCGGGCACGCCGATCACCTGCGCGTCGACGATGCCGGGGTGGGTGCGCAGGAACTCCTCCACCTCGGTCGGGTAGACGTTCTCGCCGCCGCGGATCACCACGTCCTTGATGCGGCCGACGATGTTGACGTAGCCGTCCGCGGTCATGACGGCCAGGTCGCCGGTGTGCATCCAGCGCGCCGCGTCGATCACCTCGGCCGTACGCTCCGGCATGTCCCAATACCCCAGCATCACCGAGTAGCCGCGCGTGCAGAACTCGCCGGCCTCCCCGCGTGGCACGGTCAACCCGGTCGCCGGGTCGACGATCTTCACCTCGACGTGCGGCAGGGGAGTGCCGACCGTGGACACCCGCCGCTGCAGGTCGTCGTCGCGGCGGCTCTGCGTGGCCACCGGCGACGTCTCGGTCATTCCGTAGCAGATCGTCACCTCGGTCATCCCCATGTCGGCGACCACCCGCTTCATCACCTCGACCGGGCAGGGCGACCCGGCCATCACCCCGGTACGCAGGCTGGACAGGTCGAAACGGCCGAACTCCGGCTCGGCGAGCTCGGCGACGAACATGGTCGGCACGCCGTAGAGCGCGGTGCAGCGCTCACGTTCGACCGCGGCCAGCGTGGCCCGCGCCTCGAAGGCGGGCGCCGGGATCACCACGCAGGCGCCGTGAGTCATCGCCGCGAGCGTGCCGAGCACATTGCCGAAGCAGTGGTAGAAGGGCACCGGCACGCAGACCCGGTCGGCCGGCGACCAGCCCTGGCGATGCGCCACGAAGTAGGCGTTGTTGAGGATGCTGTGGTGCGAGAGCGTGGCTCCCTTGGGAAAGCCGGTCGTTCCCGACGTGTACTGGATGTTGATCGGGTCGTCGGGTGACAGGTCGGCGTCCGGGAGGACGACGTCCTCAGCCCGGCCGAGCAGGGCCTCCCAACCGGCGCCGAGGAAGACCACGTCCGGGCAGTCCGGCCCGATCTCGGCGATCATCGCGCGATAGTCCGACGACCGGAACTTCTCGGCGGCGACGAGCAGGCCGACTCCGGCTTGGCGCAGGACATAGCGCAGTTCATCCGTACGGTAAGCGGGGTTGATGTTGACCAGGATCGCCCCGATCCGGGCCGCCGCATATTGCAGCAGCATCCACTCCGGCCGGTTCGGTGACCAGATGCCGACCCGATCACCCCGGGCGATGCCCCGCCCGGCCAGCGCGCGGGCCAGCACGTCGACCCGTTCGTCGAGCTCCCGATAGGTCCAGCGGGTGCCGCTCGGCACGTCGACCAGCGCCTCCCGGTCGCCGAACCGGTCGGCGATGCGCCGGAGGTGAGCCCCGATGGTGTCGCCCAGCAGCGGTTCGGTCGAGGTTCCGTGAGCATAGGAAAGCGTTCTCATGACCGGAGCGTGCGACACCGATCTGGAGCATTTCTGGAGTCCTCACGGGAGGGCGGCCAGATCGGCCGCGACCTCCGTCGCCTCGGCCGCGTCGATGCGCCGCAGGATGGTCAGCGCGGCCCGCAGCTGGGCTCGCCCCTCGCGATGGCGGCCCCGGGCCACGGCGCACCGGCCGAACCCGGCCAGCGAGAGCGCCCGGTCGAACGGGCTCGACACCTTCTCGGCCAGGACGAGAGCCGCGCGGTGGGCGGTGAGCGCCCGCTCGACGTCGCCTGAGAGCCGGTGCACGGCGCCCAGTTCGTTGAGGATCATCACCTCGCCGCTCCGGTTGTGGATCTCGCGATCGAGCGCGAGTGCCTCCTGCAGGGCGGTCGAGGCGCCGGCCAGGTCACCGGAGCGGCGGAGGACCGCGCCCAGGTAGTGCAGGGCGGTCGACTGCCCCACCCGATGGTCGAGACGGCGGTGGCGGCGGAGGGCGGCGCGCAACGAGTCGACGGCCGCCGGGTAGTCCCCGGTTCCGGCCGCCGCCCGGCCCAGGTCGTTGAGGGTGAACGCCTCGCCGAGGCGGGCGCCCAGCCCCCGATAGAGGTCGAGAGCATTCCTCAGCAGCTCGCGGGCACCCGCGAAGTCGCCGACCCGGCCGTGTGCGATGCCGAGGATCCGCAGCGCGTACGCCTGGCCGGGCCGGTCGCCGAGCGCGCGATAGCGTTCGAGTGCCTGGCCGAGAAGCTGCTGCGCGCCACGGAAGTCGGAGGTCATGCCCCGTGCGATCGCCAGCTCGACCAGGGCTCCGGCCTCACCGGGACGGTCGCCCAGATCGCGGTAGACGTCCAGAGCGCGCGCGATGACCGGCATCGACTCGGTGTACCCGGCCGCCCGGGACAACGCCTTGGCGAGCACGATCAGCGCGTTGGCCTCGCCGAGCCGCTCGCCCGCCGATAGATATCCGGCCAGCGCCTCCCGGGCGTCCCCGGCGGCACCCGGAAAGTCGCCGGTGAGCCGCCGCACGGTGGCCAGGTCGACGAGCGCGTTGGCCCGGTCCACCCCCGACGCCCGCTCGACGGCCCGGGCGTGGCGGTCCAGCGCCTCGCTCCACGGCCCGTCCCGGCGCAGCAGCTCGGCCATCCCGGCGGTCACCGCCACGAGCGGCCCGGCCTCGGCGGACGCGGCCAGGTTCGCGCGCTCCACCCGCAACCAGGCCAGCGGTTCGACACCCCCGGGAAGGGCCGGTGGCGGCGGCCCGGGACGGGTCAGGCGGGCGAGACGGGCGTTCGCGGCGTCCGCGGTCGTGGTGTAGAAGCCGAGCAGCCGGGCGCGGGCCGCCCGGTCCGGACCGGCCAGCTTCCGGCAGTACGAGCGGATCAGGTCGTGCATCGTGTATCGGTGCCGTGCCACCTCGATGAGCAGGCTGTCGGCGTGCAACGCGTCGAGTTCGGTCAGCGCCGCGGCGGGCGGCAGGCCGGCCAGGGCACCCACCGCGTACGGCTCGAACTCGGTGCCGGGATGCGAGGCCAGAAGCCGGAAGATGCGCTGCCGGGCGGCAGGCAGGTGACGGTACGAGAGGTCGAAGGCGGCCGCGATGCTGGCATGCTCGGCCGTCGCGTCGAGGAGTCGCTCGCGGGTCTCGCGCAACAGGTCGGCGACCGTCCAACTCCGATGCCGGCGCAGCAGCCGGGCCAGCAGGGAGACGGCCAGCGGGAGACGGCCGCACGCCGCCACCAGCTCGGCCGGGTCGTCAGCCGGTGCGGGCGCGAGGCGGCGGAACATGGCGCCGGCCTCGTCGGCGGCGAGCACGTCGAGCGCGACCGGCACCGCGTCGGCGGGCAGGTCGCCGAGGAACCGCCGGCTCGTGACCAGCACCAGGCAGCCTGCGGCGGCCGGCAGCAGCGGGGTCACCTGGGCACTGTCGTACGCGTTGTCGAGCACGATCAGCGCGCGCCGCCCGGCCAGCCGCGACCGCCACAGCGCCGAGCGGGCCTCGGCGCCCGCCGGGAGCCGCCGGGGATCGAGGCCGTCCCCCAGGAGCAGGCCGGCCAGCACCTCAGCCGGATCGGCGGCGTCCCGCCCGGCGGTATGGCCGTGCAGGTTGACGAAGATCTGCCCGTCGGGGAAGGCGTCCCGCAGCCGGTGCGCCACGTGCACCGCGAGGGCGGTCTTGCCGACCCCCGGCATGCCGGCGATGGCGTGCACGCCCAGCCCGGCCCGCGCGAGACGGTCGATCTCCCGGCGGCGGCCGGTGAACGCCGCGGTGTCGGCCGGCAGAGAACTCGGCCGGGACACGCCCGGACGCAGCAGAACCTGATGGACTGCCTGCAACTGCGGGCCCGGTTCGGTTCCGAGTTCGGCCACCAGATGCCCGCGTACGGCCGCCCACCGGTCGAGGGCCTCGGCGCCGCGGCCGGTCCGGTGCAGCGCCTCGATGAACAGCGCGGCCAGGGGCTCGACCAACGGGTGCTCCTCGACCAGCGGCCGCAACGCCTCGACCACCGAGTCGGCGCCGCCCGCCACCAGCTGCGCCCGCGCCCAGTCGACCGTGGTGTCCAGACGCCGCTGCGCGAGCAGATCCCGGGTGCGCACCACCCACTCGCCGGAGAGGTCGGCCAGCGCCGGGCCGCGCCACAGGGCGAGGGCCGCGCCGAGTTCCTCGAGTGAGCCGCCGCGCGTCAACCGGTCGAACAGCAGGAGATCGAGGCAGGTGGGGTCGATGTCGAGCGCATAGCCGCCGGACCGCCGGGCCAGCGCCGCCCGGCCGCCGGCTGAGCGCAGCGCGTGCCGCAGCCGGTTGACGTAGCTGTAGACGACGCCGCGTACCTGGCCGGGCGGGTGGACGCCCCACACCCGATCGACGAGGGTGTCGATCTGCACCGGACGGCCGGCGTCGACCGCGAGGGCGGCCAGGACCGTACGCTGCCGCGCCGCACCCAGCGGCACGTCGATCCCGTCGACGCGCAGCTCCACCGCTCCCAGCAACCGCAACCCGACGTCGGTCACGCAGTGGACTCTACGACGCGTCAGAAAGCCTCATCAGTCTCCGTTGACGTCGACCAGGACCTTGCCGACCGCGCCGTCCTGCACCGCACGGTGGGCTTCGGCGGTCCGGTCGAGCGGGAAGCGCACCAGCGGCAGCCCATGCGCCTCGCCCACCGGCATCGCCCCGTCCCGCACCGCCGCGGCGACGTCCTCGGCTCCGCCGGTGAGCACGTCGAACCCGGCCGTGTAGAGAACCATGAACTGGAAGCGGCTGTTCAACGTCATGTTCTGCCGCACGTCCAGCTCGACCGGCTTGCCGCCGTCGTTGGCGTACGTCGCGATCGTGCCCCGCGTCCGGAGCACGGCCAGGTCGAGGGCGAGGTTGGCGCCGAGCGCCACCTCGGCGACGATGTCGACACCGTCCGGAGCGATCTTGCGGATCTCGCGGGCCGGATCGCCCTCGCGGTAGTTGACCACATGGTGCGCGCCCGCGGCGGTGGCCAGCCGGGCCTTCTCCGGCCCGCTGACCGTGCTGATGACGGTCGCGCCGGCCCAGCGCGCCAGCTGGATCACGGCGTGCCCGACCGCTCCGGCGCCACCCGCCGCGAGCACCACCTTGCCGTCCAGCGCCCCGGGCCGGAGGCGGCGAGGCCCGTCCTCGGCGACGGTGAGCGCGCGATGCGCGGTGAGGGCCGGCACGCCGAGCGAAGCGCCCAGGTCGAAGCCGGCCGCGTCGGGCAGCGGCACGGCCCGCTCGGCCGGCACCGCGGTGAACTCGGCGGCGGTGCCGGTGGGCCGCCCGGCGGTGGCCATCCACAGCCACACACGCTGACCCACCCGGCTCCGATCGACGCCGTCCCCGACGGCGTCGATCACGCCGGCGCCGTCGAGATGCGGCGTGACCTCGTCGAACTGCAGCGGGTTGGTGGCGCCGGAGCGGGTCTTCCAATCCGTCGGATTGACGCCCGACACGGCGACCCGCACCCGCACCTCACCCGCGCCCGGGGAGGGCACCTCCCGATCGACCAGCTGGAGCACTTCGGGGTCGCCGTTACCGCGGTAGATGATCGCCCTCATGCCCCGATCCTTCCACGGTTGCGGCCGGTCAGCCGCTCAAGGCTTGCCCCCGGTCCGGCCGCGCGTCCGGAGCGCCGTCGGCGACGACCCGGTCGCGGCCGGCCCGCTTCGCGGCGTACAGGTTGTCGTCGGCCCGGGAGAGGACGGTCGAGGAGGTCGGGCCGGCGCCGGTCACCGTCGTGACGCCGATGCTGGTGGTGACCGGCAGGCTTCCGGTGACCGGTCCCCAGGCGTACGCGCGGACCCGCAGCCGCAACCGTTCGCAGCGCTCGGCCGCCTCGGCCGGTGACGCACCCGGGAAGATCAGCAGGAACTCCTCGCCGCCCATCCGGGCCGCCACGTCGGAGCCGGTGGTGGCCTGCTGCAGGAGTTCGCCGATGATCTGCAGCACCTCGTCGCCGGTGGCGTGCGAGAGCGTGTCGTTGACCCGCTTGAAGTGGTCGAGGTCGACCAGCGCGACCGCCAGCGGCGTGCCCTGCGCGGCCGCCTCGCCGAGCAGCACCGGCAGGCGCTCGTTGACGAACCGGCGGTTGTGCAGGCCGGTCAGGGCGTCCCGGTGGGCCATCTCGCGGAAGTGCTCGCTGGTCCGGCGTGCCTCGGTCGCCTCGAAGACGGCCTGCAGGGCGCGGGCCCGGGCGTCGCGCTGGGTGTTGAGCAGGGCGGTGCTCGAGGCGTGGTAGATGCGGTGCTCCTCGTACGCCTCCTCGAAACGGCCGGCCGCCGCGTAGAGGGCCGCCTGCTCCTGGCGTACGCGGGACCGGACCTGGGCCAGGCCGCGGTCCTCGGACTGGCGTACGGCCAGGGTCAGCACGTCCTGGGCGGCGGCGAAACGGCCGTCCAGCCGCCGCGCCTCGGCCAGCGTGAGCAGGCACTCGGCGATGGCGTCGCTCTCGTGGGGCAGCGCCCGCTCGGTCAGCACCGGTGCCAGCACCTGCTCGACCCGGCCGTACCGGCCGCTCATCATGTCGACCCGGGCGATCGTGTCGAGTTCGTTGGCGGTCAGCGGCTCGCCGGTGCGGGCCGAAACCTCCCGCATCTGGTCGGTCAGGTCGCGGGCACCCGGCTCGTCGCCGACCTCGAACGCCGTGTACGCCATGTTGTTGAGGATCAGCAGCGTCTGCTCGTGGTCGCCGATCGCCTTGGAGAGGGCCAGCGCCTCCCGCGAGCGCCGGTCGCCCTCCTCGACCGACCCGCTCCCGTCGAGCGCGACGGCCAGCGTCACCAGGTGCCGGATGCGGATCGTCGGCGGCGCCGACTCGGGCAGGTACTGCAGGCAGTGCACGCCGTGGGTCAGCGCGTCCGACAGGTCGCCGACCAGCCGATAAAAGATCGAGAGCTCTCGGTGAGCGCGGGCCAGCAGCAGCGGGTGGTCGTGCTGCTCGGCCCAGGAGCGCACCCGCTGGGCGATCTGGCCGCCCTCGCCGATGCGGCCCTCGCGCAGCGCCGCCGTGCCGATCAGCAGCAGCGCCCGCTGCGCCTCGTCGTCGAGACCGAGTTCCTGCGCCCGCGCCTGGATCGCCGCGGCCGGCCCGGCCAGGTCCCGGAACTCGGAGTGGCGCAGGCTTTCCAGCTCGGTCAGGGCCTCCGCGAGGCCCAGCACCTCCGCGAGGCCCAACAGGGTCGTCACCGTGCCTGCTTCCGGGTCGGGTGTGATGCCGTGACGAATCACGATCCGGTCGCCCGGGTGCAAGCCGGTTCCCGAACGGTTGCAGCGGGGTTGCGGGGCCGGTGAGACTTCGGCCGCCGCGAAGGTGTGCGGCTCAGACGGCCGCTACCGCTTGGTGCAGACCGGCGAGGAATCGGCGATGTGGTCGGTCGAGTAGGCGACGGCGATCGTGAAGCAGTAGTTCTGCGCGTCGTTGAGACCGTAGACGACGTAGTTGTCCGTGCCGGAGGGCAGCTGCTGGAACGCCCTCTGCGGCTGCCCGGCCCGGCCGCCCGAGATCAGGATCGGGCCCTCGGCGCCCTTCGGGTAGTGCCAGCTCAGCGTGACGCTGTCGCGGTTGTCGCGGAGCCTGACCGCGGTCGGCGCGCCCGGGTCGGCCGGCGGCACCGAGGGGGTCGCGCCGGCCGTCGGGGTCTTGGCCGCCGGGGCGGTGGAGGCCGCCGAGGCGGGCGGGGTGGTCACCGGTGCGCTCGGTCCGACCGCGCCGTCGGCGTCGGGCAGGGTCAGCAGCACCACGGCCGCGGCGGCGGCCACGCCGCCGACCAGAACGGCGGCCAGGATGAACGGCTGACGGGAGCGTGGCGGGTCGGGCGCCTCCTGCCGTACGGGCAGGAGCCGTTCCGAGTTGGGCGGAAGTGTGCGGGTGCCCGCCGCCGCGGTGCCGACCGGCTGGGGCCGTCCGTCCGGACCGTAGTCGGGGGCGCGCTGGCCGGGCAGTGGCGGCGGTGTGTCGGCACGGGCGTGGCGGCCGGTGAGGTCGCCCGGGGCCTGGTGCACGTCGGCCAGATAGAGCGGCTGCTGATAGACCGTGCCGTTGGGGTCGGTCGGCCGGTTGTCGGGTCGCCCGCCCAGGTCGTCGGGCGGGAACCCGGCCCGGTCGGGCACGGCCGGGCGCCGCGGGAAGGGCTGCTGTTGCACGGTCGGCGCGTCCTGCGGGCCGGCCGTGCGCTCGACCCGGCCGCACGTGTGGCGCCCGGACGGCTGCGCGGTGGCGAGCCGGGCAACCTGACCGACCAGCGGGTGGTCGGCCGGCAGGTAGCGCGCGCACAGCTCCTGGGCCTTCGCGAAGTGCTCGCCCGCCTCGGTGAGCCGGCCGCATTCCCGTTCCATCGAGCCCAGCCGGGCCAGCATCTTGATGCCGGCCGGGGCGGCGTCGCCGAACACCGCCCGGTGCCGCCGCCACGCCGTGGCCAGCCGGGAGCGGGCGGCCGAGCAGTGCCCGGCCGCGTGCTCGGCGGTGGCGAGGTCGGCCTCAGCGGCCAGCACCCGGGGCGAGTCGGGACCGTCCACCTCGGTCAGGTCGCCGAGCAGTTGCTGATAGACCTGGACGGCCCGCCCGAAGTGACCGACCCGCTGGAGCACCGCGGCGTGGGTCGCGGCCGCCGCCGTCGTGCGCTCGTCGTGCGGGCCGTGCAGCCGTTCCTCGGCCGCGTGCGCGAAGCCGGCCCACATGCGGGCGGCCTGCGGATCGCCGAGGGCGATCAGGATGCGGGCGTGCAGGGCGGCGGCGAGCGCGAGATCGGGGGTGGCCCGGCGGGGATCGGGGGCCGGCTCGGAGTCGAGGACGGTCGCCAGCACGCGCCGTGCACCCGCAAGGTCACCCGCGGACGTCAGCGTCTGCGCCCGTGCGGTGAGTTCGGCGAGGGGAGGGGCCACCACCCCATAGTGCTCACATGAATACGGTAGGTACAAGTCCGCAGCCGCTAACGCCGCGCTGGCCTGCGGCTTCGGAACACGGTAGAAATCGGGGTATGTCCGTTGCCACCGTCAAGCGTGAGCTGCTCGTCCGTCATCTGGAAGCGTGGGCCCCGGCCGCTCTGCACCGCGGGCGCCGAGTCGTCTACGCGCACGGCTACGCCGACGCCGACGGCGGGGCGGCAGCCGAGGAGGCCGTCCGCGTGCTGGCCGACCAGCCCGACCTCGCCCGCGGGCGGGAACTGTCCATGGTGGCGGTCGGCGCCGACCTCGGGCCGATCGAGGAACGGCTCAAGCGGGCCCAGCAGGAGGCGGGTTCGGCGGCCGGGTTCGCCGTGCACACGATCTCCGGCGGCACCGACGAACGACTCGGGGTCGGCCTGAAGGCGCTCGGTGCTCAGCGCGTACCCCTGCTGGGTTATCTCGACGCGAGCGCCGGCGAGCCGCCGGCGGCGACCACCGTCGCCGCCCTGACCGGCGGAAAGCCGGCCGAGGTCCTCCTGATTCTGCCGGCCGGAGCATCGGCCGAGGTCTATCGGTCCGGGTGGCCGCTGTTCGCCGAGGTCGAGATGGCGACCGGCGAACAGGCCGGGCAGGTGCTCGCGTTCGGCACGACCTCGGGCAAGAGCCTCGAGGGGTTCAAGGACGCGTTGTGGGCGGTCGACGAGTTCGCGGGCGTGCGTTACCGCGACCCGGGCGACCCCGACCGGCACCTGATCGACATCTCGCTGACGCCGCATCCGGGACCGCTGCGCCGGGAACTCCTCGCCCACCTGGCCGCGAGCGGCCCGGCGAGCGTCACCGACCTGAAAACATTCGCCCTGACCGAGACGATCTATCGCGCGGCGGACGCCGTACGGGTGCTGCACACGCTGATCGACTCCGGGGCGGTCACCCGCGAGCCGGACCACGGCCGGCTCGGCGGGGACGTCATGATCGCGGCGGCTTAGGCCTTGCGCTTGTTCTGCCGCCAGGACAGCGGGCCGGGCAGGTCGACGCGGTTCGCCCGGGTGCGCGAGTTCCACGACCAGCGGCCGATCTTGATGCTCCACGAGGAGAAACCGTGCTCGGTGAAGTTCAAGATGATCGGGCCGATCTTCTTACGGCTGCGGAACAAAACGGCCATCGGTCGTCCCTCCCAAGTGGTTCGTCAGATGGGCGACCGGTTCCCGTTCTGTTCTTTTTAGAAACCTCGGCCCTCTTCCGGCCCGTTCCGCCTTCCGGCCCGTTCCGCCTTCCGGCCCGTTCCGCCTTCCGGCCCGTTCCGCCTTCGGGCCCGTTCCGCCGGCCTCATGCCCGCCGAGCGTCTAGCGCGGCTGCCAGGCGTCGGGGCGCGTGGTCAGCTTGCGGACGTGGGCGGGCATGCGGCCGCTGATCAGCTCGGCCAGGCTCACCTCGTCGACGACCTCGCGGACCGCGGCGCGCACCGCCACCCAGAGATTGGGCAGATTTTCCGCGGCTCCCTCATAGCGGGTCTCTTCCGGCCGCAGACCGCGTACGCCGGCGAGCGGCCCGTCGACCGCCCGGAGGATCTGGCCGATCGTCACGTCGCGCGGCGGCTGCGACAGTGTGTAACCGCCCTCGGCGCCGCGCTGGGCCCGCACCACCCCGGCTCGGCGAAGATCGGCCAGGACCGCCTCCAGGAACTTGCGAGGCATGTCCTGATCTTGAGCGATGGCCTGGGCCGACATCAGCGACGGGTAGGCCTGCGCCAAGCTGAGGGCGGCCCGGACCGCGTAGTCGCCGCGCGCGGAGATCTGCACTCACCCATCATGCTCCTTCGGGTGATCGACGTCGCACATACCCCACGGATTTGTGGGAATTACGGTCAGTCAGGTGATCGTCGCTGTGCGGGCACCGGAATCCGGCCGTTCGGCGCCACTTGGGAGCGGAACTGGCCGGGGCTCGTGCCGACCTCGCGGTGGAAGAAGCGGCCGAAGTTGGTCGGCTCGGGAAAGCCCAGATGGCGTCCGATCTCGGCGACCGAGAGCGGGGTGCAGGCGAGCAACCGGCGGGCCTGCAGCGCGACCCGGTCGTCGACCACCTGCTTGGCCGTACGCCCGGTGACCGCGAGGCAGGCGCGGGTGAGGGTCCGCACCGAGCACCCGAGATCGGCCGCGTAGTCCTCGACCCGGCGGCTGCTCGGATGGCCGTCCTCGAGCAGCCGGGAGAAGTGCGCGTAGGTGCGCGCCTCGGGCCCGGCGTCGTTCCGCTCCGGGGTGAGCAGCGCGATGCGCAGCTGCAGCACGGTCAGCTGATGTTGAAGCAGTGCGGCCGCGAGCGGGCCCGGCCTATGTCGCTCGCAGTCGACCGCCAGCTGGGAGAAGTCGCTGATCACCGCGTCCTCGTCCTCGCCCTCGAGCTGCCAGTGCCGGACGCCGTCCGGCTCGGGCTGGCGGGCCAGCCGCGGCTCGAAGGTCACGAACGAGGCGTCGAGGCCCGGGGTGGGTAGACGGAGAGCCTGGCCCGGGTGCGCCCACAGCAGGGTGCCCGGCCGGCAGTTCAGTGTCGTGAAGTCGACCTCGACGGGGCCGTGCCCGGCCGTGGTCAACATCAGCACGTGGTGTGGGAGCAGCCGCGGCCCGAAGGTGCCGTCGGCGTCGAGCGCGCAGGTGCCGACGCCCGCCCAACCGGGCGGGACCATGGTCGGCGCGGTTATGCCCGCGATCGCGTCAACAGAGGACATCGCGCCGACCGTAACCGGCGCTGACAAGGGGCGCACCATGTGTTCGCCCCTCGTTTGCCCACGAAAACGCGGGCCGGGTGAATAGTTGCCCGAATATTCGGCGTTTCTTCCCGCCGATTCCGCTATTCGACCTAGTGTCGGGTTCATGCATGGAAAGGGCGACCCGTCCGGACCGGCAGTGTCCGGGCGGATCGCCCTCGGCGTTTTCCTTAACGACCGGCGAGAAGCCGGTTCACCGCCGCATCGACGTCCAGGTGCTCCGATTCCCGACCGCGGGGCACCACCACATAGGTGCGCCGCAAGAATCGGACAAGGACACTTCGCGGCACCTCGAACAGCGCGTTGCCGTCAGGCGACGACAGCGCCAAGGCGACAAAATCCCCCCGCGGCGTGGCCCACGGCCACACCCGGACGTCGCCGATACCCGCTGGCTCATCGAGCCCGGTCACGAGCAGTTCCCGCGCAAAGGACCAGCTCACGGCTTCCCCACCGGCTGATTCTGCGTGGAACAACACGTGGACCGCGTACGGGTCCGCCGGGTCGTAGCGGAGACTGGCGCGCACGGGCAGAGCCGTGGCATCAGGCGCTACGAGCCGCAGCGAGGTCTCGACCTCGACGGTCGTTGGACGAATGGTACTCATGGACGAACTCCCCCCGGCACCGCTGCGAGGCTGGTGAACCCCGCGTTTCCCATACTCAGGTGATCCCTGTCATTACGCTCCGCCATACGCTGATCTCACCCAGTAGTGGGAAGACGGTTCCGAAAACCCTTTCGCACAAGACATAAAGCGATATCTTGTCCTGTTCTGCCCAAGTACTCGGTTCCGCCCGGCGTCGGGTGGTCCAGCAGTTGACTTACTCCGGTAACGTCCATTCCTCCCGGGTAGTGACGGGGCCCGGGAACACTGGGGGATGAAATGGGTACAGAAGCGGACGAAGATCGTTCGCCGGGACACATCCTCAACAAGATCCGGGCCAGCCCCACCGGTCGCCTCGCGCTGCGCATCGGCGTGGGCATTCTGGGCACCCTGGTCATCGCCCTCGGCATCGTCCTGATCCCGTTCCCCGGCCCCGGCTGGGCCATCGTGATCCTCGGCCTCGCCATCTGGGCCATCGAGTTCACGTGGGCCAAAAAACTCCTCGACTTCACCAAACGCCAAGTCCAAGGCTGGACGCGCTGGATCGGCCGGCGCCCCTGGCCCGCCCGCGCCCTCATCGGCCTGATCGGGCTGGTCTTCGTCGCGGCCGTCGTGTGGGGCTCCGTAAGACTCAGCTTCGGCGTCGACCTGATAGCCGAAAGCCGAGACTGGCTGGCGAGTCACTGACCCCTGATTCGCCGCGCGGGCGCGCTGTCTAGTAGAGTCTGGTCCCGTCGAGGGCGATTAGCTCAGCGGGAGAGCGCTCCGTTCACACCGGAGAGGTCACTGGTTCGATCCCAGTATCGCCCACATAGTTGGCAGTGCGCGAAGGCGCGAACCAGAGCGTTCGCGCCTTCGTCATAATTTGACCTTGCTGGTTCGTGCGGCTTCCGGGTGAGCGCAGCGTGGCCTGTCGCGGCTTCCGTTGGAGCTACCCAGGCGGCAGGATGTACGGTCGCTGCTGTTCGAGATGACTGCTGATCAGTCGATCGAGGTTCCTTCGACCAGGTTCGCCGCCGAGCGGATCTCGGAGCGTGCCGATTTGCAACGGTTGTTGCGGGCGCAAGCCGGACGTGATCGTCGACGACTTGTCGGTGGTCGTGCGTACCCGCCTCGTCTTCACCGCCGATCAGATCGCGGGTGTGTGCGTCGCCCGCCGTTCCGACATGCCCGCGTGCATCCTTCCCGCCGCACAGTAGGCGTCGGCTGACACGCCGCCCCGGCTCGGCCACGCGCTCGTCACGCGAAGCGCTCTACTCCGGCGTGCCCTGGATGAACGGCCCGATCTGGCCAACGCCCTTGCCCTCGGCTGAACAGGCGGTCTGCATGTCCTTCACGATCAGCTTGTGGTCGCTGCCGGACAACTGGATCGAGTAGCCCTCGACGTGAGTCGGCTCGCAATCGTCGCCTTCGGCGCCGGTGTCGGCGAGCAGCACGCTGATGTACGCGTCCTTATCGGGCTGGATGACAATTTTCTCGGGAGTGTCACTCTGCATCCGCTCGAACGCCGACCCCACCAGGGTGCCCTCGGAATCCGCCGAGAACGCGACGGTCGGAAACCCCTTCAACGCACAGGCCGAGCCCGACATGTTGGTGACGATGACAAATCTACCCTCGTGACCGGCCGCACCGCCGCCGTCGTCGGGCTTGGTGCCCCCGCTCAGGTCGTCCACGGTGCACAACGCGGTTCCGCCGTTCCCGCCCGGGCCACTGTTCGAAGCCATTGATGCAGCGGCGTGAGGCCGGCTGGACGAGATGGCGGCCGGTTCGGCGTTCACCACGCCCGTCTTCCCGCAGGCCGCGAGCGCCACACCCGCGAGAAGGCCGCTCGATACCAGTGACATCGCCTTGATACGCATCAGATTCTCGGTTCCGCTTCGCTCTTTCGGACCAGTCGACGCCGGACACGCGACCGAGCCGATTGCTCCCCCCCGCACGTGCCACCCAAACAGGAAGGACAATCGCTTACCCAATCCGAACGAAACGCTTACACATGGCCGTGGGAGGACGGTCTGCTGTGGACCTGGCCCACCTCACGATCGCCTGAACACTTTCACGGGCGGCACGACCATGCGTGGCACTACCCGTCACCTCGCGACAGAAGTCCCCTTGCAGAACTCTTACATTGACGGGGATTGACGTGTATCGGTGGACCGGTCGAACATCTATAAGCAAACTTTGTCGTTTCGGAGAAACCTCTGAACGTGGGAGAAAAATCATGGGACGGTTACCCCGAAAAGCAGCTGTCACGGTGGCCGCCGGCGCGTTGTTGTGCGCTGCGGCCGTCAGTCCCGCGGACGCGGCGACCGGCGCTGCCGGGGCCGCGGCGATTCCGGCGCCGCCGGCCGGGTTCACGCTGGCGTGGAGCAGCAACTTCGACGGTGCGGCGAACAGCGGCGTGGACACCAGCGCCTGGCAGTACGACACCGGACCGGGCAGCAACTTCGGGACCGGCGAGATCGAGACCATGACCAACAGCACCCAGAACGTATTCCGCGACGGCAACGGGCACCTGGTCATCAAGGCCAAACACGCCGGCACCAACCCCACCACCGGCTGGACCTCCGGGCGCATCGAGACCAAGGCCACGTACGGTGTCGCGGCCGGTCAGGTCATGCTGGTCAAGGCCGCGATCCAGCAGCCGGACGTGACCACGGCCAACGGCGCGGGCTACTGGCCGGCGTTCTGGATGCTCGGCTCCACCCTGCGCACCGGCACTCCCTGGCCCACCTCGGGCGAGGTCGACATCATGGAGGACGTCAACGGCCGCAGTTCGGTGTTCGGCACGTTCCACTGCGGCACGAACCCGGGCGGCCCGTGCAACGAGTCGACCGGAATCGGCAGCGGCGAGCGCGCCTGCGCCGGATGCCAGACGGGCTACCACACGTACGCCGTGCAGATCGACCGATCCGTCACGCCGGAGCAGATCCGCTGGTACCGCGACGGCACCAACTACTTCACCGTGCAAGCCAACCAGGTGCCCGCCGACACCTGGTCAAAGGCGGTCGATCATCCGTTCTTCATCATCTTCGATCTGGCGATGGGCGGCGGCTTCCCGAACGCCTTCGGGGGTGGGCCGACCACCGCAACGGTCGGCGGCCACGCCATGAAGGTCGACTACGTCGCCGTCTACAAGAAATAAGGGGCCCATCCGATGCCTATCATCAACGCCCTCCGCACGGGAATGGCCGCGGCCGCCGTGGCCGCCGGGTTGTGCCTGGCCGCCCCCGCTTCAGCGGCCGACTTCTGGGGAAGCACCAGCGGCATCCCGGTGTCGAGCCACGTCATGACGTTCAAGGTGCTCAACCGCACCAACGGCGAATATCCCGACAGCAAGGTCTACTGGACGTTCAACGGCCAGACCCACTCGATCGCCGAAAAACAGTACGTCGACGTCCCGGTGGTCACCGCCGCCCGCATGTATTTCCACCTCGGCTCGCCGGACAGCCAGTACTCCGACTTCATCGAACTGAACACCACCGCCTCCTGGATCGGCGTCAACACCACCCGTGTCGACGGTTTCGGGCTCAAACTCGCCATCCGCACCCACACCAAGAGCGGAAAAGAGGCTACCGTCGGCGAAACCCAGGCGACGTTCGCGCAGCCCCGCAACGCGACCTTCGCTGAATTCGTCAACAACATGCCCACGCAGTTCAAGCACCTCGCCCAGGTGCAGGCTCCCTATCGGATCCTTGCGCCCTCCAAGGACACCGCATTCCAGCCCGGCGGCCAGTACCAGGACTATTTCAAGAACTACGCCACATCGCTCGGATACAACGTCTCCACCGCCGACGTCTTCGGGTGTGCCGGCCCGCTTGCGACGAGTGCCGCCCTCTGCGGCGCCCTAAACCGGCACGTCGCGCAGCTCGCCCAGGCAAAGTGGAGCGACACGAGCCTCTACTACCAGAACGGCCCGGCCAACTACTACGCCCGCTTCTGGCACAACCACGCGATCGCCCACAAGGCCTACGGCTTCCCGTACGACGACGCCGCCGACCAGTCCAGCTATATCGCCATCGACAACCCGCAGTACATGCTCATCGCCGTAGGCTGGTAACAGCGATCGACACGAGGGCGGGCCGTAGGCTCACCCTCGTGTTCTCGCTGCCGCGCTCACCCTCAGCTCGCCGGTCCTGCTTTCACCGCTCGATCTGACCGAAGACCACACGATCGAGCCGGCGCCGACCACTATCGCGGAGCCCGCACCGGAGCACAACAGCGCAAAGCAGCCCAGAACAAGGCTCCGACACCCGGATTTGCCGCCGAGTTCGCGCGCCACCCCGGCTGCTCGGTGGGAGGGACCACGACATGCTGCCACTGGGCTGGTGGCCGAGCCGGGCAAATTGCCAACGTTCAGCATCGGAGGTTGCGCGAGTGCAGCCGGGCTCGAGACGCGGGAGGCCCACAGCGGGCCCCGCGGCTGGCGCCGCTTCGGCCGGGGCTGTGGTTCCGTTGCGAGAACGTGTGTCTCGGGCCTAGCATCGCCGTCATCGAAGAGGACCGGCTCGACCCCGCGTACACCTTCGAGACGTTCGTCGTCTCCGCAGCCAACCGTTTTGCACACGCCGCGGCTGTCGCCGTAGCCGAGTCACCGGCGGGGCCTTACAACCCGCTGTTCGTCTACGGCGGCTCCGGGCTGGGCAAGACACACCTGCTGCATGCCATCGGGCAGTACGCCGGGACGGCCGGCAACGCGCGGCTTGTCCGATACGTGTCGGCCCAACAGTTCACCGATGACCTCGTCCATTCACCGCTGCCGGACGAGACATCGGCCTTCCAGCGTCGCTATCGCGAGGTCGACATCCTGCTGATCGACGACATCCAGGTTCTGGAGAAGAGCGACCGAGCACAGGACGAGTTCCTCCATACCTTCAACGCCCTGCACAACGCCAACAAGCAGATCGTCATCAGTTCCAACCGCTCACCGCGGCAACTATTCACTCTGGATGACCGCCTGCGGACACGCTTCGAGTGGGGCCTGATTGCGGACATCCAACCACCGGATCAGGGCACTCTGGCCACGCTCCGACGGAATTGAGCCCTCCGGGGCCCGAGGTGCACTGATCTAATAGGTTCTGTCAGCCTGCTGGTGCAGGATGGCTCCGGCAGCGGCCGGCGGGTCAGCACTGCACTCATTTGACCTGGGAGGTCTTGCGGCAGACCGTGCGCCCGTTGGTCGTGAGGAGGCGGGACCAGTGTATGACGCCCCTTAACGGCCCACCGGCTCGAACCCGGCGGATATGGGTCGGCTGGTTGCGGTGTGCACCCGCCGCCTTGGCGGCCGGGGAACTTTCGGCGGGGATGTGACAAGCCGTCGGGAGGCCATGGTGAATGTCTGCGGCGTAGCCGTGGCGATGCCGCAGGGGTAGAGCTGGGTGCCTCACTCGTCGATCGATACCAGGTGAACGTGCGAACCGCCCGGTGTCGCCCTCGCCTCACGCGGCCAGCGGAGAAGGCATGGCAGGTGCGTCGTCTGCTGATGGCGTCGGGCGGGGCGGAGGCTTCGTAGTAGTCGGAGGCCGGGAAAGCCGGCAAACACCGCCCTACAAACCTGCCAGAACCATGCCGATCTCATCGCCGCCTTCCTCGCTGAGACCGGCATGATCCCGCCAGGCGATCGCGACGCCGAGCTGGAAGCCCGCCGCGAAGGCGAGCAAAGCCTGGCGACTGAGTTCCAGGCGCCTCCACCGGGATCGTGCGAGCCCTAGGTCAGCTCGTCGGAGCGGCCGGCCTCAATGCGGGACCACTGGACGATGGGGCGTCCGTTCATACGCCAGACCTGGGGGTTCTTGGCGTCCCCCCAGGGCTTGGGCCAGCCGTCGGGGGAGTCTTCCCATGTCTCCTGGCGTCCGTAGACGGTCATGTCCAGCAGCCCGTGGGTGGGTGCCATGATCTCGACGCCGCGACCGCCGGTGTAGTACGTCTCGAACACCCGCTCGCCCTCGCGGACGTAGAAGACGAGGTGGTGGCGTTGCCAGTCACGGCCCTCCAGGAGCTGCGGCGCCGTCTTCTCAGCCGAGTACCACGGCATATCCAAGCCGAGGAAGTTCCGGTAGCGGACGCTCTCCTCGTACGGGCCCTTGCAGAGCACGGCGTACGTGGCGTCGCGGGAATGGATGTAGGACAGCTCGCGGACCTGACTGTTGAAGAATGTGCAGCCTTCGCATTGCTCCGCGGCGGGCTGGTCGGGCCACCAGGCGTGGAAGTACGCGATGAGCTGCTTTCGGCCCTCGAAGACGTCAAGGATCGTGATCGGTCCGTCAGGACCGATGACCTCGATGGTGGCGTCGACCTCCACCATCGGCAGCCGCCGCCGTGCAGCCGCGATCGCGTCCCCTTCACGGGTGTGCGCCTTCTCTCGTGCCAACAGTGCTTCCCGCGCGTCCTGCCAGGTTTTTCGGTCCACCACAGGCGGAAGGGCCGGATTGGCTGCTTGGTCGTTCATGATCGCCTCCATGTGGTCGTAGTGGATCTGCCCACCGACGGCGGACCATACGGGGTTCAACTGCGGGCCGTAATGTTTCGGCACAGGACGAATGATGCGAAGCGGTGCGCCACCGCGGAGGTTGGACGTACGCCCGGTTGTTCGCCGCCGAGTTACGGGCCACCGCGACGTCGAGACCGGCGTCGGTGAGTTCACGGACCATCCGATATCTACTTTGGGAGGACGCTTCTGGGCATGGGGCTCCAGGGCAGGGGACCACCGGCATTTGGTGGTTTGCCTTCGACGCCGGCCGAATCCTTGCCGGTGACCGGCGGACGGCGCAGGGTTCGGGCATGTCGATGAATGGGTTGTCGGGCCGGCGGATTCTGGTCAGTGGTGGTGGCCTCGCAGGCCCCGCTGTCGCATGTCTGCTGGCTCGTGCGGGCGCCGAGGTGGCGGTCGTCGAGATCGCGGACCGGATCCGGCCGGGTGGGCAGGCGGTGGACATCCGCGGTGCGGGACGAACCGTGCTACGCCGGATGGGCCTCCTGGACCGTGTGCGTGCGGTCAGCCTGCACCAGCAGGGCATCGCCGACGTCGACGACCGGGGTCGTCGACGGACCGAGATGACGATCGAGGACTTCGGCGGCGAAGGGATCATCAGCGAGATCGAGGTCCTGCGCGGCGACCTGGCGGAAATCCTCGTCGAGTCCAGTCTCGCGGCCGGCGTTACTTACCTGTTCTCGACGAGCATCCGCGCTCTCGTCGACGGCCCAGACGGGGTGCGGGCGACCCTGAGCGACGGAAGCGAGCAGGTCTTCGATCTGGTCATCGGTGCCGATGGTCCACACTCCGCCACCCGCCGCCTGGCCTTCGGGCCCGAGGACCGTTTCGTCCGCCCGCTCGGCGGCTACATGGCGTGGTTCACCGCCGAAGAGTCGACATCGCTGGACGGCTGGTATCAGATGTTCAACGCTCCCGGGGGCCTGGTGGTCAGCCTCCGGCCGGGACGGGAAGCCGGATTGGCAAAGGCGGCTCTGTCCTTCACGTCCGAACCCCTGGCGTACGACCGGCGCGACCTCGATGCGCAACGCCGGCTTCTGGAGGACCGCTTCGCCGGCCTCGGCTGGCGTACGCCGGAACTACTCGCAGCCGCCCGCGATGCGGACGACTTCTACTTCGACGCCCTGGTCCAGGTGCATATGGATCACTGGAGCGCGGGCCGGATCACGCTGGTGGGAGACGCGGCGTGTTGCCCTTCGCCGCTGACCGGGCTTGGCACCAGCCCGGCTCTGGTCGGCGCCTATGTGCTCGCGGGTGAGCTGGTGGCTGCGGAGGTTTCGTCCGTCACCGCTTGTTGGCGAGTTCTGACACCGCCGGGCACGTGTCGGTGCCGCGGATGTTGGTTTGCGTCGGCACCGCTTCCGCGCCCGACGGGTGTCAGGTTGTCCGCTGCTTTGTGGCTTGGGCCAGACGGTAGGAGTCGGTGCCGGTCTCGAGGATGGTGCCGCCGAAGGTGAGTCGGTCGACGATGGCTGCGCATAGCCGGGGGTCGGTGAAGGTCTTGGTCCAGCCGCCGAAGGACTCATTGGACGCGATCGCGACCGAGGCCTTCTCCTCACGCTCGGTGAGGACCTGGAAGAGGAGTTCCGCGCCGCGGCGGTCGAGTTGCATGTAGCCGAGTTCGTCGATGCACAGCAGGTCGACGCGACCGTAGCGGGCGATGGTCTTCGCCAGCGTCATCTCGTCGGCGGCCTCGACGAGCTCGTTGGCAAGCTGGGTCGCCAGGGTGTACTTGACCCGGTAGCCGGCCATGGCGGCCTCGGTGCCGAGTGCGATCAGCAGATGGGACTTGCCGGTGCCGGAGTCCCCGATCAGACACAGCGGCTGTCCCTTCTGGACCCATTCGCACTTGGCGAGGTGTGGATCACGGCGGGATCGATGTTGGGGTTGGCGTCGAAGTCGAAGGCCCGCAGGGACTTCTCGCGGGGGAACTTGGCGGCCTTGATCCGGCGTTCGGACCGGCGTCGGGCGCGATCGTCGCGCTCGGCAAGCAATAGTTCGGCGAGGAACCCGCGGTAAGACATCTGCTCACGCCCTGCCCGGTCGGCGTAGTCGGTGAAGGAATTGCGGATGGTGGGCATTCGCAGCATCCGGCACGCTTGGTCGATCGCGGCGTCGGCTGCTTCTTCGGTCATTCCACGGCGCTTGGTGGTCACGGTGCGGCTCCTTCGTTCGGGGTGTCACGTCGGCTGGCCAACAGCTGGTCGTACTTCTCCACGCTCGGCAGCGGCCGAGTGTCGGCCGGGATGTGGGCGCGGAGCCGGCGCTCGGTCAGCGATCGCACGGCAGGGATCTCGCCTTCTCCGCGTGCCCTGTCGCCGCTCATCAGGGACTGGTGGTCCGCTGTCGTGTCGTCGGCTCCGCCATCTGCTGTGTCGTTGTACTTGCGCGCTTCCAACGCGACAGCGTCCGCGGTGAGCGCGCCTGCACGCAGCGCCGTCGCGAGTCCGGCGACGACGTGGTCGTGTGGAAGGTGCCGGTGCAGCATCAGGACCTCGATGAGGGCACGGGTGCCGTCGGCGTCACCGTGGGCCTTGCAGGCCGCGGCCCACCAGGCGTCGTGAACGGGCGTGAACCGCCCGGATGCCTTGGCCTGCTCCAGCGCTTTCGCACCGGGTAGCGCGCCCGGTTTGCGGAGGAGGGCCTCGAGATAGTGGTCCAGGTCGACCCGGGTCGAGCCCTTGGTCATGAGCCGTTCGTGGCGGCGATCTCGGTCCTGCCGTCGAACACGACCAGGTCGCTGGCGTTCAGGAGCACCCGGGCTTGACGGCCGACCATGCGCGCGGGCACGGAGTACTTGCTCATCCGGACCGTGACCTGGGCGTACCGGTCCACGCGCGGGGTGAACCAGCGGCCGGTCTCGAACGGCTCGGTCGGCAGGGGCGCGAGGAGTGGCTGCTCGGTGGCGAAGTGTTCCCCGACCGTGCGGGCGCGGGACCCGATCCACCGGGCGTCGTCGGCTTCGTCCCAGGCGTCGACCATAGCGTTGAGCTCGGCGAGGGAGTCGACTTCTGGGATGGGGACGAGGTGGTTGCGTCGGAACCAGCCGATCTGCCCCTCGACGCCGCCCTTCTCGTGCGCACCTTGGATTCCGGGCTGGCAATAGAAGGCTTCGATGCCGTAGTGGGAACGGACGGCGGTCCACCTGTCGGCCTCGACCCGCTGGCGGGAGAACCCGATCACGCTCGCGACGGCGGCCTTGAGGTTGTCGTAGCGGATCTTCCCGGTCGGCACCCCGCCGAGCACGTTGAAGGCGTGGACGTGACCCTCGAAGAAGGCTTCCTGCCCAGCCGAGGCACTGACCCTGTGCACGGCCTTGCCCGAGTAGGAGAGCCGAAGGCTGAACAGCGCGCAGGTTACGAGCTCGCCGCGCAGGCGGATGGCGACGTCGCCGAAGTCAACCTCGGCCTCGCGGCCCGGGAGGTGCTCTTGCGGGATGAACGCGTTGGCAGGTTCCCGTCCGACCTCGACGCGAATCTCACGGCGTCGGGTGGCGACGTACTCGCGGACCATCCAGTACGACACCACCCCGGCCCCGTCATGTTCGTCAAGCAGTCGATCGAAGATCCGCTTCGCCGTGTGTCGCTGCTTCCGCGGCGCGTCGAGGTCCGAGCGCAGCCAGTCGTCGATCACCACTCGGTACGCGTCAAGTCGTGAGTCGCGTTTGGGCGGTTGCTTTCTCTCCTTCGGCCATGCAGATTCCAGCGCCGCTGTCACGGTTCGGAAGCCGACGCCGTGCTTGCGCTGCAGCGCGCGGTTGGACATCCCAGATCGGGCATCCCGTCGGATCGCCACGTACAGGTCGACCCGGGAACGCGGCTGCGTCATCGGTGGCACTCCTGACGTGAGCACGCCGTGGGCACGACTTTCGGCACCGGGCCACCGCCCGGGAACGGTGACCGCATGCGACCACAGCCCGGAATCACTGGCCCTACCGAGGTGCCTGGTCATGTGCTGCGCAGGGGTTCGGTGGGCGGTACTGAGGCGGCCCGGAGTGCGGGGTACGACCGACGACGGAGCCGATGAGCCGCGAGTAGGCCAGATCGAGTCCCACTGAAGCCCAGGTCAGTACGACGGCCCGGCCTTGCGTGGCGACGAAGACGTTGGTGACGAGCACGCCCAGGATCAGGCCTGTGATGCCGCCGACGACATCAACCTCGGCACCACCTGTCCGCCCCGTGTCCCTGGCGCGACGAAGATCTGCTTGCGCGGTGCCTAATCGGTCTTCCCGCACCACCTCGCGGGCCTCTCAGTGTTCGGTGCTGAAGAACCGTAGCAACAGTGGGCCGATGGTCTGTGGGTCGACGACGTGATCCGGCCCGTCGAGGGTCTCCCGTTGAGCGTGGGGTAGTAGGTCTGCAAGCTCGTCGGCTGCGCGGTCGAAGAAGTCCGAGGGCAGGCCTGCCATGTAGGGGACCGTGATCGGTCCTCCGGTGGTGACCAGGACCGGTTGGGTGACCGTTGCCAGTCGATCGGTCGGCAATTGGTAGCGGTTGTGGAAGACGCTGTCGTGGACCAGCGTGGGCGCGAGGGCGACCGAATCCGCCCAATGCGACGTCTGCTTGCCTGCCGCTTTCCTGGCCGCGATGTTGTCGTCGGAAGCGCCGGACAGGCGCATGAACAGTTCGAGAACCTCCTCGTCTCGCCCGGCGTCGAAGGCGCGTCGGGTGTCCGCGATGTACTCCTCGAATCGCGGGCGTATGTCGTCCCCGGCCGCGTAGGGCACCTCCCACACGGCGATCGTGTCGATGGCTGACCCGGCCGCGGCGGCTTCCAGCGCCAGCGCGCCGCCTGAGGACGCCCCGAACAGGTGTGCCGAGCCGCCCGCCTCCGCGATCAACGCATCCAGGTCCTCGATCTCCCTTTCCACGGCGTACGGCTCGGTGAAGCCGCTCGCGCCGCGTCCCCGACGGGCATAGTTGTAGACCGTGAAGTGCTCGGCGAGAGCTGGCGCCAAGGGAGCGTTCTCCACCCCCTCGTCGAGTGCTCCGCCCACCAGAATGACGGCCGGACCGCTTCCTTCCCTGTCGTAGGCGATGGTGGTGCCATCGTTTGATGTCACGCGAAAGTCCATCTCGTTCATCTCACATCTCCGTTCGAGAGGTTTGTCTCAGCGCCTGAGCAGCGTGCCGACGACGGCCTCAGTGCGCGACCACCGCGCCCTTGCGATCACGGCCGCCACGACGAGACAGGCGAGCGGCAGCCAAGGGCTCTGCTCGAGCACGAACTGATCGGTGATGACAGCACCGGTCAGCAATGCCGCTAACCCGAGACTGGCCAGGCCCGCCAGAGCCGGGATCAGGAGTCCAACCCCTCCCGCGACCTCCAGCGCTCCGACCAGGTACCGGAGCCACTGGCCAGCCCCGATGTCGGCGAACATGTCCACCATGACCGGGTCGCCGGCGAGCTTCGAGATTCCGCCGCCGGCGATTATCGCCGCCAGCACGACTTGCAGAATCCAGACTCCGATGCTGCTCGCCCGCCCGGGCGTGTGCGCAACGGTTTCCGAGTTGTTCTTGGGGATGGTGCTCATTCGGCTCTCCTTGTCGTGTCCGGGCCTGGTACCGGTGATGGCGTTGGCCGAGTGGGCCGGGTTGTCGAAGCTGATTTCGACCAAGTGCTCGCGGTAGCGGCATCTACTTCTTGTTGCGGTAGAGGACCATGGTGATGGGACCGAAGACCGCGACGAGAAGTACGGACGAGACGAGCACCCAGCCGATTTCCCCGGCGGGCACCGAGCCGTCCATCAGGCCGCGTACCACGGTCGCCAGGTGGCTGATCGGGTTGACCTCGACGACCGCCTGCATCCACCCGGGCATCGTCTTCGGGTCCACGAAGATGTTGCTCACGAACGTCAGCGGGAACATCACCATCATGCTGACCCCCGCCACCGAGTTCGGCGTGCGCAGGATCAGGCTGAGCATCGTCCACAGCCACGACAGGCAGAACGAGAACACCAGCAGCAGCGCGACCGACAGCACCACGCCGACGGCGCCACCCTCCGGCCGGAACCCTAGGACCAGTCCGAGCGTGATCACGATCGCCGACCCGATCGAGTAGCGCATCACATCGCCGAGCAGGGCGCCGACCAGCGGCGACGGTCGCCACACCGGGAGCGACCTGAACCTGTCGAAAACGCCCTTTTGAATGTCGGTGTTCAGCGTAATGCCGGTGTTCATGGTGATCATGACGTTCGCCTGCACCAGGATGCCGGGCAGCAGGAACTGCAGGTATTCCTGTGTCGACCCGGCGAGCGCGCCACCGAACAGGTAGGTGAACATCAGCGTGAACATGATCGGGAACATGGTCACGTCGACGAGCTGCTCGGGCACGTGTTTGATCTTCAGCAAAGCGCGCCAGCCGAACGTCAGCGAGGTGAGCACCGGGCCGGGGCGAGACGGCCGCTCGCCGGCCAACAGCACACTGCGCAGCGCGTCCTCGGTGACCGGCGCCGACGCCTGTTCCGCGGTCGTGGCATTCATGCGGCATCCTCCTCGGCGGCGTGTCCGGTCAGGGTGAGGAACACCTCGTCCAGGCTCGGCTGACCGAGCGCGAACTCGGTGACGTCGATGCCGCTGCGGGACAGCTCGGCCAGGGCGCGGGCGACCCGCTCGGGGTCGGAGATCCGCGCGGACAGCGCGGCCGGGTCGGCGGACGGCTCGGCCGGCACCTCGAGGACGCCGGCGAGGACCCGTTCGGCCTCGGCCCGCTGCTCGGGCGCACGTAGCCGTACGTGCAGCGAGCCGGCACCGACCGATGCCTTGAGCTCGCCACTCGAGCCCTCGGCGATCACCTTCCCGTGGTCGATCACCGCGATCCGGTCGGCCAGCTGGTCGGCCTCGTCGAGGTACTGCGTGGTCAGCAACACGGTGGCGCCCTCGGCGACCATGCCCCTGACGATCTCCCAGACCTGGTTCCTGCTGCGCGGGTCGAGCCCGGTCGTGGGCTCGTCGAGGAAGATCAGTTCGGGGGTGACGACCAGGCTCGCCGCGATGTCGATGCGCCGGCGCATCCCGCCGGAGTACTTCTTCACCTGCCGGTCGGCCGCCTCGGCAAGACCGAACGCGTCGAGCAGGTCGGCCGCCCGCTCCCTGCCTCGGCGGCGTGAGTAGCCGAGCAACCTGGCGAGCAGCAACAGGTTCTCCACCCCGGTGAGGTCCTCGTCGACCGACGCGAACTGCCCGGTGAGGCCCACCCTGCTCTGCACCGCCCGGGCGTCACGCACGACGTCGTAACCGAGCACTTGCGCCTCTCCGGCATCGGGGCGCAGGAGCGTGGCCAGCATGCGGATCGTGGTGGTCTTGCCCGCCCCGTTCGGACCGAGCACGCCGTACACGCCCCCGGCGCTCACGGCCAGGTCGACACCGGCGACCGCGTGGGTCTTGCCGAAGCTTTTCTTCAACCCTCTCGTCTCGATCGCGAGCTTTCCCATGGGTTCGAGTCCTTCTCTCGGTGTTGCGAACGGATTGGTTGAGCTAGTCAAGTTTGATTACTCGGCCAAAGTGCACGAGGAGGAAACGTCTAGTCAAGGTTGATTAGAAGCGCATATTGAGGGGATCGGGGACCGTTCGCCACGAACCCGGATCATCGGCCATGGTGTAGGCGCCCTCAGACAGTCGTTTGCTCAAGCTCTTCGCCCACTCCAGTTCGGTGCGTGCGTGTCCCGCCCACAGTTCGGCCTGATCGCGGACGTGTTCGGGAATGTCGGGGTTCGGGTTCTCCCGCCACTTGGCCTGCACTACGAGCTCCGCTTCGAGGCGCGCGACCCGCTCGTTAATGTGCGCGATGGCATCTTTCCTGGTCAGCATGGGCAACATGGCGATGGACGCGTTGAGCATGTCCGGGTCGTGGGTGCGCCGCAGACCGTCGCGGACCAGTTCGACCATCTCGTCACGTCCCCGAGCTGTCACGCGGTACAGAACGCGCTCCGGCCCAGAGTTGCCCGGCTCGGCGTGTTCGGTGAGGAGGCCATCAGCCGCCGCCTTCTTCAGCGCGTGATAAATCGAGCCGGGCTTGATCTTGGCCCAACTCTCCGCACCCCAGCTCTGCAGTTCGGACCGCACCTGGTAGCCATGCGCGCCGCCGGAGAGGTGCACGATACCGAGTACCAGGAGCTTCGTCGCCGACACTCGCCCACCCCCGCTCAACCCTCTCGTCTCGATCGCGAACTTTCCCATGGGTTCGATTCCTTCTCTCGGTGTTGCGAACGGATTGGTTGAGCTAGTCAAGTTTGATTACTTGGCCAAAGTACGCGAGGAGGAACGACTAGTCAAGGTTGATTAGGAGCGCATCTTGAGGGGATCGGGGACCGTTCGCCACGAACCCGGATCATCGGCCGCACCCCAGCTCTGCAGTTCGGACCGCACCTGGTAGCCATGCGCGCCGCCGGAGAGGTGCACGATACCGAGCACCAGGAGCTTCGTCGCCGACATGCGCCCACCTCCGCTCAATCTGCTCGGACTCGCTCCGCTTGCGCGCCCGCCAGGGTGGTGTCAACTCCCACCAACACTAGGGTGCTCTCCTGGTCCGGGTGGTGTCAGCACTGACCTACAAACGGTGCTGGTGGAGACCTCCAAAGCCAAGCTGGCCAGGACCACAGAGCACCAGCCTGCGTTGGCGGCGTACGAGCGGATCGTCCGCCCTTACGTGCAGATCGGTCAGCAGATGCCGCCCGGCGGGATCCGCTCTTATGCGCCGCAGTCGAAAGCCGCCATCCGTGCCCGCTGGATTTCGACTCGGATGATGGTCAGCCGCCCGTTGCGTGGGCTCTCCCGGCGGCTGCTCTTCAGCCGAGCCGAGGCCATCGATCTGCCCCAGTACGAATCGTAATACGTGATCGAGGCTCAGACGCGCGACTTGTCCGCCATCGCCAGGGAACAGTCATGCAACCAGATCGGAGCCGTGGACGGCTCGGCGCAGACGCCGACTTCGTCACTGGTACAGGCGGCCCGGTCCGGTCAACCGCGTGCGGTGGGGCGCAGTACCCGTACGGTGTCCGGTTGAGCCCGAAGCATGTACTCGGCCAACGGCGTCTGCCGGTACAGGACACTGCGTGCTGACCGCCGGCTGGTGAGCAGACCCGCATCGCGCAGGATCCCCAGGTGCTCGTTGACCGCCGCCGGACTCTGGCCGAGCTCGCGAGCGATCTGCGTGGTTGACATCGGTATCGAGGTACGGCGGAGGATCGCGGCGCGGGTACGGCCGAGCAGCGTGGCCAGCGGCTCCGGCCCCCGCACGGCCGGGGCGTCGTGCCCCTCCCACACCCGGGCGATGCCGCGCGCGCCGTATGTCAGTCCGAACCGGCCGCTGCCACCGTCATCCAGGATCAGGTCCGGCCAGGCGAAGACCGACGGGGTCAGGATCATCTGCGACGCATACTGCACTTCGCCGTCGCAGTGCGGTTTGTCGACGTACATCCGGTCGCACTCGACGCTGATCTCGGGATGCAGGTCCCGCAACAAGGAGTAGACGCCTTCGTCCATCAGGCCGGCCATGCGGTGGCTGACGTCGTCCTCCAGAACCGCGCACATGCGCGGCCAGAACGGCCGGATCACCGCATCCCAGTAGTCCCAGAGTGCCTCCGCCAGCCGAGGCGTGGCTCGAGGCCCGGAGTCCAGCAGCTCGGCGACTCGCCGCGGAGGGGGCCGGCCGCACCAGACCTGCTGTAGGTCGCGCTCCAGGTCGGCGGCGGTCAGGTTGGTCATAGCCCTCAGTTGCTCCTCCAGTGAGGGCTGGGAGACCCGTCCGGGGGGTACCAGGCACGAGGCGATGTATGGCCCGGGCGGTACCACGGACAGGAGCAGCTCGAGATCAACCCGGTCGAGCCGGCCACGAGCCTCCCGCAACCAGGGTGAATGCACGTGCGTGGGTTGTGGCCGGCCCAAAAGGCGCAGGCTCAACGCCGCCTCGGCCAACGGCGAGAACGAGAATCGGGTCTGCCCGAGGACGTCCGGACTCAGTGCAAAGGTGATCAAGAGTTGGACCTCCGTGACCGTGGATACCAGCGTGACGGGCCGGCACCGGGACGCACAAGCATTCGGCGTACACCGAATGCGCGCCAGCCTCGCTGCGCGCGACCAGCAGGAGTCTTCGGGTGGCGACGAACGGTTGGGCAGAACCCGGTGCCTGGGCGAAGGTGCCAAGGTCCGTAATCACGGTGATGCCGATAAGCCCCCCGCCGGGGCCTCGAGGCGGGTTAGTTCAACGCGGCTTCGAAAGCGACCCGCCGATCCCCGAGGCCACATTGCCGGGCCTCCCGGCCACCACGGTCACCCTGCTCGACGCCGATCGCCGGGCATCCCCGGTGCCTAACCGGTCACCTGTCTTCGGTCGTGGGCGAATCGTTTCCCTCAGGCTCGGTCCCCAGGCACGGTGAGGGCCGGCTCGCCGACCGGCGGAGCCGTCACTGAGACGAGGAGACGATCGTGGCTGATGAACCGATGAGCGCCGACGGGCGCGGGACCGACCCGTCCGGCGCGGCGAGCCTGCCACCGTCGGTGGATCGCGCCGTGTTCGAGGCGAAGCTGGCCGAGCTTCGAGTCCGCGAGAAGGCGCACACCCGGGAGGGCGACACGATCGCCTCGGCTCGGCGACACCTGCCGATGGTCGAGGTGGACGCCACCCTCCCGCTGATCGGGCCGCTCATGGATCTGACAGTCTGGGGACGGCAGGAGCCGTGGGAGGCTTCTCCAGCCGGATGGCCCCAGAAGTGCACCTCGGCCCGTACGGAGACCGGCCCACCGACTTGGACACCGGTTCTCAGCTGGCCGAGCGGACGCCCCATCGCGCAGTGGTCGCGTATCGAGGCCGGCCGCTCCGACAACCTCACCGCCGACCCGGCAGAAGCGTCGTAAGGGAGTGGATCCGATGGGAGACTTGCGGTGCCCGATCGTCGAATTGCGGCAGTACACGCTGCATCATCAGCAACGAGACGTGTTGATCGAGTTGTTCGAACGGGAGTTCGTCGAGACGCAGGAGGCGGCCGGCATCACCGTCCTCGGGCAGTTCCGCGACTTGGACGACCCGGACAGATTCGTCTGGATCCGGGGGTTTGACACCATGCCCTGTCGCGCTGAAGCGCTAGGGAGGTTCTACGGCGGCCCTGTCTGGCAGGCACACCGCGAGGCCGCGAACGTAACTATGATCGACTCCGACAACGTACTTCTGTTGCGTCCGGCGTCGGCCGCCGCCGGATTTCCGCGGCCGACGTTTGCTCCACCGTCGCCGGACGAGCCGGCGGCGGTCCCGCCGTCGCGCTTGCTCGCCACCCTGTGGCAAGGCGAGGGTCGGTTCACCTCCGGGCTCGTCGAATTCTTTGAGCAGATAGTGCGGCCTGTGCTGGCCGAGACTGGCGGCGAACCGCTGGCCTACCTACGGTCGGAGCACGCACCGAACACCTTTCCGGCGTTGCCGGTGCGCACCGGCGAGGAAATTTTCGTGTGGTTCACCCGTTTCGCCGACACGAACCAGATGGACGGCCACATCGAGCGATTGGAGAGTTCGCGGAGTTGGCGCAAGAATGTCCTGCCGCCTGCATCGGCCTGGTGGTCGGCAGGCCCCCAACGGCTGCGGCTCGAGCCCACCGCGCGGTCGCTGCTCCGGTGAACCGCGGTGCCGGGTAACCAACTGCCAACCGTATGCTTTGCCCCGTCCCGCCACCAGGCTCTCAGCGGCAGCGTACCGTCACCGGATTCTGTGCCCCGGGAATCGGCGGCTGGTCAGTGGCTCCGGCCCTGCGCCGCACGGAAATGCCGAGATGACTGCGCTTCAATCTTCCCGATCGAGTCGCCGTACTCGAGACATGAGGATTCGCGGGTCTATGAAGAGAAACGATGGGCGTTCCGAGTGCACCATTCGGTGAAGGTTCCGGCCGGGCGGCCCAGCAGGCGGTGAATCGTGTCGGTACGGAAACCGGTGGTGTCGGCACGCATGAGGGTGAAGCCCTCGATGAGGGCGGCGGCGAGCGGCGGGGGCGCCCCGTTCGGGAAGCGGGATCGTACGGCCTCTTCGGGGGTGGCCACCGGCCGCACGGTGATATGCCGGCCGATAGCGGTGGCGAGTGTGCGGGCCTGCTCCGCCACGGTGAGCGCCTGCTGTCCGGTGAGGACGTACTGCTTGCCTTCGTGGCCGTCTTCGGTCAGGGCGATGGCGGCCGCCGCGGCGATGTCGGCGGGATCGATCGGGGCGTACCGGCCGGGGCCTACGGGGTCGAGAATGAAGCCGCCCGCTCGGATCGTGGGCAGCCAGTCCAGCGCGTTGGTCATGAAGGCGCCTGGTCGCAGAATCGTGGCTGGGATGCCCGCGGCGCGAATCAGTTCCTCCCGGTTGTGATGCCAACGGCCCATCGCCGGCATGGGGTCGCCGAGCACGTTGGATGAGGACAGGTGAACGACGTGTCCCACGTTGGCGGCCCGGGCTGCCGTGACGGCGTTCTCCGTCTGACGCAGACCGATGCCCGGGGTGAGCAGGAACAGCTTGTCGACGCCGTCGAAGGCGGCTGGCAGAGTCGCGGGGTCGTCGAGGTCAGCGACGACGTGCTTCGTGGACGCGACGATCCGGGCTGGGTTGCGGACCAGAAGGCGCATGTCGGCGCTTCTCTCGGCCAGGATCGCGATCAATTCCCGGCCGACGTTCCCGGTGGCGCCGGTGATCAGTAGCATGATTCACTCCAGGATCGATAACCGGTTAATGATCTTCTGCCCGAACGATAACCGGTTAATGATCTGTCGTCAATGAGGAGGCTTGGTGCCCGAGTTTCTCGACCTGCACGGCATCACCAACAAAGCGGTGCGCGCGGCCGCAGAGGCTGCCATGCAGCGCCACGGCCTCCACCTGGGTCAAGATCACTTGCTGGCGGTGCTGTGGAACCAGGATGGCCGCACGCCCGGCGAGATCGCCGCCAAGGTGAACGTCTCGACGCCGGCGGTGGTGAAGATGTCCGGGCGCCTGATCGACGCCGGCCTGATCACCCGCCGCCGCGACGATCGGGACAACCGCTTGGTTCGTCTGTGGCTGACCGACGCCGGACGAGCCCTGCGGCAGCCTGTCGAATCGGAACGACGTCGCCTCGAAGAGAGCGTCACCAAAGACTTGACCGCAGCCGAGCGCCGCACTCTGCTGTCTGCGCTGACCAAGATCCAGCGTGCGGCGAGCGTGCTGTTGGCCGAGCCCGACTGACATCCTCTCCGGCAGGATCAGACGCACTGATCTGGCACCCGATAATGCGCGGCGCCGCCAGGTCGCTCAGGCGGCGTGGATGCCGCGTGACGGGCATGACGCGAGCGTGTGGGCCGTTTAGCATCGGGAGCGTGTCCCCGCGGGTCGCGTTGGCGTTGGGGTCCGGTGGAGCGCGAGGGTTCGCGCACATCGGGGTCATCGAAGTGCTCGGCGAGCGCGGCCTGGAGGTCGTGGCGGTCGCCGGGTCGTCGGTGGGTGCCCTGGTCGGCGGGGTGATGGCCGCCGGGCGGCTCAAGGAGTTCACCGAGTGGGTGGTCGGGCTCAAGCAGCGTGACGTACTGCGGCTGTTCGACCCCAAGTGGTCGTCGCCCGGGATGATCACGGCCGACCGGCTGATCGATCACCTCGGCGGCTTCCTCGGCGACACGCTGATCGAGGATCTGCCGATCCCGTACACGGCGGTGGCCACCGACATCACCGCCCGTCGCGAGGTGTGGTTCCAGAAGGGCTCGCTGCGCTCGGCGATCCGGGCCTCGATCGCCATCCCCGGCCTGATCACCCCGATGCTGGCCGACGGCCGGGTACTTGCCGACGGTGGTCTGCTCAACCCGGTGCCGATCGATCCGACCGCCTCGGCGCAGGCCGACCTGACCGTGGCGGTCTCGCTGCTGGCCCGTCGCCCGGACCACGAAACCGGCGCCCCGATCCGGATCGCGGCCCACACCCGGCACCCCGGCAGCCTGCGCCTCGCCGACGTCATCACCAGCTCGCTGGACGCGATGCAGGACATGATCGCGCGTTACCGGATGGCCGGTTTGCCGCCGGACGTGCACATTGCGGTGCCGGTGAGCGCGGGTCGGGTGATGGACTTCCATCGAGCCGCCGAGATGATCTCGCTCGGCCGTGACCTGGCCACCGCCGCCTTGGACGACGCCGGCCTCTGACATTCGGCCGCGCTCCCTTCAGGGCGAGATCAACGGCCGGTACGGGCGACGGCGTGACGGTCACGGGGGCCATGGACCTCTCGGGCAGGTCACGTCGTGGCCGGTGAATCACCATTTCCGAAATGGATCTCTCCACCGATCGGTCATTTGTGCGAGCACGAGGCGTCGATAAAGTTTCGCGCGTATTTCGAACGCATTGATGTTGCCGACACCGGGATCATGGGCCCCTGTAATGTCGCTCACTGATCGATCGCGTCACCCGTGACGGACGGCGCACTTATTTCTCTCCGATTTAACCTTACGCCCGTTTGACCCCAGCTCAGAGCGGTGGCCGTGCGGATCAAGAAATCCGTGAGAATCAAATTATGTGTTCGTTTTTGATCTGCAATCCGTGACCGGAAAGAAATGTTCTCCAGACGCTCGCGCCGGACCGGGTCTTCCTGTTCTCTTGGAGAACGGCACCGATTCACTGCATTGAATATCAAGTCCAGGGAGCATTCATGACGGCACCGCCCGCACTACCGGCCCGGGTAGGGACCCGCCTGGCATGGCGGCCGCTGCAGCGCTCGACGCGCGTCGCGATCATCGCGGCGCTCACCGCCACCGTGTTCTATCAACTGTTCCTGCTCAACCCGGCCTACCGTGGACCGGGCTGGCTGTGGATCGCCATGCTGGCCGCCGAGGGCCTGACCGCACTGCACCTGGTCGGGACCTGGTGGACCATCCTGGCCCACGACGACCGGCCCGAGCCGGTGGATGTCACTGTCTGGCGCAACCAGTTGCGGGCCGGCGCCGACGTCCCCGCCATCGACGTCTTCGTCACGGCGTACGGCGAGGAACCGGTGCTCGTCCGGCGGACCCTGCTCGCGGCCCGCGAGATGCAGCTGCCCCATCGGACGCTGCTGTTGGACGACGGCGACAGCGACGAGCTGCGCCGGATCGCCGACGAGGTGGGCGTGGACTACCTGCGGCGTCCGGGCGGCGCGCACGCCAAGGCCGGCAACGTCAACGCCGGACTCGCCCGTACGGACGGCGAGTTCGTGGTCATCTTCGACGCCGACCACGTGCCCGAGCCCAACTTCCTGCTCACCATCCTGCCGCACCTGCAGGACCCGGACGTGGCGTTCGTGCAGTCCCCGCAGGCGTACACGAACAATGTCAATCTGGTGGCCACCGGCTCGGGTGAAGCCCAGCGGATCTTCTATGAGCTGGTCTGCCCGGGCAAGAACCATTTCAATGCCGCGTTCTGCGTCGGCACCAACGTCATGTTCCGGCGGGCGGCCCTCGACAGCATCGGCGGCATCTGGACCGGCAGCAACTCCGAGGACATCTGGACGTCGATCGAGTTGCACAAACGCGGCTGGAAGTCGATCTACGTACCGCAGGTGCTGGCCCGCGGGCTGGCGCCGGAGGATGTTCCGTCCTACCTGAAGCAGCAGCTGCGCTGGGCCGGCGGCGGCTTCGAGGTCTTGCTGCGCGGCCGCCTGTTCAAACGCGGCAGCGGCCTGACCGTCGACCAACGCCTGCAGTACCTGTTCTGTGGCACGCACTACCTGCTGTCCGTGGCGATGCTGACTTTCATGCTGTTCCCGGCGCTCTATCTGCTGTTCGCGCTGAGCCCGATCCGCGCCGACGGCGTCGCGTGGGCCACCCACTACCTGCCTTTCCAGGCGGCCGTGCTGCTGGTCACCTGGCTGCAGTCGGGCGGCTTCAAACTGTCCGCGATCGTGGCCAGCATCGGTGCCGCCCCCGTACATCTGCGGGCGCTGGGCGGCGTGCTGCTCGGCCGGCCGGCGAAGTGGAAGGCCACCAACGCCGGCGGCGACAGCGCCCGGTCGTTGTGGGTCGTCATGCCGCTGCTCGCCCTGCTGGTGCTGAACGCGACAGGCATCGTGGTCGGCGTGCTGGTGATGGCCGACCCGGCGCCGACCTGGTTGTCCGTCGGCTGGGCCGCCATGATCGTGCTGATCCTCGGCCGGATGATCGTCGAGTCGGTGACCGGCGGCCGGATCCGGCTCCGCGCCACCCCCGCGGCCGTACCGCCGGGCGGCCCCCGTCCTCCCGTCGGCGGCCTGCCCTCAGCCGAGGGACAGCCCGCCACCCAGCCGCAGCCTGTCGCGGCCGCCGCCTGACCGAGGTCCCACCCGCGAGAGAGGCACCACCATGAACTCCACACTCGACACGACCATCGAACATGACGGGACCACCGCGGCGTCGCCGAGCCCCGACCCCACCTCGGGCGCCGCACCGGCTCCGCCCGGGCGGAGCCGGCTGCGACGGGCACTGCTCTTCGCGCGTACGTCAGTGGTCGTTCTGATCCTGCTGGCCGCGGCCGCCGGCGGCGGCTTCTGCCTCGTACGACAGCGCCTCGCCGACCGCATGCTGGTGGATGCGGGCTCGGCGGTGCTGACTGCGCAGCCGATCACCGTCGGTTCGCCCGATGCCGCCGTCGTCACCCGGATGCTGACCACCGAGCGGACGAGTGTGACCGCCGGTGCGGTCCTGGCCGTCATCACCCGGACCGCGGACGGCGGAGGGGCGCGGGTGCAGGAGTTGCACGCGCCGGCCGCCGGCGTCGTCACCAAGATCAACGTCGCGCCCGGCCAGATAGCCCGGGCCGGGGAGCCGATCGTCACGCTCTACGATCCGGCCAAACTCTCCTTTCAGGTCGATGTGCCGCTCGAAACGCTGCGCAAGCTGCGGCTCGGGATGACCGCCTACGTGACCGGCCCCGGCCTGAGCGGGCGAATCGTCACGACGCTGCAGGAGGTCGAGCCGGAGGTCGAGTCAGCGCCGTCGGTGAACAGCCCGGACCGGCTGACCGTCGTGCTGCGGCCGGACCCGGCGGCCCTCGCGACCGTCCGGACGCTCGTGCCCGGCCTCCAGTTCACCGCGGTCGTCGACACCACCACGGCCGTCGGTCGCACCCCGGCGGTGAACAGCGCATGAGCCGCCGCCGATCGGCCGTGACCGCGATCGCGGCACTCACCGCGTTGACCGCGTGCAGCTCCGGGCCGGCCGTCACACCGGCCCGCCCCGAAGCGCCCGCGCAGGAAAAGAGCGTCGGGACCGTCACCGAGGACGCCGCGACGACGCGGCTCGCCGTACCGGCGGTGACCGGCCGCGGAAGCATCGCCGCTGCGCTGTCGGCCGGTTCCACCCCGACCAAGGCACCCGTTCAGGCCGGTGACCTCGCAGGCCTTGCGGTGCCGACCAACCAGTGGTGGAGTTCCGCGCTGACCGGGCCCCGCACCAAGCCGATCTGGGCCCATCCGCTCGCGGTGCAGGCCGCCGCGGGCGGACTGCAGATCAGCGGCGCTCCGGTCACCGCCGCGGCCAATGCCATCACCACCCCCTTCCTGGCCGCCCTCACCGTCGGCGCCGCCACCGGAGGCGTCAGCGTCGTCGGCTACGGCGCCTTCCATGTCGTGGTCCGGGTCGGCCTCGCCGGGGGCGGCCGGGTCGACGTCACCCTGGTGCAGGGCAGCCCCGTGCTGTGGCTGCGCTTCCACGGCGCGGCGCCCACGCTGACCGGCGCGTTCTCCGATGCCGGCAGCTCGGCCGGCCGGGCCCGGCTCGACATCGCGGGTGGCCGGTGGGACGTTCTGGGTGCCGGCCTGAAACTCAGCGGCTCCACCGTGACCGGAACGGGCGAGCAGCTGGCCGTGGCGCGAGTACCCGCCGGCGCCGACCGGGCGAGCTGGGAACGGGCCAGCACCGGCGACCCGGTCGTGCAGACCACGGCCGCGATGGCGTACGACGCCGCGGCCGGGACGGTCACTCAAACGCTCACCGCCCGGCGGGCCGATGGGGGCGCCGGGGCGTGGGCCCTCCTGCCTCATCAGCAGGCCGGTCTGGTTCCCGGACCGGCACCGGTGGCCGGCTCGTACCCCGACGCACGAGGCACGATGTCACTTGTCACGGCGAATGCGGTGCGGGTCCGGGTACCGATGCCGGGACTGCTCACCGCCGTACCGAAAGTGCCGCTGAGCGAGGCGGTAACGCGCGCCGTACGGACCGACCTGGACCGCGATCTGGCGGACCCGCCCGGCGCCGGAGGCAGTTACTTCGGGCTCAAGGAGCTCGGCCGGCTGGCCACCGTCGCCGAGGTGGCCGTGGCCACCGGCGCGGACGCACAGCGAACGACGGCGCTGGCCCGGCTCAAGCCGCAACTGATCGATTGGCTGACCTACAGCGGGCCCTCCGACAACCGCTTCTTCGGCTATGACAAGACGTGGGGCGGCCTGATTGCCGTGCCGGCCGAGTTCGGTGCCCAGGACTACAACGACCACCACTTCCAGTACGGCTACCTGATCCGCGCCGCGGCGGTCCTGGGGGCGGCCGACCCCGGGTTCGCCCGCGACTACGGCGACGTGGTGGATCTGATCATTCGGGACTACGCCGGGTCCCTGGCGATCGGCCCGGCGGACGGGTTGCCGCCGTTCCGGGCGTTCAACGCCTACCTCGGTAGCTCCGCCGCCTCCGGATTCGCGCCCTTCGCGGACGGCAACAACCAGGAGTCGTCCGGCGAGGCGGTCGCGGCCTGGGAGGCGGTGGTCCGGTGGGGACTGGTCCGCGACAACGCGAAGATGACCGCCTACGGCGTTACCCACTACGCGCTGGAGGCGGCCACCGCCCGAATGTACTGGCTCGGCACCGGACTGACCCGCCAGCCCGGCTACGCCCACACCACCGCGGGCATCGTCTGGGATGCGAAGATCGACTACGCGACGTGGTTCGACCCCAAGCCGGAGTCCGTCCTCGGCATTCAACTGCTGCCGCTGACCGCGGGTTCGTTCTACCGGGGGCCGTCGGCCACCCGCGAGCGCGAGCTGGGCGCTCAACCGCGGGTCTGGGGCGATCTGTTCGCCGCCGACGTGGCCCTTTCCGACCCCACGGCCGCCCGCCGGCGGCTCGGCGCCGGCCTCACCCGGGAAGAGAGTACGAGCCGGGCAATGGTCCGCTACTGGGTCGAGTCGCTGGCGGTGCTCGGGCCACCGCAACCCGCCGTACCCGAACCGGTGGGGGCACTCGCTTTCGGGCCGGCGAACGCACCGCGGGTGGTCCGGGCGCCGGGAGCCTGAGTCGTGCTCCTGGTGCTGCCGGCCGTCCACGCCGGTACTGCGTGGACGGCCAGGGCGAGCTTCCGGGTTCCGTTCGTGGCCTTCGGTCAGGCGGTGGAGCAGGAGGCACCGTTGAGGGTGAACGATGCGGGCTTGGCCGGTGTTGGTGATGGAGACGCTCTCGGTGAGACCGGTGTTCCACGCATTGACGGTGTCGGTGACCCGGCATCCGCCGGACCCGGCCGGCGGGGTCGTCGGCGCAGTCGTGGGCGGGGTCGTCGGCGCAGTGGGTGGCCGGCGTGGTCGGCGGCGTCGTGGTGGTCGCGCTGTTCAGACCGAAGAACGCGATCGCGTACGCGGCCATGCCGCTGGACAGCAGGCTGTGCCCGGCGCCCTGGATGCTGTACGCCTCGACGTCGACGCGCCCGAAGGAATCGGCGAAGCTACGGTGGCTTGTCCGTGGTGGCCCAGAGCCACGTACGGGCGGTCGTGGCCCGTTTCACCGACGGCCTACCGTCCGGTATCGAAGCCCACAGCGTGGCCGACCTCCTCGCCGGCGTACGAACATCCGCGATGTCGACCGCCGGGCCGACCTGATCGGCTGCGCGCTCCTGCTGTCGGCCTTCAGCCGCCGTTGTTCGAGGCCGTCGGGTCGGTGACTGGCGAGGGCGGCGTTGTTGCGACGGTGAGAGTTACGGACGTACCGCATTTGACCTCGTCTTCGGGTGATCGACTCTGCTTGATGACGGTGCCGGGTGCCTCGTCTGATGGCTCTTCTCGAATCTGGGACTCGAGCTGATGGCGCTTTAGCTGTTCGTCGGCTGCCTCCGTGGAGAGGCCTTGCACATCGGGAACGCGGCACAGACTGCCGTTTGAGATGAAGACGTCGACGGTGGAGCCTGTCGGGGCCTCGTGGCGAGGGTTGGATCCGACCACTCGTCCGGCGGACGAAGCGCTGTCCTTCGGTACGCACCTGGTGGATAGGTTGACCTTGCGCAAAGCCTGGTCGGCGGAGCCGCAGGTTTCACCGAGGTCGGGCAGTCCGACCAGCTTGGGGCCCCGGGTCGAGCCGGTCGAGTGCGGGGCGGTCGGGGCCGGGGCCGAGGGCGTTGTGTTGCACACGGTGATGCTGATCGGGATGCCTCGGTCGGCCGGCTGACCGGCCGGCGGGTTCTGCGCGACGACCGCGTCCGGTGCGCAGGTGGAGCCGAAGGGGGCGGGGACAGCGGTCGCCGTCAGTCCTTTCGCGTGGAGCGTCGCCTCGGCGTCGGCGCGGGTCAGGCCGACCAATGCCGGGATCGGCGTATGGGAACGGCCCGCGGGGAACAGCAGGGCCGCCGCGCCGGCGGCAAGGAGGACGGCCGCCGCGGCCAGCCCGACGAGCCATCGTCTTTTCCCTCCGCGACCACCCGCATCCGGGCCGGGAGAGTCGCCGGCGTCGGGCTTGTCCGGCGGTGGAACCGCGTGGGGCATCCGCACCCGGGCGAGGGTGCGGGTCGGCGGCGGCTCGGCAGCGATCCCCGTTTGTCCCGCCCCGTCGGCGGGCGTCGGTTGTGAAGGACTGTCAGCGATCGCTGGTTGTGCCCCGGCGCTGCGACGATCGACCGTGACGTGCACTCGCACGACCTGTGCCGTACCCGATCTGCGGTCGCGCACGACGATCTTGCCTCGGTTGGGACCCGGATGGGGCCGGAGTTCGATGGTCAATTGACCGCCGCGCACCTCGGCGTCCAGCCAGGCGGCGTCGGTCTCGGCCGTGCAGTCGACTTCGGCGTCGGCCAGCGGGAAGATCTCGATGACCTCCGGGCCGAGCCGCTCGTCCGGTCCCACGTCGCGCAAGGTGACCGTGTTTTCGGACAGCACGAAGGTCGGGTCGCCCGCGCGGCGGGCGGCTGCGGTGGCGGCCGGTGCCGGTGCGGCGGGCCGTTTGGCCAGCATGACCGCCGCGTCGCCGTCGAAGCGGCAGTGCGGGATCTGTTTCGTGGTGGCGGACAGCTTCGCCCGTACGTAGTCGAAGACCTCGCGCAGGTCGAGGTAGCCGTCGCCGTCCCGGTCGTCGGCGGCACCGAGGAGCCCGGTGACCAGATGTTCGGTGAACAGGCTCGTGCCGGTCGCCACGGCCGCGTCGTTGGCCAGCGCCGCGCCGCGCGTGCTGGACACGACGTAGCGTCCCGGGCCGGCGAGCGGTGCGGCCACGTCGCCGCCCTTGAACATGCCGCTGCTGCAGCAGTCCAGGATGATCACGGTGCACCGGGCCACCGCCTGCTCGATGAACTCGTTGATCCGTACGTTGCTGACCGCCGTCCGCAGCAGCCGGTCCGAGCGGGTGTTGCGGCCGCACAGGAAGAGCTGGTTGCGTTCGTCGAGCAGCCCGTGCCCGCTGTAGTAAAGCAGCAGCAAGTCGTCGCGGTGGGCCTCGGAGAAGAACCGGTCCAGCTCGTCGAGCAGGTCGTGCGAGCTTCGTTCGATGACCAGCCGGACGTTCTCCTCGGCGAAGAGTCCGGTCGCGGAGTCGACGAGGGCCCGGTGCAGCCGGGCGACGTCCTTCGTCGGGGCGTTGAGCGGGTTGAGCCCGGCGTCCGCCTCGAACACGCTGTTGCCGATGAGCAGCGCCCGGTAGGTCATCACTGCTCCTTGGCGAGCTCCGAAGCGGCCATGATGAGCGGTGCCAGGGCGTCGGCCCCGGCGTTGTCGGCCGAGACGCGCACGGTCCTGGTGGTGCCCCTGGCGTCGGTGAAGGTCAACTCCACCGAGCGACGCCGGTCCCGGCTCAGCCAGGCCCGGATCACCTGGACGGCGACGCTGAACGCCCCGGCCGAGCCGAGCGACAGGATGAGCTGGTCGACCGCGCCCTTGGTGCCGGGCACCGGCGTCCGGTGCAGGCGCAGCGATCCGGTGTCGTGGCCGAGGTCGTGGACGAGGATCGCGGTTTGCGCGAACCAGCGCGGATCGTCGTCGTCATAGTGGTCGTTGCGCGCGACCAGTCCAATCTTGAGTGTCTCGGCCATCGGTGCTCCCCTGAATTGCGTCCTCGACCTGTCCAGACCTGCGACGGCGGAACGAAATACTTAAGAGCGACCGTAGAAGCGCTGTCCGATGGTCAGAAGTACGACTTCAGAACCGGTCGTCGGCGTTCAGTTCGAAGAGCGCCTGGCTGGGGTCGCGGCGGGATTTAGCCTGATACATCGCGGTGTCGGCGTCGCGGACCAGGGATTCGGCGTCGGCCAGCGGCGTTTGGTGGGCGTGCGCGATGCCGATGCTTGCGGTGACCGTCAGCTGGTGGCCGGCCAGCCAATGCGGGCGGTTGAGCGAGGTCTGCAGGCGCTGGGCCATCGCCACCGGGGTGTGGTCGTCGTCGAGGGCGTCGAGCAGGACCAGGAACTCGTCGCCTCCGAAGCGGCCCGCCGTGCCGTGGTCGCCGAGGCCGGTGCGGAGCCGTTCGGCCACCTCGACCAGGATCTGGTCGCCGACGGCGTGGCCGAACGTGTCGTTGATCAGCTTGAAGCCGTCGAGGTCGACGAAGAGCACGGCGACGTCGGGCCGGCGCTCGGGGCCGGGTGCGATCGCCGCGGCCAGCAACTGCAGGAAGTGTGCCCGGTTGGGCAGGCCGGTGAGGTGGTCGTAGAGGGCGCTGGCGCGCAACTGCTCCTTCTGCTCGCGGAGGGTGGCGAGTACGGCCTGATAGTCGAGTGCCACTGTCAGCAGCGCCGCCCACTGGTTGATCGGCTCGCGCCCGGTGGCCGCTTGCAGGTCCACCCGGTCGACCGTGGCGAGGAGTCCCCAGTCGCGGTCTCGCACCCGCACCGGGACGACGAAGGCCAGGGCGCCCGGCTCGGCACGCACCGCGTCGAGGATGGCCGGCGGAGGGAACCCGCTGGCCAGGACCGGGGGCAGGGTCGAGGGCGCGGCCGGGCGATGGAAGTGGCCGACGATGTCGAGCGTGCGGTCGCCGGGGCCGGGCGTTTCCGTCCACAGCCCGAGGCAGCCCGCCCGCGCCGAGGTGCGGCGCAGCCAGCCGAGCTGCCGGGGGTCTTCCTCGTGGCTGCGGAGCAGGTCGAGGCTGATGTCGTACTGGCTGCTCAGGGCCGCCTGGAGCCGGGTGCGTTCGCGGTATTGCGACCGGCCCTCGGCGCGCAATGTCTCGGGCGCACGCACCGCGTCGGTCTCGCTGCCCGGGAACTCGGGCGAAGGGCAACCGCACGACTCACGTACGACCAGTTGCGTCGCCACCTCGTGGCGCACCGCCTGCCCGCCCGGGCCGTCGATCGCCGACAGCAGCGCCCGGGCTGCGGTGGAGCCGACCTGGAAGAGCGACTGCCGGATGGTGGTCAGGCGGGGGTCGGTGAACGACGCGTCGGTGAGGTCGTCGAAGCCGATGATCGCCTGATCGTCGGGTAGCCGGCAGCCGGCCGCGGTGAGGACCCGCATCAGGCCGACGGCGTTGAGGTCGGTGCCGGTCAGCACCGCGGTCGACGGCAGCCCGGCGGCCAGCATCGCGTGCGCCGCGCCTTCGCCCCCGGCCTGCTGGTTGTCGACCGCTTCGAAGATCAGCTCCGGGTCGGGGGTGATGCCGTTCTCGATCAGTGTCTGACGGTACGTCTCGCAGCGTTCCCTCTGGTCGAGCGCGCCCATGAAGCCGGCGAACGCGATGCGCCGGTGGCCGTGCCGGATCAGGTGCTCGACCGCGGCGCGCACCCCGACCCGGTTGTCGGGGAAGACGGTCGGGCATTCGAGTTCGGGGAAGTCGTGGCTGACCACGACGACCGGCCGGCCGGTGGCCTGGATCTCCTGCAGGTATTTGGCGCTGGCCGCGTTCACGATGACGACGAAGCCGGCGGCGTGGTCCCAGGCCAGGGGATGGGGTGGGTGCGGCGGCTCGATCAGCTCCAGCTGGTCGGTGCCGGCGTCGAGGGTCTGCACAGCGACCACCGCGGCTCCGGCCCCGGCGGCGACCTGGGCGATGCCGTCGATCACACCGCCGAAGTACCACCCGCCGAGGAAGGGGGAAAGAACGCCCACGACGGGGCCGTCGGCCATCGGGAGACCATACCGCTACTCCGGGCCAGTTTTGTGATCCGCGACATCTCTTCTGGCCGACCGGGTGATCTCGTTCCTACGGTTCAAGGAGGCTCGAAAGGAAGTGGCTCAAATGGCTACTGTCGCTTACGACCACGCCTCCCGGATCTACGCCGGATCCGAGCGCCCCGCGGTTGACGAACTCACCCTCGACATCGAGGAAGGGGAGTTCCTCGTTCTGGTCGGCCCTTCCGGTTCCGGGAAGTCGACCGCCCTGCGCATGCTCGCCGGTCTCGAGGACGTCGACCGTGGTCGCATCCTGATCGGCGGCAACGACGTCACCAATCTGCCGCCGAAGTCGCGGGACATCGCGATGGTGTTCCAGAACTATGCGCTCTACCCGCACATGACGGTGTACGAGAACATGGCGTTCGCCCTCAAGTTGCGGCACACCCACAAGGCGGAGATCGACCGCCGGGTCAAGGAGGCGGCGGCGCTTCTGCAGCTCGAGGAATACCTTCAGCGGAAGCCGAAGGCGCTCTCCGGCGGCCAGCGTCAGCGGGTCGCGATGGGCCGCGCGATCGTCCGCGAGCCGCAGGTCTTCCTGATGGACGAGCCGCTGTCGAACCTGGACGCGAAGCTGCGGGTGCAGACCCGTTCGCAGATCGCGACGCTGCAGGCGAAGCTGGGTGTCACCACCGTCTATGTGACGCACGACCAGGTCGAGGCCATGACGATGGGCCACCGGGTGGCGGTGCTGCGCGACGGTGAGCTGCAGCAGGTCGACACCCCGCGCACCCTGTACGACACCCCCGGCAACGTCTTCGTCGCCGGCTTCATCGGCTCGCCCGCGATGAACCTCAAGACCGTGCTGATCACCGACACCGGCGCCGACTTCGGTCCGCTGGCCGTGCCGCTGACCACCGAGCAGGTCGCCGCGGCCGAGGGTGGCGACGGCAAGGTGACGGTCGGCTTCCGGCCCGAGGAGACCGACCTGGTCACCGAGGCCGACGGCGGGTTGCCGCTCGAGGTCGACCTGGTCGAGGACCTCGGCTCGGACGTCAACGTCTATGGCCACACGCTGCTGGAGGGCGCCGACGAGCGCTTCGTCGTGCGGACGACCCGGCACCGCCAGCCCAGCCTGGGCGAGACCGTCCATATCAAGCCACAGACCGGCGAGGTGCACCTCTTCAACGCCGGCACCGGAGCCCGCATCTGACTCAGAGCACCTCCAGCGTGACCGGCAGCCGGAGCCGCACCCGGGTTCCGGCGTCCGGCCCCGGCTCGGTGACGCACGTGCCGCCGAGTTCGGCCGCGCGTTCCCGCATCGAGTCGAGGCCGAAACCACGTCCGCGCCGGGCCGGCAGCAGGCCGCGGCCGTCGTCGATGACCTCGAGTTCGACGTCGTCGCCGACCCGCAGCAGGATCGCGCAGCGGCGGGCGGCCGCGTGCCGGATCACGTTGGTCAGCGCCTCGGTGGCAATCCGGTAGACCGCCACCTCGACCGCGGCCGGCAGCGGCGGCAACTGCCCGGGCGCCTCGACGGTCACGACAAGGCCGACGAGGCGGTCGGCGTGGGCCCGGATCGCCCCGGCCAGGCCCAGTTCGTCGAGGGCGGGTGGGCGCAGGCCCTCGACCAGCCGGCGCACCTCGCCCATGGCCTGGCGCATGTCGGTGCGTACGCCGCCGATCAGCATGCCGACCTCCTCCGGCCGGGCCGGCAGCACCGTGGCCATCGCCTCCAGCCGGAACGCCATCCCGGCCAGCGCCGGCCCGATGCCGTCGTGCAGGTCGCGCCGCAGCCGCCGGCGTTCCTCCTCGCGGGCCGCGATCAGCCGTTCCCGGGAGCGTTGCAGGTCGGCGGTGAGGCGTACGGCGTAGACGGCCACCCCGGCGTGCGTGGCCAGGTCCCGCATGAGCACGTCGTCGCGGCGTGAGAACGGCACGTGCGGGCCGAGCACCAGGCGGCCGATCGGCTCGCCGCGGTAGGCGAGCGGATAGCACACGTCCTGCCCGGTGGGCCGGCCCCGGCTGCAGGCGATGTCGAATCCGCCGTCGCGGCACAGTTCGATCGCCGCGTACGGCAGTTCGAGCGCGTCGGCCAGCGTGTCGACGATCGTGGGCAGCACGCGTTCGGGCGGCAGCGCCGACTCCAGCTGCCGGGCCAGGCGGGTCACCACGGCCAGCAGTTGGGCCCGCTGACCGTGGTGGAGCCGGTCGACCAGCCGTGCCAGCCCCGACCGGGCCGGGGCGACCGCGACGGCCGCCACCGCGACCGCCGTGAGCACCGCCAGGAGGAGCCCTGAGATCACCAGCAGCGCGGTGTGCAGGTAGTTGGCCGGGCCGGTGTAAACCCCGGCGCCGGACACCAGGAGCAGCAGCCCGAAGCGTTTCCGGCGCCGGGCCAGGATCAGTGCTCCGGCCAGGGAGAGCGGCAGCGCCACCAACTGGAAGGTCGTCTCGATGCGCCCCGGGACACTGAGCCCGTGCGCCGACATCTGAAGGACCGAGGTCACCACGACCAGGACGGCCGTGACCAGGAAGGTCACCAAAGGCATGGTGGCCGAATTTTGGGAATGCCGAAGCCGTGCCACCACTATCAACCCCCGTAGATGTGGTGTCGCGTTCGGATTGAACGTTGGCCGATTTATCGGCTCGGGTCAATAGCGCGGTCGGCCATTTACCTCCCCCGCACGAGGGATTAGGCCTCTTTCGGGCGACTGACCTGCGGCTTCGCGATCGGCATCATCGGCGCATGGGTGCTGACGGCGGAAGTTGCTGACCGCGTGGGATGGATGCTGGTGGCGGCCGTGGGGGCGGCCGCCGGTTGGGGGGTCTCCGACTTTCTGGCCGGGATGCTGAGCCGGCGGCTGCCGGTGCTGACGGTTCTGATCGGGTCGAACGTGGCCGCCATGGTGCTGGCCCTGCTGGCGGTCGCGGTGCGCGGGGTCGCGCCGGTGTGGGACGCGCGGGTCTGGCCGGCGGTCGTGGCCGGGCTGGTGGGGCTGCCGGCGATGGGCCTGCTCTACCGGGCGATGCGGGACGGCTCACCGGCCGTGGTGGCGCCGGTCGCCGCGGTCGCCGCGCTGGTTCCGGTCGGGTGGGGTTTGCTGCACGGCGAACGGTTCGGGTTCGGTGCCGGGCTCGGCGTGGCGTGCGGGCTGGCCGGTGTCACCCTGGCGAGCTGGCCGGTGCCGAGTGCGGAGCGGCGGCGTACGCGCCAGCTGGCCAATCTGTGCGGTCTCGGGGCGGCGCTCGGTTTCGGCGCCTACTTCGTGCTGCTGCATGAGGCGGGCGCGGCCGATCAGTTCTGGGCCATCGCCTTCGCGCGGACGATCGAGGGCATCGTCGGGCTGTTTCTGGCGCTGGTCTTCCGGCCGCGGGCGTCGATCAGGTTTCCGGTGATGGCGGTGGGCGCGTCCGACGTCCTGGCCGACGCGGCGTTCCTCGCCTCGGCGGCGGAGGTGCTCACCCCGGCGGCCGTCGTGGCGTCGCTCTATCCGGCGGTCACGCTGGTGCTCAACCGCTCGTTCCTGCGCGAGCGCCTGCATACCGTCCACCTCTACGGGGTGATCGTGGCGGTGTTGTCCGTCGCCTGCCTGGCCCGGTGACCGGACCTAGACCACTACCCGGTCGCGGCCGGTGCGCTTGGCCACGTAGAGATTGCGGTCGGCCGCGGCCAGAAGGGCGGCCGCGGTCGAGGCCGGCGCGGCGGTGGTGACGCCGATGCTGCTGGTCACCGGCAGCCCGCCGGTGATCGTCGTCCAACCGAAGTCGTGGATCGCCCGCCGCACGCGTTCGCAGTAGAGCGCGGCCGCGGCCGCGTCGAGGCCGGGAAGGATCAGCACGAACTCCTCGCCGCCCAGCCGGGCCGCCACGGCCGGGCCGGTCGTGCGGTCCTGCAGCAGGCGGCCCAGCTGCTGCAGCACGGCGTCGCCGATCGCGTGGGACAGCGTGTCGTTGATGTGCTTGAAGTGGTCAAGGTCGAGGATCGCCACCGACAGGTGACCGCCGCGGCCCAGGAGCTTGGGGAGTTGCTCGTCGATGTAGCGGCGGTTGTGGAGGCCGGTCAGGGCGTCCCGGTGCGCCATCTCGCGGAACTGCTCGGTGGCCTGCCGGGCCTCGTTCGCCTCGAAGATCGCCTGCATAGCCTGGGCCCGGGCCTCCCGCTGGGTGCTCTGCAGCGTGGACAGATTGTCCTGATAGCGCAGCTGCTCCTCGTAGGCCTCTTTGTATCGGCCGGTCGCGGCGAACAGCGCCGCCTGTTCCCGGCGCAGCTGCACGCGGGCGCGGGCCAGCCCGCGACGCTCGCACAGCTCGACCGCCCGGTCCAGCGCGACCTGCGCCGCGGTCGGCCGGTCGCTGAGGCGGCGGGCCTCGGCCAGCGTGAGCAGGCACTCCGCCGCGCCGTCGCCGTCCGCGTCGAGGACCGTGCCGTCGAGCACCCCGGCGAGCGTGACCTCGAGGGTGGCGTACCGGCCCGACATCATCTCGACCCGCGCGATCGTGTCGAGTTCCTTGGCCGTCAGGGCCCGGCCGCGGGCGGCCACCTCGCGCATGCGGCCGGCGAGGACGCTCGCCGCCGGCTCGTCATCGGCCTCGTACGCGTTGAAGGCCATGTTGTTGAGCGCCCGCAGCGCGAGCCCGTCGTCGCCGATCTCGGCCGAGATGCGCAGCACCTCGTGGTAGCGCGTCTCGCCCTCGTCGAACGAGCCGCTGTCGTCCAGCGTGCAGGCCAGCATGATCAGGTGCCGGGCGCGGACGGCCGGCGCCGCCTCCGGCGGCAGCTTCGCCACCCCCTGTACGCCGTGGGCCAGCGCCTCCGGGAAGTCTCCGAGCATGCGGTAGAAGTTGGCCAGCACCCGGTGGGCCCGGGCCTGAACAAAGGGCCGGGCGTGCGTCTCGGCCCACTCCTGGGTCTGGTGGGCGCTGTGCCCGGCCGGCCCCAGGTGTCCCTCGCGCAGCAGCACGTCGGCGACGAGCATGTCGCAGCGGTGCACCGCCTCGTCGTCGCCGGCCTCGACCGCGAGGGCCCGCAGCTCGGCGGCCTGCCGCCGGGTCATGGCGAACTCGTCGAGGGCCCGGCTGCCCTCGAGCTCGGCCAGGCGCACACGGTGGTCGCGGATCACCAACTCCGCAGTCATGTGCACCTCCCCGCGGTTGAGCCGCGCCCCCTCGATCATCCCGCACGAGGGGTACCGCACGAAGGGCAATGCGGTTGCAGTCGAGTTGCCACCCACCGTAGCGCCCTGATCAACGGCGTCAGCCGTGCCACTGCCGCCACAGGGCGGCGTACGGCCCGTCGCGCGTGATCAGGTCATCGTGGGTGCCCAGCTCGATGACGCGGCCGGCGTCCATCACCGCGATCCGGTCGGCGTCGTGGGCGGTCTGCAGGCGGTGGGCGATGGCGATCACCGTGCGGTTGTGCAGCACCGCCGCGAGCGCGCGTTCCGCCGCCCGGGCCGCCCGCGGGTCGAGCAGCGCGGTCGCCTCGTCGAGGATCACCGTGTGCGGGTCGGCGAGCAGTACCCGGGCCAGCGCCAGCTGCTGCGCCTGGGCGCCGGTCGGCGGGTTTTCGCCCAGGTCGGCGTCGAGGTCGACGGCCCAGTCCGCGCCGACCGTACGCAAAGCCTCGCGTAAGCGATCGTCGGGCGCCGCCACCATCAGGTTGTCGCGGAGCGACTCCCGGAAGACGTGGTGTTCCTGGGTGACCAGCACGACCTGGCGGCGCAGCACGTCCGGCGGCAGGTCGGCCACCGCGACACCGCCCACGGTGACCGTGCCGGCCGGCGGGCGGTCGACCCCGGCCAGCAGACGGCCGAGGGTCGACTTGCCGGCTCCGGAGAGGCCGACGATCGCCAGCCGCTCGCCCGGCTGGACCGTGAGGTCGACGTCGTGCAGCACGTCCGGGCCGCCCGGGTACGCATAGCGCACGCCGGACACCTCGATCCGGTCGTTCGCCGGCACCTCAACCGAGGAAACCGGCGCCGGAGGCACCGCGGAGAGCCCTTCGACCCGGGCGAACGACGCACTGCTGCTCTGCATCTGCTCGAGCCAGATCAGGATGGTGTCCATCGGCCCCACGAGCTGGCGCAGATAGAGGGTGGCCGCGGCGACCGTGCCGAGCGTGACCCGCCCGTCGAAATAGAGCAGGCCGCCGAGCAGCAGCACGAACACGACCGGGACGTTGTACGACCCCTCGGTCACCGGGAAGTACACCGATCGCAGCCGCAGGGTGGCCAGCCGGCTGCGCTTGGTCCGCGCGATCGCGGCCCGGCCGACGGCCAGCCGCGTCTCGTGCAGCCGGAACGCCTCGATCGTGCGGGCTCCGGCGGTCGTCGCGGCCAGTTCCTCGGCCAGTTCCGAGTTGGCCGCGCCCTCCTCGAGGTAGGCCTCGCGGGCCCGGCGCAGGTACCAGCGGCCGACCAGGATGATGCCGGAGAGCCCGGACAACGCGGCCAGGCCGAGCAGCGGATCGAGCAGGAACACGGCGCCGACCAGGAACAAGCCCTGCATGGCGGCCACGAAGGCGCCCGGCAGCACGTCGCGCAGCGTGCCGGCGACCGCGTCGACGTCGGTCGTGCCGCGGGCGGCCAGGTCACCCGGCGGCACCCGCTCGATCACCGAGGCGGGCAGGGCCAGCGCGCGGGACAGGAAACCGATGCGGACCCGGGCCGCCGTCCGTTCGCCGAAGCGGTAGCCGAGCAGCAGCGCCCACCGCGCGAGCAGCGTCTGGGCGAACGCGCACACCAGCACCGCCCCGGCCAGCAGGTCGATCCGGTCGCCGCCGTGCGAGCCGGTGACGTCGTCGATGATCCGGCCGAGCAGGTAGGGCGCGCCGAGGGCGGCCACCGCGGACAGCACGTTGAGCAGCATCGTGAAGGCGACCGCCCGCTTGTCGGCGGCGAGCAGGCGTCCGGCCGCCCGGGCCACCTGACGGGTGCCGGCGATCGGCAGGGTGGTCGAGCTCATCGCGTCTCCTCCGCCCCGGAGAACGTACGGCTGACCAGATCGCGATAGCCGGGTTCGTGTTCCAGCAGGTCGCGATGGGTGCCGGAGGCCGCGACGTGCCCGTCGACCAGGTAGTGCACGACGTCGGCCCGGTCGAGCAGCACCGGCGAGGTGGTGGCCAGCACCGTGCCGCGACCGGCCCGGGCCGCGGTCAGCCGCTCGGCGATCGCGGCCTCGGTGTGCGCGTCGACCGCCGACGTCGGCTCGGCCGCGAGCAGCATCTCGGGGTCGGCGAGCAATGCCCGGGCCAGCCGTACCCGCTGCCGCTGCCCGCCGGAAAGGTTGCGGCCGTCCCGCTCGATCCGGTGATCGAGCGCGGCCACGTCGGCGACCACCGCGGCGTCGATCGCCCGCCGGATCGCCTCGTCGCCGGCTGCGGTGCGACCGGCGATGACGTCGCGCAGTGTGCCCGCGAAGATGTCGGCCTCGTGGTCGGCGAGCAGAATCCGCTCGCGTACCGGGGCCTTGGCCACGTCGGCGAGCGGGTAGGGACCCCAGGTGGCCTCGGTCCCGCCGTAGCGGCCCAGCCGGTCGAGGATTACGGCCGAGTCCTGCGGGCGGGCCGAGGCGAGCACGGTCAGCCGGCCCGGCTCGGCGATCACGCCGGACTCCGGGTCGCGCAGCACCGCCGGGGACTCGGGGGCCGGGCCGTCGCCCGGCGGTTCGAGCGGCAGTTGCAGGAACGTGATGATCCGCCGGGCCGCGACCACGCCGCGGCTCACGTCGCCGGCGCTGAAAATGAACATCCAGGTGGGAACGACCAGGATCGCCACGTACCCGTAAACCGCGACCAACTCGCCGACCGTGAGGTCACCTCGCACCGTGAGCCGCGCCGCGAGCCAGGTGACCGCGGCCAGGAAGATGGTCGGAAGGCCGTCACCCAGCGCGGTGATCCAGCTCAGCGCGCCGCCGACCCGGTAGCCCTCGGCCCGCACCGCGTCCGACTCGGCGGCGTATCGGCGCAGATGGGCCTGTTTGCCGCCGAGGCCGTTGAGGATGCGCAGGCCGCCGAGCACGTCGACCAGGCGGGTGGCGAGCCGGCCCTGCCGTTCCCGATAATCGCCGCCGGCGCTGTTCAACCGGCTGATCAGCGGGCCGAGCAGCACCCCGAGGACGACCACCCCGCCGGCCGTGACCAGGGTGATCAGGCCGGAGACGTGCACGAGGAGGGTCAGAACCAGGGCGTACGCGACAAGGGCGCCCACCCCGGGACCAGTCACCGTCAAGGCCCGCGCGACCAGCCAGACGTCCCCGATGCCGATGGTGACCACCTCGCCGGCGGTGATCCGCCGGGGGAGCGCGGCGCCGAGCCCGACCGCGTGCGCCATCACCGCGTCGGCGGTGCGCAGCGCGCCGTCCAGCCGGATCTTGGTCATCGTGCGGTGCCGCAGGATCCCCAGCACCGCATTGGCCATGCCGACGACCAGAATCGCGCCGGCCCAGGCGAACAGCGGGCCCGCGTGCCGCGGCCGCAGGCCGCGGTCGATCGCCTGCGAGATCAGGTACGGCGTGACGGCCAGACTGGCCATCCAGAGTGAACTCCAGAGCCCCCCGAAACCGATTCGACCCCTCTGCCGCCAGGCCAGCCAACCGAGATATCGCCAGGGCCCCCGTGTCCACATCCGCCCATCATGTCCGATGAGAAGGCGGTCCTCGAACCGGTTATTGCGGCGCACGGGTCCGTCCGGCAAGCCTCCATTGAGGCGTTTGTCGACGCGTCGATGCGCCGGCCACAGCACTACTGCCTGCGACACTTCATACTTTCGGCTGGCGCGGATTGGTCCGAAGGGGCTATGTTGGCTAACGGCGGCGGGGACCGCACTGTCAGGGGAGAGCCTTGATGCAGGTTTCGAATGTTTCCGCGCGCCGCAGCAACGTCGACGTGGACAAAGAGCGCGCCGCGCGGCTGATTCAGGCGCTCGCGACGATGAACGTGGACGACCCGGCGCGCGACCGTCTGCGCGGACGGGTGATCGAGGCTTGGCTTCCGCTCGCACAGCATCTGGCGCGGCGGTACCTGAACCGCGGCGAGCACGCCGACGACCTGGTTCAGGTGGCGATGGTCGGGCTGATCAAGGCAGTCGACCGTTACGACACCGTGCACGGTGTCGATTTCAGTGGATTTGCCATCCCGACGATCCTCGGCGAGCTCAAGCGCCACTTCCGCGACCGGACATGGGCCATCCGGGTTCCGCGCCGGTTGCAGGAGCTGCGGATGTCCATCACCGCAGCCAACAACACGCTGAGCCACACCCTCGGGCGGCCACCCACCGTCGCGGACATCGCCACCCACCTCGGCGTCAGCGAGGAGGAGGTGCTCGAGGGGCTGGAAGGGGCCCGGGCCTACAGCGCGACCAGCCTGTCGACCCCGATCGGCGAGGGCGACGGGCAGGAACTCGGCGACACCCTGGGCGCCGAGGATCACGGGTTCGACCTGGCTGAGCTGCGGATCGCCCTCGGTCCGGCGATGGCCACCCTCACCGAGCGCGAGCAGAGGATCCTCTCGCTGCGCTTCTACGGCAACCGGACCCAGAGCGAGATCGCGGAGCAGACCGGCGTCTCACAGATGCACGTCTCGCGGCTGCTGACCCAGTCGCTCGCGAAGCTGCGGCTGCTGATGGAGGACGACGGCCGTCGCTGACCCGCGCGCCCGCTGACAACCGGCGGCGTCGCGGTCCGTCAGCGGCGCAAATCCGGTCGGCCGCTGACATGGGTGACCGTCGAGCCGGCCGCCGCGGTCGCAAGCCGGGCGGCCTCCTCGTACGGAAGTTTGCGAAGCAGCGCGGCCGTCAGCGCCGCGGTGAAGGCGTCCCCACCCCCGGTGGTGTCGACCACCTTGTCGCCGGTCAGAGGTACCCGCAGCCGGCCACCGCGCCAGAGGAACACGTTCGCGTCGGACTCGGCCAGGGCAAGCAGGGACGGCCCTTGGTCGAGGACGTGTTCGTCGAGGCCTTTCGCCTCGCGTTCGTCGGCCCGGATCACGTCGGCGAAGGCCAGCAGGCGCCGGTCGCTCACCTCACCGTCGAGGATGACCAGCCGGTCGGCTTCGCGGCCGATCCGGGCGGCGGCCAAGGCGGCGGGAGCCGGTTGCTGCAGCTGGACGAGTACGGCGTCGGCGCTCGCAATCACCTCGCGTGCGGCCAGGACGTCGTTCTCGCTCAGCAGCACGCCGGGCGGCAGGTGCTGGACGTAACGCCACTGGGCGTCGGCGTCGAGCAGCTCGACGATCAGCCCGGTCAGGGTGTCGACGCGGCGGATGACCGCATCGACGTCGATGCCGTCGCGGCGGGCCTGGTCGAGCAGCACGTCGCCGATCACGTCGTCGCCGGCCACCGCGATCAGCCGGGGGCGCACACCGAGCTGGGCGAGGGCGACTGCCTGGTTGGCGCCCTTGCCGCCGAGCTGTTCGAAACGGTCGGTGGCGTCTCCGGCGGAGCCGGCCGCAGGCACCTGGTCGACGGTCAGGACGAGGTCGCGGGCCAGCTGGCCGACGACAGCCGCCACTGGCCGAGGCCGTGCGGCATGGTCGGCGACGATCCGCGGGCGAGCGCCTTCTCCAGTCATGTACGGGATTTTCCACCTGTCGCCTGGGGGACTGACTGTAGTCGGCGGCATGCGTAGCGTGTCGTGTCTCACCCCGGGAGGTTGCGATGAGCTCGCCACCCGACTTGCTGACCGATTTTCCGCCGACGTGGCGGGAACAGTGGGCTGTGCAGGCCTCCGTCGACGCGGAGCGGATCCGGAACCGGCTGGACGCCGTCACCGCGCGCACGCTGACCGGTGCGGAGGCCGCCAGCAAAGCCGCCGTACAACGTCATCTCGCCGAGGCCGAGCGGGCGTGCCGCCCGGCCGGAGTCGGACGCCGGACCCGGCGCGACCGCCAGGACCGGTGGCGCGGAACGTCGGTCGAGCAGGCCTTCCTGCACCTGCACGCGGCCAAGGAATTTCTCGTCGACCTGCTGCCACCGGCCGAGGTCGAAGCGCTGGTCCCCGAGGTTACGACCCGCCTGGCGGCGGCGCTCGACCGCAACGACCCGCGCCGGGTGGAGGCCGAGGGTCTCCTCCGGGAGGTGCGCGGACCGGCCCGCCGCGCGGTTCTCAAACAGGCGATGGAGACCGCCTACGACGCCTCGGACGAGCAGTACGTGCGGCTGCGGGACTTCCGTAACATCATCCTGCTGACCGCACTCTCGATGGCCCTGCTGACCGCCGCGCTGCTGGTCGCCGTCGCGGCGTTCCCGGACGCGATCCCGATGTGCTTCAACCCGAGCGTCACGGCGGCAGCGGCCGGTGCGCGGGGCTTCAGTGTCTGCCCGAGCGGCGAGCAGCAGTCGCCCGCCCCCGGCGACATTCTGATCGTGGCGGGGCTCGGCGCGATCGGCGGCGCGTTGGGTGCGCTCGTGGCCATCCGTAACCTGCGCGGAACCTCGACCCCCTACTCGGTGTCGACGGCACTCGCCGTCCTCAAAGGACCGTCCGGCGCGCTGACCGCGGTGATCGGGATGCTGCTGCTCGCGGGCGGGTTCGTACCCGGCCTCACCAACCTGGACAGCCAGCGCCAGATCCTGGCCTACGCCCTGATCTTCGGCATCGCTCAGCAACTCGTCACCCGGGTGGCCGACGACCGCGCGCAGCAGATCCTCAACCAGTTGCCCAGTAAGGATCCGCACGCCCAGGCTCCGAGACCCTCGGTTCCCGAGCGCACCGTCCTGGCCGAGGAAGTGCCCGACAACGGCGCGAGGCCTTCCTTCGCACCCGAGGCGCTGAACAACCACGCCTGACCGGGAAAGGCCCGCAGGCGACTCTCAGCGGGGCTGGTGGCAGACCGAGTGGCCGTCGGGGCAGAGGTAATAGGCGACGCCGGGGGTGAATTCGACGCGGGACGCGATCTGGTAGGTGATGTCGTCGCCCGGGTTGAGGACGATCGCGTACGGGATCTTGTGGTCCCAGCCGCCGTCGAACCCGGCGAACGCGTCGGTGGCGCCGGCCTGGTAGCCCGCGTCGAAGATCTGCTTGTCGGTGGTCGGCAGGCCCAGGGTGCCCTGCTCGGCGCGGCCGGCGCGCACCCCGGCGGCGTAGCCCTGATCAGCGGCCGCGGGCGCGGGCGAGGTCGAACGGCCGAGCCAGTATCCGCCCGCCGCGACGACGATCAGGGCCAGGATCGCGAGCAGTTTCCACGTACGCATCCTTCGGCTCCTCGTCCAGGACGGGTATCTTGCCGGGCATGGTAAGCGACAGGGGCCCGCGGCCGCCCGGTGCGGCGGAGGAGACGTTTGCCGTGGCCAGTCGGCGGGTGATCCGCTTCGGGGCGGTCTACGCGTTCGTGGTCGTTGCGGTCGCGGCGCTCGGTCTGGCCGGTTATGCGGCGATCCGCAGCGGTGCGGCCGACCCGACCTCGGTCGGCACGCAGGCGTCGGTGCTGCTCGGCACCACGATCACCGGCCTGATCGGGCTGGTCTGCATCCTCGGCCTGGTGGTCTCCACGATCGTCTGGATCGTCGGCGTCCACCGGCTGCGCCCGGACGGTCCCGGCGTCGTCGGCTACCTCGCGATGGCGCTCTGCCTGCTGATGGTCGGTCTGGCCTACGTGCTGCCGGCGCGGGTGTCGTCGCTGAACGGCGCCGTCCTGCTGGAGGCCGCCCTGCGCATCGGCGGCATCGCCGTCCTGATCGCCGGCGTGGTCGTGGTGCGGTCGGCGCTCCGCCGCGAGACCGGCCTGGAGATCCCGGCCCGGCCGCGCACGATGCAGGTCAGCAGCGACGACTGGAACGCCTCGAAGTGGGACCCGGAGGTCCTCGACGACATCGAGCGGCGCCGCGGCGGACAGGACCGCTGACTGTCGGCTTGCTGTCCGGGCGTCGATCGGCCGGGCGCACTTTGCTGTGATGGGCGCGTGCGGATCCGCCTGCTCGGCGAGTTCGGGATCGATCGGGACGACGGGCCCGTCGACGCCCGCGAGTGGCGGCTGCGCAAGGCCCGCACTCTGGTCAAGCTGCTGGCCCTGGCGCCCGGCCAACGGCTGCACCGCGACGTGCTGCTCGACCGGCTGTGGCCGGGGCGGCCGGTCGAGTCGGCGGTCAACAACCTGCATCAGGCTCTGCACGTGGCCCGGCGGGTGCTCGCCGGCGACGGTGCGCGCGCGGGGCTGATGGAGTTGCAGAACGACCTGGTGGTGCTCTGCGCCGACGGGCCGGTCGAGGTCGACGCCGACCGGTTCCGGGAGCTGGCCGGTGACCGGGCCACCCGGCGCGAGGCGATCGCCGCCTACACCGGCGATCTGCTGCCCGAGGACCGGTTCGAGGACTGGGCGGCCGGCCCGCGCGCCGGTCTGCGGAAACTGCTCTGCGAACTGCTCGTCGACGTGGGTGATGCGGCGTCGCTGCACCGGGGGCTCGAGATCGACCCGCTGCACGAGCGGGCGGTTCGCGGCCTGATGCGGCACCTCGCGGACGCCGGTCGCCGATCGGAAGCCCTGGCCCGGTACGAGCGGCTGCGCGACGATCTGCTCACCGCGTACGGCAGCAACCCGGACCCGGAGTCCAAGCGTCTCTATCGCGATCTTCTGACCGGCGACGGCGAACCGCGACCGGCCAGCGACAATCTCGCCCCGGCGCTGACCAGCTTCGTCGGCCGGGAACGCGAGATCACCGACGTGCACCGCCTCCTGACCGCGGGCGGCCTGCTGACCCTCACCGGGGTCGGCGGCGCGGGCAAGACCAGGCTGGCCGAGGAGGCCGCCCGCCGGTTGCTCGGCTCCTACCCGGACGGTGCCTGGTTCGCCGACCTCGCCCGTGTCGCCGATCCGCGGCTGGTGCCGGACGCGGTGACCGCCGCACTCGGCCTCGACCCGGCGGCCGGCTCCCGCCCGCTGCGAACCCTGGTCGCCCGGCTCCGGTCCAGAAGTCTGCTGCTGATCCTCGACAACTGCGAGCACCTGCTGAGTGCGTGCGCGGAACTGGCGAGCGAGGTCCGCCGCGCCTGCCCGAGTGTGGCCGTGCTGGCGACGAGCCGGGAGCCGCTGCACGCACCGGGCGAGGTCACCTTCCGCGTGCCGTCGCTGCGGGAGAGCGCGGCGGTGCGGCTCTTCGCGGACCGGGCGCGCGAGGTGCGTCCCGGTTTCGTGGTCGACGAGGGCAACGCGGCCGCGGTCGCCGAGATCTGCCGCCGCCTCGACGGCATCCCGCTCGCGGTGGAACTGGCCGCCGCCCGCACCTCCCACCTCGAGGCGGTCGAGATCGCCGAGCGGCTGCACGAGGCATTGTCCCTGCTCAGACGCCGCGGCCCGATCACCCGGCACACCACGCTGCGGGCCGCCCTTGAATGGAGTCACGCCCTGCTCGCCACCGACGAGCAGATCCTGCTGCGCCGGCTGTCGGTGTTCGCCGGCAGTTTCTCGCTGCCGTCGGCCGAGGAGGTCTGTGCCGACGAGCGGCTTGAAGGCCGTGACGTCCTCGACTGCCTCGGGAGGGTCGTCGACAAGTCGCTCGTGCAGATCGAGCGCACCGGCGACCGCTCGCGCTACCGCCTCCTCGAGACGATCCGCCAGCTGGGCCGGGAACGGCTGGCCGAGGCGGGGGAGACCGACGCGTTCGACGCCGCCCACTTCCGGCACTTCCGGGCGCTGGCCGCCGACCGCGACCCCGATCTCGCGCCGGGGATCGTGGTCGAACGACCGCAGCGTCTCGACGTCGACCACGACAACATGCGGTCCGCCCTCGGCTGGGCGGTGCGTCACGACCCGGCCGGTGCCCTGTCGCTCGGGGTCAGCCTCTGGCGGTACTGGCTGGCTCGCGGCCACTTCGCCGAGGGCGCCGGGTGGCTGGAACGGATTCTCGAGGTGGAGACCGGACCCTCGCCCGACCGCACGCGGGCCCTGTTCGCACTGGCGATCCTCGAGGCCCGCCGGGGCCTCAGCCACCGGTTGCCGGTGCGGGCGGGCGAGGCGGTCGCGGTCGCGGAGAAGTCGGGTGCGCCGACCGACGCCACGTGGGCCCGGCTCATGCGGGGCATCCTGCTGGTCGGGGTGGCCGAGATCGACGAGGTGGAGCGGGTCGCGCTGGCCGAGAGCGAGGGCGACCCGCCTGCGGCGGTCGCGGCGACGGCACATTGGCTGGCCGCGCTTGCGGCGCTCTTCCGCGAGGACGTACGTACGGCAGCCCGCCGATTCGACGACTGCCTGACCCGGTTGGGCGAGGTCGGCTCGGATGTCCCGCCGTTCCTGCCCGCGGTGACGTTCTGCCTGCCGCTGGCGCCGGTCGGCGACGCGACGGTCCCGGTGTTCGAGGAGTCGTGGCTGCTCGGCCGGCGGGTCGGTGCCGTCCAGGGCCGGGCCTACGCCCGGTCGGCGCTCGGCTACGTCCATCGGCTGGCCGGCGATCTGGACGCCGCCCTCTCGACCACCTCGCGGGCGGCCGACGAGTTCGCGCGCATCGACGACGCGGCCGGGCTGGCCCACGCGCTCAACCACCTGGGGTGCGTGGAACGGGACGCGCGGCGGTTCGACCCCGCGTTCGCCCATCTGCGCGAGGCGCTCGCGCTGCGCCGGCGGCTCGGGGACCGGCGGGGCGAAAACCTCAGCCTGGCCAACCTGGGTCTGCTGTCCGCGGCGGCCGGCGATGTCGTCCAGGGGCGCCGGCTCGCGCGTACGGCCCTGGACCGCGGAGAGTCGGTGGACGACGGACCCGGTGTCGCCGGGGCCCTGCTCGACCTTGCGGTGATCGAGTTGTTCGCCGGGGATCGCGACCGTGCCCGTTCGTTGGCATCGCAGGCGGTGGAGGCGTTCGTTCCCCAGGGATACCTGCGGCTGGAGGCGTGGACCCGGTTGCTGGCGGCCGAGCTGGGCGCTCCCGGCCGGCACGGCCAGGTCGCCTTGGAGTTGTTCGGCCGGCTGGGCTGCCGGCTCGGCTACGCGCGCGCTAAGGCGATGCAAAGACCGGCTTCCTAGCGTCGCTCGCATGACAACTGGTGAAGCTACGGTCGGCGAACTCGCCTCGGTCCTGCGGGGCGAACTGATTCGGCCCGACGACCCCGGCTACGACGAGGCGCGAGCGATCTGGAACGGTGCCCACGACCGCCGGCCGGCACTGATCGTCCGCTGTCGTGGGGTGGCGGACGTGCTGCGGACGGTCGAGTTCGCCCGCAGTGAAGGCCTGCCACTGGCGGTCCGGGGCGGCGGGCACAGCATTCCCGGATTTTCCACTGTGGACGACGGCATCGTCCTCGACATGGGCCTCATGCGCGGCGTCCGGGTCTCGCCGGACCGATCCTCGCTCATCGCCGAGGCCGGCTGCCTCTGGAGCGACGTCGACGCCGAGGCGCAGGCCTTCGGGCGGGCGGTGACCGGCGGACTCGTCTCGACCACCGGCATCGCCGGGTTCACGCTCGGCGGCGGGATCGGCTGGCTGGTCCGCCGATGCGGTCTGACCTGCGACAACCTCATCGGCGCGGACATCGTCACGGCCGACGGCCGTTATCTGCACGTCAGCGAGGAATCACATCCCGACCTGCTGTGGGCGTTACGCGGCGGCGGCGGCAACTTCGGCGTCGTCACCTCGTTCGAGTTCCGGCTCCACGAGGTCGGGCCGACGGTCTTCGCCGGGCTCGTCTTCTATCACGGTTCGGATGCCGCGGCGGTGCTCTCCTCGTTCGCGGCGCTGGACGCCCCCGACGAGTTGTCGCTCGCGCTCAACCTGACCACGGCACCACCCCTGCCGTTCCTGCCCGCCGAGGTGCACGGCAAGCCGATCGTGGCGGTCCTCGGGGTGTGGTCGGGTGACCTCGCGTCCGGCGACGCCGCGACACGGCCGTTCCGGACGCTGGCGCCGGTCGTCACCGACCTGTTCGGGCCGATGCCCTATACGGCGATGCAGAGCATGCTCGACCCGCTGTACCCGCGCGGCGTCTGGAACTACTTCCGATCGGCGTTCTTCGACGACCTCGACCCGGCGCCGCTGGTCGAGGCATACTCCCGGGTGCCCAACGGCATGTCCGAGCTGCACATCCACCAACTCGGCGGCGCGATGGGCCGGGTGCCGGCCGACGCCAGTGCGTTCGGCAACCGCGACCATCCGTACCTGCTGAACGTGGTGGCCCGCTCGGCCGACGCCGCAGGTTATCCGGCCGCGGTGTCCTGGGCGCGGGAGGCGTCCCGTGCGGCCGGGCCGGATGCGGCGGCGTACGTGAACTTCACCGGCGAAGGCCCTTCCTACCCGAAGGACACCTATGACCGGCTTGTCGCGGTCAAGGACCGCTATGACCCGACCAACCTGTTCCGGCTCAACCAGAACATCCGGCCGTCCGGCATACCCTCATAGGCGTGACCGCTCCTCAGATGCAGGCGTGGCGGCCCGCGCTGGCCGGCGTGGCCGAGGTGCTGCACGCCCACTTCACCGACCACGCCTACCCGATGCACGCCCACGACACGTGGACGCTGCTCATCGTCGACGACGGCACGGTCCGCTACGACCTGCATCACCACGAGCGGTTCGCCTCCCGCGACATGGTCACGATCCTGCCGCCGCACGTGCCGCACGACGGCGCCGCGGCCACGCCGGGCGGATTCCGCAAGCGGGTGATCTATCTGGAGAGCGGTCATCTGTCGGGCAGCCTGATCGGCCGGGCGGTCGACGGTCCGGGCTTCCCCGACCGACCCCTGCGGCGGACGATCTCGGCCCTGCACGGAGCGCTCCGGGAACCCGGCGAGTCGCTGCGGGCCGAATCCCTGCTGGCGCTGCTCACCGACGGGGTACGGGCGCACCTGGGCGACCCGGTGCGCCCGGTCCTGCGCGATCAGGCCGCCGCCTATCAGCTCCGCGACCTGCTCGAAGCGCACATCCTGGACGGGCTGTCGCTGTACGAGGCCGGACGCACCCTGCATTTCCACCCGTCCCACCTCGTGCGGGCGTTCAGCCGCGAGTTCGGCATGTCGCCCCACCAGTACCTGACGTCGCGCCGGGTCGACGAGGCGCGCCGGCTCATCCTCACCGGGGAACCGCTCAGCTCGGTCGCCCGCAGCAGCGGCTTCTACGACCAGCCGCACCTGGCCCGCCACTTCAAGCGGATCCTCGGCATCAGCCCGGGCGCGTTCGCGTCAACTTCGTACAAGACCCGGCCGGTCCTCCTGGCGGATCGTCGGTCCCATGCCCTTCGACACCAAGATCGCCGTTCTGCTCCGTGACGACCTCCTGACCTGGCAGCGCCTCAACGTCACCGCCTTCCTGGTGAGCGGCATGGACCGGTCGCTGGTCGGCGCGCCCTACGAGGACGGGAGCGGCGTGCAATATCTGGCCATGTTCGGCCGGCCGGTGCTGATCTTCGAGGGCCCGTCCCCGGTGTTGCGCGCCGCCCACTCGCGGGCCGTCGACCGCCACCTGCCGACCTCGATCTTCACCGCCGACCTGTTCGCGACCGGCAACGACGACGACAACCGCGCCGCCGTCCGCGCCGTGGCGACCGAGAAGCTCGACCTGGTCGGTCTGGCCGTCTTCGGCCCCAAGAATGCGGTCGACAAGGTTCTCAAGGGCGCCCGGATGCACCCGTGAACCCCTCGCTGCTGGTCACGATGGCCCTGTTCGGCAGCGCGTTCGCCGGTTCGAAGGTCGTGGTCGAGCAGCTTCCGCACCAGGTCGCGGCACTGCTGCGGTTCGCCCTCGCGGCCCTGATCCTGCTCGCCGCCAGCCGCTTCTTCGCCCGCGGCCCACGGCTGACCCGGTCTCAGATCGTCCGCTGCGGCCTGGTCGGGCTGCTCGGCGTCTTCGCCTACAACGTGTTCTTCTTCTGGGCGCTGTCGCTGGCCCCATCGATCGACGGCAGCGTCATCGTGCCGGTGATGAGCCCGATCCTGGTCGTCCTGGTCCGCTTCGAACGCACCACGCCGCTGCGCGCCGCCGGCCTGCTGCTCGGGCTCGCCGGCGCGGTGGTCTTCTTCGCGGGGGCCCGCTTCGGCGGCCCGCGCCTGCTCGGCGACCTGCTCTACCTGCTCGGCGCGGCGGCGTGGGCGGGCTACACCATCGCGTCGAAACGCGTCCTGACCGGCGTGGACCCGTTGCGCGCCACCACGATCGCGACCGCGGTCGGCGCCGCCGCGCTGCTCATCCCGGCGGTGCCGGCCCTGCCGGCGGCCGACTGGGCCGCGGTTTCCGGTACGGCCTGGGCCGCCCTCGCCTATCTGGCCGTCGGGCCGACCGCGCTCGCCTACCTTCTCTACTACCGAGGCCTGGCCCAGGTGAGCCCGTCCACGGCAACGATCACCATGTTCGCCGTCCCGTTCTTCGGCGTCACCTGCTCCGCCCTTCTGCTGCACGAGTCGTTCACGCCGACGCAGGTGGTGGGCGCGGTGGTCATGCTGCCCGGTGCGATCCTCGCCGTGGTCAACGCGACGCCCCGGCGGGCCGTCAGTCGCCCTTCACGTTGACCAGCTGGTGCAGCGTGTGCCGGATCTCGACCAGGTCGCCGGCGTCCTGCATGACCACGTCGATCGGCTTGTAGGCCTGGGGGATCTCGTCGAGGAACGCGTCGGTGTCGCGGTACTCGATGCCCTTCATCGCCGTGCGCAGCTGCTCGCGGGTGAAGGTCTTGCGGGCCTTCGAGCGCGAGAAGGCACGACCCGCGCCGTGCGGCGACGAGTTGAGCGCGACCGGGTTGCCCTTGCCGACCACCACGTAGGACGCGTCGCCCATCGAGCCCGGGATCAGGCCCGGCCGGCCCCTCTCGGCGTTGATCGCGCCCTTGCGGGACAACCACACCTTGCGCCCGAAGTGCTCCTCCTGCTCGGTGTAGTTGTGGTGGCACTGCACCCGCTCGAGCTCACGGACCTCGCCGCCCACGAACTCGCCGAAGCACGCGACCACCCGGTCCATCATCTCGTCGCGGTTGGCCAGCGCGAAGTCCTGTGCCCAGCGCAGCTGACGAATGTAGGTCCAGAACTCGTCGGTGCCCTCCGGCAGGTAGGCGAGGTCCGGGTCGGGCAGGCGGATCCACCAGCGCTTCATCGCCTCCTGCGCGACTTTGATGTGGTGCGAGGCGATCTTGTTGCCGACGCCGCGCGAACCGGAGTGCAGGAAGAGCCAGACCGCGCCCTTCTCGTCCGCGGTCACCTCGATGAAGTGGTTGCCCGAGCCGAGCGTGCCCAGCTGGAGCTCCCAGTTGCCGGCGTAGCGGCCCGGATCGAAACCCGCGCGCTCGGCCTTGGCCTTCAGCTCATCGGCGCGCTTGCGCGCCGTCTCGCTGACGCTTGAGTTGTACGCCCCGGCGCTGAGCGGAACCGCGTTCTCGATCGACGTGCGCAGCGGGCCCAGATCGCTCTTGAGCTCGTCGCGGTGGTACTGCGTGCGGACCGCGGCCATGCCGCAGCCGATGTCGACGCCGACCGCCGCCGGGATGATCGCGTTGAGCGTCGGGATGACCGAGCCGACCGTCGCACCCTTGCCCAGATGCGCGTCGGGCATCAACGCGATATGCGGGAAGATGAACGGCAGCCTCGAGGCCTTCTCCGCCTGGGCGCGGGTCTCGGTCTCGAGCAGGCTCGCCCAGCTGAGCAGGCGGTCGTTGATCTTCTCCATGGCGCCACGCTAACGGCTGGCGTACGACCCGCGCCCCCGATTTTCCCGGGGCGCGGGCCCGGGCGCCTATGGGGTCCAGGGGGAGCTGACGACCCAGCTCACGTCGTCGGCCCACGAGGTCGCGGAGTCCCAGGTGTTGGGGCCGCCGTTGCTCGCGACGTAGCCGACGTCGGCGTAGTGCCGGATGAAGTGGTCGGGGTAGTTGACCGACGAGAACGAGTTGCCCTGGCCGTTCTGGCCGGCCTGCGAGCAGAACGTCGCGTCCTGGTTGAAGAGCGAGCTGCCGTCGCCGGCCTGCGCGTACAGCTGGAAGTTCTGATGACGCAGGTAGCTGCCGGCAGTGTTCTTCGACTCGAACGAGTAGCACGAGCTGTTGGCCAGGCCGGCCCGGACGATCCAGGTCGAGTTGCCCTTGTCGGTCGACGAGCTCGAGGAGCTGACCACGATCGTGCCCACGCTGGTGCCGGAGTGGTCGAGGTAGCGCGTGGTGCAGCAGGCGGTGGTGGCCCGCAGCGAGATGCTCTGGCCCGGGGTCAGCGTGGTGCCGCCGGTGCCGCCGCCGGTCGCGTTGGCGTACTTGTTGGCGACGATGTTGGCCTGGACCGAGTTCTCGGTCGCGTCGGACGGGTAGCCGGAGGTCATCACGCCCTCGTAGAACGTGCCCTGCGCGCCCTTGCTGTTGTCACCGCCGATGCCCAGGATGATCGCACCCTCCTTGTGCATCGGGTTGTAGCCGGACACGTTGGGCCGCACGCCGCTGTAGAAAGTGGACACCCCGCCGGACGCCGCGTTGCCGCCCCGGATCGCCCACTGGTTGGCGGTGCCCTTGACCATCGCGGTCAGGTAGCGATAGTTGATCGTCGGGTCGCCCGAGTTGAGGTGCTGGTTGACGCCGGAGAACAGGCCGTTCTCGAGGTCGGCCATGATCCACGGGCCGTTGCCCGATCCGTAGCCCCAGACCTTGATGTTGCCGAAGTAGATGGCTTCCATGTGGCCGTTGCCGGTGTCGTTGCTGCTGGTCTCGGCGTTGCCGTAGTCGAAGCAGCAGCCGCCGTTGTAGTGCGTGCCGTCGAAGATCGCGTACATGCCCTCGGCGGCGTCACCGGTGGCGATGCCCGAGGTGTGGTTGTTGCGGTAGCCGGTGCCGGGGGCGACGAAGACGCCGTACACCTTGTGGCCGTTGATCGACGTCGGCGCGGCCGTAGCGGAGGCGAGGTTGTCGGGGCCGCCGGCGGCCCCGCCGGCCGGCGCCTGGGTGAGGTTGTTTCCCCGCCCGGACTGGTCGTAGATGATCGTGATGACGCAGGAGGTGCCCGAGCAGAACGAGTCCTGGGCGGCCGAGTTGGCGTAGCTGCCGGCCGCGACCGGGCCGATGTTCAGCGTCGCGTTGTCGGACGAGCGTCGCACCTGGTAGAGCGAGCCGCTGTAGGAGCCGTAGAGCGCGCGGGTCGTGCTGTGCGCGGCGACGCAGGGGGTGCCGCCGGAGGCGTAGATGTCACACGGCTGCGAGGTCGCCGCCTGTGAGGTGCCCGAGCCGGTGAGGACTCCGGCGACGAGGGCGCCCGCGGCGGCGAACAGGAGAGCGGAGCTCCGCAGGCGTCGATTTCGAAGTGCCATTGCAAGCCTTTCCGTTGCAGGGGGGATTGGCACTTGCTGCCGTCGAACGGCCCGCGCCCGGTGGACAACGCGGGGACGCTCGTCGATGTGAACGTTAACATAGCGGCGCCCGGCCATAAATGCAACGGTCATATTTGGCGACGCTGAGCGATCTTCGATCGCTATGTGAACGCCGCCGTACGGGCTTCGGAATGCATCGTTTGTCGGATAAGGTGACGACAGTCGCATGTGGACGGGGGTCCGAAATGGGCGAGCGTGAAGCACCGCCGGGCATCGACACCAGTCGCATGCATCCGGCCCGCCGCTACGACTACTACCTCGGCGGCAAGGACAACTTCGGCGCCGACCGGGCCAACGCCGAGATGCTGGCCAAGGTCTATCCGGCCGCCCGCACCACGGCGGTCGAAAACCGCCGGTTCCTGCGCCGGGCCGTCCACATGCTGGCCGCCGAGGCGGGCATCCGGCAGTTCCTCGACATCGGCACCGGGCTGCCGACCCGGCCCAACGTGCACGAGGTCGCCCAGGCGGTCGCGCCCGAGTCCCGCATCGTCTACGTGGACAACGACCCCATAGTGCTGGCCCACGCCCGTGCGCTGCTCACCAGCTCGGCCGCCGGCGCAACGGCGTACGTCGACGCCGACCTGCGCCACCCGCAGGACGTCCTGAGTGCCCCCGAGGTGCGCGGCACCCTCGACTTCGGCCGCCCGATCGCGTTGATGCTGGTCGCGGTCATGCACTTCATCACCGACGAGATGAACCCCTACGGCATCGTCGAGAAGCTGGTCGGCGCGATGCCCCCGGGCAGCTTTCTGGTGATGTCCAACGGCACACTCGACCTGCTCCCGCCCGACGTGGCCGAGACCCTGCGGGCGGCGTTCGAGCGCAGCGGCGAGCCGGCCGCGCCGCGCACCCGCGACGAGTTCGCCCGCTTCTTCCGCGGCCACGACCTGGTCGAGCCGGGCATCGTCCCGGTCGTCGACTGGCGCCCCGACGACGACCCGGCGACCCGCCCGTCGCCGGCCGAGGCGGCGGTCTACGCCGGCGTCGCCCGGATTGCCTGAGGGTCATACGCTCAGTGTCCCAATGACCGCTGACCGTGGAGCATTCCGGTGGACGACGGCACCAGCATCGACATTCCCCAGCTGATGGCCCTCGGCGACGACGTCGCCGGGATCGGCGCCCGGCTCGTCCGCGCGGCCGGCGACATCGACGGCTGGCGCGGCTCGGCCACCGGCGCGGTCGGCGGCTCGGTCACCTGCGAGGTCGCGCTCGGCATGGTGGCCGACCACTGGCACTCCTCGCTCGGGATGCTCGCGCGCGCGATCCAGGAACACGGGCGCAGCCTGCACCGGGCCGCCGCCGACTACGACAGCGCCGACCTGGCGGCCGGCCGGCGGATCGGCCGGGCCGGCGCGGCCGTCGCGCGCATCCTGTCGGCCGGCGAGGGCGCGTCGCGATGACGATGACGCTGTCCGGCCTGATGGCGGCCGACACTCCGGCGATCCGCGCGGTCGCCGATCACTACGAGCGGCTCGCGCACCAGATCGACGAGGCGGTCGGCGACCTCGGCACCGCCACCCGCGACCTGCCCAACTACTGGTCGGCCGGGCCCGGCTCGGCGGCGGCCGCGGCGCAGGACGCCGACCTGCGTAAGCGGCTCTCCACGGCGTACGACCCGGTCAACTGGAGTGCGCGCGTGATCCGCGACTTCGCCGACCAGCTCGACCGATATCGCCAGATGGTGCACAGCGTGGTCGGCGAGGCCGAGAGCAAGGGCTTCCGGGTCGACCTGGCCGGTGGCTCGGTCACCGGCGCCGGCCCGCTCGCCGGCGGCGCCGCGCCGATGGCCGGGCTGCAGGCGGCCCAGGCGAGCGCGGCATATTACGCGCAACTGCTCGGTGACATCCTCGACCAGGCCAACCAGAGCGACCTCTCGGCTCAGTTCCAGCTCTCCCAGGTCGACCCCGGCGGCGCCGAGCTGCCGACCGTGCCGGCCGATCCCCAGCTGCCGCCCAACGCCACCGCCGCGTCCTTCGCGCCGGGCGACCCACAGGGGCTCGCCGACTGGTGGCAGCGGATCGACCCGCTCAGCCGCGAAGATCTGGTCAACCGATATCCCGAGGCGGTGGGTGCGGCCGTGGGCCTGCCCAGCCGCTACCGGGACGCGGCCAACCGCATCCTCCTGAAGCGCCGGCACGCCCAGCTGCTGGCCGAGCAGCAGCGGCTCGACGAGATCCGCGACGGCGCCGGCAGCCCCGGGCTCCAACGGGTGCAGATGGACCTGGCGGCGACCGAGCGGCTGCAGAAGGCCGACGGCTACGTGGTCGACTATGTGCCCGGCAACGAGCAGCACACCCAGCTCAGCGACGGCAACGACCCGAAGTGGGACGCGCTCTGGGTGTTCTGACGGTGCGGATGCGCGGGCGGATAGCATCGTCACCGGCCTGGAATCGCCGGGTCTCGTCTGCGTGAAGGAGAAAGACCGTGTCTGACCCCCTCGTCGTCCCGGCCGGGACCACGGCGGCCGACGCGGTCGCCGCGGCCGGTCTGCCCACCAGCGGCCCCAAGGCGGTCGTCGTGGTCCGCGACGCTGCCGGCCGCCTGCGCGACCTCGACTGGAAGCCCGAGCTCGACACCGACGTGACCCCGGTCGCGATCGACGAGCCGGACGGGCTCAACGTGCTGCGCCACTCGGCCGCGCACGTGCTGGCCCAGGCCGTGCAGGACGTGTTCCCGGAGGCCAAGCTCGGCATCGGGCCGCCGATCACCGACGGCTTCTACTACGACTTCGACGTCGAGAAGCCGTTCCAGCCCGACGACCTGGGCAAGCTCGAGAAGCGCATGCAGGAGATCGTCAAGGCGGGCCAGACGTTCCGCCGGCGCGAATACAAGTCGCTCGACCAGGCCAAGGTCGAGCTGGCGAACGAGCCTTACAAGCTCGAGCTGGTCGACCTCAAGGGTGACGTCGACGCCAACGAGGTGATGGAGGTCGGCCACGGCGAGCTGACCCATTACGACAACATCGACAAGGACGGCAAGCGCGTCTGGGGCGACCTGTGCCGCGGCCCGCACCTGCCCAGCACCCGGTTCATCCCGGCGTTCAAGCTGATGCGCTCGGCGGCCGCCTACTGGCGCGGAAGCGAGAAGAACCCGCAGCTCCAGCGCATCTACGGCACGGCCTGGCCGTCGCGGGACGAGCTCAAGGCGTACCTCAATCGTCTCGCCGAGGCCGAGCGTCGCGACCACCGCAAGCTGGGCAGCGAGCTCGATCTTTTCTCCTTCCCGGACGAGATCGGCTCCGGCCTGGTCGTCTTCCACCCGAAGGGTGGGGTGATCAAGCGGGAGATGGAGGACTACGTGCGGGCCCGCCACATCGAGGAGGGCTTCCACTATGTGAGCACGCCGCACATCACCAAGGAGGGCCTGTTCCACACGTCGGGCCACCTGCCGTACTACAAGGACACGATGTTCCCGCCGATGGAGCTCGAGGGGGCGGACTACTACCTCAAGGCCATGAACTGCCCGATGCACAACCTGATCTTCTCCTCGCGCGGGCGGTCCTACCGCGAACTGCCGATGCGGCTGTTCGAGTTCGGCTCGGTCTACCGCTACGAGAAGTCGGGTGTGGTGCACGGCCTGACCCGGGTGCGTGGCCTGACCCAGGACGACTCGCACTCGTACGTGACCGCCGAGGGCGCGCCCGACGAGATCCGTCACCTGCTCAACTTCATGCTCTCGCTGATGCGTGACTTCGGCCTCGAGGACTACTACCTCGAGTTGTCCACCCGCGATCCGCAGAGCGACAAGTTCATCGGCTCCGACGAGCAGTGGACGGTCGCCACCAAGGCGCTCGAGGACGTCGCGATCGAGTCGGGCCTCGAACTGGTGCCGGACCCGGGCGGCGCGGCGTTCTACGGCCCCAAGATCTCGGTGCAGGCGCGCGACGCGATCGGCCGCACCTGGCAGATGGGCACGATTCAATACGACTTCAACCAGCCCGCCCGCTTCGGCCTCCAATACCAGGCCGCCGACGGCACCCGGCAGGAGCCGGTGATGATCCACTCGGCCAAGTTCGGGTCGATCGAGCGCTTCTTCGGCGTGCTCGTCGAGCACTACGCGGGCGCGTTCCCGGCCTGGCTGGCCCCGGTGCAGGTGATCGGCATCCCGATCCGCGACGAGCACGCCGACTACCTCTCGTCGTTCGTCGGCCGCCTGCGCAAGGAAGGCATCCGCGCCGAGGTCGACTACGGCGACGACCGCATGCAGAAGAAGATCCGCACCGCCCAGCAGCAGAAGATCCCGTTCATGGCGATCGCCGGCGACGACGACGTCAACGGCGGCACGGTCTCGTTCCGCTACCGCGACGGCTCCCAGCGCAACGGCGTCTCGATCGACGAGGCGGTCGCGCACGTCGTCGAGGTCGTGCGCTCCCGGGTCAACACCGGGCCGTCCGCGGCCTGACGCTCTGCGGGCCGGGAGCGCTCGGCGCTCCCGGCCTTTCCGGTACGCGGTGGAGCCGCGCATCGACATCAGTCGCCGTCGATGGCATCGTGATCGCCATGCGCAGATTGATCGCCGTCGCTGCCGGGATCCTCGTCGCCCTCGCCTTCGCGCCGGCCGCCCACGCCGCCGAGCCGCCCCCCATGTCCGGCTCCGACTGGGACAACCCGCGGACGGCCGCACCGGCGATCGCCAAGCCGCCCACCCGGTCGTGCTCGGCCACGATCGTGGACCACGCGTTCGACAACTACGACGTCTACTCGCAGTCCTACGCGGCGCCCTGCCGCGGCCCGTGGGCCAAGGTCGTGCTGCGGCTCGACGGCTCGGTCGCCGGGCGGCAGTACGACCGGCTCGGCTGGCTCACCATGGGCGGCGTCGAGATCTTCAAGACGTCGACGCCCGAGCCGTCGCCGGACGGCATCGCGTGGTCGGTCGAGAAGGACGTGACCGCCTATTCGGCGCTGCTCGCCCGGCCGCAGACGGTCAACATGTACCTGGGCAACACGGTCGACGACACGTACACCGGCGTGCTGAAGGTCAAAGTGACCTTGACCTTCTACGCCGCCTCCCGGTCACCGGGAACTGCCGATGACGTGCTGCCACTGGCCGATCAGCACACCGACGGGCAGGATCTGGCCGGCACCCTGACCGTGCCCCGCGACACCGAGCGCCTGCTCGCCGAGGTCTACGCGACCGGTTCCGGTGGCGGCTGCGAGGAATTCTGGTACCTGACCGCGCCGTCCCCGACCGGTTACTCGTGCCCGGCCGACCCGGGCCCCTACCGTGAGGTGCAGGTGCTGGTCGACGGCCGGGTGGCGGGCATCGCGGCGCCGTTCCCGCACGTCTACACGGGAGGCTGGTCCAACCCGTACCTCTGGTATGTGCTGCCCGCACCGCGGGCCTTCGACATCCGGCCGATCGGCTACGACCTGACGCCGTTCCTCGGCCGGCTCACCGACGGCGCCCCGCACACGGTGTCGGTGCACGTCGTGGGAGTCCCGGTCGGGCAGGGCGGCTGGGACACCCCGATCAACTTCCTCGGCTGGCGCGACCCCGGCGGCCGGCCGGTGACCGGTGCGCTGCTCGGCTCGCACCTGAGCACGCTCACCGACGACGTCACCACCGGCCCGGGAAGCGTCGCCGTGCACGCGGTGCACTCCTTCCGGGCGACCGGCTACGTCCGGACCTCGCACGGTCTGGTCACCACCTCGGTCAGCGAACGGGTCGGCAACGACAGCACCCACCGCTGGGGCGCCGGCGAAAACCCGGACGCGCTGACCGCCTCGTGGACCGACGACGTGACCGGCCTGGTCGCCGGGCGCTCCCGGTTCGCCGGCGTCACCCGGGCGGCCGACCGCTACACCCTCGACGGCGGCATCACCGTCGACGCCGGCGACCGCCTGACCACCACGCTGACCATGACCGACGCCGGGCTCGGCCGATCCGACACCTATCGCGGCCAGGCAAGTTACCTGCTCGACGCGCCCCGCGACCAGCGCCAGGCGACCGGCACCTCCGAGGAGCGCTACCGCCAGGGCCGGTACGACCGGACGATCCGCACGAGGAACGGCTTCGTGGTCGGTCAGGCGCCCGCCACGTCGGCGGCGAAGTAGAAGTCGTCGGTTCCGGCTCGGCCGGCCGCACCCGCGATGTTCGCGGGAGCGCCGGCGGTCAGTGGGAACGCGGCGTCGCCGCAGCTGAAGGCCCATCCGACCGGGAACAGGTCGTCCGGCGGGACGGTTCCTCGGTGTGCCCTCGGTGATTAGGCCGTTGGCCGGCGGTCGGGACTAGGCGACCGTCTCGATGGCCGGGTCGGCCAGGCGCTGCGGGGTGATCGTGCGGGAGATGCCGAGCCAGACGATGAAGCCCCAGATCACGAAGGCGGCGTAGACGGCGTAGAGGATCGCCGACGGGTAGTAGCGGAAGTGCAGCAGTTCGGGGACGCCGACCAGGTCGACGGCGATCCAGCAGAGCCAGAACTCGACCCAGCCGCGGGCCATGGCGTACGTGGCCAGCATCGAACCGACGAAGATCCAGGAGTCGGCCAGGTAGTACCACCAGGGCACCGGGAAGCCGGCACCGATCGCGCGGAAGACGAAGTAGCACACCGCGACGGCGGCCAGGGCGAGCGGGCCGTACAGCAGGCGCTGGCGGTGGGTCGCCCAGCGCGGCTCGACCGCGGTGCCGTGGGTGCGCCGCCGGTTGCGCCGCCACTGCCACCAGCCGTAGATGCTGGTGATCAGGAAGAAGACCTGGCGGGACGCCTGGCCGTAGAGCGGGGTGCCCTGGTCGTTGCCGACCGCCTGACCCATGAAGACGGTGAACAGCAGCACGTTGCCGACGATGCCGACCGGCCACGCGAGTGCGTTGCGGCGCAGACCGAACAGCGCCGAGCCCAGGCCGAAGGCGTTTCCGACGATCTCTCGGTAGTAGATCGCCTGGTCGCTGGTGACCTGCCACTTCGCGTCGTAGAACGAGGTCAGCAGGTGATTGAGCCAAGTCACGGTTCATCGTAGGTCGGCCGCCGTTTCTCCGGGGCCACCCGGCGGGCATAGTGGGGAACGTGACCTCCAACCAGGGCGCGGCCCGGCTGTACGAGAAGGGCAAGGTCGTGGCCGAGGGCTTCTCGCCCGACGAAGCACCGGGTCTGCTCCGCGAGCACCCCGAGTCTGTGCTCTGGCTCGACCTGTTCGACCCCGACGCCGCCGACCTGCAGGCCGTGGCGAGCGACTTCCGGCTGCACCCGCTGGCGATCGAGGACGCGGTGCAGGACCACGAGCGCCCCAAGCTGGAGCGGTACCCGGGCCATCTGTTCCTCAACGTGTACGCGGTCGACATCGCCACCGACGCCTCCCGGTTCGGCAAGACCGAGGTCAGCGCCTTCGTGACCGATCGCGCGCTCATCACCGTACGGAAAAGCCCGAGTGACACCTCGCGGTTCGTGCAGCGATGGGATGCCGACGCGGCCCTGGCCGCTCAGGGCGGCGTTGCTTTTCTGCTGTACGGACTGCTCGACGTGATCGTGGACGGGCATTTCTCGGCGGCGCAGCGGCTCGACGGCGGCATGGACAGCGTCGAGGACCAGTTGCTGGAGGAGGGCGGCGCGCCGCGGCCGGTGCGACGGCACGCGATCGCGTTGCGCAAGACGGTGGCCGCGCTGCGCCGGGCGGTGGCGCCGATGCCGGAACTGGTCGGCCGGGCGATGCGGGCCGACCTCGGGCTGGTCGACGACGGGCTGCGGCCCTACTACCGCGACGTCGAGGACCACGCGATGCACACCGTCGACGAGGTGGAGCACCTGCGGGACCGCATCGAGGGGCTGCTGCAGGCCGATCTGACCGAGCAGAGCAACGTGCTCAACGACATCACCCGCAAGCTCGCCGCGTGGGCCGCGATCATCGCGGTGCCGACCGCGCTCACCGGCTATTTCGGCCAGAATCTGCCGTACCCGGGTTTCGGAAAAGTTTCCGGTTTGGTCTACAGCTCGGTGTTGTTGGTGGTCTCCGCGGGTGGCCTCTACTGGTACCTGAAGAAACGGGGCTGGCTGTAACCGTTTGTTTGTGTACCCTGCCGGATGATGTTGGCGCTCATCGTTGGAGCCGTGCGAACCCGTACCGCGCAGGTTCTGACGGTGCTCATCCTCTCCGGCCTGGCCGCCGCGGTTTCCGCGGCCGGGCCCTGGTTCGCGTTCGCGAGCGAGACGTCGGCCGCCACGGTCGACGTCGCCGCGGCTCCGTCCGATCAGCGGTCGGTGTCGGTACGGCAGATCACGCACATCAACGGCAAACCTCGGGAGACCGTCGACCAGTTCGCCGGCCAGGTGCGGGGCATGCTCCCGCTGCCCGCCACCGCGGCGGAGAACGGTCTGGTGGTCGCCATGACCGTCAACCGCGGGTCGCAGAGCGACGCCATGCCGGTGGCGTTCCGGGACCACTTCTGCGACCACGTTCAGCTCCAGGGCACGTGCCCGGTCAAGCCGCTCGAGCTTTCCATCAGTGCGGGGGCGAGCCAGCGGCTCGGGCTGCGGGCGGGTGACCGGATCACCGAGCAGTCCTCGATAACCAGCCCGCCGCTGACCTTCCGCATCGTGTCGGTCTACACGCAGGTCGGGCCGGATTCGCCGTACTGGAGCAATGCCCTCTTCCGGGCGCAGGTGGGCCTCGAGCCGGCGTTCACGCCGATCGACACCTTCGAGGCCCCGCAGCTGGCCAACCCGACCGTCACCTACGACCTGCAGGTGCCCGACCCGCTGCTGCGCGGCGACGGCGGGTACGACCTGACCGCAGCCCTCGACCAGGCCGACGCCCGGCTCGGGCAGAGCCAGCTGCGCCTGGTCGTCAACAGCGCGCCGTTGCTCGCCGCGGTGGCCAAGGACCGGTCGACCGTGAAGACGTCGGTCACCGTCTCGCTGGTGCAGGTGCTGATCCTGGCCTGGTTCGCGATCGGTCTGGCCGGCCGCTACACCGGGCGCGACCGGCGCGGCGACGTCGCCCTGCTCAAGCTGCGCGGCGCCACGCCGCTGAGCATGCTGCGCCTGGCCTGGGGCCAGCACCTGGTTCCGCTGGCGGCCGGTGCGATAGCCGGGCTGCCGCTCGGCTTTCTGCTCGCGCGGCTGCTGGCCGGCCCGGTCCGCGACTCGACCGATCAGCGGTCGGCGCTGCTGCAGTCGATCGTCGCCGTGGCCGCGGTGCTGATCGGCGGGCTGCTGGTGCTGGCGCTGCTGGAGGCGCTGGCGCAGCGGCTGCCGGTCGTCCGGCTGCTGCGTCAGGTCACGTCGGGTCGTGGTGACTGGAAGTCGGGGCTGATCGACCTGCTGCTGCTCGCGGTCGCGGTGGCCGGGGTCTATCAGGCCCGCACCGGTGACGCGGTCGGCGGCCTCGCGCTGGCCGCGCCCGCACTCGTCGCGTTGGCGGTGGCGTTGCTGCTCGCCCGCCTGCTGGCCCGTGTCGCCGACCGGGGCGGCGGCGCGGCGGTGCGGGCCGGGCGGCTCCGGCTCGGTCTCACCGCCGTGCAGGTCTCGCGGCGGCCCGGCACCGACCGGGTGTTCGCACTGGTCGTCGTCGTGGTGGCGATGTTCACGACCGCGCTCGGCGGCTGGCTGGCCGACCGCGAGCACCGGGCCGTGCGTAGCGCCGCCGAGTTGGGTGCGCCGCGGGTGCTCACGGTGCAGGCGACCAACCGTACGGTCCTCGAGCAGGCGGTCCGCCGGGCCGACCCGCAGGGGCGGCAGGCGATGGCGGCCGTCATCGACACCGCCCACACGCCCTCGGTGCTCGCGGTCGACAGTTCCCGGCTGGCCGCGGTCGCTCGCTGGCGGCCCGAGTTCGGTGACATCTCGGCTCTGCCGTCGGCGGTCGCCGACGATCCCGGTCCGCCGGCGCTGCCGCCGATCACCGGCGATCATCTGACCGTACGCGTGGAGCACGACGGTGACTCGGCCGCCGTGCTGTGGCTGGTTCTGCAGCACGAGAGCACCGGCGTGTCGACCCGCGTCTCCTTCGGCCAGCTCGGCTTGGGCGAACAGACGCTGACCTCCGCGGTGAGCGGTTGCTCGGCCGCGCCGGGCTGCCGCATCGTGCGCTGGGAGGTCACCACGCCGACCGATCGGCAGGGGCGCACCGCGGCGGCCGCGTTCCCGACCGCGGTCACCGTGCGCGGGCTGACCCAGCAGAACCCCGACGCGACCGTCCTCGACGGGAAGTCCCTGGCCGACATCGATCGCTGGCGGGGCGGCACGTTCGGCGCCGCCATGAACATCGACGCCTCGCACGGCGCTCTGCGGATGGAGATCGACGAGAACCCGAGCGGCTCCATCGGGACCGACGATCAGGTCTGGGCGGTCGACGCCGGGCTGCCGCTGCCGATCGTCCTGGCCGGGTCGCCGCCTCCCGACTGGGAGTTCGCCGAGCCCAGCCTCCAGTCGCTGGGTCTCGGGCTGGCACCGGTGCGGGTGGCCGGCACCGCTGCGGCGTTGCCGGTGCTCGGCCGCGACGGCGTGCTGGTCGACCTCGACGCGTCCCGCCGTCTCATCGCCGACGTCCCGGCCGCGGGCCGGTTCCAGGTGTGGCTGGCCGCCGGGGCCGGCCAAGGTCTGATCGACACTCTCCAGCGGAACGGATTGTCCATCGTGGATGACCAGTCGGTCGCGGCCCGGGTCGACCGGCTCGGGCAGCAGGGGACCTCGGCCGGTTCCCGGTTCGCGCTGCTGGCCGGGGTGATCGGGCTGCTGCTCGCGGCGGCGACCATCGCGGTGGCCGGCGCGGTCGATCGGCGTACGCGGCTGGACGAGCTGGCCGCGCTGCGGGTGCAGGGTCTCGGCGCGCGGACGGCGCAAGCGGCGAGCTGGGCCGGTTCGGCCGGGCTGATCCTGGCCGGTCTGGCCGGTGGACTCTTCGCGGCCGTGCTGGCGCGGCCGCTCGCGCGTACGTCCGTGCCCGCCTTCACCGACGGCTGGACCGTCCTCGCCCCGCCGGGTCCGCTGAGTGCCGTCGCGGTCGCCCTGGCCGGGCTGGTCGCTCTGGCCGTGCTCGGCGTGGTCGGCTGGCTCTCCGTGCTCCCGCTGCTGCGGCGGCTCCGGGAGGGCCTCCGATGATCTCGCTCGTTCTCAGGATGATCTGGTCGCGGCGCGGCCAGGCGGTCACGCTCGCGTTGCTCGCCCTCTTCGCGGTCGCGGCCGCCGTCGCCTCACCGGCCTATCTGATCGCGGCCGACCGGGCGATCGCGGCCGGGCAGATTGCCACCGCCACCCCGGGCGAGCGCGGCCTGGCGATCACGGCGGTGCAGAACGACCGGGAGGGCCAGGGCGACGCGGGACAGATCGACTTCAACGACGTGGGCGCGGCGCTGGTCAACCTGCCCGGGTTCGCCTACACCTACTCGGCCGAGTTCTCGGTGATCGGCATCGAGGAGAGCCGCCGGTACGCCGACCGCTTCGTGTTCCGGCAGGACGCCTGCTCGCACGTACGCATGGTCACCGGCCGCTGCCCAGTCGCCGAGGGCGAGATCATCATCGGGGTGGCGACCGCGCAGCGGCTGAACCTGACCACCGGGCAGTCGGTGACGATGCGGGCGGCCAAGTTCAGCGAGGACCCACGGGACCCCGGCTTCCTCCCGGACGGCAAGCCCAAGAAGCTGGTGATCGCCGGAACGTACCGTCCGATCGCACCCGACGAGACGTACTGGGGGACCCGCGGCTACTTCACCGCCGTGCGGGGCCTCGGACCGGGTGAGCCGGTCTTCACCAACTCGGCCACGATGGACCTGATGGATCACGGGGACACGGCCAAGGCCATCGACGGTACGGCCGGACCGGCGGCGCTCGACCCCGACCGTCTCGACCAGCTGCGGGCCGGCCTGACCACGGTCAACTCGGAATCGACCCAGCTCGGTGGCGGGCTCCAGATCACCACCGACATGCCGGCCCTGCTCAACCGGATCGACGCCGGCCGGGCCGCCGCCCACCTGCTGGTGCCGGTGCTGGCGGTGCCTCTGGTGCTGCTCGCCTGTTTCAGCATCTTCCTGGCCGTCAGCTACGGCACCGAGGGCCGCCAGCCCGAACTGGCCGTGGTCGCGCTGCGCGGCGCCCGGTGGTGGATGCGATGGTGGCTGGCGACCGGCGAAAATCTCGCCTCGGTGGTGATCGGCGCGGCCGCCGGGTGCCTGGCCGGGCAGTTGCTGGTCAACCTGGTCGCCGCCGCCCGCTTCCCGGGCGTCGGCGTCGAACCGGGCTGGGGCTCCCTGAAGTACGCGCCGTTCGCCGCGTTCGCCGCCCTCCTCGCCGCCGTCCTCGCCCAGCGCCGCCAGCTGCTCAGCCCGGTCGCCAACCTGTTGCGCCGCAACGCGATCGTCGCCAACGGCCCGCGTGCGCTGGCCACCGAGGCGGTGATCGTGCTGCTCGCGGTCGTGACCACGGTCCAGCTGGCGATCTCGGACGGCGCGCTGACCGGCATCAGCCTGCTGGCGCCCGCCTTCCTGGTGCTCGCTGTCGCGGTGGTGGCCGCCCGTCTGCTGCTTCCGGCGGTCACCCGGTACGCCGTGCACGCCCTCGGCCGGGGCAACCTCGGCCTGGCTCTGGCCGCCTTCCAGCTCTCCCGCCGCCCGGGCGCGCAACGGCTTTTCGCTCTGCTGGTCGCGACGGTCGCCGTGGCCGGCTACTCCGCCTGCGCGATCGACGTGGCCAACGGCGGCCGGGCGGTGCAGTCCGGGCTCGGTATCGGCGCCGACCGGGTGCTCGACGTCGGCGGTTCGGTCTTCCGCAGCCAGTTGCTGACCGCGGTGCGCAACGTCGACCCGGACGGCAGGTACGCGATGGCCGTGGTCCGGCTGCCCAGCATCGGCCACAACGAGCCGCCCGGCCTCGCCGTCGACACGACCCGGCTGGCCACGGTGGCCAACTGGCCGTCCGGCGGCCCGTCCGCGTCCGAAGTGGAACGCCGTCTGCGTCCCGATGCGCCGGAGCCGCTGGCCTTCACCGGACAGGACATCACCGTCGTGGCCACCGGCAGCGGTTTCGACGATACGAAGGACCTCCGGCTCGAGGTGGCGGTGTCGTCGACCACCGGCCTCGGTGACTCCCTGGTGCAGCTGGGCAAGATTCACAATGGACGGTCCAGTTACGTGCAGCGGGTCGCCGCGTGCCAGAAGGGCTGCCGGCTCAACGGCATCGAGGTCGTGACCGCCTCCGGGAACGCCGAACTCACCGGCCAGCTGGTCGTCAATTCGCTCAGCATGGCCGACCCGACCGGTCCGCTCACCGATCCGGCCCGCTGGCGGATGACCCAGCCCGGCACCCTCGCCGCCGACCCGACCGGGCTGCGGATCAGCCTGAACGCGCCCGGCGTGCTTGCGGCCTGGATCAACCCGATCGACGCGCCGTTCCCGCTGCCCGCGGCCTATTCCGGTGCCGCACCGCTGGCCGACTCGATCACCGGCGCGGGCGGCGGCCCGACGCCGATCAAGCTGATCGACCGGCTGCCGGCGGTGCCCCAGGCCGGAACCCATGCGGTCCTGGTCGACCTGGAATGGGCCGACCGTCTCGCCACCGACGCCGGCCAGTCGCTGAACCCGGAGATCTGGCTCAACCGCAACGCGCCCGCGGGCATCCTCGCGCGGCTCTCCGAGCAAGGCCTGACGATCAGCGGCGACACTCGCTCCGGTCAGGTCCGCCGCCAGCTCGACCAGCAGGGTCCAGCGCTCTCGCTCTGGTTCTACGTGCTGGCCGGCACGCTGTCGGTGCTGCTCGGCGCCGGCGCACTGGTGCTGGCGGCCGCGGTCGACCGATCTCGCCGGGTCGAGGACCTGTCGGCGCTGCGCGGGCAGGGACTGAGCCGGGGGCGGCTCGCCTGGGCCACCGGGTGGACCTATCCGATCCTGGTCGCGATCGCGGCGGTGGTCGGGCTGATCACCGCGCTGATCGCCTGGGTCTCGACCGGCTGGGCCCTGCCGTTGGCCGGCGTCGACCCGCCCGACCTGCCCCTGCCGACCTGGCCCGGGTTGCCTACCGTGATCGGCACGACCGTGGCGGTCTTCCTGGTCCTGGCCCTCGTGGCCGCGGCCACCGGCCGGGACCTGCGCCGTCGAGTCACCAGGAAAGAGAGGCAAGCGTGAAAACGCTGACCGTTGACGGAGCCGACTTCGCCTACAACGGCGGCCCGCCGGTGCTGCGCGGCGTGACGATCGAGGCCCGGCCGGGCGAGATCCTGGCTGTGACCGGCACGTCCGGCGCCGGCAAGACCACGCTGCTGAGCGGGATGGCCGGCCTGCTGTCGCCGGCCACCGGTCAGGTGCTGGTCGACGGGGCGAAGCTGGGCGACCGCGACCACGCGGTGTCGCTCGGCGTGGTGCTGATCCCGCAGGACAACGGCCTGGCGGCGATCCTGACCGCGGCGGAGAACATCTCGGTCGCGGTGATCGCCACCGGCGGCAGCCCGGCCGACGCCCGCCGGCGCACCGCCGAGTCGCTCGAGCCGCTCGGCCTCTCCGGCCAGGCCAACCAGCTGATCGAGGAGCTGTCCGGTGGTCAGCAGCAACGCACGGCGATCGCCCGCGGCCTCGCCCTGCGCGGCGACATCCTGCTCGCCGACGAGATCACCAGCGAGCTCGACGCGGCCAACCGCCAGCGCGTAATGGAACTTCTGCGCTCCGAAGCCGGCCGCGGCGCCGCCGTCGTCTTCGCGACCCACGACCCGGAGGCCGCGGCCGCGTGCGACCGCGAACTCCACCTGGTCGACGGCGAAGCGGTCTGGGTGCGCGAATAGCCTCGGCCGGTCAGGCGACGTGCTCGGTGCCGCCGGGCACCAGCGTGACCTCGCCGTCGATGTGCTGGACGGTGAAGAGGGTGCCGGGCGGGTAGGAGCCGAGCACCTCCGGCGGCAGCTGGACGGTGCCGTCGCCGGCGACCACCGCGAAGTCCTGCCCGTCGCGGCCCTCGGCGCCGACCCGGCCGTCGCGGATCGTGACCGCCCGGCCGAGGCGGGCGCCGACCTCGTTGTCGTGGGTGACGACGACGATCGTGGTCTGGCGTTCCTGGTTGACCGTCTCCATGGCCGCCAGCACCTCGTCGCGGCCGGCCGTGTCGAGGCGGCTCGTCGGCTCGTCGACCAGCAGCAGGCCGGGGCCGGTGGCGATGCCGACCGCGAGCGCCGCCCGCTGCCGGCCGCCCGGCGTGAGGTCGGAGAGCCGCTGCCGGCCCTGGCCGGGCAGGCCGACCAGGTCGAGGATGCGGTCCGGGTCGTCCAGCGTGATGCCCCGGGTGTGCGCGGCCCGTCGTTGCGCGAGCCAGATGTTGCGGTGCAACGACGCGTACGGGAGGAGGTTGCGGGAGGCACCTTGCAGGACCACCCCGATCTCGGTGCCCCGCAGGCGCGAGATCTCGGAGTCGGAGAGCTTGCCCATGTCGTAGGTGCCGATGTTGATGCGGCCGGCCGAGGGGCGCATGAGGCCGGCGAGCAGCGCGATCAGCGTCGACTTGCCCGACCCGGACGGCCCGACCAGGGCGATCGTCTCGCCAGGGGCGATCGACAGGTCGACACCGGCCAGCGCGACCACGTCCCCCGCCTCGGCGCGGTAGATGTGCACGACGCGGCGGCAGGCTACGGCAAGTCCGTTCATGTGCTCACGCTAGCGAAGATCCGTGCATCATGACGACCCACGAACGGGCCTGAACCTCGAGAAGTCCGCCGGTCACCGACTGGTCGTCGGCGTGGGCCGCGCGTACCACCTCGGCCGCCGCCGCCGGGCCGGCCACCCGCACGATCGCCATGCCGTCGCCCGTTCCCGCGAACGGACCGGCGCCGACCAGGATGCCGCGCTCGCGCAGACCGGCCAGGAAGCCGGCGTGGGCGCCGAACAGCGGGTGCTGGAACGGGTCGCCGACGCCCGGTGCGGCGCTGTGCCGCAGCACGATGACCACCGCGTCGTCGCCGGTGAACGGACCGGCGACCGCGGCCGCGAACGCGCCGAGCGGCCGCCAGGAATCGGTGCGCGACTGACTGACCGTAACCAGGGCGGCACTGTCACCCACCGGAGCGAAACTGATCGTCGCGGTCGACGCGTCCGGCCGCCGCACCAGCACCGGCTGGGGCGGCTGGGACATCAGAACCGGGCCGTCGAGGTGGTCGGCGAAGAGCCGGAACGCCGTTTCGGGCGGTGCCGGGACGACAACCTGACGGTGGATCGGCGGCAGACTCATGGGGCGGCCCTCTCGACGCGGTGATCGGCGTACAGAGCCTGCGTGGACCGGTGGTCGCCCGCAAGTGCCGTTCCGGTGCCTCCTAGGGTGGGCATCGTGCGCGATATCGCCGTCTTCACCGGATCCGCCCATCCCGACCTGGCCACCGAGATATGCGAGCACCTCGGCGTCCCGCTCCTGCCGACCAAGACCTCCCGATTTGCCAACGACTGCATCGAAGTGCAGCTGCAGGGCAACTGCCGGGAACGCGACGTCTTCCTGATCCAGCCGCTGGTGCCGCCGACCCAGGAGAACCTGGTCGAGCTGCTGTTCATGCTGGACGCCGCCCGGGGTGCCTCGGCCGGCCGGATCACCGTGGTGCTGCCGCACTACGCGTACGCCCGCAGCGACAAGAAGGACGCCCCGCGCATCTCGATCGGCGGCCGTCTCGTGGCCGACCTGCTCACCACCGCCGGCGCCAACCGGGTGCTGGCCATGACCCTGCACTCGCCGCAGGTGCACGGCTTCTTCAGCATCCCGGTCGACCACCTGCACGCGCTGCGCGAACTCGCCCACCACTTCCGCGGCTACGACCTGAGCAACACCGTGGTGGTGGCGCCCGACCTGGGTTACGCCAAGGAGGCGGCGGCCTTCGCGAGGCTGCTCGGTGTCGAGGTCGCGGCCGGCGCGAAGCAGCGGTACGCCGACGACAAGGTCGTGATCAGCTCGGTGATCGGCGAGGTCACCGACCGTGACGTCATCGTGCTCGACGACGAGATCGCCAAGGGCAGCACGGTCTTCGAGTTGCTCGACCGGCTGCGCGAGCGCAACGTGCGCAGCGTGCGGGTGGCCTGCACGCACGGCCTGTTCTCGGACGACGCGATCGCCCGCCTGTCGGCCGAGAAGGACATCGAGGAGATCGTCTGCACCAACACGGTGCCGATCCCGGACGCCAAGCGCAGCGAAAAGCTCACGATCCTGTCGGTGGCGCCGGCGCTCGCCGAGGCGATGCGCCGGATCCACAACGGAGAGTCAGTGAGCGCCCTGTTCGCCTGATTCCGCCAGCTCTTTGATGGCGGCGAGCCGGTCGTCCCAGCGACGGGCGGCGGCGGCCATCCACCGGGCCGTGGCGTCGAGTTGCTCGACGCGCACTGAATAACGCATTTCCCGTCCGGCGCGCCGGCCGCTCACGAGGCCGGCGCGCTCGAGCACGCCGAGGTGCTTGACGATCGCCTGCCGGCTCACCGGCAGCCCGTCGGCGAGCGTGGTCGCGGTCGCGCCGTCACCGGTCGCGATGAGGTCCATCAGTTCCCACCGTGTCGGGTCGGCGAGCGCCGACAGCACCTCGAGCTCGGTTGTCATTTCTCGGCGTACTCCCGGAGGACGTCGACCATCTCGGTCCAGCCGCCGGAGTGGCTGTCGTAGCCGGCGGTCCGCTCGCGGTCGGCCGGGATCTCCAAGCCGGCGAAACCGGATTCGACCAGTCGCAGCCGGGTGCCTTCGGCCTCCGGCTGGAGAAAGAACTGGACCAGGGTCGAATTGTCCTCGGTGGCGGTCTCGCCCGGATAGGCGCTGGCCCAGCGGTACGCGAAGTGACGCGGCGGGTCGACGGTGACGATCAGCATCGGGAACGCCCCGTACTGTCCGTGGTTGAGGGTCATGACGCCGCCCGGCCGCAGGTCGATCTCGGACGGCCCGCCGGGGCTGAACCACCCGTCGACCTCGGCCGGCTCGGTCAGCACCGCCCAGACCCGTTCGGCCGGCGCCTTGATGAACGTCTCCCGCTCGATCTTGTCGTTGCTCATGGATCCTCCCGTCGTCGATGTGCAACCACACAGTTGCACATCGGGACGACGAGACGCAACCTTACGGTTGCAGATTTTTCAGGTTCTCGTGCACGCCGTCATAGCCGTTCAGCCCTGGGATGATCGACTTCGCGACAGCGGCGTGCATGGTGTAGTTGGGATCGCACACGTTGCCCGGCGCGGCCGTGCCCGCCTGCGAGATCAGTTGGTAGGCGTCCAGCGTCTCGAGGCCGGTCAGCCCGGCCACCCAGGTGATCAGGTCGTGCTGGGAGATGCGGTACGCGTCCTCGAGCGGCCGGGCCGCCCCGATCGAGATCAGCCGGTCGTCGGTCTCGATCCGCGGCCACGGCGTCGGAGTGCCCTTGATCAGGTCGACCGCCACGGTCACGTTCATGGCCGTCTCGACCCCGACCCCGCAGACCTCGCCGTAACCCTGCCGTGCGTGCCCGTCGCCGAAGGCGAACAGCGCACCGGGCACGTTGACGCCGAGGTAGACCGTGGTGCCGGGCCGGATCTCCGGGGTGTCGAGGTTGCCGCCGTGCGCGTCCGGAACGATCGTCGCCCGCGCCTCGCCGGCCGCGGGGGCCACCCCGACCGTACCCAGCATCGGGTCCATCGGCAGGGTGAACGTGTGGTCGCTGCGCCGGGCCCGGAACTGGATCGTGCCGGCCGCGACGTCGATGTCGTACTTCCAGACGCGTTCCTCGAGCGGCGGGTGGAGCATCGCCGTGGTGTGCGTCGTCGTCAAGGCTCCGAAGTGCGGGAACGTGGATGACATGCCCCAGTTGCGGGACGGTTCGATCGTACGGAAATGAAGCGCCAGCGTGTCGCCCGGCTCGGCCCCCGGGACGAAGAAGGGCCCGGTCACCGGGTTGAAGGCGGGGCAGACCGCGGACGGCAGATCGTCGACCGTGCGCACCGCGCCGGCGAAACAGTCCTGAGTGTTGGTGACCAGCACGCTGCCCGGCGGCACCTCGGCGACCGGCGGATGATCGCCGAACGTGTAGCGCAGCAGCTTCTCGTCCATCTCGTAGCGGATCATGCTTGTCCCTCTTCATTCAGGCCGGACAATTCCGGCCGTCGACCGGTCGAGTAGAGGACGATCAGCACGATCACACCGATCCCGAGCCAGATAAAGCCGAGTCGCTGGGCGGCCACGTTCGCGTTGATCACCACATAGGCCAGGATGGCGAATCCGATCAGCGGCAGCAGCAGATGCCGGATCCAGTCGCGGCTGCGCTTGCGGATGATGAAATGCCAGAACACGGCGACGTGCAGCACGAGGAACGCGGTCAGAGCGCCGAAGTTGACCAGGCTCGACAGCAGCGAGATGCCGTCGTCGCGCCACGCCATCCACAGGCCGATCCCCAGCGAGAGCACCGCGGTCAGGGTCAGCGCGTTGGTCGGCACCCGGTTCTTGGCCGAGATCCGGGCGAGCAGCTTCGGCAGCTGCCCGTCCCGCGCCATCGCGTAGAGCAGGCGCGACGTCGCCACCTGGGCGACCATCGAGTTGGCGACCCCCCAGGCGATCGCGGTCGCCACGGCGGTCAGCGTGGCCAGCCATCCGCCGCCCGCGACGCGGGCGGCGTCGTAGAAGGCGGTGCCCTCCGGGTCGCCGTTGGCGATCAGGTCAGCCGGATTCGGTACGAGCAGAGCCGCCAGCCACGTCTGCGCGATGAACAGCAGACCGGCCACCCCGAGAGCCGCGGCCATCGCCCGGCCGATCTGGTTGGCGCCGCCGGTGTTCTCCTCGGCGAGCATGCTGATGCCGTCGAAACCGAGGAAACTGAGGACGGCGATCGACACCGCACCGAAGACGAGCGACCAGGTGAACGTGTCCGAGTTGTAGATCGGCGTCCACGACCAGCCGTGCCCCTTGCCGTCCGCCAGGGCGACGATCGCGACCACGATGAAGATCGCCAGCACGATCAGTTCCCCGACCAGCATCACCCGCGTGATCAGGGCCGTCATCTTGATGCCCTGATAGTTCACGACGGTGTTGAACAGGACGAAGATGACCAGCCACAGCCACACCGGTACGGCGCTGACCGTCGAATGCATGGCGACCGCCGCCACCAGATAGAGCAGGCTCGGCACCAGCACGTAGTCGAGCAGGATCGCCCAGCCGGCGAGGAACCCGACCGGCGTGGCGATGCCCCGGCCGGCGTAGTTGTAGACACTGCCGGCGAGCGGGAACGCCCGCACCATCTGCGCGTACGACGCGGCGGTGAAGACCAGGGCGATCATCCCGACCACGTAGGCCAGGGCCACCATCCCGCCGGCCCCTTCGAAGACCGAGCCGAAGATCCCCATCGGGGCGATCGGCACCATGAAGATGAGTCCGTAGAACACCAGATCGGCGAACCCGAGGCTGCGCCGCAATTCAGTCTGATACCCGAAATTCGTGGTTTTCTGCTCTTCCCCGGCCTGCACTGTTGCCTCCCAGCATTGGGCAACCCATCGACGGTCGTGATCTCTCATGCAACATCCGCCGGCGGTCAAAGTCGAGACCTGTTCGCCTGGCCGGAACGGATCGGCCAGGTGGTCCGACTTGGACGCTCGGGCGGGTGAGATCGCGATCGATGCCGACCGCTGCTCGACCGGGCATGTCATGGTGGATTTTCGGCCTCGCGCCGCCCGATTTTCGATCGCCCGATTTTCGAACGTCCCATTTTCGATCGCCCGAGTTGAGATGGCCGATGTCCGATATCTCGCTGCCCGACGCCCTTGGTTTTCTGGTCCGTGTCACCGACGACGCCGGCAAGGTCCTCGGCACCGGCATCTCGGTCGCCCCGGGCTACGTGCTCACATCGCTGCACGCGGTGGGCCCGCGCATGCTCGCCGACCCGGACGCCGGCCTCTGGGTGGTCCGCGCCGGCGGGCAGCGGCTGCCGGCCGTGATCACCTATGCCGACGGCCAGCTCGACCTGGCGATGGTCCGCTGCGTGGAACCTGCCGGACCGACGGCCCGCTTCCTGCCGAGCAAGCACGTCGAGGTCGGCCGCAGCGTCGAGGTGGTCGTACCCTCACCCGCGTCCGATGAACGCCTGGTCCTGATCGACGGGGTGTGGCAGGGACACGGCCACGTGGCGGCCGCCCGGTTGCCGCCCGGGCTGGGCATCGGCGGCAGCCCGGTGGTGCTACCGGCCGACGGCTCGGTGGTCGGTCTCCTGCGTAGCAGACCGGCCGCCGCGACCGGCCTTCTCGTGACAACGGGCGAGCGGCTGGAGAGGTTCGCCGCGGCCGCCCTGAGCACCGTGCCGACCGACCTCCTCGGCCTGGTCCGCGCCGAGATGGGTGAACTGGCCTGGACGCTGCTCTCGTCCGGCGACCTGGGCACCGCGGCCGAGATCCACTCGCTGCTCGCACGGGCGGCCCAGCGCACCGGCCGCCTCGACCACGCGGTCAACTTCTATCGCGCGGCCCTCTCCGCCTACGAGGAGACCGACGACCGGCTCTCCGCGGCCAACACGTTGTTCCGGCTGGGCCAGGTCGCCGAGATGCGGAGTCAATACTCCGTGGCCCGCGAAAACTATCAGCTGGCTGTCCGGGGCTACGCGCTCACCGAGGAAACCCGCGGGGTCGCGACCGGCCTGCAGCGACTCGGCGTGGTGACCCTGCTGGACCGACGACCGGGCGAAGCGATGCCGCTCCTGGAACGGGCCCAGGCCGCGTTCGGGCTGGTGCACGACTCCACCGGGGCGGCGACCACCCTCGGCTATCTGGGTGCGGCCGCGGCCGCGACCGGCGATCCGGCGGCCGCGACCGAATATCTGTGGCGCAGCCAGGCCATGACGGCACTGTCCGCGGCCGGGCTCGTCTCCATTCTCGCCGGAGTGGCTCAGGTGGTGGCGCCCACGGCCATCCGGGACGCCGCGATCCGCGCCCTACCCGCATCCGCCCTGCCGCCCGAATGGCGGTCCGCACTGAGCGGCCGGAGCCCCGACGACTACGTCGTACGCGGCGGCGACGCCGTCTCGCCCACCGGCGCGGCTGCGGGCGCGGCTGCGGGCGCGGCCACCGGCGCGGCCACCGGCGCGGCTGCGACCGCGGGCGCGGCTGCCGGCCCGGCCGACATGCGCGTTGGTGGCCCCCGTCCGGACGGTGACGACGGCTGCCTCGAACCGCCCGACCTTCTCTCCACCGGCGAGGACGAGGGCGAGCCGCAGATCATCAACGTCTGGGTCGACGAGCGCCCGCCGGACTCGGCGATCCCGCTCGTCGCCCGGCACCGCTACACCCTGGCCTTCCGGGTCGGCGCACCGCAACCGGGCAACCTCGGCCTCGGCATCCGGGAGATCCCGCGCTCGATCATCCCGCCCGGGGGGCTCGAGACCTCGTGGATCGTGGCCTCGACCGACGTGGCGCTGAGCCCGGTCAGCGGTCAGTCGTACACCGGGAACTTCGACGTGGCGAGCGCCGGCGACGTCACCCAGTGGATGGCATCGTTCGCGCTCACCGTGCCGTCGGCCGGCGACTCCGACGACCGGCGCCTCGCCATCGTGCCGCTCGACCCCGGCCAAGCCCGCATCGACGTCTCGGTGTGCGTGAACGGCGACGAATACCGGCGCCTCACCGTCGAACTCGAGGTCGCCTCGCCGAGCGGACCACGACCGGCGGCTTCCGCCCCGGCCGCCCCGGGCCGGGGAGGAGGCGCACCGAGGGCGGTGACCACCACCGAGGTGCACGGGCCGCCGCTCCACCTGGGTGCCACTGGCGTCGGCATCATTGCCCGGCGTGGAGATCCGCTACGTGAAGGGTGAGCACGTCCGCCTGCCCACCATCCCGGCCGCCTACCAGGACGTCTTCCGCTTCCTCCGCGGCGAGCCGATGAAGCTGCCCCGCACGGCCGCCGAGGCCCTGGACCACTCACACGTGGCCGACGCCGCAGAGGACACGGCGACCCCGGCGTTGTCGGCGGGCGCAGTCGCCTCCCACGGCGAAGACCCCGGCTACCTCGACCTGGCCGACCCCGACGAGCCAGCACTGGACACCTTGGACGCAGCCGTGACCGCCGGCGACTTCCCGGCCTTCGCCCGAGAGTCCGCATCCTCTAACGGCGCGCTGCTCGTCCGCGCGCTGCTGGTGGGGCGCGCTGCTTTACCGGGCGTGCTGACCCGGCTGGCCGTGCTGACCCGGCTGGCCGTGCTGACCCGGCTGGCTGTGCTGACCCGGCTGGCCGTGCTGTTCCGGCTGGCCGTGCTGACCCGGCTGGCCGTGCTGACCCGGCTGGCTGTGCTGACCCGGCTGGCCGTGCTGTTCCGGCTGGTCGCGCTGACCCGGGCGGGTCGTGCAGATCCGTCGGTCGTGCTGGCCCGGGGTTTGGCACCCGGGGGCACGTCGGGTCGGTAACCGGCTTCGGTCGTTGCGGACCCCCGGGGGCGCCGCGCAACCCCCGCTCGGCGCGGCGCCCCGTCGCAGCCGGTTACGCGGCCGCGGTGGCCGCCCACATGGCGGTGAAGGCGGCCGCCTCGCCGGCCAGCCAGCTCTCGATGTCGGACGGCTTGGTCGCCGCCTCGAGCCGATGGACCTGACCGCGCCGCAGGTCGACCAGGACCGGCTCGGCGTTGGGGAGAATCTGGTCCATGTGGCGGGCCATCAGGTGCAGCGTCGCGGTGACCGCCTCGGGGGTCGGCGGCGCCTCGTCGAAGTGCAGGCGGACGGCCTCGCGGCGACCGTCGGCGTGGTGCAAACCGAAGTGCGGGTTGACCTTGACCATCAGCGGGCCGACCGACGCCAGGGCGTCACGGGTCTGGGCCAGGCTCACCTGCTCGGGGTCGCCCAGGCTGTCGAGATAGGTCTTGGCCCCCGCCGACACCGCCTCGTAGAGCGGCTTCCACCGGTCCTTGACGAGATCGACCACCCCCGACAGGTAGCTGCCGCCGGTGCGGAACGCGATGTCGGCCTTGAGTGCCTTGACGAGCTGACCGTGCGGGTTGAACCCGGACCGCCGCTCGCGAGCCTTGCGCAGACCACCCACGAACGTTGCCTTGGCCGGGCCGGTGCGGGTCACGTACCGACTGAAGCCGAGCATCGTCGCGTAGGGCGGGATCACGGGGGTGGAACTTGACAAAACGGGCACGGTCACGTTGATCTCCTCGCAGGTCACGGCCGCTTTTAGTACACACATTCTAATCGACGGGTACGACATTCCCAACCGTCCGCGACCGGCTCTCGGTGTCGCATCCGCGCGAACTCTGCGAGGTGTCCGGGAAGGTTGCGAATCACCCGTACGTGCCGAGTCGGCCGCCGAAATGATGGCTGCACTGCCGCAGGCAACAGGCACCGTCATCGTCACGAGGTACAGCGTGACGTAAAGGTGGACGGGAGCAGCGACCGTGATTGCGGATGGCGCATCGCCGGGTCGTCAGACTGGGGCGGCCTCGTCGTACTCGATTGGTGGTTCTGCGGGCGGACGGTGTAGGCGGGCGAGGGCGTGGGCGACGCTGGCGCCGGTGCCTGTGCCGATATGAGCGCCGGATGGGTCGACAGCGATGGCCCGGAAGGTTTCCGGCTGCGGTGGCCGGCCGACGTTGCCGTCATCGATGAGGTCTCCCCGGTTGCCGGGGTCGTATTCCAGGGTGAGAGTCGCTCCGGCGCGCAGCAGCTCTTCGACGTTCAGCCGTGCGTCGGGAGCCGCGCTCATGAGTGCCGCGACCGCCGTGTTGTGGCGGCGCAGCAGTTGCGGCATGCCGGCGAGAGCGGCTTGTAACAGCTCGGCGATCTTCGGCCGCGCCTCCGACACTTGATAAGAAGGCAGGACTGCCTGTGGTTCGTCCAACTCGGTCAGTGGCACCAGCACCGCCCACATCCAACCGGAGCGCTCGTAGGTGATCAACGTCGGTACCCCTGCCTGCGCCGCGTCGATCAACCGCGCCCAGTCTTTGCGAGCGTCCTCCACCCCGACCGGCGTACCCCACCGGAGGACTGCGTCGCGCAACGGTGCCGGCCAGTCCACGTTCGCCCAGTCCACGTGCCCCTTCTTCATGCCCAGACCTTACCATATTTTGTAAGGTGACTGAGTTCCCAGTACAAGAGACAGCGCCACTCTCCGGTCCTGTGGTGGACGGCGACGATGGGTTGCTACGTCGAGTTCGAGTCCTGGCTCGAACGCGACCATCTCATGCCCCAGGCCCAGCACCTCGCGGGCCAACTTCAATGGCGCAGCGTCGACCACGCTCTTGCCATTTGAAAAGGCCCGCGCAGGTCAACCTCAAACCGGTTGGCCCAGGAGCGCTCCGCATCCTCGACCCGGTTAAACAGCACCGAGACACGGCACGAAACCACTCCGCGGGGGTCGACAGCGGGCAAACGCGTCCGTGTCATCCGCGCCATGGCATCAGTTCGGCGCCACGACGTCGAGGCCGGCCCGCTCCGCCACCTCCGCCAAGCGCTTGTCGTACGTGACAAACGCACTGATCGGTTGGCCGCTGGCAACGAGGAACTCCGCGGTGGCCAGATGGATGGCGTCCAGCGAACGAAGTCCAGGCTCGGGATACGCACCGGCGGTTGCGCGGACGGCGGCATTGATATCGACGCGATAGAGACGAGCGAGCACTGCGGCGACACCGCCGAGAACTCCGGGCGCACTCCGGCGCAGGGCACGAGGTAGCTCAACCTCGACCAACGCTGAGGCTACGACCCGCTCTGTGGGCCGGGATCCCAGCCAGTCGACGAGGGCGCGGGACTCGGCCTCGGGCCGGACGAGCTTGACGAGCGCCGCCGTGTCGAGATAGATCACCAGCGTTCCTCATCCCGCAGACCTGAGATCAACTCGCCGGCATCCTGGTCGGCCACCGGCACTCCGGTCGGCATCGCGAAGGGGAGCGTGATGATCGGCGGCGTTATCGCGCCGGTATTGACCAGTTCGTCGAGCGGATCGGCGCCGACCGGAACGATCCTGGCGACAAGGCGCCCACGGTTCGTGATCTCCACGGTCTCGCCCTGTTCGACCCGCGCGAGCACGCCTGCGGTGTCTTGGTTGAGGCTGCGGATAGGGATGCGGTCCATGACGAGAGTGTAGTACGAAATGTAGTACACCGAGCGGAGCGATCGGCGGCGACAATTGCCGGTACCGATGAGGTTTGAGAAATGTGCGTGGCGGTCCGGATGGCTCTTACCCACTCAGCCGGCGCCGGGACCAAGGCGTTTGCGGACGAGCGGCTCCTCGGATGGATGACCAGCGCCGGTGATTGCGCAGATCCGAATAGGATCATGATGTGACGACGGATCCCGAATGCCGCTGACGAACCCATGGCTCTCGGAGCCCATGCCGGCTCATCAACTACCGCGGGAATGCCTTGACGAGCGCATCCTCAACCTGCTGTCCTCGCAGAACATGTGTGTGCTCGCCACAGCCGGGCCGCAAGGGCCACTGGCCACGCCGGTGCGCTACTACTCGCTCGACTTCGCGGTCATGTTCACCGCCGCGCCCCGGTCCCCAAAACTGCGCAACATCGCCGCTGACCCGCGGGTCTCCGTCGGCATCTTCGCCCCGCTGGTCGGGCTGGCCAGCAGCCGCGGAGCACAGCTGTTCGGCGACGCCCGAGTGCTGCCTCCCGACCATCCCGAACGAGACAGCTATTGGGGCGCCTTCCGGTGGGAGAACGAGCACGCCGAACGGGGCCGCCCGCTCAGCGAACCGCCGAGCGACACGCTCGTGGTCATCGAACCGAACCGGATCGTCTACACCGAGCACTGGCTTCGGCGCGAGGGATTCGCGGCACGGCAGTTCTGGAAGCGACTTCCGACCGGACCGTAATTCCGTTGCTGATCGGGGCACGCCGAACGGACAATACGGGCATGATCATCGCGCCGCTCGATTCGGCTGATTCCGCGGCGATGGTCGGCTGGTACGACCTGGTGGTCGCGGTCACAGCCCACGACCAGCCCGACTTCCCCACACCGAGCCGAGCGGAACACATGGCCCGGTTCGAGCACCCGTGGCCCACGTCGACCGAAGAGGCGCTGCTCGCCCGGGACGGGGCCGGCTACCACTACCTCACCAGCCGCGGTCATCAGCCGGGCGTGACCAGCATCAGGGTCCGGTGCCAGGTCGCCGACCGGGCGGCAACGCAGACCCACGCGGACGGATACTCGCTGGTGCAGTGGCGCGACGCGGCACCGGAGGAGATCGTCGAGGATGTCGCCCGCGTTGCAGAGCCGGCTCATGGTCGACGCACCCACCGGTGACCTGGCGGTCGAGCAGCATGTGTACGACACCGGCCGGGTACGCGCCCAGGAGTCGACCGAACGGGGTCGCGGCCACCGCTCGTACTCGACGGCGGCCCGACACGACGCGACCGGCCAGATCGTCGCCCGCACCAAGCTGGCGTTCGAGGCGGACGACGACACCCACGCGCGGCAGCGGGTGACGATCGTCGAGCCGGCTCATCGCGGCCATCGGCTCGGTCTGCTCGTGAAGTCGGCCAACCACGCGTACGCGCGGGCCAACGAGCCGGCGCTGCGCGTCATCGACGCCTGGAATGCCGAGGACAACACGCACATGCGCGCGGTCAACGCAATGCTCGGTTTCCAGCCGGTGGACAGCTGGTCGGTCTTCCAACTGCCGGTGCCCAGCGGCGACACATCGGGCACGATGGCGGCATGACAAGGACATTCCTCCGGCCGGAGGACGTGCGCGAGGTGGTGGCCGAGCAACTGGGCACCGACCGCCGGGTGACGGGCCTCGACCGCCTCGCCGGCGGCAGCAAGAAGGGTGTCTACCGGCTCACGCTCGACGACCGGACGACGGTGATGCTCTACGTGTGGGCGCCGGGCGAAAACTACTGGCCACCGTCGCCGACGGTCCCCGACGATCCGTTCACCGACGCGTCCGGCGCCGAGCTGTTCGGCATCAACCATGCCGCGCTCACGGCCGCCGGCGTGCCCACCCCGCGGCTGCTGATGCTCGACCGCGACGGCCGCTACCTCCCGGCCGACCTCGCGCTGGTCGAGGACGCCGGCACGCTCAAACTCGAAACGCTGATGGAACGCGACCCGGCGGCCGCCGCAGCACCGCTGTCCGCACTCGGCGACGCCCTGCGCCGCATGCACACCACCCTCGGCCCGCATTACGGCAAGCTCGCCACCCTCGCCCACGGCGAGGCCTCCCAGAGCCGCCCCGCCGAGGACGTCATCGTCGACCGCGCACTCGGCCACCTCGGCCTGGCATCGGCCCGCGACGCCCGGCTCGCCGACGCACACGAACCGATCGCCGACCATGTGCGCCGGCTGCGCGGCGCGGTCACCCCGCGCCGGGCGTACGCCCTGGTGCACGGTGAACTAGGTCCCGATCATGTGCTCGTCACGTCCTCCGGCGAACCCGCGGTCATCGACATCGAGGGCCGGGCCTACTTCGACGTGGAATGGGAGCACGCCTTCCTCCAGCTGCGATTCGACGATGACTATCCGGCGCTGCGCCCGGTCGACCTCGACCCTCATCGGCTGGAGCTCTACCGCTTTGCGCAGGTGCTCTCGCTGATCGAGGGTCCACTGCGGATCGCCGACACCGACTTCCCCGAGCGCCAGTGGATGCTCGACCTGGCCGAGTGGAACATCGCCAAGGCTCTTGCCGCGGTGGGGGCGGGCCATGACCGGTAACACGCCGGAGTTGCGCTTCGCCCGGGCCGCCGACGGGGTGACTCTGGGCTACCAGGTCTTCGGGCAGGGGCCGGTGCTTGTCTGGCTGCCCTCGCTGAGCAACATCGTGGCGCAGTGGCGGGTGCCGGCCCTGCGCGCGGCGTACCTGGCGTTGGCCCAGCACCTGACCGTGGTCCTCTACGACGGGCGGGGGACCGGCAGCTCGGACCGGCGGATCGACCTGGCCGACCTCGGTGTCGACGCCCACCTCAGGGACCTGACCGCGGTCCTCGACGACGCCGGCATCCGGCGGGCGTCGCTGCTCGGTTACTACCATGCGGTCACGACCGCTATCGCGTACGCCGCCCGCCGGCCCGAGCGGGTCGACCGGTTGGTCCTCTTCGGCGGGGCGCCGCGGCTGCGGGAGGTGATGGGTCCGGCCCAGACGCAGGCTCTGCTGTCGCTGGTCGACCAGGACTGGGGTCTGTTCGCCGACGCCGCGGCGACGGCCTGGCTCGGCTGGGATGCGGCGTCGTCCGGCCGGTGGGCCGCCGAGTCGTTCCGCACCGCGACGACCGCGCCGGTGGCGAAGGCCTGGTTTGCGGCGGCCCGCGACATCGACGTGAGCGCGGAGGTCGAGCGGGTGCGTGCGCCGACCCTGGTTCTGCACCGGCAGAGCGAGGAGCAGATGCCGGTCGAGGTGTCGCGGCGCCTGGCCGAACGGCTGCCGGACGGACGCCTGGTCGAGTTGGCGGGCACCACCCCGACGCTGTTCATCGAGGATCAGGCGACCGATCTTCAACTGGTCATCGGCTTCGTGGTCGACGGCCGGGCCGGCCCGGCGAAAAAGGGCCCGGCGAAAGAGCGGCCCGCGAGAACTTCCCTCACGCCGCGGGAACGGGACGTCCTGCGGCTCCTCCCGTCCGGCGACTCGAACGCCGAGATCGCCCGGCGGCTGGGCATCGCGGTGCACACCGTGGAACGCCACCTGGCCGGCCTTTACCGCAAGATCGGCGCCCGCGGGCGGGCGGACGCGGTGGCGTACGCCTTGACGGAAAACCCCCACAACATCTGACGGGCCGCCCGGATGTGCCGAGACCGCCGCCGGAGAACCATCGACGCATGGCTCCCGACAACACTTCCTGGCGGTTCGCCCGCGCCACCGCCCCGGCCGTACGCGTGCTGGCCGGCCGCCGTCTGCTCCCGATCTGGGGCGTGGTGCACCATCGCGGCCGGGTCAGCGGCCGCGACCTGCAGGTACCGGTCGCGATCACCACCGCGCCGGGCCTGTTCGTCATCAACCTGCCGTGGGGCGCCCGCACCAACTGGGTGCGCAACGTGCTCGCCGCCGGCAACTGCACGATCCGCTGGCGCGGCACCGACCATCCCGCCGACCATCCGCAGATCCTCGACGAGGCCGCCGCCCGCCCCTACTATTCGGCCGCCGCCTGGGCCATCGCCCACCGCCTCTTCCCGGCCGACGCCTGGCTCCTCCTCCGCCGCCCGGCCACGCCGGCGTGACGCCGCACCGCCCGGCCACGCCGGCGTGATGTCGCGCCGCTCGGTCAGGCCGGCGTGATGTCGCGCCGCTCGGTCAGGCCGGCGTGATGTCGCGCCGCTCGGTCAGGCCGGCGTGACGCCGCGCCGCTCGGTCAGGCCGGCGTGATGTCGCGCCGCCGGGCCAAGCCGACGTGATGTTGGTCCGCCCGGTCACGCCGGCGTGATGTTGCGGCGCTCGGTCGAGCCGGCGTGAGGTTGCGGCGCCGGGTCAGGCCAGCGTGATCGGGTTGGTCAGGGCCGCCATCCGCCCGTCCGGGTGGCGCACCTCGGCCCGCACGAAACCCGCCTCGGCCGCGGTCGTCGGCCACTCGCGGGCCGGGGCGGGGAACGAGCCACGCTCGGTGTGGAAACGGGCGGTGCCTTCCGGCACGCCGTCGAAGGACAGCCGTACGCGGACCGGGGCCCCGCCGGACTCCAGGCGTTCCCCGATGCCGGCCGTGGCATCGCCGGCGGTCGCGGTCAGCGACAGCGACACCCCGACCGAGTCGGTGATCCAGCTGCGTCCGGCCCGCAGCCCGTCCAAGATTGCCGTGGTGCTCAGTTCGGCGGCGAACACCACCGTGTGCGGCACGCCGATCTGGCCGGTCAGGTGGGTGTCGCTGCTGCCGATCGCCGGGCGCCGGTCCGCCGTGGACAGCCCGCGGCCCCACTCCTTCAGCGCGGTCTCGTTGTCGGCGTTCCACGGCCGGTCCGACGCCCACTGGCCGTTCCACACCTCCACCAGGTCGAATCCGTCGAACGGGTACATGAAGGTCCCCGACGGGTAGGGCGCGTGGGGATGGGCCGCCACGCACAGCCCGCCGCTGTCGTGGACGCCGGAAACGTGCCGGGCGATCACCGCGTCGCGAACACCGTAGTCCCAGTCGATCGTCTCGCCCGGCCGGATGCCGAGCGCCAGCCAGTGCCCGGTCCGCGTGGTCATCTCCTGGCCGCGGATCACCAGCAGGCCGGCATCTTCGAACGCCCCGTGCGTGTCGGCCGTGTTGTGCTCGGTGACCGCGATGAAGTCGAGCCCGAACTCGCGTGCCGCCGCCGCGACCTGCGCCGGTGTCAGCTCGCCGGCGACCGACCGGTCGGTGTGCACATGGCAGTCCCCGCGGTACCAGCCGGGCCCCTCGGTCGACATCCCGCCAGCCTAACGCGGCGAGGATTTCCCGATCCGCTACCGTGGCGCGATGCCGATCGAGGACGAGTGGCTCGCCGACACGCGCACGTCCTATGACACGGTCGCCGGCAACTACGCCGACCTCGTGCGGCACTCGCTCGACGACCAGGTCTACATGCGCGGACTCTTCCGCATCTTCGCCGATCTCGTCCGCGCCGCGGGTGGTGGAACGGTCGCCGACGTCGGTTGCGGTCCGGGACACTTCACCGGCTTCCTGCGGGATTGCGGGCTTGACGCGTACGGCGTGGATCTGTCACCGGAGATGGTGCGGATCGCCCGCGGTGACCACCCGGGTGTTCGCTTCGAGGTGGGGTCGATGACCGATCTCGTCGCGTCCGACCTGGGCGGCATCATCGCGTGGTATTCGATGATCCACGTGCCGGACGACGAGATCGTGCCGGTCCTCGGCCGGTTCCGGCGGGCGCTGCGGCCGGGCGGCCCGGTGCTGGTCGGCTTCCACTCGGGGGAGGGGTCGCGGCTCAAGACCGAGGGCTACGGCGGGCATCCGATGCGGGTCCACGTGCACAAACGGACGCCCGCGCGCTATGCCGGGTGGTTCACCGAGGCCGGTCTAGCGGTCGAGGCCGAGATGACGGTCGGCACGATGGGCGTCGTCTTCGGCCGGGCGTCCTGGACGGCCGGCCAGCGGCACGCCGAGCACGCAGCCGACGGCCAGGCCGACGCCGTGATTGTTGGTGAGCACGCAGAGCACCAGGGCCGCGACCGGGATCAGCAGCTGGAGCAGGCGCAGTTCACGTCGCGTACCCCGCAAGCTGTAACCCACCGCAAGCGCGCCGACCAGGCCGCAGATCGCCACCGAGTCGCCGCCGCCGTGCGGCGACCAGCCGGCGGCGCTGACCACCTGGGCGGCGACGCCGGCGATCAGATAGACGGCGAGCGTCCAGAGGTTGCCGAGCGTGCGGGCCGCGACCGGGACGACCACCAATAGTGCGGCGAAGTTGAACACGATCTGGAACCAGCCGTCCGACTGGACCAGCAGCGCGGTGACGACCCGCCACCAGCCGCCGCTGGGGTCGCGCTCGAGCGCGCCGATGATCGCCGGGTGCACCGTCTGCCAGACGCCCATCACCGCGAACACGGCGACCAGCCCGGTGGCGACCGGCGGAACCGGCCGTCGCCACATGCGGGGGACGACCTGCCACGGCGGGCCGAAGCCGGTCAGTTCGAGCAGCAGCTGGAGGCCTGCGAGCATGACCGCGCCCGCGCACAGATAGAGAACGACAACCATCTCGACACCGTTTCATCGATGGGCGGACGCGCCCGGTGCGAAACGGCCGCGCTTTGCCGTGACATCTGTCGTGGCGCCGGAACAGACTGGGCCACATGGCCATGATCCGTTGCGACTTCTTCGCCGAGACACTCGAACTGTCCACCTCGATGACCGTGCTGATGCCGGACGAGGACGGGCCGCCGCCGCGAGTGCTCTATCTGCTGCACGGCCTCACCGACGACGACACCGCGTGGACCCGCTTCACGTCGATCGAACGGTACGTGCAGGACAAGCGGCTGGCGGTCGTGATGCCGTCGGTGCACCGCAGTTTCTACGCCAACGAGGCGTACGGGATGAGGTTCTGGGATTTTCTCTCCGAGGAGCTTCCCCAGGCTGTCGAACGGTTGTTCCGGGTTTCGGCCCGGCGGGAGGACACCTTCGTGGCCGGCCTGTCGATGGGCGGCTACGGCGCGATGAAATGGGCGCTCCGCGACCCGGCGCGGTTCGCCGCGGCGGCGACGTTGTCCGGCGCGCTCGACCTGGCCTACATCCAGGAGTACGACCTGCGGCCGCACATGCGCACCCTGGTCAGCCGGGTGTTTCCGGACCGTGAGGTGGCCGGCACCGACGAGGACCTGCTGCAGCTGATCAAGAACGCCGACCCGGCCGCGCTGCCCCGCCTGATGCTCCGCTGCGGCACCGAGGATCACCTGCTCAAGCAGAACGAGCGCTTCGTCGCGGCGTGTGCGTCGGCCGGCGTGGACCTCGACGCGGGCTACGGGCCGGGCGGCCACGAGTGGTCGTTCTGGGACGAGCACATCCAGACGGTTATCGGCTGGCTCGGCTAGCGGTTTTCGCCCGCCTTGACCATCTCGACGGTCCGGGCGACGCGCTGCGTGCGGGTGGCCTCGCGCTTCGCCTCGGAGATCCAGCGGACGAACTCCTTGCGGTGCGAGTAGGCCAGGGCGTCGAAACGGCCCCTGGCCTGCGCGTCGCCGGCGAGGGCGGCGGCCAGGTCGTCGGGGACCTCGACCGTACGCGTGCCGGCCTCCTCGGCCGTGACCTCGATGTCGTAGGTCTCGCCGAGGGTCACGCCGGCCGTCTCGCGGGCCGCCCGGGCCAGGCCGATCATGTTTTCGCCGCCCATCCGGGCCAGCCGCAGCGCCAGTGTCACGCCGTTGACGGTGACGCTGACCGGAAAGGCCTTGCGGCCGGCGCCCAGCGCGGCCACCTCGTCGTCGGTGAGGACGAAGGCGCCGGCCGGGCCGCGGGCGTGCAGGGTGCTGGTCAGCTTCACGGTCATTCGTCCCGGGACTGCTCGGCCAGGAAGCGCTCCAGCTCGGCGCCGAGCTCGTCGGCCGTCGGCAGCGGACCGGAATCCTCGGCCAGCAGGTTGTTTTCCCGGCCGCGGAGGAATGCGTCGTACTGCGCCTCGAGCGACGACACCAGGCGGCTCGCCTGCTCGTCGTCGGCGATCTGCTTGTCGACGTCGTCGCGGACCAGCTTGGCCGCCTCGCGCAGCTCGCCGGTCGGCAGGGCCAGCCCGGTGGTCTGCGAAACGGAGTCGAGCAGCAGCTCGGACGCCGCCGGGTAGGTCGCCTGGGCGAGGTAGTGCGGCACGTGGGCGGCGAAGCCCATCGCGTCGTGCCCGCCCTTGCCGAGGCGGAACTCGAGGAGATTGCCCACGCTGGCCGGCACCTGCACCCGCTGCAGCCACGACTCGCGGTCGCCGAGCAGGCTCTGGTCGGTGGCGTGCGCGGTGACGCTGACCGGGCGGGTGTGCGGCACCGCCATCGGGATCGCGTTGAGGCCGATCGTCAGCTTGACACCCAGACGTTCGACCAGGCCGGTCACCGCGGCGATGAAACGCTCCCACTGCAGGTCGGGTTCGGGACCCGCGAGCAGCAGGAACTCGCTGCCGAGCTGGTCGCGCACCAGGTGCAGCGCGAGACGGGGCTCCTCATAACTCTCCCAGTGGTCCTCGATGAAGACCATCGTGGGCCGGCGGGAGCGGTAGTCGAGCAGCTGGTCGAGGTCGAAGGTCGCGAGGACGCGGCTGTCGAGGCGCTCCAGCAGATGCTCGCGGGCGAGCTGAATGGCGCTCCCGGCGTCGACGAACCCGGTGAGGGCCTGGACCAGGACCGGCCCGTCCAGGTCCGGCTGGTCGTCGGCCAGCTCGTAGAGCTCGTTGGGGTCGAGCACCGCAGACCTCCTGTGCTTCGAAACGGGGTGGTCGTTCAGAACAACCGTGCACCGGCATTCATTCCGGCGACCACTGGATCTTGCCAAATCGCGTTTGTGGATCTCGGGTTGGGCACAACATCACATTGGGGGTCGCGTGCACGTGCATGTGCACGGCACAATGGCGTCGGATCCTTCCCTTCCCCCCACGGAGTGATCTGGTGACCGAAGCGGCCGCAAACATCCCTTCCGACCATCCTCGCGTGGTCCTGCCGGAAACCGAAGCCCCACCCGGTTCCCTGTGGGCCCGCATGAGGTCCGATCCGCAATACGCGCCCGAGCACCTGGCGATCGAGGCCGTGCGGCTGCTCGGACCCGAGGCGGCCACCTGGACCGATCACGTGCGCGCAGAGTTCCCCGCTCTCACCGCCGACGATCTGGCCGTCCTGGCGATCAAGCGATTCACGACCCTGGGCCGCATCTCGGGCTCGGTGTCCGGCGCCGGCGCGCTTCCCGGTGCGGTCCTCGACGTGGGCGTCCTCGCGTGGACCCACTCGCGCATGGTGCTGCACATCGCCGCGGCGTACGGCGTCGACCCGGCCGCCGCCGAGCGGGCCGCCGAACTGCTGGTGCTGCAGCGGGTGCACAAGGGCCCGTCGACCGCCCGGCTCGCGCTGGGCGTGGCCGCGGGCCGGGAACGGGCGAGCCGCCTGTTCTCCGGCATGGCGGTGCGGCCGTTCAGCGGCGTGGTGGTCAAGCTCGGCGTGCGCCTTTCGCAGATGGCCGGCGTACGCACGGCCAAGCGCGTCTTCGCCAAGGTCATGCCCGGCGCCAAGATCATGCTGGGCACCTGGGTCAACTCGTCGGCCACCCGCGACCTCGCCGACCGGGCCTGCTGCCGCTACCGGGAGGCGGCGCCCGCACGCTAAGCAACCCCTCCAGGCATGCCGAACTGATCCCCGTACGGTTCCGGCTCGAGGTCCTGGAGGACGCGTGCGTCGTGGAAAGCTTGCGCTGCTGGTGATCCCGTTCGCGGGGCTGCTGCTCGGCGGCTGCGCCAAGGCGTCCACCGACGCCCAGGCCACGGTCGCACCCAGCGCCACCACGCCGTGGATGCTCAGCAACGGCGGCCCGGTCACGCCCGTGCCGACACCGGCCGTGTCGTACTCGTCGCCGGCCCCGTTCCCGAGCGGATTCCTGGCGATCAGCACGGTCTCGCCGACGCCCGCCCCGGCGGTGAGCGGCAACGACTGCGCGAGCATCAAGTTCCACCGCGGCCAGATCGACTCGGCCACCGTGTCGGCCGGCACCACCAGCGCGACCGTCACCTGGTACAACCCGGGCGGCGCCGACCTGGTCGAATACCGGGTCACCGCGATCGCCGAACATCAGCTGTCAGTCGGCAACCAGCGCGACATCGGCTGGACCGTGATCAAGCCGGGCTCGGGCTGCGGCATGATGAGCGCCCCGGTCACCGGCCTCGACCGCCAGACCGCGTACGTCTTCTCGGTCGACGCCGTCTTCACCAAGATCGGCAAGGACGGCACCTGGGCCTCTACGGTCGCGCGCTCGATCCCGACGAAGACAGGCTGACCGTCGGCGTCCAGCCCCGGCTGCGGGCCTTGCCGATGTCGAGGACCAGGCCGTCGGTGACTTGGTCGAGGGCGTAACGGGTCAAAAGACTCGAACCAAGCCGCACGGCCGCCTCTGCGGCGGCTGACGGCACATGGCGTACGGGAACTCCCAGCACCGCCGCGACGGCGGCGTCCCGGCTGTAGGCCGTCGCATCCGCGATGTTGTAAGCGCCCGCGGGCCAGGTCAGCGCCCTCAGGCAGGCGTCGGCCAGGTTTTCCACCGCGGTCAGGCTCATCCGGATGTCGGGGCCGGGCAGCCAGGCGGTGCCGGCCCGGACCACGCGCTGGAGGCCGGGCAGCAGATGCGGATCACCCGGCCCGTAGACCGCCCGGGGGCGCAGAACGACCTTCCCCGACGAAGCGTTCGAGGTAGGGCAGCGTCACCTGGTGCACGAGGCCGTACGCGCCTGGGCCATCCCGTCGATGCGCGGCCGCATCGCCCGGGTCGGGGTCTCGCCGGTGACCACCAGCGCCCGCCGCGCCCGCCCGGCCAGGATCATCGAGCGGGCCAGGTCGATGCCGTTGAGGAAGCTGTTGCAGGCGTTGGTGACGTCGAGCGCGTGGGCGCGGCTGCCGAGAGCGGCCTGCACCACGTGGGCGGTGGCGGGCTCGGCCATGTCGCGGGTGGCGCTGGCGAACAGCAGCAGGTCGACGTCGAGCGGGTCGGTGCCGGTGTCGGCCAGCACCTTGGTCGCCGCGTCGACGGCGAGGTCGGACGCATATTCGTCGTCGGCCGCGACCCGGCGCCGGGTGATGCCGGTCGCCTGCTCGAACATGCCGGGCGGCAGCATCAGGCCGCTCGCGACCGCGACCTTGCGCTGCAGTTCGGCGGTCGCCAGCTCGCGCGCGGGCAGGGCGTAGGCGATCCCGGTGATCCCGACGTTGTTCATGGGCGACAGCCTTCCGTACGCCGAGTGCCCCGCGCCTGAGTAGAACTGCCTATCTTCCTGGCCGTCAGGGTGAGTTGCGGCACGCGACCCGGCGCGAAGGATTCAATAAGCTTCCCGGCATGGAGAGCATCGTCGACGTCGTCGCCCTGGTGGCGATCTCTGTGCTCGGCGCGGCTCTGGCCCGGCGGCTCGGCTTCGTCGCCCCGCTGGTCGTGCTCGTCGCCGGGCTCGGCCTGTCCTTCGTGCCCGGGATGCCCGAGGCGCACCTCGACCCCGACCTCGTGCTGATCGGCATCCTGCCGCCGCTGCTCTACACCGCCGCGCTGGAGACCTCGGTGCCCGCGTTCCGTCGCGCGCTGCGCCCGATCCTGCTGCTCGCGGTCGGCCTGGTGCTGTTCACGGCGTTCGCGGTCGGCATCGTGCTGCACGTGCTGCTCCCGCAGTTCCCGTTCGCCGCCTGCGTGGCGCTGGGCGCGATCATCGCCCCGCCCGATGCGGTGTCGGCGACCGCGATCGCCAAGCGCATCGGGCTGCCCCGCCGGGTGGTGACCATCCTGGAGGGTGAGAGCCTGCTCAACGACGCGTCCGCCCTGGTGCTGGTCCGGGTGGCCACCGCCGCGCTGGCCGGTGCCTCGGTCGGGTTCTGGCCGATCGCCGGGCAGGTCGTGCTGAAGGCGGGCGGCGGCATCGTGCTCGGGCTGGCCGCCGCGTGGATCGCGGCCAAGCTGCACCGCAAGATCGAGGATTCGCTGCTCGACGACGCGGTCTCGCTGCTGACCCCATTCGTGGTGGTGATCGTCGCCGAGGAGCTGAAGACCTCCAGCGTGGTGGCCGTCGTGATCGCCGGGCTCTACCTCGGCCACCGCATGCCCTACTTGCTGTCGCCGACCTCCCGGCTGCAGATGGAGGCGGTCTGGCGCATGATCACGTTCCTCCTCGAGGGCATCGTCTTCCTGCTGGTCGGCCTGCAACTGCGGACGGTCGGCAGCGACATCGAGACCAGCGTCGGCACCACGGTCGGGGTGACCGTGGCGGTGATCGGCACGCTGCTGGTCACCCGGTTCGTCTGGCTGTACCCGGCGACCTACCTACCGCGGCTGTTGCCGCGGATCCGGGGGCGCGAGGAACGGCCGCCGATCACGGTGCCGACGGTGATCGGATGGGCGGGCATGCGCGGCGTGGTCACGCTCGCGGCTGCGCAGACGCTGCCCAAGCCCAACCCCGACCCGAAGAATTTCGTCCCCGACTACCCGATCAATCTGTTCGTCTTCATCGCGTTCGCGGTCATCGTGGTGACGCTGCTGCTGCAGGGCACGACGCTGTCCTGGCTGGCCGTACGCCTGGGCGTGCGGCAGGACAACACCACGGCCGACGCACTGGCCGAGGCCGGTGTGCAGCACCAGGCCAGCCGGGCCGCGCTCGAGGCGCTCGAGGCCAACGCCGACGGCGCGCCGACGTCGGTCGTCGACCGGCTCCGGGCGCTGGTCGAGAGCCGGTCCAACAATGCCTGGGAACGGCTCGGCAGTCAGCAGCAGGAGACGCCCTCGGCGGCGTACGGTCGTCTGCGGCGCGAGATGATCGGTGCGGAACGCCGAGTCTTCAAGATCGCCCGGAACGAGGGTCGCATCCCCGAAGAGGTGCTCACCCGCGCTCAGCGCGACCTGGATCTGGAAGAGTCCCTGCTGCAACGGAGTGACGAGTGATCTGCCAGCATCTCAAGGAGGCCGTCGAGGCGGCCCCGCTGTCGGCCTACGAGGCCGGCTGCCCCGAGTGCCACGCCGCCGGCCTGCACGACTGGGTCCACCTGCGGCTGTGCCTCGGTTGCGGCATGGTCGCGTGCTGCGACTCCTCCCCCCTGAAACACATGTCGGCCCACCATGAGGGGACCGGGCACCCGGTCATGCGTTCGTTCGAACCCGGCGAGTCGTGGCGCTGGTGCTACCTGGACGAGCATCTAGGCTGATCACGGCCCGGAGTCTGTTCGCGTGATGCCAGGTTGAATAAGGTTCGTTCGTGCGGACTCTCTTCGTGGGTGCCGGCGCGACCGGCGGATATTTCGGCGGCCGCCTCGCGCAGGCGGGCAAGGATGTGACGTTCCTGGTGCGGCCGGGGCGCCGGACGACACTCGACCGGCGGGGCCTGCACATCAAGGGCCCGGACGGGGAGGCGGTCGTGCACCCGCGCACGGTCACCACGGAGACGCTCGACGGGCCGTACGACCTGGTCGTGCTGGCCGTCAAAAGCTACGCGCTCGAGCAGGCGATGCTCGACATGGCGCCCACGCTCGGCCCGCGCACGGTGATCGTGCCGCTGCTCAACGGCATGCGCCACCTCGATCAGCTGGTCGGGGCGTTCGGGCCGGAACGGGTGTGGGGCGGCGTCTGTGTGATCATGGCCACGCTGAACGCGGACGGCGACGTGGTGCTGATGGGCGGGCCGCTCCGGCTCAGCTACGGCCCGCTCGACGGCGGGGACGACGACCGGCTGCCCGACGTGACGTTCGCGCTCGAGGGCGAGGAGTTCGACTCCCACCCGTCGCGCACGGTGGTGGACGGCATGTGGGAGAAGTGGGTGCTGCTGGCCACCCTCGGCGCGGTCACGACGCTGATGCAGGGCACCGTCGGCGACATCAACCGGGCGCCCGGCGGGGCGGTGTTCGCGCAGGCCGTGGCCTCCGAGGCGCTCGCCGTCGCGACGGCGGCCGGGCACGCACCGCGGCCCGGCGCGGTCGCCATGTTCGAACAGCTGGTCGCCAGCGACCAGCCGACCACCTCGTCGATGTACCGCGACATGATGGCCGGGCGGCCGGTCGAGGCGGACGCGATCCTCGGTGATTTCGTGACCCGGGCGGCCGAGCACGGGGTCCCGGTGCCTCTGCTCTCGGCCGCCTACACCCACCTCGCCCTCTACTCCGACGGCCGGATGACCTCGGCCGGGGGACGCTAGGGCGGTAACCGGACAGTCCTGCCGAACGCGCTGCGCCGATCGGAGAGAATGGCGGCGGACACGGCACAGGATTCCGTCGCCCAGGGTTACATAGCTCAGCCCCGGGGCATGAGTCCCGCCGCATGACGGTCGAGGGGTGGGAGCACGAAATGCAAGTTTGGCCTGGTCACCGGTACCCGTTGGGCGCCACGTACGACGGCACGGGCACGAACTTCGCAATCTTCTCCGAGGTGGCCGAGGCGGTCGAACTCTGCTTGTTCGACCCGGCCGGCAACGAGCGCAAGGTTCAGTTGCACGAGCAGGACGCCTTCGTCTGGCACGCGTACCTGCCCGGGGTCGAGCCGGGCCAGCGGTACGGCTACCGGGTCTACGGGCCCTACGACCCGTCCCGCGGGCTCCGCTGCAACCCGCACAAGCTGTTGCTCGACCCGTACGCGCGGGCGGTCGACGCCGACATCCAGTGGCACCGGTCGCTCTACGCGTACGACTTCGACAACCCGGACCAGATGTCGGACCTCGACTCGGCGCCGTACATGGCCAAGGGCGTGGTGGTCAACCCGTACTTCGACTGGGGCAACGACCGGCGGCCCGACATCCCCTATCACCACTCGGTGATCTACGAGACCCACGTCAAGGGGCTCACCGAGCGGCACCCCGAGGTGCCCAAGGACATGCGGGGCAGCTACTCGGCGCTCGGCCACCCGGCGATCATCGAGCACCTCAAGAGCCTCGGCGTGACCGCGGTCGAGCTGATGCCGGTGCACCAGTTCGTGCACGACAACCGCCTCGACGACCTGGGTCTGCGTAACTACTGGGGCTACAACACGATCGGGTTCTTCGCGCCCTACCAGGGCTACTCGTCGACCGGCACGCTGGGCCAGCAGACCCAGGAGTTCCGCGGCATGGTCAAGGCGCTGCACAAGGCCGGCATGGAGGTGATCCTCGACGTCGTCTACAACCACACCGCCGAGGGCAACCACCTGGGCCCGACGCTGTCGCTGAAGGGCATCGACAACCGGACGTACTACCGGCTCGTCGACGATCAGCCGCAGTTCTACATGGACTACACCGGCACGGGTAACAGCCTCAACGTGCGCAGCCCGCAGAGCCTCCAGCTGATCATGGACTCGCTGCGCTACTGGGTGACCGAGATGCACGTCGACGGGTTCCGATTCGACCTCGCCTCGACGCTCGCCCGCGAGTTCTACGACGTCGACCGGCTCTCCACGTTCTTCGAAGTGGTGCAGCAGGACCCGGTGGTCGGCCAGGTCAAGCTGATCGCCGAGCCGTGGGACGTCGGGCCGGGCGGCTACCAGGTCGGCAACTTCCCGCCCAACTGGACCGAATGGAACGGCAAGTACCGCGACACGGTCCGCGACTTCTGGCGCGGTGAGCCGGCCACGCTGGCCGAGTTCGCCTCCCGCATCACCGGCTCCGCCGACCTCTACCAGGACGACGGGCGCAAGCCGTTCCACTCGATCAACTTCGTGACCGCGCACGACGGGTTCACGCTCAACGACCTGGTCTCGTACAACGACAAGCACAACGAGGCCAACGGCGAGGAGAACCGCGACGGCGAGAGCTACAACCGGTCGTGGAACTGCGGCATCGAGGGTCCGACCAAGGACAAGCAGGTGCGGGCGCTCCGGGCCAAGCAGCGGCGCAACTTCCTGGCCACGCTGATGCTCAGCCAGGGCGTGCCGATGATCTCGCACGGCGACGAACTCGGGCGCACCCAGCAGGGCAACAACAACGCGTACTGCCAGGACGACGAGATCTCGTGGGTCGACTGGGGCGCGGCCGACGAGCAGCTGCTCGAGTTCACCCGCAAGCTGACCGCGTTCCGGCACCGGCACCAGGTGTTCCAGCGCCGCCGGTTCTTCACCGGCCTGCCGGTGACCGCCCGCGGCGGCGGCGACCCGCTGCCCGACCTGGAATGGTTCACTCCCGACGGCCGGCCGATGGCGGGCGACGACTGGGGCAACGACTTCGGGCGGGCGGTCGCGCTCTTCGTCAACGGCGAGGGCATCCGGGAGCGCGGCCAGTACGGCCAGCGCCACGTGGACAGCTCGTTCCTGCTGTTCTTCAACGCCCACGATGCCCCGATCGAGTTCGCCACTCCGCCGGCTGAATACGGCGAAAAGTGGGAAAAGGTCATCGAGACGGCCGAGCCGTCCCCGGATCGCCCGTCGGTCGTCGAGGCCGGCGACAAGCTCTGGGTGCCCGACAGATCTCTCATCGTGTTGGACAGGACGGTCTAAATGCCCCCTTCTGGAACTTACCGAGTCCAGGTCCGCCCCGAGTTCCCGTTGTCCGACACCGCCGCGCTCGCCGACTACCTGGCCGATCTCGGGGTGAGCCACCTCTACACCAGCCCGCTACTGGCGGCGGTTCCCGGTTCCGCCCACGGCTACGACGTCGTCGACCACACCAAGGTCAATCCCGAGCTGGGTGGCGAACAGGGCCGGCTCGACCTGCGGGGTGCGCTCGACGCGGCCGGGCTCGGCCTGGTCATCGACATCGTGCCCAACCACGCCGGGGTAGCCGTTCCGTCGGAGAACCCGACATGGTGGGACGTCCTGAAGAACGGCGAGGAGTCGAAGTACGCCAAGTTCTACGACATCGACTGGTCGCGCGGCCGGCTCCTGATCCCGGTGCTGGCCGACTCGCCGGACGCGCTCGACGATCTACGCGTCGAGGACGGCGAACTGCGCTACTACGACAAGCGCTACCCGATCGCCGACGGCACCGGCGAGGGCACCGCCCGCGAGGTGCACGACCGGCAGCACTACGAGCTGGCCAACTGGACCCGGGGCGACTCCGGGCTCAACTACCGCCGGTTCTTCGCCATCGTCGACCTGGCCGGCCTGCGGGTCGAAGACCCGGAGGTCTTCCAGGCCACCCACGCCGAGATCCTCCGGTGGTACGCCGAGGGCGCCGTCCAGGGCATCCGCGTCGACCACCCGGACGGTCTGCGCGCCCCCGGCGAATACCTCGAACGCCTGCGCGCCGCCGCCCCCGACGCCTGGCTCGTCGTCGAGAAGATCCTCGAGCCGGGTGAGGAGCCGCCGCCCTGGCCGGTCGACGGCACCACCGGCTACGACGCGCTGGCCGAGGTGTGCGGCGTGTTTGTCGACACCAGCACCGAGCGGTTCTTCGACACGCTCGACCACCACCTGACCGGGGGCGAGGTCACCTGGCAGACCCTGGTCCACCAGACCAAGCACACCCTGGCGACGACTCAGCTGGCGGCCGAACTTCAGCGGATGGCCCACCTCGTACCGGAAATCGAGGCCGCGCCCAAGGCGCTGGCCGAACTTGCGGCGTGTTTTCCGGTTTACCGCTCCTATCTGCCGTTCGGGGCGCGGCATCTCGCGCGGGCGCGCGCCGAGGCCGGACGGCGGCGACCCGAGCTGATTCCGGTGCTCGACCAGCTCACGGCGCGCCTGCGGCAGCCGTCGGAGGAACTCGCGCAGCGGTTCCAGCAATACACCGGCGCGGTGATGGCCAAGGGCGTGGAAGATACGGCGTTCTACCGCTGGACCCGGTTCACCGCCCGCAACGAGGTCGGCTGTGACCCGTGCCAGTTCGGCGTCACGCCGGACGACTTCCACGAGGCGATGGAGTCGCGGCAGCGCACCCGGCCGCAGTCGATGACCACGCTCTCCACCCACGACACCAAGCGCAGCGAGGACGTGCGGGCCCGGCTCGCGGTGCTCGCCGAGGTGCCGGGGGACTGGACCGAGGTGGTGCGCCGCTGGGTCCGGGTCGCTCCGCTCCCCGACCCGGCGCTGGCCCACCTGGTCTGGCAGGCCGCGGTGGGTGCGTGGCCAATCTCCAGGGAACGGCTTCAGGCGTACGCGCTGAAAGCCGCCCGCGAAAGCGGCGCCGGTACCAGCTGGATCGACCCGGACGAGCGCTTCGAAGGCCGGCTGGCCGAGATGGTCGACAAGATCTACGACGATCCGGCCCTGCACCGCGAGGTGGACGACTTCGCGGCCTCGATCACCGCCCCCGGCCGGTCGAACGCGCTCGGGCAGAAGCTCATCCAACTGACCATGCCCGGGGTGCCCGACGTCTACCAGGGCACCGAACTGTGGGACCACTCGCTGGTCGACCCGGACAACCGGCGGCCGGTCGACTTCTCGCTGCGGCGCGCGCTCCTGGCCCGCATGGACGACGGGTGGCTTCCGCCGGTCGACGACAGCGGGGCGGCGAAGCTCCTGGTCACGTCGCGGACGCTGCGTCTGCGCCGGCAGCGGCCGGAGCTCTTCGCGTCCTATCGACCGGTGTTTGCCGACGGCCGGGTAGGGGAACACGTCCTCGCCTTCGACCGGGGCGGCGCGGTGGCGGTCGCCACCCGGCTGCCGGTCGGATTGTCACGGCACGGAGGGTGGGGGGACACCACGTTGTCACTCGACGGACACAGCTGGACGGAAGTGTTCACGAACACGAGCTACGGAGGGAACCGGCTGTCGGTGGCCGAGCTCCTTCGCGTGTTCCCGGTCGCCCTGCTGGTGAAAGAATGACGATCTTCGAAGTCTGGGCGCCCGAGAAATCCGTCAAACTGCGCCTACCGGGTTCGGGAGAGGACCGCGAGATGGAACGCGGGGACGACGGCTGGTGGCGCCTCGACGTGCCGTCGGCCGGTCCCGGCGCCGACTACGCGTACGTCCTGCCGGATGGTGACAACGGACTACCCGATCCCCGCTCGCAGTGGCAGCCTCAGGGGGTGCACGGGCCGAGCCGGGTTTACGACCAGTCGGCATTCGCCTGGACCGATTCGTCGTGGACGGGCCGCCAGTTGCCCGGCTCTGTCCTCTACGAGCTGCACATCGGTACGTTCACGCCGGCCGGCACCTTCGACGCGGCCATCTCCCGGCTCGACCATCTGGTGTCGCTCGGCGTCGACATGGTCGAACTACTGCCGGTCAACTCGTTCAACGGCGAACACAACTGGGGCTACGACGGCGTCTGCTGGTACGCGCCGCACGAGGCCTACGGCGGCCCCGACGGGCTGAAACGCTTCGTCGACGCGGCACACGCCCGCGGGCTCGGCGTCGTACTCGACGTGGTCTACAACCACTTCGGGCCGTCCGGTGCCTACGCGCCGATGTTCGCGCCCTACCTGTCGGAGGCCGGGTCCAACCCGTGGGGCGCCTCGGTCAACCTCGACGGCCCACAATCCGACGAGGTACGCCGCTACATCATCGACAGCGTCCTGATGTGGCTGCGCGACTACCACGTGGACGGCCTGCGGCTCGACGCGGTACACGCGCTGGTCGACCACTCGGCGATCAACCTGCTCGAGCAGATGGCGGTCGAGGTTTCCTCGCTGTCGGTCGCTCTGGGACGGCCGCTGTCGCTGATCGCGGAGTCCGACCTGAACGACCCCCGGCTGATCACCCCCCGCGAGGCCGGCGGCCTCGGCCTGCACGGGCAGTGGGACGACGACGTCCACCATGCGCTGCACACCCTGCTGACCGGCGAACGGCAGGGATATTACGGCGACTTCGGCTCCCTGGAGTGCTTGCAGACCGTGCTCGAAGGAGCGTTCTTCCACGCCGACACGTGGTCGAGCTTCCGGCAGCGCCGGCACGGGCGGCCGGTCAACCGGTCGCTGACCCCCGGGCACCGCTTCGTGGCCTACCTGCAAAACCACGACCAAATCGGCAACCGCGCCATCGGCGACCGCATCTCGGCGACGCTGTCCCCGGGCCTGCTCAAGGTCGGGGCGACGCTGCTGCTGACCTCACCGTTCACGCCGATGCTGTTCATGGGCGAGGAGTGGGCAGCGTCCAGCCCGTGGCAGTTCTTCACCAGCCACCCGGAGCCCGAACTGGCCGCCGCGGTGCAGAACGGCCGGCGGCGCGAGTTCGCGGCCCACGGCTGGGAATCGGGTGACGTACCCGACCCGCAGGACCCGGCCACCTTCGAACGCTCCAAGCTCGACTGGAACGAGCTCGACAAACCGGGCCATGCCGAGATCCTGGACCTGTACCGCCGGTTGATCGCGCTGCGCCGCAGCCGACCCGACCTGAGCAACCCGTGGCTCGACAAGGTCGAGGTCTGGCACGGAGACCAGCATTTGGTGATGAAGCGGGGTCAGTGCGCGGTCGCGGCCAACCTGGCGACCGTCCCGCAGACGGTCAGCTTGCGGGCGGTGCCGAGCAAGGTGCTGCTGGCAACCGAGCCGGGCGTCGTCCTGCAGCGCGACCGCGTCGACCTGCCGCCGGAGACGGCCGTGGTGGTCGCCTTCCGCTGACGGACCGGGCGGCCCTCCGGGGCCGCCCACCGGGCCGGCCGCCTTCTTGCGCGGCCGGAGTGCTGCTTGGGTTGTCGCGTTCCCGTGCTGCTTGGTTGTTGCGTTCGGGTGCTGCTCGGCTGTCGCTTTCGGGTGCTGCTCGGTCATCGCTTTCGTGTGGTGGTGGGGCGCCGCTTTCCTGTACTGCCTTGCTTGCCTGCGCGCTTTCGCTGTCCGGCGCGCCTTGCCGCTCTGCCGCGCTTGCCTTCTGCCGATTCCGCTGAGCTGTTGCGCCACGGTTCTTGCCGCGCCGACGCGCGGCCGTCCTCAGCTGTGCGGCGGTTCTGAGCTGTGCGGCGGTTCTGAGCTGTGCGGCGGTTCTGAGCTGTGCGGCGGTTCTGAGCTAAGCGGGTGTCCGGGCTGTGCCGCTGTCCCGGCTGCGCGGCGGCCCTGAGCTGCGCGGCGGTTCTGAGCTGTGCCGCTGTCCGGGCTGCGCGGCCGTCCTGAGCTGTGCCGCTGTCCCGAGCTGTGCCGCTGTCTCTTGATGCGCCGTCGTCCCTTGTCGCGTCTGCCGTGCCGCCGTCCTCCCACCGCGCCGCCGCCTCCCCCTCCCTTCAGGGAGGGTGAAATTTAAGCACCTGCCTCCGACGGTTTTTGCCGTTGTCCACAATCGGCGACGTCGACTGCACCCGGCAACGGCCGGGCCTCCTCCACCTCGAATGCGCGGCCACGTGGTCGTGGGCGTCCTGGCCTTCGACGCTGCGGCTCGGTCCACGCCGTTCATTAGCGGCGAGTCCGTGCGCGTTGTTAGCGGCGAGTCCGTGCGCGTTGTTAGCGGCGAGTCCGTGCGCGTTGTTAGCGGCGAGTCCGTGCGCGTTGTTAGCGGCGAGTGGGTGCGCGCTGTCAGCGGGGAGCCGGTGCCGAAGCGGGGAGCCGATGCCGCTGGAAGCGAGGAGCCGATGCGCACTGGGCTTGGCGACAGAAGAGCGGACAGAGAGGCTGAGGCCGAGCGGTTCACGTAGGCGCCCCCGGGGGCCGGGGGGTGGGCCGCAGCAGTGACCAACGCGGCGGTAGCGCGGCCCGATGGGCTCGGCCATCGAACGCGGGCTCGATCGGGTCGCCGCGCGCGTTGGCCACCGACCGGCTCGGGGCGACGCCTCGGCATTCGGCAACGCCGGACTGCCCTGACATTTCTCCCGCTTCGTCCACAGTCTGCGGACTGTGGGGATAAGGCACCGGGAGGGGGATGGGTTCCGGTCGTTCTCGTACGCCACTATGGGCGGCATGGTGGGCCCGGGGAGGCACTGGTGGTGAGGGGTGTGGATGGCTGAGTCGGTGCGGGGGCGGTTGCGCTGGCCGGTGCGGAGGCGGGAGGAAGCGACCGCGGAGGACATCGCGTCGCGGGACATCGCGCAGATGGAGGTGGCCGATCAGCTGCCGCCTCCGCCGCCCGGGCGGATGCAGATGCCGGAGCCGCCGCAGCGGTTCAACCTGGCGATTATGCGGCTGGCCGGGCTCGGGCTGGCGTTGGCGTTGGCGTTGGCGCTGACGTTGGTGAAGCTGTTCGTGGCCGGGCCGCCGTCGCCGGCCGAGTTGCGGGCGCAAGCCGGGGTCAACTCGTGGGCCACGCTCCCGATCGGGGTGAAGGACGACCAGCCGGGCATCGCCTACTACGAGCCGGGCAGCAAGGAATGCCAGGCTCGGGCGCAGCCGGTCGCCTGCGGTAAGTGGAGCGGGTTCGACATCGACATCGCCTACATGATCGCGGAGGATCTGGGCTTCCGGCGGCAGGACGTGCGGTTCTACGCCATCGAGAGCGAGGACCGGGGGCGGATGCAGGCCGCCGACCCGCAGGGCAACCGGGTCGCCGTCAAGATGGTGATCGCCAGTTACAGCATCACGCAGGACCGGATCGATCAGGGTGCGACCTTCTCCTATCCGTACCTGTACACCGAGGAGTCGGCGCTCACGCTGGCCGGCCACTCCCCGGTGGCGACCTTCGACGATCTGAAGGACAAGCGGGTCTGCTCGCTGTCGGCTTCGACCAGCATCACGGCTCCGGCCGCCGCGGGCGCGATAGTGGTGCGCAAAAACAAGATCAGTGAGTGCATCTCCCTGCTGCGCAGCAAGGGCCCGGACCGGGTCGACGCGGTGAGCACCGACGCGGCGATCCTGGCCGGCTACAAGGCCAGATATCCGCAGGAGTTCCACCACTGGGATCTCGGCTACGACGCCACCGAGAAGTGGGGGGTCAACGTCGGCGACAACCCGGCGCTGAAGACGCTGGTCGACGCGACGCTCTACAAGTCGTACAAGGATCCGCACGACGATCGGTGGGAGCTCGCGTACCTCAATAACCTGCAGCCCGAGATCCCGGCGAACCTCGACGATCACACCCCGATCGCGGTGGCCGAGCAGCCGCGGGCCGCGCGTCCGGCCGTACGCAAACTGCCGTGGGAAGACGGCCTGCCGTGACCGACATCTTCGTCAAGGGCGCGCCGGCGCCGCCGCGTCGGCGGCGGGCGCAACTCAACTGGCTTTTCACCGTGCTGCCGGCCTTCCCGCTGGTGCTGCTGGTGCTGCGTCTGTGGTACCTGAGCCGCCAGGATCTGCCGACGATGCTGCTGCTGGTGCAGTACATCAGTCCGCTCGGGATGATCAGCGCGCTGTTCATCACGCTGGTCTGGACCGTGCCCGCGGTCATCCTGGTGCTGCGTTCGCTCGGCGGCATCCTGCTGGTCAGCGCGCCCGAGGAGGCCGGTCGTTCGCTGCTGGCGGTGAGCGCGCTGCGGATGCCGGACTGGGTGGTCGTGCTCGCCGCGGTGCTGGCGTCGTTCACCTGGCAGCTGCGGCTGCTGCCGGCGCTGGCCATGCTCGTCGTCTCGATTCTGGGGCTGACCGCGGTGCAGCGGTTCCGGGCCGCGCGCTGGGCCATGGTGTGGGTCACGATCGGGGTGCCGGTGCTGGTCGGCGCGCTCGTTCTGATGTTCGTCTGGCCGGGGATCGAGACCGCGGTCCGCGACCACGAGGTGTCGACCGCGCTTCTGCTCGGGGTGCCGCCGCTGCTCGGGCCGCTGATGACCGGCCCGGTGCCCGCGTGGTCGGCCCGGCTCGTCACGCACTGGCCGGCGGTTGCCTCGGCGTTCGTCGCCCCGTTCGTGATCGGCGTGGTCTTCCTTCGGGCGCCGGTGCTGCCGGACAGCGCGGTCGAGGTCGGGCCGGACGGCGGCGCCGTGCAGGTGATGCGCGGCCAGCTGGTGGCGGTCGACGACACCTCGACGACGATCCTGCAGGGCAACGGCGACGTGACGTTCATCCCTAACGGTCAGGTGCGCTCCCGCATCCTTTGCCCGTCGGTCAAGCAGGCGCCCGACAGCAAGGTTTCGGTACGCGGCTGGGCGGTCGACGACTCCGCGCTGTCGTGGGTCGCGCCGACACGCCCGGTGACCGAGGTCGATCCGCGCTGTCTCGGCCGGGCGGTGAACCCGCAGTGACAACGTTTTCCACCTGCCCTTTTATGGTTTTCGGCGTTCACTTCCGCGACGCGCCGCCTACCGCGTGCAGACAGGGGAACGGCGATCTGGGAAGCTGCACGCCATGACCTTGCACCTCCGGTGGGCGGCCGTCACCGATCAAGGACATGTCCGCAGCAACAACGAGGACTGTTACTACGCCGGCGACCGCCTCCTCGTCGTCGCCGACGGTATGGGCGGCATGGCCGCCGGTGACCTGGCCAGCCGCCTCGCCATCGACGCCATGGCGGTGCTCGACGTCCCGATCGACAACGAGCACCAGATGGATGCGCTGCACAAGGCCCTCGAGCTCGCCAACGGGCGGATCGCCGAGACCGTCGTGAACGACAACTCGTTGCAGGGCATGGGCACCACACTCACCGCCATGATCTTCTCGGGGACCCGGGCGGCGATGGCACATGTCGGCGACTCGCGGGCCTACCTGCTGCGCGACAGCCGCCTCAACCAGCTGACCAAGGACGACACGTACGTCCAGATGCTTGTCGATCAGGGCCTGATCCAGCCGGACGAGGCGGCCAGCCACCCGCGCCGGTCGGTGGTCACCCGGGTGCTGCAGGGCGAGCCGGTCAGCCCGGCCTACGTGATCGTCGAGCCGGAGGCCGGCGACCGCTGGCTGCTGTGCAGCGACGGTCTCACCGCGGTCGTCACCAACGAGACGATCGAGCAGGAGATGATCGAGGCGCCCGATCCGAAGGCGTGTGCCGAGCGGTTGATCGACCTGGCGCTGCGGGGCGGTGGCCCCGACAACGTCACGGTGATCGTCGCCGATCTCGTGGCCGGCGAATAACGCCCAGGCCGGGCCACCTGCGGTACGTTACGACAGGTCTCGGCTGCGGGTGGTGATGATGACGGCGCGTCTGTTCGTCACGCTGACGCTCGTCCTCGGAGCGGTCGCCCTGGGCGAACTCGTCCCGCCGGACGCGCGACGGCTGTACGACGACATCGCGCAGATGATCGCGGGCGGCGTTGCGGCCTGGGTGTGCCTGATGGCGGCCCGCGGGCGTACCGGGGTGCAGCGCCATTGGCGGCTCCTCGCCGCGATCGGGCTGGCCGCCTGGGCGGTGATGCGTCTGTGGTGGGCGGCGCAGGACCTGACGGCGCCCGAGCGCCCGGTCACCTCGGCCCGTGACATCGGCTTCCTGATCCTGCCGCTCTGCATGTTCTTCGGTCTGCTCGGCGCCGTGCACACCCGGCCCCGGCCGGTGCCCACGTCGCCCCGGCGCGACCAGCTGGCGCTCGTCCTCGACAGCGTGCTGATCACGGGGTCGCTGCTGGCCTTCTGCTGGTCGGTGCTACCCGTGCATGTGCTGAAGCCGATCTCCGGCACGGCCTGGGTGGCCGTCGCCTACCCGATCGCCGACCTGATGCTGCTCACCATCGTCGTGCTGCTGCTGGCCACCCGGCCCGACTCGCGGGCCGGGCGGCGGCCGCTCTACCTGATCGGGCTGGCGGTCCTCTCGTTCGGAGCGACCGACACCTTCCGTCTGACCCACCTCGGCGAGGGGCCGCTGACCCAGTTGGAATCGGCGGGCTACCTGCTCGGCCCGGCGTTCATCCTGCTCGCCGCCGTCAGCCCGGCCCGGCACGGACCGACCGGGGAGATCTCGCCCCAGCGCGACTGGCTGCACCTGCTCCTGCCGTACGTGCCGGTCACCGCGACCGGTGTGGTGATCGGGATCAGCACCGGGGCCGGCCACCGGCTGACGCCGTTCGAGGCGTACCTCGGATGGCTCGGCCTGGGTCTGGTCGTGGCCCGGCAGATGTTCACGATCGTCGACAACACGGTGCTGCTCGACCGGGTCTCCGAAGGGCAGCAGCGGCTGCACCATCAGGCGTACCACGACTCGCTGACCGGGCTGGCCAACCGGGCGATGTTCCGGGAACGCCTGGTGCTCGCGCTCGACGCGCACCGGCACCGCGGCCGGCCGCTGGCGGTGCTCTTCGCCGATCTCGACGACTTCAAGCTCATCAACGACAGCTTCGGGCACGCGATGGGCGACCGCGTGCTGCGCGCGATCGCCGACCGTACGATCGCCTGCGTCGGCCCGGACGACCTGGTCGCCCGCCTCGGCGGCGACGAGTTCGCGGTGCTGCTCGACCCGTCGACGGCCGGGGAGGCTGAGGAGATCGGCCACCGCATCCTGGCCGCGCTCCGCGAACCGTTCCTGATCGACGGGCATGCGATCGGGATCGGCGCCAGCATCGGCCTGGTCGTGCCCGAGAAGGACGAGCCGCTGTCGGCCGACGCGCTGCTTCGCCGGGCCGACGCCGCGATGTATTCGAGCAAGCGCCGCGGGAAGGGCGCGCTGGCCCGCTACGCCGGCTCGAACGACGGCGGCCCCAACGCCGACCTGCCCCATCTGCTCGCCCAGGCGTTGGCCGGCGGCAGCCCGGCGGCGTCCGGCTTCGAGGTCCACTACCAGCCCATCGTCCGCTTCACCGACAACGCGATGGTCGCGGTCGAGGCCCTGGTCCGCTGGACCGACCCGGTGGCCGGAGCGGTCCACCCCGACGTCTTCGTCACGGTCGCCGAGCGCACCGGGCTGGTCGTCGCCATCGACGACTTCGTCCTCGACCAGGCCTGCGCCGACATCGCCGTCCTCGAAACGGCCTGGGGTCGCCCGATCGACGTGCACGTCAACGTCTCGGCGGCCCGCCTCGGCCAGGACGGCCTCGAGGAGACGGTGTTCGCCGCGCTGGCCCGGCACCAGGTCCCGCCGGGCCGCCTCGTCGTCGAGATCACCGAAACCCGGCGCATCCCCGACCTTCCGAGGGCCGCCGCGGTCGCGGCTCGCTTGCGCTCCCAGGGCGTACGCGTCGCCTTGGACGACTTCGGCAGTGGATTCAACGCACTGGCCCAACTCCACTCGCTGCCGGTCGACATCGTGAAACTCGACTCCACGCTGACCGATGTGGACGTCGCCCCCGACCGGGCGGGCGCGGTGTGCCGTTCGATCCTGGCCATCTGCGCCGAGCTGAAGGTCGTCGTGGTCGCCGAGGGCATCGAAACGGTGTCGCGGGCGACGGCCCTGGCCGAGCTGGGCTGCTCGCTGGGCCAGGGTTATCTCTTCGGCCAGCCGGGCCCGCTGGCCCTGCTGACCCGGCCGGCACCGCTGGAATCTCAGAACCTGGGCCGGTAGCGGGTCCGCGACCCGAACGTCTCGTCGTGCAGCTGCACGAACGTCAGCTGCGGGATGCCGGGTGCCAGCCGTTCGTAGAGGTGGCGGGCGACCAGCTCGAACGTCGGCCGGAAGTCGAACAGCTCGGTCCAGGTATGCGCCGCGAGATCGGCGCAGGCCAGGTCGACCTGGCCGGCGGCCGCGTCGGTGTCGAAGTAGCGGCCCAGGTGGTCGAGCTGGTCGTCCTCGAACGCAACGCCGACCGTCACGGTGAGCTCGACCGCGCCGCCGGGCTCCAGCAGGGGCTGGCCGCTCCGGGCGCGGACCGGGGACGCCAGCCCCGGCCGGACCTGGAAGCGACGGTCGACCTCGACGACAAAGCTCATTGCGGGGGTCCTCCGGTCACGTGGGCTGCGGCCTCAGCGGGAGCGTGGGTTGGTGCGGCGGGTGGGCGCGGCGGTGGTCGGATCCTCCGGCCAGGGGTGCCGGGGGTAGCGACCACGCAGTTCGGCCCGCACCTGGGGGTAGCCCTGAACCCAGAAGGAGGCCAGGTCGCGGGTCACCGCGACCGGCCGGCCGGCCGGGGACAGCAGGTGCAGCAGGACCGGGACGCGGCCGTCGGCCAGGCGTGGGGCGTCCCGCCAGCCGAACGCCTCCTGCACTTTGACGGCCAGCACCGGCGACTCGGGATCGGTGTAGTCGACCCGCACCCGGGAACCGCTCGGCACCGGCAGCCGTTCGGGGGCGACCTCGTCGAGCCGGCCGGCCACCGACCACGGCAGCAGCCGGCGCAGGGCCGCGATGACGTCCACCTTCGCCAGGTCGGAACGCCGGCGGGCGCGGGACAGATCGAGCCAGCCGTCGGCCTGGTCGAGCAGGGCCTGGTCGCTGACGTCGGGCCAGGGGTCGCCGAGCGCGGCGCGGGCGAAGGCGAGGCGTTCCCGGAGTTCGGTCGCATTGCGGGACCAGCTCAGCAGGGCAAGCCCCTCGCGGCGCAGGCCGTCCAGGAGGGCGGCCTGCAGCCGGGCCGGGTCGGGCTCGGCCAGGCGGCGCTCGACCAGGGTGATCGCACCCAGCCGCTCGACCGTGCGGGCGACGACGTCGCCGTCCCGCCAGGCGATCTCGGTCTCGGTGACGAGCAGGGTCGCGGCGGCCTCCCGCGCGGCGCCCTCGTCGAGCGGCGCCGCGGCCCGGATGCGGGCGGTGGGCGCCCCGGCGGTCCGGTCGGCCGACGCCACGGCCAGCCAGGCCACCCCGGCCAGGCCGGACCCCGCCGGCAACTCGGCGGCCGTGCCGCCGGCCATCAGATAGGACCGGCTGCCGGGCTCACGCACGCGAGCGACCCGCTCCGGGTACGCCAGCCCGACCACCATCCCCGCCGCCAGATCGTCGGTCAGCCACCCGCCGCCCGCCGCGTCCCGCCGCCCGTCGCCCGCCGCCCGGCTCGGCCGACCGCCACCGCCCGCCGGCCGGCCGACCCCGGACGGCTGCGCGGGCCGGGTGGGCTGCGCGGGCCCGGTGGGCTGTGCGGACATGGCCTGCTGTGCGGACACGGCCTGCTGTGCGGCCTCCATCGGCTGCCCGGGCTTGGCCGGCTGGGCGGATCCCCTCTGCTGCGCAGGTCTGGCCGGCTGCGCGGGCCCGATGGGATGCGCGGGCCCGGGCGGCCGGGCGGGTCGGCTGGGCTCGGGGGTTGCGGGCGCCGAAGGTGGTGGGTCGGGGTCGTCGTCGGGGGTGAGGGCGTCCTCGGCGGCGTCGGTGGCGGCGGGGGTCGACTCGTCGGTGGGTGACCGGGTCAGGGCGGCCGTCAGGCGGCGGGTTTCGGAGCGCCAGGCCTGGTCGTTGGTGGTGCGGGCGCGGCGCCAGGCGGCCGGGAGGTCGTCGGGGGCGTTGCGGTCGTCGTCGAGTAGGGCCACGATCTCGGCGGCCCGGCGGGGGCCCACCAGCGTCGCGCCGTCCAGCAGGGCTCGGGCCAGGCGGGGGTGGAGGCCGGCGTCGGCCAGGGCGCGGCCGCGCGGGGTGATGCGGCCGGAGGCGTCGACGGCGCCGAGGTCGTGCAGGGTTGTCACGGCGGCGCGTAGGGCGCCCGCCGGTGGCTGGTCGGGCAGGGCCAGGCCGGTGCCGTCGGGGTGGCCCCACAGGGCCAGGTCGAGGGCGAAGCCGGTCAGGTCGGCGGTGGCGATCTCGGGCTCGGGCTGGGCCGGGAGGCGGTCGTGCTGCGCCTCGGGCCAGCAGCGGTAGACGCGGCCCGGCGCCTCGCGGCCGGCTCGGCCGGCGCGCTGGGTGGCGGACGCACGCGAGACCGGGACGGTGACCAGGGCGCCCAGACCGCGGGCGTGGTCCATGCGGGGGACCCGGCTCAGGCCGGCGTCGACCACCGCGCGTACGCCGGGGACGGTCAGGCTGCTCTCGGCGACCGCGGTGGCCAGCACGATGCGGCGACGGTCGGAGGGCCGGAGGGCGGCGTCCTGAATGGAACCGGGCTGGCGGCCGTGCAGGGGAATCACGTTCAGACCGGACAGCCGGCCGGCCACGGCGTCGATCTCGCGGGCGCCCGGCAGAAAGACCAGGACGTCACCGTCGGCCAGCGCGCGACGGGCCACCGACGCCACGTGGTCGAGCAGGCGGGGGTCGACGCGGAGGCCGAGCGGCGGCGCGATCGGGCCGGGTGGGGGCGACCAGACGACCTCGACCGGGAACATCGGCGCCTCGGCGGTCACGACCGGCGCGCCGAGCACCTCGGCCAGCCGATCGGAGTCGGCCGTCGCGGAGGTGGCCAGCAGTTGCAGGTCGGGGCGCAGCGCGGCACGGACCTCGGTCAGGAAGGCCAGGGCCAGGTCGGAGTCGAGGTGGCGTTCGTGGCACTCGTCGAGGATCACCGTCGCCGTGCCGGCGAGTTCGGGGTCGCGTTGCAGCCGGCGGACCAGCACTCCGGTGGTCACGACCTCGATCTGTGTGGCGGCGGAGACGCGTCGCTCACCGCGTACGGTAAAACCGACCCGGCCGCCCACCCGCTCGCCCAGGAGTGAGGCCATGCGGCGCGCGGCGGCTCGCGCCGCGAGGCGCCGCGGCTCCGCGACCACCACCTTGCCCACGTCGCTCGCCAGGGCGAGCGGAACCACCGTCGTCTTGCCGGTGCCCGGCGGCGCGACCAGCACCAGGGAACCGGCGCGGGCCAGGGCCGACGTGATGCGCGGCAGAGCCGCGCGGATCGGCAGATCGGGAAGCACGAGCCCCATCCTTGCGCACCCGTACGACAAAACAGTGCCCGCCGGACGCCCGGCCTGATTGACTGATCGGATGGAGGCGCTCACCGAGGACGATCTTCGGGCCTGCTGCGCGGCGCCGGCCTGGGGCGCCGCGATCCTGGCCGGCCGTCCCTATCCGGACCGGGCCGCGCTGCTGGCCGCCGCCGATGCCGCCGGCCGGGCACTGAGCTGGGACGACGTGCTTCTCGGGCTGGCCGCTCACCCGCGGATCGGGGAGCGTGCGGCCGGTGAAACGAAAGAGGCGGCGTGGTCGCGCCGGGAGCAGGAAAGCGTCAGCCCGGACGAGGCGCTTGTCGCGGCGAATCGCGCTTATGAGGCAAAATTCGGGCACGTCTTCCTGATCTTCGCCAGTGGTCGCAGCCAGGCGGAGATCGTGGCGGCGGCCGGGCGACGGATGCGGAACGACGAAGAGACCGAACGGCGAGTGGTCCGGGACGAGCTGCGCAGGATCGCGCTGCGACGGCTGGAGCAGGTGCTCGATGCCCGCGGATGACGGCACCGCCGAGGCGCACGCCCGGATCTCGACCCACATTCTCGACATGGTCTCCGGGGAACCGGCGCGCGACGTCTACGTACGCCTGGAGCGCCGCGACTCGGAGGGCTGGCGCACGATCGCCGAGGGCCGCACCGACGCCGACGGCCGCCTACGCTACCGGGTGCCGCTCAACGACTGGCAGGCCGGCGGCTACCGCCTGCTCTTCTACGTGGAGCCCTACCTGGGCCGCGAGGCGTTCTTCCCCGAGATCACCATTGCCTTCCACGTCCACGACGCCGAGCGGCACTACCACGTGCCGCTGCTGCTGAGCAGGTACGGATACACCACCTACCGAGGGAGCTGACCCGTGGCGATCGTGCTCGGACCCAACCGCTACGGCAAGGCGGAGACGCGCCTGGTCCGTGTGTTCCGCGACGACGACACGCACCGGCTCGCCGATTTCAACGTCAGCATCGCGCTCTCCGGTGACCTCGCCGCCGCCCACCTGACCGGCGACAACGCCGGCGTCCTGCCGACCGACACGATGAAGAACACCGTGTACGCGTTCGCCAAGGAGTACGGCGTCGGCGAGCCGGAGGAGTTCGGTCTGCTGCTGGCGATGCACTTCGTGGCGACCCAGCCCCCGGTCCGCGCGGCCAAGGTGGCGATCGAGTCGTTCCGCTGGGACCGGCTCGGGCCGCACTCGTTCCGTCGGAGCGCCGACTACGTGCGGACCGCCGCCGTCACGGTGACCATCGATCAGCAGCAGGTGGTCTCCGGCCTGCGCGACCTGGTGCTGCTCAACTCGGCCGGGTCGGAGTTCCGGGGTTTCCCGCGCGACAAATACACCACGCTGCCGGAGACCGACGACCGCATCCTGGCGACCGCCGTGGACGCGAAGTGGCGCCATTCGGCGACCGACGCCGACTGGTACGAGTCTTTTCACGGGGCGGTCGACGCGCTGACCAAGGGGTTCGTCAACACGTACAGCGCCTCGCTGCAGCAGACGCTGTTCGCGATGGGTTCGCACGTGCTCGAGACCCGGCCCGAGATCGCCGAGGTGCGGCTCGCCCTGCCCAACCGGCACCACTACCTGGTCGACCTGTCACCGTTCGACCTGACCAACGACAACGAGGTCTTCCTGGCCGGCGACCGCCCGTACGGGCTGATCGAGGGCACCGTGGCCCGCGATGACGCGCCGGAGGCACACGCGGAGTGGTACCTGTGATCGTGATCGAGAACGTCGCGATCGCCACCGTCGACGCTTCGGACACCTACTACGCCGACGGGCACGTGGCCGTCGGCGACGACGGCCGCATCCTTTCGGTCGGCCCGGGGGCATCGGAAACCGCCGGCGAGCGCATCGACGGCACCGGCTGCCTGGTCACGCCCGGCCTGGTCAACACTCACCACCACCTCTACCAGTGGGCGACCCGCGGCCTGGCGGTCGACCAGACGCTGTTCGGCTGGCTGAAGGCGCTCTATCCGATCTGGGGCCGGCTCGACGCCGACATCGTCGGCGCGGCGGCCGCGGCCGGGCTCGGCTGGCTCGCGCTTTCCGGCTGTACGACAAGCATGGACCACCACTACGTCTTCCCCCGCGACGGCGGCGACGTGCTCGAGGCCGAGATCGCCGCGGCCCGGCAGATCGGGCTCCGGTTCCATCCGGCCCGCGGCTCGATGGATCTGAGCGAGAAGGACGGCGGGCTCCCACCGGACAATGTGGTCGAGGAGACCGACGAGGCGCTCGCGGCCACCGCGGCGGCGATCGACCGCTGGCACGACCCGTCGCCCGACGCGATGCTGCAGATCGCGGTGGCGCCCTGCTCGCCGTTCTCGGTCACGTCGCGGCTGATGAGCTCGTCGGCGGAGCTGGCGCGGAGCAAGGGCGTACGCCTGCACACCCACCTCGCGGAGACCTCCGACGAACAGGACTACTGCCGGCAGCATTTCGGGTGCACGCCGGTCGAGTACGCCGAGCGGGTGGGCTGGCTCGGCGACGATGTGTGGCTGGCCCATGGCGTACATCTGGACGACTCGGCGGTCGCCCGGCTCGGGGCGACCGGCACCGGCGTCGCGCACTGCCCGAGCTCGAACGCCCGGCTGGGGGCGGGCATGGCGCGGGTGCGCGACCTGCTCGACGCGCGGGTGCCGGTCGGGCTCGGGGTCGACGGGTCGGCCTCGCAGGAGGCGTCGCACCTGGGGGAGGAGCTGCGGCAGGCCCTGTACACGGCCCGTCAGCGCGGCGGCCCGGGTGCGCTCTCGGCCGGGGAGGCGCTGCGGCTCGGCACCATGGGAGGGGCCCGGTGCCTGGGCCGGCAGGACGACCTGGGGTCGCTCGAGGCGGGCAAGCTGGCCGATCTCGTGATGTGGCGACTGGACGGGCTCGGCCACGAGGGCATCGACGACCGGCTGGCCGCGCTGGTCTTCGGCCCGGCCGCGCCGGTCGAGCTGGCCCTGGTCGGCGGCCGGCCGGTGGTGTCCCAGGGCGAGCTGGTCAACGCCGACGCGGAGCACCTGGCCCGCGAGGCCGGACGGGCGCACCGGCGGATAATGACCGCTGCGGGTTAAGAGAGAATTAAAGGTAAAGCTGTTATCCGGAAACGAAATGGCGGCCACCTGCGGCGCTCGAAATGCGATCCGCAAATCTTCCTTCGCGCGTTGAAACAAGCTGTTTACCTGGGCATACTTCAGTCGTCCCCGAAAGAACCGTCCCCGAGTGCTGGCCCCGCATTCCCCGGCGGGGCCTTCACTGCGGCCCTATTCGGGCCAATCCCAGCCGAGCTGGAGGAACATGCCGAGACGGTCCGAGACCGCACGGATCTCAGCGATCTTGCCGGAGCGTACGGTGAAGATCCAGATCTGCTCGACTTCGAACGTGCGGCCGGTCGGTGACGGCATTCGCGGGTGATAACCGGTGTGCCGCCCGTGCACACGCAGGCGGGCGACGACTTTCGGCCCCTCGGCGATCAGTTCGACCGGCTCCATCGCCCCCTCGCCGAACGCGTCCAACTGCCGGCGGAAGGCCTCGAAGGCGGCGCCCGGTTCGTCGGGCTCGCCGTGGATCACCTTGTTGTGGTCGATGACGTCTGCCGCCATATAGCGCGGCCAATCCTCGAAGCGGCGGGCATTCAGGGCTTCGAAGAATCCTTCGACGACGGCGGTGTTCGACATGTCATCACTCCCTTAATCTTACATCGTAAGATTGACGGTAGCCTTACGCCGTAAGAAGGCGCAAGGGAGCAGCATGAGCGGCAAACGCACGCCCGGGGTCCGGGCCGGGCTCAGCCGGGCTCAGATCCTCGACGCCGCGCTGGCGATCGTCGATCGGGACGGCCTCAAGGCGCTCACGATGCGGGGGCTCGGGGCGGCACTCGGGGTCGAAGCGATGACGCTCTATTACTACGTCCCGACCAAGGACGCGCTCATCGACGGCCTCATCGAGCAGATCTTCGTCACGGCGGCCGGACCGGTGGGTCACTCCGGCGACTGGCGGTCGCGCTTGCGGGCGTACGCCGAAAGCCTGCGCACGACGGTGCTGAAGCATCCCGGTCTGCTTCCCGTGATCGCGCGTCCGGCGGTCACGCCGGCGACGCTCGACGCCGTCGAGGAGATGCTGCGCGTGCTCACCTCGGCCGGGTTCTCGCTGGCCCGGGCCCTCGACACGCTGAACGCCCTGACGGTTTTCGTGATCGGGCACGCGAGCGCGGAAGCGGCGATCGGTTCGCCCGGGCCGCCGGCCGGGCTCGTACCGGAAAGGCATCCGCTGCTGGTCACCGCGGTTGCCGAGGGCGCCGGCTCGGACGATCAAGAGCGTTTCCGGTACGCGCTGAGCGCCCTGCTCGCCGGCCTTCGGCCCGACCTCTCGGCACAGACCTGAACCGACCGATACGGTACTTCAGAGGGAGCCGCACTTCAGGGAGTCGACGATGACCGAGATCCTGTCCGATGAGGCCGTGGCGTTCGTCGCCGAGCTTAACCGGCGATTCCGTCCCCGCCGCAACGAGTTGCTGGAGGCGCGGGCGGCCCGGCGGGCCGAGATCGCGGCGGGTGGTTCGCTGGGGTTCCGCGCCGAGACCGCCGACATCCGTGCTGCCGAGTGGTCGGCGCCCGAGGCGCCGGCCGACCTGCGCGATCGCCGGGTCGAGATCACCGGGCCGACTGAGCGCAAGATGACGATCAACGCGATGAACTCGGGGGCGAAGGTCTGGCTGGCCGACCTCGAGGACGCGAACACCCCGCACTGGTCGAACGTGGTCGACGGTCAGCGGAACCTGTTCGACGCGGTGCGGCGGACCATCGTTCTCCAGACGCCGCAGAAGGTCTACTCGCTGGGCGACGGTCCCTATCCCACGATCGTCGTGCGGCCGCGCGGGTGGCATCTCGACGAACGGCATCTTTCCTTTGACGGCGCGCCGGCCGTCGGGGCACTCGTTGATTTCGGGCTCTACTTCTTCCACAACGCCCGGGAGCTTCTCGCGCGGGGGAGCGGGCCCTACTTCTATCTGCCCAAGATGGAGTCCTACCTCGAAGCGGCACTGTGGAACGACGTTTTCACGTTCGCTCAGGAGCAGCTCGGGATTCCGGTCGGGACGATTCGCGCCACGGTCCTCATCGAGACGATTCCGGCGGCCTTCGAGATGGAGGAGATCCTCTACTCGTTGCGGCCGCATCTGTCCGGCCTGAACGCCGGCCGATGGGACTACCTGTTCAGCATCATCAAATACTTCCGCGACAACCCGTCGATGATCCTGCCCGACCGGGCGTCGGTGACGATGACGGCGCCGTTCATGCGGGCCTACACGGAACTGCTCGTCTCCACCTGTCACCGGCGGGGCGCGTTCGCCATCGGCGGGATGGCGGCGTTCATCCCCTCGAGGCGTGACCCGGCGGTCAACGAGGTGGCGCTGGCCAAGGTGCGCGAGGACAAGGAACGTGAGGCCGGGGACGGGTTCGACGGGTCGTGGGTGGCCCACCCCGACCTCGTACCGGTGTGCCGTGAGGTCTTCGACCGGGTGCTGGGCGACAAGCCCAACCAGCTGGACCGGCAGCGGCCCGACGTCTCGGTGTCCGCCGACGGTCTGCTCGACGTCGCGGCCACCCCCGGAGCGGTGACCGAGGAGGGGCTGCGCAACAACATCTCGGTCGGCCTGCAATACCTCGAGTCGTGGCTGGGCGGGAACGGCGCGGTAGCGATCAACAACCTGATGGAGGACGCGGCCACCGCCGAGATCTCCCGGTCGCAGATCTGGCAGTGGATCCACAACGGGGTCCGGTTGCCGTCGGGAGCCCCGATCACCGCGTCGCTGGTGACCCAGCTCGAAGACTCCGAACTGGCGGCCATCCGGTCGCGGATCGGCGAGCCGGCCTGGGCTTCGGCGCGCTTCGTAGAGGCGCGCAAGCTGTTCGAGCGGGTCGCGCTGTCCGACGACTTCCCCGACTTCCTGACCACCGTCGCGTACGGGTCGATCGACTGATGCGGCTCACGGAGGCCGACTATGCGGCGCTCGACTACCGGCTGGCCAAACACGACGCGTTCCTGAAATCCCGCTACCCGGGCGACCTGGGCGGCCGGCAGCCGGTGCACACGGCCTACATCCCGGCCGACAAGATCGGCGGGTTCCGGGGCTGGGGCTCGGAGGCGCTGGCGGCGGTCACCGAATACGAGTTCGACTTCCCGCACGCCTCCCGGGTGCGGGACAAACTCGCCCGGGAGCCGATCGAAGATCTGCGGGTCGACTTCGAGGACGGCTACGGGGTACGCGACGACGCGGCGGAGGACACGGCCGTACGGGAAGCGGCCGCGATCCTGCGGGACGGCGACCGGCCGCCGTTCGTGGGCATCCGCATCAAATCGCTGGAGGCGGCGACGCGGCGACGGGCCCTGCGCACACTCGACCTGTTCCTGGCCCACTACCCGCACCCGTTCGTGATCACGCTGCCCAAGGTGAGCGGCCCGGATCAGGTATCGGCGATGGGCGTGCTCTGCTCGCGGCTGGAGAAGGCGTACGAGCGGTCGCTGCGCTTCGAGATCCAGGTCGAGTTGCCGGCCGCGATCGTGGGCGCCAACGGGCGGGCCGTCGTCGCACGGTTGATCACCGCCGCGGCCGGGCGCTGCGTCGGACTCCACTTCGGCACCTACGACTACAGTGCCGCCCTGGGCATCGCGGCGGCCCACCAGGCGCTGGACCATCCCGCGGCTGACTATGCGAAGTCGGTGATGCAGGCGGCGGCCGCCGGGACCGGGGTGCGAGTCTCGGACGGCTCGACCAACGTGCTGCCGGTGGGTTCGCCGGACGAGGTCGCCGCCGCCTGGCAACTGCACCACCGGTTGGTGTCGCGGTCGCTCGCCCGCGGGTTCTATCAGGGCTGGGACCTCCACCCGGCCCAGTTGCCGACCCGCTACTCGGCGACGTACGAGTTCTTCATCTCGGGGCGCGACACGGCGGTCGAGCGGTTGCAGCGCTACCTGTCCCGCCAGGAGAGCGGCATCGCCGACGAGCCGGCCACCGCACGTGCCCTGGCCGGTTATCTGCTGCGCGGCCTCGACTGCGGGGCACTTTCGGACGCCGGCTTCCCGCGGGAGTCGCTGCTCGCCCTGGCCGCGGGTCAGGGTCGCTAGTCGTCGGCCAGGACCGCGGCGGTGGCGTAGGCGACCCCGACGACCAGCAGGAGGACGCCGAGGGGCCAGGCCGGGTGTTCACCCATCGAGCCGGACATGTCGAGCATGTTGTAGATGACGACGAAGGCGATGATGGCGCCGGCGATGCTCAGGATCAGGCCGGCGATGCCGACCGCCAGCGGCCGGCGCAGCCGCAGCAGCCAGGCCAGGAGCACCCCGCTGCCCAGCCCGACCGGCAGCACCGCCTGGGCGACCAGCCCGGAGTGGGTGGCGTGTACGCCGGGAGCCTTGCCCGCCACCGCCATGTAGACCATCGTGCCGAGGCCGCACGCGATCATCCCGATCACCCCACCCCGGAGGGCGACCAGCGCGGTACTTCCCCGGCCAGGCATGATGCCGGATATCAAACTCCCGGAGACCGGCAACGCAAGCCCTGATCCACACCGTCGCACTTGATGCCAAAACGGTGATCTCGGCGCCCCGGGGCGGCCGCCGAGTTGGACCATGGTCCGGAAGGAGGCGCCGGCTATGGAACTGGTGCAAATCGTCATCGACGGCTCGGTCGACCGCGACGATCTCGAGGAGGCGATCGCCGAGGCGTTCGCCGGGCTGGGCGACCTGGTCCCGTCCGGCCTGGACGACGAGGACGCCGGGCTCGACCTGGAACTGACCCGCGATCTTCCCGGCGACGAGGTGCTCGGGCGGCTCTTCGCGGTCGTCGACGATCTCGACGCCGGCGATTCGGTACGCGTCCGCCCGGCCGACGACGAGGACTGGATCCGCCTGAGCGACTGGCTCGGGTGACCGTTCCGGGTGATTTGGGCGACGTACTCATCAGTAGTATTCCGGATCCGAAATCGGCGGCCAATCCGGCACGTGAGCAGTGCATACGGTGATATCGCACATAGTCGGCATTGGACCCGAACTTGACGGTGATCGATTTGAATGGCGGCCCGAAGTCGCTACGATCACTCAACGCCGCATTCGACAGCGCTCCCCGCCCGGATCGCTCGAACTCGAGGACGTTCGGTGACCGATAAGAGGCTCGAGGTGATCATCGGCGTGGACGACGCCGACGACGCCCCGATTATCTCGCCGAGTGTCCGAATAGTCCCACTTGAGGGGCCGCTCGACCGGCACACCGAGGCGTTGACCGGGCTGATCGACCGGCTCTCCCAACAGGTGCCGACGGTCGCCAACAACTCGAAGGTCTACCTGCTCAAGCTGGCCACCGGCGCCGAGTCGGTGGCCCTGCTCGAATACACCGCGGGCTGGTTCGCTCAGGTCGACGCCACGCCGCGGTTCGACCTCGCCGACGTGCAACACCTGCTGGGCAGCCGCAGCGAGCAACGCTTCCCGACCGATCCGCTCTGGTTCGGGCACGTCACCCACTCCATCGGCCACGAGCTGTTCTGCATGCCGATCAGCCGCGCCGAGGGCAAGACGCTGCTGCTGGCCTTCGTCAACCCGCCGGCCGACCTCATCGCGATCGGCGAGCCGCTGGCCAAGGTCCTCGAGACGGTGTGGCACACCGACGTCCCGGCCTCGCCGCAAGAGGCCGAGATCCACGTGCTCAGCGCGCTGCGGCAGACGTTCGGCCGGCTCCCCGGCGCGCTCTACGAGCGCTGCCTGGCGCTCTACCGCGAGGTGCTCGAGTCGTTCGTGGTCGTCTTCCAGCCGGTAATCAAAATCAACCCGGACTGGCAGAAGGTCGGCGTCCACAGCTACGAGGCGCTGGCCCGCCGCGCGCCCGACGACACCCGCGCCCCGGTCGCCATGCTGAAGATCGCGCACGCGTGGGGCGACCGCTTCGTGATCGTGCGGGACCAGGTCATCGTGCGCAAGGCCCTCCTGTCGTACGCGCGGGCCCACATCGACGGCCCCTGGTCGGGCGACTTCCCGAAGCCCGTCTCGGTCAACGTGTCGGTCCGCTCCCTACTCAGCGACGAATACCTCGACACGGTCCGCGAGACGATCGCGGCGGCCGGCCTCGACCCGGCCAACGTCACGCTGGAGATCTCCGAGCAGGACCCGATCGAGGCCCGGCCCGGCGAGCGCTGGCCCGGCGAGCCCCACGCCTACTTCCACCAGAAGCTGGTCGAGGTCGCCCGCGACATCGGCGTCAGCTTCGCGGTCGACGACTTCGGCGCCGGCTACGCGACGGTGTCCCGCATGGCCGAGCTCCCGCTGACCCAGATCAAGGTCGACCGCACGATGCTCCACCACCCGCAGGCCGCAGCCGAGCTGGCCCTGGTCATGCAGGTGGCCCGCGACCCGGTCGAGCGCGGCGCCACCCACATCGGCCGCGTCGTCATCGTCGAGGGCGTCGACGACGAGTCCCCGCTGACGCTCAAGGAGATCTTCGACCAGAAGATCCGCCACGTGCAGGGCTACATCGCCCGCACCCCCGCCTCACCGCAGCTCCGCGGACTGTCGGACGAGGTCCGCCACGACATCGCCGCCCGCGTCCGCGGCGACGACGAGCACCCCAGCAACCTCGACACACTGCGCCGCGGCGCCTGACCCCTGGCCGCCGACCGACGACGGTCAGCGACGCCTCCGCGCTCCGGCCCGAAAACGTCATCGGCGGTGACGGCCGCGGTGACGGCCGCGGTGACGGCCGCGGTGACGGCCGCGGTGACGGCCGCGGTGACGGCCGCGGTGACGGCTGCGGTGACGGCCGTGACGGACGGGGTGACCGACGCGGTGACGGACGCGGGCGCCCTGGCCGCCACCGGCCACTGCCTGCAGGTCGAGGCGCCCGACGCGTTGCGGTGACCGGCCGCGGCGAGGCCGCCCGGTCAGGCGGTCGGGGCGGGGCCTTCCCAGATGAAGAAGTCGTCGTCAGGGGACGGGTAGCGGTGACCGACGGCGCGGGCCGCCTCCTCGTGGCCGGCGACCAGGTGGGTGGCCATCAGCAGGTAGCGGAGGCGCAGGAAGCTGCTGTCGACGGGCCCGAGGATGCCGAGGGCGCGCTCGATGAGGGCCTCCGCCGCGGCGGTGACCTCCGGGCTCGGGCCGCCGGGCATGCCGCTGTGGGCCAGCAGCTGGATCTGGGCGCGCACCGTGGCGGGGTGGTCCGGGCCGAGTGCCCGCTCGTGATCGGCCACGACCTTCTCGCGGAGCCGCCGGCCCTCGGCGGCTCCGGCGAAGACCTCGACGCGGGTGAGGTGTTCCTCGCGCGCCTCCACGGTCGCCGGGTGCAGTAGGCCGAGGCGGCCGGCCCGCTCCGCGGCGATCCGTTCCCAGCCCACGATCATCCGTTGCCGCAGTTCCTGCTGCCGGCGCCCGTCGCTGACCTTGGCCAGCTCGAGCACCGCACCGAGCGTCTCCGGGTGATCGGGGCCGAGCCGTTGCTCCCGGTCGGCCAGCACCTGCACCCAGCCGTTCTCGACGCGTTCCCGCAGTCCGGGCCGTTCCGGGTCCGGGCAGTGCCGGGCGAGCATGTCCCACGATTGAAGGGTGTCCGGGTGGGCGGGGCCGAGCGCGCGGAGCCGGCCGTCGGTGATCTCCCGCAGTTCGGCCAGCAGCGCGCCGCGGTCGTCGTTCAGATGCAGGCGCAGGAATGCCAGCTTGTAGCGCAGGGTGAGGGTGTCGGGGTGGCCCGCCCCGAGCGTGCGGGTGCGGCTGTCGACGGCCCGGGTCATCTCGGCCGCCGACCGCTCCTCCCACGACCGCTGCTCGTCGTCGTAGTCGGGCAACTGCTCGTACGCCTCGACCAGCCGGACCCGGCTCTCGACCGTGCGCGGATCGTCGGGCCCGAGCCGCTCTTCCTGCTCGCCTAGCGCGGCCTCCATGGCCCGCACCCGGGCGAGTTCACTGCGACGCACGGCGGAAGTGTCTCATGGGCGGCGTCGAGAGGCTTCCCAGAGTTCACGTGGATGGGTGAGGCTCGGACGATGAATCGCATGATTGCCGGGGCGGTGGCCCTCGCGGCGGCACTGTTGTCGGTGGGCGGCAGCGCAGCAGCCGCGCCGAAGACCAGGGACTCGGCGACGGTCAAGGCCCTCGCCGTGGTGGACCGGAACACCACGTGGACGCAGCTGTCGGCGCTGAAGCTGAACTTTCCCACCTATCACCCGGAGGGGCTGGTCGTCACCAGGGACCGGTTCTACCTCAGCTCGACGCAGATCATCGAGCCGACGGTGAAATATCCGGTGCCGGTCGACGGCTACGACCGGACGCCCGGCAAGGGCATCGGGCACCTCTTCGTCATCGACCGGTCCGGGAAGCTGCTCAAGGACGTGATCCTCGGCCACGACATCGTCTATCACCCGGGCGGCATCGACCGGACCGGCGACTTTCTGTGGGTGCCGGTGGCGCAGTACCGGCCGGGCAGCACCGCCGAGATCGACCGGGTCGACCTTCGGACGTTCACGGTGACCCGGATGTTCACGGTCAACGACCACATCGGTGGGATCGTGTACGACCCGACGCGGGAGCGGCTGGTCGGCAACAACTGGGGGTCGCGGACGTTTTACGAGTGGTCGCTGAACGGGCGGCCGCTGGCGACCTGGCGTAACCCGGAGAACCTGCTGGACTTCCAGGACTGCCAGTACGTGGAGTCGGGGAAGATGGCGTGCGGCGGCATCACCGGCTTCCCGCAGACGCCGGCCGCGGGCGGGGCGGCCGCGACCTACGAGCTGGGCGGTGTCGCCCTGATCGACCTGCACCGGCGCACGATCATCAACGAGTTCCCGTTCCAGCGGTGGTCGGCGGCCGGGCACGTGATGACGAGGAACCCGCTGAAGTTCGAGGCCGACGGCTCGGCCCTCACGATGTGGGCGGCGCCCGACAACGGCGAGGAGACCGCGGGCACGCAGATCTATCAGTTCCGATCGGGTTCATGACCGGCAGACGACCTGGTCGACGTAGCTGTCGACCAGGTCGTCGAGGTCGGACCGGAAGTCCGGGGTCACGGCGATCGTGACCTGGCGGCTTCCGTCGAGCGTGGAGTACGACCAGGCCTGGTAGGCGAGCGCGTCGCCGTCGTTGCCGTAGACGGGGATGCCGCACGGGGTGGTCCGGAAGAACAGTCCCAGGCCGTAGGGCGCGCCGGGTACGCCGGGGCGCTCCATCTCGGCGAGCAGTGCCTGCGGCAGGAGGCGGCCGGCGAACAGGGCGGCGAAGAAGCGGTCGAGATCCGAGGTCGTGGAGATCATCTCGCCGCCGGCGCCCATCACGGACGGGTTCATCTCGGTGAGGTCGACCAGGCCGGACGGGCCTCGCACGTAGCCGTGCGGATGCGGCCCGGGTATCCGCGGTGACGTGCCGGGCACCGAGGTTCCGGTCAGGCCGAGGGGACGGATCAGGCGGCGGCGGATCTCGTCGCCGTACGAGTGGCCGGTCACCGCCGCGATGACTTTGCCGAGCACGATGTAGTTGGTGTTGGAGTAGGAGTAGGTCGAGGGACCGGCGACCGCCCGCTGGATCAGCTCGTCCGGGGTCCACGTGCGCCAGCGGTTGGCGAAGAACTCGGGCGACGGCGGCAGGTCCAGCGTGTGCAGGTAGTCGGAGAGCCCACTGGTGTGGTCGAGCAGCTGCCGCACGGTGATGGCCCCGTGGACGGGCTGGTCGAGGCCCAGGCGGCCCTCGGCGACCAGCTGCAGCACGACGGTGGCCACGAAGGTCTTGGTGATGCTGCCGGCCCGGAACCGGCTGTCCGCCCGTACGGGCATGGTCGTGTTCAGGATCGCGGTGCCGCTGCTGCCTCGCCAGACGCCGCGATCGGTGCGCACCTCGGCGACCGCCCCGACGGCCCCGGCGGCCACGATGCGATCGAGGCCGGCCGAGAGGCCGGAGGACGGCGCCGGGTGCGCGATGACGAGTGGCACGGATAGCAGTGCTCCTAGAAGTGGTCTCATGAATCCGACCCTTCGCCGAGCCGAATAGAAGCGACATCCGGGAAGGCCCGGGGTGATCCCCGGATTAAGGGGCCCTAGGGGCCCGGACCCGGCAGTGAGGTCGCCGCGGCAGCCGCCGGAGGCGGGGTTCGGCCGCCGTGCGGTTGGGCTCGGCGGGGTGGCGTACGGGAAAAAGCGGGCAGATATCGATGGCCGTTCACGCACCCATGACAAATGTCATGGGTCGGTTGTCTTAATAACCGTTAAGAAAGTTTCTTATACGGGCTCGGACCCACCCCCAAGGAGAGACCGTGAAGAAAATCCTCACCGTGGCGGCGGCGGCCGCGACCCTGGCCGGCGTCGGGATCTTCGCCGCCAACCAGGCCAGCGCCGCCACGCTCAGCAGCAACTGGTACGCCAGTGCGCCCTACCTGATGCCGTTCGACAACAGCCCGCCCGACCCGGTCCAGGTCATGAACGCGACCGGTCAGAAGGCCTTCCAGCTTGCCTTCATCCTGGCGCCCAACGGCGGCGGCTGTACGCCGACCTGGGACGGCACCCAGGCGGTCTCGTCGGACACCACCGCGCAAAACATGATCAACAACATCCGGAACAACGGCGGCGACGTCTCCGTGTCGATCGGCGGGTACGGCGGCACCAAGCTCGGCCAGACCTGTGGCACGCCGCAGGCGACCGCGGCCGCCTACCAGCAGGTGGTCACCAAGTACGGCCTCAAGGCGATGGACTTCGACCTCGAGGAGCCGGAGTACGAGAACACCGCCGCCGTGGCCAACGAGGTCGGCGCCGCCCAGATCCTGCAGCGCAACAACCCCGGCCTGTACATCTCGATCACGACCGCCGGAACGAGCGCCGGGACCGGCTGGTTCGGCACCCAGATGCTCAACCAGGCCAAGGCCGACGGCTTCACCCCGGCCAACTACTCGATCATGCCGTTCGACGGTGGCTTCAACGGCTCGTCGGCGCAGATCTCGGCGCTCGAGGCGTTCCACTCGCTGCTGATGAGCACGTTCGGCTGGGACAGCGCGACCGCGTACGCCCACGAGGGCATCTCGCAGATGAACGGCCGCAGCGACTCCGGCGAGTATTTCCGGCAGGCCGACTTCCAGGCGACGCTCGACTACGCGACGAGCCACCACCTGGCCCGCTACACCAACTGGTCGGTCAACCGCGACCGGCAGTGCCCGGACCCCAACCAGAGCACCACCTCGGGCACCTGCAGCAGCGTCCCGCAGACGGCGTGGGAGTTCACGAAGTACTCGGCGCGGTTCGCGGGTGCCACGCCTCCCACCACAATCCCGACCGGCGGCCCGACCACGACCCCGCCGACCGGTGGCACCGGCGGCAACTGCCCGGCGGCGTGGAGCGCGACGGCGGTCTACACCGGCGGTCAGACGGCGAGCCAGAACGGTCACAAGTACACCGCGAAGTGGTGGACGCAGAACGAGTCGCCGGCCACGCACAGCGGCCAGTGGGACGTCTGGACCGACAACGGGGCCTGCTAGTAACTAGTGTCGAGCGCATGGACGACCTCGTCGTGCGCTCGCGAAGGGCGATCACGGCGGCCGGGGAATCCCCGGCCGCCGTCGTCGTCGCCGGGGAAAAGATCGTCGCGGTCGCACCCTATGACGCCGAGGTCGACGCCGGGGAAGACGTCGACCTGGGGAACCTCGCGCTGCTGCCCGGCCTGGTCGACACCCACGTGCACGTCAACGAGCCGGGGCGCACCGAGTGGGAGGGTTTCGCGTCGGCGACCCGGGCGGCCGCGGCCGGTGGCGTAACGGCGATCATCGATATGCCGCTCAACTCCCGGCCGCCGACCGTGGATCTTGCCGCGCTCCGGACCAAGCAGCGGGCGGCCTGCGGGCAGATCCATGTCGACGTGGGCTTCTGGGGTGGCGCTGTCCCCGGTAACTGCGACGAACTGCCCGACCTGGAAGAAGCCGGCGTCTTCGGCTTCAAAGCGTTCCTCGCCGACTCCGGAGTGCCCGAGTTCCCGCCGGTCACCGCGCAACAGCTGGCCGAGGCGATGCGAGCCGTCGACGCCCAGTTCGTGGTGCACGCCGAGGACCCCGATCACCTGCACGCCCACGCCCCGTCGACGGCCTACGCCGACTTCCTCGCCTCGCGTCCGCCCGACGCCGAGACGTCGGCGATCGCCACGGCGATCGAAGCGGCCCGCGAGACAGGTGCCCGGGTCCACATCCTGCATCTCTCGGCCGCCGATTCGCTTGCGCTGATTGCCGCGGCACGGCTCACGGGCGTACGCGTGACCGCCGAGACCTGCCCGCATTACCTGACCCTGGACTCGGCCGTCATCCCTTCCGGAGCGACCGAATTCAAGTGCTGCCCGCCGATCCGCGACGCCGCCAACGCCGACCGGTTGTGGGCGGCCCTCGCCGAGGGCCTGATCACGTGCGTGGTGAGCGACCATTCGCCGTGCACCGCGGAACTGAAGAAGCCCGACTTCGCGGCCGCCTGGGGAGGCATCGCGTCGGTCCAGCTGGGTCTGCCGGTGATGTGGACGGCGGCCCGGGAGCGCGGGCACACGCTGGCCGAGGTGGCCGACTGGATGGCGCGGCGGCCGGCCGACCTGGTCGGGCTCTACGACAAGGGCCGGATCACGGTCGGCGCGGACGCCGATCTGGTGGCGTTCGATCCGGAGGCGACGTTCGTGGTCGACCCGGAGAAGCTCCACCACAAGAACCCCGTGACGCCGTACGCGGGCCGGACGCTGACCGGCGTGGTCCGGACGACCTGGCTGCGCGGCCGGCCGGTGACCGGTGCCGTGCCGCGCGGCCGTTTCCTGCTGCGGAAGGACGCCTGATGACCGACTTCACGGTGCTGCCCGACCTGGCATCCCGGCTGTTCGGTGGCGGGGCCGTGCACGCCGACGACGAATTCTTCGCGGCGGCCGATCATCTGGTGCTGCCGTCGGCGCCGACCTTCACGCCGCGCACCTTCGACCACAAGGGCCAGGTGTACGACGGGTGGGAGACGCGGCGGCGCCGGTCGCCCGGATCCGACTCGGTGGTCATCCGGCTCGGTGCGCCCGGGGTGATCCGTGGGGTGGTCGTCGACACCGCCTTCTTCACCGGCAACTTCCCGCCGTTCGCCTCGCTGGACGCGGCCGCCGGGGACCTCTGGACACCCCTGGTGCCGAAGAGCCCCCTCGACGGGGACACCCGGAACCTGTTCGAGGTGTCCGACGAGCGCCGCTTCACCCACGTACGCCTCACGATCCACCCCGACGGTGGGGTGGCCCGCCTGCGGGTGCACGGCGAGGTCGTTCCCGACCCGGCGCTGCTGCCGGGCGAGTTCGACGTGGCCGCGCTCGAGCACGGCGGCCGGGTCGAGGACTGCAGCAACATGTTCTACGGCCACCCCGAGAGCATGCTGATGCCCGGCCTGGCTCAGCACATGGGCGACGGCTGGGAGACCTCCCGCCGCCGCGACGACGGGAACGACTGGGTGATCGTGCGGCTGGCCGCCCCGACCGTGCTCACCTTCGCCGACCTCGACACCAGCCACTTCAAGGGCAACGCCCCCGGCGCGGCCCGGCTGCTCGGCTCGGCCGACCGGCGCGACTGGTTCGAGCTGCTCCCGCGTACGCCCCTGCACCCCGACACCCGGCACCGCTTCCCGCTGGCGGCCGACCGGCCGGCCCGCCACGTACGCCTCGACATCTACCCGGACGGCGGCATGGCCCGGCTGCGCCTGCTCGGCCGCCCCGACCGCGAAGTTCTCGCCGAAAACTTCCGCCGCCATGTCGAGCCGCGCTGACCCGCTCCGACCAACGGGCATGACGACGAAGCAGCGAGTTATCGCAGACATGTCGATGTCCCTGGACGGGTTCATCGCCGACGAGAACGACGGTGTCGAGGAGTTGTTCGGCTGGTACGGCAACGGCGACGTCGAGATGCCGACCGCGGTCCCGCAGTTCACCTTCCGGGTCACCGAGGCCAGCGCCCGGCACCTGGAACCGTTCCTCTCGGGCGGGGTCGGCGCGCTGATCTGCGGCCGGCGCATCTTCGACCTCACCGGCGGCTGGGGCGGCACGCACCCGGCCGGCTGCCCGGTCTTCGTGGTCAGCCACTCGGTGCCCGACGGCTGGCCGCGCGCCGACTCGCGCACCACGTTCCACACCGACCCGATGGCCGCGCTCGAGGCCGCGCGGGCCGAGGCCGGCGACCGGGACATCGCGGTCGCCACCCCGACGATCACCCAGCAGTTCCTCGACGCGGGCGTGCTCGACGCGATCTCGGTGTCGCTCGTCCCGGTCCTGTTGGGCCGGGGCATCCGCTTCTTCGACCACCTCGCCAGGACGCCGATCCGGCTCGGCGACCCGACGGTCACCGAGGGGAAGTCGGTCACTCATCTGATGTACGAGGTGATCCGTTAGCCGGTCAGGCGCAGCGCTCGCAGTCCGGATCGCCACAGCTGCGGGCCAGACGCAGGCGTTCGCGCTCGGCTCGATAGACGTGTACGCGGCGGTGCTGGACCAGCCCGGCCAGGGTCCACGCCGCCCAGACCGTCGGCACGAACATCGCCAGCAGGATCAGCACGGCCTCGTCGGCCAGGTCGCCGTCGCCGCCGATCGCGGACATGATGGCGAAGATCGCGAACCCCAGGTCGGCGACCACGGCCAGCACCGCCAGCGTCGCCTGCACCGGCCCGATCGGCGGCTGCCGTTGAAGTTTGCCGATGCGGGAGGTCATCGAGGCCAGCCTGACCTCGAACTCCGGACTCCACCCCGTCTCCGCCTGATGTGCCGCGACGCGGTCGGCGTGCTCGCGCTCCGCCGCCGTCGCCGTGGGCGGCTCCGGATATTCCGGACCACCGAGCTTCGATTCCCCGATCATCGGCCCGCCCCGCCCTCGTGATGCAGAGGTGTTTTCCCAGCTCATGCTGGCATCAGTGGCGCCGGAAAGCATCGGCGTCCCGGGCCGACGACCTGTCCGCCCGGACCACAGGAACCGCCGGAACGGCCGTCGCGCCGGTCAGAAACGTGCAAGACAGGTCGGCGGGGCCAGGCGCACGATGGCGGTCATGGAGCGACCGGTGAACCTGCACGAGGCGCTGGCCTCGTTCGACGACGTCTACGACCCGCGCATCGTGGCGCGGATGAACGACTACGACGTGCGGATCGCGCACACCGCGGGGGAGCACGTCTGGCACACCCACGCCGACACCGACGAGTTCTTCCTGGTGCTCGACGGCCGGTTCGACATCGAACTGCGCGACCGCACGGTCTCCCTCGGCCCGGGCGACGTCTTCGTGGTGCCGAAGGGTGTCGAGCACAAGCCGTCGTCGCCGGGCGGATCGATCCTGATGTTCGAGCCGAGCGGCACCGCCACCACCGGCGACCGGCACGAGGGCGAGATCCCGGCGCACGTGAAAACCACGCGCGGTACGCCGCTGGCTTAGGCTACGGTCCCGCCCGTGCGCATGGTGACTCTCGTTCTGGTCGACGCGTCCGGTGAGGTGCTGGGGCAGTTGCCGCCCTTCGAGGTGGCGACACCCTGGTGGCAGGAGGTCGGCGAGATCGCCGCGCGGGCCGGCGTGCAGGTGCTGCGCCTGCTCCACGGCGACCGCCCGCACCCACCCGGCGGCCATGTCACCTACCTGGCGCAGACATCCGGCCGGATCCCCGACGGGGTGGTGGCGCCGGCACCGGCCGACCTGGCGCCTCATCCGCACCGCGCGGCCTATGCCGAAGTGGGCGGCCCGGCCGCCACCCTCTCGTGGGCCGCCGGCCACGTCGACTATGCGACCGCTCATCAGCAGCGCACGTGGAACCTGTCGGCGATCTGGCGGCTCGACGACCGCAACGACGAGCCGGTCGGCTGGATCAAGCAGGTGCCGGCGTTCTTCGAGCACGAGCCCGACGCGATCCGGGCGGTCGACGCGGTGGTTCCGGGGCTCGTCCCGCCGCTGCTCGCGGCCGGGGCGGACGGGCGCATGCTGCTGGCGCACCGGCCGGGGGAGGACGGCTACGGCGCCGGGGCCGACGTCTGCGCGCGGATCGGCGCGGCGTTCCACCCGGTGCAGGAGCATTTCGCCGGGCGGCCGATCGCGGGCATCCCCGACCGGCGGGGCATCGACGTGGGGTTCGCGCGGGCGTTCGAGGAGCAGATCCCGGGGCTGGGCAAGCTGCTCGACGACCTGCCCCGGCGACTGGCCGAGGTCGCCGCGTGCGGCTTGCCCGACACGCTGGTCCATGGCGATCTGCACCCGGGCAACGTGCGCATCGGGCCGGGCGGGCGGCTGACCATCATGGACTGGGGTGACTGCTACCGCGGCCACCCGGCGCTCGACATTCTGCGTCTCATCGGGCACCTCGTCGATGAGGAGGGCGATGAGGAGGGCGATACGGAGGCGGTGCTCGGCCCATGGGCGTACCGCTGGGAACTCAGCGTGCCCGGCAGCGAGCCGAGGCGAGCGGCCGAGCTGATGCGGCCGATCGCCGCGCTCTGGGCGGCCGAGACCTATGCCCGGTTCCTGGCCGCGATCGAACCGGCCGAGCACCCCTATCACGCTGCCGACGTGCCGGAGCGACTGGCGGCGGCCGTGAAGGCAGCGCAAATATAGCGTGATGAATGAGTTCCTCGAGCAGATCCGCCGCGGCGCGGTGACGCTGACGCCCGAGCTGGCGGCGGCGTTCGCCGCGGTGCCGCGCGAGGTGTTCGTGCCGGACGGTTTCCGGCGCAACGACGGCGGCTGGGCGCGGCCGGGCGACGACGACTTCCTGGCCCTGGTCTATCAGGACGATGCGCTGGTCACCAAGGTCCGCGGCAAGATGCCGGTCAGCTCGTCGAGCCAGCCGTCGCTGATGGCCCTGATGATCGAGGCCCTCGATGTGCGGCCCGGCATGCGGGTGCTCGAGATCGGGGCCGGCACCGGATACAACGCGGCCGTGCTCGCCTCGATCGGCGCGACCGTGACCAGTGTCGACGTACAGGAGGACGTCGCCGAGCGGGCCCGCGCGGCGCTCGCCCGGGCCGGCGTCGAGGGTGTGACGGTCGAGCGGGGCGACGGCTACGCGGGGCACCCCGGCGGCCGGTTCGACCGGGTGATCGTGACGGTCGGGGTGGCCGGCCTCTCGCCGCGCTGGCTCGACCAGCTCGAACCGGACGGCGTGGTCATCGCCCCGGTCGACCACGCCGGCATGCATCCGGTGCTGGCCGCCCGCCGCCCGGAAACCCTCGCCGACCCGGCCGGGCCGCTGTCCGCGACGCTGGTCTGCGACGCCGGTTTCATGACCGCGGCCGGGCCGCTCGCGGCGGGGCATCCCGGCTCGTTCCCGTCCCCGGCGGGCGCCCGCGAGCTGGCCGAACTCACCGAGGTTGCCCCGGCCCGGTTCGATCCGCCGCTGGACGCGATTCCCTACCGCGACCTCTGGTATGCCTGCGGCGTCTGGGACCGGCGCACCAGTCACGCGGCGGTGCCGGGCATCCAGCAGAGTTGCCTGGCCCTGATCGACGCCGACCGCACCGGCGCCGCGGTGATCATGCCCGACGGCTCGGTGCGCACCGCCGGCCCGACGCTGCTCGGTGCCGAGGCCGCGGCCGTCCTCGACCGCTGGATCGCGGCCGGCCGGCCCGGCATGAGCGCCTGGCGGGTCGGTTTCACCCTGACCGGCGACCCCGCCGCCCCGATCTGGGTGCCGAGCTCGTGGGAACCGCCTTTCCGTGGGTAGCCAGTAGACGTATACGACTATATGATGCGGGCGTGCCACTCGACGCCACCCGCAACAGCCTCGTGCTCCCGATCCTCGGTCTGCTCGTCGAGCAACCCGCCCACGCCTACGAGGTCACCGCCCGCCTCGAAGCCCGCTACGCGCACCTCAAAATCCGGCGCAGCAGCGTGGTCACCCTCCTCAAATCGCTGACCGACGGCGGTCTGCTCCGTGCCGGTACACCGGAGAGCGTCGCCAACCGACCCGCACGAACCGCCTACCAGCCCACCCCGGCCGGGATCGCGCTGTTCCGCGCGCGCGTCCGCGAGGCACTGGACAACACCGCGCCCGCCTCGGCCGATTTCCTGACCGCCGTGGCATATCTCGGGATCCTGCCCGCGGCCGAGGCGATCGCCGTGCTCCGCGCACGGGCCGAGCGGCTGCACCGCGAAACACCGGTGATCCCACCCGGCCTGCCCGAGATCCAGATGATCGAGGTCCACTACTGGCTGCGCGTGCTCGCCACCGAGATCACCTGGCTGACCGAGACCGCCGACCGTCTCGCCGGCGGCGACCTGGAGGTACTCGTATGAGATTGGGCATCTACGTCGGCAGCCGTGCCGGTGCCACCTGCGCCGGCCCCGCCGACCCCCGACGGATCGGCCCGCTGGTCGACGACCTGTCCGGCGGCCGCCCCTTCGTGATCCGCGAATACGTCCACTGGTGTGGTGGCAATACCGAGCTGGAACAGGAGATCGACGCCGCCGGCGACCTCGACCACCTGACCATGCCCGACGACTGGTACGTCACCGGCGGACGCGAACTCGACCTCGTGCTGAGCTACCTGCCGCCGGTCGCCGACCTCGACGGCTGGCTCGCCTTCATCGACCGGGCCCTCGACCGGTACGGCCACCTGGTCAAATATCTGCAGGTCACCCTCGAGGCAAACTTTCCCATCCCGCGCATCGACGGCAGCTCGCCCGGAGTGATCGCCGCCCTCACCCATGGTCTGCCCTACGCGCGCACCCGGGTGCGCGACGGCGTACAGGTCGGCTTCTCGCTCGCCGAACCCGCGGAGTGGCTCGGCGGCGACGATCCATTCTGGAAGGAACTCGGCGCGTCCCCGATACACACGGACTACGTGGGGCTCGGCCTCTACCCCGACGGCTTCTCACCCCACGACGACGTCCACGGCGCCACCCTGCACGCGGTGGATCACCTCCGCCGGCGCCTCACCGAAGCACACTTCTCGCCGGACGTCCCGATCCATATCGCCGAGGCAGGCAGCCCGAGCGGCGCCCACCGCACCCCCGACGGCCAGGTCTGTTCACTGACCGCGCTGATCGACGCGTCCGAGGCCGCGGGCGCGGCGCAGTTCGAGCTCTTCGCCCTCTCCGACGCCGACTCCGACGCCGACTCGCCGCTCGGCACCTTCGGGCTCTGCACCGGCGACTACGCCCGCAAGCCGGCCTTCGACACCTACCGGTCCCGCGTCCGGCCGGCGGAGACTCACCAACGGCCGCGGATGCGGTCGCGCCAGGAACGGCCGTCCGGGTCGTAGACCACGCGGTAGGCCGGCACCGCCCACAGGCGCCGGCGCCACGGCATGTGCTCGGTGCGGTGCGGCATCAGGTGACCGGGCGGACGTTCACCCGTTCGGCCACCGTCGTGCCAGGCCCGGAGTCGTCCGGCGGCGGCGGTCATCGCGCGTACGGCGTCAAGCGGATCGATGAGGTCCGCGTCCGCACCGACGTGTTCGGCCATCAGCGTCAGCCGCAGCTCGCGGGCGAACTGCCGCGCCCCGTCGCCCAGCCCGGCCGGGTCCTGAGGCGCGCGCTCGTCGCGGGTCTCGTCGAGGATCGCGTTGGACAGTTCGCTGTCGTGGGTCCACGAGCGGCGGTTGAAGTTGTCGCTGCCCACGCTGCACCACACGTCGTCGATCACGCACACCTTGGCGTGCACGTAGATCGGGGTGCCCTCGGTGTTCTCCAGGTCGAAGATGTGCACCCGGTCCGGGGCGGCCGAGGTGCACACCGACACCGCGATCTCCCGGCCGACCTCGTTGGGCGGCAGGGCGAACTTCCCGTCCACGTCCGGGTGCCGGGGGACCACCGCGATCAGGTGCAGCTCGGGGTTGGCGCGCAGGGCCCGGGCGAACAGGTCGGCGACCTCGGCCGACCACAGGTACTGGTCTTCCAGATAGATCAGCCGGCGGGCCCGCTTGATCGCCTTGGTGTAACCGCGGGCGATCGACTGCTCGCCCTCCTTGGCGAAGCTGTAAGGCGGCCGCATGGAGGGGTAGGTGCGCAGCGTCTGCACGTTCAGGGTGCCGGCCGGCGGCGGGTCCGGCGGCTGCCGGGGCAGCTCGGAAGCGTGCAGGTCGGCGTGCTTGAGCTTGTCCATCGCGGTCGAGATCGGGCCGTGCTGGTCGAGCGGCGTGCGGTCGTTCCAGCGTTCGCGGAAGGTCAGATCGAGCGCGCCGACGACCGGGCCGCGCAGGGCCAGCTGGACGTCGTGCCAGGGCGGCGTCTTGCCGTACGCCGAAGCCATCGCGAGCGCCTGCCGGTCGCCCAGATGGTTTTCGTCGTCGCGCCGGCTGTGGCAGAGGTCGATCCCGCCCGCGAACGCGACGTCCTTCTCGGGAGAACCCGGGTGGCGGAGCACGACCAGCTTCTGGTGGTGGGAACCGCCGCGGCGTACCCGCTGATCGAGGAGGATCTCACCGCCGGCCGCCCGGATCTCGTCGCCGAGGCTGCGGTTTTCTTCCTCGCTGTAGGCGAGCTTGTCCCAGTGGGAGCGCCAGAGCAGCCCCTTCACGATTACGCCCCGGCGCGCCGCGTCGGCGAAGAGCCGGGCCACGGTCGGGCCATCGTCGCTGGTCAGCTCGTCGGGGTCGCCGCGCCAGTCGGTGAAGAAGAGGTGATCACCGTCACTCAGCGTTTCTACCGCCTGGGCCAATCGGGCGAAATACCCTTTTCCGTGAATAAGGGCTTCAACCGTGTTCGCGGTCGACCAGGTGGGTATGGAGGAGTCCGGGTTGCCGCGCTCCTCCGCGCTGAGAAACCAGTCCGGCAGTGGCACGCGCAACGCTCCCGAGGTCGACGACGCCCTCACGTTAAGCCCCTTGACGTCCGGACGCACGCTGACCCAGCGACCGGCCGCCGAACCCCCGGAGGGATCCCGCTATGAGCAGCGAGCCGCTCACCCCGACCGCCGCCGCAACCACAACCGACATCCCGGCCGCCACCGCATCCGCGGAGAAGGGCCTGCTCATCGCGGTCCTGCTGATGGTGCTGCTGGGTGCGACCGCCATGCTGTTCATGAACTGACCGCCCGGACCGACAGCGTCACCGGGACCGGCCCGCCGCCCTCGGCGAACCCCGTGAGCACCAGGCCGGCTTCGACGAACATCGCGAGCAGCGCGGCCAGCGGAAAATGCGCCGCGCCGACCCGGTGACGCACCCCCGCGGTCGTCCACGACGACCGCGTCCAGCGACCGTCCACATAGCCCGGACGGATGACCACCGCCGCCGGATCACTCCGGTCGGCGAAACCCCCGCAGAACGCCGGATGCACGCCGACGTGAACGAACACGCCGCCCGGGCGCAGGGCCCGGGCGATCTCCTTCACCACCGCCGGGTAGTCCGGCATGTCGGTGTGCACCATCACCGCGACGGCCGCCTCCAGCGAGCCGTCGCGGACCGGCAGAGCGGTCGCGTCACCCTGGGCGGTCGGCAAGCGCTTGCGGGCGTACGCCAGCATCCTCGCCGAAACGTCGACTCCCAGCGGCGTCCAGCCGAGTTCGCGCACCTGGGCGGCGTACGCCCCGGTGCCGCAACCGACCTCGAGGCAGGCGCCGGACCCGGGGCCCAGCAATGCCGAGAGAGATCGGCGGATGCCGAGCCGATCGTCGACGTCGGTGGCCGGGAGGAACTCGTGCTCGTACCAGTCCGCGATCTCGTCGTAGGGGGCCCCTAGAGCACCCACTCGTCGTCCTTGATGATGTCGACCGTGCCACCGGTGCCGCGGCCGGTGACGGTCAGGCCCTCGCCGCCGATGACCACGTCGGTGTGCACGCTCGACTCGTTGAGACCGAGCGCGAACCGCTCGGCCGGGCTCATCGCCATGCCGCCCTCGACCGCGAACGGGAAGCTCTGCCCCCAGGCCACGTGGCAGCCCGCGTTCTCGTCGAAGAGCGTGTTGTGGAAGACGATGCCGGCCTTGGCGATGCGGCTCTGCTTGTCGACCAGTGACACCTCGCCCAGCCGCCGCGAGCCCGGGTCGGTCTCGAGCTGGGCCCGCACCACGTCGACGCCCTCGGTCGCCTTCACGTCGACGATCGTGCCGCCGGAGAACGTCACGACCAGGCCGGTGACCAGCTGACCGGCGATCACGACCGGCTTGGTGAGACGGATCACACCGTCCGCCTGGGAGCGGTCGGGGCTGGTGAAGACCTCTTCGGTCGGGATGTTGGGAAGGTAGGGCAGGCCGGCCTCGTCGACCAGGCCGCCGCCGGTCCAGCGGGTGCCCGGGAGCAGGCCGACGGTCAGGTCGGTGCCCTCGCCGACGTAACGGATCTCGGTGAGCTCGAGCGCGTCGAGCACGCGGCCGCGGGCGCCGAGGGTGGCCGAGCGCTGCTGCCACTCGGCGACCGGGTCGGCGCTGTCGAGCCGCATGGCGGTGCCGACCGCCTGCCACAGCCGGTCGAGGTCGGGCTCGCCGAAGACCTGTTTGGCCCAGCCGGCGTTGGGCGCCGCGGCGATGCTCCAGCGCATGCCGCCGAACATCGCCCGGCGCATGGCCTGCGCCTCCTCGACCGGCTGGGCCGCGACCCGGGCCGGGTCGAGCCCGTCGAAGAGGTGCGGGTCGGGATCGCCGGCCAGCAGGATCGACGCGAAGCCCTGCTCGCGCCACTCCTCGATGCGGGCCAGCGCCCAGCCGCGGCTGGTGCTCAGCGTCTCGAGACTTGCATGCGACACGGCGGACCGCCGCAGCGGGCCGTCGCTGAAGACCGGCTCGACCCAGGAGGCGCCGGCCGCGTACGCGGCCTCGGCCACCGCCCGGGCGATCTCCAGATGGGCCGTGTCGGAGCGAAGAACGAGGCCCTGGCCGGACTGCACGTTGGCGCCGGCCCGGACGACGAGGTCAGCGAACTGTTCGATCATCCCCATGGCGACAGCGTAGTCAGTCGGTGTGCGGGACCTTCCCGGCCGGGATCACGCCGAGCCGCCCCTTCTGGAAGTCCTCGAACGCCTGCTGCAGTTCTTCCTTGGTGTTCATGACGAACGGGCCGTAGTGGGCCACCGGCTCGCGGATCGGCCGGCCACCCATCACGAACAGGTCGGTCGCGCTGGTCGCGGTGAACCGGACGGCGTCGCCCTTGCCGTGCGCGGCGAGCTGACCGGCCTCGATCGGGCGGCCCTCGGTGCCGACCGTGCCCCGGCCGGAGAGCACGTAGACCAGCGCGTTGTAGTCGGGCTGCCACGGCAGGTCGAGCTGGGCACCCGGCTGCAGGGTGATGTGGGCCAGGTTGATCGGCGTGTGGGTCGAGCCGGGGCCGGCGTGCCCGTCGATCTCGCCCGCGATGACCCGGATCAGCGCGCCGCCGTCGCCGGTGGTGAGCAGCGCCGCCTCGCGGCCGCGGATGTCCTGGTACTTCGGGGCGATCATCTTCGCGACCCGCGGCAGGTTGACCCACAGCTGCAGGCCGTGGAACAGCCCGCCGCTCATGACCAGCTGCTCCGGCGGGGCCTCGATGTGCAGGATGCCCTGGCCGGCGGTCATCCACTGGGTGTCGCCGTTGGTGATCGTGCCGCCGCCACCGTTGGAGTCCTGGTGGTCCATGATCCCGTCGATCATGTAGGTCACGGTCTCGAAGCCGCGGTGCGGGTGCCACGGCGTGCCCTTGGGTTCGCCCGGCGCGTAGTCGACCTCGCCCATCTGGTCGAGGTGGATGAACGGGTCCAGCTCGTTGAGCGGCACTCCGGCAAAGGCGCGGCGTACCGGAAAGCCCTCGCCCTCATAACCTTGCGGGGCCGTCGTGAGACGGCGGACCGGGCGGAACGTGGTGGCGGCCGGGTCGAGCCGCGGCAACCGCGGCAGGACGAGAACGTCGTCGACGGTGATTGCGGGCATGTCAGGCCTCCCGGACCTTCTTGAAGACGCGTTTGATCACATCGAGTTCGTCGGCGTCCACGTGATCGATGAACGCCTTGCGGACCGTGTCGAGGTGCAGCGGCGCGGCGGCGCGCAGTGCGGCCAGTCCCTCGTCGGTCAGCACGGCCTCCTGGCCGCGGCCGTCCTCGGTGCAGCTCTGCTTGCGGACCAGGCCGCGCTTGACCATCGAGTTGATCTGATAGGTGACCCGGCTGGGCGAGAAGACCAGACGGCTGGCCAGTTCGCCCATCCGCAGCCGGCGCTCCGGTGCCTCGGAGAGCACGACCATGACGTGGTAGTCGTTCATGCTCAGGCCGGTCGCCGCGCGCAACTCGTCCTCCAGGCGCGTGTGCAGTGCCCAGGAGCTCTCGATGAACGTACGCCAGGCGGTCTGCTCGGTGTCCGTCAACGGTTCGGCCATGGAGAAACCCTAACTCTTTAAAATCTGAAATACCAGGTGGGATCGCTCACCCGATATTGGCGCGACCGGGCTACCCCGCCTTGGCTAGCCTGCCAGGCATGAGCGCCCGCCCGGCCACCCCCGACGACGCCGACGAGTTGGTCCGCCTCCGCGCGGAAATGCTCCGCACCTTCGGCGACCCCCGCACCTTCAACGACGACTGGCGACTGCCCGCCCGGGACACCCTGCGAGAGCGTCTCACCGGCTCCTCCATGGCCGCGTTCGTCGTCGACCAGCCCGGCGGGGGCGGTCTCGCGTCTTGCGCGGTCGGCATCGTCGAGCAGCGGCTCGGCAGCCCGGGCAACCCGTCCGGGCTGTTCGGCTACGTCTTCAACGTCTCCACCGACCCGGCTCACCGGCGTCGTGGCTACAGCCGCGCGTGCATGGAAGCCCTCCTGGAATGGTTCCGGTCCCGCGGCGTCGGAGCGGCCGACCTGCGCGCGTCGGCCGACGGCGAGCCTCTCTACACCGACCTCGGCTTCGTGCGCACGGCCGACCCGGCGATGCGGATGCGGATCACCCATGGATGAGCTTCTCACCGACCGCCTGCTGCTGCGGGCCTTCCGGCCCGGCGACTGGCCGGAGGTGCACGCCTACGCCTCCGACCGCGAGGTCGTGCGATTCATGGACTGGGGACCGAACTCGATCGAGGCCACGCGCCACCACGTCAACCGGTCGGTGGCCATGGCCCGGGTTTCCCCCCGGCTGGTTTTCCCGTACGCGGTGGAGCGTCTCGCCGATCGTCGCGTCATCGGCGCGACCGAGCTCAGCATGACCAGCCTCGACCATCGCCGGGCCGAAATGGGCTACGTGTTCGCGCGCGAGGCCTGGGGCCAGGGTTACGCGACCGAGGCGGCCGGTGCCCTACTCGGCTACGCCATGGACAAGCTGGACCTGCACCGCGTCGGGGCCACCTGCGACCCCGACAACACCGGATCGGCCCGCGTCCTGCAGAAGATCGGCATGGTCCCGGAGGGACGCCTGCACGCCTACTACCTGATCCGCGGCGAGTGGCGCGACCGCCTGATGTTCGCCGCCGTCCGCGACTGAGAGCCGCACGCCTTAGTCTGAACCGATGTTGCTGACCGTCGTCGCCGACTACGGCGTGGGTGATCTCGCGTTCGCCGAGGTGCGCCAGCGTCTCGCCCGGTTGCTGCCGGAGGCCGCCGTCACCGCGATCCCGGTGCCACCGTTCGACACCGTGAGCGCCGGTTTCTGCCTCGCGCAGCTCGCTTTCGGCGACGGACCCGACGACCGGGTGCTCTACGCGAACGTGGCGCCGCGGCAGGACGAGGATCAGCCGCGAGCCGACAACGCCGGGGAAAGGCTGGTGGCGGCCCGCCTCCCGACGGGCGTACTGGTGGTCGGTGTGGCCGCCGGAGCGAGCATGTCGTTCCTGGCCGACGAGGGAGTGCGGTTGCGCGCGGTCGACGTCCCCGCCGCCGGATCCCAGTTCCGGTCCCGGGACGTGTTTCCCGATGCGCTGGCCGCGCTGGTCCGCGGAGAGACCAACCTGCTCGGCGAGCCCGTCACCGTCGGCCCCGCGCCGGTCCGATCGGTCGCGTACACCGACGGCTACGGCAACCTCAAGACAAGCTGGTTCTCCGCGCCCGCCCCGGCGGGAACCACCGTCCGGGTGCGCATCGGCGACGCGGTGAACGAGGTGATGGTCAGCGACGGTGTCTTCGCGGTGCCGACCGGCGCCATCGCGTTCGCGCCGGGCAGTTCGGGCTGGCCGCACGGAGGCGACGGAGACCGGCGGACCAGCTACGAGATCTTCGCGCGTGGCCGTGACGCCGCCGAGTTGTTCGGCCGGCCCGCCTCCGGCACCCCGGTCGAGACCCTGAGTTGAGGCGGTCGCACGCCGCTCAGCTGTCGTCGTGGGTCTTGGCCCAGAGCGTCAGGAGCCGAACCATGGTGCACCGCGGCACCGATCCCGGCGAGCAGGGCGACCACCACGGCCGCGGCCGGCCAGAACAGCGTGGCCGGCCGACGAGTGCACCTGCATGCCGGCGGTGGCCTTGACGAGTTCGGGCAGCGTCACCAGCAGGTACGCGAGTCCGATCAGCATGACGATCGGCAGCCACCCGGGCGCGAAGCCGAGCAGGCGGCCGAAGCTACGCCGCGGAGATGAGGCACTGGTCGGCACGGCAGATCCCCCTCGCGGGGCCCGAGCGGGCAGCGGCCGTTCAGGCTTCGCCGCTCGACATCCGTCGATGCCCGCGATCGGACGGCCGAGGCGTTCCGGGATGTGTCTCAAGCCGGTCGTACGCGGCGGTGGCGGCCGCCCGCACGGTGGGTGCCAACGCGTCGGTGATCACCGCGTAGCCCGCGCTGGACGGATGGAAGCGGTCGGCGCTGAACAGGTCCGGATCGGCGGCGAAGCCGCCGGCCGAGGTCATCCCGATGTCGGCGACGCGGCCTCCGGCGGCCAGCGCCGCCCGGGTCTGCGCGTCGTGCAGCGCGGCACTGCCGGCCCGCACCATCGCCCGCATGTGCGGCGGCACCCACGGCACCACGCTGAGGTCGGGTGCGGGTGCGACGACCACCTCGGCGCCGGCCGCGCGCAGCCGGCGGACCGCGTCACCGAGTTGCGCCGCGGCCTGCTCCGGCGGGATCAGGCGGGTGAGGTCGTTCGCCCCGATGATGATCAAGGCGAGGTGGGGCGGCCACTCCTGGGCTCGTCGTACCTGCGCCGCGAGGTCCGCGCTGCGGGCGCCGGGCACCGCGAAGACGCGCATCTCGGTGAGGATGCCCTGCCCGTCCAGGTCGGCGGCGAGCCGGGCGGCCGCGGTGTGCGCGGGCGCCGAGGCGCCCTGCCCGAAGGCGATGGAGTCGCCGAGAACGGCGAACGAGAGCTTCCGGCGCGGGGCCGCCGTCACGGCGCTTCCACGGCGCCGTCCGGGCGGCGGACCCGGGCGGTCCATCGCTCGTGCCCGTGGAAAACGGGCGGGAAGGATGCCGCCGCTTTCTCGTCGAGGTCGACGCCCCAGCCCGGTGATTCGGACGCCGTCGCATAGCCGGCCGCGATCACCGGAGTACCTCCGAAGATCTCGTGCACCTGCTCGGGGTAGACGTGGCCCTCCTGGATGCCGAAGGCCGGGCTGGTCAGGTCGAGCGCGAGGTTGGCCGCCGCGCCGATCGGCGAGACGTCGGCCGGCGCGTGCCACGCGGTCTGCACGCCGCTCAGCTCGCACAGGTCGGCCAGCTTGCGGCCGGGGGTGAGCCCACCGATCGCCGAGATGTGGCAGCGCAGCAGGTCGACCCCGCCCGAGGTGACCAGCCGGGCGGCGTCGGCCATCGTGGCGGTGAGTTCACCGACCGCGATCGGCACCGGCGAGGCCGCCCGCACCTCGGGCAGCCGATCGTAGTGTTCGGGCGCGACCACGTCCTCGAGGAAGAACAGCCGGTACGGCTCGAGCGCCCGGGCCAGCACCACGGCCTGCTTCGGGGTGAGCCGGGAGTGCACGTCGTGCAGCAGTTCCACGTCGTCGCCCAGCCGTTCCCGGGCGGCGGCGAACAACTCGGGCGTCGAGGCGAGATAGTGGTCGACGCTCCAGCCGTCGGGGTAGGGCGCGTTCGGGTACGCGTCGGTCGTGCCGGGTGCGCCGTAGGAGCCCACCCCGGGCTGCCCGGTCTGCAGCCGGATGTGCCGATAGCCCTGCCGGCGGAACTGAAGGGCCTGCGAAAGCGTCTCCTCGACCGTCGCTCCGGAAGCGTGGATATAGACCGGGACGGCCCCGCGCAGCCGGCCGCCCAGCAGTTCGTAGACCGGCATCCCGGCCCGTTTGCCGGCGATGTCCCAGAGCGCCATGTCCACACCGGACAGCGCGCTGCTCTCGGTCGGCCCGCCCCGCCAGTAGCCGGAGTAGTGCAGCATCCGCCCGATGTCCGAGATGTCGGCCGGGTGCCGCCCGATCAGCAGCGGCGCCAGATGTTCCTCGACCGTCGCGACCACGGCCGCGAACCTCTGGTGGAAGGTCGCGCAGCCGAGGCCGTACAGCCCCGGGTCGTTGGTGTCGACGCGGACCACGACCAGGTTGACCCCTTCGGGGGCGGTGACCACGGTGCGTACTCCGGTGATCCGCAGGTGGTCCCGGGCCGGCCAGGGCGCCTGCGTCTCGGCGATGACGGTCATCGAACCTCGTAGGGGTAGGCGGCGGTGAAGCCCAGCAGGTCGCGGGCCGGCTCGAGGTCGATCGGCACCGACCGGCCGGCGAAGTGCGGCCGCGGTACGCCGGGGTGGAAGTGGTCGAGCAGCCACTCGGTCGGCTGGGGCGCCAGGGTGCGCGGGGCGGCCACGTAGAGCACGTGGTTGCCGGGCCGGCTCGGGGTCAGCCCGGCGACCAGGGCGCGGGCGGCGTCGCGGGCGTCGAGGTAGCTCCACACGTCGGCCGCGCCCCGGATCGGGTCATCGCGGTGCTGGGCCGCCATTTTGGGCAGCCGGTCGTCGGGTGTGCCGATGAACGGCATCCGCAGGCCGACCACGGTTGCGCCATAGCGCAGCGCGATCATCTCGGCGGTCGTCTCGTCGACCCGCTTGGACAGCGCGTACGCGTCGGTGATCTGCAGCGGGAAGTCGGTGTCCATCGGGAGGTAGGGCAGCCGCAGCGGGATGCGGGCGAACGGCAGCCCGCAGATCGCATAGCTGCTCGCGTACACCATCTTGCCGATGCCGGCCCGGCCGGCGTGATCGAGGACGGTGAAGGTGGCCTGCGTGTTCAAGCCGAAGACGACCTCGGCCGGATCCGCGTTGGGGTGCGGGATCGCGGCGAGGTGGATCACCGCCTCGGCGTCGCGTAACGCGTCGTCGACCACGGCCGGATCGCGGGCATCGCCCACCACGACGCGGTCGGCGGCCAGGCCGGTGGCGGGTTCGAGAACGAGCGCGGTCACTTCGACGCCCCGCTCGGCGAGGTGGCGGACCACGGCCGAGCCGACCAGACCGGCCGCGCCGGTGACGAGGACACGAGCGGACATGCCCGCAACTTACCCCGCTCACGCGGCGCGGGCGCGGAGCGCGGTGGTCATGTCGGCCCGGAGCCGGGTGAAGTCGACGCCCTTCTCGTGGAGGATCTGGACGGCCAGGCCCTCACCTTCGCGAAGCATGCCGAGCATGATGTGCTCGGGCGCGATGAACTTCTGATCGAGCTGCAGGGCCTCGCGCAGCGACAGCTCGAGCACCTTCTTGTTGCGGCGGGTGAACGGGATGTGGCCGCCGGCGACGTAGAACCGGCCGAAGAGCCCCCGCTTCTTCTGCTGTTCGGTGTCGCGGGGCAGCCGCAGCGCGCCGGCCCCGAAGTTGGCCTCGATCGCCTTGCGCACCTCGTCGAGGTCGATGCCGATGGCCTTGAGCGCCTCGGCGTCCTCCTGCTCGGCGGCCGCGGCGGAGAGGTCGGGCGGGTGCGGCCCGACCCGGCGAATGATGTCGCCGCGCACGAACTCGGCATCGACGCCATTGTCCGCGACTGCGCGGGCGACCGCGCCGTCCGTGTCGGCGAGCAGCGCGAGCAGCACGTGCTCGGTGCCGATGAAGTCGTGCCCGAGCTGGCGGGCCTCTTCCTGGGCTGCCACCACGACCGCGCGTGCCTCGGCAGTGAATCGCTCGAACATCTCAGTCCTCCCGTGGATCCATCGCCGGCATGTGGCCGGCGTGCTTCTTGTGAACGCCCTGGCGGGTCACCTCGAGTGCTTCGGCGATCTCCTGCCAGGACCAGCCTTTGCGGCGTGCGTTGGACACCTGCAGATGCTCGAGCCCTTCGAGCAGGCGGCGTAGTGCCACCACCGCGCGCAGGCCGATCCGTGGATCGGCGCTGCCGGCGGCGGCGGCCAGATCGGTTGCCTCGGTCATGCTGTCAACATAGGTTGACAACCGGCGAATGTCAACCCGGGTTGACACGCAAAGCACGAGAGAGGCCGGCCCGAAGGCCGGCCTCTCTCGAAGGAAATCTCGTACTACTGGCCGCGGCCGGTTTTCTCCTGCAACTCGTCGATCTTGCGGGACGCGTCGGCTTTGGTCAGATCGTCCGGCACCTCTTCGTGTGCCTCCTGCGCCAGCGTGTGCAGGTACGACTCCTGCGCTCCGGTGGCCGGTTCGTCCCCGGTCGACCAGTCGTCCGGGTCTTTGATGGCGTCAGTCATCGGCGTCCTCCTTCGAACGCCTGTTCTCTACCCGCCGTACGTCAGTTCCATGCCGATGATGTCGTTGTAGGCCACGCTCAGCTCGACCGGCCGCTCGACCGGCGCGGTCACCGCGAACGCGGCGCCGAACGGGTCGAGGATCTCGACGTAGCTGCCGAGGCCCATCTCCATCGGCCCGGCGATCACGCGGCCGCCCAGGCTGCCGCATTTGTCGATCACCGCCGCGGTGTCGGTGACCTGGAACGACGGCTGCCAGCGCGCACCCGGGCGGCCCGGGATCACCCCGGCCACCGAGTCGTGTGCCTCGGTCAGCCACTCCCCGCTGCCGAACTCGGTGGTCAGCGACCAGCCGAAGACCGCGCCGTAGAACGCCGTCGCCGCCGGGACGTCGTCGGTCAGCAGGTCGGACCAGGCCATCGTGCCCGGTTCGCCGCGCAGCTGGGTGCCGGCGAAACCGGCCGACTGCCACAGGCCGAAGATCGCACCGGAGGCGTCGGCGACGATCGCGCTGCGTGCCCCGGCTCGCTCCTGCGGCCAGGTCAGGCTTCGGCCGTACGCCGCATTGATCCGTTCCGCCGTGCTCTCGAGGTGGGTGTCGGCCAGGTAGGTGACCCAGCCCTCCGGCCGGCCGGTGCCGGCCCGGCCGAGTCCGGCAACCGCTCGTCCCTGAAGGAGGAATCGATCGCCGTCCAGCTCCCACCCGAAGAGCTCCGCATAGAACCCGGCCGCTCCGGCCGAGTCCGCGGAGGTCAGCTCCGCCCAGCAGGGGGTGGATGGTGCAAACCCTCTGATCCGCATAAAACGCTCCAACAAGGACGCCCCGATTTGATGTCCATCCTACGGCACCCCTATACGCTTCGTCACTACCCAACGGTGCAGCATCCGTTTTAGACCAATTTGCCGTTACGCTCTGCAATCATCCGACCAATACACGTGACATGACCGTTAATCGGGCTGCAAGCCCGGTGACTCTGCAGGAGCAGGCGGTCGACAGTCCGTAAAGGACGGCCGCTCAGGCCTTGAGCGCGGCGATCGCCGAGTCGTCGAGCGCGGCCAGCAAAGCGGCCGGATTGTCATAGTTGGCGATCGTGCCGGCCTCGCTCAACTCGGCCGCGCTGCTGCCGCCGCACGTCAGCCCGATGCACGGAATCTCGAGACGGGCCGCGGCCTTGACGTCCCACACCGAGTCGCCGACGAAAACGGCCCGGTGCGGATCCACGTCGGACTGCTGGAGCGCGGCCTGCAGAATGTCCGGGGCGGGCTTGCTCTGCTCGGCGTCGCTCGACGAGGTGGCAGCGGTGATCACGTCGTCCGCGTCGATCACCTGGCGCAGCTTCTTGAGCTCGGCCTCCTTGGCCGACGAGGCCAGCACCACGGCCGGCCCGCGCTTCGCCACCGCGCGCAGCAGCTCGGCCGCCCCGGGCAGCGGGCGCAGCCGCTCCCACCAGGCGCCGTAGAGGATATCGTGCGCGCTCGACATCATGTCGTCGTCGGACCGGTCCCGATCATCGCCGAGCAGATGGTCGAGCAGCTTGTCGGAGCCCATGCCGATGGCGCGATGGATCTCGGCCATCGGCACGTCCGCGTCGTGCTGCCGCAGCGCCTCCCACCAGGCGACGGTGTGCAGATATGTGGTGTCGACCAGGGTGCCGTCGACGTCGAAGAGAACTCCTGAACGCATCAGCTCTGCGTACCCGTCAGAAGCATCTCGAACCACACCGTGGTGCCCCGGACCGTCGGGTCGGTGCCCCACGAGTCGCTCAGGTCCTCGATCAGGCCGAGACCGCGGCCGCGGCTGCTCATCGTGTCGGCGTGGGCGCGGATCACCGTGCCCCGGGTGCCGGTGTCGGCCACCGAGACCAGCAGGCGCTCGGCGTTCAGGTCGACGCGCACCTGAGCCGGCGTGCCGGCGTGCAGCAGCGCGTTGGTGGTCAGCTCGCTCGTGCACAGGATCGCCGCGCCGATCACCGGCTCGGGCACCGACCACTCGCGCAGGCGGGTGGTCATCCACTGGCGTACGCGGCTCGGGCCGGTCGGCTCGGCCGGCACCAGCATCGTCGCCGAGCGGCTCAGCGCGATCGCCCGCTCCACCGCGAGCACCGCCACGTCGTCGTCGGTCGGTCCCTCGACCGCCGAGGTGGCCAGCGAGCAGAGCACGCGGGGATCGCCGCCCCCGGCCGCGGCGGTCACCGCGACCAGCGCGTCGAGGCCCTCGTTGAGCGAGCGGCCGCGGCGCTCGACCACGCCGTCGCTGAACATCAGGATCGTGTCGCCGGGCTCCAGGCGTACCTGGCCGGTCTGCCAGCGGCCGCCCAGCCCGAGCGGCGCCCCCGGCGGCACCTTGACCAGCTCGGCGGTGGCCGGCTCGCCGGCCACCCCGGCCCGGCGCAGCACGGGCGGCGGATGACCGGCACTGGCCAGCGTGATCGTCCCGTCCGAGATGTCGAGGACCCCGTAGACCACGGTCACGAAGATCTCCTCGTTGCGCGACTCGGCGCCCAGCGAGCCGACCAGCCGGTCGAGCCCGGCCAGCACGCTCGGCGGCGCCGGATCGGTCAGCGCGAGCGCGCGCAGGGCGGCCCGCACCTGGCCCATCACCGCGGCCGCCCGCACGTCGTGCCCGGCCACGTCGCCGAGCACCATGGCGAGCCGCCCGTCCGACAGCTCGAACGCGTCGTAGAAGTCGCCGCCGGCCGCGTTGCCGTCGACGCCGACGTCGTAGCGGGCGGCCAGCCGGAACGTGTCGAGCTCGGGCAGATGCTCGGGGAGCATGCTGCGCTGCAGCAGCTGGGCGGTGCCGTGCTGGGCCTCGAACCGGCGGGCCCGCTCGGCCGCCTGCGCGATCAACTCGGCCGCCGCGGTCAGCAGCGCCCGCTCGGCCGGCAGCCAGGCGTGGGCAACCCGATAGCCCAGGGTGATGGCCCCGGTCAGCGAGGGTGCCCGCAGCGGCAGCGCGGCGAGCGCGCGGATGCGGCGCTCGTGCCGGTCGTTGGCCACCTGGCGCAGCGGCTCGCCGTCGGCGACGAAACTCGGACGCCCGGTCAGCGCGGCGGTCACCATCGGCGCGCCCGGTGCCTGGGCCGAGACCCGCTTCCAGACCGGCGGCAACCGCTCGTCGGCCTCGTCGAGCATCTCGCCGCGAACGCGGCGCACATAGCGGTACGCCGCGCCGTCGTCGACCGCGAAAACGCAGTGATCGACGTCGAACGAGGCGGTCGCGTAGCCGAGCACGACCCGGGCCACGTCGTCGATGGTCAGCGCGCCGGCCAGCCTCGAGGTCAGCTCGCCCAGGCTCTGCAGCCGACGGGTCACCTGGGTGGTCTCGGCGGCCACGGTGAGCACGCCGACGGTCTTTCCCGTCGAATCGTGCACGGGGGAGTGGCCGCGGGTAAGGAACGCCTGCTCGGCCTCGCCGCGGGTCAGCGTCAGCTGAGCCTCCGGCTCGAGCACGGCCCGGCCGGTGCGGTAGACCTCGGCGATCGCCGGCCCCGGTTCCTCGGCCGGGCGGCCGAGGGCCGCCGGGTGCAGCGGTCCGAGCAGCTCCGCGTACGCGTCGTTGTAGATCAGCAGGAAGCCGTCGCCCAGCGCGAGAGCCATCGGCAGGGGCGCGTCGAGAAGCAGATCGAGCACGGTCCGGATCGCCGGATCCCACCCCGCCTGCGGGCCGAGCGCGGTGCGACCCCAGTCGAAGGCAGCCACGAGATCGGCGCACAGCTCGGCCGGGCGCGGGCCGGACCCGGGCTGGGCAGGCAGGGTGGGCACTGCTGAAGGGCTCACCCCACCCGTCCCGGCCATGACCAAAGAGTAGCCCGACTCGACCGTTTGGACGATGCCGCACTGACCGACCGTCCGATTCTTGACGGTACGGGAGGTCACGACTGCGCGATGGCCCCGGTCGGTTCCCGAGAGACATCACGGTCCGTGACCCAATGCGGCATATCTGAGCTTGGCGCGCATGTGCGCCCCTCACCTATAGTCGCCGCCGTGACAGAGGACCGGGCCGACCGTCCGAGCCGCGGCTGGGCGGACGATGCCGACGCGCCTGCGCAGCGGTCCGGTTACCCTGAGTGGCCGCCCTCCGGTGACCCAGCGTCCGACGATGCCACACCGACAAACGTCTATGCGGCGCTGAGTGACCTAGCTCCCTACGACGCCGCACCCCCGGAGCCCGCACACGTCGAGCCGGTCCCGCGCGACTTCGCCCCACCGCAGAGCCCGTGGACCACGGCCTCCGACATCGGCGGCTCCCGCGTACGCCTCACACCGGCCCCGCACCCGGCCGACCCGGCCGACCTCCACGCCGACGGCCGCGAACCCGCCGACCCGTACGGCCGTCCGGAAGCCGCGCCCGAGCTGTACGGCCGCCCGGAAGCCGCGCCCGAGCTGTACGGCCGCCCCGATGCTGCGTCCGATCTTTACGGCCGTCCGGATCTTTACGGCCGTCCGGAAGCCGCGCCCGATCCGTATGGCCGCCCTGATGTTGCGCCCGATTCTTACGGCCGCCCGGTGGCTGCACCCGATTCTTACGGCCGCCCGGAGGCTGCACCCGATTCTTACGGCCGCCCGGAGGCCACGCCCTATCCTTACGGCCGCTTGGAAGCCGCGCCCGATCTTTACGGCCGGCCCGGCGGCGACCCGCAAGCGATGTACGGTCCGCCGGTCCCTCCCGCCGAGCAGTTCGGCCCTCCGGGTGCTGACTACGGTCCTCCGCCGTCCGGCTCGGGCGGCGACCCGACCGAGCAGTTCGGCCGCCCGGACGGCGACCCGACCGAGATCTATGGTCGCCCGCCGGCCGGGGGCACCCCCGCCGAGATGTACGGCCGTCCGCCTGCCCACGGCAGCGACCCGACCGAGACGTTCGACCGCGCGTGGGCCGCCCGGGCCGGCGGGATCGCGGGCAACGGCGCCCCGGCCGCCGCTCACCGCGACCGCGCCGACGAGGACCACCCCCACCGCGAGGACTACCCCCGCGAGGACTACGCGCGCGAGGGTTACCCCCGCGAGGACTACCCCCGCGAGGACTACGCCGATGCCGTGAGCAGGCACGGCGAACGAGGACCGAGCCACAGCGGGCCGGAAGGTGGCCTCGACGACGCCGAGTCGGGCTACGCGCAGCCGAACCAGCGGGCATGGGCGCCTGTCGGCGGGGCGGCCGCGGGTGGAATGTATGACGGGCCGCCGCGGGTCGAATGGGTGACGGCCGATGAGACCGCGGTGGCCGGCGGGGCCGTGATCGACCTGTCGATGCCCCGGGGCGTGCCGGTGACCCACCGCGGGCGGAATCGGCGCCGCCGCGGGATCGTCGTCGCGGCGGCGCTCGGAGCGGTGCTGGCCGGGGGTGCCGGCTATGCCGGGCTGCGTGGCCTCGGGCTGGACGGCGGCAGCACGCACAAGAACGCCGAGGTGCCGCTGGTGACGATCGCCCCGACCACCGATCCGGCACTGCCCGACGACTCGCCGTCGATCGGCATCCCGGAGTCCGCGTCGGCCCCGGTCTCCAGGACCGCCTCCCCGTCGCCTTCCGCCTCCGCGTCGGCCTCGACCGCCCCGGCGACTCACGCCACGACACCGGGTGCGCCGGCCAGCACGAGCGTCATCGCGATTCCGGCACCCACCCCCGGCAAGACGAACAGCCCGCATGTGGTCCTGCCGACCCCGCCGGCCTCGGGAAACGACTCGGCGGCGCTGACCGCCCGGTTCGGTCAGCTCAGTAATTCCGACGGCTTCGCCGGGTCGGTCACCGTCAGCAACCCGGGCACCGCCGCGTCCGGCAGCTGGACGGTTCAGGTTACGGTTCCCGGCGCCACCCAGGTCGCCGTGCTCAGCGGCGCCGGTGTCACGGGCCGCATCTCCGGTGACGTGCTGACGTTCTCCGGATCCTCGATCGGCGCCGGCGACTCCGTCTCGTTCACCTTCGCCGCCTCCGGATCGGTCAGCGGGGGCGCCACCGGATGTTCGATCAACGGCAAGGCTTGTAACTGACGGTTTGTTACTCCGCGGGCGCGAGTGGCCTCTGAGCCCTAAGGTCGCTATCAGGCCGGCCGCGTGCCGGGAACCGCGACCAGGGAGCAGGCATGAGCGGGAACGGGCTGGGTCAGGGGCTCAGCGACATGTGGCGTTCGGTGCTGTTGTTCCTCCCGAAGGCGCTCATCTTCCTGGTGATCCTGGTCGTCGGCTACCTGGTGGCGCGGCTGCTGCGGGCGGCGGTCGGCCGGCTGCTGAAGAAGGCCGGCTTCGACCGGGCGGTCGAGCGGGGTGCGGTGGGCCGGATGCTGGCCGGCAAGGTCGGCGCCAGTGACGTCTGCGCCCGGCTGGTCTTCTACGGCATTCTCCTGTTCGCGCTGCAGCTGGCCTTCGGGGTGTGGGGACCCAACCCGGTCGCCGACCTGCTCACCGAGCTGATCGCCTGGCTGCCGCGGGCGTTCGTGGCGATCGTGATCATCGTGGTGGCGGCGGCGATCGCGGGGGCGGTGCATGACCTGATCGCGAGCACGCTCGGCGGCCTGGCGTACGGGAAGGTGCTGGCCAGGGCCGTCGCTATCGTGATCGTGACGCTCGGCGTGATCGCGGCGCTCGACCAGGTCGAGATCGCCACCGGGGTGACCCGGCCGCTGCTGATCGCGGTGCTGGCGACCGTGGCCGGCGTGGTGATCGTCGGGGTCGGCGGCGGGCTGATCCGGCCCATGCAGGCGCGCTGGGAAGGCTGGCTCGACAAGGCCGAGACCGAGTCGGCGGTGATGCGGGAGCACGCCCGGGCGTACGCGGAGGAGCGCGCGCGGCAGACGGCGGCCGAGGAAGCCCGCAAGGCCGAGGAGGCCCGCCGGGCCGCCGAGGAGGAAGCACGCCGCGCCGAGGAGGCACGGAAGGCGGAGGACGACCGCAAGGCGGCCGAAGAGGCCCGGCGGGCGGCCGAGGAAGAGGAGCGGAGGGCCGCGGAGGAGGCCCGCCGGGCCGAGGAGACCCGCCGCTCCGAGGAGCGACTGCGGGAGGCGGCCCGCCGTTCGGAGGAGGCCCGCACGGCGAACGCGACCACCGCGACCCAGCCGGCGGTCACGCCGGAACCGGCGGCGAACGCGACCACCGCGACCCAGCCGGCGGTCACGCCGGAACCGGCGGCGAACGCGACCACCGCGACCCAGCCGGCGGTCACGCCGGAACAGGTGCGCGGGGAAGAGGCGACCGCGGCGGTGACGCCGGAAGGGAACGCGGCCGCGGCGGTGACGCGGGAAGGGAACGCGGCCGCGGCGGTGACGCGGGAAGAGAACGCAGCCGCGGCGGTGACGCTGGACGAGGCGCGCGCAGAGAACGCGACCACCGCGACGCAGCCGGCGGTCATGCCGGGCGAAGCGCCGGCGGCGGAGACCGAGGAGACGCAGGTCATCCCGGTTCAGCAGACGCGCCCGCACCTGATCCCGGGGTTCGACCGGGACGACGACGACACCACCACGGTGATCAGGAACGACGTGGCCGACACCACGGTCGTCAACCCCGGACACGACGAGACCGTGGTGATCGGCAGCGGCACCGAGGGGGAGATCGACGAGACCCAGGTGATCGAGGAGCCGCGGCCGAAGAGGTCAGGGGAGTGATCGGCGTACGGTCAGCCGGCCGAGGCTGCCCCGGAAGCTGATCGCATAGCGCCGGGTCGCCGCCGCCCAGCCCGGTTCGGTCAGCGCCGGACCCCAGGGTGTCTCGACGGTTCCGGCCCCGGCGGCCAGGGCGAGCCGCACGCGGTACGGGCGGGGCGGCACGGTCACGATCGCGCTGCCCACGTCGCCGAACGACACCGGCACGGTGCTTTCCGGGGCCGGCAGTGCGGCCTCGATCAGGCCTGCGCCGCCGGTGGCCAGCCGCGAGATGCGCCCGGCGGTCAGGTCCAGGTCGGTTTCCCCGGCGCCGGCCGGCAAACCGAGGTCCCATCGGACGCCGCGGTTCAGCACGATGCGTACGTCGTCGGGGCCGTCGTCCCCGGTGGCCCGGAAGCGGATCTCGGCCTTGCCGTCGCGCACCGCCGCGACGGGCGCCAGCCCGGAGCCGGCGGGCGTGGTGATCCGGTAGAGGAGGCCCGGAAGGGTCGCCATGGAGATCTCGACGTGCGAGGCGGCGTCACTCACCGTGAGATATGCGCCACTCCGGCCGAGCAGGGGAGCGACGACGACGTGCTCTTGGGGTTTCGCCGAGAAGGTGGGAACGCTCTGACATCCGTACAAAGCTCCTACCAGCGAAAACGCGACGGTTGAGCGGCGCAGGCGCAAGGCAAGGGGCACGATCGGATAACGGAGAATCGGCCGAACGGGTGACGGCGATCCGTGCTGATCGAGACAGAATGTCCCGATGGGTTCCCTCGGTTTCCTCTCTGAGCGTCAGCGCCGGCTCGCCTGGGTCGGTTTCCTGGTGGCGGCATTCCAGGCCCCGCTGGCCGCCAAGCTCATCGATGACGCTTCATGGCTGTTCGCCGTCGTGGTCGCCCTCTGCGTAGCCACCGTGATCATCGCCGACGACTCCCAGCGGCGTCGCCCGGCTAGCCCTGACGGGATTTCTTGAGCTTCGCCTCGTGGAGGTGGCGCCGGCCGTCGGCCAGCTTCTCCCGGGCGTCCCGCTCGACCCCGCGGAACTCGGCGTAATAGCCGTCGTCGTACTCCTCGATCAACTGGAACGTCCAGTGATCCGGTACGACGTCGCGGCCGATCAGGTCCCGCTGGATGCGTTCGGCGATCTCGGTGTGCCCGGCCTGCATGAACAGTGACACGGCCTCGTCGAGCTGGAAGTCCGCCGTACCGGTCAGCTGGTGCATCTCGTAGAGATGGCCCCGCGCCCGCTCGGTGGTCTCCAAAGCTTCGCTGAGCTTGCCCAGCGCCTGCACCGTCGTTTCGTCGATCACGGCCTACTCATTCCCGGCCCGGCCGGAATTAAGCGAAACCGACCTGCACCGTTCAGGAGAACCGTCGGCTACCCGGTGCTCCGTAACGTTCCTCGGCATGAACAGCCTGTTTAGCGGCGCTGCCGCCCGTGCCGCCCTTCAGTCCGCCATCGCCTGCCTCGACGAGCTGCACGCCTCGGTCGGCGTTGAGGGCCTCGCGGCCGCCGCCGCCAACCCGGGCCTCATGGCGATCGTCGACCAGCACGCCGCCGGTGTGCGGGACAGCCTGTCATCCGACGTCCGGCCGATGACGCCGGTGCTGCTGGCCGCGTACGCCGAGGGTGTGCGCGACGCCGCCTTCACCCACGGATGGCAGCCGCCGGTCGGGTCGTTCGACTGGTCGGAGAACGACTGGGTGATGCGCCGCCTGCTGGCGGTGTGCTCGCTCGCCTCGCAGCTCTGAACCAAAGGGTCGGCTCCGAACAGGGAGCCGGCCCTTCTGCCTACTCCGGATCTTCCGGGTCCAGACGCGGCGCCAGCGGCATGGCCGTGTCATCGTCGCCCGCCTGACGCAGCCGTCCGCGCTGCACCTCGGCGTTCACCTGCACCCCGAGCAGCAGCGCGATGTTGGACAGGTAGACCCAGACCAGGAACGCCATGATCGCGCCGAGGCTGCCGTACGTGCGGTTGTAGGAGCCGAAGTTGGCGACGTACAGCCCGAACAGGAACGTGATGGCGGTCCAGACCACCAGGGCAACCGAGCCGCCGACGGTCATCCAGCGGAACCGGGGCTGCCGCACGTTCGGCGCGATCCAGAACAGCAGCGACAGCAGGGTGATGCCGATCGCGACGAGCACCGGCCACCGGCCGATCGACCACAGCCGGCGCACGGTGGCGCTGGCGTGCAGGACGTTACCGACCGCGTCGACCAGCGGCCCGCTGATCACCAGACCGATGCCGCCTGCGGCGAGCAGGATCAAGGCCACCGCGGCGAGGGCTATCTGCAGAAGTTCCAGCTTCCACCAGCTGCGCCCTTCCCGTACGCCGTAAATCCGGTTGGACGCCCGCGTGAACGTGCCGACATAACCGGAGGCCGACCACAGGGCGAGCACCAGACCGAAACCGAGCAGCACCTTGGCCGAGTCCTGCCGCACCAGCAGCGACTCGACGATGCTGAGGAGCGCCGGGTTGCCGATCACCGGCCCGGCCCCCAGGTCACGCAGCACATCGATCGTCGCGTCCAGTGCCGACGTACCGTTCGTGACTAGGTTGATCAGGGCGACGATCACGACCATGGACGGGATCAGCGCGGTCACGCTCTGGTAGGTCATGGCGGCCGCGAAGTCGGAGCAGTCGTCGTTGATGTAGCCGACCACGCTGCGCCAGAGGATGCCGCGCCAGGTACGCCAGCGAAGTTGTCTGATCTTGCGGGGCAGCGGCCGAGGCGTAACGTCGTCGGCGTCGGCCTCGGCGTCCCGGTCGACCGTGGGCTTCTCCGTCATCGCCGGCCCCCTATTTTGTTGAGGTGCATCTACCCGGCCGTTCGTGGGTAGAAACAGGAGGTGCATGTGGACGCCATCGTGATCGGCGCCGGCCACAACGGGCTGGTCGCCGCAAATCTGCTCGCCGACGCGGGCTGGTCGGTGCTGGTGCTGGAGGCGGCCGGGCAACCGGGCGGCGCGATCCGGTCCGGGCACGTCACCGCCCCCGGCTACCTCAGTGATCTTTTCAGCTCGTTCTACCCGCTCGGGTACGCCTCGCCGGTCCTGCGCGACCTCGATCTGGACCTCGAGTGGACGCATTCCCCGGCGGTCTTCGCCCACCTCCTGCCGGACGGCCGGGCGGCCGCGGTCAACCGCGCGCTGCCCTCCACGATGGCCTCGATGGAGGCGTTCGCGCCGGGCGACGGCGAGCGGTGGCGTTCGGCCTTCGACGAGTTCGCCTCGGTCTCCGAGCCGCTGACCGACGCCCTGTTCACGCCGTTCCCCCCGATCCGCTCCGGCGTGGCCCTGATGCGGCGGCTGAAGACGGCCGGGGCGCTCCGCCTGGGCCGCCGGGCCGTCACCTCGGTCCGCCAGCTGGGCTCGGAACTCTTCCGCGGCGAGGGCGCGACGCTGGCCCTGGCCGGCTGCGCGCTGCACACCGACCTCGGCCCGGACGAGTCGGGCGGCGGCATCTACGGCTGGCTGCTGGCGATGCTCGCCCAGCAGGTCGGCTGGCCCGTACCGGTCGGCGGCGCCCAGAAGATCACCGACGCCCTGGTCTCCCGGTTGCTCGCCCGCGGCGGCGAGATCGAATACTCCGCGCCGGTCGACCGGGTGCTGATCGCCCGCGGCCGCGCGGTCGGCGTGCGCTGCGCCGACGGCCGTGACCTGCGCGCCCGCCGAGCCGTCCTGGCCGACGTGACCGCACCGGCGCTGTTCCTCGACATGGTCGGCGCGGGCGCCCTGCCACCCCGCATGGTCGACGACCTGGCCCACTTCCGCTGGGACGGCGCCACCGTGAAAATCGACTGGGCCCTGCGCGCCCCGATCCCGTGGCAGAACGAGTCGGCCGTCGGCGCCGGCACCGTCCACCTGGGCGCCGACCTGAACGGCCTGACCCGCTACGCGGCCGAGCTGGCCACCGACCAGATCCCGTCCGACCCGTTTCTGCTGCTGGGCCAGATGACGACCGCCGACCCGTCGCGCTCCCCGGCCGGCACCGAGTCGGTCTGGGCGTACACCCACCTGCCCCACCGCGACTCCTGGAAGGCCGACCAGATCGCCGAACACGTGGAACGCATGGAGGCGGTCGTCGAGAGCCAGGCCCCCGGCTTCCGCGACCTGGTCGTCGGCCGCCACGTCTTCGCCCCCGGCGACATGGAGCGGGAGAACCCGTCCCTGGTCGGCGGCGCCCTGGCGGCCGGCACCGCCGCACCTTTCCAGCAGTTGTTCCTGCGCCCGGTCCCCGGCCTGGGCCGTGCCGACACCCCGATCGACCGCCTGTTCCTGGCAAGCGCCTCGGCCCACCCGGGCGGCGGCGTCCACGGCGCCCCGGGCGCCAACGCCGCCCGAGCGGCGCTGGCCCGCGACCGCTCCCTGACCGGCGACGCCTACCGCGCCGTCATCAGCGCCGCCAACCGCGCGATCTACCGCTGACTCCACGACACCGGTCTCAGCAAGCACGATGAGTCCGACGACGGCTTTTACGGCCGGGTATTTGCTGCCATGAAGGCCCAGGCGGTTACCGAGATCCGGCCGATTCTCCGAAAGTATCGGGAACGCTACCTCGCCGAGCTGACCCGGAGTGACGTGGACGCGGGCTAGGCTGCGAGCAGCCCGGTGAGCGGTGATGTTTACGGATTTGGCCGTCGGGCATGGTGCACCGCGTACCGCTGCCCGATCCGGAGGGACCCCGTGCGCATCGCGATGATCTCTGAGCACGCCAGCCCCCTGGGTGATGGCGGCCGTCAGACTCACGTGGCCGACTTGTCGGCTGCCCTGGCCGAGCTCGGCCATGAAGTTTCCGTCTATACCCGGCGCGACGACCCGACGACCCCCGAGGTCGCCACCACCCGGGGCGGGATCCGGGTGGTGCACGTGCCGGCCGGGCCGGCCCATGACGTGCCGCCCGACCTGCTCCTGCCGTACATGGGGGAGTTCGCCCGCTGGCTCGAGAAGCACTGGCGGGATCCCCGGTGGACCCCGGACGTCGCCCACGCCCATTTCTGGACCAGCGGTCTCGCCGCGGTCACCGCCGCCCGCCAGGTCGGCATCCCCGTGGTGCAGTCGTTCCACGAGCTGGGTGCCATGGGAGCGGCCGAGGGTAAGCCGTCCCGGTCCAACTATGAGCGGGCTCTCGGCCGGGCCGTCGACCGGGTGGTCGCGCAGAGCCAGGAAGAGGTACGCGACCTGGTGCGCATCGGCGTGCCGCGGGCCAGCCTCACGGTGGTGCCGCCGGGTGTGGACAGCGAGCGGTTCTCGCCCGACGGGCCGGTCGCCGAGCGTGACGCCGAGCGTCCCCGCATTCTGAGCGTCGGCAAGCTCGTCGAGCGTAAGGGTTTCGGCGAGGTCATCCAGGCCATGCGGTACGTGCCGGGCGCCGAGATCGTCGTGGTCGGTGGTCCGCCGGCCGACCAGTTGCCGGCCGATGCGGGCGCGTCGTCGTTGCGGGCGCTGGCCGAGCGGCTTCAGGTCGGCGACCGACTGCGGCTCGTCGGCTCGGTGCCGTTCCGGGACCTGCCCCGGTGGTTCCGCTCGGCCGACCTGTTCCTGGCTTCCGAGGGCCAGGAGGAGGACGTCCTGGAGGCGATGGCCTGCGGCGTACCGGTGGTGGGTCCGGCCGTGGGCAGCCTGACCGAGACCGTGGTCGACGGTCTCACCGGCGATCTCGTGCCGGCCCGCGACCCGCGGGCCCTCGGCGGGGCGCTTCGGCGCCTGGTCACCGACAAGGTGCGGCGTTTCGCGTACGGGACGGCCGCGCTCGACCGCGCACGTCAGGCGTACTCGTGGAAGCGCGTCGCCGCCCAGGTCGGCTCGGTCTATCAGGCCGTCGCCGGGCTGCGGAAGGGCAGCAACTCGGAGGCCGTGGCGTAGGACCCCATCCACCAACTGGTGGATGGGAAGGTTCGCCGGCCGGTCGATTCGGCACCCCCGGGTCCTCCGGGACGCTCGATGCATGACAGTCATCGAGGTCAGGAACCTGCAGAAACGCTACGGTTCGACCGTCGCGGTGCGGGACGTCTCGTTCACGGTGGAGCGAGGCGAGATCTTCGGCATCCTCGGCCCGAACGGGGCCGGCAAGACCACCACTGTGGAGTGCATCGCCGGCCTTCGCACCCCTGATTCGGGCTCGATCTCGGTGCTCGGTCGCCCGCCCGGTGACCGGGAGCTGCGCCGCCTGGTCGGCGTGCAGTTGCAGGAGAGCCAGCTGCCCGAGAAGATGAGCGTCCGCGAGGCGCTCGATCTGTACAGCTCGTTCTATCCGCACCCGGTCGACTGGCGTGAGCTGGCCCGCGAGCTGGGCCTGGGCGAGAAGCTGAACACCCGCTACGCGAAGTTGTCCGGCGGCCAGAAGCAGCGGCTGTCGATTGCGCTGGCCCTGATCGGCGATCCGCAGGTCGCGATTCTGGACGAGCTGACGACCGGACTCGACCCGTCGGCACGCCGCGACACCTGGGACCTGATCGAGCAGATCCGCGACCGGGGCGTGACGGTCCTGCTGGTCACCCACTTCATGGAAGAGGCCGAGCGCCTCTGCGACCGGCTGGCGGTGATCGACGCCGGTGCGGTGGCGGCGCTCGACACCCCGGCCGGCCTGATCGCCGGGCTGGAGACCGAGCAGCGCATCCGGTTCCGGCCGTCGAAGCCACTGGACGACGTGCTGCTCACGTCGCTGCCCGAGGTGCAGCGGGTGCGGCATCACGGCAGCCAGGTCGAGGTGGTCGGCGTCGGCAACCTGCTGCACGCGGTCACCTCGGTGCTGGCCACCAACCAGATCATCGCCGCTGACCTGCGGGTCGAGCAGGCCACTTTGGACGACGCTTTCGTACGCCTGACCGGCCGCTCGGAGGAGAACTGACATGGACGTCTTCATCAAGCTCACCCGCAACGAGCTGCGCCTCTACTTCCGCGAGCCGCTCGTCGTCTTCTTCTCGTTGCTGTTCCCCACCGTCCTGGTCGTGATCCTGGGGAGCATCCCGTCGTTCCGCAAGCACGCCCCGGAGATCGGCGGCGGCACGTACATCGAGATCTATGTCGGTATCGCGCTGGCGCTCAGCCTGGCAATGCTCGGCCTGCAGTTCGTGCCGGCGGTGCTCTCGCTCTATCGGGAGCGGGGCATTCTGCGCCGGCTGGCCACCACCCCCGTACGCCCGGCCGCGCTGCTCGGCGCGCAACTGGCCTCGGCGATCCTCATCGCGGTCGTCTCCGGCGTCCTGGTGACGGCCGTCGGCCGGTTCGCCTTCGACGTCCGGCTGCCCGGCCAGTTCGTCGGCTACCTCCTCGCGTACCTGCTCAGCGCGGCCGGCGTCTTCGCGATCGGCCTGCTGATCGCCGCCGTCGTGCCGACCGGTAAGGCCGGCAACGCCGTCGGCACCGTGCTGTTCTTCCCCTCGATGTTCTTCGCCGGGCTGTGGGCGCCGCGCGAGGTGATGCCGAAACTGATCCAGCGGATCGGCGACTTCACCCCGCTGGGCGCCGGGGAACGGGCGCTGCACGAGGCCGCGACCGGGCACTGGCCGAGCCTGCTGCCGGTGGTCGTGCTGCTCGCCTACCTGGTGCTGTTCGGGACGGCGGCGGCCAAGCTGTTCCGGTGGGAATGATCGGCACCGACAATGGTGTACGTGACGACCCCTGTGCGTACTGAGCCGGCGGCGGTGGCTGATCTCGAGCGCCGCCGCCTGCGGGTGGACCGGCTGATGCGGGGCGTGCCGTACGCGGCGCTGGGCGCCTCGGTCCTCCTCGTCACCGTCGGCGGGATCCTCGAGGTGCTGCCACAGCAGCCGCTCGTCGTGGGCTACGGGCTCTCGCTGCTGGCGGCGGCCTGGGTTGCCTCGTTCGTAACCCTGCACCCGCAGTGGGAGAACCGGCGGCGCCTGATGACCGTGTTCTTCGCCGGTCTCCTCGCGATCATCCTGGCGCTGATCTGGGCCAGCCCGCTGTACGGCTTCTTCGGCTGGAGCGCGTACGTCCTCGTCCCCTACGCCCTGCGCGGCCGATGGCGGCTGCTCGGTGCGGCCGGGGTGGCCGTGACCGCGGCGATCTCCCAGCTCGGCGGTTACTCGGTCCTCGACGACGGGAAGGGACGGACCGCGTTCTTCGTCGTCCTGGTGATCAACGTCGTGATCGGGACCGGCATGACCCATCTGGCGATCACCACCCACGAGCAGTCCCTGGAGCGGGCCGGGATGCTCGACGAGCTGGCGGCCGCGAACAGCAAGCTCGCGGCCGCGGTGTCCGAGAACGCCGGCCTGCACGCCCAGCTGCTGACCCAGGCCCGGGAGGCCGGCGTGCTCGACGAGCGGCAGCGGATGGCCGGCGAGATCCACGACGTGCTGGCCCAGGGCCTGACCGGCATCGTCACCCAGCTCGAAGCGGCCGACGCGGCGGCGGCGCGGCCGGCCGACTGGCGGCGGCACCTCGACGCGGCCAAGCGGCTGGCCCGCGACAGCCTCACCGAGGCCCGGCGCTCGGTGCAGGCGCTGCGCCCGCAGAACCTCGACGAGGCCGCGCTGCCGGAGGCGATCGGCGAGGTGGTCGAGGGCTGGTCGGCGCTGAACGGGGTGAACGCCGAGCTGATCACCACCGGCACCCCGAAGCCGCTGCTCCCCGAGATCGAGACGACCCTGCTCCGGACCGCCCAGGAGGCCCTGGCCAACGTGGCCCGGCACGCCGCGGCCCAACGGGTGGCGCTCACACTCTCCTACATGGAGGACATGGTGACCCTGGACGTCCGGGACGACGGGGCCGGCTTCGACCCGTCGGCGCCGCGCGAACCCGGGCCGGAGGGAGGTTTCGGGTTGAGCGCGATGCGCGAGCGGGTGGTACGGATCGCGGGCACGCTCGAGGTCGAGTCGGAGCCGGGCGGCGGCACCGCCATCTCGGCCTGTGTTCCCGCGCTGGGGGTGGCCGCATGATCAAAATCTTGATCGTGGACGACCACCCGGTGGTGCGTGACGGGCTCAAGGGCATGTTCGCGGGGGACGACCGGTTCGCGGTGCTCGGCGAGGCCGGCAACGGCCATGAGGCGCTCGCGGTGGCCGGTTCGGTCGACCCCGACGTGGTGCTGATGGACCTGCGCATGCCGGCGATGGACGGGGTGAGCACGATCCGGGCCCTCAAGGAGAGTGGCTCGCGGGCCCGGGTGCTGGTGCTGACGACGTACGACACCGACAGCGACGTGCTGCCGGCGATCAAGGCGGGCGCGACCGGCTACCTGCTCAAGGACACCCCTCGTGAGGAGCTGTTTCGGGCGGTCACGGCGGCCGCCCGCGGCGAGTCGGTGCTTTCGCCCGCGGTGGCCGGCCGGCTGATGGGCTCGCTGCGGTCGCCGGCCAAGGAGCCGTTGAGTCAGCGCGAGCTCGAGGTGCTGTCGCTGATCGCGCGCGGCTGCTCCAACCGGGAGACCGCCGGGCGGCTGTTCATCAGCGAGGCCACGGTGAAGACGCATCTGCTGCACGCGTACGCCAAATTGGGTGTCCGCGACCGCGCGGCGGCCGTCGCCGCCGCCTTCGAAAGAGGGTTACTCGGCGCCGAATGAGACCGCGTATCGGTGGCACCGGGCCAGCTCGACCGGAACTGGGCGCCGGAGCCGGCCGACGTGCTGGGGAGGCTCCTCGACCGCTACGACGACACCGGGCCGGCCGCGATCCTCGACTTCGTACGGGGAGTCAACGGTCAGGGCTCGCCGCGGTAGGTGCCGAAGCTCCACAGGTTGCCCTCGGTGTCGCGGCAGGCGAACTCGTGGGAGCCGTAGTCGGTGTCGTTGAGTTCGCGCACGATGGTCGCGCCGGCCTTGACGACCCGTTGGTAGATCTCGTCGACGTGGTCGGTGGCCACGTAGGCGCCGGACGAGCCCGGCTGGAGGTTCCACGGGTTCGCCGGCTCGTCGCGCATCGAGCCGAGCATGACGCCGCCGCCCTCCGGCCAGTCGAGCTGGCAGTGCTGCACGATGTCGCCCTCGCCGTAGAGGGCCTTCTGCTCGAAGCCGAGCACGTCGACGAGGAAGCGGATCAGCTGGTGGGCGTCGTGGGCCCGCAACGACGGCCACACTGTCTTGTCTCTAGAGGTCATGCGTTTCATCGTCGGCGCCGGCGCGGGCGGCGGCTTGGACAAAACCGAACTCGTCGGCGATCCACCGACTGGGCGCGCATCCGGCGAACGCATGGAACTCGCGTACGAAATGCGACTGATCGGCAAAACCGTGTGCCGCCGCGATGTCGGCCAGCCGGACCGCCGGCCGCAAGGCCCGGCGGGCCCGGTCGAACCGTGCCACCCGGGCGGCCTCCTTGGGCCGCAGACCGATCTCGGCGGAGAACCGGTCGGTGAGATGACGGCCGCTCCAGCCGACTTCGTCGGCGAGCTTCGCGACGCTCACGCCGGGCGTTCGCAGGCGCTTGAGGGCGTACGCGATCTGCGGCGCGACCTGGGAGTCCGTGACGATGCGGGTCAGCACCGCGTCGAGCACGGCGAAGCGGGCGGCCCAGCCGGGCGCGGTGAGCAGGCCGTACCGCACCTCGTCGACGACGTGCGGGCCGAGCAGGTCGGCGGCATCGACGTCCTGGTCCCTCAGCTCGGCCGCGGGCCGCCCGAACAGCGCCCGGCAGCCGAGCGGCGACACGGTCGCCTGCACGCCGGACTGCCGGCCGGGATGGGTGATCAGCGCCGGGGTGAGGTGCAGGCCGCCGGCGAGCGAGTCGTACTTCCCGGCGGTCTGCCTCGGATCGGGGTGTCTCTCGACGACGAGCGGATCGTCCATCGTGAAGATCAGCGTCAGGTAGGGCGAGGGCAGCCCGCGGTGGACGGCCGGTGCGAGGCCGTCCTGCCGGTAGCCCGAGTAGAACGGCATGTAGGGCCTTATGCGCGCGCTCGGCGTCCCCTGGACGTGCTCGTCGAGCATCGGCTAGTCCGCGAGGGCCTTGCCGAGGTCGTCGCGGAACGCGCGCTCGCTGTCGGTGACCGTCTCGCCGCCGATGCCGAGCACGCCACCGGTCGAGGCGGCGCCGACCACGGTGTCGGCGATCTCGACCAGCCAGTGCTTGTACGTCTCGGCGTCGGCCTGCTCGGCCTTCGCGACCAGCAGCGCGTTGGCCTCGGCGGCGCGCCCGAGCACGTCGGTGGCGTACGCGATGGGGTCGCCCGGCTCGATCACCGGCGCCTCCTCACCCATCTCGGGGTCGCCCACCTCGGTGACGATCTCCTTGGCGATCGCCGACACGAGCGGGCTCGCCGAGGCGCGTGCGTCGGCGATGACGTCGAGCCCGGCCTCGCTCTCGGCCCGGGTCTTGCGGGCACTGTCGGGAGTCGCGGCGCTGGCCGCCGTGAGCACCGACTGGGGCAGGCCGACCAGCAGCCCCCACTCGGCGTCGGTGAAGCCCAGCATCGCGTACAGCGGCTCGTCGGTCACGGGTTCGTCCTTGTCCTAGACATCAAGCTTCCGCCCGCTCTTATACCCCATCCTCGGACGGATTCAAGCCACGGCGCAGGACCAGCCAGGCGACCCACCCGGCCCCGATCACGAATCCGAAGCTGATCACGCGGTAGAGCACGACCGTGGCGATCGCGGTCGCCGTCGCGGCGCCGCCGGCGACCAGGCCGAGCACGAGCGCGCTGTCGATGATGCCGAGGCCGCCCGGCACGATCGTCAGGGTGGACGCCGCCATGCCGGCGCAGAAGGCCAGGAGCAGCTGGATCGGATTGGTCGAGGCGCCCGCGACGGCGTGGAAGCACAGCCACAGGCAGCCGGCGTCGAGGAGCCAGTTGAGCACGGCGTGCGCGGCGGCCGCGGTGCCGTGGCCGGGTGTCAGGCGGGCGGCGCCGAGCTGGGCCAGGAAGCCGCGGATCCGGTCGAGGCTGTCGTCGGCCGGTCGGCGGCGCATCCGGTTCACCCGTCCGAGCACGGCCCGGACGGCCGGTTCGATGCGCCGGGTGTCACGGCAGAGGTAGCGGATGCCGGCCGTCAGCAGCAGGACGCCGGCCGCGACGCCGGCGAGGGTTCGCCAGTCCGGTACGCCGTGGGCGGCGACCGCGCTCGCCGTCGTGACGACCGCGAGGCCGGCCGCCGACAACAGCGCGGACAGCGCGATGCACCAGGCGGCGACGGCCGGTGAGGCACCGAAGCGGCGCATCTGCTGGAAGTTGAAGCGGGTCGAGAAGGCGGGGCCGCCGGGCAGTGTGGCGCTCAGCGAGTGCGCGGCGTAGGCGAGGGCGACGCTGCGGTGGAACGGCACCCGGACGCCGGCCGAGCGCAGCAGGCGCCGCTGCATGCGGGCGTACGCCGACATCGCGGCCAGCTCGGCGGCCATCGCGGCGGCCAGCCATCCGGGTTCGGGGGTGCGCAGGTGCGACAGGGCCGAGACGAGTGAAGGCCAGCCGGCGACCAGTTCTACGGCAATGAGGGCGACCACCGCTGCGACGGCCGCCCAGCGTGCGCCGTGTCGCCGACCGGTCAAGGACCGGTCGGCGACGCCTTCACTTGCCGACATAGCGGTGATCAGGCGACCAGTTCGGCGACCGGCGCGACCGCGGCCTCGGCCTGCGCGCCGACGGGCTTGCTGCCCCGCAGCGGCACGTGCTTGATGAACAGCGCGACCACGAAGCCGAGCGCGGCCACCGCGCCTCCCCAGAGGAACAGCGACGTCACGCCGTTGGTGACCGCCTGCTGGAACAGGTGCCGGGCGCTTTCCGGCAGCGACCGCAGCATCGCCGGCGTCATCGACGAGGCCGTGACCTTGCCCGTGCTGCCGGTCGCCGCGTCGGCGAGCGTGCCGGTCAGCTGGTGGGCGTAGATCGCGCCGAGGATGGAGACGCCGAGCGAGCTGCCCATGTTGCGGAGGAAGGTCGAGGCTCCGGTGCCGGCGCCCATGTCGCGGGGGTCGAGGCTGTTCTGGGCGATCAGCGTGCTGGTCTGCATGATCGCGCCCATGCCGCCGCCCAGGACGACCATGAACATCGCGGTCGTGACCTGCGAGGTGCCGACGCCGACGGTGGTGAACAGGAACATTCCGGCGGCCACCACCGCGGCGCCGACGATCGGGAAGATGCGGTACTTGCCGGTGCGGCTGATGATCTGACCGGAGACGATGCTGACCACCATCACGGCGATCATCATCGGCATCAGCAGGAGACCGCTGTTGGTGGCCGAGGCGCCCTGCACGAACTGCTGATATTGCGGCAGGTAGCCGATGGCGCCGAACAGGGCGAAGCCGGAGATGAAGGCGATGCCGCCGGCCAGGCTGAAGTTGCGGTTCCTGAAGACCCGCAGCGGCATGATCGGCTCGGCCTTGCGGCGCTCGACGGCGATGAAGGCGACCAGGCCGGCGACGGTGAGCACGGCCAGGCCGAGGATCTGCGGGGAGGCCCAGGCGTACTCGGTGCCGCCCCAGCTGGTGATCAGCACCAGCGAGGTGATCCAGACGGCCAGCAGGCCGGTGCCGAGCCAGTCGATGCGGGCGTGGCCGGTGCCGCGGGGCAGCTTGGCCAGGGTGAGCCAGCCGACGACGAGGGCGACCACGCCGAGCGGCAGGTTGACGTAGAACGCCCACCGCCACGAGAGGTGATCAGTGATGAAGCCGCCGATCAGCGGCCCGCCGATCAGGGCGACCGGCATGACGGCCATCATGATGCCCTGGTATTTGCTGCGGTCGCGGGGCGGGATCATCTCGCCGATGATCGAGAGCACGCCGACGATGAGGCCGCCGGCGCCGAGGCCCTGCACGGCCCGGAAGCCGACCAGCTCGGCCATGTTGTGGGCCATGCCGCAGAGCGCGGAGCCGACCAGGAAGACGCCGATCGCGGAGACGAACGTGATGCGGCGGCCGTAGAGGTCGCCGAGCTTGCCCCAGATCGGGGTCGCGATCGTGGTCGCCAGGATGTAACCGGTGGTGACCCAGGCGAGGTGCTGCAGGCCGCCGAGGTCGCCGACGATCGTCGGCAGCGCGGGGGCGACGATCATGTTGTCGAGCTGGGCGAGCAGCATGGCGATCACCAGGCCGCTCATCGTCACCAGGATCTCGCGGTGACTGAAGCCCAGTCCCGCGCGGGTGGGCGTCGCCTCGGGCGGCGCTGCGGGTTTCGACATGTCCGGGAACCTCTCGTCGGGGGGTGGCAGGCGAACTAACTAATCGACCGGCTAGGTAAATACTTTAGGCTCGTTGGCTAGCCGGTCGTCAAGTTATTAAGATGGCCGTGGGAGGTATCACAGATGGCACGCCGCACCGATGCCGGGGACAGCCGGCGCACCGACACCCGCGACCGGATTCTGTCCGTGGGCCTGCGGCTCTTCGCCGAACAGGGCTACGCCAACACGTCGTTGCGGGAGATCTCGGAGGAGCTCGGCGTCACCAAGGCCGCGCTCTACTTCCACTACAAGACCAAAGAAGAGATCGTCACCGGCATCCTGCGCGGCTACATCGACGACATCGACGCCCTGCTCGCCGAGACCCCGGGCGGGCCGGCCACGCTGGCCGACCGCGAGGCGACCGTGCGCCGGTTCGCCGAGCTGCAGGCGTCCTGGGGTGGCAACCTCACCAAGATGATCCGGCAGAACTTCACCGAGATCAGCATCCTGCCGGTCGGCACCGAGGTCCGGGAGTCGCACCGGCGCATGATCGAGTTCCTGGCCGGGCCCGAGCCGAGCATCCTCGACCAGACCCGTGCCGTCACCGCGCTGGCCGCCATCCAGAGCGCGCACCTGACCGCCACGCTGGGCGGCACGTCGGGCGAGGCCGACGAGAAGGCCCGCCGCGCCGCCGCCCTGACCGTGGCGCTCGAGGTGCTGCGGGCCGGCGGCTGATCAGCCCTCGGTGAGCAGGTCGTTCCCGATCACGACCGGCACCGACAACGTCTTGTAACCGACCTCGTCGAAGAGCACCGTGACCCGGTCGCCCTCGTAGCCCATCACCGTGCCGAGACCCCACTCGCCGTGGCGGACCTTGCTGTGCACCGCGAACGGCTGGCCGGACGTCTGCACCTCGGCGGCGACGCCGTTGACGTCGTTGTCGCAGTGGCCGCACGGGTTCTTGCGCTGCTCGCCGAAGTACGACAGCAGGATCTGCGACCGGCAGCTTCGCGTCTCGGCGAAGCCGCGCATCATGTCGGTGCGGGAGCGGGTCACGGTCTGCTGGCGCTCGTGTTCGCGTACGGCAAGATCGGCCGCCGCGGCCGGAAGCGGCGCGAAAAGCGGCACCGTCATCTTGTTGCCGCGGCCCGGACGGGCCGCGCCGACCTGTTCCAGCAACCCGAGATGGGTGCCCAGCTTGCGGGGGCCGAGGCCGGTCCTCTCGGCCAGGGCCTTCTTGGTCTGCGGCCCGGTGCGCAGCGCCGCCGCCAGCTCACGCAACTCGTCCGGGTCGGGGGCGCCGCCGTTGAAGAAGCGCTGGATGCCCTCGTCCTCGGCCCGCCAGAGGAGCAGGGCGTTGGCCGGAGCGCCGTCGCGGCCCGCACGCCCGATTTCCTGGAAGTAGCTGTCCGGGGAGTCGGGCAGGGCGACGTGGGCGACCCAGCGGATGTTGGGCTTGTCGATGCCCATGCCGAATGCCGACGTGGCGACCATGATGTCGATCTTGTCGTCGCTGAAGTCCTCGTGGCGTTGCTCGCGAGCGCCGCCCGCCATGCCACCGTGGTAGAACGCGGCGTTGTAACCGGCGCCGACCAGGCGCTCCGTGAGTTCCTCGGACGCCCGCCGGGTCGCGACGTAGATGATTCCGGGCATCCGGCCCTGGTCGAGCAGCGCGGTCAGGCGGCGCCAGCGGTAGTCCTCGTCCGGGCAGTAGGCCACCTCGAGGAAGAGGTTGCTCCGGTCGAGGCCGGAGACGTGGATCTCGGGGTCTTTCAGTTGCAGCCGCTCGATGATGTCTTCGCGGACCGGCGGGGACGCGGTGGCGGTCAGCGCCAGCACCGGCGGCCGGCCCATGCCCTTGATCATCTCGCCGAGGGCGAGGAAGTCGGGCCGGAAGTCGTGGCCCCAGGCCGAGATGCAGTGCGCCTCGTCGATCGCGACCAGCCCGGGCTTCAAGGCCTTGATCTCGGCCAGCCGCTCGGGGTCGCTCAGCTGCTCGGGGGTGATGAAAAGGAACTCCGCCTTGCCGGAACGGATCTCCTCGATCGCCTCGCGCTGCTGGTTGGGCGTCTCGGCCGAGGACACCCGCACCGCACGGATCTTGGGATCGTTCCGCTCGTTGAGAGCGGCGATCTGATCCTGTTGCAGGGCCAGTAGCGGCGAGATGACCACGGTCGGCCCGGGCAGCAGCACGGCCGGGATCTGGTAGATCGCCGACTTGCCGGCGCCGGTGGGCAGGACGACCAGGGCGTCGCGGCGGCGCAGCACCGCCCGCATGGGCTTGAACTGGCCGGGACGCAGGCTGGGCCACCCGAACTGTTGCCGGGCGACCCGGCGCAGGCGGGGGCCGTAGACGGGAAGTTTCATCGAGCGGCCTGGGTTCCCCGCGGCCCGGGAGTGCAAACAGAACTCACTTCTTGCCGCCGAACATGCGGCGGATCGCCCATAGGAGGAAGAGCGCGGCGAGGGCCACGCCCAGCAGGCGTACGGCGTGAATCTGCGACCAGTCGACGCCGGTCGCGGTCTCGGCTAGCGGTGTCGGCACGTACGCATCGTATCGACGGGCCACCAGTCCACGTAATAGAAAGGTTTGTTGACTAAATCGAATGGCGGTGTGACCATAGGTCCGCGAACGGGCGCGCTCCCAGCGAGGGCGCGGGACGACAGAGGACGGGGGCTCATGCCGAACCACGGCGAATTGCCGGAACTGGCCGCGACGGTGCTACAGCCGGGATTCGTCGGAACCACGACGCCCGACTGGGTGTGCCGGTGGCTCGGCGAAGGACTCGGCGGCGTCGCGCTCTTCGCCCGCAACGTCGAGTCGCCGGCCCAGATCGCCCGGCTGACCGCGCAGCTGCGCAGCGAGCGGCCGGACGTCATCATCGCGATCGACGAGGAAGCCGGCGACGTCACCCGCTTCGAGTCGGTGTACGGCAGTTCCCGCCCCGGCAACCTGGCCCTCGGCGCGATCGACGACCCCGCGCTGACCGAGGCGGTCGCGCGTGATCTCGGCGCCGACCTGGCCGCGGCCGGCATCACGCTCGACTACGCGCCGGACACCGACGTCAACAGCAACCCCGACAACCCGGTCATCGGCGTACGCGCGTTCGGCGCCGAGCCCGACCTGGTCGCCCGCCAGTCGGTGGCCTGGATCCGGGGCCTGCAGGCGGCCGGGGTCGCGGCCTGCGCCAAGCACTTCCCGGGTCACGGCGACACCGCCGTCGACTCGCACCACGCCCTCCCGCTGATCAACCGCGACCGGGCGGCCCTGGAGGCGTGCGAGCTCGTACCGTTCCGGGCCGCCGTCGAGGCCGGCGTGCGCGCGGTGATGACCGGCCACCTGCTCGTGCCCGCGCTCGACCCGGACCTGCCGGCCACCCTGAGCCGGCGCATCCTCACCGACCTGCTGCGGGTCGAGATGGGCTACACCGGCCTCATCGTCACCGACGCCATCGAGATGCAGGGCGTCAGCCGCAAGTACGGGCTGGGCGGGGCGACCGTCCGAGCGATCGCGGCCGGCGCCGACGCGATCTGTGTCGGCGGTGAGCACGCCGACGAGCAGACCGCGATCCGGCTGCGCGACGCGATCGTCCAGGCCGTACGCACCGGCGAGCTGCCCGAGGAACGCCTGCGCGACGCGGCCGCCCGGGTACGTGAGCTGAGCACGTGGACCCACCAGCAGCAGGCGGGCCGGTCGTCGAAGATCCCCGGCGCGGAAGGCAGCCCGGTCGGTTTCGACGCCGCCCGGCGCGCGGTCCGGGTCACCGCGACCGACGCCGACGGGGTCCTGCCGATCGCCGGCCCGGCCCACGTCGTCGAGTTCGCCCCGCCGCGCAACATCGCGATCGGCGCCGAGACCCCGTGGGGGGTCGGCGCGCCGCTCGACGACCTGCTGCCGGGTACCACCTCGGTGCGGCTCACCGCCGACGACCTGGCCGGCCTGCCCGATCCGGCGGCGCCGGTGCTGGCCGGGGCGACCGGGCGCCCGCTGGTGCTGGTCGCCCGCGACGTGCACCGCCACCCGTGGCTGGCCGACGCGATCGAGCGGGTGCTCGAGGTACGGCCGGACGCGATCGTGGTCGAGATGGGCGTGCCGGCCCGGATGCTGGGCGGCGTGCACATTGCGACCTTCGGTGCGACCCGGGCGTGCGGCCAGGCCGCGGCCGAACTTCTGGCCGGGACCAACGTGCGGCAGCCGCTGGCGGCCTAGTAGTCCTCCACCATGTCCCCGTATTCCGGGTGCTCCGACACGTAGTGGGCGAAGAAGGGGCAGAGCGGTACGACGTGGAGGTTCCGCTCCCGGATCTGGTCCAGGGTGCGTTTGGCCAGCTCATTGGCCAACCCGTGGCCGCGGAAGCGCGGGTCCACCTCGCTGTGGGTCACGATGATCGCGCCCGGGCGCGACTGATAGACGGCCTTCCCGGCCATCTCGCCGTCGAGGAGCACCTCGAACCGGTGGCGCTCGGCGTTGTCCTGGACCTCGATGTCACTCACCCGTCCAGCCTATGCGGCACAGGTGACGGGTTTGGCTAGAGTGGCCACGGGTCACATTGAGGCGCATGTCCTCCGCGTCCACGCACGTTAAAGCCTCTGCATCCCGGGCTGCCGACAGCAAGCCGCTGGAATACCTCGCCCGGGGCGGGTTCGTCGCCTACGGCGTCATCCACCTTCTCTTCGCCTGGCTGGCGCTGCAGGTCGCGTTCGGCCACTCCGGCCGGGAGGGCGACCAGAACGGGGCGCTGCAAACCCTGGCCGGCAACGCCTTCGGCAAGGTCCTGCTCGTGGTCATCGCGGTCGGCATGGTCGGCCTGGCGATCTGGCAGGGATTCGAGGCGGCGGTCGGCGAGAGCGGACCCCGCGACAAGGCCGCGATCGCCGAACGGGTCATCTCCGGCATCCGGGCCATCGTCTACCTCTGGCTGGCCTGGACCGCGATAAAGATCGTCACCGGTGCCAACTCGTCCTCGGCCGCCAAGTCGCAGAGCAAGAGCTCGAGCGTGATGGCGCACAGCGGGGGCCGGTGGCTGATCGGGCTGGTCGGTCTGGTCATTCTCGGCGTCGGCATCGGACTGGCCGTGTACGGCGTACTGAAGAAGTTCGAGAAGCATCTCAAGATGCAGGAGATGCGCCCGTCCGTTCGTAAGTCGACCCGGCGCCTGGGCATGGCCGGCTATTCGGCCAAGGGCGTCGCGTACGCCATTGCCGGTGTCCTCGTCGTGGTCGCCGCGGTCAAGTACGACCCCAACAAGGCGCGCGGACTCGATGCGGCACTGAAGACGCTGGCCGGCCATTCGTACGGGCCCTGGCTGCTCGCTTTGATTGCACTCGGCTTCGCCGCATTCGGAGTGTTCTGCTTCTCGCAAGCGAAATACCGAAAGGTCTGACCTTCGGGCACGATGTTGTGCGGGCCGGTGAACAGGGCAACCCTGTTCGCTGGCCCGATTTCGTGCGGAAGAGAGAAAAGCAAAGTGTCCAGCATCCTGACCACTGTCGTGGTCGTGGCCGGGGCGGCGGTCGCGGCCATCGTCCTGGTCGAGATCGCGCACCTGGTGCTGAGTCGTCTCGGCCGCCGGTCGACGCTCGCCGCTGACCTGGCCCGCACCGCCCACCGGCCGTTCCAGGCCACCATGCTGCTGTTCGCGGTGCAGCAGGCGCTGCGTGCCCGGGCCGGTGAGTTCCCCGGCCGCGACGGCACGCTGCACACCCTGATCATCGCGTTCATCGCCTGCTTCGCATGGCTGGTCGGCGCCCTGGTGCTGGTGCTCGAGGACGTCGCCCTGGACCGCTGGCGCACCGACGTGCCCGACAACCTCAAACGGCGCCGGTTGAAGACCCAGGTGGTGATCCTGCGGCGGGTCACCGTTGCGGCGATCGTGGTACTCGCACTGGGCGTCGTGCTGATGACCTTCCCCGGCATCCGGGCGCTCGGCGCCAGCCTGCTCGCCTCGGCCGGCCTGGCCAGCGTAATCGCCGCGCTGGCTGCCCAGAGCGCGCTCGGCAACGTCTTCGCCGGGCTGCAGCTGGCCTTCAGCGACGCGATCAAGGTCGACGACGTGGTGGTGGTCGAGGGGGAGTGGGGCCGCATCGAGGAGCTGACCCTGACCTACGTGGCGGTGCAGATCTGGGACGACCGCCGCCTCCTGCTGCCCACCTCGTACTTCACCACCAAGCCGTTCCAGAACTGGACGCGTACCGGATCGGCCGTGCTCGGCACCGCCGAGCTGGACGTCGACTGGTCCGTGCCGATCGAGCCGATGCGGGCCGAGCTGCGCTCGGTCTGCGAGGCCTCCGAGCTCTGGGACGGACGGGTCTGTGTGCTGCAGGTGACCGACGCCGTCGGCGGGTCGATCCGGCTGCGCGCGCTGGTCAGCGCACCCGACGCGGCCTCGCTGTGGGATCTGCGCTGCCTGGTCCGGGAACGACTGGTCGGCTGGGTCTGGGAACACCAGCGCGACGCCCTGCCCCGGGTACGCGCCGACGTGGGGCCGCCGCACGAGACGAACGCCCCGCTGGGCCCGGTCGTCCGCCGCGAGCCGGACGCGTCGGGCGACGACCGGGTCTTCTCCGGCGGCGACGACGGCGAGGCCCGGGGAGCGGCGTTCGCGGGCCCGGAACCGGCCCCGGCTGTCGGATTTCCGCCCCACATCGCCAGTTCACCGGGTGAGGATTGATCCATGGGTACGCAGGGCATACAACCACTACAGAGAGAGGGGGACACGATGGCCGATGTCGTGAACGGTCGACCGGTTACCGAGCAGTCGACCGCCGAGCTCGTGCAGCGGGCGAGCGAGCAGATCTCCCGCCTGGTTCGTGACGAGATAGCCCTGGCCAAGGTCGAGCTCGCCGAGAAGGGAAAGCACGCCGGCATCGGGATCGGTTTGTTCGGCGGGGGCGGCGTTCTCGCGCTGTACGGTACGGGTGCCGCCGTGGCAACGCTGATCATTGTGTTCAACCTGTTCCTGGACCTCTGGCTGGCCGCCCTGATCGTCACCGTCGCATGCTTCGTGATCGCCGGCATCCTGGCCCTGCTCGGCCGGAGCCAGGTGAAGAAGGCGGTGCCGCCGGAGCCCAAGGCCGCGATCGAAAGCGTCAAGGCGGATGTCGACGAGGTCAAGCAGGCGGTCAAGGAGCGAGGACGATAATGAGCGAGAAGAACGGCGCAGCGCCGGAGAAGCCGGACGTCGAGGCCCTGCGGGCCGAGATCAAGCAGACCCGCACCGAGCTGGGCGAGACGGTGCAGGCGCTGGCGGCCAAGGCCGACGTGAAGGCCCGGGCGAAGGAGCAGGTCGAGCACGCCAAGGATCGGGTGCGCGCGCAGGCCGCTGAGGCCACCGGTCGCGTACGCGAGGCGGCCCTGCAGGCCGGTGGCCGCGTGCGGTCCGCCGCCGACTCGGCGGCCTCGTCGTCCGACACCGAGGTCGATGTCGCCGGCCGTCGGATGCCGGTCGCGCTGCTGGTCGCCGGTGCGGCCGCGATCGTCGGCATCATCCTGCTGGTGCGAGGGAGTCGCCGGTGAGCGGCAAGCTTGGCAAGATCGCTTACAAGCCGGTCGGCATTCTGCTCGGCGTCGGCGCGGGCATGGTCGCGGGCTTCGTCTTCAGGGAGGTCTGGAAGATGGCCTCGGGAGACGACGACGCTCCGAACGCAACCGATGAGGAACGTGGATGGGGCGAAATTCTCGCGGCAGCCGCGTTGCAAGGCGCCATCTTCGCGCTCGTGAAGGCGGCCGTCGATCGAGGTGGCGCCACCGGAGTACGCAAACTTACTGGCCAATGGCCTAGTTAAAAACCTAACTAACGGTTGCGGGCGTCCACATCGCGAGAGCGAAGTGGGGGCCCTTTTCCGTATCTGCGGATGTTTATTCGATTGGCCCGAGGGGGGCTTTACAGGCCGATTTTCAGGTACAGTGTGCCCAGTTTTTGCGTACGTGGTTCGCTGCTTCCGTCCGACCGCGGACGATGTCGGCCAGCTTGGTCGGCGGGTGTCACGAGGCCGAACGGATGGGACGTCCTCTGAGGGCCGCCTCACGGCGCCGCTGCTCGAAAACGGTCATCGGCCCTGGGCATCAAGGGGGCCGGCATTTTCAGAGGGAGAGTTCAGCATGGCGCAAGGAACCGTGAAGTGGTTCAACGCAGACAAGGGCTTCGGCTTCATTACCGTCGACGGCGGGGGTGCTGACGTGTTCGTCCACTTCTCGGCCATCCAGACGAGCGGCTACCGCAGTCTGGAAGAGAACCAGCGGGTCGAGTTCGAGATCGCCCAAGGACAAAAGGGCCCGCAGGCGGAGCAGGTTCGCCCGCTCTGAGACCAACCGCCGGTCGCGAGACCGGCTGCCGACCGCCTGGCGGAGGTCGGCCAGATCTGAAGCCGGTCCGGCGACCGGCAAAAGGCCCCGCGTCCTCTTCGGAGGGTGCGGGGCCTTTCTCCATTGCTGAGGATTGTCAGTGGCTTGCGGCCGCTGCCGCCTTACGCTTTGCGCGCGTACGCAACCTGACCCCGACCACAATCAGGACGAGCCCCACAACGGCGACGCCGGGCCCGATCTCCGCCCACAGCCGCTGCCCGCTCATCTGGGCGTCGGTGAGCACATCGAGCCCCTGCATCGTCCACACGAGACCGAGCACGATCGCGAGAACGCCCACCACCATCGGCAGCCACCCGACCAGTTTCGGCTTGGGCGCCTCCGGATCCTCCCCGGCCGGTTTGCTGCTGGGCCACGCCCCAGTCTCGTCGGTGGCCGGCCACTGCCCGCTGGCGGCCTCCTCGGTCGCCCACCCGCCGGTCCGCTGAGCATCAGCCTGCTCCAAGGAGGCCGGCCGCCCGCCGTCCCGGGCAACGTCACCGGTCCCGCCGGCCCGCCACCCACCGGTCCGCGGCTGGTCGGCCTGCCATCCGCCAGTGCGGGGATCGTCACGGCCGCCCGTTTGGGCACCGCTCTGCCAGCCGCCGGTTCGCGGATCAGCCGTGCCGCCACCCGCCTGCCGCCCGCCCGTTCGCGGATCGTCTGCGCCGTCCGCCCGCCAGCCGCCCGTCTGACCGCCACCGGCTGCGCCAGCACCGGCTGCGCCAGCACCGGCTGCGCCAGCACCGGCTGCGCCAGCACCGGCTGCGCCAGCACCGGCTGCGCCAGCACCGGCTGCGCCGCCACCGGCTGCGCCAGCACCGGCTGCGCCGCCACCGGTCTGCCAGCCGCCGGTTCGCGGGTCGTCAGCCGCGCCGGCCTGCCAGCCGCCGCCACCCGCCGCGCCGCCACCCGCCGCGCCGCCGCCGGTCTGCCAGCCGCCGGTTCGCGGGTCGTCAGCCGCGCCGGTCTGCCAGCCGCCCGTACGCGGGTCGTTGCCGCCCCGCACAGGCGGCCGGCCCTTGTCGAGCGGCTCGCCCGAGGGGCTTCCCGGCGTGCCGGGTCGCCCGGCGGCCGGTGTCCAGCCGCCGTCGTCGGACGTCCAGCCGGCCTTGTCCAGGGGCCGGCCCGTGCGCGGGCCGGCCTCCGGGTCGTCGTCCGGGTGCCGGTTGCCCCTCGGGTCGTTTACCACCGGTCGTGCACCTGCGGGCGGATCAGCTCGTCATAGACCGCCTTGACCTCGTCGAGGGTCGCTGCGGGCAACGGCGCCAACGAAGCCGCGGCGGCGTTCGCGGCGGCCTGTTCCGGGTTGCGCGCGCCCGGGATGACGACCGTGACGCCGGGCTGGTCGAGGATCCAGCGCAGGGCGAACTGGGCCATCGTGGCGCCGGCGGGCACCAGCGGCTTGAGCCGGCGTACCGCCTCGAGCCCGGTCCCGTAGTCCACTCCGGAGAAGGTCTCGCCGACGTCGAACGCCTCGCCGTGCCGGTTGAAGTTGCGGTGGTCGTTGTCCGCGAACGTGGTGTTGGAGTCGTAGCGCCCGGACAGCATCCCGCTGGCCAGCGGCACCCGCGAGATGATGCCGACGCCGGCCGAAAGGGCGGCCGGCAGCACCTGCTCGAGCGGCTTGAGCCGGAACGCGTTCAGGATGATCTGCACGCTCGCGATGTTGGGGCGCGCGATCGCCGCGAGGGCCTCGGAGGCCTTCTCGACGCTGACGCCGTAGGCGGCGATCCGCTTCTCGGAGACCATCTGGTCGAGAGCGTCGTAGACCGCGTCGGACGAGAACACCGGCGTGGGCGGGCAGTGCAGCTGGACCAGGTCGAGCGTGTCGACGCCGAGGTTGGCCCGGGACCGGTCGTTCCACGCCCGGAAGTTGTCCAGGTTGTAGTTGGCGACCTCCTGCGCCATCCGCCGGCCCATCTTGGTGGCGACGGTCAGGGACGGCTTGTCCTTGACGAACGAGCCGACGATCTGCTCGCTGCGGCCGTCGCCGTAGACGTCGGCCGTGTCGATGAACGTGACGCCCGCGTCGACGGCGGCCTGCAGGGTCGCGTGGGCGTCGGCCTCGCTGACCTCGCCCCAGTCGGCGCCGAGCTGCCACGCGCCGAGTCCGATGACCCCGACGGTCCGTCCCATCCTGCGAAAACTGCGATTCTCCACGGGTCAAACCCTACCGCTCCACTGATAGCGTGTAGCAAAACGTACGTACGGTTTGGAGATTGATCTGATGTGGGATCCCGCCGTCTACCGGCGCTACGGCACCGAGCGTGCCCGTCCGTTCCTCGATCTGGTGGCCCGCGTCGGCGCGGAGCGCCCGCGGGCCGTGGTCGATCTCGGCTGTGGCCCCGGTGAGCTCACCCTCTCGCTCGCCTCACGATGGCCGGATGCCCGCCTGACCGGCATCGACTCCTCGCCGGAGATGGTGGAAAAAGCGTCGGGGCTGGGCTCGGCGGCAAGCTTCCGCCTGCTTGATGTACGCGGGTGGGAGCCCGACAACGACATCGACGTGCTGATTACCAACGCCACTCTGCAGTGGGTGCCGGAGCATCGAGAATTGCTGAGCCGCTGGGCCCGTGAGCTCCCGCCCGGCGCGTGGCTGGCGATGCAGGTGCCGGGCAACTTCGACGCACCGTCGCATCGCGCGATCCGCGCGGTCGCCGCCCGCTACGACGTCGCCCACCTGACCCGGGAGGCGCCGGTCGACGACCCGGCCGGCTACGCGTCGCTGATGCTGTCGGTCGGCGCGAGCGTGGACGCCTGGGAAACCACGTACCTTCACCTGCTGCCGGACACCGGCGACGAGCATCCCGTGCTTCGCTGGGTGGAGGGCACCGCATTGCGTCCCGTCAAGGCCGCCTTGAACGAGAATGCGTGGCGGGAATTCCGCGCCGACCTGGCGCGGGAGATCGCGGCCGCCTACCCGGCGGCCGGGGGATACGTCGCGTTCCCCTTCCGCCGGATCTTCATGGTGGCGAGGACCGCGACCGCGGAAGGGACATCATGACCGAGTTGACCACGTTCATCGCCGGGCTGCCCAAGGCCGAGCTGCACGTACACCACGTGGGCTCGGCGTCGCCGCGGATCGTGGCCGAGCTGGCGGCCCGGCACGAGGGCGACACGGCGGTGCCGGCCGACCCGGCCGCGCTGGCCGACTACTTCGCGTTCCGCGACTTCCGCCACTTCATCGACGTCTACCTGAGCGTGGTCGACCTGATCCGGGACGACGAGGACGTGCGGACGCTGACCTTCGAGGTGGCGCGCGAGCTGGCCCGGCAGCAGGTGCGGTACGCCGAGCTGACCATCACCCCGTACTCGAGCGTGAGGCGGGGCATCCCGGCCCCGGCGTTCTGCGCGGCGATCGAGGACGCCCGGCGGGCCGCCCGCGCCGAATTCGGCATCGAGCTGCACTGGTGCTTCGACATCCCGGGCGAGGCCGGCGTGCCGGCGGCCGAGGAGACGCTCCGCGTCGCCCTCGAGGAACAGCCCGACGGCCTGATCAGTTTCGGTCTCGGTGGCCCCGAGATCGGCGTGCCGAGGCCCCAGTTCCAGCCCTTCTTCGACCGGGCCCGCGCGGCCGGCCTGCACAGCGTGCCGCACGCCGGCGAGACGACGGGCCCGGACACGATCTGGGACTCGCTCACCCTGCTCGGCGCCGAGCGCATCGGCCACGGCATCTCGGCCGCCCAGGACCCGGCGCTCATGGCTCACCTGGCCGAACGCGGCATCCCGCTCGAGGTCTGCCCGACCTCCAACGTGCGCACCCGCGCCGTAGCGTCGCTCGACGAGCACCCGCTGCCCGCCCTGGTCGCGGCCGGCGTGCCGGTCAGCATCAACTCGGACGACCCGCCGATGTTCGGCACCACGCTCGAGGAGGAGTACGCGGTAGCCGCCCGCCTACTCGACCTGGACGCCAAGGGCGTAGCCGACCTGGCCCGGGCCGCCGTGCAGCACAGCTTCCTGGAGCCGACCGGCAAAGCCGCCCTGCTGAAGGAGATCGACGACTACACGACCGCCAACGCCTAGGCGCGGGCGTAGAGCGGGTCCTGCCAGATCGCCAGCACCAGGATGATGCCGATCGTGAGGATGGCGATCACGCGGATCAGCCGCCGCCGGTTGAAGCGGGCCGGGCCCTCGTCGGGGCCGGCCACTGGCCTGTACATCGTGTCGGGCATCGTTGCCACCTTCGGGGGTTAGTCGGGTACCGCCGTCCAGCTCTGGTGCCGCTGGCCGTTGCTGTCCTGCAGGACGAGGACGCGGTGCTGGCCGAACCGCTGGCTGCCCACCCCGATGACCAGGTCGGCGGCCGTGGTCCGCAGGGTGAAGCCGTAGTCGGACGCCTGCAGCTGCCAGTGCCCGCTGTCGTCGGTCGTGCAGTCGCGCTGCACGATCGGGACGCCCGCGATCAGGTTGCCGTCGAGCGGGATGGCGCATTTGCCGGTCGCCCGGGAAACCAGGGAGTAGCTGTTCTTGCCGGCCGGCACGAGTTCCCACTGCTGCTGGGCGTCGCCGTCCGACTCGGCCAGGGTCAGCGGGGTGCCGTTGGCCACCCGGGCCGCGTACAGGTCGGCGCCGCCGCCGGTGAGGGCGTTGCTCAGGTCGAACCAGCTGTTTTCGGCCGGCCGGGCGTACGGCGCGGTCTCGGCCGTACCCTTCGCCGTGTACGCCGTGCCCGACTTGATCGTCACCTGGTATTTCGAGTCGGGTTTGAGGCCGATGAGCCGGGCCCGGGTCGCCTTGGTGGTGCCGACCGGGTCGCCGTCGACCGACACCAGGTAGGTCGCGGTGTCGGAGGCGGCGCTCCAGTTGAGTTCGGCCGATCCGCTGGTCGTGTTGCGGATCTCGAGCACCGCCTGGACGGGTCCGCCGGCCGGTGCGGCGTTGCTCTCCTCCTCGACCTGAACGCCCTTGGAGGCCTTGGCCTTCACCGGCTGCGAGTCGGTGCTGGGCGGGGAACCGGCGCCGGGCAGGTCGGAGCCGGTCGGCGTGGGTGCGGTGCTCGCCGGCGCCTGAGCGACCTGAGTGGACGGTGTCGGGTTGCCCGAGGGCCGGACGGCCGGTGCCGGCGCCCCGGTCGCCGGGTCGGCGGCGCCCGTGTCGGGTATGTCGTCGCCGCCGTCGCTGCGCAGCAGGAACTCGCTGGTTGCGACGTTCCAGCTGGTCGCCAGGTAGCTGCCCGGCCGGGGGTTGGTCGAGAAGTAGTCGTCGTGTCCGCAGTCGAGCCGGTTGGCGTGCGAGCGCGGGCAGACGTTACGCACCGTCCGGCCCGAGCGGTCGGGGACGCAGAGCAGGTCGTACCCGTCGGTGCAGCCGCCGGCGCCGCTGGCGTGAGGTGTGCCGGTCAGCACCGCACCCAGCTCGTGCGCGAGCTCGTGGGCCGCCATCGCCGAACTCCAGCAGCCGGCGTCGACCCGCCCGTACGACGGGCCGCCGTTGTTGCGGTTGCCCAGCCCCGAGCGCTGGTCGTCGACGTAGCTGGCGATGCCGCAGTAGACGTTCGCGTCGGTGAACATCAGGTATTTGCGGTCGGTCCGGTTGTAGCCGAGCCTCTGCAGGGCCGCGATCGTGCTGGTGAACGAGTCGAGCCCGCCGACCGGCAGCTGCACCTCGTCGACGTCGACCTGGCACTGCGGCGTGGTCACGAACCGGATATGCCGCGAGCCGCCGGTTTCGGCCGCGCTCGCGTCGAAGATCTGGTCGACTCCGGTGGCCCAGGTGCGGATCGAGCCGAGGAAGTCGGTGTAGCGGCTGATCGTGCCGAACTGCTGCAGGTAAAGCACCTGCACCCGCTTGCCGTCGTGGCCGTCGCTCTCGCACGCCACGTCGTGCGCGCCCAGCACGAAGTCGGCCTGGCCGGGCGCCGGGTCGGGGATGATCGCGGGCGCGTCGGCGGTCAGCGCGCTGCCGCCCTCGTCGCGCACGATCTCGGCGTCGGCCGGGGTGCCGGCGGTCTCGCGGGTCGGCGCGATCAGGGGCGGCGACTTCGGGGCGACGGCGGCCACGTCGGTGCCGACCTTGAGGCCGGCCGGGGCGGTGTCGGGGCCGTACGTGCAGGTCTCGTCGTCGAGTGTGTAGGCGCCCGCGCACAGCGAGTCGGACTTGGCCGGGCGCAGGCCGGCGTAGACGAGGCCTTGGGCGGGGGTGTCGGCCGGGAGCGCGGTGAGGGACAGCTTCGGCGGATCACCGCCCGTGACGTTCTCGACCACGCTGGGGCCCACTGCGCCGCCGACACCGATCAGCACGAGGCCGAGTGCGATCGGAAGAATACGGTGCGCATTGGTGCGTGGCCGCCGTTCCCCACTCGGTGTGGGCCGGCGATGGGCGGGCACGAGATCTCCTCGACTTGCGGGGGCACGGTGGGAGGTGGATGGGCGTCCACTTCTCGTCGCTCGGGTCGGAAGACTGCCAGCCTGCCGCCCCCAGCGGAACGTCCTTAATACAGATCTAAGCAACTGTTGTACCGTCCGGCGTAATTCGCGTCACTCCGGTCGTACCGGTCGGTTGGAGCGTTCACGGGCGAGGCGTCCGACGAGGCCGAAGCGACTCGCCTGCTTCGGCGACGCGTCCGCGTCGGCGAGCATCATCACGATGCTCGCTCCGCCCAGTGAGGCCCGGGCGAGGCTGACCGATCCGCCGGCGGACTGGGCGGCCCGCCGGGCGATGTCGAGACCGAGACCGGTCGATCCCTTGTTGCTCTGTCCACGTTGCAGGGCCTTTTCGGGGTCGGGGATGCCGGGACCGGCGTCGTCGACGCGCAGAGCGACCCAGCCGTCACGGCGGGAGACACCGACCTCGAACGCGGTCCCCTGGGGGGTGTAGCGGAACACGTTACCCAGAACGGCATCGAGGGCGGCCGCCAGTTCGGCCCGCGCGACCGGCACCGGGATCCGCATCTGCGCGCCGACCACCTGGTAGGGCCGGTTCTGGTCGCCGGCCAGCGCCGACCAGAACGTCATGCGCTCGCGTACCACCTCGCTGACGTCGCAGACGCCGGGCTCGGGGGCGGCCGCGACCTGGGCCGCGACCGCCTTGCGGGTGGTGTTGATGAGCTGGTTGACCTCGCCCTCGAGGGTCACGATGGCCTGCCGGATGCGCCGGATGCCGCGCCGCCGGTCGAGCTCGGCCTGATCGAACTGGATGCCGATCTGCGTGTCGTCGGGGTCGAGCGCCTCGGCGTCGAGCCGCAGCGCGGTCAACGGGGTGCGCAGCCGATGGGACAAGTCGGCGACCAGTTCCCGCTCGTCGCGGCGCGTGGTGATCAGCCGGTCGGCCATCCGGTTGAAGGCATAACCGGCTTCGGCCAGCTCGCGGGGCCCGCTCGGCTGGATGCGTACGCCCAGGTCACCGCCCCCGACCGCGAGCGCGGCCTGCACCAGGTTGCGGGCCGAGTTGACCGCGCCGCGGGCGAGCCGGTCGACCGCGAACACCGCGGCGCCGACCAGCAGCAGCGCGAGGCCGGCCAGCATCCACCAGTCGCGGCCCGTGTTCTCGCCCAGCTCGTCGCCGGGCACGAAGACTTCCACGACCGACGTCTTGCCCGCCACGGTCACCGGCTCGAGGCGTACGAGACCTCCGGGAACCGACGCGGTGATGGAGCCGCCTCCGGAAGCCGCACGTTGCACGTCGCTCGCGTCGGCGTGCCCGGCCGGCTGGCCGCCGGGCGGATGGACCACCGGGTGGCCGCCGGCCGCCGCGACGGCGGCTTCGACGCCCTTCTTGCTCGCGCCGGCCGCGATGGCGCCCGCGACTGTGGCGCTCTCCCGCTCGGCGGCCGACATCGCCTTGTCGCGGTGGTCGTTGCGGAGCTCCCAGCCGAGGGGGAGCAGGAAGACGAGTGCGGCGACCGCGGTGGTGATCGCGGTGGTGATGGCGAGGCGGGACCTCAGTCCGGCGCCACCAACCGGAATCCGACCCCCCGCACGGTGCGCAGGTAGCGCGGCTTCGCGGCTGATTCGCCCAGTTTCCTCCGCAGCCAGTAGAGGTGGACGTCGATCGTCTGGTCCTCGCCCACCGATGGCTGTCGCCATACCTCCTCCAGCAGCTCACGTCGGGAAACGACTCGGCCCGGACGGGCGGCGAGGTAGGCCAGCAGGTCGAACTCCTTGCGCGTGAGTGCGAGGGACTGCTCGCCCAGCGTGGCGCTGCGCTCGCCGATGTCCACCCGCAGCTCGCCGACCTCGTGCACGGCCGGCGCGGCGGTCCGGCTGGCCCGGCCGACCCGGCGCAGCACGGTCGCGATGCGCGCGTCGAGGTGGGCGCCGGTGAACGGCTTGACCATGTAGTCGTCGGCGCCCGCCCGCAGCAGGCGCACGACGGTCTGCTCGTCATCGCGCGCGGTGGCGATGATGATCGGCACGTCGGTGATGCCGCGCAGCATGCGCAGCGCGTCGGAGCCGTCCAGATCGGGCAGGCCGAGGTCGAGCACCACCAGGTCGGGTGTCTCGGCGGCGACCCGGCGCAGCGCGTCGAGTGCCGTGCCGACGGCGTGCACGGCGTGGCCCCGATCGGCGAGCGAGCGGAGCATGGCGCCACGCACGACGTGATCGTCTTCGACGAGCAACACCGTGGCCATGCGAAGAAGGTACTGCCCCTGGCAACCTCTGCCTAACCGGTGATCCAGGGACACTCCTCAATCACAGACAGTGATGGAATACCATCCGATGTGCCGATGTCATTCACTCTTTTCCCCGGTACGCGACGCGGGCTGGCATGCGAGAGCCTCGCCGGCCTGAGCGTCGGTGACGCCTTGGGCGCACAGCACTTCGTCGCGCCGGTCGATGTGGCCGAGCCGCCGGACGGCCCTTGGCCGTGGACCGACGACACCGAACAGGCGTGCTGCCTGGTCGCGACCCTCGGTGAGGGCGACTTCGACCGGGACGGGTTCGCCGAACTGCTCGGGCGGCACCACGATCCGTACCGCGGCTACGGTCCCGGCGCGGTGGTCATGTTGCGCCAGATCCGCGAGGGACTGCCGTGGCCGATCGCGGCCGCCGCGGCGTTCGACGGGCAGGGCTCGGCCGGCAACGGCGCCGCCATGCGGGCCGCCCCGCTCGGCGCCTGGCATGCCGATTCGCTCGCCCACGCAGCCGCTCAGGGTGCCCGCGCGGCCGAGGTCACCCACGCCCACCCCGACGGCATCGCCGGGGGAGTGGCGGTCTGCGTGGCCGCGGCGGTCGCGGCGGCCGGACGGCTCGACGGGCAACGACCCCGGCTGCTGGCCGCGGTCACCGCGCACACCCCGGCCGGCCGGGTGCACGACGGGCTGGTCGAGGCGGCCGGGCTGCGCGACGCCGGGCAGGCGGCCCACGTGCTGGGCAACGGCACACGCGCGATGGCGCAGGACACGGTGCCGTTCGCTCTCTGGGTCGCCGACCACTTCCTCGACGACTATCCGGGCGCCCTTGCCGCCTGCATCGCGGCCGGTGGTGACGTCGACACGACCTGCGCGATCGCCGGTGGGGTGGTCGCGGCGTACACCGGGCCGGACGGCATCCCGCCGGACTGGCTCGCCGCCCGGGAACCGCTGCCGTCCTGGGTCTAAATCCTCAACCAGCTCGCACCCGTGCCGATCCCAGGATCGTGTGGACAGGGGATAGGAAGATCGCGGGCCTGGGCCTGCTGGTGTCGTTCGGTGGCGGGCTGACGGTGGGCGGTCTGCGCCCCGTCGGTGCCGTCGTGACCGGTGCGGTCGTGCTGGCCGGCGCCTCCACGGCCTGGGCGGCCGCCTTTACCCGGCACCGCCGGCGAAGTGAGCGGACGGTGGCCGACCTGGCCGGCGCGCTCGCCCGCGAGACGGTGCTCGGCGACCTCGGTTCCCGGCTGCTGGCCGCGGGGGACCCGGACCGGATGCTGCGCGCCGCCGCCGAGGCCGCGACCGACCTGCTGCGCGACGTACCCGGCGGCTGGGCGTCGATCCTGTCGATCGGCCCCGACGACGATTTCGCGGTGCTCAGTGCGGACGCCGCCGACGACCACCTGCCGCTCGAGGCGGTGCCCACCGACCTGCTGGTGCGCCTGGCCGGCGGCGAAATCGTGAGCGCCGGCGCGCCGTCCGCCGTCGGCCTGACCGATTTCGGCCCGGAACGGCCGATCAGCCTGCTTCCGCTGGTGCGCGGCGAACGCTTCTTCGGCGTGCTGGCCACCGGGGCCGACGACGAGGTTCCGGTCGGCGTTTCCGCCGCCCTTCAGGCCGTACGCACGCAGGTGTCCCTGGCCCTCGAAGGCGACGCCCTGGCCGCCGAGCTGACCCTGCGCGCGACCCGCGACCCGCTGACCGGCCTCGGCAACCGCCAGTCGATGCGTGACCGGCTCACCGCGGCGCTCGCCCGGGCCCGCCGCAGCGGCAAACCGGTGGGTTTCCTGCTGCTCGACCTCCAGCGGTTCCGTCAGGTCAACGAGGTGCACGGCCACGACGCGGGCGACGAACTGCTGCGGGTGGTCGCCGATCGCCTGCGCGCCGGCGTCCGCACCGAGGACACCATCGGCCGCCTCGGCGGTGACCAGTTCGCCGTGGTCGCCGAGGATCTCCGCACCGCCCAGGACATCGTCATCATCGCGGAGCGCCTGGTGGAGTCGCTGGGCCGCAGCGTACCGGTGGGCGGCCGCATCGTGCGGGCGCCGGCCAGCGTGGGCATCGCCCTGTCCCACCCCGACACCGACGGCCCCGACCAGCTCATGCGCGAGGCCGAGGCGGCGATGACCTCGGCCAAGCGCCAGGGCGGCGGCCGCTACCAACTCCACGGCGCCTCGGCCTGAGGCCCCTGCGAGCGAGGCCATAAGCTCGGGGTGTGGCGCAATCTGCGGGGCCGATGGAGGCCGGGGAGCCGGACGGGCTGGAGCGGCTCTGGACGCCGCATCGGATGAGCTACATCGCGGGGGACGACCGGCCCGACAGCCACACCGAGAAGCCGGCCGGGTGCCCGTTCTGCCTGGCGCCCGGCGTCACCGAGGCGGAGAGCCTGGTGGTGGCCCGGGGTGAGCTGGTGTTCGCGGTGCTCAACCTCTACCCCTACAACCCGGGCCACCTGTTGATCTGCCCCTATCGGCACGTGGCCGACTACACCGATCTCACGGAAGCCGAGACGGTGGAGGTCGCGGCGTTCACCCGCGCCGCGATGCGGGTGATCCGGGCGGTGAGCAGCCCGCACGGCTTCAACCTGGGCATGAATCAGGGCGCGGTGGCCGGCGCCGGCATCGCCGCACATCTGCACCAGCACGTGGTGCCGCGGTGGGGCGGCGACAACAACTTCATGCCGGTGATCGGGCGCACCAAGGTGTTGCCCCAGTTGCTGGCCGACACCCGGGTCATGCTGGCGAAAGCGTGGCCAGTGCTCTGAGGCCGGCCACGATCTGTTCGGCGGTCGGGGCGTGGCCGGGGTCGGTGAGCCACTGGGTGACCACGCCGGACATCAGGGCCATCTGGGCCGAGCCGAGGCTGCGGACCGTCTCGTCGTCGAGCTGATCCTCGGGCCGGCCGGTGAGCAGGGCGGCCATGCCGCTGCGGCCCTGTTCGAGGCCTTCCGCCAGCATCGCCCGCAGGTCGGGCTGGTGCTCGGCCTGGATCATCACCTCGACGCTGGCCAGCCAGAGCGCGCGATGTGAGGTGATCGAGGCGATGACCCGGCGCCAGAAGGCGACCATCGGGTCTACGCCGTCCTGAGGTTCTCCGGCGAGTGCGATCGCGACCTCGTCGCCCCACTCCTCCATGGCGCTCATCATCGCGGCGGTCATCAGCGCCTCGGTGGAGCCGTAGTGGTAGCCGATGGAGCCCAGGTTGGTGCCGGACAGGGCCACGATGTCGCGGGCCGTGGTGCGGGCGTAGCCCTTCTCGTACAGCGCTCGTTTGGCGCCTTTCAGCAGCTCTTCGCGGTGGCCCATGGCGGCGATCCTAATCTCTATACAAATGTATAAGACGTTTGTATAGTAGGCCCATGACGAACTCACGGGTACTGATCTCGGGCGCCGGCGTGGCCGGCCCGGCACTGGCTTACTGGCTCGTCCGCCGCGGCTTCGACGTCACCGTCGTCGAGCGGGCGCACGAGCTGCGCCCGGCCGGCTACAAAGTGGACGTACGGGGCGCGGCCACCGAGGTGCTGCGCAGGATGGGGCTGCTCGAGGCGGCGCAGGCGGCCGACACCGGCATGCGCCGGATCACGTACGTGAAGAAGAACGGCCGCCCGCTCGCGGCCCTGCCGGCCGACCTGCTGATGGGCCGCCGCGGCGACGACCTCGAGATCATGCGGTGGGACCTGAGCCGCCTGATGTACGACGCGACCTCAGCCGACGTGGAATACGTCTTCGGCGACGCGATCGCCTCGATGCGGGAGAGCTCGGACGGGGTCGAGGTGACGTTCGAGCGCGGAGCGACAACGAAGTTCGACTACGTGGCCGGGGCGGACGGGCTGCACTCGGCGACCCGGAAGCTCAGCATGGGCGACGTGCCGCTGCGCCACCTCGGGGCGTACATCTCGATCTTCACGGTGCCGAACACGCTCGGGATCGAACGGGAGGAGATCATGTACTTCCGCCCGGAGCGGCTGGCTTTCGCGTACGCGATGGACCCGTCGGCGCCGGCGCGGGTCGGCCTCACCTTCGCCTCACCCGAGCGTGACTTCGACCGGCGGGACGTGGCCGCCCAGAAGGCGATGCTGCACGAGGCGTTCGCCGGCCTCGGCTGGAAGATCGACGAGTTCCTGGCCGCGATGGACCGCACCGACGACTTCTATTTCGACTCCATGAGCCAGGTGGAGCTGCCGTCCTGGTCCAAGGGCCGGGTCGTCCTGCTCGGCGACGCCGCGCACTGCCCGGCCCCGGCGTCCGGACAGGGCAGCAGCCTGGCGCTGGTCGGGGCGTACGTGCTCGGGCAGCACCTCGGCGAGCCGGCCGGGCCCTCTTCCAGCTCTTCGGGTTGTGGCGGATATGCCGAGTACGAGCGCCGGATGCGGCCGTACGTCGAGAAGAACATGGCCTTCGGGCGCAAGATGGCCAAAGACATGGTGCCCGGCGGGCGCCTCTCGATCGCCTTCCGCTCCTACGGCATGCGCACCCTGAAGTACCACCCGCGCAAGGAGCAGGTGATCGAGAAGTTCCTGGCGCCGATGCTGGACGCGGCGAACGCGATCCGGCTGTGAGCCGCTACCCCTTCGCCGAATGCTCCTTGCGGACGGCGTCGGCCAGGTGCCCGGGCATGGGCTCGTGCCTGATGTACGCCCGGGTGAACGTGCCGGCGCCGGAGGAGATCGCGCGAAGCTCCACCGCGTATCGCACCAGCTCGATCGCCGGCACCTCGGCCCGGATCGTGCTGTGGCCGTCGTCGCCGGTGTCGGTGCCGAGCGGGCGGCCCCGGCGGCCGGAGAGGTCGCTCATCACCGGGCCGACGTACGCATCCGGCACCCGCACCTCGATCTCGTCGACCGGCTCGAGCAGCGCCATCTCGGCCGCGGCCGCCGCCTCCCGCAGCGCCAGCGCCCCGGCGGTCTGGAACGCGGCGTCCGACGAGTCGACGCTGTGCGCCTTGCCGTCGAAGAGCGTCACCTTGAGGTCGACCATCGGATAGCCGGCGACGATGCCGCGCTCGAGCTGGTGGCGTACGCCCTTCTCGACCGACGGGATGTAGTTGTGCGGCACCGCGCCGCCCACCACCTTGTCGACGAACTGGAAACCCGAGCCGCGGGGCAGCGGCTCGACCTCGATGTCGCAGACCGCGTACTGCCCGTGGCCGCCGGACTGCTTGACGTGCCGGCCGTGGCCCTTGGCCCCCGAACCGAACGTCTCCCGCAACGAGACCTTGACCGGCTCGGTGTCGAGCTCGACGCCGCCCGCGCGGAGCCGGTCGAGCACCACCTCGGCGTGCGCCTCACCCATCGTCCAGAGCACCAGTTGGTGGGTGTCGGCGTTGCGTTCCAGCCGCAGCGTCGGGTCGCCGGCGACCAGGCGGGAGAGGTTCTTCGCCAGGGCGTCCTCGTCGGAGCGGGACTTGGCCACCACCGCGATCGGCAGCAGCGGCTGGGGCATCGTCCAGGGAGACATCAGCAGCGGCTCGTCCTTGCCGGACAGGGTGTCGCCGGTCTCGGCGCTGCCCGACTTGGTGATCGCGCAGAGGTCGCCGGCGACGCACTGCCCGACCTCGCGGAGCTGGGCGCCGAGCGGAGAGTAGACGTGCGCGACGCGCTCGTCGGCGTCGTGGTCGGGGTGGCCGCGTTCGGCCATGCCGTGCCCGGAGACGTGCAGGATCTGCTCCGGGCGCAGGGTGCCGGAGAAGACGCGGACCAGCGAGACCCGGCCGACGTGCCGGTCGATCGTGGTCTTGACCACCTCGGCGACCAGCGGGCCGTCGGGGTCGCAGGTCAGCGGGGGCCGCGGCGAGCCGTCGACCCCGGTGACCACCGGCAGGTCGTGCTCGAGCGGCGACGGCGCCCCGTTGACCAGCCCGTCGAGCAGCGCGTCGAGGCCGACGCCGGTCGCCGAGCAGACCGGGATGACCGGGTAGAAGTTGCCCCGGGCGACCGCCTTTTCCAGGTCGGGCACCAGCGCCTCGGTGTCGATCAGCTCGCCGCCGAGGTAGCGGTCCATGAGGGTCTCGTCCTCGCTCTCGGCGATGATCCCCTCGATGAGCCCGTTGCGGTCGTCGGCGATCGGGTTGAGATGTTCGGGCTCGGCTTCGCCGGACCGGGGCGGGTAGCCCTCGGAGTAGTCGAGCACACGCAGCGTGACCAGGCCGAGCAGGCCGACCACCGACGCGCCGTCGTCGCCCAGCATCGGCTGGTAGATCGGCATGACGTTCTCGCCGAAGGTCTCCTGGCAGACCTCGAGGGTCTGCTCGTAGTCGGCGCGCGGGTGGTCGAGCCGGGTGATCGCGACGGCGCGGGGCATGCCGACCGCGGCGCACTCTTCCCAGAGCGCGGCGGTGGCGTCGTCCACGCCGTCGGCCGCCGAGACGACGAAGAGCGCGGCGTCCGCGGCCCGCAGGCCGGCGCGCAGCTCCCCGACGAAGTCGGCGTAGCCGGGGGTGTCGAGCAGGTTGATCTTCACACCCTCGTGGACCAGGGGGGCGCAGGCGAGCGACACCGAGCGCTGCTGGCGCTGGGCCGCCGGGTCGTGGTCGGACACCGTGGTGCCGTCGGTCACCGTGCCGGCTCGGGAGATCGTCCCGGTGGCCGCGAGCAGGGCCTCGACCAGAGTCGTCTTGCCCGAACCCGAATGACCCACCAGCACCACGTTGCGTACTCTGCCGGGCTCGGTCACCACCGGCGCCGTCGCGCCGTTGAGCCCCTTCTCCGAGGTCTTCTGCGCCATGGCGACCGCTCCCGTCAGGTCGGTGACTGTTACGCCGTTGTTACTGAATCCCACACCCGCCGCTGTCCGGGCCGCAACCCTTTGTAGTTGTCGAAAACACCGTGTCGGGAACGATACGGGCGGCGTGGTGCCGTGGTTTGCGCGGACGCCGTTATGGTGGGACGGCCATGGCAAAGATCGTCCAAGTACCTGCGCGCGCCGTCGTCGCATACGGCGTCAATCCGACCGCCCGATTCCTCCTGCGAATCGGCATCACACCCAACGCCGTCACCATCGGCGGCACCGTAGGCGTGCTCATCGGCTCCTACTTCGGTGCGCTCGGCCACCTCTTCTGGGGCACCTGGATCGTCACCGCGTGCGCCCTCACCGACGTGCTCGACGGCACGATGGCCCGGATGCGAGGTCAGTCGGGCAAGTTCGGCGCCCTGCTCGACTCGTCGATGGACCGGATCGCCGACGCCGCCGTCTTCGGCGCGGTCGTCTACTACATGGCGACCCAGCACAATCCCTACGGCGGCACCATCGCGGCGCTGATCAGCCTGGCGGCCGGCCAGGTCGTCTCGTACGTGAAGGCGCGCGCCCAGAGCCTCGGCCTGAACGCCGACGTCGGCATCGCCGAGCGACTGGAACGCCTGGTCATCCTCGGCATCGGCGGTCTGCTCGGCAGTGCCGGCCTGCACTGGGGACTGCCCGCCGCGCTCTGGGTCCTCGCCCTGCTCTCGATGATCACGGTCTTCCAGCGCCTGATCGCGGCCGCCCGCTCCGATCGCGCCAATCAGGCCGAATCGAAGGAACCGGTTGCGTGAGCGCCGTCCAGGACCGGGTGATCGAGACCGGCTACGCGGCCGGTTGGCGACTGGTCCGGGCGCTCCCGCTGCCGGTCGCCCGGGCGCTGTTCCGGGCCGGGGCCGACCGCGCGTACCGGAAAGGGGGTCCCGGCACCCAGCGGTTGCGCCGCAACCTGGCGCAAGTGGTCCCCCCGGATCGGCTCGAGGCAACCGTGCGGGCCGGTCTGCGCTCCTACGCGCGCTACTGGATGGAGGCCTTCCGTCTGCCGTCGCAGACGAAGGAGCAGTTCCTCGGCGGGTTCAAGATCTCTGCGGAGCACTACGACTGGCTCAAGTCGGCGGTCGCCGACGGCCGCGGCGTGGTCCTGTCGCTGCCGCACGTCGGCAACTGGGACGCCGCCGCGGCGTGGGTGGCCTCCAACGAGTGGCCGATGGTCACCGTCGCCGAGCGGCTCAAGCCGGAGGGCGTGTTCGAGCAGTTCGTGGCCTACCGCGAGAAGCTCGGCATGGAGGTGCTGCCGCTCACCGGCGGGCAGCGGCCCCCGCTCGACGTGCTCGGCGAGCGGCTCGGCCAGGGCTTCATGGTGGCGCTGCTCGGTGACCGCGACCTGTCCCGCAGCGGCGTCGAGGTCGAGTTCTTCGGCGGGCGCACCCGCATGCCGGCCGGCCCGGCGATCCTCGCCATCCGGCACAACTCGCCGCTGTTCGCGGTCGATCTGTCGTTCAACGAGACACAGACGGTGGCCGTGCTGCGCCGCGTCGTCCCGCCCGCCGAGGGGCCGCTCGACCAGCGGGTCAAGCTGACGACGCAGGCGCTGGCCGACGCGTACGCGGCCGGCATCGCCGAGCACCCGCAGGACTGGCACATGCTCCAGAAGTTGTGGCTGTAGGGGGCCGGGACGTGCGGATCGGGATCGTCTCGCCCTACTCCTTCGACATACCCGGCGGCGTGCAGAACCACATCATGGACCTGGCCGAGGCCCTGATCGGGCTCGGCCACTCGGTGAGCGTGCTGGCGCCGGCCGACGAGGCCGCCGACCTGCCGCCCTATGTCGTGCCGGCCGGGCGGGCCGTGCCGTTCCCCTACAACGGGTCGGTCGCGCGGATCGCCTTCGGGCCGGTCTCGACCACCCGGGTGCGCCGCTGGCTCAGCCGCGGGCGGTTCGACGTGCTGCACGTGCACGAGCCGATGGTGCTGAGCCTGTCGATGCTGGCCGTGCTGTCGGCCCGCGGGCCGGTGGTGGCGACGTTCCACACGGCCATGATCCGGTCGCGGGCGATGTCCGTGGCCCAGGGGCTCCTGCAGCTGGTGATCGAGAAGATCACCGCTCGCATCGCGGTGAGTGAGCTGGCCCGGAAGGTGCAGGTCGAGCACCTCGGCGGGGGAGCGGTGGAGATCCCGAACGGGGTTTCCGTGGCGAAATTCGCGGACGCGTCGCCCCTGCCGGGCTGGCCCGGTTCGGCTCTGGGGTTCCTGGGGCGTTTCACCGAGTCACGCAAGGGCTTCGATGTGCTCCGCGATGCTTTTGTGTCGCTGGCGGAAAAGAGGCCGGACCTGCGGCTTCTCGTCGCCGGCCCGGGGGATCGCGACGACCTCTACGACCAGTTCCCGAAAGACCTTCACGACCGCATTACCTTCCTCGGCCTGGTCTCCGAAGCCGATAAGACCCGCATGCTGCGCAGCGTCGACATCTACGTCGCTCCCAACACCGGCGGCGAGAGCTTCGGCATGATTCTCACCGAGGCGATGGCGGCCGGCGCCACGATCGCCGCCTCCGACCTGGACGCCTTCCGCCGGGTCCTCGACGGCGGCAAGGCGGGCGCGCTGTTTCCGACCGGCGACTCGGCCGCGCTGGCCGGCCTGCTCGGCGAACTGCTCGACGACCCGGACCGGCGGGCCGCGCTCGCCGCCGCCGCCCGTTCGGCCGTGGCCGCCTTCGACTGGCCAAATGTGGCCCTCCGTGTTCTGGAGGTATACGCAACGGCGATCGAGGCGACTGATGGCCGAGTTATGGACGAAGAGTGGGCCGAACCACGGTCCGGAGACATGACTTGACGCTGCCCTGGGGAACTACGATGCCCGGCATGTGGTGGGTGGTCGGGGTCGTCGCGGCAGTCGCGCTGCTCTCGGCATATCTGTTCTGGACCGCTCATCGGGTCGAGCGGGTGCATCTGCGTGCCCAGTCGGCCGAGCGGGCCCTAGACGCCCATCTGATGCGCCGGGCCGCCACCGCGGCCGTGGTCGCCGAGCAACAGGACGACGACGAGCTCTACGCGGCCGCCCGGGCCGCGCTCGACGCCGCACCCGACGAGCGGGAGTCGGCCGAGAACGATCTCACCCGAGCGCTGCAGACGGTCACGCTCGACGCCGCCGACACGGCGGCGCGCACGCTGATCGCGACCTCACGCCGGGTGGTGCTGGCACGCCAGGTGCACACCGACCTCGTACGCGACGCCTTGACGTCCCGCCGGCGCATCGTCGTACGCGTCTCGGGCATGGCCCGGCGCTACCCGCGCCCGCAATACTTCGACATCGTCGAGCCGATTCTGGACCCACTCAATATGCCGGAACCACTGATGGCCCCGGCGGTAGTGCCCGCCGAGGCCATCTGAGGACTGCTGCCTACCAGCCGCGTTCGGCCAGCCGGTGCGGCTGCGGGATCTCCTCGACGTTGATGCCGACCATCGCCTCGCCCAGACCCCGCGACACCTTCGCGATCACGTCGGGGTCGTCGTGGAAGGTGGTCGCCTTCACGATCGCCGACGCACGCTGAGCCGGGTTGCCCGACTTGAAGATGCCCGAGCCGACGAACACGCCCTCGGCGCCCAGCTGCATCATCATCGCCGCGTCGGCCGGGGTCGCGATGCCGCCCGCGGTGAACAGCACGACCGGCAGGCTGCCCGCCTCGGCGACCTCCTTGACCAGGTCGTAGGGGGCCTGGAGCTCCTTGGCCGCGACGAACAGCTCGTCCTCCGGCAGGGTCTGCAGGCGGCGGATCTCCTGACGGATCCGGCGCATGTGCGTGGTCGCGTTGGAGACGTCGCCGGTGCCCGCCTCGCCCTTCGACCGGATCATGGCGGCGCCCTCGGTGATGCGGCGCAGGGCCTCGCCGAGGTTTGTCGCACCGCACACGAACGGCACGGTGAACTGCCACTTGTCGATGTGGTTGGCGTAGTCGGCCGGGGTCAGCACCTCGGACTCGTCGACGTAGTCGACGCCGAGCGACTGCAGCACCTGCGCCTCGACGAAGTGGCCGATCCGGGCCTTGGCCATGACCGGGATCGACACCGCGTCGATGATCCGGTCGATCATGTCGGGGTCGGACATCCGGGAGACGCCGCCCTGGGCCCGGATGTCGGCCGGCACGCGCTCCAGCGCCATGACCGCCACGGCACCCGCGTCCTCGGCGATCTTCGCCTGCTCGGCCGTGACCACGTCCATGATCACGCCGCCCTTGAGCATCTCCGCCATACCCCGCTTGACCCGGGCGGTGCCGGTCGACGGACTGTTCTCAGACATCGTGAATGGGCTCCTTAAGCAGGAAGTTCGGTACGCAAATCGTACGCAGACCGACCCGCCCGGCCGATGGCCAATCAACCCCTCAGTGGCCTGATCAGTGGCGGTGCGAAACGGTCATTCCATGCTTTTCGGCTCGACCAGCACCAGCCAGTTACCGGTGTTGTCCCGCATGACCGCCTCCACGCCGTACGGGCGGTCCGACGGCTCCTGCAGGAACGTCACGCCGGCGGCACTGAGCTCCTCGTAGGCCTTGCGGCAGTCGGGCACTTTCAGTCCCAGGCCACCCATCTGGCCCGCCTCGAGCTGCGCCCGGTAGAAATCCGCCGCCTCGGGGCTCAGCGGGGGACCCGGCACCATCAGCGTGACCTCGAGCTCGGGCTGGTTGGGGTGCACGATCGTGACCCAGCGGAATTCGCCCATCCGGGTATCGACGCGGGGCTCGAAACCGAGCTTCTCGACGTAGAAGTCGCGGGCCTTGTCCTGGTCGAGGCAGTAGACGGTGACCAGCGAGATGTTCTCAATCATGAGGGCAAGGTAGGCCCGGGCGGGCCGTCGGCGCTTCTCGTGGATTGCTCCGTCACCCCGCGCATGAACAGATAACAGCCGGGGATGTGCGGCGTGCCGTTCGCGTAGCGGCGCTGATAGGCCTGCGGGCTCTCGCCGACCAGTTCCGAGAAGCGCGACGAGAACGAGCCGAGCGACGAATAGCCGACGGTCATGCAGATCTCGGTGACGGTCAGGTTGGCGTACCGCAGCAGATCCTCGGCCCGCTCGATGCGGCGGCGGGACAGGTAGCGGATCGGGGTCTCGCCGTAGGCCGCCCGGAAACGGCGTACGAGATGAAAGCGCGACATGCCCGCCAGCGCGGCCAGCTCACCCAGCGTGATCGGCTCCGCGAAGCGGAGGTCGATATGGTCGCGCACCCGGCGCAGAGCGAACACCCGCGAAGCTTAGAGTTGACCGGTGAACATCGGAGTGCTGGCCCTGCAGGGCGACGTGCGGGAACACCTGTCCGCGCTGGCCGAGAGCGACGTGCTGGCCCGGCCGATCCGGCGGCCCGAGGAGCTCGCCGACGTCGATGCGCTGGTGATCCCCGGCGGCGAGTCGACCGCGATCAGCAACCTGGCGGTGTCGTTCGGGCTGCTCGACCCGATCCGCAAGCGGATCGCCGACGGCATGCCGGTCTACGGCTCCTGCGCCGGCATGATCATGCTGGCCTCGACCGTGCTCGACGGACGGCCCGACCAGGAGTCGTTCCAGGGCATCGACATGACCGTGCGGCGCAACGCGTTCGGCCGGCAGATCGACTCGTTCGAGGCCGACGTGACCATCGACGAGGTCGAAGGCGGCGCGATTTCAGGCAGCACCCTTCACGCGGTTTTCATCCGCGCGCCGTGGGTCGAAGAAGTGGGCGAGAGCGTACGCGTGTTGGGCCGTGTCAGCAGCGGGCCCGCCGCCGGTAGGATTGTCGCCGTTCGGCAGGGGAACCTGCTCGCCACTGCCTTCCACCCGGAATTGACCGGCGACCTTCGGGTCCACCGGTACTTCGTCGAGATGGTCCGCGCTCGGTAAAATTCGGAGGTTCTGCATGTCCGGCCACTCCAAGTGGGCGACGACCAAGCACAAGAAGGCCGTCGTCGACGCCAAGCGCGGCAAGATGTTCGCCAAGCTCATCAAGAACATCGAAGTGGCGGCGCGCACCGGGGGCGGCGATCCGACCGGCAACCCGACGCTCTTCGATGCCATCCAGAAGGCGAAGAAGAGCTCGGTCCCCAACGACAACATCAACAACGCGGTCAAGCGCGGCTCCGGCCTGGAGGCCGGCGGCGCCGACTGGCAGACCATCATGTACGAGGGTTATGGCCCCAACGGCGTCGCGCTGCTGATCGAGTGCCTGACCGACAACCGCAACCGCGCGGCCACCGAGGTACGCACCGCCCTGACCCGCAACGGCGGCACGTTCGCCGACGCCGGCAGCGTGTCCTACCTGTTCAACCGCAAGGGCGTGGTGATCGTCCCCAAGGCCGACTCGAACGAGGACGACCTCATGATGGCGGTCCTCGACGCCGGCGCCGAGGAGATCAACGACCTGGGCGACTCGTTCGAGGTGGTCAGCGAGCCGACCGACCTGGTGCCGGTCCGCACGGCCCTGCAGGACGCCGGCATCGAGTACGACTCGGCCGAGTCGTCCCTGGTCCCGACCATGACGGTCCCGGTCGACGAGGACGCGGCCCGCAAGGTTTTCAAGCTGATCGACGCGCTGGAAGACTGCGACGACGTCCAGAACATCTTCGCCAACTTCGACGTCTCCGACGAGGTCATGGCCGCTATTGACGCGTGACCGTCGCGCGATGACATGCTGGACGAGGCGCTTCGGCGCCTCGTCTTTCGTTTGTGTGGGAGCATGGCGCTAGCTGACCAGTGACAACTGGTCTTGTGCACAGTAGAGTGAGGGGGTGCTAGCCGTTATGGACGGTCTTCGTCTGCCGCCGATCGAGACGCTCGACGTCGACGATCTTGTTTACTTGCCCAAGGGATATCGCTATGAACTGCACGGGGGAAACCTCGTAGTCATGACGCCTTCGACCTACTGGCACAAAGTGATGGCTCGGCGTCTGTTGTTCATGCTCTACGAAGCCGGCTTGGAGGCTCTGCAGGACACGGGGATCCGAGGCGATATGCCGCGTGACAGCCGTCTGCCCGACCTTGGCGTAGTCAACGACCTCCCGCCCGACTTAGCCGATTATTCCAACTTGCCGGGATCGGCCTTCCGGCTGGTGATCGAGATCGTCTCGGAGAACTCGGTCAACGGCGAATACGTCGGCAAGGCGCTCTGGTATGCGGCGCGCGGCATTCCGGAGTACTGGATCGTCGAGCGCACGCCCGATCGTGTGCACGACGACGCCATCGTCCATATCCTGACGCTCTCCGACGAAAAGCCGGAGTATGAGCCGCTGCGATCGGTGCGGCTGTCCGAGCTGGAAGCGGAGTATCGGGCGCGATAGCGATTCCGTAATGTCCGCCGTCGATGTGCTTTCAGGACGGCGTGGAGATCCAGGACATGACCTGGATCAGGGTGCCGAAGACGATGACGATGGTGGCCGCCGTGCGGCCGATCCGGCGCCAATACTGCCTGCGGTAGGCCTGGACCCAGGCGATCTCGGCATCGGCCAGCGCCAACAGCCCGCCCCGGGCCGTACCCGGCAGCACCGCCGCCTTGCGCAGCGCCATGCTGGCCGCGGGACCGGCCGGCACGAAGACCGGGGCGCGCAGCACCCGGGTGTCGACCTCGTAGATCTGGTCGTCGCGCCAGTGCCGTGTGCGGGTCGTCAAGCGGCGGTGCAGATAGAGCTCGAGCGCGTCCCGCCGCCCCAACCGGGTCAGCAGGCAGAGCCGGCGCCAGTGGCCGGCCAGGTCGGCGAGCACATCCATGTAGAGGTGGGCGCCGTCGGCGTCGCCGCCGACCAGGCGGCTGGTCTCCCGGCGCAACTCACCCAGGTGGGTGCTTACGAAGCTGATGTACGCCGGTGGCGGTTCCTCGTCCATCGGGGCAATGAGGTACATCGCTACCTCCCACACCCATCGTCGAGGCGTGTCGGTGCGGGGCGCAAGGCCGGGCCGTATTAGGGTGTCGAACACACGTACGTGAAACAGGGGAGGTCCGTGGTGCGCGTGCTCGGCATCGACCCCGGGCTCACCCGGTGCGGTGTCGGGGTCGTCGAGGGCGTTCCCGGCCGTCCGTGCAAGCTCGTCGGCTACTACGTGGTCTACACCGAACCGGACGACGACATCGCCCTGCGGCTGCTCCACCTCGACCGTTCGCTGGGCGAGCTGGTCGCCGAGCACAAGCCCGAGAGCGTGGCCGTCGAGCGGGTGTTTTCCCAGCACAACGTGCGGACGGTGATGGGCACCGCGCAGGCCAGCGGCATCGCGATCCTGTCCGGGGCGCGGCTCGGCCTGCCCGTGCAGACCTACACGCCGAGCGAGGTCAAGGCCGCCGTGACCGGCTCCGGAACGGCCGGCAAGGCTCAGGTCACCAGCATGGTCACCCGGCTGCTCCAGCTCGATGCGCCGCCCCGCCCGGCCGACGCGGCCGACGCGCTGGCGCTCGCCATCTGCCACATCTGGCGCGGCGGCACCCGCGCCCGCATCCAGGCGGCGACGGTGGCCGCGCAGCGCAAAGCGGCGGCCGCCCGCAACAGCCGGGGAGGAACCCTCAGATGATCGCCAGCGTGCGCGGCTTGGTCGCCGCCATCGCCCCCGACAGCGCCGTCATCGAGGTCGGCGGCGTCGGCCTGCAGGTGCAGTGCGCGCCGGCCACGCTGGCCGGGCTACGCACCGGCGCCGAGGCCCGGCTGGCCACCAGCATGGTCGTGCGCGAAGACTCGCTGACTCTCTACGGCTTCGCCGACGACGACGAGAAGCACCTGTTCGAGCTGTTGCAGACCGCCAGTGGGGTCGGCCCGCGGCTGGCCCAGGCGATTCTCGCGGTGCACCAGCCCGACACCGTGCGGCGGGCGATCGCCGGCAGCGACCTGGCCACCCTGATCCGGGTGCCGGGCATCGGCAAGAAGGGCGCCGAAAAGCTGGTGATCGAGCTGCGGGACCGCATCGGCCCGATGCCGCTCGGCGACGGCGGACCGGCCGGCGTTCTCAACGGGGCCTGGCAGGAGCAGGTGCGGCAGGGTGTGCTGGCGCTCGGCTGGACGCCCGTCCAGGCCGAGCAGGCGGTGGCGGCGGTCGCCGAGTCGATCGACGGTGAGGTCCCGCCGGTGCCGGTGCTGCTGCGCCAGGCGATCCGGCTGCTGGGCAAGACGCGATGAGCGACCTGGTCTCGCCCGACGCCGACGACGAGGACCTCGACGCCGAGGCCAGTGTCCGGCCGCGCCGGCTCGCCGACTTCATCGCCCAGCACCGCGTGCGCGATCAGCTCGAGCTGCTGCTCAAGGGCGCGATGGGCCGGGGCACCCCGCCCGATCACATCCTGCTCTCGGGGCCGCCCGGCCTCGGCAAGACGACCCTGGCCAACATCGTGGCGGCCGAGCTGGGCACGGCCATCCGCACGACGAGCGGTCCGGTGATCGAGCGGTCGGGCGATCTGGCCGCGATCCTGACCAGCCTCGGCCCGGGTGACGTGCTGTTCATCGACGAGATCCACCGGATCGCCAAGCCGGCCGAGGAACTGCTTTACAGCGCGATGGAAGACTTCCGGGTCGACGTGATCGTCGGCAAGGGCCCGGGCGCGACCGCGATCCCGCTCGACGTCGAGCCGTTCACGCTGGTCGGTGCCACCACCCGGGCCGGCCTGCTCTCCGGCCCGATGCGCGACCGGTTCGGTTTCGTCGCCCATCTCGACTTCTATTCCCCGGCCGACCTCGACTCGCTGCTGCACCGGTCGGCGCGCATTCTCGGGGTGCCGATCACCGACGAGGGTGCGGCCGAGATCGCCGGCCGCTCGCGGGGCACGCCCCGCATCGCCAACCGGCTGTTGCGCCGGGTGCGTGACTACGCCGAGGTGCGGGCCGACGGCGTGGTCAACGAGGAGACTGCCCGCGAGGCCCTCAAGGTGTACGACGTGGACGCTCTCGGCCTCGACCGGCTCGACCGGGCCGTGCTGCGTGCGCTGATCGAGTCGTTCCGGGGCGGTCCGGTCGGTCTGTCGACCTTGGCGGTGGCGGTCGGTGAACAGTCCGACACCGTCGAGGAAGTCTGCGAGCCGTTCCTGGTGCGGGCCGGTCTGCTCGCCCGCACCCCGCGGGGCCGCGTCGCGACCGAGGCCGGTTGGACTCATCTCGGCAAGACCCCGCCGGTCGACGGCCGTTCCGGGGTGTTTCAGGGTGACCTGTTTGCGCGGGACGTATGAAATCCGCTCGTAATGCGAACGTGATGTGTGCCGCATTCGGACTTCCCAGGTTGACCGATTAGACTCGCCGCCGTTCCAACCGGGATGTTTATTCGCCCCGACGCGCGCGGACCAGCCGCGCCGGCGGCCTACGGAAGGCTTTTTCGTGTATCAGGCAGCTGCCGCATCCGGTGGGGGAAACGGTCTCACGACCATCATCTTCCTCCTGCTGATCTTCGGCGTCGTCTATTTCCTGATGATCCGCCCGCAGACCAAGCGCCGCCGCGAGGCCGCGCAGATGCAGAACGCGCTGGGTGCCGGTGACCGGATCGTCACCATCGGTGGCCTGCACGCGACGATCGTGGAGATCGACGGCGACGTCGCCACGGTCGAGATCGCTCCGGGCGTGGTGGTGCAGTTCGCCCGCGCCGCCATCGCGCGCCAGCTTCCGGAGACCGCCGACACCGAGCCGGCCGTCGAGGAGCCCGTCGCCGAGGAGCCGGTCGTCGAGGACCCGGTCGTGCAGGAGCCCGTCGCCGAGGCCGCGCCCGCGCCCGTCGCCCGGCCGGCATCCGAGCCGTCCGTCCTGGCCGACCCGACTGCTGACCCCGTCACCAAGCCCGCGGTCGAGGAGCCGGTCGACAGCCCGGTCGGCGACGCGCGTAAAAAGGACTGACAACAGCATTCCCGGACCGGCCCGCGGCGTGATCGCCGACGGGCCGGTTCGTCCGGCCGCAGCCCGGGCACGGTTCCGCGCTCCAAGCCGCCCGACAAGCGGCCGGTAAGGCACCAGGCCGCCCGCAGCGGCTGCAAGGCACCCGGCCCGCGGACAAGCGGCCGGCAAAGTACCAAGCCGCCCGCAGCGGCTGCAAGGCAACAAATAGGCCGCCCGCAGCGGCGTAACACCCAGGCCGTCCCCATCGGCCGCAACACACAGGGAGACCGAAAGCCGTGGCACGACCACCACAGGGACAACCGCATCCCGGACGGCAACTCGGCGTGCTCGGCCTGATTTTCGTCGTCCTCTATCTGTTCGTCTTCTTCGGCAGCGGCGCCAAGGGCAGCTTCACCGAGCGCCTGCACCCCAAGCTCGGCCTCGACCTGGTCGGTGGCACGCAGGCGACGTACGTCGCCTCGGTGCAGGGCGGCAAGGCGCCGTCGAAGGACAGCATGGAGCAGGCCCGGGACATCATTCAGAACCGGGTCGACGCCCTCGGCGTCTCCGAGGCCTCGGTCGTCATCCAGGGGAACAGCAACATCGTGGTCTCCCTGGCCGGCGAGGCCAAGGACCAGCTCAAGGACCTCGCGCAGGCCGCGCAGATGCGCTTCCGCCTGGTGATCGGCGCGACCGGCGACGTCGCCACCCAAGCGCTGCACCCCTCGACCGCGACCCCGAGTGCCCCCGCCTCGGGCGCCGCGCCGAGCACTGTGCCGTCGGCCGGTGCGAGCGCCCCGGCCGGTGCGACCGCGCCGCAGGTCAACTCGTCGCCGTCGAGCGGCGGCCAGGGCGGTGGCGAGGTCGTCAAGGCGCCCGCGCCGAGCACGCCGCCATCGGCCGGCGCTCCGTCGGCCGACGCGAGTGCTCCCGCCGCCACGCCGACGCCGGTGACCACCGGCGCGCCGGCTCCGGGCAACGCCCCGGTGACCCGCGAGCAGGTCGCGCAGAAGGTCGGCGCCACCGAGTGGGCGGCCGCGTCCAAGCTGGCGGCCCCGGTCGACCTGAGCACCGACCCCAAGGCCGGCCTGGCCTACAAAAACTTCGCCACGCTGAAGGGCAACGAGGTCGCCGCCCTCTCCGCCCAGATGCAGTTCGCCGTGCCGACGATCGGCTGCGCTCAGCTCGACAACCGGCCCAACGGTGCGATCGACGACGCCAAGTCCGAGGTCGTCACCTGCTACAACGGCGGCAAGATCCTGCTCGACAAGGCGCCGGTGATCGGTAACGACATCGACAAGGCCAGCCCGGCCTTCGACCAGCAGTCCGGGCAGTGGGTCGTCTCGCTCGACTTCAAGAGCGAGGGCTCGACCAAGTGGGCCGCGCTGACCAAGACCGCGTTCAACGCGACCAGCACCGACCCCTGCTTCACCGCGGCCACCGCGATGTACGGCCAGGTCGACCACTGTGCGGTCGCGGTGGTGCTCGACAAGGCGATCGTGTCGGCCCCGCAGATCCAGGGCGTGCTCACCGGCACCTCGCAGATCACCGGGCAGTTCAATGCGACGTCGGCCAAGGACCTCGCCGACAAGCTGAAGTTCGGCGCGATCCCGGTCACCTTCGACGCCGGGCCGGCCGAGACGGTGTCCGCGACGCTCGGCATCCAGCAGTTGCAGGCCGGCCTGCTCGCGGCCGCGATCGGCATGGCCCTGGTCGCGATCTACGCGTTCTTCTACTACCGCCTGCTCGGCTCGGTCATCTTCCTGAGCCTGATCCTGTCGGGTCTGCTCACGTTCGGTGCGCTGATCGTGCTCGGCCGCTCGATCGGCTTCACGCTGAGCCTGGCCGGCATCGCCGGTTTCATCGTGTCGCTCGGTGTCGCCGCCGACTCGTTCGTCATCTACTTCGAACGACTGAAAGACGAGATCCACGAGGGCCGTACACCACGCAGTGCGGTGCCCCGGGCGTGGGCCCGGGCGCGGCGCACGATCATCTCGGCCAACACGATCACGATCCTGGCGGCTGTCGTCCTCTACATCGTCTCCATCGGCGCCGTGCAGGGCTTCGCCTTCGCGCTGGGGCTGGCCACGATCCTCGACCTGCTCGTGGTGTTCCTTTTCCGGCACCCGATCATGACCATGTTCGCGAACACCAAGGCGTTCCTTTCGCCGCGGGTCAGCGGCCTCGGCCGCGTCCTGCGTCGCGCCCAGACCGATGTCAAGGAGGCCTGACATGGCCAGCTCCGGTCTCGCCGCCCGCCTCTACGCGGGCGAGGCGAACGTCAACGTCGTCGGCCGGCGAAAGACGTGGTTCATCGTCGCCGCGGTGCTCGTGGCGATCGCGATCGGCAGCATCGCGATCCGGGGTTTCAGCCTCGGCATCGAGTTCGCCGGCGGCACCTCGTTCAGCATCCCGGCCAAGACCGCGACGCAGACGCTGGACCAGAACGCCGCGCAGAAGGCGGTCACCGACGCGATCCACTCGGTCGACCCGGGCAATGACGTCCAGGCGGCCCAGAAAATCGGGTCGGGCGGCAACGAGCAGTGGACGATCAACGCCGAGGCGATGACCGCGGCCGAGTCCGAGCAGGCCAAGACCAAACTGGTGGCCGACCTCGGGGTGCCGGCCGACAAGGTCAGTGACAACCAGGTGTCGGCGGCGTGGGGCGGTCAGGTGACCCGGCAGGCGATCATCGGTCTGATCGTGTTCCTGGTGCTGGTGACGGCCTATCTGGTCATTCGGTTCGAGTGGCGGATGGCGGTGGCGGCGCTGTCATCGCTGGTGCTCGACCTCATCCTCACGGCCGGTGTCTATTCGCTTGTCGGCTTCGAGGTCTCGCCGTCGACCGTGATCGGCTTCCTGACGATCCTCGGTTATTCGCTCTACGACGTGGTGGTCGTCTTCGACAAGGTGCAGGAAAACACCCGCGGGATCACCGCGGGAAGCACCCGCACCTACAGCGAAGCGGCCAACCTGGCGGTCAACCAGACCCTGATGCGGTCGCTCAATACCGGCCTGGTGGCGCTGCTGCCGGTCGGCGGCCTGCTGTTCATCGGCGCCGGCCTGCTCGGTGCGGGCACGCTGAAGGACCTCGGTCTGGTGCTCTTCGTCGGCATGGGCTTCGGGGTCATCTCGTCGATCATGTTCGCGGCGCCGACGCTGACCGCGCTCAAGGACGGCGACCCGAGGATCAAGGCGCACAACGCCCGGGTGCTGGCCCGGCGTGCGGCCCGTTCGAGTGACGTCGCCCCGCGCGGCGAGCGTGCCCGCGACGCCAACGCGACCGACTCCGACGTACCGGCGCTGGCCTCGTCCGGCAGCTCGGCGGCCGCCGGAGCCCCGCGGCCGGGTGCCCGGCCGACCGCCAAGCGCAACACCAACCGGGGCGGCCGTCCCGGTGGCCCCACCAACCGCTCCGGGGGCACCGGCAAACGCCGCTGAGATCTCCGCTGCGCCACCGGCAGCCCGCCACCACTTGGGTGGCGGGCTGTTGCGTTGCCGCTAGGCTGCTCGCGTGACGGATGAGACTCACCGGGCGACCGGCGACGGCGGGCCCGAACTGGCCGCGGTCGTCGCCGCCGGCACGGTCGACGTGCCCGACTTCCCGCAGCCCGGCATCGTGTTCAAAGATCTGATGCCGCTGTTCGCCGACGGCAAGGCGTTCCGGAGGGTGGTCGACGGCATCGTCGAGCACTACGGTGCGGGCACCTTCGACGTGGTCGCCGGCGTCGAGGCGCGCGGGTTCGTGGTCGCCGCCGCGGTCGCCTACGCGACCGGCACCGGCGTGGTGCCGGTGCGCAAGGCCGGCAAGCTGCCGCGGGCGGCCTATTCGGCCTCCTACGCCCTGGAGTACGGCGAAGCCACCCTCGAGGTGCACCGCGACGCGTTCGTGGCCGGTCAGCGGGTGCTGGTGGTCGACGACGTGCTGGCCACCGGCGGCACCGCGGGTGCGGCCATCGACCTCGTCGAGCAGGCGGGTGGCACGCTGGCGGGTTTCACGGTGCTGATGGAGCTGGCGTTCCTCAAGGGCCGCGAGCGGCTGGCCCCGCGCGAAGTGCACGCCCTCCTGACGGTGTGAGCTGGGGAGCGGCCGACACTTTCGAAGGTTCGGCCGGGCCATGCGGGAAGCTGGGGCGGGTACGATGGCGTTTCCAGATAGGTGAGCAACCCTGGGAGAAGCGGACTTCTCCGGCCGTCGACGACCGGTGAGGTCTCTGGCGAAGGTGTGAGGAGGCCGGTGTCCAGCGACGTCGCCCCCTTTGCGGAGGGCACGGTCCCGGTTCCGGAGGGTCCGATCTCGGAGGGCACGGTGCAGCCGACCGATAACGCGGTGCAGCCGGCCAATGGCACGCTGCCGCCAACTGACAACCCGGCTCAGCCAGCCGATAGCACGCTGCAGTCCACCGATGACGTGGAGCAGCCGACCTCTGACACGCTGTCGCCGACTGATAACCCGACGGAGTCCGCCAATAGCGGGGTGTCACCGACTGATAACCCTGTGCAGCTTCTCAGTGACCCGGTGCAGCCGCTCAACGACACCGTGCGGTCGGCCAATGGGTCAGCCCAGGCGGCCAGCGGCACGGTGCGGCCGGCCAATGGGGCTGCGCAGGCGGCCAGCGGCACGGTGCGGCCGGCCAATGGGGCTGCGCAGGGGGCCAGCGGCACGGTGCGGCCGGCCAATGGGGCTGCGCAGGCGGCCAATGGCACGGCGCGGCCGGCCGGCAACCTGGTGCAGCCGACCGATGACTCAGCGGCGGAAGCGCCCGCTGCGCAAGACTCCGACCGTACGAGCGCCGAGGTGACCACCGTCGGGCCGCGGCCGGCCGTGCCGCCGGCCGACGTCGAGGCGACGCAGCCGATGCCGTCCGGCGACGAGCCGAGCGGCGCGTTCGGCGGGCTGGCCGCCGCGCCGACCGGCCGCCGGGTGCGCGCGCGGCTCGCCCGGTTCAACGCGCCCTGGCAGAGCACGCAGGTCAGTGAGGTTCTCGAGCCGCTGATCGCGACCCACCGGGCCAGCCATCCCAAGGCCGACGTGCGCGCCCTGCAGAAGGCGTTCGACGTGGCCGCCCGCTGGCACTCCGGTCAATACCGCAAGTCCGGCGACCCTTACATCACGCATCCGCTGGCCGTCGCGACGATCCTCGCCAACCTCGGCATGGACACGACCACCCTGGTGGCGGCGCTCCTGCACGACACGATCGAGGACACCGACTACTCGCTCGACCAGATGCGCAACGACTTCGGTCCCGAGGTGTCGCTGCTCGTCGACGGCGTGACCAAGCTCGACCGGGTCAAGCTGGGCGACGCCGCCAAGGCCGAGACGATCCGCAAGATGGTCGTCGCGATGGCCAAGGACCCGCGCGTACTGGTGATCAAGCTGGCCGACCGGCTGCACAACATGCGCACGCTGACCTTCCTCCCGCGGCCCAAGCAGGAGCAGAAGGCCAAGGAGACGCTCGAGATCCTGGCCCCGCTGGCTCACCGCCTGGGCATGAACACGATCAAGTGGGAACTCGAGGACCTGGCCTTCGGCACGCTGTTCCCGAAGCGGTTCGAGGAGATCAACCGCCTGATCGGCGAGCACCAGCCGCAGCGGGAGGCGCTGCTGCGCCAGGTGACCAACCGGGTCTCGCTCGACCTGAAGTCGGCCAAGATCAAGGCAGAGACGACCGGACGGCCGAAGCACCTCTACTCGATCTACCAGAAGATGATCGTGCGGGGTCGCGACTTCAACGACATCTACGATCTGGTCGGCGTGCGCATCCTGGTCGACACGGTCCGCGACTGCTACGCCGCGCTGGGCGTCATCCACGCGAACTGGCAGCCGGTGCCCGGCCGGTTCAAGGACTACATCGCGATGCCGAAGTTCAACATGTACCAGTCGTTGCACACGACGGTCATCGGCCCGACCGGCAAGCCGGTCGAGATGCAGATCCGCACGTTCGCGATGCATCGCACGGCCGAGTTCGGCATCGCCGCCCACTGGAAGTACAAGGAGCAGAAGGGCGCGACGATCGTCGGCCCGCCGGCTCACATCGACGAGATGACCTGGCTGCGGCAGTTGCTCGACTGGCAGCGCGAGGCGAGCGACCCGTCGGAGTTCCTCGACGCGCTGCGATTCGACCTGTCGAGCCAGGAGGTCTACGTCTTCACGCCCAAGGGCGACGTGATCCCGCTGCCGACGGGCTCGACCCCGGTCGACTTCGCGTACGCGGTGCACACCGAGGTCGGGCACAAGTGCATCGGCGCCCGGGTCAACGGCAAGCTGGTGCCGCTGGAGTCGACGCTGTCCAACGGCGACGTGATCGAGATCTTCACGTCGAAGTCGCAGACGGCCGGCCCGACGCAGGACTGGCTCGGCTTCGTCAAGAGCCCCCGCGCCCGCACCAAGATCCGGCAGTACTTCAACAAGGAGCGCCGCGAGGAAGCGATCGAGGTCGGCAAGGAGGCGATCGTCAAGGCGATGCGCAAGCAGGGTCTGCCCCTGCAGCGCATGCTGACGAACGAAAACCTGACGACCATCGCCCGCGACCTGCACCTGGCCGACGTGGCCTCGCTCTACGCCGCGATCGGCGAAAGCACGGTCTCGGCCCCCTCGGTCGTGCAGAAGCTGGTCGCCGGCTTCGGCGGCGAGGAGGGCGCGGTCGAGGACATCGCGGAGACCGCGGTCGCGACCCGTCCGCCGCGCAACCGCAGCACCGCCCAGGACCCGGGTGTCGTGGTCAAGGGCGTCAGCGACGTCTGGGTCAAGCTGGCCCGCTGCTGCACCCCGGTGCCGGGCGACGCGGTGTTCGGCTTCGTGACCCGGTCGGGCGGCGTGAGCGTGCACCGCGAAGACTGCGCCAACGCCGACGACCTGCGCGATCAGGCGGAACGCCGGGTCGAGGTGACGTGGAAGCCGACGTCCGCGTCGACGTTCCTGGTCGCCATCCAGGTCGAGGCACTCGACCGGCACAAGCTGCTGGCCGACGTCACACGGGTGCTGTCCGAGGAACGGGTCAACATCCTGTCGGCGACGGTCACCACGACACGTGACCGGGTGGCGGTCAGCCGCTTCACGTTCGAGATGGCCGACCCCAAGCACCTGGGTCACCTGGTGGCCGCGGTCCGCAAGGTCGACGGCGTCTTCGACGCCTACCGGGTCACTTCGGGGGCCTGAGAGGGGTCGGCCCGGGTGCGCCACTTGCGCTGCTTCCCGCGTACGCAAGGAAAGCGCGAGCCGGACACCCGGCAGTGACCCTGGTGAACGCCAAGGGCGGGCCCTCCGTGAGGAGGACCCGCCCTTTTAGTCGGTTGTGGCGGGTCAGGCCTTGGTGACCGTCATCGAGGTGATGTCGAGTTCCAGCTTCGGGTGACCGCCGCCGGCCTGGGCCTTGAAGGCTTCGTCGTCGCCCGCCTTGATCACCTTCTGGGCGACGTCGAGACCCGAGGTGATCTTGCCGAGCAGCGTGTAGCTGGCCGGGATCTTGGTGTCGGCGGTGCAGATGAAGAACTGGCTGCCGGTGCTGTTGGGCTGGCCGCTGTTGGCCATCGCGATCGAGCCGGCCGGGTAGGGATTCTGGGTGTCGGTGGGCAGGTTTTCCTCGCCCATCGAGTAACTCGGACCGCCGCTGCCGTCGCTCTCGCGGTAACCCTTGCCCTTGGCGAACGGGTCGCCGCACTGCAGCACCTGGAAATTGGCCTCGTTGACCATGCGGTGGCACTTGCTGCCGTCGAGGAACTTCTTGGACGCCAGGTAGGCGAAGCTCGATCCGGTGCAGGGCGCCTTGGCGAGGTCGATGGTCGCCTCGATCTTGCCGAGGTTGGTGTTGAGCGTCATGACCTCGGTGCCGACGTTGGGCGCGGTCGTCGGCGGGATGCCGACGTCCTTGACCTTGCCGCCGCCGGCGCTGGCCGGCGTCCAGGTGCAGGAGACCGTGCCGGCCGGGGTCTTGCTGCCGGACGCGGTGGCCTTCTTCTTGTCGTCGTGGTTGAGCCTGGTGACGACCAGCGCTCCGGCGACGACGACCACCACCACCGCGATCGCCGACCCGAGGATCGCATTGCGCTGCTTCCGCTTCCGGGCGGCCGCGGCGCGCTCGGCCATCTCCTTCTCGAGACGGGCCCGCGCCGCCGCGCGCTGCCGGTCTTTGATCGACGACACGGTGTTCCTCCTGCTGCTGTTATCCGGCGTTGACAGTCATTCGGGGATCGGGTGGAACTAGGAGTCGGCGCTCGCCGCCGGGGCCGCGCCGGGGTCGGCGACGGTCAGAGTGCTGATGGTGATCTTCTTCGAGGGCTTGACCTTGTCGCCGGCCGTGTTGGCCACGGTCGGGATCTTCGACATCTTGGTGACCGTGTCGAGGCCACTGGTGACCGTGCCGACGATCGGGTATTCCGGTGTGGCCGGGCTGAAGTCCTTGAAGAAGATCAGGAACTGGCTGCCGTTGGTGCCCGGCGGATCGCCGATCAGCGCGACCGTGCCCTTCGGATAGAGCGGGGCCTGCCCGGCGGCGCTGCTCGGGGCCGGCGAGGGGCCGGCCGAGCCGTCCGGCACGGACGGCAGGTTTTCGCTGTAGATGCTGTAGGTCGGGCCGCCCTGACCGGTGCCGGACGGATCGCCACAGCGGACCGCGCCGTCGGTGGTGATCTCGTGGCAGTCGGTGTTGTCGAAGAACTTCTTGCCCGCGAGGTATTTCAAGCTCTCGGAACTGCACGGGGCGTCGGTCACGTCGAGGCTGACGACGATCGGCTCACCCTGGTTGGTGTTGATCGTCATCGCTTCGGTGCCGCTGGTCGGGATGCCCTTGGTCGGGGGCGTGCCGACCTCCTTGAGGGAGGTGTTGCTCGATGCGCTCTGCGGCGTCCACGCGCACATGTCCTGAGCCGTGGTGTCGGTCTTCTTGCTGTCGAAGGCGCCGCCGATCCAGGCGCCACCCACCGCGATCAGGAGAACCGCGACCACCGCACCGGCTCCGGCCAGGAGGCGTCGACGCCGGCGCTCATTAGCAGCCCGACGCGCCATCTGCCGATCGAGCTTCGCCCGCGCCAGCTTGCGCTGCCGGTCCTTGCTGGAAGCCACGGAACGCTTTCCTTCCTCAAACCCATGTCAAGAGGTGCGGTACGCCACACGCCCGCAAGAGTGTACGGCTACTCACTGGAAAAGCGGATGGCGAGGTTGGCGTGGCGTCGATCGACCTCCCATCGGCGCACGATATCGGTGGCAGGTCCGCCTCGGATAGGAGCAGGCTGAGTTTCTGCTGGGAGCTCAGAGATCGCTTGCCGTCATTGTCGATTGGCCAATAGGGGAGTGATCCAACCGCTCCAGTAGGCTGGAGTTCCCCAGGTGCTCGCGAGGAGGAGACGGCAAGTGCTCGTGACCGGCTTTCCGGCCGAAGCCTTCGACACCAACTGCTATGTGGTGGCCGCGGGCCCGGGCGAGCAGTGCCTGATCATCGACCCCGGCGTGGGCGTGCTCGACCAGCTCGACGAGGTGCTCGAGCAGCACCGGCTGTTCCCGGCCGCGGTCCTGCTGACCCACGGGCACTTCGACCACACCTTCTCGGTCGCGCCGGTCTGCGGCGCCCGCGGGATAACGGCCTATGTGCACCCCGCCGACCGCGAGATGCTGGCCGACCCGGCCATGGGCCTGGGTGTCGGCGTCAACGAGCTGTTCGGCGGCCGGTTCACCTACACGGAGCCCGACGACGTGGCCGAGCTGACCGACGGCGCCACGATGACCCTGGCCGGGCTGGAGATCACGGTCGACCACGCACCGGGCCATACCGGCGGGTCGGTGCTGTTCCGGCTGCCCGGCGCGCAGTCCGAGTGGGACGCGGATCAGATCTGCCTCTCCGGTGACGTGCTCTTCGCCGGCTCCATCGGTCGCACCGACCTGCCGGGCGGCAGCACCGAGACGATGCTGACCAGCCTGCGGGACAAGATCCTGCCGCTGGCCGACGACACCGTCGTCCTGCCCGGCCACGGACCGGCCACCACCATCGGCCGTGAGCGCGCCTCGAACCCGTACCTGCGGGAACTGGTCGCCGCGCCCGGCCGTGGGCTCTGATCTTTCTTTCTTCTAGGAGTAGCAGTGCCGATTTCCGGCTTTCCCGAATGGCTGCCCGCGCAGCGCCAGGTCGAGCAGTTCTTCCTCGACCGCATCCGTAAGACTTTCGAGCTCTACGGCTTCGCCTCGATCGAGACCCGCGCCGTCGAGCCGCTCGACACGCTGCTCAGCAAGGGCGAGACGTCCAAAGAGGTCTACCTGCTGCGGCGCCTGCAGGAGGACCCCGCGGCGGCTTCCACCGGCGATGATCAACTTGGCCTGCACTTCGATCTGACCGTGCCGTTCGCCCGCTACGTACTGGAAAACTCGGGCAAGCTGCAGTTTCCGTTCCGCCGTTACCAGATCCAGAAGGTGTGGCGGGGCGAGCGGCCGCAGGAGGGCCGCTACCGCGAGTTCATCCAGGCCGACATCGACGTGGTCAACCGCGACACCCTGCCGTTCCACTTCGACACCGAGATGCCGCTGATCATCGGCGACGCGTTTGCCTCGCTGCCCATTCCACGGGCCCGCATCCAGGTCAACAACCGCAAGGTCTGCGAGGGCTTCTACCGGGGGCTCGGCCTGGCCGACACCGATCAGGTTCTCCGTACGGTCGACAAGCTCGACAAGATCGGCCCGGCGCGTGTCGCCGAGTTGCTGATCGAGACCGCCGGCGCCTCCCAGGCGCAGGCCGACGCGTGCCTCGAACTCGCGGCGATCTCCTCCGAGGACGCCTCGTTCGTCGACGCCGTCCGCAAGCTCGGGGTGACCGACCCGCTGCTCGACGAGGGCCTGGACGAGCTGGTGCAAGTGGTCGAGGCGGCCCGCGAACACGCTCCCGGCCTGGTCACCGCCGAGCTGAAGATCGCCCGCGGGCTCGACTACTACACCGGCACGGTCTACGAGACCCAGCTCGAGGGCTACGAGCGGTTCGGCTCGATCACCTCGGGCGGCCGCTACGAAAACCTGGCGTCGGCGGGCAACCAGCGGTTCCCCGGCGTCGGCATCTCGATCGGCGTCTCCCGGCTGCTCGGCCTGCTCTTCGGGCAGAACGCGCTGACCGCCTCCCGGCCGGTGCCGACCTGCGTGGTGGTGGCGCTGCCGGCCGACGAGCGGCGGGCCGAGTGCGACCGGATCGCCGGGCAGCTGCGCAAGCGGGGCATCCCGACCGAGGTGGCGCCGACCGCGGCCAAGTTCGGCAAGCAGATCAAGTTTGCCGATCAGCGCGGAATTCCGTACGTCTGGTTCCCGGGCACCGACGGCGAGCCCGACTCGGTCAAGGACATCCGGTCGGGCGACCAGGCCGACGCCGACCCGGCGGCCTGGGAGCCGCCGGCCGCCGACCTGCACCCGGTGATCAGCGCGTCTTAGACCCTCTTGGCCTCTTGGCGCTGGCGGCGGGCCTCGCGGCGCTGCTCGAAGCGGGCGGCCTGCGACTCCAGCTCGTCCATGTGGGTGGCGAGCTGCTCGCGGGCCTTCTCGCCCTCGCCGCTGAGGTCGGTGCGGCCGAACACGTTCCACTGGCGGAGCACCGGCTGGAGCACCTCGTCGCGGTGCTGGCGGAGGTCGTAGATGCCGGCCAGCGCGATCGACAGCGCCTTGCGGCCGAAGCCGTCGATGTTGGCACCCGGCATCTCGAAGCCGACCACCACGTCGGTGACCGCTTGCATGGCCGAGTCGGGGTCGAGTTCGAAGGCCGCGCCGAGCAGGTTGCGGTAGAAGACCATGTGCAGGTTCTCGTCGGCCGCGACCCGGGCCAGCAGCTGCTCGGCGATCGGGTCCTCGGTCGCCTTGCCGGTGTTGCGGTGCGAGATGCGGGTGGCGAGCTCCTGGAAGGCGACGTACGCGATCGAGTGCATGGCCGAGTCGGGGTGGCCGTTGCTGAAGCCGGCCGACATGTGGTCCATGCGGGCTCGCTCCAGCTCGACCGGGTCGACCGCGCGGGTGACGGTCAGGTAGTCGCGGATCGCGATGCCGTGCCGGCCCTCCTCGGCGGTCCACCGGTGCACCCAGGTGCCCCACGCGCCGTCGCGGCCGAACAGGGTCGCGATCTCGTGGTGGTAGGAGGGCAGGTTGTCCTCGGTGAGCAGGTTGACGATCAGCGCGGTGCGCGCGACGTCGGGCAGCTTGGAGTCGCTGTCCTGCCAGGCCTCGCCGCCGAGCAGGCCGTCGTAGGTGCGGCCTTCGCTCCACGGCACGTATTCGTGGGGGAACCACTCCTTCGCCAAGGACAGGTGGCGGTCGAGGTTGGTGGCCACCACCGGCTCGAGCTCGATCAGCAGAGCGGTCTGGTCCAAAGGCACGACGATCAACTCCCTACGGTTGCGTAACCTACGCTACCGTAGCCTCTTGCTCTGCGGTACTTCGCTAGGGTGGCCCGATGCTCGCCGGAATTCTGGTGCCGGGTGGCATGTACACCGTCCAGGGACCCCTCCTCGACCTCGCCGACCATGCGCTGCGCGACCGGCGGGCGCCGGTCGAGGCGGTGAGCTGGACCCTGCCCTACGGCCTGGTCCGCAGCGGGCAGGCCGAGCCGTTCGTCCGCGCCCACGTGGTGTCGGCGATGGAACGCTCGCCGAGCGAGCGGCCGGTGCTCATCGGGAAGTCGCTGGGCTCGTTCGCGGCGGTGCTGGCGGCCGAGAGGCAGCTGGCGGCCATCTGGATGACGCCCCTGCTCACCGAGGTGACGATCTCCGAGGCGATCGCCGCGAGCAGCGCGCCGACCCTGCTGATCGGCGGCACGGGCGACAAGTTCTGGGTGCCCGAGGTGGCGGCCGCGACGGGCAAACCGGTGCTGGCGGTGCCCGACGGCGACCACAACCTCAGGGTGCCGGGGCGGCTGACCAACTACACCGACGTGCTGGGCCTGATCGGCACCGCGATCGAGGAGTTCCTCGACTCCCTCTGACCCCGTTACCGGGTTTCGGGGATGTCGAAGATCATGCAGGTGGAGGTGGCGTGTGCTGCCAGGCGGCCCTGGGCGTCGGTCAGGCGGGCCTCGGCGAGGGCGGTGCGGCGGCCGCGCTGCAGGACGGTGCCGGTGCAGGTGAGGCGGCCCGAGGCGAGGGTGATCGGGCGCAGGAACTTGACGCTCAGGTCGAGGCTCGTATATCCGACGCCGGCCGGCAGAAGGCTGTGCACGGAGCAGCCGGCGGCGGTGTCGAGCAGGGTGGAGATGACGCCGCCGTGCATGGAGCCGAGCGGGTTGTAGTGGAACTCCTGCGGGTCGAGGCGGACGGTGACGCTGCCCTCCTCGGCGATGAACTCGGCCATGTCGATCAGCTTCATGATCGGGGGCGGCGGGATCTCGCCCGCGCTCAACGCCTGCAGCATCTCCAGGCCGGAGCGGACGCCGACCAGGCCGGCGTGGGTCGCGGGGTCGGTCCAGGTGAAGGTGCGGGTACGCACGTCGTCCTGAGTCTGCGTCATGGACGGAGGCTTTCACCGGTTGCTGAGTCTGTCAATCAGACTTAGCCTCGCTGTCATGCATGCCACTGACTTCGGCGCCCTGGACTGGTCGGTCGAGCACTGCACGCTCGGCCGCGCGATGGAGATCCTGGGGGAGAAGTGGACCGTGGTCGTCCTGCGGGAGGTGTTCAACGGCATCCGGCGGTTCGACGACATGCGGTTGCGCACGCAGATCCCGCGGCAGGTGCTGGCCAACCGCCTGAATACGCTGGTCGGTCACGGCTTGCTGCGGCGCGAGCCCTATCGTGAGCCCGGATCCCGGGTGCGGCACGAATATCGGCTGACCGGGAAGGGGCTCGATCTCTATCCCGTGCTGATCGCGGTCACCGAGTGGGGCAACCGCTATCTGGCCGACCCGGGTGGGCCGCCGCTGCAGTTCGTGCACAGGCCTGACGAGGAGCCGGTGCACTTGGAGGTGCGATGCCAGGACGGTCAAGAGGTGACCAGCTATCGGGAGTTGGCGCCCCGGCCGGGTCCGGGAGCGCGCCGCCGCCTCAACTGAGCCCGTGGGCTCCGCTGCGGGCGCCGATCTTCCGGATGCTCTGGATCGCGGTGCTCGCGAGCAACGTCGGCACCTGGATGCAGACCGTCGGCGCGCAGTGGCTGGTCGTCCACCAGGGCGACGCGGCCCGCTGGGTGAGCCTGGTGCAGACCGCGTCGATGCTGCCGGTGCTGCTGCTCGCGCTGCCGTCGGGCACCCTCGCCGACACCTTCGACCGGCGGCGCCTGCTGCTCACGGTGCAGATCATGCTGCTGGGAGCGGGCACCGCGCTGACCGTGCTGACCGCGCTCGACCGGATGCCGCCCGCCCTCCTACTGGCCTTCACGTTTCTGCTCGGCGTCGGCCAGGCAGTGACACTGCCGACCTGGCAGGCGGTGATCCCCGAGATCGTGCCGCGCGACGAACTGCCGTCTGCGTCGGCGCTCGGAGCGGTCAACACCAACCTGGCCCGCTCGGCCGGCCCGGCGGTGGCCGGCCTGCTGGTGGCGCACATCGGGTCGGCCGCGGTGTTCGGGCTCAACGCGGTCTCGTTCACGGTCTTCGCCGGCGCGTTGCTGGCCTGGCGCCGGCCACCGCAGTCCGGGGCGGCGCACGCCGAGCGGTTCGGCCCGGCACTCCGGGCCGGCGAGCGATATGTCCGCTTCTCTCCGGTCGTCCGCGGCCTGCTGATCAGGGTCACGCTGTTCGTCCTGCCGGGCAGCGTGATCTGGGGCCTGCTCCCGCTCGTCGCCCAGCAGGAGCTGCACATGGGGGCGAGCGGCTACGGCATCCTGCTGGCGGCGCTCGGTGTGGGTGCCATCGCCGGTGCGCTCCTGATGCCCCGGATCCGTGCGTGGGTCAGCGCGGACCAGCTCGTCGTGGCGGCCGGGTTGGTCTACGGCGCCGCTCTGATCGTGATCGCGCTCGTGCCCGACCAGGTCGCGGTGGGAGGCGCGCTGACAGCCGCCGGGCTGGCCTGGATGACGCAGGTGTCCCGGATGAACGCGTCGCTCCAGCTGTTCCTGCCCAACTGGGTGCGGGCACGCGGCTTCGGGCTCTATCAGGTGGTGTTCGCGGGCGGTCAGGCGCTGGGAGCGTTCCTCTGGGGGCAGGTGACCGAGTGGAGCAGCCTGCGCACCACCTATCTGATCGCGGCGGTGGTCATGCTCGCCGGCACGGTCACCGTGATCTGGCTGCCGATGCACGACGGGGACGGCGCCGACCGGAGCCCGGCGATCTACTGGGCCGAGCCGCATCTGATGCTGCAGCCGCATCTCGACGAGGGCCCGGTGCTGGTCACCGCGGTCTATCGGGTGGCGGCGGAGAACCACGAGGCGTTCACCGAGGCGATGCGGGCGGTGCGGGGTTCCCGGTTGCGTACGGGCGCGACCCGCTGGGGCCTGTTCCGCGACGGCGAGGCGCCCGACCGGTTCGTCGAGGTCTATCAGGTGCCGACCTGGGAGGAGCACCTGCGCCAGCACGAGGGACGGCTGACCGGAAGTGACGAGGAGGCCGAGGAGCGGGCGCAGAAACTGGCCCGGGGCCCGGCCGAAGTGTCCCACCTGCTGCCCGCCGACTATGCGGATTAGGCGGATGTTTCGTATTTGTTCCGATTAACCTCAGTCCTAGCTGGGGAGGTGTGGTGTCGAGCCGTTTGCTGATCATCGGAGGTGCGGCCGGGCCGGGCCTACTGGGTCGATTCGTCGAGCTGGCAGGCGGGGCAGCCGCACGGATCGTGGTGATCGCGACGGCCAGTTCGACCCCGGACGCCACCGAGGCCGAGCACCGGGAGGCGTTCTCGCACCTGGGCGCCGGCCGGGTGCGGGCGCTGCGCATCGCCGCCCGGGCCGACGCCAACTCCCCGGGCGTCGAACCGGTGCTGCGCGAGGCCACCGGCGTGTTCTTCACCGGCGGGGACCAGGAGCGGATCACCACGGTGATCGGCGGGACGGCCACCGACTCGATCCTCCAGTCGCTGGTCGCGGCCGGAACCGTGGTGCTCGCCGGCACCAGCGCGGGCGCGGCCATGATGAGCGGCACGATGATCGTCGAGGGTGACGCGCGCGGGGTGAGCCGGTCGAGCGTACGCACCGGGCCCGGTCTCGAGTTCCTCCCCGGCGTGCTGATCGACCAGCACTTCGCCGAGCGCGGCCGGGTGAACCGGCTGCTCAGCGCCGTCGCGCTCTATCCGCACGAGCTCGGCCTCGGCATCGACGAGGACACCGCGATCCTCACCGACGGAGACTGCTTCGAGGTGCTGGGCAGCGGCGCGGTCACGGTGGTCGACGCCGGTACCGCGCAGGACATCCGGGTGCCCGAACAGGGGCCGATCGCCCTCGTCGGGGCCCGGATCCACGTGCTGCCCGCCGGGCACACCTTTCATCTCACGGGTCGCCGGCCGGTCGTCGACGCGCCCGTCGCAGAACGGGGACCAGCCGCATGAAGATCGAAACCCTGCGCCGCCTGCGCGGGCCCAACGTCTACCTCTCCCGGCCTGCGGTGGTCGCCCGGCTGGGGCTCGGCGAGCTGACCGGCCGGGAGACGTCCGACCTGCCCGGGTTCACCGAGCGGCTGTTGCGGGCGCTGCCCGGACTGGCCGATCACCACTGCGCGGCCGGGGCGCCGGGCGGTTTCGTCAGCCGGCTGCGCAACGGAACCTACTTCGGGCACGTGACCGAGCACGTCAGCATCGAGCTGTCCCAGCTGATCGGCCGCGACGTCAGCTTCGGGCGCACGCTCGCGACCGGCGAGCCGGGTTACTACGACGTGATCGTCGAGTGCCCGATCGACGAGGCGCCCGACTCGCGGGTCCCGCGCCGCCTGCTGCAGATGGCGGTCGATCTGGTCACCGGCACCGTGGACGGCACCGTTGAATTGACGGGTCTCGGATCTCTGGCGGCGCTCGCCGAGCGGGAGGCGGCCGGGCCCAGCACCCGCGCGATCATCTCGGCGGCCCGCCGCCGGGGCATACCGGTCGAGCGCAGCGGCGACCTCAGCCTGATCCGCCTGGGCTGGGGCAACCGGCGGCGGCTGGCCTGGGCCGCGATGACCGATCGGACCAGCGGCGTCGCGGTCGACATCGCAGGCGACAAGCAGGTGACCCGGCGGCTGCTCGCGGAGGCGGGCGTACCGATCCCCGACGGCGGCGCCGCAGTCACCGCCGAGGAGGCGGTGCGACTGCTCGAGGAGATCGGCGGCCCGGTGGTGATCAAACCCCGGTCGGGCCGGCAGGGCCGCCACGTCACGCTTGACCTGGGTACGCCGTCCGACGTCGAAAGGGCGTTCCGGGAGGCGGGCGGGGACGTGATCGTCGAGCGTCAGCTGCCCGGCCGTGACTACCGGGTGCTCGTGGTGGCGGGCGAGGTGGTGGCGGCCGCCGAGCGGATCGCCGCCCACGTCACCGGTGACGGGCGCAGCACCGTCGCCTCGCTGGTCGAGCGCGTGAACGCCGATCCGCGGCGCGGTCCGGGCCACTCCCGGGTGCTGACCCGCATCGAGGTCGACGACGCCGTACGCCGGGAGCTGGCGCGACAGGACCGCGACCTGACCTGGGTGCCGCCGGCCGGCCAGGTGGTCTGGCTGCGCCGCAACGCCAACCTCTCCACGGGCGGCACCAGCCGGGACGTCACCGAGCGGGTGCACCCCGACGTCGCCGACCTCTGCCTGCGGGTGACCGCGCTGGTCGGGCTCGACATCGCGGGCATCGACCTGCGGCTGCCGGACATCGCCGAGCCGCTGCCGCCGGTCGCCGACGACGTGGACACCACCGCCGGGGTGATCGAGGTGAACGCGGTGCCCGGGCTGCGCATGCATCTCGCGCCGGTGCAGGGCCGCTCGCACGACGTCGGCGACGCGATCGTGCGGGCGATGTTTCCCGGCGGCTCCGACGGTCGCATCCCGACCGTCGCGGTGACCGGCACCAACGGCAAGACCACGGTCGCCCGGCTGACCGCCCACCTGCTCGGCGACACCGGCATGCGGGTCGGGCTGACCACCACCGACGGGGTCAGCATCGGCGGGCGCACGATCTTCCGGGCCGACGCGACCGGGCCGGTCTCCGCCCAGATGGTGCTTGGCGACCCGGCGGTGCAGATGGCGGTGCTCGAGACCGCCCGGGGCGGGCTGCTCCGGCGCGGGCTCGGCTACGACTGGTCGGACGTCGGCGTGATCACCAACATCACCGCCGATCATCTCGGTCAGGACGGGCTCGACACGATCGACGACATCGCGCACGTCAAGGCGCTGGTCGCCGAGCGGGTGCGGGACGGCGGGACGCTGGTGCTCAACGTCGACGACCCGTGGGTACGCAACCTGGTCGAGCGGCCGCGGGTGCGCGCCGATCGCAAGCGGATCGTCTGGTTCGGCCTGGAGGCGCGGCATCCGGTGATCACCGAGCATCTCGCGCAGGGGCGTACGGCGTACGTGCTGCAGGACGGGTGGCTGGTGCAGGCGACCGGGGCCCGGCGGACGCCGCTGCTGCGGGTGGCCGAGTTGCCCGGGGCGTACGGGGGTGCGGCGCCGCACGCGGCCGCGAACGCACTGGCCGCGGTGGCGGCGGCCCGCGCCCTCGGGGCCGGGCAGGAGGAGGTGGTGCGGCGGCTGGCCGAGTTCGACCCGCCGGTGGCCAACCCGGGCCGCGCCACGCTGCTGCGGCTGGGCGACGTGTCGCTGTTCGTCGACTACGCCCACAACCCGGCCGCGCTCGCCGCCACGCTGCGGACCCTGCACCGGCTGTGGGGCCCGGACCGCTGCGTTGCCGCGGTGACGTTGCCCGGCGATCGGCGCGACGACTTGCTGGCGGCGTGTGCCCAGGTGATGGCCGACGGCGTGGCCCGGGCCGTGCTCTACGACGACGAGGATCCCCGCGGGCGGGCGCCGGACGAGGTGTCGGCGCTGGTCGAGAGGGAGATGCGGGCCCGGCGGCCGAAACTGCGCGCGGTGCGGGCGCAGGGCTGCCGGAATGCGGTCGTCGAGGCGTTGCGGCTGGCCGAGCCGGGCGATGTGGTGCTCATTCTTTATGAGAAGATCTCACCTCTGCTGGCATTGCTGGCCGAACTCGGTGCGGTTCCGGCCGACACGATGCCGGTTCTTGCCTTGCCGTCGACGCCGGCGCCCGGTGCCATGGCGTCGCCCGGCCGCGATTTGCTGGGTAGCGCGTCATCCGCCCTGATTCGCCGGTGATCCGCTGATCAAGGCCGGTTCGCGCCGGAATAGCCACGTCGAAACGATGGTGACTCGCCGTACGCGAATTTTGGCACACCGAATGGGCTGTTCAGGTGACCGGACCCGCCGTTCAGAGGGGTTTGCACAGGTCAAGACTTCAACATTTGCCGTAGGTGGACAGTTGACGCGATCAACGACCCCGGGCTGGCATTACTGCCTATCGGTGACGGATTGGCGACTGCATGTATCAAGAGGATGTGCTGTCCGCCGAAATGCAGCGTCGGCGAAACTTCCGACCTACCGCTCATGTCCGACCTAGTTGGGCAAATACTCCGGTCAATGCGTCCCTCATCCGACTTTCGGGGACTTGCCAGATTCGCGCACACGTGGCTGCGTCACCCGAACGGTGTGTAACGAGCCGCTGGTAGATCCCGCATTCACGCCTCGTGATAGTGCCCGATCATCCGCTAACATCCTCGCCGTCGATGGGGAATGCTCCGGTCCAATGGCGGGCCGGACTCGCCCCGACGTCGAGTGGCATGGCGGTGCGGCTCGGCGTTTCTTCGAAAGCGCCATGTGGGGGCACATGAGCACGACGGACCTGCCCGGTTCGAGTCTGCTGGCCGGTCGTTACCGACTGGTCGAGCGGCTCGGTGCCGGCGGGATGTCAGTGGTGTGGCGGGGATTCGACGAGGTGTTGGGTCGTCAGGTCGCGGTGAAGGTTCTCCCTCCCTCGACCAGCACGGATCCTTCATTCCGTCGCCGCCTCCGTGCCGAGGCACAGGCGGCCGCCCGTCTGAGCCATCCGCACATCACGAACGTCTACGACTACGGCGAGGCGACCACCGTCGACGGTGAGCCCGTGCCGTACGTGGTCATGGAACTGATCGACGGCGAGTCGCTGGCCGCCGTCCTGGCCCGGGTCCGGCGCCTGCCCTGGCAGGCCGCGGTCCGGATTACCTCCGAGGTGGCCGCGGCGCTCGCCGCCGCGCACGCGCGCGGCATCGTGCACCGTGACGTCACCCCGGCCAACGTCATGCTCACCCCGACCGGGGCCAAGGTCGTCGACTTCGGCATCTCGGCTCTGATCGGCGAGAACGACATAGACCCCGACGGCAGCCTGCTCGGCACGCCGGCCTACCTCGCGCCCGAGCGGCTCGAGGGCGGCCAGGTCAGCCCGGCCACCGACGTCTACGCGGTCGGCCTGCTGGTCTACCGCACGCTGATCGGTCAGCTGCCGTGGGACGTCGGCACCACCACCGCGCTGCTGCGGGCTCACCAATACGTCGAGCCCGACCCGCTGCCGCCGGTCGAGGGCCTTCCCGCCTCGGTCTCCGCGCTGGTCGGACGATGCCTGGAGAAGCGGCCGGCCGACCGGCCGTCGAGCGCTGAGCTGGCCCACGTGCTGGCCGGCATCGCGGCGGGCGCCCCGGCGCCGGCACGCGGTTACGCCACCGACTGGTCGTCGGAGTCGGGGGAGGACACCACGATCCTGCCCTCGGCGCGCTCGTGGACCGACCAGTTCGGCCGCCCGGCCGCCCCTGCCGCGCCGGCCGGCATTCCCGAGGTGGCGCCGGCGCCGGCCGCGTCCGGTGAAGACCAGTCCGGGCCGCTCGCCGGTGCGGCGGCGCGCAACAGCCGCTTCGCCGCCCTGCGCAGCGGGCCTGAGCTCAACACGCCGCCGGACGAGGGCAACCCGGCGCTGCGGCCGGCGTTCGACAACCAGCCGCCGGTCGCGGCGGCGCCGTCCGGCCCGCCGCGCAGCGGGGGCGGCGACTCGGGCGACACCGGCAACTCGCGCAACGGTCGCTACCGTAACCAGCAGACCCGGCGGGTGCTCTTCGTCGCCGCCGCGGTCGCGATGCTGACCGTCGGGACCTACGCGTGGAGTCTGGTCGCCGGCGACAACCCGGGCAACGCCTCGCCGAACGCGCTGCCGTCGGTGGTGCCGGTCAGCGGCAAGTGCGTGGTGAGCTACGCGGTCTACTCCGACGCCCAGGGCCGGTTCAGCGCCCAGGTGACGGTGGCCAACCGGGCCGACACCGCGGTCAAGGACTGGAGTCTCTGGTTCCTGATGCCAGGTGACCAGACGGTTTCCGGGCGGGTGCTCAACAACGTGCACCTGGCTCAGGACCAGCACGCGGTCACACTGACCTCGGCGGCGACGCTCAGCCCGCAGAAGACGCTGACGATGCCGATCACCGGCAACTACGTGCTCAACAACGCGGCGCCGCTGGCGTTCAAGCTCAACGGCGACACCTGCGAGACGTTCGTGTCGCCGAAGCCGGGAGCGCCGTCGCAGCAGGTCGAGCACCTGTCCAACGGCACGGTCCGGCTCTCGCCGACGCCGCTGTCGAGCTCGGGCACCCCGGTGCCCGGCATCTCGGTCGACCCCAAGGGCATCGTGCACATCAAGCCGACCCTGCCGGTGTACGGCGGCGGCAAGACGTCCGGCCCCACGACGCCTCCGACGACGCCCCCGACGACGCCTCCGACCCAGGACCCCATCAACGGGGGCGGCGGCGACACCGGGGGCGACGGCGATCCGGTGATCGATCCGGTGCCGTCGAACCGTACGAGCACGACTCCGACCGATACCACCACGACGACCACTCCGACGGCCGAGCCGACGACGACGCCACCGTCGCGCCCGCTCGACTGCAACCCGGAAATGGGAGACCCCTGCGCCTGACCCCAGGTTACGTAACGATCACGGCATCGGCCGTCCGGCGAAAAAGCACGCGCCGGGCGGCCGATGCCCGCGTTAGGGTGCAAGAGAATGCAGGAGGCACTTTCCGGGAGGCATCCCCTGGCCTTCGATTCCTGGTCCGAAAACCGTACGGCGTGGCGGCCGGGGGTCTTCGTGTTCGCGGGGAAGATGAGGTTGGCCTGAAACGGCTCCGACCCGGGTAAGGATCTCCGGCGTGGAAGGCGTAAAAGCAGAAAGTCGCTCATCGGGGAGTACGACATGATCAGCATCGTCCGGGACCTGGCTGCGGAGGCCCTGTTCGTCTCCACCCTGCAGCCGTCCGAGCGCCCGACCCGCCAAGCGGTCGAGCAGGCCGTCACGGCGATGATCCTGATGCACGGCAGCGATGGCTGCGCGGCCGACGTGGCCGCCGAGTTCGGCGACCATCCCGACATCGCCGTGCGACGGATGAACTGGGTGCACTCGGAGCTCACCGGGGTGGTCACACCTCGCCGCGCGGCCGCGCTCCACTAGTACCTGAGCTTTTCTCGGAAAAAACACCACAAAAGCAACCGAGTTCCGCGGACGCTGCACCCGACGGCCGCAAAAGTTCTCCTCGTCAGCCGGTTTTCACCAACCGGTCGTATGAGCGAGGAGGACCACGTGACCGCCGCGACCGAGTTCCCCGCCACCATCGGCACGACACACGACGCGCCGAGTGCGCGCGACATCGAGGACCTGATCCGCGAGAACATGCCGATGGTTGGCCATCTGGTCCGGGAACTGCTCAACCGGGTACCGGGCCATGTTCATTCCGATGACCTGTCCTCGGCCGGATTCGCCGCGCTGCTGTCCGCCGCCCGGTCGTTCGACGTGACGAGGGGAATCCCCTTCCACCGGTTCGCCGCGGTACGCATCCGCGGCGCGCTGCTGGACGAACTGCGCGGCCAGGACTGGGCCAGCCGTTCCGTACGTGCCCGGGCCCGGCGGACCGCCGCCGCCCGGCAGGAACTGACCGCGGCGCTGGGCCGGACCCCGTCCGACGCCGAGGTCGCCGAGATGCTCGGGATCGGCGTGGCCGAACTGGCCACGGTCGAGGACGACGTGCAGAAGGCCGCCCTGCTCAGCCTGCAGGGTTTCCCGACCGGCGCGGCCGAGGAGATGGTGCCGGAGACCTCCGAGGGCCCGGAGGACCTGCTGCTCAAGCGGGAACGCCTGGGCTACCTGCATCAGGCGATCCAGGCGCTGCCGGAGCGGCTGCGCACCGTCGTCACCGAGTCGTTCCTGCAGGAGCAGCCGCTCAGCGACGTCGCGGCCCGGCTGGGAGTGACCGAGTCGCGGATCTCCCAGCTGCGCACCGAGGCACTGCAACTGTTACGGGAGGGCCTGAACAGCTCGCTCGCACCGGAGCTGTTGACGGTCGCGGCCGGTGGTCCGCGCACCCGCAAGGGCTGTCTGCAGCGGCGCCGCTCGGAGTACTTCGCACGGGTCGCCCAGCAGGGCAATCTGCACACCCGCCTGGCGTTGACCGACAGCCACGGGGTGCCGATCGCGGTAGCCGCCTGATTCTGACCGCCGGCCCCGGGACATCTCGGGGCCGGCTCGGCGAAGCGCCGGCGTCAGAACAGGAAATACCGCTGGGCCAGCGGCAGCTCGGTGACCGCCGCCGGCTCGACCACCTCGCCGTCCACGCGGACGGTCGACGCGTCCGGGCCGACCTCGACGCGGGGGGTCGCGGAGTTTTCCGGCAGGTCGGCCTTGCCGATGGCGCGGGTGCCGCCCACCGGGGCGAGCGCCCGCTTCACCCCGATCCGGTCGCCGAGCAGGGCGTCGATGGCGGCCGGGGCGACGAACGCGACCGACGCCTGCGCCGGGACGCCGCCGGACAGCACGACGCCGCCCTTGAGGACCAGGGCCGGGCGGACGCCGAAGAACGCCGGGTCCCAGAGGACCAGGTCGGCCAGTTTGCCCGGCTCGACCGACCCGACCTGGCCGGACATCCCGTAGGCGACCGCCGGGCAGATCGTGTACTTCGCGATGTACCGCCGGGCGCGACGGTTGTCGGCCGCGCCGTCGCCCGGCAGACTGCCGCGGCGAACCTTCATGACGTGGGCGGTCTGCCACGTGCGCCGGACGACCTGGCTCACGCCGTACGCCCCGGAGCCGATCATCGAGAGCGCGCCGAGGTCGTGCAGGAGGTCGCCGGCCGGATGGGTGCCGCTCCCGGAGGACGAGGGCAACACGTTCGCCGCCGACGCGACGGTGAGGGCACCGGACGCGTGGACCGACCGCCCGTCGACCGCCCGCAGGGTCCCCTCGAGGGCGCCGGCCTCGGCGTGGATGGCCGCCTGGACCCCGGAGGCATCGCAGGCCCGCAGGCAGGCGTCGATCGCCTCGGCCCCGACGCCCCGGTCCTCGTGCAGCCGGAAGCCGCCCGCACCGCCCCGCAGCTGTTCCCGCATCGCGTCCTCGGACGTGGTGGCACCCCGGCCGAGCAGCAGCACGTTGACCGGGAACGGGTCGATCGCCTCGATCGTGCGGGCCAGATGCCACGAGTTCGGCCCACCGGCGTCGGCCACGATCGAGGTGATGCCGGCGGCCGGCGCGGCCCGCAGAATCGCCGGGCTGATCTCGTGGGCGTGGCAGTCGACGGCGCCGGCGGTCAGGATGCGGCCGTCTCCGGCGATCACCTCGGTGCCGGGGCCGATGACCAGCGCCGGGTCGACGCCGTCCGTGGTGTCCGGGTTACCGGCCTTGCCGAGCGCGACGATCCGGCCGTCGCGGATGCCGACGTCGGCCCGGATCACGCCCCAGTGGTCGAGCACGACCACGCCGGTGATCACCGTGTCGGGGGCGCCCTCGGCGCGGGCGGCCCGGGAACGGCCGGTCGGCTCCCCGCTCTCCGGTCCGGCGCTGCGGTCCTCCTCGACCTCGATCAGCAGGTCGGTGTCGGCCAGGCGCAACCGGTCGCCGTCCGGGTTCACGAGATCGGCCCGTGCACGGTGACGAGCCGGATGCCGTCCGGGAAGGTCGCCTCGATGCGCACCTCGGCCAGCATCTCGGGCACGCCCTCGAGCACGTCGTTGCGGGTCAGGACGTGGCGTCCGGCGTCGGCCAGGTCGGCGGCCGTACGCCCGTCGCGCGCGCCCTCGAGCAGAAACGCCGTGATGATCGCCTCGGCCTCGGGGTGGTTGAGGCGCAGGCCCCGCTCCCGGCGCCGCCGGGCGACGTCGGCCGCGACGTGGATCAGCAGACGTTCCTGCTCGTGCGGGCTGAGGAACAAGGGGCCTCCCGGTCAGCGGCTCAAAGGCGATCAAAACACGCGGCGGCGGCTTCCGCTGGGGAAGCCGCCGCCGCGTGGGCGTACGGGATCAGGCCCCGGTGTAGAGGATCGCGTCGATCTCGATGTCGAAGCCGACCAGCGGCACCGGCAGCGTGGTGCGGACCGGCCGGTGATCGCCCTTGATGTACTGCGCGTAGATCTCGTTGAACTCGGCGAAGTCGCCGAGGTCGCGCAGGTAGGCGCCGACGCGTACGGCCTGATCGAGGCTGGACCCGGCCGCCTCGGCGGCCGCGGCCAGGTTGCGGAACGCGGCGTGCGCCTGCTCGGCGAAGCTGCCGGTCACGCGGGTGCCGTCGGGCAGCGCCGGGACCGCGCCGGCCAGGTAGATGGTGTCGCCGGCGACGACCGCGTGCGAGTACGGCCCACCGGGCGGGGCGGCCTGGTCGGTCATGACAGCGCGCTTGGGCATCAGGAGTTCCTGCTTTCTCTCGGTTCGGACTCTCGGGGGAATTGTTCGGCGAGGCCCTCGACACCGACGAGCGGCGTGGCGAGCAGGGCCCGGATGTCGCGTTCGCGGCGGGCCAGGGCCGCCCGTTGGACGTCGGTCAGCGGGACCCAGGGTGGCACCGGGGCGGGCAGCCTCGGGATCAGGGGCCGCCCCCCGACGTACGAAAGGTCGTTGACCAACCGCAAGGGTGACCGGCGCACCTGACGGTGAGCGTCGGTGACGTCGAATTCTTCCTCGTGGACCGTGAAGACCGCGAGGTCGGCGGGCGCGCCGGGAACGAGCCGCCCGCCCGGGAGGCCGAGCGCGCGCGCCGGTGCCTCGGTGGTGGCCGTGACGACCTCGCTGAGCGTGAGGCCGGCCGCCAGCAGCTTGGCCATCGTGGTCGGCAGGTCGAAGACCGGGCCGTACAGAGAGCGGGCGTGCAGGTCGGTCGAGATCGTGTGCGGTCGCAGGCCCGCCGCCAGCTGGCGCTCGAGCACGTCGAAGGCGAACGCGCCCGAGCCGTGGCCGATGTCGAGGAGGACGCCGCGCTCGACCGCCGCGTGGACGGCCGGTCCGAGCGGCGCCGCGATGCCGCTCGCGCAGTGTGTGACGATGTCGCCGGGCCGCAGCAGGTCGAGGACCTCGTCGAGCGACGGCGGCGTGGTGCCGATGTGGACCATCACCGGTACTCCGGCCGTCTCGGCGGCGGCCAGGCCGCGCCGCAGCGGTTCGACGCCGTTGTCGCCGACGGTGTCCCGGTCGATCCGCACCTTGATGCCGCGCAGCAGGTCGCGGTGCTGCTGCAGGGTGTCGACGGCCAGCGGGACGTCGCAGTTGCCGAGGTCGCGGCTCTCGCCGGTGCGGCCGGCCAGGCCGACCGCCGAGATGTTGAGCAGGGCCGGGATGCGGACGCTCGAGCCGGCGGCGACCCGGCGCAGGCCGTCGATCGTGTATGCGCCGGCCGATCCGGCGTCGACCCAGGTGGTGACGCCGCTGTGCCAGGCGGTGGCGTCCGGGTCGATGCCCCAGTAGCCGGGACCGACGTGGGTGTGCAGGTCGACGAGTCCCGGGGTGATCAGCCGGGAAGTGATGTCCGATATGTGCGAGGCGTCGCGGGGCAGGTGCGGTCCCACGGCCGCGATCACCCCTTTGCTGATCGCGACGTCGATCGGCGAGCCGTCGGCCGTCCGGCCGCCGGCCAGCAGGAGATCCCAGGTCACGTCGCCTCCTCCAGGGCTCGGTTGATCGCCAGCCGGTAGAGCCGCGTCGGGCGGCCCTTCCGGTAGGCCTGCGCGCTCCCGTCCGAGACTGCCAGGCCGGCCGCGCTCAGCCGGCGGATCAGCCGCCGCCCGCTCGGATCGGTGATGCCCAGCGTGCGAGCCAGTTCGCCGGGGGAGAGCGGGCGCCCGTCGCGGCCGCGCTCGATCGCGGCCAGCCTCGACAGTGCGGCGGCGCTCAGCCCGGACCGCTCGGCCAGCGTGGCCAGGCCGCCGTGCTCGCGGTGGGTCCAGGTCAGCGGCCGTTGGGAGGTGCCGATCGGGCCGATGGTCAGGCCGTCGTCGGTCAACAGGTACCCGGCCGGCTCGGTCTCCTCGCGGGCCCGGGCGGCGGCACGCTCGGCCAGGGCCACGCTGAGCCGGGCGGTCGCGCCGATGCCGAAACCGGCGGCCTTCCGCATCGGCAGAGTGGTCCAGCGGTGGGTGGCTCGTTCGAACAGCGCGGCCGGACCGATCACTTTTGCCCCCGATATCCAGGCGTCGGCGAACTCGGGTGTGGTCAGCAGCTTCCGTTCCAGGCCGGGCTCGTCGGCGACGAACACGGCGGCCGCGAATCGACGGCCGTGCGCCCGGATGCGCAGAGCGAGTTCGTGCAGGTCGGCGCGGATCGTCTCGGGAGTGGCGTGTGCGCTGATCACCCGTTGACCGAGGGCGGCGGCGACGCCGGTGCGCACGCTGATGACGTACGGCATGGCGTGCGCTCGATGGAAGGCCACCACCTCGTCGACCGGCCGGTCGGGGTCGAAAGGCTGGCAGGCGATCTCGGCCCGGTTCAGGTCGAGCGCCGACGCCACCTCGTCGACCGTCGCCCGCGGGAACGTGTCGATGCTGACCGGCGTCTTGCGGTCGGCGCGGGCCCAGGCGAGGGCCAGGTCGAGGGCGGCCGGAAGGGTGATCGCGACCGGCAGGCCGGGCGGGATCAGATCGCGCGAACGGGCCCACGGCACCGGGCCGAGCAGCAGGCCGGCGGGTCGCTCGTCGTGCAGCAGCGCGGACACCCGACCGCGGATGTCGAGCTCCTCGCGATAGGTCGCCCAGGCCACGTCGACGCCGGTGAGCGTGGCCGCCGCGGCCTCGAAGCGCGCGCGGTGGTCGTCGTGCACGACCAGCCCGATCACCATCGTTGACTCTCCCGCCCGTTTAACGAACTATAAACGAACCATGACTGTGATCCCGCGCCCGGTTTCCGTGACGCCGCTTCCCGGCGTCTGCACGCCGCCGTCCGGCGGCACGATCACCGCCGAGCCGTCGCTCGACGGCGTCGCCGCCTGGCTGCGCGGCGAGCTTCCGGCCGGGATCGGAGGCGTCAGCCTGCGCGTCGAGGCGCGGGCTCCCTGTTCGTACGCGCTGAGCATCGCCCCCGACGGCATCGACATCGCCGGCGGCTCTCCCGAGGCGGTCTTCCACGGCGCCCAGACGTTGCGGCAGTTGCTTCCCCCATGGACGCTGCGGCGTTCCTTCCCGGCCTCGTCGATCGAACTGCCGGCCGCCCGGATCGTCGACGAGCCACGGTTCGCCTGGCGCGGGGTCATGCTGGACGTGGCCCGCCACTTCATGCCGGTGCCGGACGTGCTCCGGTTCATCGACCTGGCCGCCTTCCACAAACTCAACGTGCTGCACCTGCACCTGACCGACGACCAGGGCTGGCGGTTCGAGGTGCCCGGGTGGCCGCGGCTCACCTCGGTCGCGGCGTGGCGGTCGTCGAGCATGCTCGGGGCGCGCGTCCACGAGAAGCAGGACGGGCGGCCGCACGGCGGGTTCTACACGTCCGACGACCTGCGCGAGATCGTGGCCCATGCGGCCGCCCGGTTCATCACGGTCGTGCCCGAGATCGACATGCCCGGGCACATGCAGGCGGCGATCGCGGCCTATCCCCGGCTCGGCAACGGTTTCGCCGGCGGTGTCCGCACCGGGTGGGGCATCTCGAAGCACGTCCTCAACGTCGGGCCGGAGGCCCTCGACTTCTGCCGGGCCGTCCTCGACCACGTCTGCGACCTGTTCCCCTCGACGTACGTCGGCATCGGCGGAGACGAATGCCCGACCGACGAGTGGGCGGCCTCCGGGATTGCCGCGCCGCTCGAAGTCCAGTCGCGGTTCACCGCGCGGATGGCCGAGCACCTGGCGGCCCGCGACCGCCGGGTGTTCGGCTGGGACGAGATCGTGGGCGGCGGTGCCCCGTCCGGCGCTCTGGTCGCGGCCTGGCGCGGAGTCGAGCCGACCCGGATCGCCGCCCGGGCCGGGCATGACGTCGTCGCGTGCCCCGACATCGCGGCCTACCTCGACTACCGCCAGTCGGAGGATCCCGGCGAACCGACTCCGGTCGGCACGCTGCTCACGCTGGCCGACGCCTACGCCTTCGAGCCGGTGCCGTCCGATCTCACCGCGATCGAAGCGTCGCACGTCGTCGGCGGCCAGGCCAACATCTGGACCGAGCACATGGAATCGGCCCGCCGGGTCGACTACATGGCCTTTCCGCGGCTGTGCGCGATCGCCGAGGCCCTGTGGTCGCCGGTGGCCGACCGGGATTTCGCCGACTTCTCGGCCCGGCTCGAACCACATCTTTCCCGGCTCGACGCGCTGGGAGTCAACTACCGGCCGCTTTCCGGGCCACGCCCGTGGGATGCTCGGCCGGACGCGCCCGGCTATCCTCGCACGCTCGCCGATCGCCTGGCCCAACTGCACGAGATGACCGCGGACCTGCGACGGTAGGAGGCTCGGTGGACATTGAAGAGACGACGGTCGACTGGCGCAGCAAAGGCTTCTGGCTGCCCGACGGGGAACGCACCGCCTCCTGGTACGCGACCGCCCGCCCCGGCCTGTTCGACGGCGGATTCACCTGGCCGCTGCTGACCGTCCGGGAGTCCGCGGCCCGCCGCAACATCGACCTGATGGCCGCCTATGCCCGGCGCCACGACGTCCAGTTCGCCCCGCACGCCAAGACCACGATGGCCCCGGGCCTGATCGCGGCCCAGCTTTCCGCCGGCGCCTGGGGAATGACGGTGGCCACGCCCAACCAGGCCCTGGTCCTCAATCGGCTCGGCGTGCCCCGGGTCTTCATCGCCAACGAGGTCCTCGACCCGGTCGCCCTGCAATGGCTGGCCTCGGTCCCCGACTTCGAGGTCTATCTGCAGGTGGACTCGCTGGCCGGGGTGGCCGCGGCGGCCGCGGTGCCGGCCGGCCGATTGCGGGTCCTCGTCGAACTGGGCCACGCCGGCGGCCGCACCGGCGCGCGTACTGTGGACGAGCTTTCCGAGATCGCGTCGGCCGTTGCCGCCGCGCCGCGCCTCTCTCTCGCCGGGATCACCGGGTACGAGGGCCAGTTGCCCGATGCCGCGTCGGTCGACGCGTTCCTCGACACGATGGTGGTCGCGGTCTCCCGCCTGAAGGATCTGCTGCCCGCCGAGCCGTTGGTATCGGCCGGGGGCAGCGCCTGGTTCGACCGGGTGGTCGCCCGGCTGTCCAGGTTCCGCGTCCTGCTGCGCAGCGGTGCCTCGGTCACCCACGACGACGGTTTCTATCGGGAGCGGACGCCCTTCCTGCGCGTGCCCGACGAAGGCCCGCTGACCGCCGCGCTTCAGATGTGGGCGCAGGTCATCTCCACTCCCGAGCCGGGGCTGGCGATCGTCGGCATGGGCAAGCGGGACGCACCCTTCGACGAAGGCCTGCCTGTGGTACACGAACTCCGCCGCGGTGGCGTGTCCTCGGCGCCCACCGACATGTCGGTGACCAAGATGAACGACCACCACACGTACGTGGCGACCGGCCCGGCGGCGGTGGTTCCGGGCGACCTGCTCCGCTTCGGCCTCTCCCACCCGTGCACCGCGTTCGACAAGTGGCGCGACATCCCCGTGGTCGACGACGACCATCACGTCGTAGACGTCCTGCACACCTACTTCTGAGTTATGTTCCTTTTCATGCCCAGGCTCAAGCGGGTGGCCGCCCTGGCCGCCGATGTCGCGCTCGGACTGCCGGTCAAGGCCGCCGATTACGCGGTACGCCACGACGTGGTCGTGCCGATGCCCGACGGCGTCGGCCTGGTCGGCGATCACTACCGTCCCGTCGGGCCCGACGGGCCACGGCCGGTGGTGCTCATCCGGCTTCCGTACGGCCGTGGCGGCGCGTTCGGGCAGCTCTTCGCCGCCCCGCTGGCCCGCCGTGGCCTGCAGGTCTTCGTCCAGGCGACCCGTGGCACGTTCGGTTCGGGCGGCCAGTTCCGGCCGTTCACCACGGAACGGGACGACGGCCTGGCGACCCTGGCGTGGCTACGGGAGCAGCCGTGGTGCGACGGCCGTGTCGCCATGACGGGCGGCAGCTATTTCGGGCACACCCAGTGGGCCGTCGCGCCGTACGCCGACCCGCCGCTCGCGTGCGTCTCGCCGCACATCACCTCGGCCAACATCACGCACCGGCTCTTCTACGACCATGGCGCGCCGCAGATACACACCGGCCTGAGCTGGTCGGCGCAGATCGGCCGGCAGGAGCGGCCGGGCCTGCTCGGTGGGCTGCCGGATCCGCGTGTCAAGAGCCGGGTCCGCCGAGCGCTCGGCCGTCTTCCCCTGCAGGCCGTCGACGTGGCCGTGGCCGCCGCACCGGTCCCGTTCTGGCGGGACTTCGTCGCGCACGCCGGGCCGTCCGACGGTTTCTGGTCGCAGGCCGACCACGACCAGGCCGGCTTCGACCGGATGCCACCGGTCAACATGGTCACCGGTTGGTGGGATCTGTTCCTGGGCGGCAACCTCGCCGATTACACCGCCCTGCGCGCGGCCGGTGTGCCGGCCCGCCTGGTCGTCGGGCCGTGGCTGCACGGCGAGCCGGGCGAGCTCCGCACCATCGTCCGCACCGACGTCACGTGGCTCAACCACCATCTCAATGACGGTCCGGCGCCGAAGGGCGCACCGGTCCGGGTCTACCTGCAACAGGCGCGCAAGTGGCTGGAATTCGACGAGTGGCCGCCCGCCGTCGCGCACGACCACCTGCTCTACCTCGGCGAGGGCGGCCGGCTGGCCGACGACCCGCCGGACGACGCCGGGCCCAGCCGGTTCACCTACGACCCGGCCGACCCGACCCCGACCGTCGGCGGCCCGCTGCTGCAGCCCCCGGGCAAGCAGGCCGACAACCGGGCGGTCGAGGAGCGCGACGACGTGCTCGTCTTCACCGGGCCGCCGTTGCCGGCCGACCTCGATGTCGCCGGGCCGGTCGCCGCGACCGTGCATGTGCGCACCGAGCTTCCGTACGCGGACGTGTTCGTGCGCGTGTGCGACGTCGACGAGCGCGGCGTGTCCCGCAACGTCGTGGACGGCATCCGGCGGCTGGATCCCCGTACGCCCGACGCCGCCGCTGTCGAAGCCGGCGCCGACGGTGTCCGGTCCGTTGCCGTCGAGCTCTTCCCGACCGCGTACCGCTTCCGCGCCGGGCACCGGATCCGGGTGCAGGTCAGCGGCGGCGCATTCCCCCGCTACGCCCGGAACATGGGTACCCCCGAGCCGTTCGGCACCGCGACGTCGGGCCGGACGTGCCGATTCGAGGTTTTTCACGACGCGAGCCACCGGTCGCAGATCATCCTGCCCGCGCTGCCCTCGTGACTGTCCGCCGGGGAAATTGTCATACCCCCGGGGCAGCATGTGCGGCATGGCTGACTTCCGGCTGGAGCCGTGGGACGAGCGGGCGCTGGCGCTCGAACGGCGGGCAAACACGCCCGAGATGCAGGCGCACCTGGGCGGGGTTGAGGACGATTCGGTGCTCATTCGCCGACATCAGCGCATTCTCGATACGAAGCTGAACGACGAGGGCGAGTTCCTCCTGATCGTGGTGGAGGGCGAGCCGGTCGGTTCGGTCGGTTACTGGGAGCGCGAGTGGGCCGGCGAGACCGTCTACGAGCTGGCCTGGAAGGTGCTGAGCGGCTTCCAGGGCCGGGGCCTCGCGGTCGGCGCGACCAGGGCCGTGCTGGAACGGGCCGCAGCGACCGGGAGGCACGACCGGGCGCACGCCTTTCCGAACGTCAGCAACGTCGCGTCCAATTCGGTCTGTGAGCGGGCCGGGTTCGTGTTCGTCGAGGAGGTGCCCTTCGAATACCCGAAGGGCACCTGGATCCGATGCAATGACTGGCGGTTCGACCTGCGATGAACGCGGCCTGGAGCCAGACGGCCTACGACGTGCGGTTCGAGTGGGGGCCGACCGGGGCCGCAGCCGTGGCGTCCGGCGCGGCCGTCGTCGTGGTCGTCGACGTGCTCTCGTTCACGACCACGCTGTCGCTGGCGGTCGAGCGGGGCATCGCGGTCCTGCCGTTCCCCTGGCGCGACGCCGGAAAGGTGGCGGCCGAGCACGGCGCGACGCTCGCGGTCGGCCGTTCCCAGGCCGGTCCCGGCGAGATCAGCCTCTCGCCGCGGACCCTGCTCGATCCACCGGCCGGGGTCCGGCGGCTGGTGCTGCCCTCGCCCAACGGGTCGGCGATCTCGTCGGCGCTGGCCGCGACCGGGGCGACCGTGGTCGGTGCCTCGCTGCGCAACGCCCGCGCCGCGGCCGCCTGGGTGAGTCGGGAGGCCGCCGGGCGTCCGGTGGCGGTGATCGCCGCGGGGGAGCGGTGGCCGGACGGCAGCCTGCGGCCCGCGCTCGAAGACCTGTGGGGAGCCGGGGCGGTCATCGATGCGCTGGGCGGCACGCCGTCGATCTCACCCGAGGCGACGGCCGCGCGAACGGCGTACGCGTCGATCGCGGGAAGCGTGCGCGACGCGCTGGCCTGGACCGGCAGCGGACGTGAGCTGGTCGCGGCCGGGTTTCCCCACGACGTCGCGCTGGCGGTGGAGGAGTCGGTGAGCGACGCCGTGCCGGTGTTGAGGGATGGCTGGTTCGTCGATGGCGGATCCGGTCGCAAAGAGCCTCCGGTCTAGAGGTTGTTGCGATGCACACGGCCCCGATGGAGGAAAACGCCACGATCGGTGAGATCGCTGGCGGAAACTCGACTGCTGGCCGAAGGTTGGGCCGTCCAACGAAGAGTTTCCAGAGGAAGAGAAGCTGATGCGTAAGTGGTGGCCACTGGTGACCATCTGCCTGGGCACCTTCATGCTGCTCATCGACGTCACCATCGTGAACGTCGCGCTGCCGCAGATGTCCGGCGATCTGAAGACGTCGTTCAACTCGCTGCAATGGGTCGTCGACGGTTACGCGCTGTCGCTCGGCGTGTTGCTGCTCGGTGCGGGCGCACTCGGTGACATGTTCGGGCATCGCCGGCTCTACGTCGGCGGGCTGGCGCTGTTCGCGATCGCCTCGCTGACCTGCGGCATCGCGAGCGACCCGGCAATGCTGATCACCTCCCGGGTGATTCAGGGCGTTGGGGCGGCGGCGATGTTCACCACGACCTTCGCGCTGCTCAACAGCTCCTACCAGGGGCGCGAGCGCGGGGCCGCGTACGGCATCTGGGGTGGCGTCTCCGGCGCCGCCGCGGCCGTCGGGCCGATCCTCGGCGGCGTGCTGACCGAGGCGTTCAGCTGGCGCTGGATCTTTTTGGTCAACCTGCCGATCAGCGTGCTCGCGATCACGATGTGCTTCGTGGCGCTGGCACACGACGGCAAGCGGCAGCCCGGCCGGTTCGACCTCGCCGGCACGGTCACCTTCACCGTCGCGGCGGCCGCGCTGACCCTGGCCGTGATCCGGGCCAACGACGAGGGCTGGTCCTCCGTGCAGACCTGGGGCCTGATCCTGCTGAGCGCGGTCGCGCTGACCGGCTTCGTACTGATCCAATGGCGCAGCAAGCACGCGATGTTCGACCTCAGCCTGCTGCGCAACCGGTCGTTCACCGGCATCCTGATCGCCGCCCTGCTGGTCAACTTCGCGGCGTTCGCGGCCTTCACCTACACCTCGATCTGGCTTCAGTCGGTCAACGGCCTGAGCCCGCTCAAGGCCGGCCTCACCGGCCTGCTCGTCTCGATCGGGTCGATGGTCGCCTCCGGCATCGCCGGCGCCCGCCTGCACGGCCGCTCGCCCCGCGCGATCATCGGCTCGGGCATGCTGCTGATCGGGCTCGGTTCCCTGCTCAACGCACTGATGGTGCACGCCACGTCGAGCTGGCCGGCACTACAGGCCGGCTACGCGCTGATCGGCGTCGGGGTCGGCCTGGTCATGCCGACGCTGGCATCCTCGGCGATGGGCGCGGTGCCGCCGCAGCGCAGCGGCATGGCGGCGGGCTCGCTGACCACGGCCCGGCAGCTGGGCTTCGCAATCGGCATCGCGGTGCTGGGCACGGCGTTCGCCGCGCGGACGTCCCACTACCTGGCCGGCCGCAACACCCCGGACCCCGACGGGACGGCCCACGCTCTGGCGGCCGGCCAGGCCGGCCGCATCCTGGGCACGGTCCCCGAGGGCGTACGCGGGGCGGTCTCGACGGCCTTCCACGGGGCGTTCGCCGCGGGCCTCGACGTGGCGTTCCTGATCGCGGGAGGCGCGGGCCTGCTGGGCTCGCTCGCGGTGTTCCTGATGGTCCGCCCGGCGGCCCGCCCGCAGCACGCCGCCCCGGCCGACCAGCCGGCGGCCCCGGAGCCGACCGCGGTCGGCTGACCGGCCGCCCGCCACGGGCCGGATCCGCACCGGATCCGGCCCGTTTCCCGGCTGCCGCCCGCAGCGACGGGATGGCGGAGGCGACCTTCCTGGTTGTCCTTTCCGGCCTGCAGTTTCCGTTGCCGAGAGTTGGTTGGCGGGCCGGGTAGGTGCCGATGAGGCCGGCGAGCAGGGCCACAGGCCTCGGAGTTCACCATTGCCGCGCCTGGGCTTCGGGTCCAGGCGTTGCCGGGCCGGGAACGCGTAGGCGGCGCAGCCAGGGTGACGTGATGGCGGAAGCGTGGTGAGGCCGCGTTCAGCCCGGATCTGCGGGGTGGCCGGCGTTGCCAGGTGCGCAGCCTTCCTGGTGGCCCGGACCGAGCTGGGTTCTGCCCTCGCGGGTAATGCGCCAGCGCAGTTTCACGTGCCGGATCAGGACTGCGTGCGCGAGGGTTCGACAGTCAGTATTTGATCGGCTCGGACTCCCCGGGCGGCCATTCAGCGATCAGCCAGGCGGGCTGCCAGGTGCGGTGCCGGCGGTGAAGGGCGCCTCGGGTGGGCCCTCGTCCCGGTGGGCGCAGCGATGCCCGGTCCGGCTGGGCGACCCGCTGGAACACGAACTTCGAGCTGATCGGGCATCGCCCGGCCGTTGCGGCGGCGGGATCTGCCACCAGGATGCTCGGCCGCAAACCCCAGCCGAGCAGCTCGTCGATCATCGCCGGGGCCAGCCGCCACTTCTGCACATGCCTGGTCCCGGCCGGGATCTGCGACCGCCGGCCATGTCCTCGCCGGGCCTGCGGAGACCGCCCACGCCGTTGCGGGCACCGCCTCGCTGATGCGTCTGTCGCCGCGCCAGGTTTCACCTCCCACGGGCTGTTCGCTCATGCGGGCCATGTCGCCGAGCGGCCATCGGCTGGATCGACCTACGGCGGCCCTCCAACATCGACCCGCGGAGCTGACGCCGCTCAGGCGGGGTCGCGGAGGCGGCCGTTCTCCAGGAGGAAGAACGCCTGCTTGACGCGGGTCAGTTGGGGGACCGTCTCGACCGTGCGGACCCCGTCGATCGCGGCCACCTTGGTCGTGATGTAGCGGTAGAGCTCGGCCGGGCTGGCGCACAACGCCGACGCCATGATGTTGGTCTGGCCGGTCATCGCGCCCGCGAAGGCGATCTCCAGGTGGTCGGCCAGGCGCGCGCCGACCGCGGCCAGGTCGGCCGGCGCAACCGTGAACCAGAGCGCGGCGACCGAGCGGAGCCCGATGACCTCGTGGGCCACGTCGACGTGGAAGAACACCGCCCCGCTGACGATCAGCTCGGCGATGCGGTTGGCGGCCTGCCGCTGGGTCAGGCCGGACGCTTCGGCGAGGGTGGCCCAGCCGGCCCGGCCGTCCCGGCTCAGCGCGCCGATCAGGCGGTGGTCGTCCGGCGTGATCGTGGCATTGCCGCCGGACGGGGCCAGGGTGCCTTCGCTCAGGGTCCGCTGCTGTTCGTCGCTCAGCGGCGTGCCCCGGGCGATCCAGTCGATCTCGCCCCGGCCGGCGAACCGGTGCAGCATCTGGTGGGCGCTGAAGGTGAGCACGCTGGACGCCCGGGGCAGGTGGTAGAGCAGGCCGTCGGTCACGCCGCGCGCGTCGTCGATGTTGGCCTGGCAGCTGACCTCGGCGCCGCCCGCGCCGATGCTGACCCAGGCCGTGTCGGACCGGCGGGCCAGAGCGTCGGCCAGGCCGGCCGCGCTGCCGGGCCGGCATCCGATGCGCAGCGTCCAGCTGGCCGTGCTCGGCTGGTGTGTCGGCTCGGGAAGGGCGGTCACCCGGACCACGCCGTGGGTGCGCATGCGCTGGAATCGTCGCGCGACCGTCTGCTCCGACACCTCGAGCGCCGTGGCGATCCGTGCGAAGGGCGCCCGCGGGGCGATCTGCAAAGCGTGGAGGATCTGCCGGTCGATGCGATCCAGCGTGAGGGAATCGGTCGCCACTCGTCGATTCTATGGCGGTCTACCTCGCAGAGGTGAAGTCGCCTCGGCGGGGGATGGGTCTCGATGGACGAAGCGCCTAGGGTCCGGAAGAGCCGGATTGTCCCCCTCCGACCCGGAGCCGCCCTATGTCACTTTTCAAGACGACGAACCAGAACCTGCCCGCCGAGGCCTATCCGATCAACCGGGTGCGCGAGGAGCCGGTCCCGGACGGCCCGACCGAGCGGATCAGCCAGAAGACCAAGCGCCGCCTGGACGGGCGCCGCAACTCGGCGGCGCTCGCGCTGGTGGTGGCGATGGTCGCGCTCAACGTCGCCGGCGTGGCCGGCCTGCTCGCCTGGCGGGCACTCAAGGCCCGGGCGGCGCCGGCCAGGCCCGAAAAGACGGTGACGACCATCGCGCCGCAGGCCGGCGGGGGCTATGCCGTCGCGTACGCCCAGGAGCCCTTGCGGGTGCAGGTCGGCTGTTCCGCCGTGATGTTCCTGGATCTTGACGAGCCGAGGGCGAACGCCGGCGAGACCGTGAGCGACCTGCGGTACGACAGCCGATGCGGTGACCAGCCGCCCAGTCTGACCCTCGGGCCGGGTGCCACCGCCGGGGCACAGGTGAACAGCGGCGACATCGATGCCGCCGGATGCGGCCAGGCGATCCGTACGCGTCCGCTCGGCCCCGGCGCCAGCGTCGAGGTGCGCAAGGGCGCGGCATTGTGCGTGCTCACCGCGGCGAGCCCGCCCGACATGGTGCTGGTCGAGGTGACCGACGTCGCGCAGACCGGAATCGCCGGTATGCGGGCGACCTCGTGGAAAGTCACGGGCTGACGGACGTCCGGGGAGGCGTGCCTGACAGAATGGCCGTTGCGTTCGAGTCAGCTTTGTGAGGAGAGAACTGCCGTGATCCGTACCCATGACGCCGGGACGCTCCGTGCGAGCGACGCCGGCACGACGGTGACGCTCGCCGGGTGGGTGGCCCGCCGGCGCGACCACGGCGGTGTCATCTTCGTCGACCTGCGCGACGCGTCCGGCGTCGTGCAGGTGGTCTTCCGCGAGGAGGACGCGCACGCCCTGCGCAACGAGTTCTGTGTCAAGGTCACCGGCGAGGTCAACCGGCGGCCGGAGGGCAACGACAACCCGGAGCTGCCCACCGGCGAGGTCGAGGTGGTCGCGTCCGAGCTGGTCGTGCTCTCCGAGGCGGCCGCGCTGCCGCTGCCGATCGACGACACGGTTACCGCGTCGGACGACCTGCGGCTGAAATACCGCTACCTCGACCTGCGCCGCAGCGGGCCGGCCAAGGCGCTGCGCCTGCGCAGCCGGGCCAACCAGATCGCCCGCGAGGTCCTGCACGCGCGCGACTTCAACGAGATCGAGACGCCGACCCTGACCCGGTCGACCCCCGAGGGCGCGCGCGACTTCCTGGTCCCGGTGCGCCTGCAGCCCGGCACGTGGTACGCGTTGCCCCAGTCGCCCCAGCTGTTCAAGCAGCTGCTGATGGTGGCCGGCATGGAGCGGTACTACCAGATCGCCCGCTGCTACCGCGACGAGGACTTCCGGGCCGACCGGCAGCCCGAGTTCACGCAGCTCGACATCGAGATGTCGTTCGTGACCCAGGACGACATCATCGCCCTCGGCGAACAGATCGTCGGTCGCCTGTGGAGCGAGCTGGCGGGATATGACATCCCCCGGCCGATCCCGCGTATCACCTGGACCGATGCGATGAACCGCTACGGTTCCGACAAGCCCGACCTGCGCTACGGGGTCGAGCTGGTAGACCTGACGGCGTATTTGACGGGCACCGAGTTCCGGGTGTTCGCCGGCGCGATCGACGCGGGCGGCTACGTGGGCGCGGTCGTCATGCCGGGCGGCGCTTCGCAGACCCGCAAGGAGCTCGACGGCTGGCAGGACTGGGCCAAGGCCCGGGGCGCCCGCGGCCTGGCGTACGTCGTGCTCGACCCGGAAACCGGCGAGGCCCGTGGCCCGGTCGCGAAGAACCTGTCCGCTGACCACCTGTCCGGGTTGGCCGACGCGACCGGCGCCAAGCCCGGGGACGCGATCTTCTTCGCGGCCGCCACCGAGCGGCGCGAGGCGCAGGAGCTGCTCGGTGCGACCCGGATCGAGATCGCCAAGCGGTCCAACCTGATCGACGAGTCGGCCTGGGCGTTCTGCTGGGTCGTCGACGCGCCGATGTTCGAGAAGACCGACGACGGTGGCTGGACCGCGGTCCACCACCCCTTCACCTCGCCCAACGCGGAGTGGATGGACCGCTTCGAGGAGGCGCCCGACCAGGCGCTCGCCTACGCGTACGACATCGTCTGCAACGGCAACGAGATCGGCGGCGGCAGCGTCCGTATCCACCGGGCCGACGTGCAGAGCCGGGTCTTCGACCTGCTGGGCATCACGCCCGAGGAGGCGCAGGACAAGTTCGGCTTCCTGCTCGAGGCCTTCAAGTACGGCCCGCCGCCGCACGCCGGCATCGCGATCGGCTGGGACCGCACGTGCATGCTGCTCTCCGGGAACGATTCGATCCGCGAGGTCATCGCGTTCCCGAAGACCCGCGGCGGCTACGACCCGCTGACCACCGCGCCGACCCCGATCACCGCCCAGCAGCGGCTCGAGGCCGGCATCGACGCCAAGCCGAAGGCGGCCGCGGGCACCCCGGGCACCGACGGCCAGGCCGCGCCGGTCGAGCACTCCAACTGAGCAGTCCGATCCGAGCAGTCCAGATCTGATCAGTCCAGATCTGATCAGTCCAGATCTGACAGGTCCAGCACGAAGCGGTATCGGACGTCTCCCCGGTCAAGCCGGTCGAAGGCGTCCGATATCCGGCCCGACGGCAGCACCTCCACGTCCGCGGTGATGCCGTGCTCGCCCGCGAAGGCCAGCATCTCGGCCGTTCCGCGCCGGCCGCCGGTTCCCGACGACGACAGTTTCTTGCGGCCGTAGATCAGGTCCATCACCCGCAACGGGATCTGACCCGGGTAGCCGAGCACGCTGACCGTGCCGTCGAGTGCGGCCATGTGCAGCAGCGGCGGAATCTCGTGCGGCGCCGAGATCGTGTCGAGGATCAGGTCGAACCGCCCGCGGGCCCCGGCGAAGTCGTCGTCGGAGTGCAGCAGATCGACCGCGCCCAACTTGCGGGCGTCGTCGGCCTTCTCGGGCGTACGGGAAAGAACGGTGACCGTCGCGCCCAGCGCGACGCCGAATTTCACCGCGAGGTGACCGAGCCCGCCCAGCCCGGCCACCGCGATCCGGCTGCCTGATCGCACGCCGAGCGCGCGCATCGGCTCCCAGACCGTGATGCCGGCGCACATGAGCGGGGCCGCCGCGGCCGGGTCGAGCCCGGCCGGCAGCCGGTAGGCGAACTTCTCCCGCAGCACGTACTCCCGGCTGTAGCCGCCCGCGGTCTTGCTGCCGTCGGCCCGGTTGAGGCCGTACGTGCTGGTCGCGCCGTTGTAGCAGAAGTTTTCCTGGCCGACCTCGCACATCGCGCAGACCCCGCACGAGTCGACGATCGTCCCGACCGCCACCGGGTCGCCGACGGCGAAGGCGCTGACATCGGCCCCGACTTCGGTGACCGTGCCGGTGAACTCGTGCCCGGGCACCAGGTCGCCCTCGTCGAAGAGGGTGCCGCGCACCCGGTGCAGGTCGCTGTGGCAGACGCCGCAGTAGTCGATGCGCACCGCGATGTCGTCGCCGCGCAGGTCGCGGCGTTCGATCGGTACGCGCGTCAGCACGGTGGAGTGGTCGTGGCTCTGCCAGCCGGTGGTTGCGCGCATGGGGGTCCTCCCGCTCGGTCCAAACAAACAAACTATTCGGTCTGTTCGGGAACCATAGCAGCTAAGATCTGCTCCATGCCCGCGCTGCCGACCACCGCCAAGGGGGCCGCCACCAGCCGCCGCATCCTCGACGCGGCCACCGAGGAGTTCTCCCGGCACGGCATCGCCGGTGCCCGCATCGACCGCATCACCGCGGCCGCGCGCACCAACAAGGCCCAGGTCTACGGCTATTTCGGAAGCAAGGAAGGCCTGTTCGAGGCGGTGCTCGCCGACTGCCTCAAGCAGAGCCAGACGCAGTTCGACGCCGACGGCCTGCCGGGCTGGGCGGTCGCCCTCTACGACGAGATCCTCCGCCGGCCCGACCTCGTCCGGCTGATGGGCTGGATCCGTCTCGAGCAGCGCCCGGCCGGACTGATCCTCGACAGCCTCGACCTGGAGCCCAAGTTCGCGGCCATCACCCGGGCGCAGGCCGCGGGTCGCCTGCGGCCGGGCGCCCCCGCCGACCTGTTGTCCCTGGTCGTCGCCATGGCGTTCGCCTGGTCGCCGACCACCGGGGCCTACGCCGCCAGCGCCGAGGAACCGGCGGCCGACCACGAACGCCGCCGGGCACTCCTGCGCGACTTCGTTCAGCGGGCGATCTCGCCGGTCGCCTGATCGGCGACCGCCAGCAGCGTCGGGTCGGGTTCGAGCCGATACATCTCGACCGCCGCATCGGCGAACTTGATCGCGTGCGGATCACTCGACTCGGCCGCCCGGGCGATGGTCTCCTCCGGATCGGTCGCCTCCCCGGCGAAGGCCCGGGGCTCGGCCGGGGAGTAGGCCGCGATCACCGCGGCGGACGCCGCCCAGGCGGCCTCGAGACTCGGTCCGGCCATCGAGGGCGGCAAGGCCGGGAGCGTACGCAGCACCGCCGCGGGCGCCGTGGCCGAGTGCACCAGCATGAGTGCGTTGCCGTGCCCGTACTCGCCGTGCCGCAGCACCGCGGCCCTGACGATCGCACGAAGCCGGTGTTGCACCTCCCCCTCGCCGGGCACCTGCCCGGCGGCCTCCGGCCAGCCGGGGAGATCGGCCAGCTGAACGAGCCGGTTACGGATGCCGAACCTCTGATCGGGCACGCGGGGGACCGCGTCGAGGGCCGAGCGGGATCGGTCGACCGGTACGGCCCGCGGCCGGCCGGCACCAGCGGCTGCCACCGGGCCGCCCAGTAGGCGAGGCCCTGCCCGAGTTCGCCGACCCGCGGCGCGGTCTCCTCGTCGAGCAGTGCCCGCACCGCGTGACCGACCCGGATCACGCCGTGCGTCGCCCCCGCGGCGATGCCGGGCAGCAACCGCGGCCACCATGTCGCCAGCGTGTCCCGCCACGGCCTCTCCTGCATCTCCCGCTCGAAGAAGACGATCCAGTCGCCGGTACGCGTCGGATCGCCGAGCGGGTCACGCCACCCCTCGGGGTTGATCGGGCTGATCCCGCGCGGTGCCTCCTCGAGCAGGTCCCAGTAGGCGTCGATCCATGCGTCGATCTCCTTCTCGTGTCCGTTGTGTACCAGGGCCTCGACCGCCATGGGGGCGTGGTTGGACAGCCAGCCGTCACGTTCCGGGCCGGTGTTCCGCAGGCGTTGCAGGGCGTCGTCCAGCGTCGAATGCGTCATGGAAGTCACCGTGCGCCTTGAAGCGAGGTTGAGGTCAAGGGGTTCTCCGAGGACGATGATGTGCCGCGTGGAACTTGAGATGCCGGCCTGGAAGAGGCGGACGGACGGGGAACAGCGGTGGCCGGCCGCGGTCGCCATCGCGATTCTGATCGCCCTGGAGTGGCTGCTCCCGGACCGGCTGTCGCTCGGGCCGCGCTGGCTCTTCCCCGGCCTGCAAGTCGTGATCATCGGCGTGATCGTGGCCGCCAACCCGGGTCGCATGCGCAAGAGTTCGCCGATGCTGCGGACGTTGAGCCTGCTGCTGATCGCGGTGGCCAGCCTGGCCAACGTGTACTCGGTCGTGCGGCTGGTGCTGGACATCGTGGGCGGTCACGACACCGGCTCGGCCGGCGACCTGCTGATGGCCGGCGGCGGCATCTACCTGATCAACGTGCTGACGTTCGCGGTCTGGTTCTGGGAGCTGGACCGGGGCGGGCCGGCCGAGCGGGCGGCGGGCAGCGATCCCTACCCCGACTTCCTCTTCCCGCCGATGACCTCGCCCGACATGTCGAAGAAGAACTGGGAGCCGTACTTCCTCGACTACTTCTACGTGGCGTTCACCAACGCGACCGCGTTCAGCCCGACCGACACGTTGCCGCTGTCGCGGTGGGCGAAGTTCGCGATGGTTCTGGAGTCGGCGATCGCCCTGGTCACGGCCGCGCTCGTGATCGCCAAGGCGGTCAACGCTCTTGCATAATTTCTTTGCATAGTTATTGTGGATGCCATGGACATCGTCCGGCTCCGCAACGACCAGATCCGCGTGCTCGCCCACCCGCTGCGCAGCCGCCTTCTCGGCAGCCTCCGCCTGCACGGCCCGGCGACCGCCACCCGGCTCGCCTCCGCGCTCGGCACCAACACCGGCGCCACCAGCTATCACCTGCGCCAGCTGGCCGAGGTCGGCCTGGTCGCCGAGGACGAGCGGCCGGGCAGCGGACGGCAGCGCTTCTGGCGCTCGGTCCACGACATGTCGACCTGGCACCACAGCCAATACGAGGACGACCCCGACGCCGCCGCGGCCGCCGACTGGCTCGCCGCCCAGCAGCTCAGCCGGCTCAACGCGCATTTCGAAGCCTGGCGGGCCGCGACGCCTGCGGAGCCGCCCGAGTGGCGGGACGCCAGTTCGCTCTCCGACTACTACCTCCAGCTCAACGACGCCCAGGCCAAAGCCCTCGTCGCCGAGCTCGACGCGGTCGTCAACCGCTGGCGGGACGCCGAGCCCGGCCCCGGCGCCCGGCAGGTGCTGCTCTACCTGGCCGCCGTGCCCAACCTGGAGGAGCGGTGAGCATCCGCGCGCGCTTCCTGCTGCTGCTCGGGCTGCGCTGGCTGCCGGTCGGGCTGATGATCCCGGTCTCGGTGCTGCTCCCGCTCGAACGCGGGCTCACCCTCGCCCAGGCCGGCTCGGTCGTCGCGATCCAGGGCGCCGTCGTCCTGATCCTCGAACTGCCGACCGGCGGCCTGACCGACGCACTCGGCCGGCGTCCGGTGCTGGTCGCCGCCGGCGTGCTCAGCCTCGTCTCCGCGACGCTGCTCGCATGCGCACACTCGATCGCCGCGTTCGCCGTCTACTGGCTGCTCCAGGGCATCTATCGGGCGCTCGACAGCGGTCCGCTCGAGGCGTGGTTCGTCGACCATGCCCTGGCGGCCGACCCCGCGGCCGACATCGAGACCGGGCTCAGCCGCAGCGGAGTCGTCATCGGGGTCGCAGTGTCCGGCGGCGCGCTGCTGGGCGGCGGAGTCGTCGCGCTCGGGCCGTGGGGTCCGATCTCCGCCCTGACCGCACCGGTTCTCGTGTCGATCGTGCTCCAGGCCGTGTCCCTGACGTGCGTGCTCGTGCTGATGACCGAGGAACGGGCGGTCCGCGGCGTGGCGGCGCTCGCGGCGTCGGTGCGCGGGGTCCCCGGGGCGATCCTCGGAGCGGTCCGGATCGTGCGCGGGTCGCGCGTCGTGGCGGCGCTGGTCGCGGTCGAGCTGTTCTGGAGCTTCGGCATGCCCGCCTTCGAGACGCTCACGCCCGTACGCCTGAGTGCGCTGCTCGGCAGCAGTGACCGCGCCTCGGCGCTGATGGGCCCGGCCGGAAGCGCCGCCTGGGGTGCGTCGGCGCTCGGCGCCGCACTGATCCCGCTGCTCGTCCGCCGCATCGGCGCCCGCTGGACCGGTTTCACGCTGCGGCTCGCCCAGGGCGTGACGGTGGCCGGCATGGGCCTGCTCGGCGGGGTGGCCGGCGTGATCGGGGCCTACCTTCTCACCTACACCGTGCACGGCGCGGCCAACCCGGTGCACGCCGGGCTCCTGCATCGCCAGGTCGACGGACCGCACCGGGCCAGCCTGATCTCACTCAACTCGATGGTCGGCCAGCCCGGGCTCTCCCTCGGCATGATCGCGCTCACCGCGGTCGCCGGATCGGCGGGCGTCGGTGCCGCGATGGTCCTCGGCGCGGCCGCCCTCGCCGTCGCCGCCCCTCTCTACCTGGTGAAAGCTCCGGCGCCCCAGCCAATGTGGAGTTTGCGCGCGACCACCACCGGGGTATGAGGCATCGCAAGCTCAACACCCCCCACGGAGGCTCTCTCATGCTCGCCATCGCTGCTGCCATCGTCTTTGCCATCTGGCTGGTGCTCGACCTCTTCAACACCAACCTCGGCGCGCCCGACCTCTTCAACTTCTCGACCATGGCGTCGATCGGGTTGCTGCTGCTGTCGCTCTACCTGGCCGGCTTCGGCAGTGGCCCGCGGTCCGGCTCGGGCGGCAGCGGCCGCCGCTTCTACGGCCGTCGCCCCGGTCGCGGTTGAGTTTGCTCTGCTTGCTGGCCTCGCTTCGCTCGGCGGGATTCGCCCCTGGACGTCGGCGACTTGAGCACCAAAACGACCTCGGCTTTGCCTTGTCGTTTTGGCACTCAAGTCGCCGACGGGCGAAATCCGGACTCTGGTCTGCCTTGTCGTTTTGGGGCTTGAGTCGCCGACGGGCGAGGTCCGGACTCTGGTTTGCCTTGTCGTTTTGGGGCTTGAGTCGCCGACGGGCGAGGTCCGGGCTCTGGTTTGCCTTGTCGTTTTGGGGCTTGAGTCGCCGACGGGCGAAGTCTGGGATTTCTGGCCTGCGGGAGTGGCCGGTACTGTTTTTTGTGATGGAGATTGACGGGCTTTTCTCGGTGGCCTCGCCGGCCGGCTCCCCCTCGGCGGCCGGGTTCGACTCGCCGGGTGCTGATTCGCCGCTGCCTGTGCGGATGCGGCCGGCCGAGCTCGACGAGCTGGTCGGTCAGGAGCATCTGCTCGCGCCCGGGGCGCCGCTGCGGCAGCTGGTGACCGGTGACAGCCCGATGTCGGTGATTCTCTGGGGGCCGCCCGGCACCGGCAAGACGACGATCGCGCACCTCGTGGCCCGAGCGACGAACCGGAAGTTCGTTGCCTTGTCGGCTCTGTCGGCCGGGGTCAAGGACGTGCGAGCCGTGATCGAGGTCGCCCGGCAGGAGCGGCGCCGGGGCGGTTCCCCGACCGTGCTGTTCATCGACGAGGTGCACCGGTTCTCGAAGACCCAGCAGGACTCACTGCTGGCCGCGGTCGAGGACCGGACGGTCACCTTGCTGGCGGCGACGACCGAAAATCCGTACTTCTCGGTCATCTCGCCTCTGCTGTCGCGGTGCGTGCTCCTGACCCTCCAGGCGCTCGGCGACGACCAGGTCCGCACGCTGCTGCGGCGCGCGGTCACCGACCCCCGCGGGCTCGGCGGAACGGTCACCCTCTCGGCCGAGGCCGAGGAACACCTCGTACGCCTGGCGGCCGGCGACGTACGGAAATCCCTGACCGCCCTCGAAGCCGCGGCCGCCTCCGCCCACGCCCAGGACGCAACCGAGATCGACCTGGCCACCGCCGAGAAGGCGGTCGACGTCGCGGCCGTCCGCTACGACCGCGACGGCGACGCCCACTACGACGTGACCAGCGCCTTCATCAAAAGCATGCGGGGCAGCGATGCCGACGCGGCGCTGCACTGGCTGGCCCGCATGCTGGTCGCCGGCGAAGACCCGCGGTTCATCGCCCGGCGCATCGTCATCTTCGCCAGCGAGGACATCGGCATGGCCGACCCGCAGGCCCTGCTCGTGGCGACCGCCGCCGCCCAGGCGGTGCAGAGTGTCGGGCTGCCCGAGGCCGGGCTCAACCTGGCCCAGGCAGTCGTGCATCTGGCCACGGCGCCGAAGTCCAACAGCGTGACGACCGCTCTGGGCGCGGCGATGAACGACGTACGGTCCGGGCTCGGTGGCGCCGTGCCGTCGCATCTGCGGGATGCGCACTACCCGGGCGCCCGCGGCCTCGGTCACGGCCGCGGATACCGCTATCCCCACGACGATCCGCGCGGGGTGGTCACCCAGCAGTACATTCCGGACGATCTGGTGGAGGCGGAGTATTACCAGCCGACCGACCACGGTGCCGAGCGGGCGGTCCGGGAACGGGTGCCGCGCCTGCGCCGGATCGTACGGGGCTCGGAGAGTGTTCGGTCACAGTCGTCGGCCGGTTCTTCGCTCATTGAAACGGCGGCGTCACCTGCGGTGACGCCCCACAAAACCGGTCAAGTAGCCGAGAGCGAAAGCGGCGGGAACCGGCGTAAGGTGGCCGAGCCGGGGACCGGACAGGACGACAGCGGCAAGACCGCCGGAGGGGAAGAGCCGTGAGATCGCGCGGTGCCGAGGGGCCCGACGACGACGCTGACCTGGGTGGCAAAAACCGCCGCCGGTTCGGACGCGGCGGTCGGCCGGAGCCGGTCGAACCCGAGCCGGTCTCCACCGAGGAAACCGGCTGGCTCGACGACCTGCGCACCGCCAAGCAGCAGCGCGGCGCGATCGGCCCGGGCACCCTCGCCGGCGAGACCCGGCCGTCCAAATCGGGCCGAGTCGCCCCCGGCCCCGACGACCAGCCGGACGACGACATCCCACTGCCCGGCCGCGGCGGCTTCGGCGGCGCAGCGCGCCCGGTGAGCCCGTCCGGCCCGGTGCCCGACGCGCGGCCCGCGCCCGGTTGGCAGGGTGGCTCCGGCGCGTGGGCGACGACCGCCAACCCCCAGTCCGGCAACCCGCCGCCGCCCGCCGGAGCCGATCCAGGCCGTCGCGGCGCGCCGCCTTCCGCCCCGGTCTCACCTTCGGGCCAAGGCTCCGGCATGGCGGGCGCCCCGCCCGGCCCCGCGCAGCGCGGCGGCCAGGGACAGCCCGGTTTTCCGGCGACCGGCCCAGGACGGCCCGGTTATGCAGCGAGCGGTCCCAGTCAGCCTGGCTATGCGGAGGGCGGGCCGGGTCAGCCCGGCTATGCGGCTAGCGGTCCCGGGCAGCCTGGCTATGCGGCGGGCGGACCCGGGCAGCCTGGTCAGGATCAAGCCGGTTTTCCGCCGGGGCAGCCGGGCTTCGGTCCGGACGGGTCCGGTCGGCCTGCGTCGGGCCAGCCTGGCTTCCCGCCGGGTGGCTCGGGCCAGCCTGGGTCGGGCCAAACGAGGTCGGGCCAAACTGCGCCGGGCCAAACTGCGCCGGGCCAGCCTGCGTCGGGCCAGCCGGGCCAGCCTGGCCTGCCGCCTGGTGGTCCGGGCCGGCCCGGGTTTCGGCCGGGTGGGCCGGGGCAGGCTGCTCCTGGGCAGAGCTCACGGGCGGGTGCGCCCGGGCAGCATGACCAGGCCGCGGGAGCGTTCTCGCCGACGGCGCCCGGGCGGCACCCTGGCGAGGGCGAGCCCGGTCAGGGCCGCCGCAACATGGAGACTTCCGGGCCGGGCGTCCCGGCGTCCGGCAACGCGCCGGGGCTGCCGCCGCCCGGCATTCCCGCGTCGGGCAACGCACCTGGTCTGCCGCCCACCTCGGGCGGTGCTCCCGGATTTGCCGGCCCGCCGACTCCGGGTGTGCCGGTGGCGCCGTCCTCGCGGCCGGTTTCGCCGGGCGGGCCGACCCGCGGACGTGACCGCTTCCGGTCTCCCGAGCAGGGCGGACCCCGGCCGCAGAGCCCGGCGCCCGGTCAACCCGGCCGGCCGGGAACGCTCGGCGACGTCAGCGGGCGCCTGCCGGCCGGCGGCCCCGGTCCGAGGCCGGGCGGTACGGGTCCTCAACAAAGTGGCACCGGTCGCGCCGGAATTCCGGGTGGCCCTCCGATGCCGGGGGACGTGTCAGGTCCGCTGCCGGGCCGGGCCGCCGGCGACATATCAGGTGAACTGCAGGGACGTCCGGGCATGGGCCGGCCGGGTGACCCGGCCGGTTCGATGCCAGGTCGGGCCGGGGCGGGTTTGCCGGGTGCGACCGGGTCGGTGTCCGGTGGGCGCCTCGGCGGGCCGGGGACTGAGGACGAAAGCACGGGGCGGCACGGCGCCGGCAACGGTGAGAACACCGGGCGGCACGGCGCGGCCGACGACGGTCGCGGTACCGGTGGGCGGCGTACTCGCCGGGGCAACCGGGACGGCGACTCGGCGGCCGACAACGGGCCGCAGGACTTCGGCGCGGGTGGTGGCCCGGGCGGACGCGGCGTTCCGCCGCAGGACGGCTCTGGGCCGGGTCCGTCCGTACGGGCGTCCGCCTCGGTCATGCCGCCGGTGGTTCCCGGGCGTCAGGGCATCCGCACGCCGGCCGTACCGGGTCGCGCCGGTGCCATGGCCGACGGACCGGGTGGCCAGAGCCGTCGGCAGGCACCGCGCGGTGGCCAGCCGGGCCGCGGGGCCGCACCCGGCCCGCGCCAACCCGGCCCCAACCAGTCGGGCACCGGTCCCGTTCGCAGTGGGCCGATGAAGCGTGGTCAGGGTTCCGGGCAGCCGCCCCGCGGCGACGTCCCGGTGCAGCCGTCCTCGGGCGTGCCGTTCGGCGGTTCGCGGGAGGAGCCTTCGGGCCAGCACAGCCGGCCGTTCGCGCCGCCGCGCGGGGACGCTCCGGGGCAGCACAGCCAGCCGCTGCCGACCGGGCCGTCGTCGGGTGCGCCCTACGGCGAGGGGCCCGGCCAGCGCAGTCAGCCCCTCAACGGTCCGCGCGACGAAGTCTCGGGCCAGCACAGCCAGCGGTTGCCCGGGCGCCCCGCGTCCGGCGCGCCGTACGGTGACGGGCCGGGCGCCCGGCCGTCGTCGGGGGCGCCGTTCGGTGGTCTGCGGGACGAGCCGTCGGGCCGGCACGGACAGGCCACGCCGGCGCGGCCGGCCTCGGGAGCGCCGTTCGGCGGCGCGCACGAGGAGAGTTCCGGGCAGCACAGCCAGCGACTTCCGGTGCGGCCCTCGTCCGGCGCGCCGTTCGGCGACATGCCGGCGCGGCCGTCTTCGGGGGCGCCGACCGGGCAGCACAGCCGGGCCCTGCCCGAGGAGACCACCGGCCGGCACAGCCAGCCGGCGGCCGGTCAGCACAGCCAGACCGACGACTCGGCCGGGCCGGGCAACGCACCGCGCGGGGCCGCGCGTCCGGGCGGCGCTGCGCGCACTGCGCCGGCGCCGCGGGCCGGCGGTTCGACCGTGCCGGGTTCGCGGGGCACCGGCGCGATTCCGCGTGGTGCCGCGGCGGCCGGTCGACGGGCTCCCAGCCCGGCCGGACCCGGCCGACCTGGCGATCTCAACTCGGCGGGCGCGGCCCCTCTGAACCCGAACGATCCCGGCGGCCAAGGCAACGACGGTCCGGGCCCGCGCGGTCGCGGGCCGGTCGGAAACGCGCCGGCGGGTCCGCGCGGCGCCGGCAACGGCCCGACCGGCGCGGTCGGTCGTGGCGCTACCGACGTGACCGGACCGGCGGGTCGTGGCTCGGCTCGCCCGGCCGGTGGACCGGCCGGTTCCGCACCGGTGGGTTCGGCCTCGGTCGGCCGCGGGCCGACTGATGCAACGCCGCCGGGGACCGGCCCGCTTGGCCGTGGACGGCCTGATGCGACGCCGCCGGGGACCGGCCCGCTGGGCCGTGGACGGCCTGATGCGACGCCGTCCGGGACCGGCCCGCTGGGCCGTGGCGCGGCTCGGCCGGCCGGTGCCGCTTCGGTGGGAGCGGCGGCCGTCGATGCTGCCAATTCCGGGCCGATCGGTTCGCCGCCGGCGGGTACCGGTCCGCTGAGTCGTGGTGCCGCCGGCGCTGGGCGTGGCCCGGCCGACGGAACGTCGTCGGGTACCGGTCCGCTGGGCCGGGGGGTGGCCGGTTCGGCTCGTCCGGTCGGTGCGGCTTCGGTCGGCACCGGGCCTGTCGGTTCGGCCTCGGTCGGTACGGCTGCGGGTTCGGCTGCGGTCGGATCAGCGTCGCCGGGCGGCGTGACCGGTTCGGCCTCGGTCGGTGCGGCTCCGGTCGGCGCCGCCTCAGCCGGTGCGCCGCCGAAGGGCGCTGCTTCCGTAGGCGCTGCCTCGGTGGGCGCTGCTTCAGTCGGTGCGGCCTCGGTGGGCGCGCCGCCGAAGGGCGCTGCATCCGTGGGTGCGGCCTCGGTGGGTGCGGCCGCAGTGGGTGCAGCCTCGGTGGGTGCGCCTCCGAAGGGTGCGGCCTCGGTTCTCCAGGCCGCCGGAGCGGCTTCGGTCGGCGGGCGGGTCGGGGGTGACCTCGACGGTGCGGAGCGGATCAGCGACGGCACGCCGGGGCGGGCTCCGGTCGTACCGTCGCAAGCCGGCGCTCGGCCGCCGGTGCCCGGCCCCGGTGAGACCCTCGGGGGTTTGCGGGGTGCCCGGACCGAGCTGCGGAACCAGATGCGCAGCCGGCGCCGCCTGCGGATGGTGACGTTGATCTCTCTGGCGGCGATCGTGCTGATCGTGCTGCCGGTGTTCTTCGGGCTGCGGTCGGCCGGGCGCGACCCGGTCTTCAGCTCGCTCGACTCGCTCGACGTGCCGTCGTGGGCGCAGAGCAACGTCGAGGATCACACCAGCGGCAGCCAGTGGTGTTTCATCGGGTGCCGGTTCCGGGAGCGGACCGCCGACTCGTCGAAGCCGCTGCAGGAGACCACCGCCGCCTACAGCCAGGCGCTGAAGGCCGGCGGCTGGCAGCCGTGGAAGGTGGCCGAGTGCCCGGAGCAGCCGATCGATCCGGGGTCCGGCACCTACAGCTGCTGGAAGCGGGACGAGTTCACACTGGACCTGCAGGTCAGCCTGCCCGATTGTGCGGTCGACGCGCTCGCCGCCCAGGACCCGGCGGCCCTGCCGTCGTCGGCCGTGGCGCCGACGGCGGACCCGAAGAAGTGTGTCGGGTCGACGGTCAGCCTCAAGGTGCAGAACGCGATCACCGACACTCGCGGCAAGAAGGAACCGAAGCAGAGCCCGGACCTGGTCGGGGAGACGCCGGATCCGACGTTCTCCGACGATCCTCTTCTCGGTACGCCGACACCGAAGGCGTCCTGAAGCGCGTCGTGGTCACGGACGGTAGGGTCTGCACGTTGTCCCGCCGTAACCGTTGACCGCAGTGAAGAGGAGACGCGCTAGATGGACGCCGGAGAAGTCGCAGGTCTCATCGCGGCGATTGCGTTCGCCGTTCTGGTGATCTTGCTGGCCGTGCCGATCCTCAAGCTGGCCGGCACCGTGGGTGCTGCCACTCGGGCGATCAACGACCTCAACGATCGCACCGGGCCGCTGCTCGCCGACGTGGACGAGACGGTGAAGAACGTCAACGTCGCGCTCAGCCAGGTGCAGGTCTCTTTGGACGGTGTCAACCTGCAGCTCGCGAAGGTTGACACGATCACCGAGCACGCCGCCCACGTGACCGCCAACGTCGCCAACCTGTCGACCGTCGTGTCCGCCGCCGCGGCGAACCCGCTGGTCAAGGTGGCCTCCTTCGGGTACGGCCTGCGCAAGGCCGCCCGGGCCCGCCGCCGCGCCGACGACGAGCGCGAGGTTCGCGACACCCTGAAGCAGCGCCGCAAGGCCGCCCGCTAACTCAGATTCGAAGGGAAACACGCCGCCATGAAGCGCCTGCTCTGGCTCGGCGTCGGCCTGGCCGTCGGCGCCCTCGTCGTTCGCAAGCTCACCCAGAAGGCGAACGAATTCACCCCGTCGGGCATCGCCACCTCCCTGTCGCAATCCGCTGGCGGCCTGGTCGAGTCGATGCGTAGCTTCGTGGATGACGTCCGCGAGGGAATGACCGAGCGGGAGGAGCAGATTCACCGGGCGTTCGAGGCCGGTGAACTCTACGAAGACGACGACGAAGACGAGTCCCAGGAAGGGAACCGATGAAGACGGCGGAGATCAAGCGGCGCTATCTGGCGCATTTCGAGGCCAACGGGCACACGGTCGTGCCGAGTGCCCCGCTGCCGGCCATCGACGACCCCAACCTGCTGTTCATCAACGCCGGCATGGTGCAGTTCGTGCCTTACTTCCTGGGCCAGCGCACCCCGCCGTTCGCGCGCGCGGTCAGCGTGCAGAAGTGCATCCGTACGCCCGACATCGACGAGGTCGGCAAGACGTCCCGGCACGGCACGTTTTTCCAGATGAACGGCAACTTCTCGTTCGGCGACTACTTCAAGGAGGGCGCGGTCAAGCTCGCCTGGGAGCTGTCGACCAAGTCGGTGGCCGAGGGCGGTTTCGGGCTTGACCCGGCGCGCATCTGGCCGACCGTCTACCTCGACGACGACGAGGCGTTCGAGCTGTGGCGGGCGATCGGCGTGCCGACCGAGCACATCGTGCGCCGGGGTAAGGCGGACAACTACTGGTCGATGGGCATCCCCGGGCCGGCCGGCCCGTGCTCGGAGCTCTTCTACGACCGTGGCCCGGAGTACGGCAAGGACGGCGGCCCCGAGGTCGACGAGGACCGGTTCATGGAGTACTGGAACCTCGTCTTCATGACCTACGAGATCACCGACGTGAAGTCGAAGGAGGACTTCACGATCGTCGGTGACCTGCCGGCCAAGAACATCGACACCGGCATGGGCCTGGAGCGCATCGCGTCGATCCTGCAGGGCGTCGACAATCTCTACGAGATCGACGAGGTCCGGCCGATCCTGGCGCGCGCGGCGGAGATGACCGGCAAGCAGTACGGCGTGCACTCCGGTCACGTGGCGGGCGAGTCCCACCCGGACGACGTACGCCTGCGGGTGATCGCCGACCACGTACGTACGGCGCTGATGCTGATCGGCGACGGCGTGACCCCGAGCAACGAGGGCCGCGGCTACGTGCTTCGGCGGATCATGCGCCGGGCGATCCGGTCGATCCGCCTGCTCGGCTGGCAGGCGCCGGCGCTGCCGGAGCTGCTGCCGGTGGCGCGCGACTGCATGGCGCCGTCGTACCCGGAGGTGGCCGAGGAGTTCGGGCGGATCTCGACCTACGCCTACGCGGAGGAGGACGCGTTCCTCTCGACGCTGAAGGCCGGCACCACGATCCTCGACGTCGCGATCGACGAGACCCGCAGGACCGGCGGGAAGCAGCTGTCGGGCTCGCAGGCGTTCCAGCTGCACGACACCTACGGTTTCCCGATCGACCTCACTCTGGAGATCGCCTCGGAGCAGGGCCTGGAAGTGGACCAGGAGGGCTTCCGCCGCCTGATGTCCGAGCAGCGGACCCGCGCGAAGGCGGACGCCAAAGCGCGCAAGACGGGTCACGCCGATCTGTCCGCTTACCGGGCCGTGCTCGATGACGGCGGTCCGGTGGAGTTCACCGGCTACCAGGAGGTGAGCCGGGAGACGCGCGTTCGGGCGCTGCTCGGCGACGGCGGGCAGAAAGCCGTGGCCGGCGAGGGCGACTACGTCGAGCTGGTGCTCGACTCGACCCCGTTCTACGCCGAGGGCGGTGGCCAGCAGGCCGACTCGGGTCTGATCAGCGTCGGCGCGGGCCGCGTCGAGGTGGTCGACGTGCAGCAGCCGCTGCCCGGCCTGATCGTGCACAAGGCCCGGGTCGTGCAGGGCGAGGTGCGCGCGGGGGAGACCGGTTACGCCGAGATCGACGTCACGCGGCGTAAGGCGATCTCGCGGTCGCACACCGCGACCCATCTGATCCACCAGACCATGCGGCACTTCCTCGGTGAGTCGGCGACCCAGGCCGGTTCGCTCAACGCGCCGGGCCGTCTGCGGTTCGACTTCAACACCCCGGGGGCCGTCTCGCCCGTGGTGCTGAACGACGTTGAGCAGCAGGTCAACGAGGTGCTGCTGCGCGACCTCGAGGTTCACGCGTTCATCACCTCCCAGGAGGAAGCGCGCCGGCTGGGCGCGATGGCTCTCTTCGGGGAGAAGTACGGCGATGAGGTCCGTGTGGTTGAAGTCGGCGACTATGCCCGTGAATTGTGCGGTGGCACACACGTGGCGCGGTCGGGCCAGCTGGGCCTCGTGAAGATCCTCAACGAGGCCTCGATCGGTTCCGGCGTCCGCCGGGTCGAGGCGCTGGTCGGCATCGACGCGTTCGGCTTCCTGGCCAAGGAGCATCTGCTGGTCAGCCGGCTCGCCGAGCTGTTCCGGGTGCCCGGCGACCAGGTCGCGGACCGGGTCGAGCAGACCGTGACGGCGCTGCGCGACGCCGAGAAGGAGCTCGAGAAGCTGCGGGCCCAGATGGTGCTCGGCGGGGCGGCGGCGATCGCGTCGCAGGCCCGTGATCTGCGCGGCGTGGCCTACGTCGGCACCGAGGCGCCGGAGGGTGCGGCGGGCAACGATGTGCGTACCCTTGCCCAGGAGATCCGGGGCAAGATCGACGCCACGCGTCCCGCGGTGGTGGCTGTCGCGGCCCGGTCCAACGGCAAGGCGTCGCTGATCGTGGCGATCAACGCGGCGGCCAGGTCGAAGGGCCTGTCGGCGGCCGATCTGGTCAAGGGCGCGCTCTCCGGCCGGGGCGGCGGCAACGCCGATCTGGCCCAGGGCGGCGGCGTCCCTGCCGACCAGGTTCCGGCTCTGCTGGCGGCGGTGGAGAAGGCGGTGGGTGACTCCGCCGAGTGACGGGGGGTGACGGCATGGCTGCGCTGTCGCGGGGTAGGCGGCTGGGTGTTGATGTCGGTAAGGTGCGCGTCGGGGTCGCCGTAAGTGACCCTGACGGGATCTTGGCCACCCCCCTGGTCACGTTGTCCCGTGACATGGGCGCGGCAGCCGATGCCGTGCCCAGCGACATAGCTGAGCTCGTCCGTCTTGTGGGGGAACACGAGGCGGTGCAGATCGTGGTCGGGCTCCCGGTGCGGCTCAACGGCGCCGAGGGTCCGGCCGCCATCGACATTCGTGCGTACGCTGGGCGACTGACGCAAGCGGTCGGTGAAGTGCCGGTCGCCCTGGCGGACGAAAGGATGTCGACCGTGGTCGCGACCCGTAGGCTTGCCGAACGTGGCGTCCGAGGAAGGCGGCAACGTGCGGTCGTCGATCAGGCGGCCGCGGTGGAGATCCTGCAGAGCTGGCTGGACGCGCAGCGGAGGCAGAGATGATCGACGAGCTGGACTTGGCGTTCGACGAGCATGCCGAACGCGGAAGACCCCGTCATCGGCGGGGCAGCCGCGGCGGGAAGAAGAGCTCAGGTAAGTCGGCTGTTGCCTTTTTGATGGCTTTCATCCTGTTGGCCGTGCTCGGCGGCGGCGTTTACTTCGGCTACAACAAGGTCAAGGGCTTCTTCACGGCCGCCGACTACGACGGCGTCGGCTCGGGCCCGGTCCAGGTGACGATCGCCCAGGGCTCGACGCTCACCGACATCGGCAACACGCTTGTCGACGCGGACGTGGTCAAGAGCACGAAGGCCTTCACCAACGCGGCCGAGAAGGACACGCGCAGCAAGAACATCCAGAACGGGACGTACAACCTCAAGAAGCAGATGTCGGCGAAGAACGCCATCGTCGCGCTGCTCGACCCGAAGAACCGGGTCACCTCCGGGGTGACGATCCCCGAGGGTTCGACCACGATGCAGATCTATGCGCTGCTCTCCAAGGCCACCAAGATCCCGGTCAAGGACTTCCAGACCGCGGCGAAGGATCCGGTGGCGCTGGGTGTGCCGGCGTTCTGGTTCAACCGGCGCGATCACAAGGCGGCCCAGAAGTCGATCGAGGGCTTCCTGTTCCCCGACACGTACGAGTTCGACCCCAAGCTGACCGCCGACCAGATCCTCAAGACGATGGTCGACCGGTTCATGAAAGAGGCGACCGACCTCGGCTTCGTCGACAAGGTGCAGAACACGCTCGCGGTGTCGCCGTTCGAGGGGCTCATCGTGTCGTCGCTGACCCAGGCCGAATCGGGCACCAACGCCGACATGCCGAAGATCGCCCGAGTGGCCTACAACCGGGCCTACAAGAACCACATGCCGCTGCAGTTCGACACCACCGCCAACTACTGGATCCAGTTGAACGGCGGCAAGGCGAAGTTCTCCGGTCAGCTCACCGGCGGCGAGCTCGACGACCCGAAAAACCCGTACAACACGGTCAGCAAACTGGGGCTGCCGCCCGGCCCGATCAACAACCCGGGGAAGTCGGCGCTCCAGGGCGCGATGAGCCCGGCGGCCGGCCCGTGGCTCTACTTCGTGGTGATCGACAAGAAGGGCAACTCCGCGTTCGCCACCACCAACACCCAGCACTGCGACAACATCCGGAAGGCGATCAACAACGGCATCCCGTTGTCGCCCTGCTGATCGAAGCGTGGCTGATCGAAACGCCTAGAGTGGCCCGGTGCACAACAACCAGCACCGGGCCGCCGTCTGTGGAAAACCGATCGGGCACTCGCTCTCGCCCGTCATCCACAATGCGGGCTTTGCGGCGGCCGGGCTCACCGGCTGGAATTACACCGCGATCGAGTGCGCCGAGACCGAACTCGCCGACCTGGTGGCGGGCCTCGGCCCGGAGTGGGCCGGCCTGTCGCTGACCATGCCGCTCAAGGAGGCCGGGCTCCGGCTGGCGGCCGAGGCGTCGCCGACCGCCCGGGCGGTCGGTGCGGCAAACACTCTGGTGCGGCGGGCGGACGGCGCTTGGCGCGCCGACAACACCGACGTGGCGGGCATGGTGCGGGTGTTGCGGGGGGCGGGCCTCAATTTCCGTACGCCGGTGATATCCGTTCTCGGGGGTGGGGGCACCGCCCGGGCCGCCCTGGCCGCCGCCGCTGAGCTCGGCGCCGAGGCCGTCACCCTGGTGACCCGGCGACCTGAGGCACGCGACGACCTGGCGCCGGTGGCCGACGCGCTCGGGCTGCGGCTGGCCGGGCTCGACTGGGCCGGTGCGGCGGCCGCCTTCGACGCCGACGCGGTGATTTCGACCGTACCGAAAGGCGCCGCCGACCACCTGGCCGGCACGGTCGCCTGGCGGCCCGGAACCGTGCTCTTCGACGCGCTCTACGACCCGTGGCCGACCCCGCTGGCCGCCGGCGCGCTCGCGAACGGCAACCCGGTGGTGTCCGGACTCGACCTGCTGCTCGCCCAGGCGCTGAGCCAGTTCGAGCAGTTCACCGGCGTACGCCCGGCGCCGGAGGCCGCGATGTGCGCGGCCCTGTCCGCCGCGGCCGGGCAACGCTGACTGTCCGCCCCTCGGGACGCGGACGACCGACCGTCGGGACTCCGTGCCAGACTGTGACTCGTGTTGCGCTGGCTGACCGCAGGTGAATCGCATGGACCGGCTCTCGTCGCGATGATCGAGGGGGTGCCGGCCGGGGTCGAGGTGACGACCACCGAGATCTCCCGTGATCTCGCCCGTCGCCGGCTCGGCTACGGCCGTGGTGCCCGCATGGCGTTCGAGCAGGATGTGGTCGAGGTGATCGGCGGCCTGCGGCACGGCGTGACCCTGGGCAGCCCGGTCGCCATCCGGGTCGGCAACTCGGAGTGGCCCAAGTGGCAGACCGTGATGGCGGCCGACCCGGTCGGAGCTTCGGAGCTGGAAAGTCAGGCGCGCAATGCGCCTCTCACCCGGCCCCGCCCCGGCCACGCCGACCTGGCCGGCATGCAGAAGTACGGCCACGCCGACGCCCGCCCGATCCTCGAGCGGGCCAGCGCCCGCGAGACCGCGGCCCGGGTCGCCGTCGGCGCGGTCGCCAAGGCCCTGGTCAAGCAGGCCCTCGGCATCGAGATCGTCTCGCACGTGATCGAGTTGGGCTCGGTCGCCGCGAAGACCGGCCTGATACCGGCCCCGTCCGACGCCGACCGCATCGACGAAGATCCGCTGCGCTGCCTCGACCCCGAGGCCAGCGCGCGCATGGTCGCCGAGGTCGACGCGGCGAAGAAGGACGCCGACACGCTGGGCGGCATCGTCGAGGTGCTCGCCTACAACGTGCCCCCCGGCCTCGGCTCCCACGTGCAATGGGACCGCAAGCTTGACGGCCGCCTCGCCGCCGCCCTGATGTCGATCCAGTCGGTCAAGGGCGTCGAGATCGGCGACGGCTTCACCCAGGCGCGCTCGCGAGGCTCGGTCGCCCACGACGAGATCATCCCGACCGCGGGCGGCGTGCGCCGGGTCACCGACCGGGCCGGCGGGCTCGAGGGCGGCATCACCAACGGCGAGCCGCTGCGGGTGCGGGCCGCGCTGAAGCCGATCTCGTCGCTCAACCGCGCCCTCCAGACGATCGACGTCACCACCGGCGAGCCGGCCACCGCGATCAACCAGCGTTCCGACGTCTGCGCGGTCCCGGCCGGGGCGGTCGTCGCCGAGGCGATGGTCGCGCTGGTCCTGGCCGAGGCCGCGGTCGAGAAGTTCGGCGGCGACTCGGTCGCCGAGATTCGCCGCAACGTGGCCGGCTACCTGGACAACCTGGTGATCCGCTGATGGCCCCGGCAACCGTCTTCGTCGGCACGATGGGCGCGGGCAAGACCTCGGTCGGCCAGGCGGTGGCGCGGCGGCTCGGCGTCCCGTTCGCCGACACCGACGCGATCATCGAGGAGCGCGCCGGCAAGCCGATCCCCGAGATCTTCTTCGACGACGGCGAAGACGCATTCCGTCTGCTGGAACGCACCGTAGTCTCCGAGGCCCTGGCCGAATTCGACGGCGTCCTCGCGCTCGGCGGCGGCGCCATCATGAACGAGGCCACCCGGGCACTGCTGGCCGGCCACACCGTGGTCTGGCTGTCGGTCGAGCTCAGCGACGCCGTGAAACGGGTCGGCCTGGGCGCCGGCCGCCCGATGATCTCGATCAACCCGCGCGCGACCATGAAGTTCCTGCTCGACCAGCGCAAGCCGCTCTACGCCTCGGTCGCCACCCACACCGTTTCGACCGACGGACGCGAGATCGACGACATAGCCGCCGAGGTGGTTGCGCTCCTCAAGTAGGTGTTGACTGAGGCTCATGTCTCGAGCGGTTCGTTTTGATCAGTACGGCGACGTGGACGTCCTGCGGGTCGAGGACGTCGAGAAACCTCAACCGGCGGCCGACCAGGTGCTGGTCGAGGTCGTCGCGGCCGGCATCAACCCCGGCGAAATCTCCGTCCGCACCGGCCTGATGGCCCAGATGTGGCCGGCGACGTTCCCGTCCGGCCAGGGCAGCGACTTCGCGGGGCGGGTCGTCGAGGTCGGCCCGTCGGTCACCGAGTTCGCGATCGGCGACGAGGTGGTCGGGTGGTCCGACTGGCGCTCCTCGCAGGCCGAATACGTGGCCGTCCCGGCCGACCACCTCACCCGCAAGCCGCTGGCCCTCGACTGGATCCGCGCCGGCGGCCTGTTCGTCGCCGGGGTGACCGCGTTCGCGGCCGTCCGCGCCGTCGAACCCCGGGCCGGCGAAACGGTCGTGGTCAGCGGCGCGGCCGGCGGCGTCGGCTCGCTCACCGTCCAGCTCGCCCGCAACGCCGGCGCCCACGTGATCGGCATCGCGGGCGAGGGCAACGCGGACTGGCTGCGGTCGGTCGGCGTCACCCCGATCGCCTACGGCGACGGGCTGGAGGGCCGGTTGCGCCAGGCGGCGCCCGCCGGCATCGACGCGTTCATCGACACGTACGGCGGTGGCTACGTCGAGCTGGCGATCGCCCTGAAGGTCGACCCGGCCCGCATCAACACCGTGATCGACTGGCCGGCGGCCGAGAAGTACGGGGTTAAGACCGAGGGGAGCCCGGCCGCCAGCGATGCCGAATCCCTTGGGTTCATGGCCAATGAGCTGGCTTGGGGGCGGATCAGCATGCCTATTGCCGCGGTCTATCCGTTGGAGGGGGTTCGCTCGGCCTATACCGAGCTTGCCGGGCGCCATACCCGGGGGAAGATCGTCCTGTCTTTGGAGTTGGGTGCTGAGGCTGGTCGTCAGTCGGGCTGATCCTTTTCGTTGCGGTCGGACGGAATTCGAGGGGAGGGTGACCAAGAACGAGGTAAAGCATCTAGTTCGTTCTTGGTCACCCACCCCTCGAATTCCTTGCCTGCTTATGGTCAGCAGGTTTGGCCTTATCTCGGGTCTTTGCTGCCAGGACTTACCTCACCCGGGCGGTCCCGCCGCGCTGGGCGCGACCGTACGCTCGGTGGGGACGCCAGGGGAGTCGGTCGCGCCGGGCCACGCTGAGTGGGTGGTTGTTCGGCCTCACATCGCCCACTTGCGCGGGTTGGTGGTCATGGAGACTGGGTGAAGGTGGGCGACGGCAGTTCTTCTTCAGGGCTTTGCGTGTCCCGTGTTCGCTTGGGCGCCATACAGTGGGGCGCCACCCGTCACCGTCCGGGCGCCTGCCGGACTTTCCCGGCTCGCAGTGGCCGGCCGGCCCAAGCGCTCCGAAGAGTCCCCGAAGTCCGTCTTGCGCCGGAACAGGTCCGGTTCCGGGCAGCGCGTCGGCAGGCCGGCGGGCTGGAGTTCGTGGAGTCCGCAATTCTGTGGCGCCGCCGAGGGTGACCGGCGCGCTTAGCGTGACCAGCCCGGTCACGGGCTGCGTTCAAAGGCAGGCATGTAACTGGCAAGCTGATTTTTGCCACCAACCCGCGCAAGTGGGCGATGTGAGGCCGAACAACCACCCACTCAGCGTGGCCCGGCGTGACCGACTCCCCTGGCGTGCCCACTGAGCGTACGGTCGCGCCCAGCGCAACGGGACCGCCCGGGTAACGCAAGGCCTGGCGGCAAAGACCCCTGATAAAGGCCAAATCTGCTGACCATAAGCAGGCAAGGAATTCGAGGGGAGGGTGACCAAGAACGAACTAGATGCTTTACCTCGTTCTTGGTCACCCACCCCTCGAATTCCGTCCGACCGCAAGAAAGCCACCCGTCCGGTCAAAGAGAGGCGCCAGCAGCCCCTTCCAGCCGCTCAATCCGAGCGATCAACGGCGCAATCTCTCCCCGAACAACACTGATCAGAGCATTCGGCTGAGCAGGCGCCCCTTGCAACGTGCTGCGCAGATGCGCGTACCCCGCGACCGCCGCGGCCACCGACCGCCGCACCGCCTTGACCTCCAACCCCCGCGACCGCAGCAGCACCCCCGCCGCCCCGTCCGGCTCGGCCACCAACCCGATCAGCAGATGCTCGCACCCCACGTAGTTGTGCCCCAGCCCGATCGCCTCGCCCACGGTCAGTTCCAGCGCCACCGCCATCGGCCGGCTGAATCGCAGGCCGCCGTCGTCCGCCTCGGGGAGCGGCGCCTCGGCGTCGGCGGGCGCGGTCAGCGACTGCGGGTCGATGTCCATCGTGGTGAGGATCTGGCGGGCGAGGTTTCCGGGTTCGGTGACCAGGCCGTGGAGCAGGTCGCCGGTTGTCACGTTGGATGTTGCGCGCTCGATTGCGAGGCCGAGCACGCTGATCGCCCGTGCGGTGAAAACGGTCTGGAGGCGTTCGGTCAGGTCGGTGTCGGTGAGGTCGCTGAGCACGGCCTGCCGGACGGCCTGGGAGCGCCGGACTGCCTGTTCGAGCGCACGTTGGCAGATCGGCGACACCGGGATGCCGGAGTCGCGGACGGCGTCGGCGAGGTCGTCGGGCAGGTACACGTTGATTTTTGGCATGCCCCCGTTATAACCCGCGTGCGGGGTTAGAAGATATAACCCCATGTTCCGTCACTAAGGTCTCTCGTGTGGTTACACGCATCCCGGTGACCGGTGACCGGGCCTATGACGTACTCGTCGGCCGCGACCTCGCCGGTGAGCTTCCGTCCCTGGTCAAAGGCGCGGCGAAGGCCGCGGTGCTCTATTCCGCGCCGCTGCGCGCGCACGCCGTGAGGGTGGCTGAGGCTTCCGGCGTACGCCCGTTGCTCGTTGAAGTGCCCGACGCCGAGGCCGGGAAGACGGTGGCCGTCGCGGCGCACTGCTGGGACGAGTTGGGGCGGGCCAACTTCACCCGCACCGACGTCGTGATCGGCGTCGGCGGGGGAGCGGTCACCGACCTGGCGGGGTACGTCGCCGCGGCCTGGCTGCGGGGCGTGCGCTGGGTGCCCTACTCGACGTCGCTGCTCGGCATGGTCGACGCGGCGGTCGGCGGCAAGACCGCGGTCAACATCGCGGCCGGAAAAAACCTGGTCGGCGCGTTCCACCCGCCGGCCGGTGTGCTCTGCGACCTCGACACGCTGGCCACCCTGCCGGCCGACGACCTGGTCGCCGGGCTGGCCGAGGTGGTCAAGTGCGGGTTCATCGCCGACCCGGCGATCCTCGATCTGATCGAGAAGGACCCGGCCGCCGATCCGGCCGGTGCGACCATCCGCGAACTGGTCGAGCGCTCGATCCGGGTGAAGGCCGACGTGGTGAGCGTCGACCTCAGGGAGTCCGGCCCTCGCGAGTTCCTCAACTACGGACACACGCTCGGACACGCCATCGAGAAGCGCGAGAAGTACACCTGGAAGCACGGGCACGCGATCTCGGTCGGGCTGATCTTCGCGGCCGCGTTGTCCCGGCTCAGCGGCCGGCTCGACGACGCGACCGCCCGTCGTCATCGGGAGGTTCTCGACTTGCTGGGGCTTCCCACCGCGTACGAGAAGGCGGCCTGGACCGACCTCCTGGCCGCGATGCGCGTCGACAAGAAGGCCCGGGCCGACACCTTGCGTTTCGTTGTTCTCGATGCCCTGGCGAAGCCGGGCATCCTGACCGGGCCCGACGACGGCCTTCTGGAGCAGGCCTACGCGGAGGTCGCCCGATGATCTACGTCCTGAACGGCCCCAACATCGGCCGGCTCGGCACCCGCGAGCCCGGCGTCTACGGCCGGACCACCTTCGCCGACCTGGTGCGGCTCTGCGAACAGACCGGCGAGCGGGTCGGGCAGCCGGTCGTGGTGCGCCAGACCGACGCCGAGCACGAGATGATCGGCTGGCTGCACGCGGCCGCCGACGAGGGCGCGGACGTGGTGCTCAACCCGGCCGCCTGGAGCCACTACAGCATCGCGGTGCGGGACGCTTGCGGCATGCTGACCGGGCGCCTCGTCGAGGTGCACATCTCGAACATCCACACACGCGAGGAATTCCGTCATCATTCGGTCATCTCGGCCGTGGCCACCGGGGTGATCGCGGGGCTCGGCGTCGACGGATATCGCCTGGCGATCGAGCACCTGGCGGCGTGAAACCCCGATTCGCCGGTCGGTCGTTCACGTCGGTAGACTCGGCCGGTCACCGATACGTATACAAGAGCTAGGTAGGACATGGCTTCCACGAACGACCTGAAGAACGGCCTGGTGCTCAACCTCGACGGCGAGCTGTGGGCCGTCGTGGAGTTCCAGCACGTCAAGCCGGGCAAGGGCGGGGCGTTCGTGCGCACCACGCTCAAGAACGTGCTCTCCGGCAAGGTCGTCGACAAGACCTTCAACGCGGGCACCAAGGTCGAGACCGCGACGGTCGACAAGCGGACGATGCAGTACCTCTACCAGGACGGCGAAGACTTCGTCTTCATGGACCTCGACACGTTCGACCAGATCACCGTGCCCGGCGGCACCGTCGCGGAAAACGCGAACTACCTGCTGCCCGAGGCCGAGGCGACGGTCGCGACCCACGAGGGCGTCCCGCTCTACATCGAGCTGCCGACCAGCGTCTTCCTCGAGGTGACCTACACCGAGCCGGGCCTGCAGGGCGACCGCTCGACCGGCGGCACCAAGCCGGCCACCGTCGAGACCGGCGCGACCGTAAACGTCCCGCTCTTCATCACCACCGGCGAGAAGATCAAGGTCGACACCCGCGACGGCCGTTACCTCGGTCGTTCCTGACATGGCCGAAGGCCCCAAAACGCAGATGCCCGCGCGTCGCAAGGCGCGGAAGCGGGCGCTGGACGTGCTCTACGAGGCCGACCTCCGCGATCTGCCGCCCGGCCAGGTCCTGACCGCATATCTGGATCGCATCGAGAAACCGCGCCCCGATCACATGGACTACGCGGTGATGCTGATCGAGGGCGTCGCGAAAAACCTGGACCGCATCGACGAGCTGATCGCGTCGTACGCCGAAGGCTGGACCATCGACCGCATGCCGGTCGTCGATCGCAATCTGGCGCGGATCGCGGTGTTCGAGCTGCTTTACGTGCCGGAGATCGATGATCCGGTGGCGATCACCGAGGCGGTCGAGCTGGCGAAGCAGATGTCTACCGACGACAGTCCCCGGTTCTTGAACGGGATCCTCGGGCGTATCGCCGAGTTCGCTACTCGGTAAAGACCCTGGGGCTCTGCCCCAGACCCCGGCCTCGGCTCGGAGATCGGCGCTTGCTGGGGGAGTAGTTGGGCTTCGGTGATCTGCTCGCGCCGGGTGGGATCGAATCATGGGTGGCCGGGAGCCGTAAGCAAAAGGCGCTTGCGGCTCCCGGCCACCCATGATTTTTCGGTTCTTGCCGACGCGAGGAGATCACCGAGAACCGGGCCTGGGTGGCCTTCGGCCACTCGGCCACTTCGACTGCTGCGCGGCTTCGGCCCCGCGACGATCGCCGTGCGGCGGGCCACTTCGGCTGGGCGTGCGCGCGCAAGCTTTTAAGGTCTCACCGACCCGCGCACCTTGACCACAACATGGTCTTAATCCTCGCCAGGCAGGCGCCGCCGCCGGTGCTCTGAGCCGTTGTCCTTCCGTTGTCCTTCCCAAGGCCGGCCTTTACACCGGCCGCGCCGCCGGCCCAGGGCCGCTCATCCGCTCACGTGAGTTCGCCGCCGAGCCCAACCCTCAGGCCGAAAAAGTTGCAGTCACCGAAGGAAGATCTCGGACGGTAATTACTGCCATGCAAGGTTTGGGCCGGAGGGTGCCCAAGATCGATATCAAGCCTGACGAGCGATCTTGGGCACCCTCCGGCCCAAACCGTCCCAGCGCAAGCAAGCCACCAACCCCACCCGATCACCCACCGCTACACGCGAAAGCCAAGCAACGACCTTCTGACGGCCCCCCAGGGCGAAGCGCCGCGTAACGGACAACGTTGTCATCAACCCCACGCCCCATCCGCGTACAAACAAACGGTTTGGGGATTTGGGCGGGAAAAGCGAAAGAGCCCGCGGGGAAGCGCGGGCTCGATCAGGGCGAAGCGGCTCAGCTGGCGAAGAACGCGCGCGGATCGGCGACCAGGACACCCTGCTCGGTCAAGCGCTCGATGAGGCCTGAGGGTGAGATGTCGTAGACAATGGCCAGCGCGCGCAGGTCGTCGGCGCGGATGGAGAGGACGCGGCCGTTGTAGTCGCCGCGCTGTTGCTGGATGGCGCGGGCGTACCGGGCGACGTAGGCCAGGTCCTCGCCCGTGGTGTCGTACAGTTTTTCCAGGTCGAGCACGATTTTGTTGGTCGCCTCGAGCCGGACGCCGCTGCCGTCGGGCAACAGCTCCGAGACGGGCACGCGGTAGAAGTCGGCCAATTCGGCGAGGCGGGAAACGGTCACGGCACGGTCGCCGCGCTCGTACGAGCCGACGACGACGGCCTTCCACCGGCCGTTCGACTTCTCTTCCACACCCTGCAGGGACAGGCCCTGCTGCTGCCGGATGGAGCGCAGGCGGGCGCCCAGCGACTTGGCGTACTCAGACGGCATTCGGAACACTCCCACTGTGCAAGGCGCGGAGGGTTCTTCCTCCGACGATCGCTACGCAGCGTGACGGTACGGAGTTCGGGGCCGCCGGTCAAGTGCCGGTTACCGATGAGTCCTGTGCCGGGCGCGCGAGTTGCCGGATTCGTCCGCTGATTCCTCTGGTCAGCCACGTCACGATCGTCACCATCATCGCCGCTGGTAACGTAGCGTCAGCCATCGGGCCGGCCCCGCCGGGGTTGCCCGAATTGACGTCCTTTAACGACCCGTCCCGTGAGGCGGGGAAGGGGGTCCGCCGTGGCGCAGCCGCGTGCCGACACAGCAACGAAGATCATTTTGAGTGGGGCCGACCTGCACCGGGTCGTCGACCGGATCGCTCATCAAATTCTCGAGAAGACTTCCGGCGCGACCGGCACGGTCCTTCTCGGCATCCCGACCCGCGGAGTGCCGCTGGCCCACCGGCTGGCCGCCCGCATCCACGCCTTCGAGGGCATCGACGTGCCGGTCGGGTCGCTCGACATCACCCTCTACCGCGACGACCTGCGGCTGCACGCGACCCGGGCACTCGGCAAGACCGATCTGCCGGGCGGCGGCGTCGACGGGCGCAAGGTCATCCTCGTCGACGACGTGCTGTTCTCCGGCCGTACGGTCCGGGCCGCGCTCGACGCGCTCAACGACGTCGGCCGGCCCAGCTCGGTGCAGCTGGCCGTGCTGGTCGACCGGGGCCACCGCGAGTTGCCGATCCGCGCCGACTACGTCGGCAAGAACATCCCGACCGCCCCGTCCGAGAGCGTCCGCGTCTCACTGACCGAGACGGACGGCCTGGACGAGATCAAGCTGACCGGGGGCACCGAATGATCAAGCACCTGCGCTCGGCCGCCGATCTGGATGCGGCCACCGCCACGCTGATCCTGGACACCGCGGCCGAGATGGCCGCGCTGGCCGGCCGCGAGGTCAAGAAACTGCCGACGCTGCGCGGGCGCACCGTGGTCAACCTGTTCTACGAGGACTCGACCCGCACCCGCATCTCGTTCGAGGCGGCGGCGAAGCGCCTCTCCGCCGACGTCATCAACTTCTCGGCCAAGGGTTCCAGCGTCTCCAAGGGCGAGAGCCTCAAGGACACCGCGCTGACGCTGCAGGCGATGGGCGCCGACGCGGTCGTCATCCGGCACTCGGCGAGCGGCGCGCCGCACCGGCTGTCGAGCTGGATCGACGGCTCGGTGATCAACGCCGGCGACGGTACGCACGAGCACCCGACCCAGGCGCTGCTCGACGCGTACACGATGCGCTCGCGGCTCGGGAAGATCGACGGCCTGAAGGTGGCGATCGTCGGGGACGTGCTGCACAGCCGGGTCGCGCGATCCAACGTCCTGCTGCTGTCGACGCTCGGCGCCCAGGTGACCGTGGTCGGGCCGCCGACGCTGATCCCGGTGGACATCGCGGCGTCGCTCGAGCCGTCCCTGAAAGTGTCGTACGACCTCGATAGCGTCCTGCCCGAGATGGACGTCGTGATGATGTTGCGGGTGCAGACCGAGCGCATGCAGGACTCGTACTTCCCGTCTTCCCGGGAATACAGCCGGCGCTACGGTCTCGATCTCGCGCGCATGCGACGCCTGCCGGGGCACGCGATCGTGATGCATCCCGGCCCGATGAACCGGGGCATGGAGATCACGCCGGAGGTGGCCGACTCGTCCCGCTCCACCATCGTTGAACAGGTCGCGAACGGGGTCAGCGCCCGCATGGCCGTCCTTTATCTGCTGCTCGGAGGAAAAGCGTGAGCTCATATGTGGTCAAGGGTGTCTCGCTGCTCGGCGCCGCGCCGGCCGATCTCTTCCTGTCCGACGGTTTGATCGTCAGCGAGCGCCCCGGCAACGCCGAGGTCATCGACGCCGCCGGGCTCGTCGCCCTCCCCGGCCTGGTCGACCTGCACACCCACCTGCGCGAACCCGGCCGTGAGGACGCCGAGACGGTCGAGACCGGCTCCCGGGCCGCCGCCCTCGGCGGATACACCGCGGTCTGCGCGATGGCCAACACCTCGCCGGTCGCCGACACCGCCGGCGTGGTCGAGCAGGTCTGGCGCCTCGGCCGCGAGGCCGGGCTGGTGGACGTGCAGCCGATCGGCGCGGTCACGGTCGGGCTGGCCGGCAAGCAGATGGCCGAGCTCGGCGCGATGGCGACCAGCGCGGCCAACGTGCGGATCTTTTCCGACGACGGGCACTGCGTGGCCGACCCGCGGCTGATGCGGCGCGCGCTGGAATACGTGAAGGCGTTCGGCGGGGTCATCGCCCAGCACGCCGAGGAGCCGCGGCTCACCGAGGGCGCCCAGATGCACGAGGGCGAGGTCAGCACCCGGCTCGGGCTGACCGGCTGGCCGGCCGTCGCCGAGGAGGCGATCATCGCCCGCGACGTGCTGCTCGCCGAGCACGTCGGCAGCCGCCTGCACGTCTGCCACGTCTCGACCGCCGGGTCGGTCGAGGTGCTGCGCCAGGCCAAGGCCCGCGGCGTCAACGTCACGGCCGAGGTCACCCCGCACCACCTGCTGCTCACCGACGAGCTGGCGGCCGGCTACGACCCGGTGTTCAAGGTCAACCCCCCGTTGCGTACGGCGAAGGACGTGCAAGCCCTGCGCACCGCGCTGATCGAGGGGGTCATCGACATCGTGGCCACCGACCACGCCCCGCACGCGGTGGAGGACAAGGAGTGCGAGTGGGCGTACGCCCGGCCCGGCATGGTCGGGCTGGAGACGGCGCTCCCGGTCGTGCTGAGCGTGCTCGGCGAGCAGTGGGAGCTGATCGCCGACCGCATGTCGCGGACCCCGGCGAAGATCGCCGGGCTGGAGGGCCACGGCCACGACCTGGTGGCCGGTGCTCCGGCCAACCTCACGCTGGTCGACCCGTCGGCGCGCCGGGTCGTCGACCCGGGCGAGCTGGCGAGCCGCAGCCGCAACACCCCATACGCAGGCACCACCCTGCCGGGTCGCATCGTCGCGACCTTCCTCCGGGGAGAGCCGACGGTTTTGGACGGGAAGGCAGTCAAATAATGCCCTTTAACTCTTCTGACGCGGTGCGGCGAAGCCGCCTTGGCAGCTCAGCCATTTTGGTACTCGAGGACGGGCGCACCTTCAGCGGCAGCGCGTACGGCGCGGTCGGCGAGACCTTCGGCGAGGCGGTGTTCACCACCGGCATGACCGGATATCAGGAGACGCTGACCGACCCGTCGTACCACCGGCAGGTCGTCGTGCAGACCGCCCCGCAGATCGGCAACACCGGCGTCAACGCCGAGGACGACGAGTCCGACCGCATCTGGGTCGCCGGCTACGTCGTCCGCGACCCGGCCCGCCGCCCGTCCAACTGGCGCGCCACCGGCGATCTGGGTGACCGGCTGGCCGCCGAGGGCGTGGTCGGCATCAGCGGTGTCGACACCCGGGCGCTGACCCGGCACCTGCGCGAGCGCGGCGCGATGCGGGCCGGCGTCTCCAGCGTCGACCTCGATCCGCAGTCGTTGCTCGCGCGCGTCCAGCAGAGCCCGCAGATGCTCGGCGCCGACCTGTCCATGCAGGTCAGCACCCCTTCGCGTTACACCGTCGAGGCGGAAGGCGAGCACCGCTACACGGTTGCCGCGCTCGACCTCGGCATCAAGCGCAACGTCTCGCGCCGGCTCGCCGCCCGCGGCGTGACCACGCACGTCTTCCCGGCCGGCTCCACCATCGACGACCTGCTCGCGGTCAGCCCCGACGCGGTGTTCTTCTCGCCCGGCCCGGGTGACCCGGCGACCGCCGACGGCCCGGTGGCGCTGGCACGCGAGGTGATGGGGCGCCAGGTTCCGCTGTTCGGCATCTGCTTCGGCAGCCAGATCCTCGGGCGGGCGCTCGGCTTCGGCACCTACAAGCTCGGCTACGGCCACCGCGGCATCAACCAGCCGGTGCTCGACCGGACCACCGGCAAGGTCGAGGTGACCAGCCACAACCACGGGTTCGCGGTCGACGCGCCGCTCAACCAGGTGATCGACACCGACTTCGGCGGGGTCGAGGTATCGCACGTCTGCCTCAACGACAACGTGGTCGAGGGCCTGCGCGGGATCGACGTACCCGCCTTCACCGTCCAGTACCACCCCGAGGCCGCCGCCGGCCCGCACGACGCCGACTACTTGTTCGATCGGTTCGTCGAGCTCGTGGAAAAGAAGGGCTGACCCATGCCGAAACGTGAAGATCTGCGGCACATCATGGTGATCGGCTCCGGCCCGATCGTCATCGGACAGGCCTGCGAGTTCGACTACTCCGGCACCCAGGCGTGCCGGGTGCTGCGCGCCGAGGGGCTGCGCGTCTCGCTGGTCAACTCCAACCCGGCCACGATCATGACCGACCCGGAGTTCGCCGACGCGACCTACGTCGAGCCGATCACCCCCGAGTTCGTCGAGCTGGTCATCGCGAAGGAGCGGCCGGACGCGATCCTGGCGACGCTGGGCGGCCAGACCGCGCTCAACACCGCGGTCGCCCTGCACGAGAACGGCGTGCTCGAGAAGTACGGCGTCGAGCTGATCGGCGCCAACATCGACGCGATCCGCAAGGGCGAGGACCGCCAGCTGTTCAAGGACATCGTGGCGATCGCCGGCGGCGAGACGCCGCGGTCGCGGGTGTGCCACTCGATGGACGAGGTCTTCGCCACCGTAGAAGATCTCGGTTTGCCGGTGGTCATCCGGCCCTCGTTCACCATGGGCGGCCTCGGGTCCGGCATGGCGCACACCCGTGAAGACCTCGAGCGGATCGCCGGCGCCGGACTGGCGTACTCCCCGGTGCACGAGGTGCTGATCGAGGAGAGCGTGCTCGGCTGGAAGGAGTACGAGCTCGAGCTGATGCGCGACAAGCACGACAACGTCGTGGTCGTCTGCTCGATCGAGAATCTCGACCCGATGGGCGTGCATACCGGCGACAGCGTCACGGTCGCCCCGGCCATGACCCTGACCGACCGCGAATACCAGCGCATGCGCGACCTCGGCATCGCGGTGCTGCGCGAGGTCGGCGTCGACACCGGCGGCTGCAACATCCAGTTCGCGATCAACCCGGCCGACGGCCGCCTGGTCGTGATCGAGATGAACCCGCGCGTGTCGCGTTCCTCGGCGCTCGCCTCCAAGGCCACCGGCTTCCCGATCGCCAAGATCGCGGCGAAGCTGGCCATCGGCTACACGCTCGACGAGATCCCCAACGACATCACCCTGCAGACGCCGGCCGCGTTCGAGCCCGCCCTCGACTACGTGGTCGTGAAGATCCCGCGGTTCGCGTTCGAGAAGTTCCCGGGCGCCGACCCCGAGCTGACCACCACGATGAAGTCGGTCGGTGAGGCGATGAGCCTGGGCCGCAACTTCGCCGAGGCGCTCAACAAGGCGATGCGCTCGATGGAGACGTCGGCGGCCGGTTTCTGGACCCGTTCCGACCCCACCTCGTCGCTCGAAGAGACCTTGGCCGCGTTGAAGATCCCGCACGACGGGCGTCTCTCCACCGTGGAGAGAGCCCTCCGGCTGGGCGCGAGCGTCGAGCAGGTGCACGAGGCCAGCGGCGGCATCGACCCGTGGTTCCTCGACGAGATCAAGGCGCTGGTCGACATGCGGGCCGAGATCATCGACGCCGCGGTGCTCGACGAGGAACTGCTGCGCCGGGCCAAGCGGTCCGGTCTCTCCGACCGGCAGCTCGCGGCCTTGCGGCCGGAGCTGGCCGGGGAGGACGGCGTGCGCATTCTGCGCCACCGCCTGGGCGTACGCCCGGTGTACAAGACGGTCGACACCTGCGCGGCCGAGTTCGAGGCGAAGACGCCGTACCACTATTCGACGTACGACGAAGAGACCGAGGTCGCGCCCAGCGACCGCCCGAAGGTTTTGATCCTCGGTTCCGGGCCCAACCGCATCGGCCAGGGCATCGAGTTCGACTACTCGTGCGTGCACGCGGTGATGGCGTTGCGCGGCGTCGATTACGAGACCGTGATGGTCAACTGCAACCCGGAGACGGTCTCCACCGACTACGACACCGCCGACCGGCTCTACTTCGAACCGCTCACCTTCGAGGACGTCCTCGAGGTCTTCCACTCCGAGGACGCCAGCGGCAAGGCGGCCGGCGGCCCGGGCGTGGTCGGCGTGATCGTCCAGTTGGGCGGGCAGACCCCGCTCGGCCTGGCCCAGCGGCTCAAGAAGGCCGGCGTCCCGATCGTCGGCACCTCGCCGGAGTCGATCGACCTGGCCGAGGACCGCGGGCTGTTCGGCGCGGTGCTGGCCAAGGCCGGGCTGCGCTCGCCCGACCACGGCACGGCGACCAGCTTCGACGAGGCCAAGGCGATCGCCGACACCATCGGGTACCCGGTGCTGGTCCGGCCGTCCTACGTGCTCGGCGGCCGGGGCATGGAGATCGTCTACGACGAGGAGATCCTGCGCGGCTACATCGAGCGGGCGACCGAGATCTCGCCCGACCACCCGGTGCTGGTCGACCGGTTCCTCGACGACGCGATCGAGATCGACGTGGACGCGCTCTGCGACGCCACCGGCGAGGTCTACCTGGGCGGCGTGATGGAGCACATCGAGGAGGCCGGCATCCACTCCGGCGACTCGTCCTGCTCGCTGCCGCCGATCACCCTGGCCGGTTCGCACCTGGCCGAGGTGCGCCGCTACACCGAGGCGATCGCCCGCGGGGTCGGCGTGCGGGGCCTGCTCAACGTGCAGTACGCGCTGAAGGACGACGCGCTCTACGTGCTCGAGGCCAACCCGCGCGCGTCCCGTACGGTGCCGTTCGTCTCCAAGGCGACCGCGGTGCCGCTGGCCAAGGCGGCCGCCCGGATCATGCTCGGCGCCACGATCGCTGAACTCCGCGAGGAAGGCATCCTGCTCTCCGAGGGCGACGGCGGCACGGTGCCGGACAACGCGCCGATCGCGATCAAGGAGGCGGTGCTGCCGTTCAAGCGGTTCCGCACCCCGGCCGGTCAGGGCGTCGACAGCCTGCTCGGGCCGGAGATGAAGTCGACAGGCGAGGTGATGGGCATCGACGCCGGGTTCGGCCAGGCGTTCGCCAAGTCGCAGGCCGCGGCGTACGGGTCGCTGCCGACCGGCGGCAAGATCTTCGTGTCGGTGGCCAACCGGGACAAGCGGTCGATGATCTTCCCGATCAAGCGGCTGGCCGACCTCGGCTTCACGATCGTCACCACCGCCGGCACCGGCGAGGTGCTGCGCCGGCACGGCATCGAGTGCGAGATCGTCCCCAAGCACTTCGAGAGCCCGGGGCAGAACGCGGTCGCGCTGATCGAGGCGGGCGAGATCGCGATGATCATCAACACCCCGCAGGGTTCGGGCGCCAGCGCCCGGAAAGACGGGTACGAGATCCGCAGCGCCGCGGTCACCGCCGACATCCCGAGCATCACGACCGTCCCCGGTGCCGCGGCCGCGGTGATGGGCATCGAGGCGCTGATGCGCGGCGACATGACCGTACGGCCGCTGCAGGAGCTGCACGCGGCGCTGCGGGGCAAGCAGTGACGCTGTTCGAATCCGCCGTCCGGCCGGTCCTGTTCCGGCTGGGCGGTGGCGACGCGGAGAGCGCGCACGAGTTCACGCTGAACCGGCTGGCCCGGCTCGGCGGCCCGGCCCGGTCGATGCTGCACGCCCGTTATGCGACCAAGGCTCCGGTCGAGCTGTTCGGCGTGAAGTTCCCCAACCCGGTCGGCCTGGCCGCCGGGATGGACAAGAACGGTGTGGCACTGCCCGCGTGGCCGGCGCTCGGCTTCGGCTTCGTCGAGGTCGGCACGGTCACCGCGCATGCGCAGCCGGGGAACGACAAGCCGCGCCTGTTCCGGCTCCGGGACAGCGAGGCGATCATCAACCGGATGGGCTTCAACAACGCCGGGGCGGCGGCCCTGGCCGCCCGTCTCGCCTCGCTGGGGCCCCTGGGCGTGCCGCTGGGCATCTCGCTCGGCAAGTCCAAGATCACGCCGCTCGACGAGGCGGTGCACGACTACCTGACCTCCTACGAGCTGCTGCATCCGTACGCCGACTACATCGCGGTCAACGTCTCCTCGCCCAACACGCCGGGGCTGCGCACGCTGCAGGACCGGGGCGCGATCGCGGGCCTGCTCGGCGCGCTGGTCGGCAAGACCCCGGTGCTGGTGAAGATCGCCCCGGACCTGGCCGAGACGGCGATCGCCGAGGTGCTGGAGGTGTGCCTCGAGTTCGGCGCGGCCGGCGTGATCGCGACCAACACCACGCTGGCCCGCGACGGCCTGGCCCCCGCCGACCAGAACCGGGCGGCCGAGGCCGGTGGGCTGTCCGGGCGCCCCCTGACCGAACGAGCTCGCAAGATCGTCCACTTCGTCCACACCGAGACCGACGGCAAGCTGCCGATCATCGGCGTCGGCGGCGTGATGTCGGCCGACGACGCGAGCCGCCTCTTCGACGCCGGGGCGTCGCTGGTCCAGCTCTACAGCGGGTTCATCTACAAGGGGCCGGCGTTGGTCCGCGCGGCCGCCCGTGCTTCCAGGGCCGGCCGGTCATGACCACCGCCGATCCGGCCGCCCGACCGCCTGGTTCGGCTTTGTCCGGGTCGGCTTCGCCGGGGTCGCCCGCGTCTGTAACGGCCGTGCCCGGGTCGGGCTCGTCCGAGCCGGCCGCGCCCGGTTCGGCTTTGTCCGGGTCGGCTTTGTCCGGGTTGACCGCGGTGGGCGCGGGAACGGGGCGCACGAGGACGGCTGACGACCTGGTCGGGCTTGACCGGGCGCACGTCTGGCATCCCTACGGGCCGATGCCCGGGCGCTCCGATCCCTACCTGGTCGAGAGCGCCCGGGGCGTCCGGCTGACGCTGGCCGACGGGCGGGAGCTGGTCGACGGGATGTCGTCGTGGTGGGCGGCCATCCACGGTTACCGCCACCCGGTCCTCGACGCGGCCCTGGCCGACCAGGCCGGCCGGATGAGCCACGTGATGTTCGGCGGGCTCACCCACGAGCCCGCGATCCAGCTCGCCACCACGCTGGTCGAGCTGACCCCGCCCGGCCTCGAGCACGTCTTCCTGGCCGACTCCGGCTCGGTCGGGGTCGAGGTCGCGATCAAGATGGCGTTGCAGGCCCAGCTCGCCCTCGGGCGGCCGGGCCGGCGTCGGCTGGCCACCTGGCGGGGTGGCTATCACGGCGACACGTTCCATCCGATGAGCGTCTGTGACCCGGTCGGCGGCATGCACTCGCTCTGGACCGGGGTGCTGCCGGCGCAGATCTTCGCCGGCCGCCCGCCGCTGGAGTACGACGAGGACTACGCCGCCTCGCTGGTCGACATGATCGACCAGCACGCCGACGAGATCGCCGCGGTGATCGTCGAGCCGGTCGTGCAGGGTGCCGGGGGCATGCGGTTCCACCACCCCGACTACCTGCGGGTGCTGCGCGAGGCGACGGCCGCCCACGGGATCTTCCTGGTATTCGACGAGATAGCCACCGGTTTCGGACGTACCGGAACTTTCTTCGCCGCCGAGCATGCCGGGGTGTCCCCGGACATCATGGCCGTCGGCAAGGCGCTGACCGGCGGCTATCTGACTCTCGCGGCCACCCTCTGCACCCCGGGGATCGCTTCCGCGATCTCGGCCGGGGCGGGCGGCGGGCTCGCTCACGGCCCGACGTTCATGGGCAACCCGCTGGCCTGCGCGGTGGCCAACGCTTCGCTGGGCCTGTTGCGGTCGGGGGACTGGGCTTCCCGCGTACGCGAAATCGAGCGTGAGCTGCACGCCGGCCTGGACCCACTGCGGGGTTCTCCCGGTGTGGCCGACGTCCGCGTCCTCGGCGCGATCGGCGTGGTCCAGCTCGACCACGACGTCCACCTGGGCCGGGCGACCGCCGCCGCGGTGGCCGCCGGGGTGTGGCTGCGCCCGTTCCGCGACCTGATCTACACGATGCCGCCGTTCGTCACGGACGCGGCCGACGTGGCCCGCATTACCGCGGGAATCGCCGCCGCGGTGGCGGCTAGCCGACAGTAAGGAGACACCGCGATGGAGACCTTCGGCCGACGCCTCTACGACGTGATCGAGAAGCGCGGGCCGCTCTGCGTCGGCATCGATCCGCACCCCGGGCTGCTGGCTCGCTGGGGCCTCTCGGACGATGTCGCCGGCCTGGAACGCTTCGCCCGTACGGTCGTCGAAGCCCTGGCCGATCGGGTGGCCGTGTTGAAGCCGCAGTCGGCTTTTTTTGAGAGATACGGGTCACAGGGCATCGGAATTCTTGAGTCAACTATCCGACAGTCCCGGGAGGCCGGCGCGCTGGTCCTGCTGGACGTGAAGCGAGGCGACATCGGTTCGACGATGGCCGCATATGCAAGCGCGTACCTCGACCCAGCGAGTTCGCTCAGTGCTGACGCGATTACTGTGAGTCCCTATCTCGGGGTGGGTTCGTTGGAGCCGGCATTCGACCTCGCGGCCGCCAACGGCGCCGGGATCTTTGTCCTCGCGCTGACGTCGAACCCGGAGGGACCGGCCGTCCAACATGCCGTCACGGCATCCGGCAAGACCGTCGCGCAGACCGTGATCGATGAGATTTCCCAGCTCAACAAGGGTGCCGAGCCACTCGGGAGCTTCGGGCTGGTAGTCGGAGCGACCATTGGGGACACCGGTCATGATCTGTCCGAAGTGAACGGTCCACTGCTTGCGCCCGGCCTCGGAGCGCAGGGTGCGACCCCTGCGGACCTGCGCACGGTCTTCGGAAAAAGCGTGCGGAACGTGCTGCCGTCGTACTCACGCGAAGTTCTCGCGGCGGGACCATCAGTGGCCGAATTGCGCGCCGCGGCTGAGCGTGCGACGCAGGACTGCCGGCTCGCGCTCGGGTGAAAGGGCCTGCTTATCAGGCTCATGAAGAACCGGTACGGGGGTACCCCCACGTTGCCGAATCCCTCGTTGACCGCTAGTTTTCCCGGCGCCAGGAACCACATGCCCCTTTGGTTCCCTGGCACACCACGTTTCACAGATGCGCCGGTATTGCTACCGCCGCGATAGGGACCTGAGGAGAACTGGTGCCGCTCCCGTCACTGAGCCCCGAGCAGCGCGCTGCAGCGCTGGAAAAGGCCGCCGAAGTTCGCAAGGCGCGGGCTGAGCTGAAGGAACAGCTCAAGTCCGGCAAGACCACCCTCGCCGCCGTGCTCGACCGCGCGGAGGCGGACGAGGTCGTCGGCAAGCTGAAGGTCTCGGCCGTGCTTCAGGCGCTGCCGGGCATCGGCAAGATCCGCGCGACGCAGATCATGGAGAAGCTCAAGATCGCTGACAGCCGTCGTCTGCGCGGCCTCGGCGATCAGCAGCGCAAGGCCCTCCTGGGGGAGTTCGCTGCCAACTGACTCATGGGCTCGTGTTGAATGAGCCTGTGAGCATGGATGACGACGCGCGCCCGGCAGCCCGCCTCACCGTCCTGTCCGGCCCCAGCGGGGTCGGCAAGGACAGCGTGATCGAGCTGATCCGGGCGCGCTCGCCTTGGATCAAGTTGTCGGTGTCGGTCACGACCCGCAAGAAGCGGGACTACGAGACCGACGGAGAGCACTACCACTTCGTGACCCGGCCGGAGTTCCAGCGCCTGATCGACGGCGGACAGCTGCTCGAGTGGGCCGAGTTCGCCGGCAACCTCTACGGCACCCCCCGCGCCCAGGTCGAGGGCTGGCTGGCCCAGGGCCGCCCGGTGCTGCTGAAGATCGACCTGCAGGGCGCCCGCCAGGTGCGAGCCGCCATGCACGACGCCCAGCTGGTGTTCCTCGCCCCGCCGAGCGTCGAGGAACTCAAGCGCCGGCTCGTCGGCCGAGGCACCGACGACGAAGAAACGATCAAACGCCGGCTCGCCCACGCGGACGAGGAACTCGCCGCCGAAAGCGAGTTCGACGTCACCGTCGTCAACGACTTCGTCGAGCGCGCCGCCGATGAGCTGGTAGGATTGCTCGGTTCGTCATTTCTGACCCCGGCCCGGGATCTCTGAATCCAGATCATTAAGGAAGTTCGACAACGTGGGAACCATCGCGAACCCCGAAGGCATCACCAACCCGCCGATCGACGAGCTGCTCGACAAGACCTCGTCGAAGTACTCGCTGGTGATCTTCGCGGCCAAGCGCGCCCGCCAGGTCAACGCCTACTACAGCCAGCTCGGTGAGGGCCTCCTCGAATACGTCGGCCCCCTGGTCGAGACCACCCCGCAGGAGAAGCCGCTCTCCATCGCCATGCGCGAGATCAACGCCGGCCTGCTGACCGCGGAAGCTACCGACCAGCCGTAGTCGGCTGAGCGGAGTGTGTTCGCGGAAAGCGCGAACCGGTGGACCGACTCCGATGCCTGCTCCGGGGGCCGAGCCCCCGGACGCCCCGCGTTGCGGTGGTTGCGGTCGGGAAAGTCGGTTGCGGTTGGTGCGCCCGCTGCGTGGGCGGGGTGAGTCGGTTGCGGTGAGTTGTCCTCGCCGGTCGTTTCGCTTGTCCTTGCATTCAGACTGTTGAAATGCCCCTTGTTCGCGGAGACGCGAGCCGGGGGCATTTGGCTTTTGTCGGGGATGACGTCCGGGTGCTCGTAGCTGGAGTCGGCGCCACTGGGCTGGGCATCTGCGGCTCGTGCGCAGGGGTTCGTGGGAGAGGTGCTGCCCTGGTGCGGTGAGGGCGCCGGGGCGACCTGGGGTACTGCGGTTGTCGCGGGTCCAAGGGTCGCGGCTCCCCGGGGGTGCGGTCGCCGGAGCGGCGATCTGGTTGGCGCATCTCGGCGGGGATCCCGGTCGACGCGGGCGCGTCACGGTCGACGCGAGCGCGGCACCAAGGCGGGAGCAGTGGCAGCACGGCGGCCTCTTCACCGACGGCGTGCGCGAGGTCGCCGGGACAGCTGACGCGAGGTCGCCGGGACAGCTGATCGGTGAGGGGCCGCGCGGAGAGTGCGAGCTGGTCGAGTCGGGGCCGGACGGCAATGTCCGGGACGCGGCGCCGCTAGGTTCGGGATGGCGGGTGCTGCCTGTTCAGGCGAACCCGAAGGCTCGGGATGGCCTGTCGTCTGTGACGTCGGGGCGTTCGGCTGGCCTCGTGGCCTCCGGTTCGGCGGAGGGTTACGAATTTCGCTTGCTTGCGCCGGCTGGACGGCGGGCTTCTATTCTCGCGGGGGACTGCGGATCGGACTGGGGGCTTCTGGTGGCCGAGGTTGTGCTCGGGGTGTGCGGGGGTATCGCCGCGTACAAGGCTTGTGATCTGCTGCGGCTGTTCACCGAGTCGGGGCATCGGGTGCGGGTGGTGCCGACCGCCTCGGCATTGAAGTTTGTGGGTGAGCCGACCTGGGCGGCGCTGTCGGGGCAGCCGGTGGCCACCGAGGTCTGGGAAGACGCGCACGAGGTGCCGCACGTGCGGATCGGGCGGCAGGCCGAGCTGGTCGTGGTCGCGCCGGCGACCGCGGACATGCTGGCCAAGGCGGCCCACGGCATCGCCGACGACCTGCTGACCAACACGCTGCTGACGGCCACCTGCCCGGTCGTCTTCGCGCCCGCCATGCACACCGAGATGTGGGAAAACGCGGCCACCCAGGCCAACGTCGCCACGCTGCGGGCCCGCGGGGCGATCGTGATCGAGCCGGCGGTCGGGCGGCTGACCGGCAAGGACACGGGCAAGGGCCGGCTTCCCGAGCCGCGGGAGATCTTCGAGCTGGCACTGCGCGTACGGAAAAGGGGTCTTGATCTTGACCTTGGGGGCCGTCACGTCGTGGTGACGGCGGGCGGGACGCGGGAGCCGCTGGACCCGGTGCGGTTCCTCGGGAACCGGTCGTCCGGCAAGCAGGGATATGCGCTGGCCCGGGCGGCGGCGGCGCGCGGGGCGCGGGTCACACTCATTGCGGCGAACGTCACCCTGCCCGATCCTGCAGGAACTGACATCGTCCGGGTCGGCACCACCGAGGAGTTGCGGGCGGCGACGGTCGCCGCGGCGGCCGATGCCCACGTGGTGGTCATGTCGGCCGCGCCGGCCGACTTCCGCCCGGCGACGGTCCGGGACCAGAAGATCAAAAAAGCCGACGGCGGTACGCCGGAGCCGATCGCACTCGTGACGAACCCTGACATCGCGGCCGAACTGGGCGAGCATAAGGGCCCTGGGCAGGTGCTCGTCGCCTTCGCGGCCGAGACCCACGACGCGCTGGAGAACGCCCGCGCTAAGTTGATCAAAAAGCGTGCCGATGTGATCGTCGTCAACGAGGTCGGCGTGGACAAGGTGTTCGGAGCCGACCGGAACACGGTCACGATCCTCGGCGCCGACGGCAGCACCGTCGAACTCGGCGAACTCCCGAAAGACGATGTGGCCGATATGATTTGGGACACGGCCGTGACGATCCTGGATCGGCAGGTCGGCCCCGGTGGGACTGGCTGAACCTCCAGGCGACTTTTCCGTGGCGCGGTGACTACACTGCCCGCGACAGCTAGTAGTCGACATTCTGAGGAGCACCGTGGCACGCCGCCTGTTCACCTCCGAGTCGGTCACGGAGGGCCACCCGGACAAGATCGCTGACCAGATCAGCGACGGCATTCTCGATGCCCTGCTCACGCAGGACCCGCGCAGCCGCGTGGCGGTCGAGACCCTGATCACGACCGGGCAGGTGCACGTCGCGGGCGAGGTCACCACCCAGGCGTACGCCGACATCCCGAGCATCGTGCGCGACACGATCCTGCGGATCGGCTACGACTCGTCGAAGAAGGGCTTCGACGGAGCGTCGTGCGGCGTCAGCGTCTCGATCGGCTCCCAGTCGCCCGACATCGCGCAGGGCGTCGACAGCGCGCTCGAGCTGCGCTCCGGTGACTCCGAGCACGTCCTCGACTCGCAGGGCGCCGGCGACCAGGGCATGATGTTCGGCTTCGCCTGCTCGGAGACCCCCGAGCTGATGCCGCTGCCGATCGCGCTCGCCCACCGCCTCGCCCGGCGGCTCTCGGTGGTCCGCAAGGACGGCACGATCCCCTACCTGCGCCCGGACGGCAAGACCCAGGTCACCATCGAGTACGACGGCCTGCGCCCGGTTCGCCTCGACACGGTCGTCGTGTCCTCGCAGCACGCCGCCGACATCTCGCTCGAGAGCCTGCTCACGCCGGACGTCCGCGAGCACGTCATCGCGCCCGAGCTGGACGGCCTCGACCTCGACACCGAGGGCTACCGCCTGCTGGTCAACCCGACCGGTCGCTTCGAGATCGGCGGCCCGATGGGCGACGCCGGCCTCACCGGTCGCAAGATCATCGTTGACACGTACGGCGGCTACGCCCGCCACGGTGGCGGCGCCTTCTCCGGCAAGGACCCGTCCAAGGTGGACCGCTCCGCGGCGTACGCGATGCGCTGGGTCGCCAAGAACGTCGTAGCGGCCGGCCTGGCCGAGCGCTGCGAGGCCCAGGTGGCGTACGCGATCGGCAAGGCACACCCGGTCAGCCTGTTCGTCGAGACCTTCGGCACCGAGAACGTGCCGGTCGAGCGCATCGAGAAGGCCATCAACGAGGTCTTCGACCTCCGCCCGGCCGCGATCATCCGCGACCTCGACCTGCTGCGCCCGATCTACCAGCAGACCGCGGCCTACGGCCACTTCGGCCGTGACCTCCCCGAGCTCAAGTGGGAGAGCACCGACCGCGCCCAGGACCTGAAGAACGCCGCCGCCTGACCAACGGCCGACCGCAGGGAAAGGCCGGCGCCCCGTCCGGGGGTGCCGGCCATTTTCTTGGCCGGAGCGCGGGGCACCGCCTGCGCGGAACTGTCGGAGGTGCCGGGCATGATTGGCCCCGATGGTGACGAGAAGCGCGCGCAAAGATCGAGAACCGGCGGCCCGGCTGCCGGTGGCCCGAGTCTGCGTGGACGTGCCGCTGCCGCACCTCGACCGCCCCTTCGACTACCTGATCGAGTCGGCCGACGACGAGTCGGCCCGGCCGGGGGTGCGGGTCAAGGTCCGATTCGCCGGGCAGCTGGTGAGCGGCTTCCTGCTGGAGCGGGTGGAAAGCTCACCGCACACCGGCCGGCTCGCCTACCTCGAGAAGATCGTCTCCCCGGAGCAGGTGCTCGACCCGGAGGTCGCCCGGCTGGCCCGGGCGGTGGCCGACCGCTACGCCGGCAACCTCTGCGACGTCCTGCGCCTGGCAGTGCCGCCCCGGCACGCCCGGGTCGAGACGCAGGCGCGTAAGGCGGTCCCGGTGGCAGGGGCACCCGAGTCCGTTCCGGCGAGCGACTCCGAGCCGGCGGCCCCGGTCGAGGGCGTACCGGAAAACGCCGGCGAGTTGAGCGGTGTGGGCGAGGTGGCGCCGGGCGATGCTGCCGGGCCGGGTGGCTCGGCCGAGGGGGTGCCTGGGAGGGGCGGCGAAGCGGGCGCTTCGGCGGGTGGCGATGCTGCCGATGACGTGACGCCGGGGGCGGGGTGGGGCGCCTACACGGCCGGGGCGGCCTTCCTGCGTGGCCTCGCCGAAGGCCGCGCGCTGCGGGCGGTCTGGGGCGCCCTGCCGGGCGAAGACTGGGCGCAGCGTATCGCCGAGGCCGCCGCCGCGACCGTACGGGCCGGGCGCGGCGTCATCATCGTGGTGGCCGATGCGCGGGACCTCGACCGCATGGACCGGGCCCTCGCAGGCACGCTCGGAGCCGGGCAGCACGTTGCTCTCAACGCCGCCCTCGGGCCGGCCGAGCGCTACCGCCGTTTTCTGCAGGCCAGCCGGCATCAGGTGCCGGTCGTCGTCGGCACCCGGGCGGCCATGTGGGCGCCGGCCGCCAAGCTGGGTCTCGTCGTCATCTGGGACGACGGTGACGACCTGCACGCCGAGCCCCGGTCGCCCTACCCGCACGCGCGGGACGTGCTTCTGACCCGGGCCCAGCTGAGCGATTGCGCCGCCCTGGTGGCCGGCTTCGCCCGGACCGGGGAGGCGCAGCTGCTGCTGGAGACCGGCTGGGCGAAGGAGATCGTCGCCCCTCGGGACGTGCTGCGGCAGCGGTCCCCGGCGATCGCCCCGACCGGCGACGACCCTCAGCTGGCCCGGGACCCGGGTGCGGCGACCGCCCGGCTGCCCAGTCTGGCCTGGCAGGCGGCCCGGCAGGCGCTGCAGCACGACAGCCCGGTGCTGGTGCAGGTGCCGCGGAGGGGCTATCTGCCGAACACCGCCTGCGCCGAGTGCCGCACCCCGGCGCGCTGCCCGCACTGTTCGGGGTCGCTGGGGCTGTCGGGGGCGCGTGACGTCCCGACCTGTCACTGGTGCGGGCGGGCCGCCGCCGCGTACAGCTGCCCCAACTGCGGCAGCCGGCAGCTGCGGGCCTCGGTGACCGGCGCCCGGCGGACCGCCGAGGAGCTGGGGCGGGCGTTCGCGGGGGCGACGATCCGCACGTCGGGACGCGACGAGATCCTCGACCATGTCCCGCGGGCGGCCGCCGTGGTGGTGGCCACGCCGGGGGCGGAACCGGTGGCCGAGGGCGGCTACGGCGCGGTGCTGCTGCTCGACACGTGGGCGCTGCTGACCCGGGCCGACCTACGGGCGGCCGAGGAGACGATGCGCCGCTGGCTCAACGCGGCCGCGCTGGCCCGGCCGGCTCCGGAGGGCCGCGTGATCGTGGTCGCCGACGGGGGGCTCGCTCCGGTGCAGGCGCTGCTGCGGTGGGATCCCGGATGGTTCGCCGCCCGGGAACTCGTCGAGCGGCGTGAGCTCGGCTTTCCCCCCGCCGTACGGATGGCAAGCGTGACCGGGAAGGCGGAGGCGGTCGCCGAACTTCTGTCGGCAGCGAAGCTGCCGGACGGCGCCGAGCTGCTCGGACCGGTTCCGGCCGACGACGAGCAGGAGCGGATGCTCGTGCGGGTGAACCGGGGGCGGGCAGGCGAGATGGCGCACGCGCTGCATGAGGCGTCGGGTGTGCGGAGTGCGCGGAAGGCGGCTCTTCCGGTACGCATCGAGGTGGACCCGGCCGCTCTGTTCTAGAAACGTAGACTTGGCTGTTGCTTTGAAAAGAGGGAGTCCTACCGCGTGACCGTCCAGCCCATCCGTCTCTTCGGCGATCCGGTGCTTCGCTCCGCCGCCGATCCCGTCGTCGACTTCGACAAGGAACTGCGCAACCTGGTCAAGGACCTCATCGAGACGATGCAGGACGAGGGTGGCGCCGGCCTGGCCGCCCCGCAGCTCGGCGTCGGTCTGCGGGTCTTCGCGTTCGACGTCGACGACGTGGTCGGCCACATCATCAACCCGGTGCTGTCGTTCCCCGACGACGAGGAGCAGGACGGCCCGGAGGGCTGCCTGTCGATCCCGGGCATCTACATCGACACCAAGCGCCGGCAGAACGTCGTCGCGCAGGGCTTCACCGAGCACGGTGACCCGTTGCAGCTGGTCGGCACCGGGCTGATGGCCCGTTGTGTGCAGCACGAGACCGATCACCTCGACGGTGTGCTGTTCCTCGACCGGCTCGACTCGGCCGGGCGGAAGGATGCGATGAAGCAGATCCGGGCCGCGGATTGGTACAACGCCGACAAGCCTCCGCTGATCAAGGAGAGTCCGCACGGCCGGGGCATCTTCGGCGTGGGGCGGTGAGCGGGATGCGTCTGGTCTTCGCCGGCACCCCAGCGGTTGCCCTGCCCGCGCTCGACGCGATCGCCGCGTCGAGCCACGAACTGCTGGCCGTCGTGACCCGGCCCGATGCTCCGGCCGGGCGGGGTCGCCGGCTCGTGCGGTCGCCCGCCGGGGCGTGGGCCGACGAGCGCGGCATCGAGGTGCTCACGCCGGAACGGCCGCGGGAGCCCGAGTTCCAGCAGCGGCTGCGCGACCTGGCGCCCGACTGTGTGCCCGTGGTGGCCTATGGCGCGCTGGTGCCGCCGAGTGCGCTCGAGATCCCCAAGCACGGCTGGGTCAACCTGCACTTCTCGCTGCTGCCGGCCTGGCGGGGCGCCGCGCCCGTGCAGCACGCGGTGCTGCACGGCGACGAGGTGACCGGGGCCAGCGTCTTCGAGCTCGAGGCGGGGCTCGACACGGGCCCGGTCTACGGCACGCTGACCGAGGACATCCGGCCCGCCGATACCAGCGGTGACCTGCTGGAACGGCTCGCCACCGAGGGGGCCGGGCTGCTCGTGGCGGTGCTCGACGCGATCGACGCAGGCACCGCGCGGGCCCATCCGCAGCCCGCCGACGGCATCACGCTCGCGCCCAAGATCACGATCGAGGACGCGCGCATCCGCTGGGGTGATCCGGCGTTCGCGGTCGATCGCCGCGTCCGGGCCTGCACGCCGGCCCCGGGCGCGTGGACGACGCTGCGCGACGACCGGCTCAAGCTGGGCCCGGTCAAGCCGGTGGCCAACGCTCCGCAGCTGGCGCCGGGCGATCTGCTGGTCGAGCGCACCCAGGTGCTGGTCGGCACGGCCACGACACCGGTCGCGCTGGGCGAGGTCCGGGCGGCCGGCAAGAAGCCGATGCCCGCCACCGATTGGGCCCGTGGCCTGCGCATCCAGCCAGGGGAGAAACTCCAGTGAGCAATCATCGAGCCGACCGTCCGCACGGATCGGGCCGGCCGCGCCGTCCCTCCGGCCCGGGCTATGCCCGGGACGATCGCACCGGCCGGGCCCCGCGGTCCGGTCGCCCGCCGTCCGATCCGGCCCGCCAGGCGGCGTACGAGGCGATCGCGGCGGTCCACCGCGACGATGCGTACGCCAACCTGGTGCTCTCCGACATCCTCCGCAGCATGGGCCTGTCCGGCCGGGACGCGGCCTTCGCCACCGAGCTGACGTACGGCACGTTGCGCGCGCTCGGCACGCTCGACCTGATCGTGGCCGACGCGGCGGGTCGCGACGTGGCCCGCATCGACCCGCCGGCCCGCGACGCGCTGCGGCTCGGGGCCTACCAACTGCTCTACACCCGGGTGCCGGCACATGCGGCTGTCAACCAGACGGTTGACCTGGTGCGGTCGGTGGCGCCGGGCGCGGCCGGGTTCGCCAATGCGGTCATGCGCGCGATCACCGAGCAGCACTCGCTCGACGAGTGGCTCGAGAAGCTGGCCCCGCCGTACGAGGAAGACCCGGTCGGCAACCTGTCGGTGATGCACAACCATCCGCAGTGGATCATCCGGTCGTTCGCCGAGGCGCTCGGCGGCGATCTGGACGACACCGCCCGCCTGCTGATCGAGGACAACCAGCCGCCGGTGGTGCATCTGTGTGCGCGTCCGGGGCGGGCCGACGCAGTCGAACTGGCCGACGAGGTCGACGGGGTTCCGGGGGCGTTCTCGCCGTACGCGGTCTATCTGAACGGCGGTTCCCCGCGCGAGCTGGCGGCGATCCACGACGGCCGGGCCCACGTGCAGGACGAGGGCTCCCAGCTGGTCGCGGCGGCGCTGCTGGCCGCCGAGGTGGAGGGCCGCGACACCCGCTGGCTCGACCTGTGCGCCGGGCCGGGCGGCAAGGCCGGTCTGCTCGGCTCGATCGCCGCCCTGCGCGGGGCCGAGGTGACCGCGGTCGAGGTGGCCGAGCACCGGGCCCGGCTGGTCGAGCAGGCCACCGAGGGCATGCCGGTGACCGTGCTGCCGATGGACGGCCGCTCGGTCGGGCGCGACCCCGACCTGCCCGAGGAGTCGTTCGACCGGGTGCTGGTCGACGCGCCGTGCACCGGGCTCGGCTCGCTGCGCCGGCGGCCGGAGTCGCGCTGGCGCCGGACGCCGGCCGATCTGCCGCCGCTGACCCGGCTGCAGCGGGAGTTGCTGGTCGCGGCCCTGCGGGCGGTACGCCCCGGAGGCGTGGTGGCCTATGTAACGTGTTCACCCCATATGGTGGAGACGCAGGTCACAGTGACCGAGGGGGCTCGGCGCAGCGGCGTCGAGGTCGACTTCGTGGACGCCCGTCCGCTGCTGCCGCCCGGCATGCCTGGCCTGGGCGCGGGCCCGACCGTGCAGCTCTGGCCGCACCGTCATGGGACCGATGCGATGTTTCTGGCGATGCTCCGGCGGACGGCCTGATTCGGGGATCTTCACCGTTCTGATCGACTTGGTCGGGGTATAACGAGCGCATGGATGTCATCGGCGCAGGATTCGGACGGACCGGCACACTCAGCCTGAAAGTCGCCCTCGAGCAACTTGGCTTCGGCCCGTGCATGCACATGGTTCCGCTGTTGCAGGACCCGGAGACATCGGCGCTCATCCACAAGGCAATCGAGGGCGACATCGACACACTCGATGTCGCCCTCGACGGTTATCGCTCCAGCGTCGACTGGCCGATCGCGTACTTCTGGCGTGAGCTGGCCGACCGCCACCCGGCGGCCAAGGTCATCCTGACCGTCCGCGACCCGCAGAAGTGGTACGACAGTGCCGACCGGACCATCCACGCCGCCGCCAGTCACGGCCGCGAGTCGGGCCTGCTCGACCAGGACGTCATGCGCATGGTCGACGGCACGGTGTGGGAGGGCACGTTCGGCGGCCGGTTCGCCGATCGGGAGCACGCGATCAAGATCTACGAGGAGCACAACGCGCGGGTGCAGCGCGAGATCCCGGCCGACCGCCTGCTGGTCTTCGAGGTGGCGCAGGGCTGGGAGCCGCTCTGCTCGTTCCTCGGTGTGCCGGTGCCCGAGACGCCGTTCCCGCGGCTCAACGACACCGTCGCGTTCAACGACAACCTGTCGGCCCGGACTAGTTGACGTAGTGGATCTTCAGCTTGGAGGTGCCGGCGTTGCGGTAGGAGCCGCGCATCTTCTCGCCGTTGAGCCAGAGGAAGCAGCGGATCGACTGGTCGCCCGCCTTCCATGAGGCGTCGTCGGGCGGGAAGCCGAGCCAGCCGACCCGGGCGGTGATCGAACCGTCGTCCGGGACGTGGGCGAACCTGGCGATCGCCCTGTCGCAGCCTTTCTCGACCTTGTCGATCGGCACGTCGTCGGAGGTTTTGGCGGTCGTCGTGAAGAGGCCGGCGAACTCCGACGTGTGTGCGCCCGAGCAGGGGACCGGGTGCATCTCGGTGACCTGCTCGCCCTTGATCGTGGGGTTGGCGCAGGCCATCCGGAGCGGGCTGCCCGGCCGCAGCGCGGCCTTGAGGCTGGTCGTGCGGTTGATCACGCGGCCGTCGATCGGCGAGACCTCGGCCAGATCGCACCGGTTCCACCGGGCGCCGCCCTTCCACGCGGCGGCGCTCGGCAGCACCGGCTGCAGAATCAGCCAGCCGGTGCGCCAGTCGGCGCCCAGGAACGCGTCGGCCTGCTCGCTGCACTGCTGAAACGCGTCGCCGGCGCTCTCCGAGCGAAGCTTCGAGCCCTCGGCGCCGGGCAACTGGACGACCGCAGCGGTCTCGGCAACGTGGGCCCGGGTGCAGGGGAGCGGCGCGTAGTCGTCGAGCGAGCCCTGGTCGGCGAGGTGGTCGTGGCAGACGCCGGCGGCCGGGCGGAACTGGATCGCGGTGGGCAACTCACGCCAGTCGTCGGTGAGATCGCCGTCGATGCCCTTGGGTGCTCCGGTGCAGGCCGAGGCCGTGAAGAGCGCGAATGCGCAGGTCAGGGTGGCGGCCCACCGTCGCATCGCTGGCCTCCCCAGACACCCGAGCGAGCGGTCACTCTAGCGCGGCAGTTGTGCACAGCTACGGGCAGCCGCGAACCTGCGGGGGCGGGAGGCTATACGCTTTCAGCCGTGGAGCCATCGCCGATCATCGCCCCGAGCATCCTGGCCGCTGACTTCTCGCGGCTGGCCGACGAGGTGCGCGCCATCGAGGGTGCCGCCGACTGGGTGCACGTGGACGTCATGGACAACCACTTCGTCCCCAACCTCACGATCGGGCTACCGGTCGTGCAGAGCCTGCGCAAAGCGACGGCGATCCCGTTCGACGTGCACCTGATGATCACCGAGCCGGAGCGCTGGGCCCCGGGCTATGCCGAGGCGGGTGCCTACAACGTCACCTTCCACGCCGAGGCGTGCGACGAGCCGGCGGCACTGGCCAAGACGCTGCGGGCGGCGGGCGCCAAGGCCGGGCTGGCGATCGACCGGGACACCCCGGTCGAGCCCTACCTCGAGTTGCTGCCCTATGTGGACACGGTCCTGATCATGACGATCAAGGCCGGCTTCGGCGGCCAGAAGTTCATGCCCGAGATGCTCGACAAGGTGCGCGACGTGCGCCGGCGCATCAAGGCCAAAGACCTCGAGGTGCGCCTCGAGGTCGACGGGGGCATCGCGGCCGACACGATCGAGCAGGCGGCAGCGGCCGGCGCCGACGCGTTCGTGGCCGGCACTGCGGTCTACGGAGCCGGTGACCCGGCCGAGGCGGTGCAGAAGCTGCGGGCGCTCGCCGCGGCCGCCGCCCGATGAGCACCGGCGCCATCCGTCACGACGCCGACGACCTCGGGCTCGACCCCGAGGACCGTCCCGACCTGATCCTGGTCGTCGACGACGACCAGGACATCGCCAGCTTCGTCGCGTTCAACCTCGAGATCCACGGCTACGAGGTGATGCGGGCCCGCGATGGCCAGGAGGCGCTCGAACTGGTCGAGGCGCGAAAGCCCGACCTGGCGATCGTCGACTGGATGATGCCGCGAATGGACGGCGTCCAGCTCACCCAGAAGCTGCGGGCCCACCCGCTGACCTCCGCACTACCGGTGATCATGCTGACCGCCAAGAGCATGACCGTCGACAAGGTGCTCGGCCTGACCGCCGGCGTCGACGACTACCTGGTCAAGCCGTTCGACAACACCGAGCTGATCGCCCGGGTCTCCTCCACGCTGCGGCGCACCAAGGAGTTCCGCGAGGTCTCGCCGCTCACCGGCCTCCCGGGCAACGCCCGGGTGCGCCGCGAGATCGCCGACCGCATGAAGGCGGGCGGCGAATACTCGGTCGGCTACATCGACATCGACCGGTTCAAAAGCGTCAACGACGTCTACGGCTTCGACCGGGGCGACGAGTTCATCACCGCCCTGGCCCGCAGCCTGCACAAGGCGGTCGCGGCGGTCAACCAGCCCCCGATCTTCGTCGGCCACATCGGCGGCGACGACTTCGTCTTCATCTGCACCCCCGACCAGGTGCTGCAGCTGACCCAGCGCGCCGTGATCGACTTCGAGCAGGCGGCCGACCAGCTCTACGACCCGGCCGACGCCGAGCGGGGCTACATCGAGGTGCCTGACCGGCGCGGCAACAAGAACCGGGCCGCGCTGGTCACCCTCTCGATCGGCGTCGCCCAGGCCACGGTCGAGGGACGCCACTTCACCGACCCGCGGGTGGTGATCGCGGTCGCCTCCGAGATGAAGAAGGTCGCCAAGTCCCAGCCCGGCTCCTACGTCGCGATCGACCGCCGCCGCTCCGACTCCGAAACCGACGAGTAGGGCCGGCGACCCCCTGACCGCGCGACGCGGCGGTCGGCCGCCTTCGCCCGACGTCCGAGCTGTCGGGCCGCGGCCATGCCAGGGAACGGTCGCGCTTTGCCCCGCTGATGGGGTCGGCAGCCGATTTTCGCCGCCGCGGGGTTTGCGGCGGCGGAAATCGACTACCGACCCCATCAGCCTCCCAGGGGCAAAGCGCCGCGGAGCGAAGCGGAGCCAGCAAGCTCAGCACTGTGACATGGCTCGCCGGGCTGGCCGTAACGGGTCTTGGGCGTGTAAGACTTTGCAGTAACCCACCACGCGCTGGCGGGACTCGGTGAAATTCCGAACCGGCGGTGATCCGATCGCGAGATCGGTAAGCCCGCGACCCGGACGTCGAAGTTGACGGACGGTGGACCTGGTGTAAATCCGGGGCCGACGGTTGGTCTGCGTGAGCAGGTCAGACAGTCCGGATGGGAGACAGCGCGCGGGATCGGACCATGGCTTGCCATGTCCCGGGTGCGCGCGGCGTACCCGTCTGTCTGGTTCCTGGCGTTTCTCCCTCTGTGCCACAGCGCGTGATCGCACCGCGCGAGGAGGAAGAGCGCCATGGTGACCGAGGACGAGGCAATGCGCCGCGCGATCGCGCTGGCCGCCCGGGGCCTCGGCACGACCAGCCCCAACCCGGTGGTCGGCTGCCTGCTGCTGGACGCCGACGGCGAGGTCGTCGGGCAAGGTTTCCACGCCTACGCGGGCGGGCCGCACGCCGAGATCGTCGCGCTGGCCCAGGCCGGCGAGCTGGCCCGCGGTGGCACCGCCGTGGTCACCCTGGAACCCTGCAACCACACCGGCCGCACCGGCCCGTGCGCCCAGGCGCTGATCGGCGCCGGGGTCAAGCGGGTGGTCATCGCGGTCGACGACCCGACGCCGGTCGCGGCCGGTGGAGCGGCCACGCTGCGCGGGGCCGGGGTCCAGGTCGAGACCGGGGTGCGCCGGCACGAGGCGGAACAGGGCAACGTCGCCTGGCTCACCGCCGTACGCCGGGGCCGGCCCTACGTGACCTGGAAGTACGCCGCCACGCTGGACGGCCGGTCGGCGGCCGTGGACGGCACCAGCCAGTGGATCACCTCCGCCCCGGCGCGCACCGACGTGCACGCGCTGCGCAGCACGATGGACGCGATCATGGTCGGGGTCGGGACCGTGCTCGCCGACGACCCTCAGCTCACCGTGCGGGACCTCAAGGACGGCGTGCTCGCGATCAAGCAGCCGTTGCGGGTGGTTGTCGACTCGCACGGGCGTACGCCCGCAAGCGCGCGGGTCCGCGACGCCGCCGCCCCCACCTGGATCGTGACCACCGACGAGATCGGTGTCGGCCCGGCGGGCCGTGTCGACCTGAACGCCCTGCTCGCGGCCCTGTTCGGCCGCGGCATCCGATCGATCCTGCTGGAAGGCGGCCCCACGTTGGCCGGTGCCTTCCTGAGCGAGGGCCTGGTCGACCAGGTGATCGGCTACGTCGCGCCGAAGCTGCTCGGTGCGGGCAAGACGGCCGTGCTCGACGCGGGCGTCACCACGATCGCCGAGGCGATCGAACTGGATCTCACCGACTTGACGCAGATCGGCCCTGACCTGCGTTTCACCGCATCGCTCCGACAAAAGGAGAGCTGATGTTCACCGGCATCGTTGAAGAGCTTGGTGAGGTCACGAGCCTCATCGACGCGGGCGGCGACTCGGCGGTCATCGCCGTCCGCGGCCCGCTGGTCACGTCCGACGCCCGGCACGGCGACTCGATCTCGGTCAACGGTGTCTGCCTGACCGTGATCGACAACGAGAACGGCGTCTTCACCGCCGACGTGATGGGCGAGACGCTGCGGCGTTCCTCGCTCGGCGCGCTGCGGGCCGGCAGCCAGGTCAACCTCGAACGGGCCGCGCTGGCCGGCAGCCGCCTCGGCGGGCACCTGGTGCAGGGGCACGTCGACGGAGTCGGCCGGTTGGAAAGCCGCGAGCCGGCCGGGGAGTGGGAAGTTCTGCGCTTTTCGCTTCCGGCCGAGAACCAGAAGTACGTCGTGGAAAAGGGATCGATCACCGTCGACGGTGTCTCCCTGACCGTGATGGCCGTGGACGACGAATCGTTCAGCGTCGGCCTCATCCCGACGACGTTGAAGATGACGGTGCTGGGCAGCAAAACGGTCGGCGACCCGGTCAACCTCGAGGTCGACGTGATCGCCAAGTACGTCGAGAAGATGCTGGGGGCCCGCAATGTTTGAAGACATCGAGAAGGCTGTCGAAGCCATCCGGGTGGGCCGCCCGGTGATCGTGGTCGACGACGAGAACCGCGAGAACGAGGGTGACCTGATCTTCGCGGCCGAGCTGGCCACGCCCGAGCTGGTCGCGTTCATGGTCCGCTACACGTCCGGTTACATCTGCGTGCCGCTGCCCGAGGGCGAGGCCGACCGGCTCGAGCTGCCCCCGATGTACCACACCAACCAGGACCAGCGGGGTACGGCGTACGCCGTGACCGTCGACGCCCGCAGCGGCGTCTCCACCGGCATCTCGGCCGCCGACCGCGCCCACACGATCCGGCTGCTGGCCTCGGCCGAGACCCAGCCGACCGACCTGTCCCGTCCCGGGCACGTGGTGCCGCTACGGGCCAAGGCGGGCGGCGTGTTGCGCCGGGCCGGGCACACCGAGGCCGCGATCGATCTGGCCGTGATGGCCGGGCTGCGTCCGGCCGGTGTGCTCTGCGAGATGGTGAACGACGACGGCACCATGCAGCGCCGTCCCGACCTGGAGAAGTTCGCGGTCGAGCACGACCTGGTGCTGATCTCGATCGCCGACCTGATCGCCTACCGCCGGCGCACCGAGAAGCAGGTCGAGCGGGTCGTCGAGACCCGGCTGCCGACCGGGCACGGCGAGTTCGCCGCGGTCGGCTACCGCGCCGAGGCGGACGGCGGCGAGCACGTCGCGCTGGTCTTCGGCGAGCTCGGCGACGGCGAGGACGTGCTGGTCCGGGTGCACTCGGAGTGCCTGACCGGGGACGTCTTCGGCTCGCACCGCTGCGACTGCGGCCCTCAGCTCGACGCTGCCCTTTCGCGGGTAGCCGACGAAGGCCGGGGTGTCGTGCTCTACATGCGCGGCCATGAGGGCCGGGGGATCGGCCTGCTGCACAAGCTGCAGGCCTACCAGTTGCAGGACCGCGGCTTCGACACGGTCGACGCGAACCTCGAGCTGGGCCTGCCGGCCGACGCCCGCGACTACGGCACGGGCGCTCAGATCCTGTACGACCTGGGCGTGCGCTCGATGCGGCTGCTGACCAACAACCCGGACAAGCGGGCCGGGCTCGAGGGGTACGGCCTGACGGTGCTGGGCCGGGAGTCGCTGCCGGTGCGGGTGTATCCCGAGAACGTGCGCTACCTGCGCACGAAGCGGGACCGGATGGGTCACCTGTTCGAGGCATTGGGCTGATTTTTCCGCGCCGGAACGCGAAACTGTTTACAAAGGGGGCAATCATGGCCGGCTTCGGTGATCCACACATGGAGTCCGTCGACGCGGCCGGGCTGCGGCTCGGCATCGTCGGCTCGCGGTGGCACGCCGACCTGATCGATCACATGATCGAGCGGGCGCAGGTGGCCGCCAAGGAGTGCGGCGTGACGGACGTCTACGTCGCCCGGGTGGCGGGCGCGGTCGAACTGCCGGTACTCGCGCAGGCGCTCGCCCGCAAATACGACGCGGTGGTCGCGCTGGGCGTCGTCATCAAGGGCGAGACCCAGCACTTCGAATACGTCTGCGACTCGGTGACGACCGGCCTGACCCGGGTCGCGCTCGACGAGGGCACCCCGGTCGGCCACGGCGTGCTGACCGTGCACAGCCTCGGCCAGGCCCGCGACCGGGCCGGCCTGGAGGACTCGATCGAGGACAAGGGCTGGGCGACCACGATCGCCGTTCTCAACGCGGCGCTCGAGCTGCGCGCGGTCAACAACTGAGCTGCGGAGTTCGGGTTCGCACGTCGGTCGGCGGTCGGGCGAGAGCGTTGCGGGGGAGCTGTTCCGGTGGCCCGTCGGGCGGCCGGGACGGAGTCTCCCGTGGTGCGGAGCCTGGTTGCCGGCCGGCGCGAGAGCGTGGATTCCGTTCGGGCCGGTCGGCCGGACAGCTTCCGGCCGGCCGGCGCTGGTCAGACGCGGCCGGCCTCGATGATGCGGGCCAGGAACTGGCGGGTGCGGGCCTCGACCGGGTCGCCGAGCACCTGCCCGGGCGGCCCCTGCTCGAGCACGCGACCGGCGTCCAGGAAGGCGACCCGGTCGGCGACCTGGCGGGCGAAGCCCATCTCGTGAGTGGCCAGCACCATCGTCATGCCGTCGCCCTTGAGGTCGCGGATCATCGTCAGCACCTCACCGACCAGTTCCGGGTCGAGGGCCGACGTGACCTCGTCGAGCAGCAGCAGGCGCGGGCTGTTGACCAGCGCCCGCACGATCGCCACGCGCTGCTGCTGGCCGCCGGAGAGCCGGTCCGGGTAGCTGCCGGCCTTGTCGGCCAGGCCGACGCGGCCCAGCCATTCCATGGCTTGGGCGCGTGCTTCGCTTGCGCTTTTCTTGTGTACGCGCGTGGGCGCCAGAGTGATGTTGTCCAGCACGGTCATGTGCGGGAACAGGTTGTACGACTGGAAGACGAGACCGATCTTCTGCCGTACGAGATCGGGGTCGACCCGGGGGTCGGTGATGTCCCGGCCGTCGAGCCGGATCACCCCGTCGTCGATCTCGGTCAGCAGGTTGATGCAGCGCAGCAGCGTCGACTTGCCCGAGCCGGAGGCACCGATCAGCGCCACCACCTCGTGCTCGCCGACCTCGAGCGTCAGGTCGTCGAGCACCACCGACTGGCCGAAGACCTTGCGGACGTGTTCGGTCTGCAGCATCTAGGCTCCCGCGTTCTGGCGGCGGGCCGCCCGGAGCGTGACCGCGTCGGTGACCGCGATCAGTGGCAGCGCCAGCAGCACGAACAGCACGGCGGCCACGATGTAGGGCGTGTAGTTGAAGTGCTCGGCGGTGGCGATCTGGGCGGCCCGCACCGCGTCGACCGGTCCGGCCAGGGAGACCAGGCCGACGTCCTTCTGCAGCGCAACGGTGTCGTTGAGCAGCGGCGGGGCGACCCGGCGGATCGCCTGTGGCAGCACCACGTGCCGCATCGTCTGCCGGTAGGTGAGTCCGAGCGAGCGGGCCGCGGCCAGCTGGCTGGGGTGCACCGACTCGATGCCGGCCCGGAACACCTCGGCCAGGTAGGCCCCGTACGTGACCACGAGCGCCGCGCCGCCGAGGACGTACACATTGGGCGTGCCCTGCAGGCGCAGCCCAGGCACGCCGAAGGCGAACAGGTAGATCACGATGATCAGCGGGATGCCCCGGAAGGCGTACGTGTACGTCGTCGCGAGTGCCCGCACCGGGAAGAACACCGGCCCGCGCAGCGTGCGCAGCACGGCGATGACGAGCCCGAGCACGAGGGCGAGCACGGCGCAGACGACGAGCATCCGGATGTTGAGCCAGAGCCCCTCGAGCACCGGCACGAACGACGCCTTGGCGACGCTCCAACTGAAGAACGACGTGCGGACGCGGTCCCACCCGGGCGATCCGGTGATGCCGAAGTAGATCGCGACGCCGACCACGAGCGTCGAGAAGGCCGCGATCAGCACCGAGCGGACCGTCTGCCGTTGCCGGTAGGCGGCCCGTCCGAGCTGGATCTCGCTCGGTCGGTAGGTGCCGGTGCTCACTGGAGCTCGGGCGCTCCGCCCGTGCTCGCCAGCCAGGTCTTCTCCAGCACGGCGAGGGTGCCGTCGTTGCGCAGGGTGTCGACGGCCTTGCTGACGCAGCCGGTCAGCGACGAGCCCTTGTCGAGCACGAGGCCGAACTGCTCGGGCACACCGATCTGCGGCAACTGGCCGACGATCACGCCGTTGTCGAGCTGGGCGCCGGTCATGTAGAAGGCGGTCGGCAGGTCGACCACGATGCCGTCGACCGTGCCGTTCTTCAGCGCGGCCAGGGCGTCGTCGTTGTTGTTGAAGACCTGCGGCTTGCCGCTCGGCTTGATCAGGTCGGTGATGGCCTGATAGCTCGTGGTGCCGACCTGGGCGCCGAGTTTTGCGCTCCGGAGCTCGGCGATCGACTTCGCGCTCGCGATCTTGGAGCCCTTGGTGGTGATCACGGTTTGCCGTACCAGGTAGTAGGGCGACGAGAAGTCCACCGCGATACGCCGTTCGGGTGTGATGGAGAACTCGTTGATGTCGAAGTCGTACGGCTTCGGACCAGGGGCGATGGCGTTGTTGAAGGTCACGGAGACCCACGTCACGTTCGCCGCCGGATAGCCCAGGCGCTGGGCCACCTGATAAGCCACTGCGCTCTCGTAGCCCTTGCCGTTGCTCGGCTTGTTGTCGCTGAACCAGGGCTCGTACGCCGGGGTGTCCGTGCCGATCGTCAGCTTGCCGGCCGTCTTGGTGCCACCAAGCGCGCCAGCTGGGCAAACGTCCGTGGAAGCGGAGGCGGACGCCGCGACCGTGGGCGAGTCGTCGGCGGGCGCGCAGCCCGCCAGAGCCGTCAGCAGCAGCGCCGCCGCGCCGGCTGAGGTGAGGGTGTTTCGGCTGACCATGACCGGGAGCCTAGGGCACGTCCCACCTGCTGGGGCCGTTCGTCGTCATCCCGTGATGAGTTGCCACAATGGCTCTCCGTGAAGACGTTCGAAGAGCTGTTCGCCGAGTTGCGGACCAAGGCGGCCGACAAACCCGCGGGGTCGTCGACCGTCGAGGCGTTGGAGCGCGGGGTCCACTTCATCGGTAAGAAGGTCGTCGAGGAGGCGGCCGAGTCGTGGATGGCCGCGGAGCACGAAGGACCCGAGCGGACCGCCGAGGAAATCTCCCAGCTGCTCTACCAGGCCCAGGTTCTCATGATTGCCACCGGTCTCGACCTCGAGGACGTCTATCGACATCTGTGACGTGCGCTCTCCCCTCGTCAATTCGATCGAATCGAGAAGAAGGAGCACGTCAGATGCTGCGCATCGCGGTCCCCAACAAGGGGACGCTGTCCCAGCCCGCCTCGCAGATGCTGAAGGACGCCGGCTACCGCCAGCGCACCGACCCCAAGGATCTCTTGTGCAACGACGAGGCCAACGGGGTGCAGTTCTTCTACCTGAGGCCGCGTGACATCGCGACCTACGTCGGGTCGGGCGACCTCGATCTGGGCATCACCGGCCGCGACCTGCTGGTCGATTCCGGTGTGCCGGCCCAGGAACTGCTCGATCTCAACTTCGGTGGCGCCACGTTCCGGTGGGCCGCCCCGACCGGCAAGATGTCGGGCACCGACGAGATCGGCGGCCGCCGCATCGCCACCGCCTATCCCGGTGTGGTGCAGCGTTACCTCGACGATCACGACGTCAAAGCCGAGGTGGTGCGCCTGGACGGCGCGGTCGAAAATGCCGTACGGCTGGGGGTCGCCGACCTGATCGCCGACGTCGTCGAGACCGGCGCGACGCTGCGTCAGGCCGGCCTGGTCACGGTGGGCGACCCGATCCTGATCTCGTCGGCGGTCCTGATCGGGCCGGAGCTGACCGGTTCCGAGGCCGGGGTCGCGGCCGGCGTCTCCCAGCTGATCCGCCGGCTGCAGGGTGTGCTGGTGGCCCGCAGCTACGTGATGCTGGCCTACGATGTCCGCGCCGACCTGCTCGAGACCGCGACCTCGCTGACCCCGGGCATCGAGTCGCCGACCGTGTCGCCGCTGCACCGCGAGGGCTGGGTCGCCGTGCAGGCGATGGTCCGCCGGGCCGAGGTGCACCGCACGATGGACGACCTGTACGAGATCGGCGCCCGGGCCATCCTGGTCACCGACATCGCCAATTGCCGGCTGTAGGGTGACTGTCGTGGAGGAAACGACGGTGTTGTATCGGCCGCACAAGATCCGCTGGGTGGCCGGCGCGGCCGCGGCCGGCGTGGTCGTGCTCTTCACCGCGATCAGCTTCGGCCTGCACGGCTCGGCCGGGTTCGACGACTCGGGCAAGTTCGAGCGGGGCGACCAGACCGCGATGATCGGCCTCGGCATCCTGATCGCCCTCGGCATCCTGGCGTTCTGCCGGCCCAAGGTGACCGCCGGTGCCGACGGCATCCACATCCGCAACGTGGTGGGCGGCTACGATCTGCCCTGGTCGGTGGTCCGGGCGGTGCGGTTCGACCGCAACTCACCGTGGGCCCAGCTCGATCTGTACGACGACGAGCAGGTCTCGATCCACGCCCTGCAGGCGGCCGACAAGGACTACGCGGTCGAGGGTGTGCGCACCTTGCGGGCCCTGCACAAGGCCTCCGTCAACGCCTGATAGACTGGCGGGCAGTCGACCACGTCTGCATACCCCTCGCGGGGTGTGAAGGCGCGAAAGAGGAGCCCGCTTGGTTCCCACCCGCCGTCACTGACGGTCGGGTCCGGTCACCCGGTCACGGGATTCCTCCGGGAATTCTCGAGGCCGGGAAAGCGTCCCTTCAGGGCGCCGATGACCGGTCGAGCGGGCCCCGGCATGCGCTACTGAGAGTTCAGACTCATCTGTCGCGCACACCGGGGCCTTCTGCTTTCCCGGGGCTTGACCGAAAGGCCGAGCTCGGGGCCGACCGACATTGGCAGCGCTCGTCCGCAGCGAGAGTTGCGGAAGCGCAGAAGACAGTACGTTCTGAGGAGGCCCCATCAGCGTCGAACCACGCGTGAACGAACAGATCCGGGCTCGTGAGGTCCGCCTGGTCGGTCCGGAGGGTGAGCAGGTCGGCATCGTGCCGCTCGAGCGCGCTCTTCAACTGGCCGCGGATGTCGACCTGGACCTGGTCGAGGTTGCTCCGATGGCGCGGCCGCCGGTGTGCAAGCTCATGGACTTCGGCAAGTTCAAGTATGAGAGCGCGCTCAAGGCCCGCGAAGCACGGCGCAACCAGCAGCAGACCGTCATCAAGGAAATGAAGCTTCGCCCGAAGATCGACCCGCACGACTACGAGACCAAAAAGGGTCACGTGGTGCGGTTCCTCAAGGCGGGCGACAAGGTCAAGGTGACGATCATGTTCCGCGGTCGCGAGCAGAGCCGCCCCGAGCTGGGTTTCCGGCTCCTGCGCCGGCTCAGCGAGGAGATCTCGGAACTCGGTTTCGTCGAGGCCAGTCCCAAGCAGGACGGCCGCAACATGATCATGGTCCTCGCGCCTCACCGGGCGACGAAGGCGGCCGCAGCCGCGGTGGTCGCCGCCAACGCGCGTCCGCCACGGGAGCCCCGCGAGGGCGATGGTGTCGAGGCGCCGGTCGCCGAAGCGGAAGTCGTCGAGACCACCGCAGCAGAGTAATCAGCTTTTCCGTCCGGTCCCCGGCCGGACGGAAAGATCAGAAAGAGGCTTTCAGTGCCGAAGTTCAAGCCCCACACCGGTACGGGCAAGCGGGTGAAGGTGACCGGCAAGGGCAAGCTCATCACCGAGCAGGCCGGCAAGCGTCACCTGCTGGAGGGCAAGTCCTCGCACGTCACCCGCCGGATGACCGGTACGGTCGTCGTGGCCAAGGCCGACACCAAGCGAGTCAAGAAGCTGCTGGGCCGCTGACGCGCGCGCCACACTCGTAACCCTGTAAGGAGTACCGAAATGGCACGCGTCAAGCGTTCTGTCAACGCTCAGAAGAAGCGCCGCACACTGCTGGAGACCGCCAGCGGATACCGCGGCCAGCGCTCGCGCCTGTACCGCAAGGCCAAGGAGCAGGTACTGCACTCGATGCAGTACGCGTACCGCGACCGTCGTGACCGCAAGGGCGACTTCCGCCAGCTGTGGATCACGCGCATCAATGCCGCCGCTCGCGCGAACGGCATGACGTACAACCGCCTCATCCAGGGTCTGAAGCTGGCCGAGATCGAGGTGGACCGCAAGATCCTGGCCGACATGGCCGTCAACGACGCCGCCGCTTTCGCGGCGATCGTCGAGGTCGCGCGGGCTGCCGTCGCGGCCGAGGGCACCGGCGGCGCGGCCGCCCAGGCTGCCTGATCAACGCGTTATACGCCGGCGCCTCCCGAGTTTTCGGGGGGCGCTTTGCGTTGTCGGCGGCCGTCGCGAGCCGCTGCCACCCCGGCGGTCGCCGCGAGGCCGCTGCCACCCTGGCGGTCGCCGCGAGCCGCCCCCACCCCGGCGCTGGGCGGGGTTCAGTCAAGCGGCCGGGTACGACAATTTCTCCCGGCCCTCCACAGGCAGGCCTTGATGACTTTCACACCGCGTACCCCCAGGGTTGTCGCCGCCCGGCGCCTGCAGCGCCGCAAGGATCGCGATGAGACCGGCCGCTTTCTCGCCGAGGGACCGCAGGCGGTCCGGGAGGCCCTGCCGGCCGGCGCAGTGGTCGAGCTTTTCGGCACACCGGCGGCTTTCGAGAGGTACGCCGATCTGGCGGCCGAATCGCCGGTGAGCTCCGTGGTCACCGAGGAGACGATCAAGGCGCTCGCCGAGACCGTGCAGCCGCAGGGTCTGGTCGCGGTCTGTGAGCAACTCGACGTACCGCTGAGTGACGCCCTGGCGAAGCGGCCACGCTTGGTCGCGGTGGTGGCCGAGGTGCGCGACCCGGGTAACGCCGGCACCGTCCTGCGGACGGCCGATGCGGCCGGTGCCGGCGCGGTGATCTTCGCCGGCGATGCCGTCGACCCGTACAACGGCAAATGCGTACGCGCGTCGGCCGGCTCGTTGTTTCATGTTGAGGTGATCCGTTCCCCCTTGGCCGTCGTTGACGATCTCCGCGCATCGGGTCTGCAGGTCCTCGCCACCACCGGGTACGGCGCCGATGATCTCGACTCCCTGCTCGACGAGGGTGCTCTGAGCGGGCCGACCGCCTGGCTGTTCGGCTCGGAGGCGCACGGCCTGCCGGAGTCGCTGCTCGAGGCGGCCGACCGGCGGGTGCGGGTGCCGATCTACGGCGGGGCGGAGAGCCTCAACCTGGCCGCCGCGGCGGCCGTCTGCCTGTACGCGTCGGCCCGGGCCCAGCGGTGAAGGCGGCCCAGCGGTGAAGGCGGCCCAGCGGTGAAGGCGGCCCAGCGGTGAAGACGGCCCAGCGGTGAAGGCGATCGTCTACGACCGCACCGGCACGATGCCGCTGCTGCGCGAGGTCGCCGACCCGGTGTGCCCGCCCGACGGCGCGATCGTCGAGGTGAAGGCGACCGGGGTGTGCCGCTCGGACTGGCACGCCTGGCGCGGCCACGACCCCGTACATCTCCCGCACGTGCCGGGCCACGAGTTCGCCGGTGTGATCGCGCAGGTCGGCGAGGAGGTCACCGGCTTTGTCCCGGGCGAACGCGTGACCGCGCCGTTCGTCAACGGGTGCGGGCACTGCGAGTGGTGCCGGTCCGGCCGGGCCCAGGTGTGCCCCGACCAGACCCAGCCCGGCTTCACCCACTGGGGTTCGTTCGCCGAGAAGGTCGTGGTGCGGGCCGCCGACACCAACCTGGTCCGGCTGCCCGACTCGCTGGACTTCATCGGCGCGGCCGCGCTGGGCTGCCGGTTCGCGACCGCGTTCCGGGCGCTGACCGGGCACGGGCCGCTGCACCCGGACGCCGTGGTCGCGGTCTTCGGCGCGGGCGGGGTCGGGCTCTCGGCCATCATGATCGCGGTCGCGCTCGGGCACCGGGTCGCGGCGGTCGACCCGTCCCCGGCCGCCAACGCGATGGCCGCGTCGCTCGGGGCGATCATCGTGCACGAGGTGGTCGACGAGGCCGACGTGGCGATCGACGCGTACGGGTCGGCGGCGACCGCGCTCGCCTCGGTGCGGAGCCTGCGCCGGGGCGGACGCCACGTGCAGGTCGGCCTGATGCTCGGCTCGGACGCGCACGCGCCGCTGCCGTGGGACCTGGTCGTCGCCCGCGAGCTGCACGTGGCCGGCTCGCACGGGATGGCGGCCGCCGACTACCCGGCGATGCTCGAACTGGTCGCCGACGGGCGGCTCAAACCGCAGCGGCTGGTCGGCAGCGTGATTCCGCTGGCCCAGGCGGGCGTCGAGCTCACCGCGATGGACTCGCCGATCCCGGCCCACTCGGGGATCGTCGTCGCCGTGAACGAGTAAGCCGTGAACGAGTAAGATGTCGGGCGTGCCGGGTTCTCAGATGCTCTTTACTCAGCCCGCTGGTCGCGGGCTGAGGGCCTGATACCCCAGTGAGTATCTAACCCGGGCTCCCTGACCGGCGGGCTGCGGCTGAGCCGTGCCTCCTAGACTGCCCTGTGGCAAAGCCGGTGTGAGGGAGACCATGTCCTACCGCAACGATCCGTACGACCCGAAGCAGGCCGCCCTGCTCGACCCGAAGACGCTCGAGAGCGCCGTGACCGAGGCGCGGGCGGCGTTCGACGCCGCGTCCGACCTGGACGCGCTCGGCGCCCTGAAACCCGTCCACCTGGGCGACCGCTCGCCGGTGTCGCTGGCCCGGCGCGAGATCGGCTCGCTGCCGCCGGCCGCCAAGTCGGACGCCGGCAAGCGCGTCAACCTGGCCCGCCAGTCCATCCAGGGCGCGTTCGACTCGCGCCAGCAGGAGCTCGAGATCGAGCGGGCGGCCAAGGTCCTGGTCGAGGAGCGGGTCGACGTCACCCTTCCGTGGGACCGCCGCCCGCGCGGCGCGCGGCACCCGCTGACCACGCTGATGGAGCACATGAGCGACCTGTTCGCGGGCATGGGCTACGACATCGTGGAGGGTCCCGAGCTCGACCTCGAGTGGGCCAACTTCGACGCGCTCAACATCGGGCCCGACAACCCGGTGCGCGGCTCGATGGACACGTTCTATGTGGACCTGCCCGGCCTGGTCATGCGTACGCACACGTCGCCCGGCCAGGTGCGCACGATGCTCACCCGGCAGCCCCCGATCTACGTGGTCAGCCCGGGCCGCGTCTACCGGTCGGACGAGCTCGACGCGACCCACAGCCCGGTCTTCCACCAGATCGAGGGCCTGGTCGTCGACGAGGGCATCACGATGGCCCACCTGCGCGGCACCCTCGACCATTTCGCCAAGGCGATGTTCGGGCCGGACGCGCGCACCCGCTGGCGCCCGCACTACTTCCCGTTCACCGAGCCGTCGGGCGAGTTCGACGTCTGGTTCGCCGGCCATCGGGACGGCCCGCGCTGGGTCGAGTGGGGTGGCTGCGGCATGGTCAACCCGCGGGTGCTGGTCGCCTGCGGCATCGACCCCGACCGCTACTCCGGGTTCGCGTTCGGCATGGGCGTCGACCGCACCCTGATGTTCCGCAACGGGGTCAGCGACATGCACGACTTCGTCGAGGGCGACGTCCGGTTCACCATGAACTTCGGCATGGAGGTCTGAGCGCGATGAAGACGTCACTGTCGTGGCTTCGTGATTACGTGGAGCTCCCGGCCGGCCTGACGGCCGAACAGCTCGACTCGGCGCTTACCGACCTCGGCATGGAGGTCGAGTCGATCGTCGACCAGGCCGCCACGATCAAGGGTGACCTGGTCGTCGGCAAGGTGCTGACGATCGAGGAGCTGACCGGCTTCAAGAAGCCGATCCGCTTCTGCACGGTCGACGTCGGCCGGGACACCCCGCAGGAGATCGTCTGCGGTGCCCGCAACTTCGTCGAGGGCGACCTGGTCGTGGTGATCCTGCCCGGCGGCGAGCTGCCCGGCGGGTTCAAGATCGGGGCCCGGAAGACGTACGGGCGCAACTCCAACGGCATGATCTGCTCGGCCCGCGAGCTCGGCCTCGGCGACGACCACGACGGCATCGTGGTGCTGCCGGCCGGTGTCGCGGCGCCGGGCACCGACGCGCGACCGGTGGTCGGGCTCGACGACGTGCTCGTCGAGGTCGAGATCACGCCCGACCGGGGCTACCAGATGAGCTTGCGGGGAATGGCGCGCGAACTCTCTTACGCTTTTTCCGCCGCGTACACGGACCCGGCCCGCATCGAAGCTCCTGCGGCGACCACCGACGTTCCGCACCCGGTGACCGTCGAGGACACCGTGGGCTGTGACCGTTTCGCGGCCCGGGTGGTGCGCGGCATCGACCCGAAGGCGCCGTCGCCGGACTGGATGCGGCGCCGTCTCACCGCGGCCGGCATCCGCACGATCTCGCTGCCGGTCGACATCACCAACTACCTGATGCTCGAGCTCGGCCAGCCGATGCACGTCTTCGACCTCAACCGCCTCTCCGGCGGGCTGGTCGTGCGGCGCGCCCGGGCGGGCGAGAAGCTGACCACGCTGGACGGTGTGGCCCGCGCGCTCGACGCCGAAGACATGGTGATCTGCGACGACACCGGCCCGATCTCGCTCGCCGCGGTGATGGGCGGCGAGACCAGCGAATGGCAGCCGGAGACGGTCGACGTGCTGCTCGAGGCCGCACACTGGGACCCGGTGATGGTCGGCCGCACGGCCCGCCGGCACAAGCTGTTCAGCGAGGCGGCCAAGCGCTGGGAACGCGGCGTCGACCCCACGATCGCCCTGGCCGCACTGGAGCGGGCGGTGCAGATCCTGACCGCGCACGCCGGCGGCACGGCCGACGAGCGGGTCCTCGACATCGACCACGTCGCGGCCCCGTCGGTCATCCTGCTCGACCCGGCCCTGCCGGCCCAGCGGATCGGCCTGCCCTACCCGGCCGACCAGGTCATCGACCTGCTCGGCCAGGTCGGCTGCCGGGTCACCGGCTCGTCGCCGCTCGAGGTCACCCCGCCGTCGTGGCGTCCCGACCTGCTCGCCCCGATCGACCTGGTCGAGGAGGTGGCACGGCTCGGCGGCTACAACGACATCCCGAGCGTCCTGCCCCCGGCCCGCGGCGGCCAGGGTGCCACGGCGGCGCAGCGTCGCCGTCGCACGGTCGGCCGGGCGATGGCCGAGAACGGGTACGTCGAGGTCCTGTCCTACCCGTTCGTCGCGCCCGGCAGTGCCGACCTGCTCGGCTACCCGGCCGACGACCCCCGGCGCAGCGCGGTACGCCTGTCCAACCCGCTGTCCGAGGAGGAGCCGCTGCTCCGCACGTCGCTGCTGCCGCCGCTGCTCGCGACGATCAAGCGCAACCTGGGCCGCGGCAAGCGCGACCTGGCACTGTTCGAGACCGGGACAGTGTTCCTGCCCCCCCTGGTGACCACCGCGCCGCCGATGCTCGGCGTCGACCGGCGGCCCACCGACGAGGAGTGGGAGCAGGCCAACGCGATCGTCCCCGACCAGCCGTGGCACCTCGCGGTGGCACTGGCCGGCGAGGCCGAACCGTCCGGCTGGTGGGGCGGCGGCCGCCCGGCCGGCTGGGCCGACGCGGTCCAGGCGGCCCGCATCGCGCTGGCGGCGTCCGGCATGGACGCGGCCCGGGTCACCGTCGCGGCAGCCGAGCAGGCACCGTGGCACCCGGGACGCTGCGCCGCGATCGCGGTCGACGGCACGGTCATCGGCTACGCGGGCGAGTTGCACCCGGCGGTGGTCTCGGCGCTCGAACTGCCCAAGCGCACGTGCGCGATGGAGATCTCGCTCGACGCGATCCCGCCCGCCCCGGTCGTACAGGCCAAGCGGATCTCGACGTTCCCGCCGGCGCTGATCGACGTGGCGCTGGTGCTCGACCGGTCGGTGCCGTCCGCCGCGGTCGAGACCGCCCTGGCCGCGGGCGCGGGCGAGCTGCTGGAGACGGTCGCGCTGTTCGACGTGTACGAGTCCGACCAGCTCGGCGAGGGCAAGAAGTCGCTGGCGTACAAGCTGACCTTCCGCGCCCCCGACCGCACGCTGACCTCGGAGGAGACCCTGGCGGCCCGCGACGCGGCGGTCGCCGTCGCCGCGTCCCGCTTCGGGGCCACGCTGCGCGGCGCCTGACCGGGCGGCAGCGGAGGCGGGCGGCCCGGCCGCCCGCCTCCGCCCGCTCGTCAGTCCGGGCCGACCAGCAGGACGAACGTGCGGGCCAGGCCGAAGTCGTCGGTGCGCGGCCAGTCGAGGGCGGCGAGGGCGGCGCTGGACGGCTCGTGTCGCCGGCCGTTGATCCGGACCTCGCACTCCGTGACGTCGCCACCCTGCCCGACCAGCATGCGGACGCCGTTGACATAGGGCCGGTCGAGGGCGGGCGTGATGACCGGTGCCAGAACCGACCACGGCATCGCTTCGACGAACCATTCCTGCTTGCTGCGAGACCCGGCCGACCATCCGGTCACGCTGCCGACGATCGCGTGCCAGCCGGCGAAGCCGCCCGGTTCGGTGGACCGGAAGTGGCTTGCCAGCTGCCCGCGCTGCTGGATCATCTCGAGCGCTGTCACCAGGCATGTCTCGATCCACGCCCGGATCGCCTCGCGTGTCGCCTCGACCGGATCGGCGGAGAGCCCGAGCGAGCAGTCGACAATCGTCGGTGCGTCCGGCCGGTCCGCGTTCAGGAGGATTTCCAGGTCGAGGTGCCGGTAGTCGTCGTCGTGCGGCGGAAGGACGCGTACGCCGACCGAACCCGCCCGCAACATCGGCCCGTCGGCCAACCGCCACGCGCCGCCCACCTCGGCGACCATCGGCGCTGCGATCTCCAGCACCCGCTGGGCGGAAAGGGGCTGGGGGTCACTCACGGCGTTGATCCTAGGGACATAGCTCAGGGCGCGGTGGACGGGGCGTGCAGCTGGGTGAGGTCGTCGAGGGTCCTGTAGTAGGCGATCTTGCCGCGGATGTGGTCGCGCTGCGCCTGCAGCTCGGTGATGCGGGTCTCGACCTCGCGGTCGTGCTCCTCGAGCAGGGCGATGCGCTCGGCCACGGTGTCGTCGTCGCGGGAGAGTTCGGCGTACTCCCGCATGCGCTGGATCGGCATGCCGGTGTCGCGCAGGCAGCGCAGGATCTCCAGCCAGCCGATGTCGTCGTCGCCGTACTGCCGCTGGCCGCCCGGAGTGCGGGCGACGCTGAGCAGGCCGATCCGCTCGTAGTAGCGCAGGGTGTCCAGGCTGAATCCAGTTTTCTCGGCCACCTGGCCCGGGGTGTAAGTCGCCATGGCGCATTCTCCCATCGGGGTTGACCTGGAGCGCGCGGGTCGACCTCTACTGGGCCCACATCGAGGACCGGACGGTGCCGCTCGACGAAACGGTCGAGGCGTTCGGCGAACTCGCGGCCAGTGGGCCGGCGGGTCGAGCAGGCCCGGGGGATCGCGGCGGCCAAGGGGCTGCCCGGCTGGACGGCGTTGCAGCTGCGCCACTCGTACGTACAGCCGCGGCCCGGCGCACCGCTGATCTCGCGGTCGCACCGGCTGGTCTTTCCGGAGACGCTCGATTACGTACGCGACGATCCGGCCCTCGACCTGTGGGCCTACAGCACGCTCTTGAGCGGTGGTTACGTGCGTGCCGACCGGCCGCTCGAGGAGGCGTACGACCATCCCGGGAACCGTCCGCCGGCTGGCCGTGCTGGGCGAGGTCGCCGCCGAGCTGGGGGTTACCCGTAACCAGGTTGTGCTGGCCTGGTTGCTCGGCGGCGACCCCGGGGTGTCGCCGGTCGTCGGAGCGACCACCGTCGAGCGGGTCGACGAGATGCTCGACGTGGTCAAGTTGGACGACGCGCTGCGGACGCGGCTCGACGCCGCGGCCTAGTCACTACACCTAGGCGCGTACGCCGGTCGGCTCTCCGACCGCGACCAGGTCGTCGGCCACCTGGTCGCGGCGGCGCCGCGGCAGGAGCAGGGAGGCGAGGACCGCGAGCGCAGCCACCGCCGCGCTCACCCCGAAGCCGGCGCTGAACGCGTGGTCGGTCGGGATGCCCTGCGCCGTCACCTGGCCGGTGAGGACGGCCGCGACGACCGCGCTGCCGACGCTGCCGCCGATCGACCGGACGATGGTGTTGACGCTCGTCGCCTCGCCGGTGTTGGCGGCCGGGACGCTTTCGATGATGGCGTTCGACATGGCGGCGAAGGCGAAGCCGAGGCCGGCGCCGGACAGGAAACCGGAGGCGAGCAGCTGCCAGGTGGTGTGGTGGGCGAAGGCGGGCAGCGCGAACGCGGCCGTCTCCAGGACGGCGCCGATGATCAGCGGCAGCTTGGGTCCGTAACGTCGCTCCAGCACGCCGGAGACCGGGCCGAAGACCATCATCATGATCGTGCTGGGCAGCAGGAACAGGCCGGCCGTGGAGACCGACTTGCCGAAGCCGTAACCGGTGGCCGCGGGCAGCTCGAGCAGGGTCGGGAGGAGCAGGAAGCTGCCGTACATCGCGAAGCCGAACGTGAGGCCGACCAGGTTGGTGGTCCAGACGCCGCGTCGCGCGATCAGGCGCATGTTGATCAGCGGGTCCTTGACCTTCAGCTCGGCCAGCACGAAGACAACCATGGTCACCACGCCGACCGCGATCAGGCCGAGCGTCTTGACGTCGGCCCAGCCCCAGTCGCGGCCCTTGGAGACCGCCAGCAGCAGCGCGGTGAGCGAGACCGACAGGATCGCGGTGCCGATCAGGTCGAGCCGGCCGGGGGTGCGCACCGGCGACTCGGGCACCCCGAAGATCACGCCGACCAGGGCGATCGCGATCAGAATCAGCGGGAACCAGAACAGCCACGGCCACGAGAAGTGGTCGACGATCGGGCCGGCCAGCACGATGCCGAGACCGCCACCCACGCCGAAGATCGCGGAGAGCAGGCCGACCGTGACGCCGACGCGCTCACGGGGCAGTTCGTCGCGGACGATGCCGATCGCCAGCGGGAAGATCGCGCCGGCCGCACCCTGCAGGACGCGGGCCACGATCAGCACGGGCAGGTTGGGCGAGAGCGCGGCGAGCAGGGTGCCCGCGGCGAGCACGATCAGGACCGCGAGCAGGACCTTGCGCTTGCCGACGATGTCGCCGAGACGGCCGAGGATCGGGGTGAGCACCGAGGCGGCCAGCAGGTAGGCGGTCAGCACCCAGGCGATGTTCTCGGTCGAGGCGTGCAGCTCGTGGCCGATCACCGGGAGCGCGGGCGCGACCAGGGACTGCAGGACGGCGAACGCGAGGCCGCCGAGGGAGAGGAAGAGCACGACCAGGCTCGTGTTCGCGTGCCGGCCGGTGCGTACCGGGTTCGTCATCGAAGTCCTTTTGTAAACGCGCGCTGACTTAGGCACTCTTGCGTGCACGCTGACCTAAGTCAACAGTCGTTTACCTCACACTCCTTCGTCGGTTACGCTTCCCGCGTGACAGTCAAGGGGCGGCCCCGGGATGCGGCAAAAACCCGGCAGACGTTGCTCGCGGCGGCTCGCCGCCGGTTCACCGAGGACGGGTACGCGGCGACGACCGTGCGCGACATCGCCGACGACGCCGGCGTCAACGTCGCTCTCATCAACCGCTACTTCTCGTCCAAGGAGGGCCTGTTCGAGGCCTGCCTCCAGGCGGCCGGCGACGACCTCCGGCGTACGGCCGGAGAGGTGCCGCTCGAAAGAGTGGCCGAAGTGATCGCCCAGCAGGTCACCGGCTCGCCCGGAGGCGCGTTGCCGAGCGAGTTGGTGCTCCTGCTGCGCTCGTCGGGCGACGAGAGGGCCGATCAGATCCGGGTCGGCGTGCTGCGCGCGTCGAGCGAACGGCTGGCCACGCTGGCCGGCTGGCACCCCGGCCACCCTTCGGCCGACGAGCTGCTGCTGAGGGCCCAGGTCGTGCTGGCCACCGCGGTGGGCATCTCGGTGTTGCGCTCGATGACCCGGCTCGATCCGCTGGCTGGTTCCACCGAGCAGGATCTCACCGGTCCGATGCGGGATGTGGTCCGCGCTCTGCTTTGATCGACTCATGTCGCCTCTGCGCAAGCTCGGCTTCCTCACGATCGGCCTGTTCGACCGGGACAACCCGGGGCCCGGCCATGAATCCACGCTCAGATCATCCAGCGGGGAGAGCAGCTCGGCTTCGACAGCGCCTGGCTACGCCACCGCCACCTGCAGTACGGCATCTCCTCGCCGGTCGCCGTCCTCGCGGCGGCGACCCAGCGCACTTCCCGGATCGCGCTCGGCACCGCGGTGACCCCGACCGGCTGGGAAAACCCGCTGCGCCTGGCGGAGGACCTGGCCACGGTCGACATCCTCTCCGGCGGCCGGCTCAACCCCGGCATCTCGGTCGGGCCACCGATGAACTGGGACCGGGTCGCTCCCGCTCTCTATCCCGACACCGCTTCCCACGAGGACTTCAGCTACGAACGCGTCACTCGTCTGCTTTCCTTCATCCGCGGCGAGAAGGCGACCGATTTCGCGGGCGCGGAGGGCGTCGTCGAGGTCTTCTCGGACCGGGTCGAACCGCATTCACCCGGCCTTTCCTCCCGCATGTGGTACGGCGGGGCCAGCCTCCGCTCGGCGCAATGGGCCGGCGAGAACGGCATGAACTTCCTGACCAGCAGCGTCATCCGGGCCGAGGAATCGGAGGATTTCGCGGAGATTCAGCGAGCGCAGATCCGGTTGTTCCGCTCGCTCAATCCGACCGGCCGGGTCTCACAGGGCCTGGTGGTCATTCCCACCGATTCGGCGTCGGCTTCCCAGAAAGCCAAATACCTGGCGTACGCCGAAAAGCGCACGCCCCGCACTCTGAGCCCCCAGGGCCCGGCCCGGATGATGTTCGCCCGCGACATCGTCGGCACGTCGGCCGAGATCGCCGAGACCTTGCAGGCGCACGCCGGCTTCCAGGAGGTGGACGAGGTCGCGTTCGCCCTGCCGTTCAGCTTCGAGCACGACGACTACGTCCAGATCCTCACCGACATGGCCACCCACCTGGGCCCGGCGCTGGGCTGGTCACCGGCCGGGTGATGGCCGATCAGGTAGCCGGCGCGGGGGCGGCCGCCGGGCTCCGGTGGCCGCTACGGTCGACGGCGCGGACGCCGAACTGGACGTTGTCCTTGGAGATGTCGACCGTGGCCGTCGTGACCTTGCCGACCCCGATGACGTGCTGCCAGTCCGCGGCGGTCGAGTCGCGCCAGACGATCTCGTAGCCGGCCAGGTCGGGTTCCGGGCCCAGCTGCCACGACAGGGTGCTCTTGTTGGTCAGCTGGGTCGTGTCGATGACCACGCCCTTCGGGGTGCCCGGGGCCTGGGCCAGCGACCACAACGTCGCCGCGTTGACCCGGGCGACGCGGGCGACGTAGGCGAAGTCGACGAACTCGATCAGGTCGCCGAACTGGACGCCGTTCTCGACGCGTACGTCCTGGTGCTCGTGGTCGAAGTTTTCCCGCGGCTCGGTGAAGCGGGCCGCCGGGTAGCCCCGCAGCAGGAACGAGATGTGGTCGCTGCCGCGCAGGTAGCGGTCGCGGCGCCAGATCACGTGGACGTCCATGTCGGTCTGCGGGTTGGTCGCGACCGAGGTGGCGAAGCGCCCAAGCTGGCGCGACGGGCCGTCGTTCTCGCCGCCCACGCTCTGCCGGATCGACGCCTGGGCCGGGGTCTCGGTGGTCGGCACGCCTTCGACGAACAGGCGCACCTCGTGCGGCCGGGCGGGGTGGCCGTCGTGCGCGTTGCCGGTGCCGACGATGTCGTTGGAGAACATCGCCTGCACGTCCGCGCCCGCGTTTTTGAAGACCTGCGCCATGTGGTCGGAGCCGTAGAGCCCCTGCTCCTCGGCCGCCACCGCGGCGAACACCAGCGTCGCCTCCGACTTGCGGGTCGCCATCACCCGGGCCAGCTCCATGATCACCGCCACGCCGGACGCGTCGTCGTCCGCGCCGGGGGCGTCGGCGGTCGCGTTCAGCACGTCGGTGACCCGGGAGTCGTAGTGGCCGGTCACCACGTAGATGCGGTCGGGGGTGACGCTGCCGCGCAGCGTGGCGATCACGTTGGTGATCGTGGTCGGCACCGGGATGCGATTGGAAACCGGCTGCACGAAGGCCTGCTTCTCGACGGTCATGCGGCCGCCCGAGGCCGCGGCGTACGTCTGAAGTTGCTGATAGATCCAGTCGCGCGCCGCCCCGATGCCGCGCACCGGATCATTCTGGACCGAGAGGGTGTGCCGGGTGCCGAAGGCGACGAGGCGCCGGATGGTCGCCTCGATCCGCCTGGGGTCGATCTCCCGGAGGATCTCGCGCAGCTCACGGTCGGGTGCCTGGCCGGCCCTGCGGCCATCGGCGGCCTGTGCCGCGCTTGCAGTGAGAGGTGCGGTCACGGCCGCTGCCGCTGCCGCTGCCGCTGAGGCCGCCAGAAACGTACGCCGGGAAGAAGCCATGCCCATCACTTAAGTCCACATCGCAGGACGTGTCCATGGGCATCGATGAATTAGGAATCGCTTACGGCGGTCTCCACACCGGTTTCGTGGCGGCCCAGGAAGATCGGGTCGCGGTGGGACACGACGTCGAGAACGGCCTTGACGTTGGCGCCGCGTTCGCGGATCACGTCGCGGCGCCAGGGCCCGGTGTAGATCTTCACCGAGGAGTCGCCGATGCCGGTCGCGTCGACACCCTCGGCACGGCAGAGGGCGATCGCGCGGTCGATGTGGAACGACTGGGTGACCACGATCGCCCGGTTCACGCCGAAGATCCGGTGGGCGCGGACGCACGAGTCGTAGGTGTCGAAGCCGGCGTAGTCGAGGACGATCTGCGAGGCCGGTACGCCGCGGGCGACCAGGTAGACCTCCATGTCGGCCGGCTCGTCGTACGACCAGTGGCGGTTGTCGCCGGAGAGCAGGATCGCCTTGACCTTGTGGGTCTCGAGCAGACGTTTGGCGATGTCGAGGCGGGCCGCCAGGAAGGCACTCGGCGACCCGTCGGCGTACACCTCGGCGCCGAGCACCAGCGCCACCGGCGCGTCCGGCACCGTCGCCTCGGAATAGACCCGGCCGTGCGCGGCCGTGCGCACCCAGATCTCGCCGCCGGCAATGGCGAGCAGGCCGAGCACGGCGGCGATGCCGCCGGCCACGACCGCCCGCCGCAGCCAGCGGCGAGGTCCGACACGGAAGAAGCGCTTCACGGGCGGAAGGGTGCCACGGCGGGTCAAGCGATCTTGAAGCCCGCCTTGATGAGCGAGCGCTCGCGGGAGCTGGGGCCGACCAGCAGCTCGAAGTCACCCGGTTCGACGACCCGGCGGTTGTCGGCGGTGACCAGGGAACACGAGGCCGCCGGCACCTCGATGGTCGCGACCACCGACTCGCCCGCCGGCACCTCGACCTGCCGGTACGCCTTCAGCTCCCGGTTGGCCCAGGTCACGCTGGTGACGAGGTCACTGACGTACGCCTGGACGGTCTCCAGCGCCGGGCGCGTGCCGGTGTTGGTGAGGCGTACGGTCGCTCGCACCACCCCGTCGGCCGCGACCTCTGGCGTTTCGACCGTGAGGTCGGAATATTCGATGGTCGTGTAATTGAGGCCCTCGCCGAAGACGAAGAGCGGCTCCTGGGTGAGATCGGCGTAGCGGTTGCCGTGCTGGCCCCGGAGCTGGTTGTAGTAGACCGGCTGCTGGCCGACGTGCCGCGCGACCGACAGCGGCAGGCGGCCGCTCGGCTCGATCAGGCCGAGCACCAGCTCGGCGATCGCCCGGCCGCCCCGCATGCCCGGGTTGAAGGCCTGGATGATCGCCGCCGCCCCGAGCGCCGACGGCGGCAGCACGGCCGGCTTGGAGTTGAGCAGCACCACGATCATCGGGGTCTTGGTGGCCGCGATGGCGTCGAGGAGGGCGATCTGGCCGCCTTGAAGCTCGAGCGTCGCGGTCGACTTGTGCTCGCCGACCAGGTTGACCGTGTCGCCGATGACCACGACCGCGTAGTCGGCGCGCAGCGCCTCGGCGCGGGCCAGCTCGATCAGGTGCTGGTCGACCGGCGCGGCCACCGAGATCGGCGGCCGCGGCTGCCCGTCGGGATAGGTCGCACCGGCCGGGTCCTGCACCAGGCGCTCGATGTCGGCGCCCCGGGCGTGCACGATGTCCCAGCCCTTCGGCGCGACCGCGCGGAAGCCGTCGAGCACCGTCTCGGTCATCTCGCGCGGGTGGCCGTCGGGCATCCAGTCGATCTGGCCGGAGTTGCCCGCCCAGTCGCCGAGGTTGGCCTGCACGTCGTCGGCGTTCGGGCCGAGCACCGCGACCCGGCGGAACCGGTCCGACGGCTCCAGCGGCAGCACGCCGGAGTTCTTGAGGAGCACCAGCGAGCGCCGGGCGAGCTCGAGGTTGAGTTCCTGGTGCTCGGCGATGCCGATGACCTCGCGCTGGCGCTCCGGGTCGGGCACGCGCGGGTTCTCGAACAGGCCCATCTCGAACTTCAGGCGCAGGATGCGCCGGACCGCGCCGTCGATCTCGGCCTCGGTGAGCAGGCCCCGCTCGACCGCCTCCTGGGCGCCCTCGAAGAACCCGGGGGTGGTCATGACCAGGTCGTTTCCGGCCTTCACGGCCACGGCGGCCGCCTCGGCGTAGTCGGCGCAGACCTTCTGCTCCCAGACCATGCGGCCGACGTTGTCCCAGTCGGTGACCAGGGTCCCGGTGAAACCCCACTCCTTTTTCAGTACGTCGTTGAGCAGCCATTTGTTGGCCGTGATCGGCACGCCGTCCATCGACTGGTAGCCCAGCATGAAGACCTCGCAGCCCTCGCGGGCCACCCGCTCGAACGGCGGCAGGAACCAGGACCGCAGCTTGCGCGGGCTGATGTCGGCCTCGCTGGCGTCGCGGCCGCCCTGGGTCTCCGAATAGCCGGCGAAGTGCTTCGCGGTGGCCAGGATCGCGGTCGGGTCGCTGAGCCCGTCGCCCTGGTAGCCGCGGACCATCGCCGAACCGAACTCGCCGATCAGGAACGGGTCTTCGCCGAACGTCTCGTCGACCCGGCCCCAGCGCAGGTCGCGGGTGATGCACAACACCGGCGAGAACGTCTGGTGGGTGCCGGTGGCCGCGACCTCGACGGCGGTGACCCGGGCCATCCGCTCGACCAGCGCCGGGTTCCAGGTCGCCGCCATCGCGAGCTGGCTGGGGAAGATCGTCGCCCCGGGCCAGAACGAGTGACCGTGAATGCAGTCCTCGGCCGTCAGCAGCGGGATCTGCAGGCGGGTCTTGGCGACCAGGTCGATCGCCTCGAGCATCTTCTCCGGCGAGGTGTGCAGGATGGAACCGGCCAGCTTCTCGCTGACGATCTCCTTCACGTCGCCGCGGGCGTCGAGCTGGAGCATCTGACCGACCTTCTCGGCCAAGGTCATCCGGCCCAGAAGGTCGTTGACTCGCTGGTCAGCGGGTAGGGCTGGGTCTCGATAAGGGGCGTCGAGGGACACGCGTGCCTCCGGGCGTCACGACCGCGGTGGCACGGTCATCCAAACACGAACGATCGCGAGTCTTCCAGCTCGGAACCGGTTCCGGCACCCCGGCGCGGTTCCGGAACTGTTCATTCAGTTATCTGGATCGCTCTCGTCGATGCTCGGAACCTCGAGGCCCGCTGCCTCGATGGCGTCGAGTCTTGCCTGCTCAGCCTCCTTCTCGCGCTCGACCAGGGTGGCGTATTCCACCAGGGCGGAGGGGTTGTCGGCATCCTCCAAATGGTCGAAGAAACGCTGAGTAGTACGGACGGCCTCGGCGTACGCCAGGGCAGCTTCACGGATCGCGATGATCGTCTTGTCGGCCATGCCGCAAGTCATATCACTCCCGGCGCCGCTCGTTCCGCCTTGTTCCGCCGCCCGTGAGTTGATACGGTCTTCTGCATAGTCATGCGGAGGTTGTTATGGGAGTCCGAGTCAGCGTTGCCGGGGCCAGTGGTTATGCCGGGGGAGAGCTGCTGCGCCTGCTCGCCGGGCATCCTTCGTTCGATCTCGTGGCCGCGACCGCGCACGCGCAGGCCGGCTCGCACGTCAGTGCCGTTCACCCCCAGCTGACCGGGCTCGACCTGACCCTGGGCGTCACCGACCCGGCCACTCTCGGCGAGGCCGACCTGGTGTTTCTCGCCCTGCCGCACGGGCAGTCGGCGGCCGTCGCGGCTCAGCTCCCGGCCGGCGTCAAGGTGGTCGATCTCGGTGCCGACTTCCGATTGCACGACTCCGCCCAGTGGGAGCGCTATTACGGCGGCCCACACGCCGGCACCTGGACCTATGGCCTGCCCGAGCTGCCCGGCCGGCGGGAGCAGATCAAGCAGTCCGACCGGGTGGCCAACACCGGTTGTTATGCGGCGACGATCACACTCGCGCTCGCACCACTGATCGCCGCCGGGCTCGCGTCGCCCGACGACGTGGTCGTGGTGGCCGGTTCCGGCACCTCGGGCGCGGGCCGGAGCGCCAAGGTCAACTTGCTCGGCAGCGAGGTGATGGGCGACCTCTCTCCCTACAAGGTGGGCGCGCACCAGCACGTCGCCGAGATCAAGGAAAACACCGGCGCGACGTCGCTCTCGATGACCCCGATGCTGATCCCGATGCCCCGGGGCATCCTCGCCACGGTGACGGCCCGATTCGCAAATGAACAGCTGGCGAGGCAGGGCGACCCGCGGGAGGTGCTCCAGCGGGCCTACGCCGACGAGCCGTTCGTGCACGTCCTGCCCGAGGGCCAGTGGCCGCACACCGCCGCGACCAGCGGCTCCAACTCCTGCCATCTGCAGGCCACGGTCGACGTCGACTCGGGCCGCATCGTGGTGCTCAGCGCTCTCGACAACCTCGGCAAGGGCGCGGCCGGCCAAGCCGTCCAGTGCGCCAACCTCATGTTCGGCCTGCCCGAAACGATGGGCCTGTCCGTGTTCGGAGTCGCCCCGTGAGCATTACCCATCCCAAGGGCTTCCGGGCCAGCGGTGTCGCCGCCGGTCTCAAGCCGTCCGGAAACCTCGACGTCGCCCTGGTCGTCAACGACGGCCCCGACTACACCGCGGCCGGCGTCTTCACCGGCAATCGCGTCAAGGCGGCCCCGGTGCTCTGGAGCCAGCAGGTCCTCAAGGGCGGCGTGGTCCGCGCCGTCGTGCTCAACTCGGGCGGCGCCAACGCGTGCACCGGCTCGCAGGGATTCCGCGACACTCACGCGACCGCCGAGCACACCGCGACCGTGCTTCGCGGGGGTGCCAAGCCCCAGCTGATCGGCCCCGGTGACGTCGCGGTCTGCTCGACCGGCCTGATCGGCGAGTTGCTCCCGATGGACAAGCTCCTGCCCGGCGTGACGTCGGCGGCCAAGGCGCTCGCGGGCGACGGCGGCGACCGGGCGGCCGAGGCGATCATGACGACCGACACCGTGGCGAAGACCGCGGTGGTCCAGCGCGACGGCTGGTCGGTCGGTGGCATCGCCAAGGGCGCGGGCATGCTCGCCCCGGCGCTGGCCACGATGCTGGTGGTGATCACCACCGACGCGTCGGCCGGCAACGAGATGCTCGACGAGGCCCTGCGGGCGGCGACCCGGGTCACCTTCGACCGCATCGACGCCGACGGCTGCATGTCGACGAACGACACCGTGCTGCTGCTGGCCAGCGGCGCCTCCGACGTGGCGCCCTCGGCCGACGAGCTGACTGCGGCGGTCACCGAGGTCTGCCACGACCTGGCCCAGCAGTTGATCGGCGACGCCGAAGGCGCGACCAAGCACATCGCGATCCGGGTCGAGGGCGCGGCGAGCGAGGCCGACGCGGTCGAGGTCGGCCGCACGGTCTGCCGCAACAACCTGGTCAAGACCGCGCTGTTCGGCAACGACCCCAACTGGGGCCGCATCCTGGCCGCGGTCGGCACCACCTCGGCGCGGTTCGAGCCCGACCGCATCGACGTGGCGGTCAACGGCGTCTGGGTCTGCAAGGGCGGGGCGGCGGCCGACGACCGGTCCAAGGTCGACCTGCGCGGGCGCGACGTGCAGATCACCATCAATCTGCGCGAGGGCGAGATGGACGCGACGATCTGGACGACCGACCTGTCCCACGCGTACGTCCACGAGAACTCGGCGTACTCGTCATGACCACCCCGCTCGAGAAGGCCGGAGTGCTGATCGAGGCGCTGCCCTGGCTGGAACGTTTCCACGGCACCACCGTGGTGATCAAGTACGGCGGCAACGCCATGATCAACCCGGAGCTGCAGCAGGCGTTCGCGGCCGACATGGTGTTCCTGCGCTACGCCGGCATCAAGCCGGTCGTGGTGCACGGCGGCGGCCCGCAGATCAGCCGCATGCTCGACCGGCTCGGCATCGTCAGCGAGTTCCGCGGGGGCCTGCGGGTCACCACGCCCGAGGCGATGGACGTGGTCCGCATGGTTCTCACCGGGCAGGTCGGCCGCGAGCTGGTCGGCCTGATCAACCAGCACGGCCCGTTCGCGGTGGGTCTCTCGGGCGAAGACGCGCGGCTGTTCACCGCGGTGCGCCGTCAGGCCACGGTGGACGGCGAGCTCGTCGACATCGGGCAGGTCGGCGACGTGGCCCAGGTCGACACCTCGGCCGTCGACGACCTGATCGCGGCCGGGCGCATCCCGGTCATCGCCACCGTGGCGCCCGACGCCGCGGGCGTCCTGCACAACGTCAACGCCGACACCGCCGCCGCGGCCCTCGCGGAGGCGCTCGGCGCCCGCAAACTGGTCGTGCTCACCGACGTGCCCGGCCTGTACACCAACTGGCCGGACACATCGTCGCTCACCACGTCGATCGACGCCGACGCGTTGGAAAAACTGCTGCCCGGCCTGGAGGCCGGCATGGTCCCCAAGATGGAGGCCTGCCTGCGCGCGGTGCGCGGCGGAGTGCCCGCCGCGCACGTGGTCGACGGCCGGGTGCCCCACTCGACACTGCTCGAAGTCTTCACCTCAGAGGGAGTCGGAACGATGGTGGTCCCCACATCCCGTCCAACCACCCCCGCCCGCCGCCCCTTGAACGGAATAACGGCATGACATCTCTCATTGAACGCTGGTCCCAGACGGGCATGAACAACTACGGGGCTCCTCAGCTGGCCTTCGTCAAGGGCGAGGGCGCGGTGCTGACCGCGGAGGACGGCAAGCAGTACGTCGACTTCCTCGGCGGGATCGCGGTCAACGCGCTCGGACACGCCCACCCGGCCGTCGTCGAGGCGGTGACCCAGCAGATCAAGTCGCTCGGTCACGTCTCCAACTTCTACGTCGCCGAGCCCGCGGTCGCGCTGGCCGAGTTGCTGCTCGCGCTGGCCGGCCGCAACGGGCGGGTCATCTTCGGCAACTCGGGCGCCGAGGCCAACGAGGCCGCATTCAAGCTGTCCCGGCTCACCGGCCGCACCCACGTGGTGGCGACCCACGGCGCGTTCCACGGCCGCACCATGGGCGCGCTGGCGCTGACCGGGCAGCCGTCCAAGGCCGACCCGTTCCGCCCGCTGCCCGGCGACGTCGAGCACATCCCGTTCGGCGACCTCGAAGCCCTCGGCGCCGCGGTGAGCGACCGCACGGCGATGGTCATCCTGGAGCCGATCCAGGGAGAAAGCGGTGTGGTCGTCCCGCCCGCGGGCTACCTGGCCGGCGCCCGCGAGATCTGCACCCGCAACGGTGCCCTGCTGGTGCTCGACGAGGTGCAGACCGGCGTCGGGCGCACCGGGCACTGGTTCCACCACCAGAGCGAGGGCGTCGAGCCCGACGTGATCACGCTGGCCAAGGGTCTCGGCGGCGGCCTGCCGATCGGGGCCTGCATCGCCTTCGGGCCGGCCGCCGAGCTGTTCACGCCCGGCACGCACGGCACCACGTTCGGCGGCAACCCGGTCGCCTGCGCCGCCGGCCTCGCGGTGATCCGCACGATCGCCGGCGAGGGCCTGCTCGACCACGTCAAGCGCGTCGGCGAGCAGCTGCGCCGGGGCATCGAAGGCCTGCAGCACCCGCTGGTCAACGGCGTGCGCGGAGCGGGCCTGCTGCTCGGCATCACGCTCAACCAGCCCGAGGCGCCCCGCCTCGCGGCGGCCCTGAAAGAAGCCGGATTCCTGGTCAATGCCGCCCAGCCGGACGTCATCCGGCTTGCCCCGCCGCTGATCGTCAGCGCCGAGCAGGCCGACGCCCTCATCAGTGCATTGGACGGTACCCGGTGACCACCCGCCACTTCTTGCGCGACGACGACCTCAACCCCCAGGAGCAGTCGGCGGTCCTCGACCTTGCGGCCGCGATGAAGGCCGACCGCTTCGCGTACCGCCCGCTCGCCGGGCCGCGCTCGGTGGCGGTCTTCTTCGACAAGGTCAGTCTGCGCACCCGGCTCTCGTTCGAGGCCGGCATCGCCGAGCTGGGCGGCCAGCCGATCATTGTGGACACCCAGGCCACCCACTTCGGCCGGGGCGAGTCGCTCGCGGACGCCGGCCGGGTCGTCTCGCGCTACGTCGCCGCCATGGTCTTCCGCACCACCGGCGACGAGCGCCTGACCGATCTGGCCTCGGGCGTCAAGGTGCCGGTGATCAACGCGCTGACCGACGGCTACCACCCCTGCCAGCTGCTGGCCGACCTGCTGACCATCCGCGAGCGGCTGGGCGGCACCAAGGGGCGCAAACTGGCGTACGTGGGCGACGCGGCCAACAACATGGCGCACTCCTACCTGCTGGCCGGTGCGACCGCGGGCATGCACGTGCGGGTCTCCGGGCCGTCCGGGTTCGACCCGGCCGCCGCGGTGGTCTCGCGGGCGGCCGAGATCGCGGCCTGGACCGGCGGCTCGGTCGAGGTGCTGCGCGACCCGCTCGAGGCGGTCGACGGGGTCGACGTGCTGGCCACCGACACCTGGACGTCGATGGGCCAGGAGGACGACGGCCGCGACCGGCTGACCCCGTTCCGGGCCTACCAGGTCAACGGCAAGCTGCTCGCCGGGGCCGCCGCCGACGCGATCGTGCTGCACTGCCTGCCCGCCCACCGCGGCGAGGAGATCACCGACGACGTCATCGACGGCCCGCACAGCGCCGTCTTCGACCAGGCGGAAAACCGTCTGCACGCGCAGAAGGCGCTGCTGGCCTGGCTCCTGTCGCTCAACGAGGACGGCTTGGCATGACCGCGCCGGTGACCCGCGCCGGGCGGCACGCCCGGATCGTCGAGCTGCTCCGCGAGCAGGTGGTGCGCTCGCAGACCGAGCTCGCCGAACTCCTGTCCGACTCCGGCGTGCAGGTCACCCAGGCGACGCTTTCCCGTGACCTCGAGGAGCTGGGCGCGGTCAAGATGCACGGCGGCTACCTGATCCCGGAGGACGGCAACCGCCCGCTTCGCGAGACCACCGGCACTGGGCCGGCACGGCTGCTGCGGCTGTTGCGCGAGCTGCTGACCGGGGTCGACTCGAGCGGCAACATCGCGGTGCTGCGCACCCCGCCCGGCGCGGCGCAGTTCCTGGCCAGCGCGCTCGACCGGTCCGGCCTCACCGACGTCGTCGGCACCATCGCCGGCGACGACACCATCCTCGTCGTGGCTCGCGACGAGGGGCCCGGCTCGGGCGCCGCGCTCGCCGCCAAGCTGGGCAGCTGGAGCCGATCCGACCTCGACAACGTCCCGGAGAGTGTGCAGTGACCGATAAACCGCTGGTGGAGGCGCCCCTCGTCGAACAACACTGGCCGGATTTCGCCGACCATGTGCAGGGTCTCGTGGGGCAGGAGGTCGAGTTCTTCCTGGCCTCCAACGAGACGCTGCGCGAGCACCTCAACGAGACGCCGTACGGGCACAAGCTCACCTGGCTCGACTTCACCGAGACCAGCGACCGGAAGTGGTCGAAGAAGGAATTCCTCAACCTCTTCAACGTGATCAACGGCATCGCGTTCGGCGACCGGGGCATCCCGATGCCGCAGTGGGTGATGGTCGACCTGATCCTGATGCCGTCGGCCGCGGTCATCGCCGGGCTGCCGCAGCAGGCCTTCGCGGCCATGGTCGAGCGGTCCACGTTCCGCTTCGACACCGACGTGAAGGAGCACCTGCGCGCGGTGCAGGAACGGATGCGTCAGTCCGGCTACACCGGGCCGGTCCCGGTCGGCGGCTACTGCGCCGCGCCGAGTGCCGCCCCCGGCACCTGGGTCGGCTGGTCGCTGTGGTCGCTGATGCCCGCGGTCGGGCTCGGCCAGGCGGCCAAGGCGCTCGCCCTCTCCGCCTACCAGGCCCGCAAGCTCGACGGCGTGACGCAGTACGACAACAGCGCCCTCAAGGTGCACACCCGCTTCGGCGCGTTGAAGATCCTGGTCGCGACCGTTCCGTTCCACACCTCGCCCGGCTCGTTCGTCTACGAGAGCGACTTCACGGCCGAGATCGGCTCGCACGGCGCGGCCGAGCCGACCTTCCTGCTCGACCCGTTCGACTACGAGCGGCAATCCGCGATGCAGAAGGCGATCGAGGCCGGCCGCAGCGACTTCTACCTGCTGCCGCCGGGCCACGTGCCGCAGAACGGCCGGCCGTTCGTTCCCATTCTTGAGATTCCGACTAACTAGGGACATCCCACGATGAGCAAGCGCAAGATCGTCGTCGCATTCTCCGGCGGCCTGGACACCTCGTACGCCGTGGTCTCGTTTCGCGAGCAGGGCTGGGAGGTGATCACCGCGAACATCGACACCGGTGGTCTGCACAGCGGTGAGGGCGAGTCGGTGAAGGCGCGGGCCGAGGAACTCGGTGCGGTGAAGCACGTCATCGTGGACGCCCGCGAGGAGCTCTACGCGCGGGTCATCACCTACGGGGTCAAGTCCAACTACCTGCGCAACGGCGGCTATCCCTCGTGCGTGGGCGCCGAGCGCATGATCCAGGCGGAAAAGGTCGTGCAGGTCGCGCTGGAGAACGGTGCCGACGCGGTCGCGCACGGTTCGACCGGTGCCGGCGCCGACCACGTACGCTACGACGCCGTCATCCGCGCGCTCGCGCCCCAGCTCGAGATCGTCACGCCGATCCGCGACGAGCGGCTCACCCGCGAGCAGGAGACCGAATACCTGACCTCGCGCGGCTACGCGGTGAGCGCCAAGACCACGACGTACTCGATCAACGAGGGACTGATCGGCACCACGATCGGCGGCGGCGAGACGTACGGCAGCTGGGACTACCTGCCCGAGAGCGCCTGGACCTACACCAGGTCGATCGACGACGCCCCGGCCACCGGCGTCGAACTGATCCTCGGCTTCGAGAAGGGCGAGGTCGTCTCGGCGACCACGACCGACGGCGCCCCGATCGAGGGCACCGGACCGGGCACTCCCAACTACGCGATCCTCAAAGCGCTCAACGCCCTGGGCGGCGAGCACGGCGTCGGCCGCGGCATCCACATGGGTTCGACCATGGTCGGCAACCTGGCCCGGGTCGGCTTCGAGGCGCCCGGCATGCTGATCCTGATCGCGGCCCACCGCGAGCTGGAGCGACTGGTGCTGAGCAACCGGCAGCAGGCCACCAAGGCCAGCCTCGGCACGACGTACGGCGACCTGCTCCACGAGGCGGTCTACTACGACCCGATCCTCGACGACTTCCGGGCGTTCCTCGACTCGAGTCAGACCCGCGTCACCGGCGAGGTGCGGGTGCGGCTGCACAAGGGCAGCATCGTGCTCCTCGGCAGCCGCAGCCCGTACAGCCTGCTCGACGCCGCCGCCCGCCAGGGCGTTGTCTACGGCTACGGCTCGTCGCTCTGGACCGGCGAGGAGGCCCGCGCCTTCGCCCACATGTACGCCATGCCGGGCGCGATCGCGCAGATCGCCGGCCGCGGAGACGAAAAGCCAGTCGACTGAACGCCCGCAGCACCACCCCCGCCGGCCGCAACCGTCCACGCGCGGCCGTGAGGCCCGGCACCCACCGTGCCGCCGATCGATTGCGGTTGGTCCGGCCCGGCGTCCGCTGGTCCAGGGGTGAGCTCAGCCAGGTCCGGCTAACCCACCCGCGCGCGGACGCGGCCTTCGCCCCACGTGGGGCCGACCTGGGTTGGGTCGGGCTGGCTCGCCTTGGGTTCGCCCGCGCTGGCCTGGCTCGCGTGTGGTCGGCCCGGATTGGGGCGGCCCCCGCCGGGTTGGCGCGGACTTGGGTGGCAGGCGCTGGACCGGTGCGGGCTGGGGCGGCACCCGCCGGACTGGTGGGTGTGGGTGGTGGGCGGGGTCGGGGTCAGCTGAGCCAGCGGGTGAGGATGTGCATGGCGCTTTCGATGTCGGCGGCGGGGCAGCGCTCGTCGTCCTTGTGGGCGAGGAGGGGGTCGCCGGGGCCGAAGTTGACCGCGGGAACGCCCAGGGACGAGAAGCGGGACACGTCGGTCCAGCCCAGCTTCGCGGTCGGTGGCCGGCCGACCAGCTCGACGAACTCGCGGGCCGCCGGGTGGTCGAGGCCGGGCCGGGCGCCGGGTGCCGAGTCGACGACCTCGATCTCGTGGCCGGCGAACAGTTCGCGCAGGTGGGCCTCGGCGGCGGCAGGGTCGCGGTCGGGGGCGTAGCGGTGGTTGATGTAGATCGTGCACTCGTCGGGGATCACGTTGCCGGCGATGCCGCCCTCGATCTTCACCGCGTTGAGGCCCTCGTGATATTGCAGTCCGTCGACCACCGGCTGCCTCGGTTCGTAGGCGCGCAGCACGTCGAGCACCGCTCCCGCCGAGTGGATGGCGTTGCTGCCCATCCAGGAGCGGGCCGGGTGGGCCGCCACGCCCGCAACGGTGATCTTGATGCGCATCGTGCCCTGGCAGCCGCCCTCGACGATCGCGTTCGACGGCTCGCCGAGGATCGCGAAGTCGCCGGTCAGCCATTCGGGGTGCTCGCGCACGAGGCGGCCGAGCCCGTTCAGCCGGGCCGCGACCTCCTCGTGGTCGTAGAAGACGTAGGTCACGTCATACTTCGGGGCCGTGAGTGCCGCCGCCAGCTTGAGGAAGACGGCGTCACCGGCCTTCATGTCGACCGTGCCGCGCCCGTGGACGACGCCGTCCTCGAGCCGGGTCGGCAGGTTGGCGGCGATCGGCACGGTGTCGAGATGACCGGCCAGAATCACCCGCGACGGGCGGCCCAGTGACGTGCGTGCCACGATCGCGTCGCCGTCGCGCAACACCTCGAGGTGGGGCAGCGCCCGCAGGGCCAGCTCCACCGCGTCGGCGATCTCCTTCTCCTCCCCGCTGACGGACGGGATGTCGCAGAGGGCCTGAGTGAGGGAGACGACGTCGGCGGTCAGGTCGATCGCGGTAGTGCTAGTCATTTCAGCGACTTTAGTAGGGTCTAACCGAAGGTAAGGAGATGCAGTGGGCGAGAGCGAGGAACCGACCCGGCTCTGGGGTGGTCGGTTCGCCGGCGGTCCGGCCGAGGCGCTGGCGCGTCTGAGCGTGAGCGTGCAGTTCGACTGGCGGCTGGCGCCCTATGACCTGCTCGCCTCGCGCGCGCACGCCCGGGTGCTGGCCGGGGCGGGGCTGCTCGATCCGGACGAGCTCGGCCAGATCCTCGCCGCGCTGGACGATCTCGAGTCGGCCTGCGCGACCGGCGAGTTCCGGCCGACGGTCGAGGACGAGGACGTGCACACCGCGCTCGAGCGCGGCCTGCTCGAGCGCCTCGGGGCGCTCGGCGGCAAGCTGCGGGCCGGCCGGTCCCGTAACGACCAGGTCGCGACCGACCTGCGGCTCTATCTGCGCGACCACGCCCGCGGGGTGGCGGTCGCCCTGGTCGAGCTGGCCGATGCGCTCACCGAGCAGGCGGCCCGCAACGTCGACACCGCGGCGCCCGGCCTGACCCATGTGCAGCACGCCCAGCCGGTCAGCTTCGGGCACTGGCTGCTGGCCCACGTACAGCCGCTGCTGCGTGACCTTGATCGGTTGTCGGACTGGGACGCGCGTACGGCAATCTCGCCGCTGGGAAGCGGCGCCCTTGCCGGATCGTCGTTGCCGCTCGACCCGGCCGCCGTGGCGAAGGAGCTGGGTTTCACCGCGCCCGCGCCCAACTCGATGGATGCCGTCGCCGACCGCGACTTCGTCGCCGAGTTCCTGTTCATCACCGCGCTGATCGGCGTGCACCTGTCCCGCCTCGGCGAAGAGGTGGTGCTCTGGACGTCGACCGAGTTCGGCTGGGTCGAGCTCGACGACGCGTTCGCCACCGGGTCGTCGATCATGCCGCAGAAGAAGAACGCCGACATCGCCGAGCTGGCCCGGGGCAAGAGCGGCCGCCTGATCGGCAGCCTGGTCGCGGTGCTGACCATGCTCAAGGGCCTGCCGTTGACCTACGACCGGGACATGCAGGAGGACAAGGAGCCGGCGTTCGACGCGATCGAAACTCTGGAACTTCTGCTGCCCGCTCTCGCGGGCATGATCTCGACGATGACCGTACGCGTCGACCGGCTCGCCGCGGCCGCCCCGGTCGGTTTCTCGCTCGCCACCGAGGTCGCCGACTGGCTGGTCCGGCGCGGCGTCCCGTTCCGCGACGCGCACGAGATCACCGGGCGTCTGGTCGCGCTCTGCTCGGCCCGCGAGTGCGAACTGGAAGACCTGACCGACGACGACCTCAAGACGGTCAGCGAGCACCTCGACCCGTCGGTGCGCGAGGTGCTGTCGGTCGATTCGGCGCTGGCCGCCCGCACCACCCCGGGCTCGACGGGCCCCGGCCCGGTGGCGGAGCAGTTGGCGTTCGTGCAGCACAAGCTCGACAACTGGCGACAGTGGGCGGTCACCAAGGTCGTCCCCCGCTGAGCGGGTCACGCAAAGGCAACGATTGAATCGGGCCACAAGGCGCTCATGCTCGTGGCCCGATTCGGCGTTTCGGGGGTTTGATCTCGTCCACAGTGGAGGGATTGCGGCATGGAGATCAAGGATTTGCGGGGTCCGGGCGGGCGCGAGATCGCGGCATACGGGAGCAGGGGTCTGACCGCCGAAGCGCTTGTGCGGTCGGAGGGTGTCGCGCTGACGGTTCTGCGGGTTGTGGCCGGTGGGGAGATCGGGCGGCATCCGACCGATGTCGATCAGTTTCTGCTGGTGGTTTTCGGACGGGGGAGTGTGCAGTCCGGTGACGGGCCGTGGGAGCCGGTCGAGGCCGGGCAGTTGGTGATCTGGCGGGCCGGTGAGGTGCACACGACGCGGGCCGACGAGAACCTGACCGCGTACGTTTTGGAGGCGCCCGACATTGGCGTCATCTGAAACGGTGACACGGAACGGACCGGTCGATCGGAGGTTTCGCGGCGGGTCGGTGGTCGCTCAGAATGGGTGTTCAGTGAGCCCGTTTGCCGCGAGGTGGCCCGGATGTTCAGTTACCACCGTCCGGAAACAGCGTGACGTCGCCGGACCCGCGGCCGCCGGTGCGATGGCCTCATCGATTGGGGCCGATCGAGCGGACGGGAACCGAGATTGCCGGCGTGTCCGTGCTGCTCGGGGCCGCTCTTTTTCTGGCGGTGGCCGGCATTGCCGGCGGTGGCTGGAACGCGTTTCTGGTCTTTCCGGCGTTCGGCATTCCCGATGTTTTGTTCGCCTGGTTCCGGTGGCGTCGTTTTCGCCTTCCCGCGCGGTGGGCCAACGATCTCCGGGCGACGATTCTGCTGACCGGGCTGACGATCTATCTGGCGGTGTCGGCGGTCCTGAAGCTGCCCCGGCCGATCCCGTTCGCAGCGGCCGGCGTCGCGGTGGTGCTCGACGGGGTCGCCGCCACGATCTGGATCATCCGGGTGATCCGGGACCGGCCGCGATAAAGGACGTCAGACGAGTGGGCCGGAGCCGGCCGCGATCGAGGGCGTCAGGCGGCGGGCGTAGCGGCCGGCACCTTGCGGCGGGCCGGGGCGATCGCGGTCGAGCTGCGGACCACCAGTTCGGGACGGAACAGGTATTCCGAGTGCGGGGCGCCGTGGCCGTTGATCTCGTCGACCAGGGAGTTGACCGCGGCCACCGCCATCGCCGTGACCGGCTGGCGGAGCGTGGTCAGCGGCGGGTCGGTGAAGGCGATCAGCGGCGAGTCGTCGAAGCCGATCACCGAGACGTCGGCCGGCACCCGCAGCCCACGTCGCCGGGCCGCCCGGGTCGCGCCCAGGGCCATCAGGTCGGAGCCGCAGACGATGCCGGTCACGCCCTTGGCCAGCAGCCGGTCGGCCGCCACCTCGCCGCCCTCCACGCCGAACAGGGTCAGTGAGACGAAGTCGGGGTCGCTGATGCCCAGTTCGCGTTTCATCGCTATGCGGTAGCCGTCGAGCTTGCGCTGCGTCGAGATGAACCGGTTGGGTCCGGAGATCATGCCGATGCGCTGGTGGCCGAGCGCCACCAGGTGGGAGACGGCCAGGTCGCCGGCCTGCCGGTCGTCGCAGGACACGAACGGCGCCTCGATGCCCTCGGCGAAGCCGTTGACCAGCACGATCGGCAGCGGACGGTCGAGCAGGCGCTGGTAGCGGGCGTGGTCGGCGGTGGTGTCGGCGGACAGCCCGGAGACGAAGACGATGCCGCTGACCTGCCGGTCGAGCAGCATCTCGACGTACTCGTCTTCGGTGACACCGCCCGGCGACTGACTGCACAGCACCGGCGTGTAGCCCTGCTGGGCCAGCGTCGACTCGATGACCTGGCAGAACGCCGGGAAGATCGGGTTGTCGAGCTCGGGCACGACCAGGCCGACCAGGCCGGCGCTGCGCTTGCGGAGCCGCTCGGGCCGCTCGTAGCCGAGCACGTCGAGGGCGGTCAGCACCGCCTGCCGGGTCTCGGCGGAGACGCCGGGGCGGTCATTGATGACACGCGACACCGTCGCCTCACTGACCTGGGCCTGCTTGGCGATGTCGGCCATCCGCGCGCGCATGGGCCAACTCTAGTGCGGCCCGAGCCTGTCTCACGCCGCGGCGGCGCCGTCAACGGCTGAGCGAGGCCTGAGTGAGGACGGCCGCCGGCACCGGCCGGCCCAGGTAGTAGCCCTGGGCGTAGCGGCAGCCCATCGCTTCGAGGGCGGCGAGCTGGTCCTCCTCCTCGATGCCTTCGGCCACCACCTTCAGGCCGAGGGTGTGCCCGAGCTGGACGACCGCGCTGACCAGTTCCTGCTGCCGCGGGCTGGTCGCCAGGCCGACGATGAACGACCGGTCGACCTTGAGCACGTCGACCGGGATGTCACGCAGGTAGCCGAGCGACGAGTACCCGGTGCCGAAGTCGTCGATCGCGATCTGCACGCCCAGCTCGCGCAGTTCGTCCAGCCGCTGGGCGGTCACCGCGATGTCGCGCATCAGCATCGTCTCGGTCAGCTCGAGCACCAGGCAGCGCGGTGACAGGCCGGAGCCGGCCAGGGCGTACGCCACCCGGTCGGTCAGGTCGGGCACGTCCAGGTTGGCCGCCGACAGGTTGACGCTGACCCAGGCCGGGGCGGTGCCCGGGGACGCGTCCTGCCAGTCGCGTACGGCCTGGCACGCCTCCCGCAGCACCCAGCGGTCGATCTCGGTGATCAGGCCGGTCTCCTCGGCCAGCGGGATGAAGGCGCCCGGCTGCTGAAGTCCGCGTTCCGGGTCCTCCCACCGAACCAGGGCCTCGACCCCGGCCAGCCGGCGGGTCGGAATCTCGACCACCGGCTGCAGGTGCAGGCGCAGTTCGCCCCGGTGCACCGCCTCGCGCAGCCGGTTCTCCTGGTCGAGCCGGTCCAGCAGCTGCTCGTGCATGCGGCTCTCGAAGACCTGGTGGCGGGCTTTGCCGCCGGCCTTGGCGGCGTACATGGCGACGTCGGCGTTGCGGACCACCTCGTCGGCGTCGGCGTAGCGGGCGGCGTCCGGAACCACGCCGACGCTGGCCGAGACCGTCGCTTCCCGTTCGTGCAGCCGGAACGGCTTGGACAGGGCGGCCAGCAGGTCGTCGACCACGGATTGCAGGGACGAGGTGCCCTCGATCAGCACCGCGAACTCGTCGCCGCCCAGCCGCGCGACCGTGTCGTGGGGGCGCAGTACGGCCTGCAGGCGTTCCGCGGTGGTGCGCAGCAGCTGGTCGCCCGCGTTGTGCCCGAGGCTGTCGTTGACCTTCTTGAAGCCGTCCAGGTCGAGGTAGAGCACGCCGACCGGCTCGCCGGACTCGCGGGCCCGGGTCATCGCGTGCTCGAGCCGGTCGAGGAACAGCTTGCGGTTGGGCAGACCGGTCAGTGCGTCGTGCAGGGCCTGGTGGCGCAGGTCGTGTTCGAGGGCGCGCTGCCGGGTCACGTCCCGCAGGACGATCACGGCGCCGATCAGCCGGTCACCCGCCTGGATGGTGCTGACCGTGTAGGCGACGCGTACCGAAGTGCCGTCCGCCCGATCGAGGGTGACCTCGCGTTCCAGGCCGTCGGCGGTCAGGTCCCCGGCGGAGGGGAGCAAAGCTCCCGCGTAGCGGGTCAGCAGGCCCTCGACGCCCAGGCCGGTGATCCGCCCGGCCGCCTCGTTGGCGAAGGTGAACCGGCCCGCCGCGTCGACCCCGCAGATGCCTTCGCCCGCGTTGGCGAGGATCCGGTCGGTGTACTCCCGGGCGAGGATCTCGCGTGCCGACTGCTCGAGCCGGAACGCCATGTCGTTGAACGCGGTGCCCAACTGGCCGATCTCGTCGCGTCCACCGGTGACCACCCGCTGCGAGAAGTCGCCGTCGCGGACCACCTCGACCGCCCGGGTCAGCCGGCGGATGCGGCGGCTGATGGACTCGGCGACCACCGCGCCGAGCACGAGTACGGCGAGGATGCAGATCGCGCCGATGATCGTGATCTGGCGCTCGGCCCGGTCGGTCATGGCGACCATCTGGTCGTAGGTCGGGGTGTACTCGTAGATCACCGCGCCGAGCGTCACGTCGCTCGAGTCGATCAGCGGGACCACGACCTCGCGGATGCCCACGGGGCCCGAGTCGTTGCTGTGCTCGATGAACTCGCGGGGCTTCTGGTCGAGGATCGTCAGCCGTACCTCGCCGCCGTCCCAGGCGTAGGTCGTGCCGTCGTCGCCCGGTTCGGCGTCGGCCAGCACCATCCTGCTGGTGTCGAGCACGACGATGTCCCGGTCCTGCAGCTTGTGCATCCGCTGGACGTACGCCCGGAGCGCGGTGGGGTCGTCGTAGAGCGGCACGCTGGTGCCCGCTTCGCCGGACGGCACCAGGCCGTACGCGACGTCCTTGGCCAGTCCGGCCGCGACCTGCTCGGCGGTGATGACCGCGGCCCGGCGCGCCGACTGGTCGTCGGCGCGCAGCAGGACGAGGCCGGTGACGACCATCATCGCGGCGATGGCGAGCACGCCACCGAGCAGCTTGAGCCGGACGCTCATCGATTCCTTCCCGATCTCTCCCCGATCTCCTCTATCGGCGGGGACGGGCTCGGGTTGAGAAAGGCGCGGCTCAGGACACCGAAGCGGTCTCCCGGGGGAGCGGAGCCGGTCGTGCGGAGCGCTTGCTGACGCCGGCCGCGACCGCGATCACCACGGCGGCCCCGCAGACCACGGCGACCACGACAGTGTTCACGTTGAACAGCTTCAGCGCGCTCGCCAGCAGCACGATCACCAGGGCCGACCGGATCAGACCGGCCGGGGCCCGCGAGGAGATGCGCGAGCCGATCAGCACGCCCGGCACCGAGCCGACCAGCACCGCCGCGGCCAGGTCGAGTTTGAGGTCGCCGAACAGCGCGTGGCCGAACGCGGCCGAGAACACCAGTGGGATCGCCTGCACGAGGTCGGTGCCGACCAGGTCGTTGGCCCGCAGTTTGGGGTATAGCGCGAGCAGCACCACGATGATCAGCGAACCCGAGCCGACCGAGGTCAGGCCCACGATCAGGCCCCCGGCCGCGCCGACCAGGAGCGTCGGCACCGGGCGTACGACGATCGGTTCGACCGGTCCGTCGCCGCCCTTGCGGCGGCTGATCCATGACTTCAGCACCAGGCCGGAGGCGGCCAGCACCAGTGCGACCCCGAGCGCGATCTGGATCGTGTGCTGCACGCTCGAATCGTTGCCGAGCAGGCGCAGCAGCAGGACGCCGCAGAAGGCGCTCGGCACGCTGCCGACGCATAGCCAGCGAACCAGCCGCCAGTTGACCGTGCCGCGCCGGGCGTGCACGAAACCGCCGAACGGCTTCATCACCGCGCTGGCCGCCAGGTCACTGGAGACCGCGGCCACCGGCGGAACGCCGAAGACCAGCACCAGGATCGGAGTCATCAGTGCGCCGCCACCCATGCCGGTGAGACCGACGACGATGCCGACGCCGAGACCGGCGAGCGCCAGGGTGAAGTTCATGTCGCCGAGTTTCGGCGACCAAGCCCTACCTTGTCTACTAAATCAGTTGAGATTGTCGAGATTCCCGGCCACTGAGACGGCCGGCTTTTCCAGCAGCAGAGCGACGTCCTCCGGCGGCATCGGCCGGGCGAAGTGGAAGCCCTGCGCGAACCGGTAACCCACGGCATGCAGACGTTCGGCCTGCTCAGCCGTCTCGACCCCCTCGGCCACCGCCTCGATCGCCAAGCCGTCGGTGATCCCGATCAGCCCGTCGACGATCACGGCCTGCGGGCTCGACACGGTCACCCCGTCGACGAACGACTTGTCCACCTTGAGGACGTGTACCGGCGTGTCGACCAGCAGGCTCAGCGAGGACTGCCCGGTGCCGAAGTCGTCCAGCGCCACCCGCATGCCGATCTGGTGCAGCTCGTGGACCGCGTCCAGGGCTTCGCCCGTGCCGAGCACGGCGGTCTCGGTCACCTCGGCCACCAGCCGGTACGGGGTGAGACCGGTCTCCTTCAGCAGCGCGGCGACCCGGCCGGCGAACCCGGGCTCGCCCAGCTGGCGGGCCGAGATGTTGACGCTGACCTTCTCCGGGGCGAGCGGGCCGTACTCCCGCTCCCACTCGGCGGCCTGGCGCACGACCTGCTCGAGGATCCACCAGCCGAGTTCGATGATCGAGCCGTTGCGCTCGGCCAGCGGGATGAAGACCGCCGGGGAGACCAGCCCGTGCTCGCGGTGCCGCCAGCGGACGAGTGCCTCGACCCCGGCCAGCCGGCCGTGCGGCAGCTCGACGATCGGCTGGTAGAGCACGAACAGCTCGTCGCGGATCAGGGCCTGCCGCAGGTCGTGCCCGAGCTTGGCGTCCGCGTCGGCCAGCTTGTCCATCATCGGGTCGAACCACGTCGAGCGGCCGCCGCCGCCCTGTTTGGCCGAGTACATCGCCACGTCGGCCCGGCGCAGCAGTTCCTCCGGCGTGTCGCCGTCCTTCGCCGTGGTCACGCCGGCGCTGATCCGCACCACCATGTCCTGGCCGTGCAGCAGCACCGGCTCCTGCACCGCGCCGACCAGGTCGCGCAGCAGCGCGGCGGTCTGGTCGGCGGTGCGCCCCGGCAGCAGCAGCGTGAACTCGTCGCCGCCCAGCCGGGCGACCGTGTCGGTCGGCTCCAGCCGCTGGTGCAGGCGGCGGGAGACCACCTTGAGCAACGCGTCGCCGGTGCCGTGCCCGAGCCGGTCGTTGATCACCTTGAAGTCGTCGAGATCGAGCAGCGCGACCTGGAACGGCCCGCCCGCGGCCAGCTGGGCGGTGACCCGCTCGTTGAACAGGGCCCGGTTGGGGATCTCGGTGAGCGTGTCGTGCGAGACCTGGTGGGCGAGCTGGGCCTGGTAGTCGCGCAGCTGCCGCAGGTTGGCGTCGACCGTACGCAGCAGTCGCCCGTTGTCGCGCAGCACGGCGAGCTGGCGCACCATCACCAGCAGGGTCATCGCCACCGCACAGACGGCGATGGTCAGCACCTCGCCGCCACCCGGCACCGCGACCGCGATCAACAGGGCGCTCATCCCGGCCGCGGCCAGATAGGGCAGCACGCTGGCCTGGCGCGCCGGCGCCGGGACACTCCCGCCGTCCTGCGGTGCGCGCAGCTGCCGGTTGGCCGCGATCTGGGTGATCGCCGCGGCGAGCGTGGCCGCTACGAAGGTGCTCGACAGATAGGGCCGGTCGGCGATGAAGACCGAGACTGTGCCGGTGACCGCCGAGGCGGCCACGCCGGCGGACAGGATGTGCAGGGCCCGGCGGTCAATCTCGCCCGCCCCGGCGAAGGCGACCTTGACGAAGGTCAGCATCGAGATCGAGGCGACCAGCGTGATCGCCACCGTGGGCAGCGCCGAGCCGGTCTGCGAGGTCCACAGATCGATCTTGCGAAGCGAGTAGTGCCACATGAACGCGCTGTTGGCGAGCAGCAGGATGCCGGCGTCGAGCGCGAACCGGAACCAGTCGCGGCGCGTGCGCTGCCAGGTCGGCAGCCGCAGCAGCGCCCAGATCGCCACGCCGAGGATCGCCATGTAGACGGCGAGCGTGCGGGTGCTGATCCACTGCGTCGGCTCGCCGTCGTGGAACGCGTCGATCATGTTGCTGACGATCGCGACGGCCAGAGCGGCACACGCCAGGCCCATCTGGCCCCAGAACCGCCTCGTGCCCCGGGCCAGGTCACCGCGGCGGGTCACCCGCCGGCAGGCGTACGCCGCGAGCGCCGCCCCGAACGGCATCGGGATCCATCCGACGATCGGGTGCTCCCACCGGTGCACCAGCCCGATCGCAAACCAGCCGAGGTCGAACAGGCACAGGATCAGCCCGGCGACCGTGGTCGCCTCGGGACGGTTGCGCCACGTCGTACCCCCGGGGTGACCGGGTCGGAGTTCTGCCACGGTGGTTTCATCGGTGCAAATGTTGCTCGGGCAAGGATTACGACCGGTGTGGTTCGGGTGCCGGCCGGTTACCCGCCGGTGCTTCCCGCCCCGCATGATCACGATCGATGGTCACCAGCACGATCGCGGCCGTCACGACGAACAGCACCGCGGTGATCCCGGCAACGAGGTGCAGGCCGCCGGCTCCCGAGTCGCCGGCCAGGGCACCGTACGCCGCGATGCCGACCGCCCCGCCCGCCTGCCGGGCGGTGTTGTTGGCCGCCGAGGCGAGGCCGGCCCGGTCGGCGGGGGCCGCGCGAACGGCCGCCGCGACCACCGCCGGGGTGAGCACGCCGAGGCCGATGCCCCAGAGCAGCAGGCCTGGCGTCATCACGACGGTCCCGGCGAAGACCAGCCAGGCCGCCCCGCCCGCCGCCACGACCAGGCCGGCCACCATGGGCCGGCGCGGGCCGTACCGCGCGGTCACCCGCCCGGCGAACGGCGCGAGCACGCTGAGCGGCAGGAAAAGGGGCAGGAGGGCGAGCCCGGCGGACAGCGCCGACCGGCCCTGCACCCGCTGAAGAAACAGCGTGACCACGAAGAGCAGACCGAGCGTGCCCAGGTTCATCGCGCCGGCCACCGCGTTGGCCACCAGGAAGCCGCGCTCCCGCAGAAGAGCCACCGGCAGCATCGGCTCGATCGCAGGCGGCCGGGGCCCCGGCGAGTTTGCGGCCGGCCGGGGCGCCGTCGCGGCCGCGGGCGGCTGGGACGTCGGCGGATTTGCGGGTGGCCGGGGCACCGGCCCGAACACGGGCGGGCGGGGCGACGGGCCGGGCGGCGGGCCGGCGAGGCGTCGCTCTGAGATCACCAGGAGGACTGCGGCGGCGAGGGCGACGCCGATGGCGATCGGGTTGCCGCGCGAAATGAATGCGTAGACGACCGCGGCCAGGGTGACCGCGGCCAGGCCCATCCCGGCCACGTCCGGGCGCCGGCTCGTCCGCTCGCGGCTCTCTGCGATCACCCGCGCCGTGACCAGGCCCCCGACCAGCACGATCGGGACGTTGATCCAGAACACCCAGCGCCAGCCCGGGCCGTCGACCAGTGCGCCGCCGAGCACCGGACCGGCCGGCAGGGCGACGCTGCCGACGCCGGCCCACAGGCCGATCGCCCGGGCCTGGTCGCGGCGGTCCGGCACCGTCCGGGTGATGATCGCCAGCGTGCCCGGTAGCAGCAGCGCCGCGCCGACCCCGGAGAGCGCCCGGAAACCGACCAGCACGCCCGCGGTCGGCGCCAGCGCGCACCCGGCCGAACCGGCGCCGAACAGCGCCAGCCCGGCGAGCACGATGCGCTTGTGGCCGTAGAGGTCGCCCAGCGTGCCCGCGGTCAGCATCAGCGCGGCCAGGGCCACCGCGTAGGCGTCGACGGTCCACTGCAGGGCGCCGACGCCGGCCCGCAGGTCGCTGCCGATGCCCGGCAACGCCACGTTGACGATGCTGACATCGAGCAGGACCAGGAAATAGCCGACACACATCACGGTGACGGCCAGCCGTCGGGAGCCCATCGGCCACTGCCTACCCCGGGAGTACGCCGCCGAACCACCGCCGCAGCGCCGACTCGAGGTCGCCGTCGCCCTCGACCCAGGCCACGATGCCGTCCGGGCGTACGAGCATGGCCGGCCCTTCGGTCTTCGCCACGCGGAGACGGTCGTCCTCGACGTGGAAGTCGCCGAGCAGCACGCCCCGGCCGTCGTGCAGCAACTCGGCCAGCCGCCGCCCGTCGGCCAGCACGAGCTCGGGCGCGCTGCGGCCCACCAGATCGTGGTCGCTGCCGAGGTCGTATCGCTGACACAGCCCGGAGATGCTGGTGCCCAGATACATCGTGCCGTCGCGGGTCGCGGCCAGGTCGGCCACCACCGAACGGATCGCCCGGTGGTACGGCCCCGGATGCATGATCTCGACCTGGGCCCGGCTCCAGTCGAGCACCCACGCGCCGATCGGGTGCCGCTCGCTGGTGTGCCGGCATCGTTCGGCCCTGTGCCTTGAGAAATTCGAGGATCCTGGCCTGCTGCGCCCTCTGCGCCTGCTCGACGCGTGGCACCAGGCCGCGCCGATCGAGCGCCTCGGCGGTCGGCACGTTGATCGAGCCGGCCTTGATCGTGAGGAGCGTCTCCGAGATCGCCTCGGCGGCGGGCGTCTCCCGGATGACCGTCTTCAACTACTTCGCCCGCAAAGAGGACATGTTCCTCGACCGCCTGCCCGAACTGACCGGCCGGATCGTCGCCGACGTCCGCGGCTCTCCCGCCCCGCTGACCGCCCTGCGCGACGTGTTTCTCGGGGTGCTCGACGAGCGGCACCCGCTGGCCGGCTTCGCCGACCGGATGGCGAGCTTCTGGCAGGTCGTCATCGACTCGCCGGCGCTGCGGGCCCGGGTCCGCGAGTTTCTCGAAGAGCTCGAAGGTCTGGTGGCGGGGCTGCTCGAGGAGGGCGGCCAGCCGCAGCCCCGGCTGACGGCGGCGCTGGCCCTGGCCGGCTGCCGAGTGTGCTATCTCGACGCCGCGGCCCGCATCATGGCCGGCGAGCCGGCCGAGTCGTTCTTCGCCGCGCACCGGGCCCGGGTCGCCCGAGCCTTCGAGCAGGCGGCCCTCGCGGCGGAGGCCATCGACCTCGGACACCCGGCGGTGTGACCGAAGCGGCTGTCCATCCGGTCCTATCAGCAGAAGACCGAACTGATAGGAAGGAAAGCGGACGTGGACGCGAACCTACGCAAGCACTTTGACCAGGCGGTCAGTCATGACCCCGGCGCCGATCCCGGCGAGATGGCGCACGCCGCCATCGCCCTGGGGGGCCGGGTGCGCCGCCGGCGCAGGCAGACGACCGCGGCCGGCGTCACGGCCGGCGTGGTCGCCCTGGCGCTGGGAGTGGTGGCCGGCGTCAACTTCGAGTCCCGGTCGCCGAATCCGCCGGTGACTGTCACTTTGTCGATGATGTTGGCGGCGGCCCCGTCCTGCTCGGCCGAGCCGGTGGACAGCGACGCCACCGACGTGGTCATCGTCCTGGACGACGACCGGCAGCGGCCGGCGCTGGAGGCGGCGCTGGATGATGACGCGCGGGTGGGCACCGTGCATTTCGAGAGCCGGGAGCAGGCTTACCAGCGGTTCCGCCAGCGCTGGGCGAACTCGCCGCACTCCGTCGCGTCGGCCGGCCCCAAGGCCCTGTCGGAGTCGTTCCGCCTGCGCCTGGTGGACGCCTCGCAGTACGCGGCCTTCCGCGCGCAGTACGCGGCGATGACCGGCGTCGCCCGCATCGACGGCCGCAAATGCGCGACGAGTGCCCCGGTCGGAGGGGTCCAGTGACCGACACCGTGACGTCGTCCCGGCCCGCCGGCAGCACCGGTTCTCCAGGCATGACCGGCTGGGGCGCCGGCCGCCGCCGGGCCAGAGCGGTCCGGGACGAGCAGTTCACGGCGTTCGTGGAGTCCACCGCCACCCGGCTGCGCCGCAGCGCCTACCTGATGTGCCGGGACTGGCATCTGGCCCAGGACCTGACCCAGCACACCTTCACCAAGATGTACGCGGTCTGGGACCGGATCCACAACGGCACCAACCTCGAGAGCTACAGCCGGCGGGTGCTGATGAACCTCGTCTTCGACCAGCAGCGGCGGCGCAGCGGCTCCGAGGTCGTGCTGGCCGAGTTGCCTGACCGGCCGGACGACGCCGCGGCCGGCACGCCGGAGCTGCGCCTCGCCCTGGTCGACGCGCTGGCCCGGCTGAGCGTCGAGGACCGAGCCGTCCTGGTGCTGCGCCACGCCGAGGACCACAGCGTCGACACCGTGGCCACGATCCTCGGCGTCTCCGTCTCGGTGGTCAAGATGCGCAACGCCCGCGCGCTGCCCCGCCTGCGCTCCCTGCTCGGCGAGGACTTCCTGGACCGCGGCCGGCGTCCAGGGGGAGTCAGCGAGGGGTGATCACGACGACCGGGAACTTCCGGTCGGTCTTGGTCTCGTAGTCGGCGGCGTCGGGCCAGTACGCGCGCCAGATGCCGTACAGCCGGTCCCAGTCGTCGTCGCGGCCCGGGCGGACCACGCGGTAGCCGGCCGTCCGCGTCTCCGCGCCCAGCTCGATGGTCACGGTGCCGTCGAGGGCCTCCAGGTTGGCCACCCACTCCGGGTCGGCGGGCGCGCCGCCGGCGCTGCCGCAGACGATGTACGAGTCGCCGTCCGGCGCCGCGACGAGCGGGTTGATGAACTCCTTGCCGGACTTGCGGCCCGGGGTGTGCAGCAGGAGGGTTTCCTTGCCCTCCCAGTGACCGCCGAGTACGCCGGCGTTGGCCCGGAAGTTCTCGATCACCGTGTCATTGAACGAAGCCATGCCGAGAAGATTAGTTGACGACGGGAATTTCCATCGGAAATGTGACCTGCGTCGCTCGGACGAGATCAGAGTGAAAAAACGGCGAATATCCGGCTGCCGGGCGGGCGGACATCAGCGGGAGCTGATACAGAGGACCGCATGAAGCGTCCGCTCGTGCTCGGGGCCGTGCTGGCCCTGTCTGTCCCGCTGCCGGCCACCCCGGCCGTTGCCCACGAAAACCGCACCTGCGCGCCCGACGCCACCGCGGTCTCGTACAGCGACGGCCTCGACAAGCTGGTCCGCGACGGGGCGACCGTCGGTGGCCTGTCGAACGTCGCCTGGGACAAGCGCTCCGGCGCCTGGGTGTCCTCGGTCGACAACCACGGCTCCGACCCGTCCCGCCTCTGGTTCTGGCGCGACCCGGCCGACCCGGCGATCGTCCGCGACCCGCTGGTGCTCGAGAAGGCCGACGGCACGCCGTACGACGGCACCACCGCCGACAACGAGGGCCTGGCCGTGCTGCCGAACGGCGACTTCCTGGTCAGCTCCGAGACCGAGCCCTCGATCCGGATCTTCGGGCGGGACGGCGTACAGAAGTCCTCGCTGCCGGTGCCGGCCCGGTTCGCCGTCGCCCCGGCCGGCGAGGCCACCTCGAACGCCACATTGGAGGGTCTGACCATCACGCCCGCCGGCAACCGCGTCGTCGCGGCGATGGAGGGTGCGCTCGCCGGCGACACCGACGCCACCCTGCACCGGTTCCTCGTCTACGACCTGGGCCGGCGTGGCTGGAAGCTGACCGCGCAGTGGGCCTACCGGGCCGACGCCGGGCAGCGCATCCCCGAGGTCGTCGCCTACGACAACGACTCGCTGCTGGTCATGGAGGCGTCGTTCAGCACCGACACCGGCAACGCGGTCAAGCTCTACGCGGTGCCTACGACCAGCCGGGCCGCCGACGTCAGCGCGGTGACCGACCTGGCCACCGCGCCGAGCCGGGCGATCCTGCGCAAGAAGCTGATCGCCGACCTGGTCAAGTGCCCCACCCTGGGCGCGCCGTCCCGCGAGACGCAGACCAACCCGCTGCTCGACAACTACGAGGGCATGGCGGTCACTCCGACGCCGGCGGGCGACGTCATCACGATCGTCAGCGACGACAACTTCAGCGCGACCCAGTTCACCCGGGTGCTGACCCTGCGGTCCTGGTTGCCGAACGTGTGGTGACCAGCCGGTGAACCTTCTCGCGGATATCCGGCGCGGACCCGGCGACGTTTTATCCTTCCCGCTGTCTCGATGCACGTGCGCCATGAGGAGCCGAGGAAAATGCGGCAAGCCGGACGTCTAGCCGTGGCGGCGGTCCTCACGGTCGCCGCCACGGCCGCCTGCAGTTCGCCGGCGTCACCTCCGCCCAGGGAGCCCGGCGTCCAGGTCGCGCGCGGCCGGTGCGGCGTGGGCTGGGACCGGCCACAGGGCGGCGAGCAGACCATCGACGTGAACAACACCGACTCGGTGACGATGGAGGTCGAGCTGGTCGACCCGGCATCCCACGGCATCTACGCCGAGATCGAGTCGCTGGCGCCCGGCACGACCCGCGCGTTTCATCTGGTGCTCGGCAACGGCACCTACGCTTTCACCTGCCTGCCCGACGGCGCCGACCTGGAGACCGGGCCGAGCGTGACGATCAGCAACGGTCCGGCGAAGGGTGCCGCCGCGGTCGCCCCGGTCTCGGAGACCGACCTGGCGCCCGCGGTCAAGATCTACCGTTCGCACGTGGCGGCCGGACTCGCCTCTCTGGCCGCGAGCGTCGGCTCACTGCGTACGGAATTGGGGTCGGGAAACCGTGAGCGGTCCCGCCCGGCGTGGCTGACCGCCCAGCTGGCCTACAACCGCCTGGGCGCGGCCTACGACACCTTCGGTGACTCGGCCGACGCCATCGACGGCCTGCCGGCCGGCCGGCCGGGCGGGGTGCACGACAAGGGCTGGACCGGCCTGCGCCGCATCGAGTACGGCCTGTGGCACAACGAGCCGATGCCCGGGCTCGCTGCTCTGGCCGGCCGTTTGTCGAGTGATGTGGCGAGCCTGCGCAGCGGCTTCGACAAGGAGCGCACCGACCCCAACGACCTGCCGCTGCGGTCGCACGAGATTCTCGAGAACACCTTGCAGTTCGAGCTCAGCGGTTCCGCGGATCAGGGCGCGCACGCCGAGCTGGCAGTGATGTCGGCCAATCTCGACGGCACTAAGATGGTGCTCGATGCGATCGCGCCCGAACTGCAGCCGCGCTACCCGGCCTGGGCGGCCGTGCAGAGTGAGCTGGCCGAGCTGAAGAGGCTGGTCGACGCCCACCACCGGGGCGGCGTGTGGGCGCCGCTGGAATCGTTGTCGGCGCACGACCGTGCGGAACTGGACGGCAAGCTCGGCCGTCTGCTGGAAGATCTCGCCCCGATCGCCGCGATCGGCGAGGTACGGAGGACGCAGTGAGCACCGACCGTCGTGGTTTTCTCCGGGGAATCGGAGCCGGCGCAGCGGGCGTGGCGATCGGGGGCACCGGCGGTGCCGCCCTGGCCGGCGCCCGGGGCGACCGGTCGGCCGACGCCGCACCGGCCGGCACCTCGGCGGTCGCCTTCCACGGCGTCCACCAGGCCGGCATCGTCAACCCGGCGCAGGCGCACGCCACTCACGTCGCGTTCGACGTGCTGGCCTCCGGCCGCGCCGAGCTCACCGACCTGTTCCGCACGATCACCGACCGGGCCCGCTTCCTGACCGCCGGAGGCACCCCGCCGGAGATCGGCATCGCCGGGCCGCCCGCCGACTCGGGCGTGGTGGGCCCGACGGTCCCGGCCGACAACCTGACCGTGACCGTCGGTGTCGGCGCGTCCCTGTTCGACAAGCGCTTCGGTCTGGCCGCGCACAGGCCGGCCGCACTGACCCCGATGCCGATGTTCCCGGACGACCACCTCGACCCGGCGCGTGCACACGGCGACCTCTCGCTGCAGCTCTGCGCCGACCACCGCGACACCGTGGTGCACGCGCTGCGCGACATCGCCCGGCACACCCGCGGCGGCATGCAGATCCGCTGGCGGGCCGACGGGTTCGTGAATCCGCCGCGGCCCGAGGGCACGCCCCGCAACCTGATGGGTTTCAAGGACGGCACGTCCAACCTGGAGATCACCCAACCGGCTCAGATGGACCGTTTCGTGTGGCTGCCGGCGGCGGCCGGGCAGCCGTGGACGGCCGGCGGCTCCTACCAGGTGGTCCGCATCATCCGGATGCTGGTCGAGTTCTGGGACCGGGTCAGCATGGTGGAACAGGAGCGCATGTTCGGCCGCCGCCGCGACACCGGGGCACCGCTGGACGGCAACCACGAGAAGGACATCCCCAACTTCGCCGCCGACCCGGTCGGCGAGGCGATTCCACTCACCGCCCACATGCGGCGGGCCAACCCGCGTACGCCCGAGAGCGAGCCGAGCCGCATCCTGCGCCGCCCGTACAACTACGACAAGGGCATCGACGAGGTCGGCAACCTCGACCAGGGCCTAGTCTTCGTCTGCTTCCAGCAGGACCCGGACAAGCAGTTCGCCGAGATCCAGCGCCGCCTGGAAGGTGAGCCTCTGGTCGACTACATCCAGCCGGTCGGCGGCGGATACTTCCTGGTCCTGCCCGGTGTCCGAGATGCGAATGATTACCTGGGTTCCGCCATGCTGAGCCTGCCCTAAGTCACGATTGATTCATACAAACTTATGCCTCCGGTCGCGTCGGGGGCGGTGATCGTCGGTGGCCGCAGACGAGAGTCCTTGTCGCAGAGATCCACAGTGACAGGGAGGCGAGCATGGGTTTCCGACCCATCTCCTGGAATCGCACGACGAAGATCGGGGCGGTAGCGGCCGCCGTGGTCCTCGCGGCCACCGCGACCACACCAGCGTTCGCGGGCCAGCCGGCCCCGCAGCTGCTGAAGGTCAAGAAGGCGCCGCAGGCCCGCAGCCCGATCCAGCACGTCGTGGTCCTTTTCGACGAGAACATCTCGTTCGACCACTACTTCGGCACCTACCCGAAGGCCGCCAACACGGACGGCACCACGTTCAAGGCAGCCAAGGGCACCCCGTCGGTCAACGGCCTCTCCAAGCAGCTGCTGACCAAGAATCCCAACACCTACAACCCCGGCCGGTTGACCCACGAGCAGGCGCTGACCTGCGACCAGGACCACGGCTACCTGCACGAGCAGCAGGCGTACGACAACGGCAAGATCGACCAGTTCGTCCAGAAGACCGGCCACGACACCTGCACCGGCGCGCCGGTGATCTTCGGTGAGCCGGGCCTGGTCATGGACTACTACGACGGCAACACCGTCACCGGCCTCTGGAACTACGCCCAGAACTACTCGTTGAACGACAACTCGTTCGACACCAACTACGGGCCGTCGACCCCGGGCGCGCTCAACCTGATCTCGGGCCAGACGCACGGTGTCTACGCCGTCGACTCGAAGACCGGCAAGAAGGTGACCGACGCGTACACCGTCGCCTCGCCGGACGCCAAGGGTGTCGGCACGGTCATCAACGACCCCGATCCGGCGTTCGACGACTGCTCCGACAACAACCACACCAGCACCAACGCGCTGGGTGCGATGACCGGCAAGAACATCGGTGACAAGCTCAACGCGGCCGGCGTCAGCTGGGGCTGGTTCCAGGGCGGGTTCAAGCCGACCGGCACGGCCAACGGCTACTCGGTCTGCGGCGCGACGCACACGAACGTGGGTGGCAATTCGGTGGTGGACTACAGCCCCCACCACAACCCGTTCTCGTACTACAAGTCGACGAGCAACCCGAAGCACCTGGCGCCGTCCTCGGTCAAGGCGATCGGCCACACCGACCAGGCCAACCACCAGTACGACCTGACCGACTTCGACGCCGCGCTGAAGGCGGGCAACCTGCCGGCCGTCAGCTACCTCAAGGCGGGCGAGTTCCAGGACGGTCACGCGGGCTACTCCGACCCGCTGGACGAGCAGGCCTTCCTCGTGAAGGAGATCAACCAGCTGGAGAAGTCCAAGTTCTGGTCGTCGACCGCGGTCGTCGTCGCCTACGACGACTCGGACGGCTGGTACGACCACGTGATGCCGAAGGTGGTCAACGGCTCGCACGACGCGGCCAACGACGCCGCTGCCTGCGAGACCAGGTCGGCCAACGGCGGCTACGCCGACCGTTGCGGCTATGGCCCGCGCACCCCGCTGCTGGTCATCAGCCCGTGGTCGAAGGTCAACCACGTCGACCACACCCTGACCGACCAGACCTCGATTCTGAAGTTCGTCGAGGACAACTGGGGTCTGGGCCGCATCGGCGACTACTCGTTCGACAGCCGGGCGGGTTCGCTGAACGGCATGCTCAACTTCGGTGGCAAGCCGCACACGAAGCCGGTCGTGCTCAACCCGACGACGGGCGCGATCAAGAAGTAATGCCAGTTCGAAGGCGGCGCCGCCCTTCGGGGCGGCGCCGTTTCGGTTTGCGTCGCCTCCGTCACATGCGTTTGAGGTACGTGGTGGGCCGCGCTAGTGTACGAAACAGTTTCGTTTCGCATCGGTCTCCGGTAGGTTCTCTCGGGAGGGGGTAGGCATGGTCACTCGACGACTCGATGAGGAGCGCGAAAGCGCGATCCTCCGGGCGACCTATGACCTGCTCGCCGAGTGCGGCTACCAGGGGCTCCGCGTCGATGCGGTGGCCGCCCGGGCACAAGCCAGCAAGGCCACCCTCTACCGGCACTGGCCCACGAAGGCCGGCCTGGTCATCGACGCGGTGAAGTTCTGCAAGGCCGCGCCGGAGGACCTCCCGGACACCGGGAGTCTCCGCGGCGACCTAGTGGCCTGGTTCACCGAGATGGCCACGCTGATGAACGGTGATCAGGGGCCGTTGCTGGCCGGTCTGTTCGCCGCCCTGCAGTCGGAGCCGGAGCTCGCCGCCGAGCTGCGATCGATGCGGGATTCGAAGGCGGTCTACGCCGAGGTGATCTGCTCCCGGGCCCTCGCACGGGGCGAGCTGCGTCCCGGCTACAACCCCGACCTGGTCGACGAGATCGTGCCCGCCCAGATGTTCATGCGCGCCTTCGCCCTGGGTGAGCCGCTGGACGCCGAATTCGTCGACCACCTGGTCGACGACATCATCCTGCCGCTGCTCCAAGCCTAGCTTTTCTCACTGCTTGCCCCGGGCTCCAGCCCGAGGGCTCCTGTTCGCACGCCCATTGGGGGGACGTCCGTGTCCATCACCACCTCTGACACTCGTGTCGCGCCGGATATATCGCCTGATTCAGGAAATCGCCGTTGGCTGGCGCTCACCGTCATCGCGGTGGCCCAGTTGCTGATCGTGCTGGACGCGACGATCACCACGATCGCCCTGCCGACCGCACAGAAGGCCCTGCACATCTCGGACGCCAACCGGCAGTGGGTCATCACCACGTACGCCCTGGCCTTCGGCGGGTTGCTGCTGCTCGGCGGCCGGATCGCCGACTACACCGGGCGCAAACGGGCGTTCATCATCGGCCTGCTCGGCTTCGCCGCCGCCTCGGCGCTCGGCGGCGCGGCGGTCAACGAGGGCATGCTGTTCGCCGCCCGGGCCCTGCAGGGCGCGTTCGGCGCACTCATGGCACCGGCCGCGTTGTCGCTGCTCACGGTCACCTTCACCGACGCCAAGGAACGAGCCCGGGCGTTCGGCGTCTACGGCGCCATCGCCGGCGGCGGCGGTGCGGTCGGCCTCCTGATGGGAGGCCTGCTCACCGAGTACGCCTCATGGCGCTGGACCCTGCTCGTCAGCGCCCCGATCGCGATCCTCGCCGCGCTGGCCGCGTACCGCTTCGTCGGCGAGAGCCGGGCCGAGGGCAACACCCGCTACGACCTGCCGGGCGCGTTCACCTCGACCCTCGGACTGGTCGCCCTCGTCTTCGGCTTCACCAAGGCGAGCAGCGACGGCTGGGGCGCCGCGGCCACCGTCGAATCCCTGGTCGCCGCCGGCCTCCTGCTGATCGGCTTCGTCATCATCGAGCTGCGCTCCTCGCACCCGCTGCTGCCGATGCGGGTCATCCTCGACCGCAACCGGGGCGGCTCCTACCTTTCGGCCCTGCTGCTCGGCGTCGGCCTGTTCGGCGTCTTCCTGTTCCTGACGTTCTACCTGCAGATCACCCTGGGCTACTCGGCGCTCCAAACCGGCGTGGCGTTCCTGCCCTTCACCCTCGGCATCATCCTCGGCGCCGGCCTGTCGGCCCAACTGCTGACCCGGGTCGGCCCGCGGATCCTGATGGCCGGCGGCCTGCTGCTGGCCGCGGTGGGCATGGTGATGCTCACCCGGATCGGCGTGGACACCGGCTTCTGGAGCCACGTCTTCCCGGCCGAACTCGTCATCAGCTTCGGCATCGGCGTCACCTTCGGCCCGATGTCGAACACCGCCCTGGTCGGCGTGGCCGACCACGACGCCGGCGTGGCCAGCGCCCTGATCAACACCAGCCAGCAGATCGGCGGCTCGCTCGGCACGGCCCTGCTGAACACCATCTTCACCTCGGCGGTCGCCGGCTACCTGACCGCGCACCAGCACGACATCACCAGTCCGTCCCAGCTGCCCGGCCTCCAGGCGGTGGCGACCGTGCACAGTTACACGGTCGCGTTCTGGGTCAGCGCCGCCCTGATCGGCGTGGCGTCCCTGATCGCGTTCCTGCTGGTCCGCGCCAGCCGCGCGGAGGTGGCCGACTCCGCTGCCTCCCCGGCCGCGATGTAAGCGATCCCCCTATTGGCGGCGCCCTCGCTCCCCCGAGGGCGCCGCCGCTCGTACATGCCGCTTCAAGCCCCCTGCGGGGGTTCGGACTCCAGGACCGGGGCGTGGTGCGGATCGGCGACACGGTCCGCCGTCCGGCCGGTCATTGGCGGGCGTCGGTGCACGATCTGCTGCGGCATTTGCTGAGCACCGGCCTGAAGATCGTGTCGGAACCGCTCGGAATCGACGAGTCGGGCCGGGAAAAATTGCGGTACCTTCCCGGACGCGACCAAGGGTGGCCGTTCCTACCCGAAATCCTGACCACGGAAGGCGCGTCCGAACTGGGCCGGTTGGCCACAAGGTTGCGCGAGGCGATGGCCACCTACCCGTGCCCGGCGGACGCCCGCTGGCACTCGCGCGCCGGCCCCCCGCCCCGGGCGAGTCGATGCAGCACGGCGACCTGGGCCCGTGGAACCTGTTGTGGGGCCCGACGTCGGCGGTCACCGGCGTCATCGACTAGGACCTGGCCGAGCCGGGCGACCCGTTTTACGACACAGGGTTCCTGGCCTGGTACACCATGCCGTTCATGGACGATGCGCGGGCGCAGGCTCGCGGCTTCCCCGCACCGCCCGACCGCGCGGCCCGGCTGGCCGCGTTCGCGTCCGGCGCCGGGCTCGATGCTTCGCGGGTGCTGCAACTGGGCTTCAGGGCTCAGCGCGAGTTCGCAAGGCGGGTCGTCACCCGAGACCTCGAGCCGTGGCCGACACTGCATTCGATGGCGAGCCATCAGGCCGCACTGTCCGACCTGGAGTGGACGCGGACGTCGCTTGCGCCACACAGCGGCCCATCTCGCCGTGGCGGGTGACCGGGCCGGCTCTCCGCCGGTGCCCTGTAGCGGCTGAAGCCGCCAGCGCCCCCACGCCCGCGTCGGACACCAGCCCCTCACTTGGCTGCACATCCACGCCCTGGGCAGCGAGGTCCGCTACCGCCCGCTTGGCCTTTAGTGGGATGTGTTGCAGCGCCCGACGCGGGCGATACGACGCAACGTTTGGTTGATCGCGGCCCAGCGGATCAGTTTCTCGGGGACTTTCGGAGTCGCGAGCCCGCAGGCGGTGGGCGGTCAACCCATCGTTGGGGGTGGCTTGCGCGCGCGGGCAGCCCAGTCGAGCACGTACCGGATCGACGTAAGCCTGAAACGCTGATAAGCCCCCAGCAAGGACAGCGACGCCGACCAGCAGGCCGGGGTCGTCGGTGACGATGAGTCGCTTATTTCTTACCCGCGTCGTAGCCGCGCGTGTTGCGGCTGACGGTGTCGGCTGCCTTGACCGACGGCGAGCCGAGGGTCCGGCCGACGGCTCCGAGTCACGGCCCTCGGCCGAGAGGATCTGCTCACGCGGTCCGTCGCGGGCCCGTTCGGTGACACCGCGTTGCCTCCACCGCTGGAAGTACTCCCGAACATTACCGTGGACAAGCCGTCCGACACCCGTCAAGAACAATGATTCAGGCGGGCATCTAGATTGGCATGATCGACATTTTGGCGTGGCGTAGATTGCTGCGAGATAATTTACGCATGGGGCAGCTTCAATTGTTTTCGCGGGGGCAATTGGCGACGATGCGCGACCGCACCCGCGCGCGAAACTATTCTGCCGAGGGTGTGGAGTTTCGTCGCGATCACGAGCGGCATCGCGAGTGGGGGTTGACCCAACGCTACGGCGAGAAGCGGCGCCGCCTGCGGTTTGCTGCCTCGGCTCAGCAAGCCTCGGACCAGTCGCCGATCATTGTGGAGGCGTGCGCGGCGCCGGCTGCCCCGGAGGTCGAGGTCCGAGCCGATTCGAAACCGCGAGTTGCCCCTCCGGCCCGCCCGCTTGTAAGCGCCATCGGTCGGGCAGGGCCTAAAATAGAGTTGCCGCGGGTGAGGTCAACCATTGTTCGGCCTTCGCGGGTGCGGGAAGCTGTTACTGTTCCCAAGGGTCTGATCCGAGTTTCTGGCCCGCTTCGGGAACGGTCGATTCGGATGGTATTTTCGCCCGAGTGCGCCGTCGTGATGGCCATCTTCAAGTCGAGGGTCGCCGCGGCCGTGGCCCGGACTGCGCGGCATGGCGGGAGGAGGATCGCGTCAACCGACCGCGCGATGAAGCCTTCCTCATCCGGTCATTGCGCCCCGCAGAGGGATGTCACCGGTGATGAGGATATGGCCGCCACGGATGGGCACGCGGGACGGTCGCCGCCGATGCGCTGAGCTGCTCGATATCCGGGCCGGGTGCGTCGCGTCCAGTCGGCGTCGGTGGGGGATGCGGCGCGAGCTGTGGGATCCGTCGACGGCGTCCGATTGCTGGGTGCGTCGCTTCAGCCGGCGCCAACCTGGCCTGGGGCGCGGTGGACATGTTCGCTTGGCGTCCGTGCGGCTCCCGCTCGGGCTGCTGCGTCGGAATGAACCTGGCCGGCGGCGGTGCCTTGGCTCGACAGCGTGGCGGTGCCGTGGCCCGACGGCGGGGCTCCGGTGGCCGGGTGGTGTCGCTCGACTGGTCGGTGGTGTGGGTGGCGGTCTGCTGGGCCTGGCTGTGGTGTGTCGAGGTTCCCCGGCCCGCCCGTGGTCTGGCGTTGTGCTCGGCCGCCGTTGGGCGGGTTGGTGACGCTCGGGCGGGCAGTGGGGTGGGTGTCGGCCTGCTCGGCCGATCGGTGGGGTAGGTGACGGGTTGCCCGGCCAGTGGTGTCGGGGTTCCCGGTTTCGCCCGTGGTCTGCCGTTGTGCTCGGCATCGCTGGGCGGGTCGGTGTCGCTTGGCCGGTCGGTGGGCTGGGTGGCAGCCTGTTCGGCCCGCTGGTGGGACTGGGTGTCAGTCCGGCCGGCCGGTGGGCTGGGTGGCAGTCTGCTCGGCCGGGCAATGGGCTCGGTGGTGGCCTGCTCAGCCCGCCGGTTTCTGGTGGGCGGATCGTGGTTGGGCCCATGCCGGCCAGATAGGTCGTGGGGCATCGCGGGTGGCGGGCTGCGGTGGGTCGGCGACTGGTTGGGGTGCGGGTGGTGACGCCGGCCGCATGCGGCGGTGCGGGAAACACTGCTGGCTTGCGCCGATGTGTTGACCGGCAGGGGGAGGGGCGTCACGCGGAGGTCGGTGCTGCGGGCGGTCATGGTGGACCGTGCGGTGCCGGCCGGGAAGCGGGGGACCGAAGCGGGGCCGCGCTGGGGTGTGGTGGCTTGTGGCCGGCCGTACGGGGCTGTGGTGGGCGCAGCCCGGCTGCGCCCACGTTGCGCCGGTGGGTCAGTGGCGGTCGTCGGTGATGGTGGGTTCGCCCCAGCGGGTGTCGAGCAAGGCCTGGTTGGAGGCGCCCGGGAAGAGGACGGTGTGGCGCAGGGCCTGCCGGCGGCTGCCGGGGGCCTCGTCGGGCTGCGGATCGGCGGTGGCCCGCTTTGCGAAGGTGCGTTCCAGGGCCGCGCCGAGGGCCTGTGGCAGGCGCTTGCTGAGTGCGCCGGTCAGGCCGCCGAATCGGTCCAGCGCCCAGGGTGATGCCATGGTGTCACCCCCTCGTCACTACTACGTAAAGTATTTGGATGACTTCACGCCGTAATCACACTGTCGCACACCTTGTGCGATGCGGCAAAGGCGTTAATCGGGGGCGGTACCCCGGTAGCTCGGGTAGGTTGCGGGGATTCAGATGTTCGTCGAAGGAGGAGAGATGCGCGCAGGTTTCGCGTTCCCGGTGTTCCTGACCACCTCTTTCGCGAAGGATCTGCGTGACCGTTCTCAACCTTGGCATCGTGGCGCACGTCGATGCCGGTAAGACCAGCCTGACCGAGCGCCTCCTCTACGCGGGTGGTGTCATCGACACCATCGGCAGTGTGGACGCCGGCAGCACCCAGACCGACTCGCTCGCCCTCGAACGGCGCCGCGGGATCACGATCAAGACGGCCGTCGCATCGTTCCCGGTCGGCGGCACCACCGTCAACCTGATCGACACGCCCGGGCACCCCGACTTCATCGCCGAGGTCGAGCGGGCGCTGCGCGTGCTCGACGGCGCGGTGCTGGTGGTCTCCGCAGTCGAGGGTGTGCAGGCGCAGACCCGCGTGCTGATGCGGACGCTGCGGCGGCTCGCGGTGCCGACGCTGATCTTCGTCAACAAGGTGGACCGCAGCGGTGCCCGCGAAGAGAGCCTGCTCCGCGACATCACCCGGCGGCTCACCGACCGGGCCGTCGCCGTGAGCACCGTCCGTGGTCTCGGCACCTCCGACGCCGCCGTGCAACCGCGCGCCGACGACGAGCTCGTCGCGAAGCTCGTCGAAATCGACGGCGGGGACGAACTGCTGGGTGCTTACGTGCGCGGTCAGATCGCGTACCGGGAAATGCGTGAGCTTCTCGCTCAGAGTTCCCGGGCCGGAAAGGCCTATCCGGTCTTCTTCGGCTCGGCGGTGACCGGTGCCGGCATCCCGGAGCTTCTGGACGGCCTCGCCGAACTGCTCCCGAGCGCCACCGGCGATTCCCGAAAGCCGCTCAGCGGCACAGTGTTCAAAGTGGAGCGTGACCGCGCCGGGGCGAAGGTCGCCTACGTGCGGCTGTTCGACGGCACGCTGCGGGTGCGCGACCACCTCGGCAAAGACGCCGTCGTGACGGCTCTCGAGACGGCGAGCGGGCCCTGCCGGGAGATCGGAGCCGGCGAGATCGGCCGGGTGCACGGTTTGAAGGCCGTGCGGATCGGTGACCCGATCGGGCGCCCCCACGAGCGCGGCAACATGCAGGTTTTCGCGCCGCCGACTCTCGAGACGGCGATTGTGCCCGCGCGGGAATCCGACCGCCCGGCTCTGCACGACGCGCTGACCCAGCTGGCCGAGCAGGATCCACTGATCAATCTGCGGTCCGACCTCACGGTTTCGCTCTACGGCGAGGTGCAGAAGGAGGTCATCGAGACGACGCTGGCCGAGGACTACCGGCTGACGGTCGGCTTCCGGCCGACCACGACCATCCACGTTGAACGGCCGATCAGCGTCGGTGTGGCGGGCGAGACGATGAAGAAGGACGGCAACCCGTACTTCGCCACGCTGGAGCTCCGGGTGGAGCCGGCCGACGGGTTCACGATGGAGCTTGACGTGCCGGCCGAGCAGCTGCCGATCTACCTGTTCCGCACGACCGAGCTGTTCCAGGCGGCACTCGAGGAGACCGCGCGGCGCACGCTCGAGCAAGGCCTGTACGGCTGGCAGGTGATCGACGTCAAGGTGACCGTGACCCGCTGCGGGTTCGGGGCGCCGCTGACCACGCCGGCCGACTACCGCAAGCTGCTGCCGCTGGTGCTGATGGCGGCCCTCAAGGACGCCGGCACCACGGTCTGCGAGCCGATCCAGCGGTTTGACCTCGACGGCCCGGCCGACACGCTCGGCCCGGTGCTCGGGCTGCTCGGGAAACTGGGCGCCGTGCCCGAGAAACAGGAGGCCGATCTGGATGCGTACGTCATAAGCGGCCTGGTCCCGGCCGCCCGCCTGAAAGATCTGGAACCGGCCCTGCCCGGCCTGACCCGGGGCGAGGGAGTGGTGGAGAGCACATTCGCCGGTTACCGGCAAGTCGCCGGGCCGCCGCCGACCCGCGCACGCTGGGACGATAACCCGCTGGACCGGGCGGAATATCTGTTGCGGGTCGAGCGGCGGGTGGCGGTCCGTCAAGTGTCCGACACCTCTGCGTAGAGGTCAGACATACGCTCGGTGAATGTCGGTGCCTCTAGGTCGGCAGTTGCTCTACGACCCCGCCGGCCGCCGCCGCCCCGACGACGATGTGCTGCGTGAGGTTGGTGACCTCGGGTTTCGTACGGCGTTGCTGGCCGATGCCGTGCATCGGCGGGCCCGGGAGACCGAGCCGCACAGCTCGCCGCCGCACGCCGTCGTTTACGACGCGCCGGTCGGCACCGCGGATCAACTGACCGCGCTCGGGTGGATCGTGCACACGGAGCTGCCGAAAAACGAGCCGATGACGGTCGCCGAGTTCGCGAACGGGCTGGCCGAGTGCCGGCTGTTCGTGACCACGCCCCGCCGGTCGGACTTCTTCGACGAGATCCAGGTCGCGATGAGCCTGCCCTACGTGCACACGCTGGCGATCAGCGCACGCGACGAGGCCGGCTTCGACCGCGTGATCCGGCCCGGTGACCAGGCCGAGCTGAACCGGCTCTACCGCTATCGGGGCGGTGAGCTGACCGCCGAGGCCGAGCGGACGATCCGCTGCGAGGGCCGCCTGGCCATGGTGTCCCGCCCGCCGACCGCCGAGCACGCGCTGATCGTCTCCGCGCTGGTCGAGAACGCGCCGTGGCTGGGCAGTCTGTGGCTGCAGCTGATCGACATCCGGCAGCGCCTGGGTGACGAGCCGGGCGCGATCGCGGCGGCCCGCCGGGGTGCCGCGAACGCTCCGATCTGGGAAAGCCGGGAGCGCCTCGCCGAGGCGGAAATGCGCCACCTCTACGACGACGGGCAGTTCGAGGCGGCCTTTCGGGCCGCGGTGACTTCCGTACGCGATTTCGAGCGCAACTGGCTCGCCCGGCTGGTGATCGGCTCCCTGCTCGACGATCTGCGCCGTCCGTGGACCGCCCGTAACCACCTGCTCCTCGCGGCGCGGACGCCCGGCCGCTCGGCCCAGGTCGTCAACCAGCTCGGCGTCGTCTATCTGCACCTGGGTGCTCTGGCGAGGGCGGAGCGTTGCTTTCAAGATGCGCTGGCCGAAAATCCGGGGCTGACGCTGGCCCGCGGGAACCTGGCCCTGGTCAGCCACCTGCCGGGAGGAACCGAGTCGGAGGCGACCGAGGTGCCGGGGCCGGCCTGCGGCTGCACGGCGTGTGACAGCGTGTTCGGCGACGGGGGTTCGCCGCCGTGCGCGGGCTGCCCGGCGCCGCGGGCAGGTGCCGAACCGTGCACCCTCTGCGGCGAACCGGCGGTCGTCGGGCCGGGCGGCGAGTGCCCGGTCTGCCGCCGCGGCCGCCTGACCCGCCGGGACCATATTCCGTTGTAGGGCCGCCCTATCGTGATCGTCATGGGGCGGCATTCGATCGCGAGCAGCGCCGCCGCGCGCCGGAGCCGGCGGCTGGCCCTGGTGGTCGGCGGTGCCGGCGCGCTGGTGCTGGCCGGCGTGCAGGTGCGGTGGCTGCTGCGGACGCCGGCTCACGAGATCGTCCGGAGTGGCCGTTTCGGTTTTGTGCTGGTGCTCGCCGGTTTCGTCCTGATGGTGGTGATCATCATCCGGATCGACGCGGCCATCAAATTGCGCTACAGCGACCGGCCGCTTGGCGCAATACCGGCGTACGTCCCTGGGCCACCCAGCCTCACGGCGCGGCGGCGGGTGGTCCGGCGGTGGAGCGGGTTCGCGTACCTCATGATGGCGATCATCGGCTCCCTGCCGGTGTCCATTCTGACGGACTGGAACACCGAGCCGGCGGGGGGAAAGGTGGGTGCGATGACCGGCTCGGTGCTGGCCATCGCCGCCTGCTGGCTGGTCGGGCCGGCCGCCCGGTTCGTCGTCACGCGGGAGTACCTGCACATCGACACCGGGTTCCGCCGGACCAGCGTGCCGCGGGCGCTGCTCGCGGGATTCCTCCGGGGGCCCCAGGAAGTGCTGGTCGAGCTCACCGACGGCGACTCCCGGAAGTTCCGGGTCGACACGCCACTTCTCGACCTGCGTGGGCGCCATTCTCGCAGCAACGTGCGCTGCCAGTTCCGCACCGTCGAGGGGATCGTCCGGGCGCTGGGCGAGGTGCCGCCCCTCGACACGGACCATCGCGTCGTGGTGACCCGGGTGCGGTGGGGTCCGGTCGCGCTCGCTCTCGGTGCCGTGCTGGCCACGGCCGCCGTCACTACGCTGCTGGCTTAACCACTATTCGCGGTGGATTCGGTACGGTGAGGCCATGGAGAAGCGGCCGTTGTTGCGCACCGTGGTCGGCGAGGTCATGCGCCGCCGCCGACTGGAGCAGAAGCGCACGCTGGCCGAGGTGGCCCGCGAGGCGTGCGTCTCCGTGCAATACCTCTCCGAGGTCGAGCGGGGGCTCAAGGAGCCCAGCTCCGAGGTCGTCGCCGCGGTCTGTGACTCCCTTCGGGTCGACTTGTCCGACCTGCTGGGCGAGGTGCGGCTCTCGTTCGTCACCGAGATCGCCCCGTCCAACGTCTTCCGGCTCGACGCCGCCCGGCGCCGGCAGAGCCCGCAGGCGTCCGTGTCGGGCGGCGTCATGCTCATGGCGGCGTAGGAGGCCGCGTAAGAGGCCGCGTAAGAGGCTAGGCCGCGTTCAGCCGATAGCCGGTGTTCGGCCGGCTGGTGATCACCTGGTCGGCGAGGCCGTAGGCGACCGCGTCGGCCGCCGAGAGGGCCATGCTGCGGTCCGTGTCGGCCCGGATCTTGGTCGTCGAGTGGCCGGTGTGCCGGGCCAGGATCTCGTCCATCTCGGCCCGCACCTTCGCGACCTCCTTGGCCTCGACCGCCAGATCCGGCAGCGTGCCCCGGGCCTGGCTCGACGGCTGGTGCAGGGTCACCTTGGCGTGCGGCAGCACCGAGCGTTTGCCCCGGGTGCCGGCCGCGAGCAGGGCCGCCGCCGCGGACGACGCCTGGCCCACGCAGAACGTCGCGATGCTGCACCGGATGAAGTTCATCGTGTCGTAGATGGCGGTCAGCGCGTTGAAACCGCCGCCGGGCGAGTTGATGTAGAGCGCGATGTCCTGCTCGCCGGCCGACTCGAGGTGGAGCAGCTGGGCGATCACGACGTTGGCCACGCCGTCGTCGATCTCGGTGCCGAGGAAGATGATCCGGTCGGACAGCAGCCGGGAGTAGACGTCGAAGGCGCGTTCGCCGTTCGGGGTCTTCTCGACCACGGTGGGGATCGTGTACTGGCTCATGCGCTGAGTCCCATCGGCTGGCGGGAGACGGACGGGCGTACGTCGTCGACGCTGTCCAGGATGTGGTCGATGAGCCCGTAACCGAGGGCCTCGTCGGCGGTGAACCAGCGGTCGCGCCGGCTGTCCAGTTCGACGGTTTCGACGCTCTGCCCGGTGTGCTCGGCGGTCAGGCGCAGGAGCAGGGCGCCGAGCCGTTCCAGCTGCTGGGCGTAGATCTCGACGTCGGCCGCCGTGCCGCCGAAGCCGGCCGAGCCCTGGTGCATGAGGATCTGGGCGTTCGGCAGGCTGAACCGCTTGCCTGGGGCGCCCGCGGTGAGCAGGAACTGGCCCATGCTGCCGGCCAGCCCGAGCGCGAGGGTGCTGACCTCGTTGGGAATCAGCCGCATCGTGTCGTAGATGGCGAGGCCGGCGCTGACCGAGCCGCCGGGGGAGTTGATGTAGAGGCTGATCGTGCCGCGCGGGTCTTCGGCCGAGAGCAGGAGCAGTTGGCCGCAGAGCCGGTTGGCGATCTCGTCGTCGACCTCCTTCCCGAGCACGATGATGCGCTGGTGGAGTAGCCGGGCGGCTACCTGGTCGTCGATGGATCCCGCGGTCCACGGTGTTGCTCCGTTGGTTAGCTGCATGGGACCACCATCGTGCGCCGCGGACCCTGTCGGCCAGGCCCATCTGCTGTCAGCAGATGGGCTCAGCCGACAGAGGAAATCAGCAGGTCAGGTTGCTGCCCGCGGAGACGCCGAGGACACCCACGAACCGGTTGTAGAGGTTGACCCGGTCCTGCATCTCGGCGGTGTTGCCGCCGTTGCACTCGATGCTGTTGATGGCCCGGATAGTGGTGCCGAAGCCCTGGCCGTTGACCATGGCGTTGTGCGAGGTGGTGCCGGCGTTACCGGTGCCGGTCATCCAGTACCAGAGGCCGGTCTCCCAGGAGATGGCCGCGTCGGTGGAGACCAGGTTCGGGTTGTCGAGCAGGTCGACGCCGAGCGCGTTGCCGGCCGCGTAGTAGTTGAAGTTCCAGCTCAGCTGGATCGGGCCGCGACCGTGGTAGGCGGACTGACCGGCCGGGCACCCGTACGGCTGGGAGGTGTCGCAGTAGTGCGGGTAGTTGGCCGTGTTGATCTCGTCGATGTAGACCAGGCCGCCGGTCTCGTGACCGACGTTGGCCAGGAACGCGGCCGCCTCCTGGCGCTTCACCGTGTCGGAGCCGGTGGTGGCGAACGCCGGGTACTTCGACATCGCGGTGACCAGGCCCTGGTAGGTGTAGAAGCTGTTCCGGCCCGGGAACATCGAGTTGAACTGCGCTTCGCTGACGACGAAGCCACCGCTGCCGGTGGTGGGCGGCGGCGTGGTGCCGCCCCCGCCGCCGGTGCAGGAGAACGGCGACCAGAACCAGGTCGAGATGGTCGGGTCGTAGCCCGGGTTGTCGTGCGTGGCCTGGTAGTACTGCCCGTTGTTCGGGTAGCGGACGATCGCGCCGGTGGCGTAGTTCTGGCCGGCCGCCCAGTTCGGGTAGTTACAGTTGCCGGTGCCGCCACCGCCGGAGGTGCCGCCGCAGGCGCCGCCGTCACTCCAGACGCCGGAGCCGCCCGTCGAGGGCGCCTCGTATTGCGTCCACCATTTGGCGGTCCAGTTGTGACCGTTGTACGAGACGACGGCTCCTCCGGTATAGACGGAGCTGTTGTTGTAGGCCGCAGCGCAGGCCGTGGCGGCCTCGGACGCGGTGATGGGTACGAGCGCGGTGATGGCCGCGGCCACCGTGACACCGATGGCGACGACCATCGCCATGAGCCTTTTTCTGGGCATGGAAGCACCTCTGACCAGCGGGGGAATCTGGGATGGTATCGACTGAACCAGATGTCTTCTTATTTGTAAACAACCTTCAATGAAGAAGGCCCGCGCTCCCGGGAGCGCGGGCCTTCCGGGCAGATCGGACGTCAGCCGCGGACGTCCATTTCGTAGATGCGGGCCGCGGTGTTGCCGTCCGAGGCCGGGGTGACCACGTTGAGCCGTACGTAGCGAGCGTCCGCGTTGACGGTCGACGTCGTGCTGTCGGCGGTGTTGCCGCGCACCGAGGCGCGCGTGGTCCAGTTGGTGCCGTCGGTCGACGTGAGGATGTCGAAATCGCGGGTGTTCCAGGACGCGTACTCGCCGCCCGCGCCGGCGTGCCGCAGCACGACCGAGCCGACGTGCTTGGTCGACCCGAGGTCGGTCTGGAGCCACTTCGACGAACCCTGCGAGCACCACTTGTCCGACCAGCCGCCCAGCCAGCTGCCGTTGAACGCCCGGTCCGGCGACTCACCGGTTCCGCAGGACGAGTCGGCGGTGGCCGTCGCCCGGAGCGCCAGGTCGGTCGGGGCGCTGGACGACCCGTACGCCTCGAGCTCGTAGATCCGCGCGGCGGTGTCGCCGCCGTTGTTGGTCGGTGCGGTGATGTTGAGGCGTACGTAGCGTGCCGAGCGCGCCGGGAACGGCAGGTAGCTGCGACTGTTCCGGGCGCCGGCCACGGTCACCGCCGTGCTGAAGGACGAACCGTCGGTGCTGGTCTGGATCGTGTAGTCGGAGGTGTTCCAGGCGGTGTTCTCGCCGCCCAGGCCGGCGTGCTTGACGACGACCGACGACACGGTCTGTGCCGAGCCCAGGTCGACGGTCAGGGTGTGCGGCGTGCCGCCGGTGCACCACTTGCTGTTGCCCTTGAGCTGGCCGTCGACCGCCTTGGCCGCGGTTTCGCTGCTGCCGCACTCGGCCGAGCCGGTGGTCGCGGTCCGGCCGAGCGCCAGGTTGGGGCCGAGGTCGGGTTCGGCAGCGGGCTGGGTGCCGCCGTCGCCGAAGCTCGGCGGGACGTCACCCGAGCCGGTGCCCCAGGTCGCCGAGGGCGACGAGCCCATCCCGTACGCGATGGTGCCACCGCCCGCGATGTCGGCGTACCTCAGATAGCTGTGCGTCGTCGACGAACCGTTGACGGTCAGCGACTGCACGTACGGGCTGGTCGCGCTGCCGCCCGAGATCGTCAGGTTCCCGGTCGGGCGCTGAATGAGCACGCTCGGGAAGAGTCCACCGTGGACCGCCAACGTGTCCGCACCTGGTGTCACCGGGTAGAGGCCGAGGGCCGCCCAGACGTACCAGGCGGAGGTGGCGCCCAGGTCGTCGTTGCCGGGCAGGCCGCCCGCCCCGGTGGTGAACGACTCGCTCATCACCCGGCGCACCGCGTCGCTCGCGCCCGACGGTTTGCCGGCGAAGTTGTACGTCCACGGCACCCCGTGCTCGGGCTCGTTGCCGACGTAGAAGTACGGCGCCGACAGGCCACCGTTGAGCTGGGTGAAGTGGTGGTCGAGGCGCTGGATCGCGGTCGACCTGCCGCCCATCAGGGTGACCAGCGCGCCCAGGTTGTGCGGCACCATCCAGGTGTACTGGGCCGCGTTGCCCTCGGTGTAGGGCGACTCGGTGGCCGGGTTGAGCGGCCACGGGAAGCTGCCGTCGCCGTTGCGGGGGTGGATGTAGGACGACTCGCCGTTGAACAGCGACCGCCAGTACTGCGAGTGCGTCGCGTACGTGTTGTAGGCCGTCGTGTCGCCCAGCGCCTGCGCGAACCGGCTGATCGCGAAGTCGCTCGACGCGTACTCGAGGGTCTCCGACGGGTTGCCCGCGATGTAGTGCTGGCTCTCGTAGCCGGACTCGTTGCCGCGCAGCACGTAGCCCTGGGTCGCGCCGCCGGTGGCGCTCTTCTTCATCAGCGCCAGCGCCGCCGCGGTGTCGAAGCCGCGGACGCCGAACTGGTACGCCTCATCGACGATGATCGGCCCGGGGTCGCCCGGCATCACGAAGTCCTCGGTGTTCTGCTGGGACCACTTGGGCAGCAGGCCGCCCTGCTGGCCGTCGAGCACCATCGACTTGACGATGTCGGTCATCACGTCGGGGGCGACCAGCGAGACCAGTGGGCTCCACGACCGGTAGATGTCCCAGCCCGAGTAGTTCTGGTAGACCGGCGTGGCCGAGGAGTGCACCGCGTTGTCGAAGCCCATGTACTGCCCGTTGGTGTCGCTGGCCACGTTGGGGTTGCTGAACACGTGGTAGAGGGCGGTGTAGAACTTCTGCAGGTCGGTCGTCGCGCCGCCGGTCACCTGCACCTTGTTGAGCATGGTGTTCCAGGCCGAGCCGGCATTGGCCTTCACGGTGTCGAAGGAGCCGGCCTCGGCGGTCGCGTTGGCCTGCGCGTTGGCGACGCTGACGAACGAGATGCCGATGGTCGCGTTGACGACCGCGTTGGACGAGGTGTCGAACGTGACGTAGGCGCCGGTCTGGTTGCCGCTCGCGGATGAGGAGCCGGTCGACAGCGTGGAGCCGCTGAACGTGCCGAAGCCGGTCGGCGTGCGGTCGAACTGGATCGAGTAGTACATCTGGTATGTGCGGCCGCCGCAGAAGCCGCCCGCGGTGTGCGAGCCGGAGACCCGGTTGCCGCTGATCGACACCGTGCCGGACCGGTCGCCGGTGGCCGAGCGGCTGTCGTTGATCAGCACGCGCGCGGTCGTGGAGGCCGGGTAGGTGAGCCGCAGGGCGCCGGTGCGGGTGGTCGCGCTGAGTTCGGCGGTCACCCCGTACTTGTCCAGCTTGTTCTTGTAGTAGCCGGGGGCGGCGCTCTCGTTGCTCTTGGTGTAGGCACTGGCGTACGAGGTCCAGGCGGAACCCGGCGATGAGCCGAGGTTTCCGGTGACCGGGAGGATCGGCAGATCCTCGTTGTTGGGGCAGCCGGCGCCGTTGAAGTGGGTGAGGCTGAACGACTCGATCGTGCGGTCGGAGTCGCGGTAGCCGGACGGTGAGCCGGTCGGCGTGTCCGGGCTGAACTGCGTCATGCCGAACGGCACGATCGCGCCGGGGAAGGTGCTGCCACCGGCGCCGCCGCCGACCGGGTTGGGGGAGTTGGAGTCGTCGGTCCCGACGAGCGGGTTGACGTATTGCGTGAGGTTGGCGTCGGCCGCCAAAGCTGCTTGCGGTACGGACAGGACCGCGGCGGTGAGGAGGACCGTCGCGGCGAGGGCACGGATCATGGGGGTTGCCCCTTCTCCAGGACATGGGAGCGAAACTTTTTCAACCTGACTTCGGGCGAATGAGCCCCCGTCACGTTGAAAAAGTTCGATGACAACGTTGTCGGCTGTCATTAACCGCTGTCAATATCCTGGAGTACCGAAACCGCAAACTGAGTTAATTGGCCACCGTCTCTTGCGCCTTCGCACCCTCCGCCGGCGCCGCCTCGTCGACCGGCTTCGGCATCAGCGAAGCCAGCACGACCATCAGCACGGCCACGACCACGATCCCGATGAAGATGCGGTGCACCGCGGTGGTCAGGTGCTCGGGCGTCACCGTGCCGTGCCCGATCGCCGCGTTGGCGAGCGCGCCGAACACCGCCACGCCGAGCGAACTGCCCAGTGAGCGCAGGAAGATGTTGTTGGCGGTGACCACACCACGCTCCGACCAGCCGACGCTCGACTGGGCGGCGATCAGCGTCGGCGCCGCGGTCAGGCCCATGCCGAGGCCGATGACCAGGCAGAACAAGCCGACCATGAACACGCTCGAATGGGCGCCGAGAGTAAGCATCAGGGCCGAGCCGATCAGCACCAGCGAGGTGCCGAACACCGCGCACGTGCGGAACCCGAAGCGCAGATAGAGCTTGCCGGCCTGGCTGGCCGAGATCGGCCAGCCCAGGGTCAGCGCGGCGAGGGCGAAGCCGGCCACCAGCGGACCGGTGCCGAGCACGTCCTGGGCGTACGTCGGGACGTACGAACTCAAGCCGAGCAGGATCGCGCCGACCCCGATCGCCAGTTGCCCGCTGACCACCAGCAGCCGGCGCTGGAACACCCAGAGCGGGAGCACCGGCTGAACCGCCCGGCGCTCGGCGAACCAGAAGACGACGAGCATCAACACGCCGAGGGCCAGGATCGCGATGCTCGCCGGCGAGTCCCAGGCCCACGCCTGGCCGCCCTCGAGCACGCCGAGGATCAGCATGGTCAGGCCGCCGGTGAGCAGGACCGCCCCGCGATAGTCGATCACCGGGCGGACGCGCTCGAACCTCTCGTGGAAACGCGTCGTGATCATGAAGGCGGCGAGCAGGCAGAGCGGGACGTTGACGAAGAAGATCCAGCGCCAGTTCACGTACTCGCTGAACACGCCGCCGAGCGTCGGGCCGACCACCGAGGCGATGCCCCAGACGCTGGCCAGATAGCCCTGGACCTTGGCCCGCTCCTGCACCGAGTAGAGGTCGCCGACCATCGTGATCGTGGTCGGCTGGATCGCGCCCGCGCCCAGCCCCTGCACCACCCGGAAGACGATCAGCAGCCAGATGTTCCAGGCCGCGCCGCACATGATCGAGCCGACCAGGAACAGTCCGATGCCCCACAGCACGACCGGCTTGCGGCCGAAGAGGTCGCTCAGCTTGCCGTAGACCGGCACCGACACGGCCTGGGCCAGAAGGTAGACCGAGAAGATCCAGGGGAACTCGGCGAAGCCGCCGATGTCGCGGACCACCGACGGGACCGCAGTGGCGATGATCGTCGAGTCGACGGCCACGAGAGCCGTCGACAGCATGACCGCGGCGAGGACCGGACCACGTTCGGACCGGAAGCCGACCTTTCCGTCTGACATTTATCCCACCGTAGCCCACCGGCCTCTTGTAACGACTGTCAATCGATCTATTTACCCACTGCAGCGCGGGACTCTACGGTGGGCCATGACCAAGGACACACCGGCCATCCGGCTCGACGGGCTGCGGAAGACCTTCGGGTCGGTCGAGGCCGTCGCCGGGATCGATCTGGAGATCACCGACGGTGAGTTCTTCTCCATGCTCGGCCCGTCCGGATCCGGAAAGACCACCGTGCTGCGGCTGATCGCCGGGTTCGAGCAACCGACCGGTGGGACGGTGTCGCTGGGCGGCCGCGACGTCACCCGGCTCGCCCCGTTCGAGCGCGATGTGAACACGGTCTTCCAGGACTACGCACTCTTCCCGCACATGTCGGTGCGCGAGAACGTGGAATACGGCCTCAAGGTCCGCAAGGTCTCCCGGCGGGAACGCCGGGAAAGGGCGGCGCAGGCTCTCTCGACGGTCCGGCTCGACGGGTACGCGGACCGCCGGCCCAGTGAGTTGTCCGGTGGACAGCGGCAGCGCGTCGCCCTGGCCCGCGCCCTGGTCAACCGCCCGAAGGTGTTGCTGCTCGACGAGCCGCTGGGCGCGCTCGACCTCAAGCTGCGCGAGCAGATGCAGGTCGAACTCAAGCAGATCCAGCGGGATGCCGGGATCACATTCGTCTTCGTCACCCATGACCAGGAGGAGGCCCTGACCATGAGTGACCGGGTGGCGGTCTTCGACTCCGGCCGTCTCGTCCAGGTCGGAACGCCCCTGGAGATCTACGAGTTGCCGGCGACGAGTTTCGTGGCGGGCTTCGTCGGGACGTCCAACCTCCTTACCGGCCCGGTCGCCCGTGAGCTGGTCGGCCGGGACGGAACGTTCTCCGTGCGACCCGAGAAGATCGACGTTTCGGACACGGGTCATCCCGGAGTCGTCGCCGAGGTGATCTATGCCGGGCCGGTGACCCGCTTCGTGGTCGATCTCGAGGCCGGCGCGCGGGTTGTGGTTGTCGAGCAGAACCGGCGTACGGGATCGGCGGCCGCCGCGATGCGCGGCGCAATCGTCCGTCTCAGCTGGGATGAGCAGCACGTCATCGAGATCAAGGAGAAGGCGGATGCGGCGTAGCGGACTGGCTCTTCTGATGGCCGGCGTTCTGGGCGCGATGACGCTGGCGGGCTGCGGTGGCAGTGATAAATCGGGCGGGGGCGGGCCGGGCGGCGCGGCCCTTCCGAAGGTCAACAAGTTGGCGTCGCTCGGCGCGGGTGAGGGTCAGGTCAACATCATCGCCTGGGCCGGGTACGTGGAGGACGGCTCCAACGACCCCAAGGTGGACTGGGTGCACGACTTCGAGAAGGAGACCGGCTGCAAGGTCAACTCGAAGGTCGCCGGCACCTCCGACGAGATGGTGTCGCTGATGAAGACCGGCGAGTACGACGTGGTGTCGGCCTCCGGTGACGCCTCGCTGCGGCTGATCTACGGCGGTGACGTCGCGCCGGTCAACACCTCCCTGGTCGCCAACTACCCGGACGTCTTCGACGGGCTCAAGAACAAGCAGTGGAACTCGGTCAACGGCGTGCCCTACGGCATCCCGCACGGCCGCGGCGCCAACCTGCTGATGTACCGGACCGACACGGTCAAGCCGGCGCCGACCTCGTGGGGTGCGGTGTTCGACGCCAACTCGCCGTACAAGGGCAAGATCACGGCGTACGACTCGCCGATCTACATCGCCGACGCGGCGCTCTATCTGATGAAGACCCACAGCGATTTGGGGATCACGAACCCGTACGCCCTCGACGACAAGCAGTTCTCGGCCGCGGTCGCCCTGCTCAAGGCCCAGAACAAGAACATCGGCGAGTACTGGTCGGACTACACCAAGGAGGTGCAGGCGTTCAAGGCCGGCAACTCGGTGCTCGGCACCACCTGGCAGGTCATCACCAACCTGGCCCAGGCCGACAAGGCGCCGGTGCAGGCGTTCCTGCCGAGCGAGGGCGCGACCGGATGGTCCGACACGTGGATGGTCTCGTCCAAGGCCAAGCACCCGAACTGCGCGTACCTCTGGATGAACCACATCATCTCGCCGAAGGCCAACGCGGCCGTGGCCGAGTGGTTCGGTGAGGCGCCGTCCAACAAGCTCGCCTGCGACCAGACGTCGGACAAGAACTTCTGCACGACGTTCCACGCGACCGACGAGTCGTACTTCTCCAAGGTCTGGTACTGGACGACGCCGCTCGCACAGTGCCTCGACGGCCGGAAAGACGTGACCTGCAAGGACTATTCGGCCTGGACCCAGGCCTGGACCGAGATCAAGGGCTGATGCGTCGTCGTTCCGGTCTTCAGCTGGCCGGGCTGCTCTCGTTGCCCGTGCTCTGGCTGGTCGTGGCCTACCTCGGTGCGCTCGCGGTCCTGCTCGTGTCGTCGTTCTGGATGGTCAACGGGTTCACCGGCGACGTGGTGCACTCGTTCACCCTGCAGAACTTCCGGACGCTGGTCACCGAGGACGTCTACCGGACGGTCGCCCTGCGCAGCCTCGGGGTGGCCGTCTCGGTCACGGTCATCTGCACGGTGCTGGCCGTGCCGATGGCGTTCTACATGGCCAAGGTCGCCTCGCCCCGCTCGCGGCACTGGCTGGTGATTCTTATTTTGACGCCGCTGTGGGCGTCCTATCTGGTCAAGGCGTACGCGTGGCGGATCCTGCTCGCCAACGGCGGCCCGTTCGATGACCTGTTCGGCGGCCCCGGGTACGGGCTGTTCGCCGTCATCCTGGTGCTGTCCTACATGTGGCTGCCGTACATGATCCTGCCGGTGTACGCCGGCCTCGAACGACTGCCCGACTCGCTGCTCGACGCGTCGTCTGACCTGGGTGCACGCGGCTGGCGTACGTTCCGTGCCGTCGTCCTTCCGATGTTGATCCCGTCGATCTTCGCCGGCTCGATCTTCACGTTCTCGCTGTCGCTCGGCGACTACATCACGGTCCAGATCGTCGGCGGCAAGTCGCAGCTGATCGGCAACCTGGTCTACGCCAACATCGGCGCCGCCAACAACCTCCCGTTCGCCGCCGCGATCGCCACCGTCCCGGTAGTGATCATGGTGGTCTACCTGGTCGCGGTCCGCCGCTCGGGCGCCCTGGAGGAGCTGTGAGTCTCTCGCCCGTCGCCCGCTGGGCCCTGCGCGCGTTCATGGCCCTCGGCCTGCTGTTCATCTACGTCCCGCTGGCGCTCGTGCTGATCAACTCGTTCAACGGCGACCGGACGTTCGCCTGGCCGCCGCACGACTTCACCACCCGGTGGTGGTCGTCCGCCTGGGACAACTCGGGCGCTCGCGATGCGTTGTGGACGTCGGTCAAGGCCGGTCTGGGCGCGACGTCGATCGCGCTGGTGCTGGGCACGATGGTCGCGTTCGCGGTGCAGCGCTTCCGCTTCTTCGGCCGCGACACCCTCTCGCTGCTGATCGTCCTGCCGATCGCCCTGCCCGGCATCGTCACCGGCATCGCCCTCGACAGCGCGTGGCGCTCGGTCATCGAACCGCTCGGCCTCGGCAAGGGCCTCTTCTCGGTGATCGTCGGCCACGCCACGTTCTGCGTGGTCACGGTCTACAACAACGTGCTGGCCCGGCTCCGCCGGACCGGTGTCTCCCTCGAGGAGGCGTCGGCCGACCTGGGTGCCTCGCCCACGCAGACCTTCCGGTACGTCACCTTCCCGTTGATCTCCTCGGCGCTGCTCGCCGGTGGGCTGCTGGCGTTCGCGCTGTCCTTCGACGAGATCATCGTGACCACGTTCACCGCCGGTCCGGGCATCACCACCCTGCCGATCTGGATCTTCAACAACCTTTTCCGGCCCAACCAGGCGCCGGTGGTCAACGTAGTGGCGGCGCTGCTGGTCGTCCTGTCGGTGCTGCCGGTCTGGCTGGCGCAGCGGGTGGCGGGCCCGGCCGCCGGGGCAAGCCGGACATGAGGACCATGCGCCCGAAGACCTCGCCGCGGTCCATCCGGCGGTGCGCCTCGGCGGCCTGATCCAGCGGCAGGACGTCATGGACGACGGCCTTCCGGTCGGCCCGCCGGAACAGCTCGGCCCGCACCTCGTTCCTCGCCTCGCGGCCGACGGTCGCCGCGCTGAAGGTGGCCACCGACAGCGACCGCTGGAAGGCGGCCATCAGCCGGGCACCGAGGCCGGCCGGGGGCTGCCCGCCGACCGCGCCGACGATCACCAGGCGGCCGTTGGGCCTCAGCCGGTCGAGGAAACCGGGCAGGCCGGGGCCGGCGACGACATCGATGATGACGTCGTAGGTTTCGTCGCTCGGCTCGTCCCGGCCAAGCACGTGGGTCGCGCCGAGCTCACGCAACCTGCGGCCACGCTCGCCCGCCGGCTCCGAAGTGGTGACCGACACGGTGCCCCGCTCGGCCGCCAACTGGACCGTCATGATCCCGATGCTGCCGGCGGCACCCCGCACGAGCACGCTCTCGCCGGGCCGGAAATGCGCGTGGGCCAGCCCGAAGTGCGCGACGACGCCGGCGCTGCCCAGCGCCACCGCCTCGACGGCGGTGCGCCCGTCGGGAAGCGCAACGACGTCGGCGACCGGCGCGACCGCCTGTTCCGCATAGCCGCCGCCGGTGCCGGTGGCGGCCCACACGCGCTGACCCGGCCGCACCGAGCCGACGCCGTCGCCGACCGCGGCCACGGTCCCGGCCACCTCACCGCCCGGGACGAATCCCGGGCGGAACCCGTACGCCTCGAGGTCCCCCCGCCGGATGACGACATCCACACCGCCGACCCCGATCGCCTCGACATCAATCAGCACCTGCCCCGCCGCGGGCACCGGACTCGGCACGTCGACGACGGCCAGCCCGTCCGGCGGCCCGAACTCTTTGATCACCACAGCTCTCACCTGCCGCACGCTAGCGGCGTGGGCCCCGGCCGGAGGCTAAGTTGGGAGAGTGGCCGCACCTTTGCCTCACATGCCCTCTGCCTCTCCCTCTGCCTCTCCCTCTGCCTCTCCCTCTGCCTCTGCCTCTGCCTCTGCCTCTGCCTCTGCCTCTGTGTCCGCCTCCGCGTCCGCCTCTGCCTCTGCCTCCGCCGGCCGCGCCCGTGGCCTGCGGCAGTCGCTGCGTTCGGACGCTCGGGACAACCGCGACCGCATCCTGGAGGCCGCCCGCGCGGTCTTCGCCAGCGAGGGCTTCGACGCGCCGATGCGCGAGGTGGCGCACCGGGCCGGCGTCGGGCCGGCCACGCTCTATCGCCGGTTTCCCACCAAGCAGGCCCTGGCCGCCGAAGCCTTCGCCGACCGCCTGCGGACCTGCCACGCCATCATCGAGCGGGGGCTGACCGACCCCGACCCGTGGCACGGCCTGCGGACGGCGATCTCCCAGCTGTTCGAGCTCCACGCCCGGGACGACGGCTTCGCCCGCGCCTTTCCCTACGTGGCCGAGCTGGCCCCGGCGCGCGAACGGTCGCTGGTCGCCCTGGCCGAACTGGCCGGCCGCGCCAAGAACCACCTGCGGCGCGACTTCGCGCTGGACGACCTCATCCTGCTTCTTCGCGCCAACGCGGGACTGCGGGCGACCACGCCCGCCGCGTCCCGCCGCTTCGCCGAGCTGGCCATTCGGAGCTTGCAGGCCTGAACGGGCGGGCCGCTCAGAGTGCGTTGGTCGGAGCCGCCTGGGTTTCGTGTTGGGGTTCGTGGGTCAGGACGGCGGCGGTCATGAAGGCGCCGCCGACCGCCGTGGCGCCGAGGATGCCCAGCGAGATCTGCTGTTCGTGGTCCAGCTGGCGTTCGTAGTCGGCCTGGGTCACCGTCGTCACGCGGCCGTGGTTGTTGATCACGTAGTGGCCGTCCCGGAGCTCGGCGCTGCCGTCGAGGCCGGCGAAGGCAACGACCACGGCCAGCCAGAAGCCGAAGAACAGGACACCGGCGAGCATGGCCGCCCAGTGCGGGACGTGCGGCGGAACCCAGGAGACCAGGCTCCACGGGCGGCGGCCGTCGGTGGTGCGGTAATAGAGGCGGTTGGCGATCACGCCCGCTATCGCGCCGGGAAGGGTGAGCAGCGCGGCTACCCCGACCGCCACGCCGGAGCCGACCGGGCGCCAGCTCACGAACAGGCCGGCGATCAGCATCGCCGACCAGATCAGGCCGGCCGAGCACATCGCGCTGAAGACGACCAACCCCCGCTGCGTCACCATCGCCGTCACGCTAACCGGCCGGGCCGGGCGGGCGCGGGCGTTCGCTATTTTTGCCGGCGGGGGGCGTGGCGGCGGTACGAGCTGACCGTCGGATCGTCCTTCACCCAGAAACGCCAGGCGACGTCGTGGGCCGAAGTGACGCCGACGCGCGGGCCGGCCTCGACCGGGCCGACCTCGCCGACCGGCGGGGTGATCGTGAGAGGGCCGGTGCCATCGACCACCGACGTGCCGTAGTCGGCCTTGCTGATGCCGAGCGCCCGGGTCAGCTTGCCCGGCCCCGCGCCCAGGTCGCGGTCGTTCCGCGCGCCGGGGCGTCGGCTGCGGGCCGTCTCGGCGCCCTCGACCACTTCACCGGCCCGCAGCAGCACCGCGGCGGCCACGCCCTCCTCCCCGCAGACGATGTTCATGCATTGGTACATGCCGTAAATCTGGTACACGTACAGGAATCCGGCCGGACCGAACATCACCGCATTGCGCGGGGTGCGGCCCCGGTGGGCATGGCTGGCCGGATCGGCCCCCAGCCCGCTGTACGCCTCGACCTCGGTGATCCGGACGACCACGCCGTTGGCGGTCAGCCGCCAGCCGAGCATCACCCGCGCGGCCTCATCGATCTTGGCTGCCGGGAGGTCGAGCCACGCATAAGTCACCGTGCAAGCCTATTTCCGGGCGTAGGTGGCTGTGCGGGCGCCATCGGAGAAGCCGCGCGGCACCGGGTAGGCGTCGTCGCCGCGAGGACAAACCTTGGCCAGAGCGGCGCCGCCGTCGCGCATGGCATGCATGCATGCAGGCAGGCAGGCGAGGCCGACCGCGGCGCCTAGCCCGCAGCGGGCGTGGCCCGGGCCGACACCGACCGGTTCCAGCAGTCCGACCCGGTGACCTCGTCGAGCCAGCCGAGGGCCGACGCGACGAGGGTTCCGTCCTCCGCCTCGACGACCAGGTCCAGGTCGCGCCCGCTTTCATGGCCCGCACGCGGTAGCCGTCCGCAAGCTCCGGCCGGGGCATCTTGTCGTCGAGGTCGCGGAGGCAGTGCCGGCTCGGTCGGGATTCTTCTCGTCCCGTTGCCGGCGCTCGCGTTGGCTGCGGTGATCGGCGCCATCAGTTTGTCGCGCGCTTCCTGTGCGCGGTCCTGTCCCGGGACCGGGTAGTGGCAAAAACTGTTCGCCGTCATCGTCGTGATCCTGGCCGTCTGGGGAATCCCGGCAATAATTTACAGCGGTAATGTCGGTGCGGCCGCGCGGATGAATACCTACAAGAGGATGTCGGCGCTGCCCGACTCCTATGTGGAAGGTATCGAGCGGGGCGAGCCGACAGGACCGACCAAACTGGACGGGATGATTCTCTTCCACATGCGGGCCGACCTCGCCCACGTTTACCCGGCGGATGGAGGGGCGCCATCCCCCGGGGTCGCCTCGATAACGAACAAGACCGCGCTTTTCCTCGGCGCGGCCGACGGCACCTCGGTGTTTTATGACGCGTCGGCCCATGCCGCGGCAACAATTCCCACGAATTCGGCGGGTCCCATTGACCCGGCGTATTCGGTCTGCGGGTATTTCATTTCGAGAGGAAACTGGCGTGCTGATAGGTTCGCGGCATGCCAGGCCAGCCGGAGATCCACGGTGACCGGATCCTGCTGCGTCCGTGGCGGGCGACCGACGTCGACTTCGTTCTGAGCGTCTCGACGGATCCCCTCATCCCGCTGATCAGCCAGGTGCCGGACCGGCCCGACGCCGCAGGAGCGCTGGCATTCGTCGACGCTCAGCGTGTGCGGTTCGAGTCGGGGCGGGGCTGGGCGTGGGCGGTCGTGCCGTCGGGGCAGGAGAAGGCGGTCGGCTATGTCGGCGCTCTGTGGGTCGCGCAGTCCGCGGCCCGCGCTTCGATCGGCTATTGGACTGGCCCGGCCGCTCGCCGCTCCGGGGTGACGGCCGACGCGGTCCGGACCGCGTCGGGCTGGCTCCTGGTGGAGGCGGGTGTCGCGCGGTTGGAGGCCTACATCGAACCGTGGAACGAGGGCTCCGTGCGAGTGGCGGAAAAGGCGGGATTCGAGCGCGAGGGTCTGATGAGGTCTTTCGCGCCGATCGGCGGTCACCGCCGGGACGCCTACCTCTACGCCCGGATCGCGCCGGAGACCACCTGACCGCCGGGCCTGGGGCGATGGCCGGGCGGTTGTGGCTCAGGGGCGGCTCTGGCCGCGAGGCTCTGGCCGCGAGGCTCTGGCCAGGCGGCGGCACAGGGATGCTGGCCGGGCGGTTGCGGCTCAGTGGCGACCCGGGCCGCGGGGCTCAGTGGCGACCCGGGCCGCGGGGCTCAGTGGCGACCCGGGCCGCGGGGCTCAGGCCAGGCAGCGGCGGGGATGGCGGCCGGTGGGGCTGCGTGGTCAGGCGGTCAGGCCTGACAGGAGCAGGCGGAGCGACTTGACCACGGCGTCTCGGGCCTCGTGCGGGGTGGGGGACTGGGCGATCAGCATGCTGCCCCGGGTGAGGGCGCCCAGCAGGAGCCGCGCCAGGGTGTCGGGGTCGTCGGCGCGGAGGCGGCCGGCCTCGGCGGCTGCCTTCAGCTCGGCGGCGATGGTGGCGAAGGCGTAGCGCTCGTCCAGTTCCGTGAAGCGGGCCAGGCCCAGTACGGCCGGGGCGTCGGTGACCAGGATGCGCTGGACGTCGGGGATCAGCATGCCGTCCAGGAAGGCCTCGAAGCCCACGCCCAGGGCGGCGATCTCGTCGGGAGCCTGGGAGGCGGCGTCGGCGGAACTGGTCAGGAGTTCGGTGTGTACCTGCTCGAAGACGGTCTCGAAGAGGGCCGTCTTGGTCGGGAAGTGGTGGTAGAGCGCGCCGGTGGTGACGCGGGCCTCGCGGGCCAGGTCCTCGACCGAGGTGGCGGTGTACCCCTGCCGGCCGAACAGGGAGCGCCCGGCCGCCACCAGGGCGGCCCGGGTCTGGGCCACCTGCTCGTCGCGCAGGGTCGTGTTGCGTCGGGGCCGCGAAGTCATCCCGTTTGTATAGCCGTTCGTGTCCGTTGCTCACCGACTAGCGATCTGACATAGTGACGCTATGTCAAATAACGAAACTATGCGAGCCGCTGCTGGGCGGGCGGCGGCGGTGATCCGGGCTGCGGGGGACCCCGGCGCGCGGGTGCCGGGGCTGGAGTGGTCGGTGGCGGAGACGGCCGCTCACCTGGTGCACGAGTTCGACGACTACACGGCGTACGCGCAAGGGCGCAAGAAGGTCGCCGACAGCGACCGGAGTCCGTCGCGGCGGAACGCCGTGGCGAATACGGCGCAGCTGCGCGAGGATCCCGACCGTGACCTCGGCAGTCTGGCCGACCGGCTGGGCTCCGCGGTCGACGGGTTCCTGGCGATTCCGGCGCGGGACGAGCGGGTGCTGGTCAGCAACGGCGTGCAGATGACCTGGTCGACGATGACGTCGGCGCTGCTCGGCGAGCTGCTGGTGCACGGGCTGGACGTCGCGCGGGCGAGTGGGCAGCCGTGGCGGATCGGACGGGACGAGGCGCTGGACGTGATCGCCGGCGTGGTGGCGATGATTCCCGACTACCTCGACCCGAGGCGGGCGGCCGGGGTCGAGGCGAGTTTCGAACTGCGGCTGCGCGGCGGGCCGCGTCACCTGATCTCGGTGGCCGGGGGAAAGGCCGTCGTGGGGAGCGGCCGGGGGGACTGCTGGATCTCGGCCGATCCGGTGGCGTTTCTGCTGGTGGGGTTCGGCCGGGTCGGGCAGTGGGGGCAGATCGCCCGCGGCCGGATGGTGGCCGGTGGTCGCAAGCCGTGGCTCGCGACCAAGTTCGGCACGCTGATTACGGGACCCTAGCCAACGCTCCGAAGAGGGAGGCCTCGACCGGCGTCGGGTGCTCCTCGGCGGCTGGGTCCGGCCGCCATTCGCTCACCGCGACGATCCCGGGGTCGATGAGCTCGAGCCCCTCGAAGAATTCGGCGAACTCCGCCCGGGTGCGCGGGTGGACGTCGGATCGTCCGCTCCGCAGCGACTCGTCCCAGTTCGCCTTGAGTTCCGGCGTCAGGAAGTCGGTGGTCGCGCACGACATCGTCAGATGCGAGCCCGACGGCAGCGCGTCCACCAGGGTCGACACGATCGAGCGGGCCTCGTCCTGCGACGGCAGGAAGTGGATGACCGCGAGCAGCATGAGACCGACCGGCTGCGACAGGTCGAGGATGTCGAGGGACTCCAGGATGGACGCCGGGTCGCGCAGGTCCTGCTCCAGGTAGCGGGTCTCGCCGGAGGGCGTGCTGGTGAGCAGGGCGCGGGCGTGGGCCATGACCATCGGGTCGTTGTCGACGTAGACGATGCGGGATTCGGGGGCGATCCGCTGGGCCACCTCGTGGGTGTTTTCGGCGGTCGGCAAACCCGTACCGATATCGAGGAATTGTCGCAGGCCGGCCTCGCCGGCCAGATAGCCGACCGCTCGGCCGAGGAAGGCCCGGTTGGCCCGGGCGGCGAGGCGGGCCGCCGGGTACGACTTGGCGAGCAGGTCGCCGGACTCGCGGTCGGCTGCGAAGTTGTCCTTGCCGCCCAGCCAGTAGTTGTATCGCCGGGCCGGGTGCGGGGTGCCGGTGTCGAACCGTTCTAGGGTCACGCGACCGATCCTAGGGAATCACAATCAGCGATCGTGGCGCTACACAGAGGAGCTTCGGTGCCCTAGGCTGTTGCCGCAAAGGTTCGCGGTGAGAATCTCAAATAGCAATTCTCACTGTCTCGCTCGAGACGATCCGATCGTCTCGTTCGAGACAGTCCCCCCGCGGCAGGCCGTCAGAGGGGTGTCGATGTCCGACTTGGGGTCAACCGTTCCACGTCGTCAGGTGGGACGGCTCATGCGGCAACTGCGCGAGCAGGCCGGCATCTCCCTGATGGCCGCGGCCCAGGAACTCGAATTCTCCCGTGCGCGGATGTACCGGATCGAGAACGGCGAGGTCCCCGTCCGCAAGCACGACGTCATCGCGATGTGCACGGTCTACGAGGCGTCGGCCGAGATGACCGAGGTGCTGATCGGCCTCGCTCAGGAATCGAAGTCGAAAGGCTGGTGGCACGCGTACGGAGACGTCGTCCCGGCCTGGTTCGAGCTCTACGTCGGCATGGAACAGGCGGCCGGCCGGCTGCGGTCGTTCGCCCCCAGCGTGATCCCCGGCCTGCTGCAGACCCGGGAGTACGCCGAAGGCGTGTTCCGCGAGTGGATCGGAGACGACGACGATGCGGTCGAGAGCGCGGTGGCCGTACGCCTGGAGCGCCAGTCCCTGCTCAGGCGCAGCCGCCCGGCGGCGCCCCGGCTCGACGTGATCCTCGACGAGGGTGTCCTGCGTCGCTCGGTCGACGACCGGCTCGGCATGCAGAAACAACTGGCCCACCTGGTCAACGTGTCGACCCGGCCCAACGTGAGCGTGCGGGTGATCCCGTTCGCGGCCGGCCCCCACAAGGCGGCCAGCTCCGGGCAATTCACGATCCTCGAGTTCCCGGCCGTCGGCACCACCTCACCGGAACCGACGACTATCTATTGCGAGAGCCTCACCGGTGCCCTCTACCTGGATAAACTCAACGAGGTCGAGGCGTACGAATCGATCTGGATCGCTCTCGAGTCGATCGCTCTGAGCCAGGCCGATTCCGACGACCTCATCGGTGCGATCCTCAAAGAGAGCGAGAACGATGGCTGACCTGACCGGTGCCGTCTGGCACAAGAGCACGCGCAGTGGCGGCAACGGTGGCGACTGCGTCGAGGTCGCCGTCAACCTGCCCGGCATCGTCGCGGTGCGGGACAGCAAGGACCGGGCGGGCGGCACCCTCGTCTTCACGTCCACCCAGTGGACCGTCTTCCTCGACGGTGTCCGGGACGGCGACTTCGATTTCTAGAGTCCGAACATCGCCTGCCCGTGCCCCCGAACCCAGGCCAGCGGCTTCCCGTCGAGCGCCAGCACGTTGAGCGCCGAATCGTCCGGCGGCGCGGGCAGATCACCGACGTCGACCACGTCCGGCCCCTCGACCGAGATCCAGTGGCCGGGCAGCCTCTGCACGGTCTCGATGAAGGCGGCGCGCTCGGCCGGCGGCACCTGATAGAGCACGGAGGTGTGACAAACGACAGGCGTCGTTCCCTCGGGGGCCCGGGCGACCAGGTCGGACACCGTCTCGAGGCCGCCGCGCACCAGCCGCGGCGGGTCGGCCCGGGCGATGGCGATCGCGGCCCGCAGCCGCTCGCGCCGGTGCTCCTGCTCGGGCCAGACCAGCGCTTCCAGCCAGGCGGCGTCCGAGGGGTCGGTGATGTCGAGCGGGTTGAGGTCGACGCCGGCGCGCCAGGCGACGGTCGGCAGGGCGGCCGGCAGCGTGATGCCGACGGCGTCGCAGTCCAGCGTCACGGTCGACTGGCCGATCGTCGTATCGCCGTACCGGTAGGCGTACTTGTCGGAGAAGAGCGACAGCCCGGCCGAGGTGCCGATGTCGATGAGGGACACCGGCTGCGGCAGGCAAGCGAGCACCGGCATGAGAGCCGCGCATCGGCCGATCTCGTTGGTCTGCACGGCGCGTCGGAGGACCTCGGACGAGACCGCTGCCCAGTTGTCCACCACGAAATCGTGAAATGCCGGGACGGTGACCGGGCCGCCCAGGAAGCGGACGACGCCGAAGAGCAGGTTGGGCTGCTGCTTGGCCGGAGGCAACGACGCCAGCAGTTCGAGGAGGTCGTCGTCGGCGGCTATGGCAGTGCACAGTTTGTCGTAGGTCGGGGAGTTGCCCCGGGCCTCCCGCGAACCGAACTCGAGATATGCGCCGGCGATCGTCACGGCGTCATGGTCCCATCCCCCCGGCACGAGCGTGGGCCCCGAAGCAGCCGGGTCGTGCCGTCATCCACAGTCAGGACAGCCGTGTACCCACACCCCGCCCTTAGCAACGGCCGCATCGGGCTGCGGAAATGGCGCGAGACCGACCTCGATTGCATTCGGCTCGCCGGCACCGACCCGCGGATCCCGCGGGGCACCACAGTTCCCTCCAGCTACACCGCGGCCGAAGGGGTCGCCTTCATCCACCGCCAATGGAAACGCGCGGAGGACGGCGAGGGGCTGTCGCAGGCCATCGTGGAAAGTGACGGTGACCGCGCGATCGGGCTGCTGTGGCTGGCCATGCGTCCACAGGCGTACGTCGGTGGATTCGGTTATTGGGTGGTTCCGCCGGCGCGCGGGGCCGGGGCCGCGACGGCCGCGATCCGCCTGATCGTCCCCTGGGCGTGGGAAGCGTTGCGGTTGCGGCGGATCGAGGCGTGGGTCGAGCCGGGCAATGTGGGCTCGCGGCGGGTGCTCGAGCGGGCCGGCTTCGAGCCGGAGGGCCGGCTCCGCAATTTCCTCAACGACGGCTCGTCGGACGCCCTCGTCTTCTCCATCATCCCGCCGGTGGGCTGACGCCGGTGGGCTGACGCCGGTGGGCTGACGCCGGTGGGCTGACACAATCGCTGCGTGAAGCAGCCGCCCGAGATTTCGCGTCTTCCCCGGGAACCGGGCGTCTACCGCTTCCGGGACGCCGCCGGCCGCGTCCTCTACATCGGCCGGGCGACCGACCTGCGCGCCCGCACCGCCTCCTACTTCGGCAACCTCGGCAACCGCCCGCACCTCGTCCACATGGTCCGCCGCATCGCCCGCGTCGAGGCCGTCGCCTGCGCGTCCGTCCACGAGGCCGCCTGGCTCGAACGCAACCTCCTCGAAGACCGCATGCCCCGCTGGAACCGCACCCCCGGCGGCCAAGAGGTCCCGCTCTACCTGCGCCTCGACGCCGGCCCGGCCACGCCCGGCCTCCACCTCACGCACCTGCCGGAAAAGGCGACGCACGGCCCGTTTCTCGGCGGCCTGCGGACGCGGGTCGCGGTCCGTGCACTCCAGAAAATCAACCCCCTGCCGTACGCCGGGGCGACCCTGACCGGCGCCGAGCGTGAGATGGCCACGCTTTACGGCGTACGCCCGGAGGACCGTGACCGACTCGCCCGGGCCCTCGCCGAGGTTCTCGACCGCCGGCCGCAGGCGGTTCGGGAGGCGCTGGAAGCGCTGACCAAGCGCCGTGACCAGGCGTCGGCCGCGCTGGACTTCGAGCGGGCGGGCAAGGTGCAGGAGGAGATCGAGGCCGTCGAGTGGCTGACCAGCGTGCAGCGGGCCTTTCGTCCAGCGGCCGAGGATTGCGAGGTCCACGGCTGGGCGGATGGCGTGCTGGTGTCCTTCACGGTGCGTGGTGGGCGGCTCGCGGGCTGGCGTCAGCGGAGGTGCGCGCCGCCGCCGCATCTTTCGCGTACGCCGCCCATCTGGCAGTCTTTCGCCCAGCGGAACGCCGAGTTGGCGGCCGGGCTGCAGGTCACGGCAAGGTCGTGACCCTTAGATCTGCGTGTGCCAATTCTTAAGGACTCTTTAGCTAGCGGGAACCACCGCGGGCCTGCACCCATAGTGAGGACGTCAATCTGTCCGCAACTCGCTGAGGTGCTTGTTCTGTGTCGATGTCCGCTGCCGCCCGCTTCCGCTACACGTTGGTGGCCGGCGCCACCGCCGTGGTGATCGGGTCGGGGTTCACGGTGGTCGGCCTGTCCCGGCACGCCGACGCCCAGACGCAGTTGCCGCGCGCCGCCGACGTACCGCTGGCCGCGACCGTCCCGACGACGCCGGCCGACCTGTTGCCGTCGACCGCGGTGACGCCTACCTCTCCGGCGCCCGCCAGTTCGTCCGCAACGCCGAAGCCGAAGGTCACCACTTCGAAGGCGCCGACGCCGAAGCGCAGCACCACGAAACCGAAGTCCCCGAGCGAGTCGAAGGTGACGGTGGTGGCGACCGACGACTCGGTGCTCGGCCAGGTGCTGGACCACATCAACGCGGCCCGCGCCGACGCCGGCCTCTCCGCGCTCACCCTGGACGACGACCTGTCCAAGGCGTCCGCCCTGCACAACCAGCTCATGATCAACGGCTGTGGCCTGGAGCACCAGTGCTCGGGCGAGGACGGCATCGGCCCCCGGTTCAGCGCGCAGGGCGTGCAGTGGACGTCGGCGGGCGAGAACATCGGCTTCGGCTCGAGCGGCGGCAGCGACGCCGAAATCATCAAGGCCGCGAACGGCCTGACCGACAGCATGCTGGCCGAGAAGCCGCCGAACGACGGCCACCGCAAGAACCTGCTGAACACCGGCTTCAAGCACATCGGCCTGAGCGTCGTCCGCGACAGCAAGGGCGTCACCTGGATGACCCAGGACTTCGTCAACTAAGGCCCGGCCAGCCCGTTGCGGTAGGCATAGGCGACCGCCTGCGCCCGGTCCCGCGCATCAATCTTCGGCAGCAGATGGTTGATGTGACTCTTCACCGTGCCCTCGCTGATCACCAGCCGGACCGCGATCTCCGGGTTGGTCAGGCCGGCCGCGATCAGCGTCAGCACTTCGGCCTCCCGCGGCGTCAGCCCGTCCGGTGCGGCGGGCGCGGTCACGAGGGCGTCGACCAGGTGATGCTGCACCGCCGGGTCGACCACCGCCTGATCGTTGAGCACCTGGTGCAACGCCTGCCGGATCTCGGCGCTGCCCGCATCCTTGGTCAGATAGCCCCGGGCCCCGGCCCGCAACGCGTCGAGCACCGACCGGTCGTCCGAGTACGTCGTCAGCACGATCACCCTGATCGCCGGCCACCGCGCCCGCAGCAGCCGTGTCGCCTCGACCCCGTCAACCCGCGGCATCCGCAGATCCATCAGCACGATGTCGGGTTGCCGCTCCCCGGCGAGCGCGACCGCCTCGGCACCGTCCCCCGCCGACGCGACCACCTCGACGCCCGGCATCAGCCCGAGCACCAGCTCGAGCCCTTCCCGCACCACCCGCTGATCGTCCGCCACCAGCACCCGGATCACGCTGCCCTCCCCACCCGGGCGGTCCTCTCGCTCTCCGCGCGGAGCATCGCCCGGCCCGGCGCCGCGCCGCTCGGTGTCTTTGCCGCTCGGAGCATCGGCCGGCCCGGCGCCGCGCCGTTCGGCGTCTTTGCCGCTCGGAGCATCGCCCGGCCCGGCGCCGCGCCGTTCGGTGTCTTTGCCGCTCTGGCCCTGGCGCGGAGTTTCGGCGCCGCGTAGGTCTCTTTCCAACGCCTGCTCGAGGCGCCGTTCATGGACGCCATCTGCGCTCAGGCTGCGGCCGGCTGGCTCTCGGTGGGCGGCGCCCACCCAGCGTCCGCCGTCGTCTGCGCTCACGGCGGGATCGTCCCGCCCCGCGGCGCCGTTGTCGCAGATGCTCGCGGCAAAATTCTTTCGGCCGTGGTCAGCGGTGCTCGTTCGGCCTCCGTCATTGTTCGCGCTCACGGCCTGATCCTTCCGGCCGCGGCTGCCGGTGTCGTTCGGGTCAGCTGGTCAGGTCGGGCAACTGTCCCGAAGTGCACCGTCCGTGCGCGGCGATCGTCTGCCGTCGGCGGGGTCGTCTCTGCCGGGCGCCTTCTGGCATCGGCGCGTGCCGTGGCCTGGGCCCACTCCGGGCATGTGCCGGCCTTCTGAAGCGGCACCAGCCTCGACCCGCTGCGCCTCCGGGCTGTCGGCAGGATCGCCGCGACGAGAACCGGTCCGCCCATGACGTCGTACTCCTCGGTGCCGCGCCCGTCTCGCGGTGGGCCGCCGTTGTATTCCGCAACGACGTTTGGTTTGCGCCGGCGTTGCCGCGCGGCGGGCTCGCGATTCAGCACGGGTTCGTCTCGGTCACGCTTCACGCTGTGCCCGTCAACCACACCGTGCTGGGGTCTTGCTCGGTGGCACTGGTGGGCGGTCTGGGGGTTGCCGTGGGACTGTCGCCGCCGGTGGTGCCCGCGCAGGGGGACGGCGTTTGTCGGTGGGCCGGGTCGGTCGATGAGGCTCGAGTGGGCGACGGTGTTCACTGCTGCGCCGTGCTCGACGTTGGCGCGGCGGACGGTCTCCACCTCCGCCCGGCGGGTGGCGGCGGTGCCAGCTGTTACGGCAACGCGCAACGGGCGGGGTTCTCCGGCAACCGGATCTTCGTGGGGCGCGTGGATTGTGGCGGCAAAGGGAGGCCGGAGCGCGCCGGGGCGTGCGTCGAGGCTCGGCCGCGCTGGCTGCGACCATGGCTCGTCGGCGTGGTGCGGGATCACGCCGGCACCTCCAGCTGGACGCGGAAGCCGTGGCCGGTCGGTGCTGCGGTCAGGCGGCCGCCCAGCAGCTCGGCCCGTTCGCGCATGCCGGTCAGTCCGTAGCCTCCGTCGCCCGGCATGCCGTGGTCGTCGCCGGCGTCTTCGACGGTCAGGCGGGCCGAGGACGCGGCATAGGTCAGCGTGATCGCCACGTTCGCGGTGCCGGTCGCGTGCTTGGTCACGTTGGTCAGTGCCTCCTGCGCGACCCGGTAGAGCGCCAACCGCGCCTCCGACGAAGCCAGCAGCCGCGGCTCCCCGGTCACGGTCACGACGCAGGGCACGCCCCGGTCCTGCTCGAACTGCCGGGCCAGCTCGGCCAGCCTCTCCGGCCCCGGCAGCTCCTCGTCGCGCAGCGTGCCGATCGCCCGGCGGGCCTCCTCCAACCCGGTGCGCCCCAGCTGGTGGGCGCGCTCGACCGCCGCCGGCAGCCGCGGGTCGGCCGGGTCTTCGGCCGCCAGCATGCGGGCGCCCTCCAGCTGCAGGATCAGCCCGGAGAGGGAGTGGGCCAGCACGTCGTGCATCTCGCGGGCCAGCCGCTGGCGCTCGCCGAGCTTCGCCGCCTGAGCCTGTGCGTCGCGGCCGGCCGCCAGCTCGGCCAACAGCTCGTGGGTGCGCCGGTTGGCCTCGGAGAGGCGAATCGCCAGCAGCAGCATGCCGTAGAACGCGGCGATCATGATGGCGGTCAGCAGCGCCGCGATGATCGAGCCGTGGCGGGCCGAGGCGAACGTGACCGCCAGCAGGACCGTGGCCACGATGATCAGCGGGACCGAGCGGTGGCCCCGGAACAGGGGCGCGAGAAGCGACAACCCGACGAAGATGCCGGCTATGCCGGCCCCGGACGGCTGCAGCCACGCCAGCACGGCCGAGGAGGCCAGCAGCACGACGATCGGCACGATGACCGGTATGGCGTGGTCGGCGATGGCCACCGCAGTCAGGCCGGAGAGCAGCACCACCGCGAGGGCCACCGCGACCGCGAGCCCGCGGCCGTGCCCGGCCGGATGCGGCGACGACGTGAAAGCGGACACCGCGACCACGGCGAGGATCAGCGGGGCGAGCGGCCGCAGCCACCGGATGACGGCCCGGCGCTGGGCCTGCAGGGCGTCGAGGGTGGGGTCGCTGGTCACGGGGAAAACGCTACGGGGCGGGGGCGGAGGAGGCATCAACCCGTGGTTGGAGATTGGAGTTCCACCCGGGCGCCGATGCCGGGAAGGAACGGCGACAGCACGCTGAGACACATGAAAACCACGCGGATCCTCGTCGCCGGCTACCTCACCCTCAGCGTCCTGACCGTGGTCGCGGTGTTCCTGATGCGCGGCCACGCCGGCCTGGTCAATCCCGCGGTCTGGGTGCGCTCCTGCATCGTCGCCGCGTCGGCGGCCCTGATGACGTCGTTCGTGATCAGAAGGGCCTACAAAAGGCTCCGCATCGTCTCCACGATCATGCTGGTCGCGATCGCGGTCATCCTGGCCGTCCCCGGTGACTTCCCGCTCTGGCTCAAGATCGAGCAGGCGTTCTGCGGTCTCCTGCTGGTCGGCGTCGTCATCAAGGCCTGGCAACCGCAGCCGGCGTGACTCACGAATGCCACGGATGGTGCGCGCCCGGGTGCACGAGGTCGAGCGCCTCGTCCAGCCAGGCCCGCTCCGAAGCGCTCAGCACGGGAGCGAGCGCGGCGTAGTCGCCCTCGTCCTTCTCCCGCCGGTGCTTGGCCTTGAACAGCAGAACCACCTCGGGGCTGAGGTAGGGGATTCCGTTGCGGTCGTGTCGGATCAAATTCGCGTACGGCCGGCGCAGGCGCGAATCGCGCCGTGAGATCCAGATGTTGCCGTCGTGAGGTTCGCGGAAGACGTCCAACCGCCAGCAGGAGGCCGCCGGATCCCAGGCCCAGGTCTGGTGGTGCGCGGCCATCGCGGCCGGCTCGATCGGCACCACCTCGCCGCCGCCCGGGACGTGGAACTCCAGGTCTCCGAAGCGGGCCGCGACGGTGTCGAAGTGTGACGACGGCAGCGCGATCTCAAGGTCCTCGTGGTCGCGGCGCCGGCCCCCGAGATGCAGGTCGACCGCCCAGCCGCCGGCCACGTACCAGGGCACCTCGACGCCCTCGAGCCGCGAGGCGACCACGGAGGGCTCCCAGGAATCCCAGGCGTCGATGTCGGGCGTCATGACGATCAGCCTAGAGTGCACGCCGTGGCGAATCTTCTCTCCCGCATCATGGGCGCGCGGCGCCGGACCCTGGCCCCCGGCCTGACCCAGGTCAAGACCGGGGCACACCGTAAGGGCCGGCATCTCGACTATTGTCCGAACCTCGACGGCGACGCCGACCCGGGCGAGATCGTCTGGACCTGGGTGCCCTACGAGGAGGACCCGCGCCAGGGCAAGGACCGGCCGGTGCTGGTGGTCGGGCGCAACGAGCGTACGGTCCTCGGCCTGATGCTCTCCAGCCAGAGCGAGCGGAACGGGCAGCGCAACTGGCTCGCCCTGGGCCCCGGCGAGTGGGACCGCGACAACCATCCCAGCTGGCTGCGGCTCGACCGGGTGCTCGAGATCGACCACGACGGCATCCGCCGCGAGGGCGCGATTCTCGATCCGCCCCGGTTCACCCGGGTCGCCGACATTTTGCGGCGTAACTACGGGTGGGCCTGACCGCGGATAGCGTTGGTGTCATGGCAACCGAACAGATGACCGGTTTCGGCGGCAAGCAGGCGTGGCTGGCCGTCCGGTCGGCGGCTCCGGCCGACGTGATCTCGGCGCTGGGCCTGCGCGACCTGGGTACGGTCCCGTGGCGCGACGGCATCGACCTGGCCCACCTGACCGACGACCGGGTGGCGGTGACCCCGCCGATCGACGGCTGGATCCTGGCCACCGGCCGCTACCTGATGCGGCCGGACCGGCCGGTCGACGTCATCGGCCTCTCGGCCGCGCTGCACACCGAGGTGCAATATTTCGCGACCCACCGGGTGACCGAGTCGCACCGGTGGCAGCGTGCGGCCGACGGTGAGCTGATCCGCGCTTTCGGCTATGTGGGGCAGACCGGCGAGGTGACCTCGTGGCACGGCGAGCCCAACCCGGCGGAGCGAGCGGCCGGGCTTCCCGTCGAACTCGACGAGGAGTCGACAGTTCTGGTCGGCGAGAACGACGTGCTCGGGGTCGCCGCGGCCTGGAGCATCGACCCGTCCACCCTGTCCGGGCGTACCGCGCCCGGCCCGCTACACCTGGGTGCCGCGGACTGAAACCCGGTAAGGGGCCAGCATGCGTAAGTTCGTGATCATGGGAGTGCAGGGCAGCGGCAAGGGAACCCAGAGCGAGCTGCTCTGCACCGACCTCGACATGGTGCACATCAGCGTCGGCGACCTGTTCCGCTGGCATGTGCAGAACCACACCAAGCTCGGCGCCCAGGTACGCCGCATCATGAACGCCGGCGAACTGGTCGGCGACGACATGGTCGAGTCGATCGTCCGCGAGCGCCTCGACCAGCACGACTGGAACTGGGGTTTCGTCATCGACGGCTTCCCGCGCAACGGGCGGCAGGCCGAGTTCTTCATGGAGAGCTACGACATCGACGGCGTCATCCACCTCGAGCTGCCGGAGGACGAGGTGCGCCGCCGCGTGCTCAGCCGCCGGCTCTGCCCCAACTGCGGCATGGACTACAACCTGATCGCCGACCGCCCCAAGGTCGAGGGCCGCTGCGACATCTGCGGGCACGAGCTGACCACTCGGGCCGATGACACGCCGGAGGCGCTTGAGGGCCGGCTGCGGGATTACAACGAGAAGACCCGCCCGGTGCTGGAGTTGTTCGGCCGCAAGGAGTTCGTCCACGACATCGATGCCCGGCCGCAGGCCGACCAGGTGCAGGCCAAGATCCGCGAAGTGCTCGGCCTCCCGGCGTACCGGCCCGCCGGCTGACACGCCGGCCGGTTCGTCCTGGCGGCGGTCGAGCGGGGCCCGCTGGACGTTCCGGCGGCGCGCTGAGACGATCACAGCGTGACGGGAAGCTCCGAAATAGACACCGAGGTGCCGCACACGGCCCGCATCTGGAACTACTGGCTGGGCGGCAAGGACAACTTCGCCGCCGACCGGGCGGTGGGCGACCAGGTGCAGCAGTTTCTTCCGGACATCGTGACGTCGGCTCGCGCCGACCGGGCGTTCCTGCAGCGGGCCGTACGCCACCTGGTCGTCGAGGCCGGCATCCGGCAGTTCCTCGACGTCGGCACCGGGCTGCCGACCGCCGACAACACCCACGAGGTCGCGCAGGCGCTCGCACCCGAGTCCCGCATCGTCTACACCGACAACGACCCGCTGGTGCTGGCCCACGCGCGGGCCCTGCTGACGAGCACGTCCGAGGGCGCGACCGACTACATCGACGCCGACGCCCGCGACACCCCGGCAATTCTCGGCGCGGCTCGCAGGACACTCGACTTCGACCGCCCGATCGCCGTGATGCTGCTTGGGGTCCTCAACTTCATCGGTGACGACGACGAAGCGGCGGGCGTGGTGCGGCGGCTGATGGCCGCGGTCCCGAGCGGCAGCTACCTCGCGATCGCCCATCCGACCCTCGAGGTCAGGCCGGAGGAGTCGCGGGCCGCGGCCGCCCAGTGGAACGAGACCGCCACGCCGCCGATCACGCTGCGCTCCAAGGCGCAGCTCCAAGCCTGGTTCGAAGGCCTGGAGCTGCTGGAGCCGGGTGTCGTGACGTGCACCCGGTGGCGTCCCGAGGCGGGCGACCCGACCGCCGACACCGACGTCTATCAGTTCTGCGGTCTGGCCCGGAAAAACTAGTCGTCGGTCGCCGCCGCGGGCAGCTTCGAGCGGATCAGGTCCATCACCGACGAGTCGGTGAGCGTGGTGACGTCGCCCAGCCGGCGGTTTTCGGCGACGTCCCGCAGCAGCCGTCGCATGATCTTGCCGGAGCGGGTCTTGGGCAGCTCCGGCACAACCATGATCTGGCGAGGTTTGGCGATCGGCCCGATCTCCTTGGCCACGTGGTCGCGCAGCACCCGGGCGATGTCGTCGTCGACCGCGCCGCCGCGCAGGATGACGAACGCGACGATCGAGGGCGTCTGCCGGTCGACCACGTCGTGTCACCACACGTCGCGCCCCGGGGTCCAGCCGACCTCGTTGCCGCCGCGCCGCACCACGAGCACGGACCGCACGTCCGGGCAGCGCTCCAACGCCTCGTCGACGACCGGCTTGAGCGCCGACACCGCGCCACGCCGGTAACCGCCGTCGGCCGTGATCACCACGCGGGCGTCGCAGTCGAGGATGCGGTCGGAGAGTGCGGTCGCCGAGAAGCCCCCGAAGACCACGGTGTGCGGCGCCCCGAGCCGCGCGCAGGCGAGCATCGCGACGACCGTCTCCGGATCATCGGCATGTAGATGGCCACCCGGTCGCCGGTCGCGACGCCCAGCTCGACCAGCGCGTTGGCGGCCTGGCAGACCATGTTTTTCAGTTGGGCGTACGTGATGTCACGGGTGTCGCCCGGCTCGCCCTCCCAGTGGAAGGCGACCTGGTCGCCGTGCCCGTGCTCGACGTGCCGGTCGGCGCAGTTGTAAGCCACGTTGAGGCGTCCGCCGACGAACCACTTCGCGACCGGCGCCTGCGACCAGTCGAGCACCTCGGTCCACCGGTTTGCCCACGTCAGCCGCGACGCCTGGGTCTCCCAGAACGCGAGGCGGTCGGCGTCGGCCTCCGCGTACGCCGCGGCGGTCACATTGGCCGCCGCGGCGAACGAGGTTGGGGGCGGGAAACGGCGTTCCTCGCGCAGCAGGTTGGAGAGGGGTCTCGCTCATCTCAGACCCTCGGGAACACCGGGAAGACGACCACCGCGGCCTTGATCGGGCAGTCGGCCGGGCAGGCCATGTCCTCCGGCCCGAGAACCACGCTCCGGCGGGCCGCCAGGGCGACGCTGCCGTGGGCGTACGGATCGACCGCATGCGAATGGCCGTGCCCGTCCACCGCCAGGGTGGTCACGAGATCGGTCAGCGCGACCGCCGACGCACCGAGCAACGGCCGCAGGTGTTTGATCGCCCGTTCGGCCCCGCTCGCGGTCAGGCCCCCGCGTAACCCCTTGGCCGCCTGCCCAGCCGTGTGCAGGGTGTCGAAGGTGGCCCGCTCGGCGGCCGTGCCCAGGCCGCGCGGTCGCCGGCGCAGCAGTGCCACCAGGTGCCCGGCGAGCAGCACGGCGCAGATCACGGCGAGCACCACGACCGTCATACCTATGAGTATCATCACCGGCCAATCGCGACGACGGGGGATTGGGCTCGTGGATTCGGCCGATATCGAAACAAGCTGCTACCGGCACTCGAGCCGGTCCACGGCCGTGCAATGCACGCGATGCGACAAATACATCTGCCCCGACTGCATGCGCGAGGCGCCGGTCGGTTTCCGCTGCCCGGAGTGCGTGAAGACCGACAACAAGACGGTCCGGCAGGCGCGCACCCTGTTCGGGGGCAGGCCGGTCGCCACGCCGTGGGCGACCTACACGCTCATCCTGCTCAACGTGCTCGCCTACGCGGCCGAACTGGTCAAGCCCGCGCTGATCGACCGGTTCGACGTCATCGGCGTGACCCTGCGCGGCTCCGACGGCGCGTACTACGTCGCCGACGGCGCGCGCTACGCCGGGTTCACCCCGGTCGGCGTGGCCCACGGCGAGTGGTGGCGGCTGTTCACCGGCGCGTTCCTGCACGAACTGCCCGGATCGAGCGGCATCGGGCTGACCCACATTCTGTTCAACATGATCTGGCTGTGGACGCTCGGCCGCATCCTCGAGGACCGGCTCGGCCGCCTGCGGTTCCTGGCCGTCTTCTTCCTCGGCGCGCTGGGCAGCTCGGTCATGGTGGTCGCGCTCAACCCGACCGGCGGCGCGATCGGCGAGTCGGGTGCGGGCTTCGCCCTGGTCGCGGCCTACTACATGCTCAGCCGGCGGATGAACGACCGCCCGCTCGACCCCAAGCAGCTGATCATCGGGACTCTGCTGTGGCTCGTGCTCTCGGCCGGCTTCGCGTCCTGGCAGGGGCACCTGGGCGGGCTGCTCGCCGGTGGGCTGGCGGGGCTCGGTATCGCTCTTGCGCCGCGACTACGGCGTACGGCCTGGCAGGCGGCCGCCCTCGGCGGCGTGGCCCTCGTCTTCGTCGTCCTTCTGGTGGCCGCGATCAGACTTCGCGGCCTCGCTTCTTGAGTTCGGCCTCGACGGCGTCGCAGACCGCCTCGACCACGGCGAACCGGGCGTAGTGCTTGTCGTCCCCTTCGATGACGTGCCACGGCGCCCACGTCGGGTCGCAGCGCTCCAGCATCTCCTCGACCGCCTCCTCATAGGCCGGCCGCTTCTCCCGGTTGCGCCAGTCCTCGTCGGTGAGCTTCCACTGGCGCAGCGGGTCGTCCTGCCGGTCCTCGAAGCGCTTCTGCTGCTCGTCGAGGGAGACGTGCATCCAGAACTTGACCATGATCATGCCCTCGGCGACCAGGGTCCGCTCGAACTCGACGATCTCGTTGTACGCCCGCTGCCACTGTTCCTGCGTCGCGAAGCCCTCGACCCGCTCGACCAGCACCCGGCCGTACCAGGACCGGTCGAAAACCGCCATCCCGCCCCAACCGGGCAGTTTCGGCCAGAACCGCCAAAGGAAATGGTGCCTTTTCTCGTCGTAGTCCGGCGCCGCGAACTGCGACACCCGGCAGAACCGGGGGTCGAGCGGCGCCACCAACCGCTTGATCGCCCCGCCCTTACCCGAGGCGTCCCATCCCTCGAACACGCAGCACAGCGGCGGGCCGATCTTCTTCTCCCCGTACTGGCCGCCCAGGATCAGGCGCAACCGCAGCAGACGATGCTGCGCCTCTTCCAGGCGCGCGATCGCCTTCTTCTTGGAGATCTCGATCGGCGGAGCGGCACTACCCAGGCGACTCATAGCCCTAGCATGGCCTCATTTGCGTTGGCGCGCCGAAACCCGGTGTCCGGCGCACGCGCGCATGCGGGAGAATCGCGACGTGACTCTCGTAGACGACCTCATGTGGCGCGGACTGATCCAGGATTCGACCGACCCCGCCGAGCTGCGCAAAGCACTCGACGACTCGTCGATCACGTTCTATATCGGTTTCGACCCGACCGCGGCCTCGCTGCACGTCGGCAACCTCATGCAGCTCGTCACCGCCCGCCGGCTCCAGCTCGGCGGCCACAAACCGCTGCTGCTGGTCGGCGGCGCCACCGGCCAGATCGGTGACCCGGGCGGCAAGACCTCCGAGCGCACGCTCAACTCGCAGGAGGTCACGGCGGGCTGGGCCACGCAGATCCGCACGCAGGTCGCGCCGTTCGTGACCTACGACGGCGACAACGCCGCGACCGTGGTCAACAACCTCGACTGGACCGGCCCCATGTCGGTGATCGACTTCCTGCGTGACGTCGGCAAACACTTCCCGATCAACAAGATGCTGGCTCGCGACGTGGTGCGTAACCGGCTTGAGAGCGGCATCAGCTACACCGAGTTCAGCTACCAGCTGCTCCAGGCCAACGACTTCTACCAGCTGCATGTCGAGCACGGCTGCCAGCTGCAGTTCGGCGGCTCCGACCAGTGGGGCAACATCACCGCCGGCGTCGACTTCGTGCGCCGCCGGGAGGCCGGGCCGGTGCATGCCTTCACCACGCCGCTGGTGCTCAAGGCCGACGGCACCAAGTTCGGCAAGAGCGAGTCGGGCACGGTCTGGCTCAACCCGGAGATGACGTCGCCCTACGCCTTCTACCAGTTCTGGATCAACGCGGACGACCGCGACGTGGTCACCTACCTCAAATACTTCAGCTTCAAGAGCCGCGAGGAGCTCGAGGAGCTGGAGAAGGCGACCGCCGAGCGTCCCCAGGCCCGTCTGGCCCAGCGAGCCCTGGCCGAAGAGATCACCGCGTTGGTTCACGGCGAGGAGGAGGCACGCCAGGCGGTCATGGCCAGCCAGGCGTTGTTCGGTCGAGCTTCGCTCGACGATCTCTCTCCGGAGACGTTGCGGTCGGCTCTTTCGGAGGCCGGGCTTCTTTCCGTACGCGGTGAGCTCCCGGCCGTGAGCGCGCTGCTCAAGGAGTCGGGTCTCGTGAGCAGCGCCAACGAGGCTCGCCGCACGATCGCCGAGGGTGGCGCCTACCTGAACAACGAGCGCATCACCGATGGCGAGGCCGTTCCTCCCGCTTCGGCACTGCTGCACGGCCGTTTCCTGGTGCTGCGGCGAGGCAAGCGGACCTTTGCCGGCGTCGAATTGGCGTCTTGACCTGCTATTTCTTCATGATCGGCCCCCTGTGACGCCCGTCGCAGGGGGCCGATTTGGCGTTCAGGGAGCCGCCCTGTAATGTTTACCGAGCCGCCAGGGAGACGGGCGAGCGAGCGGGGCCTTCCGAGGGCCCGCGGCGGCCGTCCTGGAGGAACCCCGGAAGATAGCCACGGTGACTAACCGTGTACTGTTCAACGGGTCGAACGAAAGCCCCAAGATCGGGCCTCTTAAATGAGGCAGATTTCGGTGTGTGGTTGTTCTTTGAGAACTCAACAGGGTGCTTGATAAGCCAGTGCCAATTTAGTTTTATCCCTGGCCGGTTTTTTCGGCTTGGATTCCTTTGGCAACTTATGTTGCCGGGACAGTTTTCCAAGTTTTTGTTGGAGAGTTTGATC
>NZ_JBITEL010000008.1:0-276515 GCF_044455125.1 Actinoplanes sp. NPDC051343
GCCGGGGTGTGGGTGAGCGCCAGCCCGCAGATCATCGAGCGCATCGCGGTGGACTTGCCGCTCAGCGTCGAGCCGACGATCGCCACGTGCCCGGCCGCGCCGGCCAGCTGCAGCCACATCACGTCGCGCAGCTGCTCGCGGGGCTTGTCGACCAGCGCGATCGGCACCTGCAGCGAGCCGTGCAGCTCCGGGTTGGCGAACGCCAGGCCGCGGGCCGGGTCGGCGACCACCGGGCCGAGCAGCTCGTCGAGGGCGGCCGACTGGTTGAGCGGGGGCAGCCAGACCGGATGGGCGGGCGGCCCCTGACCGTTGAGGCGGTCGACGAGCACGTCGAGCACACTCGCGCCGGTCGGCACCTCTTCCGGCTTCGGCTCGATCGGCTTGGCCTGCTTGGGCACCGGCACGAAATTGGTCGAGTAGGTGAGCACCTGGGGGACCGAACCCGCGCCACTCGCTCCGGCGGCGCCGGCGCCGGCTTTCTGCATCGGCCCCGAGACGTACGCCGCCTTGAAGCGCAACAGCGGCTCGGTGCCGAACTTGAGGTAACCGTGGCCGGGTGATCGGGGCAGCTCATAGGCGTCCGGAACGCCGAGGACCGCCCGCGACTCGAGCGCCGAGAACGTCCGCAGGCCGACGCGGTAGGAGAGGTGCGTGTCGAGGCCGCGCAGCCGGCCCTCCTCGAGCCGCTGGCTGGCCAGCAGCAGGTGCACGCCGAGCGACCGGCCGAGGCGTCCGATCTGGACGAACAGGTCGATGAAGTCGGGCTTGGCCGACAGCAGCTCGGAGAACTCGTCGCAGATGACCAGCAGCGACGGCAGCGGCGGGAGGGCCGCCCCGCCCAGCCGGGCCTTCTCGTAGTCGCGCAGGCTGGCGTAGTTGCCGGCCCTGCGCAGCAGCTCCTGCCGCCGGGTCATCTCGCCCTCGATGGCGTCGACCATGCGGTCGACCAGCACGAGCTCGTCGGCCAGGTTGGTGATCACGGCCGCGGTGTGCGGCAACCGGTCGAGCGAGGAGAACGTTGCGCCGCCCTTGAAGTCGATCAGTACGAAGTTGAGCGTCTCCGACGAGTGCGTCGAGGCGAGCGCCATCACCAGCGTGCGGAGCAGCTCCGACTTGCCGGAGCCGGTCGCGCCGATCAGCAGGCCGTGCGGGCCCATGCCGTCCTGCGCCGACTCCTTGAGGTCGAGCTCGATCGGGCTGCCGTCGACGCCGACCCCGATCGGCACCCGCAGCTTGTCGCGGTTGGGCCGGGTCATCCAGTGCTGGGCGACGCTGAACGTCTCGGGGTCGCCCAGACCGAGCAGTTCGGCCAGGCCCAGCTGAGCCGCCAGCGGGGTGTCCGACGACTTGGACATCGCGGCCAGCCGCAGCGGCGAGAGCCGTCGCGCGACCGCCTCGGCCTGTTCGACGGTCAGTTGATCGGGCGTGCCGACCTCGGCCTCGTGGTCCATCGCGTACGTATAGAGGGCCTTGTTATGGGTTTCGAGCACGAGCAGCGACCGGTCGAGCAGGCGGGGCGGCTGCTCGTCGAGATCGAGCACGGTGACACCGTCGATGCCGTCGTCGAGCTGGGTGGCGCCCTTCAGGTTGACCCCATCCAGAACGATCACCACGTGCGGTCCGGTGTGGCTGGAGCCGGCCGAGTTGAACCGGGGCCGGTTGCCGATCACGTCCTCGAGCAGCTTTTCCAGGTCCGGCCCGGTGCTCGCGACCAGCCGCACGTGCCCGAGCCGGTCGGTGCGCGACGGGTGCAGGTTGTGCGGAAGCCACTTGACCCACTCCCAGCCCGGCCGCCGCTCGGGCCCGGCGCAGATCGCGATGATCATGTCGTCGGGGGCGTGGAACGTGGCCAGCTGGGTGAGGACGGCCCGGGTCAGCGAGCGGGCGTCGCGATCGCCGCCGGCCCCGCTGCCGCGCAGGAAGACCCGGGCGAAGCCGCGCAGCGACACCGCGACCGGCAGGTCGGGTACGACCGAGTAGGCGTCGAGGAAGCGGCGCAGCGCGCCCGCGGTCATCGGCTCGAGCTCGTCGAGCGGGCGGGTGACCGGCGGGATCAGCGGCGTGGCCAGCGTCTGCGGGCCGACCGCCAGCCGCACCACGCCGAAGTCGGGGTCGGCCGGTCGCCGCTCCCACACCCGGTGGCTGCCCGCGGTCGACCAGAGCTGACCGGGGTCGGGGTGCCGGTAGAGCAGGCCGACCCGCTGCATGCCGGCGGTCTCGCGGACCCGGCGGCGCAGACCGGCCAGATGGCGCAGATATTCGCGGCGGGCCGACATCATCTCGGCCTTCTTGGGCGAACCGCTGGAGCCGAAACTGGTCGCCAGCATCGCGACCGACGAGAAGCCGAACAGGCCACCGATCACGTACCGATAGGCACCGCCGCCGCCCTGGCTCATCATCATCGCCATCGCGACCGAGCCGCCGAGCATCGGCAGCCCCATCATCGCCTGCTGCCAGCGACCGCCCGCGGCCTGGGGGATCTCCGGCGGCGCCTCGACGGCCAGTTCCCCGGTCGGAATCTCCGGGGCCGGTCGCCGCGCCGACCGTTTGATCACCACCGTGCTCATCGAGGTCTGTCCCTTTCGTCCACCCGTGCGCGCGCCGGTCTCCGGACATCGCGACGGGCCCATCGTAGGTAAAGTGCGCTCATCTCCGCAGCCTCCTGTTCATCGATGGGAAATGGGTCCAAGCAGTCATGAGCGTCGGTCTAGCCCGGGTCACCATCAACGCTCCGCAACGCCGCGTTGATGTGGCGCTGCCCGAGCATGTGCCGCTCGCCGAATTGCTGCCCGAAGTCCTGCGGCACGCCGGCGAGGGCCTGGCCGACGACGGCGAGAAGCACGGCGGCTGGGTGCTGCGGCGCACCGACGGGGTCGCTCTCGCGACCGGTCAGGGGCTCTTCCCCCAGGGCGTACGCGACGGCGAGGTGCTGCACCTCGTGCCGGCCCGCGACGACTGGCCCGAACTCGAGTACGACGACGTCGTCGAGGCGATCGCCGAGGGCGCCCGCCGCCGCGGCAGCGTCTGGTCGCCCGCCTCGACGCGGACCGCGACCCTGGTCGCGGCCGGCGTGGTGCTGCTGCTCGGCCTGATCGGCCTGCTCCGGGCCGGCCCGGCGATGACCGGGGCGCCCTTCGCCGGGCTCGGCGTCGCGGTGCTGCTCGCGCTGGCCGGCGTCACGGCCTCCCGGGCGTACGGTGACGCCCGCGCCGGTGCGGCCTTCGGGGCGTACGCGATGCCCTACGCGTTCGTCGGCGGCGCCACCCTGGTCGCGACCGACGACAAGGTCGGCGTGCTCGGCCGGCTGCCCTGGCTGGGCGACTCCGAACTGCTGGGCGGCGCGGTCGCGCTGCTGCTGATCGCGGCGCTCGCCGGGGTCGGGGTGTCGGCGTCGCTGCGACTGTTCACGGCCGGTGGCGTGGTCGGCCTGTTCACCGCGGTCACGGCCGTGGTCGGCATGTTCACCCCGGCATCCGGCGCGGCGGCGGTGCTGGCCGCGATCCTGGTCTGCGGCATCGGCGCGCTGCCGCTGATGGCGATCCGGTTCGGCAAGATGCCGACGCCGCCGGTCACCCTCCCCACCGGCAGCGAGGCGGCCGAGGGGTTCACCGGGGTGAGCTCGGAGCGGGCCCTCGACGCGGCCCGCGAGCGGCCCGACCGGGCGACCGTCTTCGCCGCGGTGAGCCGCACCGAGGAGTTGCTGGCGGGCATGCTGCTCGGTCACGCCGTGCTGGCGCTCGGGGCGTTCCTGGTGCTCGCCACGTCGGACGCGCTCTCGGCCCGCCTCCTGACCGGGGTCGCGGCGGCCGCGCTGCTGCTGCGTTCGCGGCTCTTCGTGACCCTGCGCCAGCGGGTGCCGCTGGTCGTCGGCGGGCTGGCCGGGGTGTTCTCGCTCGGCTGGAACATGCTGGCCCACGCCGACTCCACCGTGCTGCTGGGCGTCGTCGGCATCGGCCTGGTGCTCGCGATCGTGACCGTCGCCGCCGGGGCGACGTACTCCCGGCGGCCGCCGTCGCCCTATCTGGGCCGGGCCGCCGACCTGGTCGACACCCTGACCGTGGTCTCGGTCATCCCGATCGCCTGCGCGGTGGTCGGCCTCTACGGCGCCGTCGGCAACCTGGGCCACTGATGCAACAGGCGCCCCGCATCAGCGAGGCGCCTGGATGTTGCGGGCGGCGGTGAATCAGATGTCGTCGTGGTGCTCGGCGGCCTCGGCCCGCTTGAACGAGGCCCGGATCTCCTCCTCGGCCTCGGTGCGGCCGACCCAGGTCGCGCCCTCGACCGATTTGCCCGGCTCGAGGTCCTTGTAGACCGTGAAGAAGTGCTGGATCTCCATCCGGTCGAACTCGCCGAGGTGGTGGATGTCGCGCAGGTGCTCCTGGCGCGGGTCCTCGAACGGCACACAGAGCACCTTGTCGTCGGGGCCCTTCTCGTCCCGCATGCGGAACATGCCGATCGCGCGGGCCCGCACGAGGCAGCCGGGGAACGTCGGCTCCTGGATCAGGACCAGGGCGTCCAGCGGGTCGCCGTCCTGGCCGAGGGTGCCTTCGATGAAGCCGTAGTCCGCGGGGTACTGCGTCGCGGTGAAGAGGGTCCGGTCCAGCCGGATGCGTCCGGTCTTGTGGTCGACCTCGTACTTGTTCCGCTGACCCTTGGGGATCTCAACTAGTACGTCGAAATCCATCGTCATGCTCCCTTGTTCGCCCGCCTGGAATGCCGGTCACCACAGGCGGAGAACCGCGGCGGTAACAGCTCGCCGACAGGATCCGCGCGCGCCGGTGTGCCGGATGTCGCTAGTCTCCCCTAAGTCTGTCGCCGAGAACGAGGAGGGGCTCGTGGGGAGGCAAGATTCACACAGCGATCCCGCCGACGGCGGCGTGCCCGGACCCCGGCGCGACTCTCCCCACGGTAACTCGGTGCCCGGTCGCCGGGGTGTGCCTTTCCCCGGCCCGGTGGCGAGCGGCCTCGATAAAATGGATCAATACGGCATATCGCCCGGCGGCCTCGGGGGTACGGGTGGGGAAGCGCCGCCCCGTGTCCCGCCGAGTGCTCCGCAGTTAAGCCCTGTGAGCTGGGGAAACCCTCAGCAGACGCGGTGGCGTGGCGCAGACGGGGAAGATCGACAGATGCAGCCGCAGGGACCGGGCCGGGAATTCCCCGAGCCGGCGTCGTGGGGACAGGGGCGCCCCGGCGCTCAGCAACCCAAACCGCCGCAAGTGTCGGATTGGCGCCAGCCGCCGTCCCAGCAGGCGGGAGAGCCCTGGCCGGCGCAGTCGCCGGGCTCCGCCTGGCCGGGCGGCCCACCCCCACGGCCGGGTGACCAGCGGCCGGGTGAGTCGCCGGAGCGGGCGCGCGGGGCGTGGGCCACGCCGCCGAGCAGTCCGTCGGCGCCGGGGGACCCGCACGGTGGCACCTACGGGCGGGCGTCGGTGCCGCTCAACACCGCGCCGCCGGCGCCCGAGCCGGGGCCGGCCGATCCGATGCCGCCGGGCGCCCGGCCCGGTGTTGCACCAACGCCGGATGCGGGCGCTACGGCCCGGACCAACGACGGCGATCGCCCGGTCGAAGCGGGACCCTCTGGCAACTCCCGTACGAATTGGGTCCCTGCCGTTTCGGTCCTGGCGATCCTCGTGATGATCGGCGGGATTCTCGCGCTCGCGAAGCCGGGGCCGGCGAAACGCCTGTTCGGAGGCGGGACGACCGCCTCGTCGACCGGTGGGCTGGGTCCCGATCCGAAGCCGACGCCGGTGCTCGCCGGTGCCGCCGGCCGGGGCAAGGAGCTCAGCGCCGATGCGGTCAAGGCCGCCCTCGATCCGCTGGTGCAGTCGTCGGCGCTCGGCACCGAGGTGCACGTCGCGGTGCTCGACCCGGCCAACAGCCAGGTGCTGTACGCCGAGAACGCCGACGTGCCGATCACGCCGGCCTCGACCACCAAGATCCTGACCGCGGTGGCCGCGCTGGCCGCGCGCGGGCCGGCCTACCGGATCAGCACGAAGGTGGTGGCCGGAAGCTCGCCCGGCGAGGTCGTGCTGGTCGGCGGCGGTGACCCGACGCTGGCGATCGACAGCAAGTCGATCTATCCCGGGGTGGCCCGGCTCGACCAGCTGGCGGCCCAGGTGAAGGCGGCGCTGGGCGGCACCCGGCCGACCAGGGTGCTGTACGACACGAGCCTGTTCGACGGGCCGGAGACCGGCCTGGGCTGGGACGGCGATGTGATCCCGAGCGGACAGGTCTCCAAGATCCAGTCGCTGATGGTCAACGGTGGTCGGGTCAAGCCGACCCACAACGAGAGCGGCGACCCGCGCTCGTCCAACCCGGCGCAGTCGGCCGGCAGGGCGTTCGCGAAGCTGCTCGGCGTGCCCAGCAGCGCGGTCGAGCACGGCAAGGCCGGCAAGTCGGCCAAGCAGCTGGGCGTGGTGCAGTCGCCGCCGCTCGTGCAGATCACCGACTGGATGCTGCAGGAGAGCGACAACACCATCGCCGAGCTGGTCGGACGCCAGGTCGCGCTGGCCGCGGGCAAGACGGCGAACTTCGACGACACCAGCGCCGCCATGCTCGACAAGATCAAAGAATTGGGCCTGCCGTCCGACGAGGGTGACCTCTACGACGCGAGCGGCCTGTCCCGGCACGACGGCATCAGCCCGACCCTGCTCACCCAGACGCTGGCGCTCGCCGCGAGCGGGCAGCAGCCCGCGCTGACCGGGCTCTTCGACGGCCTGCCGGTCGCCGGCTGGTCGGGCACGCTCGCCAACCGCTTCCTGAAACCGGCCGACAACAAGGTCGGTCAGGGCGTGGTGCGGGCCAAGACCGGATCGCTCAGCGGCGTCAACACGATGTCCGGTGACCTGGTCACCAAGGACGGCCGGCTGCTCGTCTTCGCGATCATGGCGAAGGGCGGGGCGAGCTCGTCGGCGGCTAAGCAGGCTCTCGACAAGGTGCCCGCCCGGCTCGTGGCCTGCGGCTGCTGACCTCAGGGTTTCACCGGAGTGCACGCTGGAATCCCGCGGGTACGGTGGGTTGCATGGCGCAGTTCGTTGACTGGGATCTGGCCGCCGCGACCGCAGGCGCGCTGTCAAAATCCGGCCCCGCGGTTTCCTACGACGATGCGATGGCGGTGGTGTCCGAGCTGCGGGCACTCACCGACGAGGCCGCCGGCCACGTCGCGAGCTACACCGGCCTGATCTCCCAGGTCGACGTCCCGCCGGTGCGGGTGGTCGACCGGAAAGACTGGGCCGCGGTCAACATCGAGGGGCTCAAGCAGGTGATCGGCCCGCTGGTCAGCCGCCTCACCGGCGACAAGCAGTCGGGCGGCCTGACCGAGGCGATCGGCTCCCGGGTCACCGGGGTGCAGGCCGGCACGATCCTGGCCTACCTGTCGGGCCGTGTCCTCGGGCAATACGAGGTGTTCTCCGGCGACCCGGGTCAGCTGCTGCTCAACGCGCCCAACATCGTCGAGGTCGAGCGCAAGATCGGCGCCGACTCGCGCGACTTCCGGCTCTGGGTCTGCCTGCACGAGGTCACCCACCGCACCCAGTTCACCGCGGTCCCCTGGATGCGCGGCTACTTCCTGGGCGAGGTGCAGGCGTTCGTCGACGCGTCGCAGAGCGGCGAGCACATCCTCGAGCGGCTGCGCCGGGGCGTGGCGACGCTCTCCGACGCCCTGCGCGACCCGGAGAGCCGCTCGTCGGTGCTCGACATCGTGCAGACGCCGGCGCAAAAGGCCGTGCTCGACCGGCTGACCGCGCTGATGACGCTGCTCGAGGGGCACGCCGAGTTCGTGATGGACGGCGTCGGCCCCGACGTCATCCCGACCGTCGAGTCGATCCGGGCCAAGTTCAACCGCCGCCGCGAGGGCGGCAACCCCCTGGAAAAGGCGATCCGGCGACTGCTCGGCATCGAGGTCAAGATGCGGCAGTACGCGGAGGGCCGCAAGTTCGTGCACGGCGTGGTGGAGCGGGTCGGCATGACCGGCTTCAACAAGGTCTTCGAGTCGCCGCTGACCCTGCCCCGGCTCGACGAGCTGGGCGATCCGGACGCCTGGGTGGCCCGGGTGCACGGGTCGCGGGCGGCTCTCGGCAGCTGAGCCGGTTTTCCATGGCGCGCATCCCGGCGTCGGTCGCCGCCGTACGGGCGGCCGTGCGCCGGGTCATGCCGGCCGACGGGCTGGTGCTCGTCGCCTGCTCGGGCGGGGCTGACTCGCTGGCACTGGCGGCGGCGGCCCGGTTCGTGGGCCGCGGGCGCGGGGTCGGGCTGGTGACGGTCGATCACGGGCTGCAGGAGGGGTCGGCTCAGCGGGCCTCGGACGTGGCCGGGTGGGCCCGGGCGGCCGGTTTCGACCCGGTGGTGGTCGCGCCGGTGCGGACCGACGGCCGGCCGGGTGGTCCCGAGGCGGCGGCCCGCACCGCCCGCTACGAGGCTCTGACGGCGGCCGCCTCCTCGCACGGCGCCTCGGCGGTGCTGCTCGGGCACACCCGCGACGACCAGGCCGAGACAGTGCTGTTGGCGCTGGCCCGGGGCGCCGGCCCGCGCGGGCTGGCCGGGATGCCGGTGCGGCGGGGCATCCTCCTGCGGCCGCTGTTGGACGTGGCGCGGGCCGACACCCGGAAGGCGTGCGCGGCCCTCGGTCTGGTGCCGTGGGACGACCCGCACAACGTCGACCCGTCCTATGCGCGGGCGCGGGTGCGTTCCGATGCCCTGCCGGCGCTGGTCGCGGCGCTGGGGCCGGCCGTGGTCGACAACCTGGCCCGGTCGGCGCCGATGATCGCGGCCGACAACGAGGCGCTGGACGCCCTCGCGTCGGCGGCGCTGGGCGAGGCGACCGCCCTCGACGTGGCGGAGATCGGCGGCCTGCACACGGCGGTCCGCCGGCGGGTGCTGCACCTTTGGGCACGGCGCCTGGGTGCGCCCGGGTCGGCTCTGTCCCACAAGCATGTCGAGGCCCTCGACGCCCTGGTGATGCACTGGCGCGGTCAGGGCCCCGTACACCTGCCGGGCGGCATCCTTGCCGCAAGGAACCGCGGTGTCCTCGTCCGGGTGTCCGAGTGACTTGTGAGAGTTGTCACTCTGGGTGTCTGCTTCTCCGGGCAGTTCCGGCGGAACAGGGCGATAACCAGGGTTTGAGCGTGAGGTGAGCGCTGCCCCTCGCGACGGACGGCAACCTTCATACGGCACTCTTAGGCGCATGGCAGAGGGCGCTTGGTACGACGCCGACATCGCACACGTGATCATCTCCGAGGAGCAGATCCGCGAGAAGATCAACGAACTGGCGAAGCAGGTCTCCGCGGATCATGCCGACGCCGAGGGCGGCATCCTTCTCGTCTGCGTGCTGAAGGGCGCGGTCATGTTCATGGCCGACTTCGCCCGCGCGCTGGCCCCGCACGGGCCGTCCACCGAGATGGAGTTCATGGCGATCTCGTCCTACGGGCAGGGCACGACGTCGTCCGGGGTGGTCCGCATCCTCAAGGACCTCGACCGCGACATCACCGGCCGGCACGTGGTGGTCGTCGAGGACATCGTCGACTCCGGTCTGACGCTGTCCTGGCTGATGAAATATCTCCAGTCGCGCTCGGCCGCGAGCGTCGAGGTGGTCGCCCTGTTCCGCAAGCCCGACGCGGTAAAGGTGCAGGTCCAGGTGAAATACGTGGGCTTCGACATCCCGAGCGAGTTCGTGGTCGGCTACGGCCTGGACTTCGCCGAGCGCTACCGGGAACTGCCGTACGTCGGGGTGCTGCGCCCCGAGGTCTACGCCCGTAGCTGAACCACTTTCTCAGCCTCTTCTCAGAAATCGTCTTTATGGGCGGTTTTAGCAGTAAAGGTGGCTGAACGGGCGGGGGCGTGCGGGTGTCCGGCGAGCGGGCTCATGGGTTCGCACTGGGCACGTACGGTGTACCGTCGAGTGACCGATGGCGCAGTGTCACTAGCGCTGGAGGGGTCGGAGGCGGGAGCCCGGCCGGCGCGGTGCACGTTTCGCCGCTCCGACGCGGGTAAAGCCTGTGTCCGACATTGAGGTGACCAGGACGCCGATCAGGAGGGTCCGGGCGCTTGGCGCCCGACAACAGTATGGAACGTACGCGTTTCTTCCGCCGCCCGGTGGTCTGGATCATTCTTGTGATCATCGGTGTGATTGCGCTGAGCTCGATCTTCACCAGTGGTCCGAGCTACCAGCGCGTTGATACGTCGGTCGCGCTCGATCGGCTGAACCAGCCCGGCATCAAGAAGGTCGTCGAGAAAGACAAGGAGCAGACGCTCCAGATCGATCTCGCCAACCCCGAGCGGTTCGACGGCAAGAGCACCGACAAGATCGAGACTCAGTTCCCGGCCGAGGTGACGAGCGAGGTCTGGGCGACGGTTACCCAGGCCAAGACCGCCGGTCGCATCACCGGGACGATCAACGCCACGGTCTCGGGCGACAACATCCTCTTCAGCCTGCTGATCAACCTGCTGCCGATCGCCATTCTGGTGATCCTGCTGCTGCTGTTCATGTCGCAGATGCAGGGCGGCGGCTCCCGGGTGCTCAACTTCGGCAAGTCCAAAGCCAAGATGATCACCAAAGACACGCCGAAGACGACGTTCGCCGACGTGGCGGGCGCCGACGAGGCGGTCCAGGAGCTGCACGAGATCAAGGACTTCCTGCAGAACCCGGCGAAATACCAGGCGCTCGGCGCCAAGATCCCGAAGGGCGTGCTGCTGTTCGGGCCGCCCGGAACGGGTAAGACGCTGCTGGCCCGCGCGGTCGCCGGCGAGGCCGGGGTGCCGTTCTACTCGATCTCCGGTTCCGACTTCGTCGAGATGTTCGTCGGTGTCGGTGCGAGCCGGGTCCGCGACCTGTTCGAGCAGGCCAAGTCGAATTCGCCGGCGATCGTCTTCGTCGACGAGATCGACGCGGTCGGCCGGCACCGCGGCGCCGGCATGGGCGGCGGCCACGACGAGCGCGAGCAGACGCTCAACCAGCTGCTGGTCGAGATGGACGGCTTCGACACCAAGGGCGGGGTCATCCTGATCGCGGCCACCAACCGGCCCGACATCCTCGACCCGGCGCTGCTGCGCCCGGGCCGGTTCGACCGCCAGATCCCGGTCGACAACCCGGACATGGAGGGCCGCAAGGCCATCCTGCGGGTGCACGCCAAGGGCAAGCCGTTCACGCCCGACGTCGACCTCGACTCGGTGGCTCGCCGGACGCCCGGTTTCTCGGGTGCCGACCTGGCCAACGTGATCAACGAAGCCGCGCTGCTGACCGCCCGGAACGAGAAGCGGGCGATCTCGAACTACTTCCTCGAGGAGTCGATCGACCGGGTCATCGCGGGTCCGGAGCGGCGCACGCGGGCGATGAGCGACAACGAGAAGAAGATCACGGCGTACCACGAGGGCGGCCACGCCCTGGTGGCCTACGCCCTGCCGCACTCGGCCCCGGTGCACAAGGTGACGATCCTGCCGCGTGGCCGCTCGCTGGGTCACACGCTGGTCCTGCCGACCGAGGACAAGTACACGCAGACCCGCGCCGAGATGATCGACACCCTGGCGTACGCGCTGGGTGGCCGGGCCGCCGAGGAGCTCGTCTTCCACGAGCCCACCACCGGCGCCGGCAACGACATCGAGAAGGCGTCCGGGCTTGCCCGGGCCATGGTCACGCAGTACGGCATGAGCTTCAAGCTGGGTGCGGTCAAGTACGGCACCAGCGGGGACGAGCCGTTCATGGGCCGCAACATGGGCCACGAGCGGGACTACTCCGACTCGGTGGCGGCCGACATCGACTCCGAGGTGCGCGCGCTGATCGAGCTCGCGCACGACGAGGCGTGGGAGATCCTGGTCGAGTACCGCGACGTGCTCGACAACATGGTCCTCGAGCTGATGGAGAAGGAAACCATCACCCGCGAGGACATGGACCGGATCTGCGAGCGCGTGGCCAAGCGGCCGCCGATGTCGCCGTTCAACGGCTTCGGCAAGCGGCTGCCGTCGGACGCGCCGCCGGTGCTCACCCCCGCCGAGCGGGAGAAGCTGAGGGCCCAGGCGGAGGCTGACGGCCAGTTCGCGGTCGGTCCGAACCCGAACGGCAACGGTCTGGAAGGCAGTAACTGATTTCCGACGACGACGAGCTGGACTATCTCGCCGCCCGTCTGGTCGACGGCAAGCTCACCGGAACCCCGGTCGAGCAGGCCGTCGACCTCGGGCGGATCGAGAAGGCGGTGCGCGAGATCCTGATCGCGATCGGTGAAGATCCCGACCGCGACGGGTTGGAGCGCACCCCGGCTCGGGTCGCCCGGGCGTACGCGGAGCTCTTCGCCGGGCTCCGCGTCGACCCGGCCAAGGTGCTGACCACCACCTTCGAGGCCAACCATGAAGAGCTGGTGCTGGTACGCGACATCCAGCTGATGAGCATGTGCGAGCACCACCTGCTGCCGTTCAAGGGCGTCGCGCACATCGGTTACATCCCGGGCACGCACGGCCGCATAACCGGCCTGTCCAAGCTGGCCCGGCTCGTCGAGGTCTATGCCCGCCGGCCCCAGGTGCAGGAGCGGCTCACCTCGCAGATCGCCGACCTGCTGCTCAGCCGGCTCGAGGCGCGGGGCGTGATAGTGGTGCTGGAGTGTGAGCACCTCTGCATGGAGATGCGCGGGATCCGCAAGGTCGGGGCTCGCACGGTCACCAGCGCGGTCCGGGGCGCCTTCCAGACCGACGGCAAGGTGCGGGCCGAGGCGATGGCCTTGATCAACGCACGTTGACCAGCCGGTTGGCGAACGTCGACATCGTGTAGGTGCCGATTCCCAGCACCACCTCGAGAGCGTTGCGGGTCGTGTAACCGGCGGCCAGGAACTCTTCGATCTCCTCGTCCGGCACTTCGCCCGTGGTGGCGAGCACCCGGGCCGTGAACTGCCGGAGCGCCTCGAGCCTCTCGATCTCCAGCGGCTCACCGGCCCGGAGCGCCTTGATCATCTCGGCGGGTGCTTCGAGCTTGCGCAGCCGCCCGGTGTGCATCGTGACGCAGAAGCGGCAGCCGTTGCGGGTCGCGATCGTCATGACCACCACCTCGCGGCTGAGCGGATCGAGCGTGCTCGACTCGAAGAGGTGGCTGGCGTGCAGAAATCCGTCCAGCGTCTCCGGTGATTCGGCCAGCCGGGCGACGGGCTCGGCGAGCTGCCCGAATTCGGCGATGGTCGCCTCCATCAGCGGGCGCGAGGCGGCCGGGGCGGAGTCGACGGTGTGCGAGCGGAACATGATTCCTCCGGTAAGGTGGTCAACCTGGTTGTCGTTCTAAAACGTAAACCAGGTTGTCGAATCTGCCAAGGGGGTTTCGTTGACTCAGGGCTTCGAGCTGCCGCTGCTGCTCTTCGCCGGGTTCCGCGCGCTGATCGACGACCTGCACGCCGAACTGGCCCGGCGCGGCCACCCCGACGTGCGGCCCGCCTACGGGTTCGCCATGCAGGCGATCGGGGTGCGCGGGGCCACGGCCAGCGAGATCGGGCGGCGGCTCGGCGTCACCAAGCAGGCGGCGGGCAAAACGGTCGACCGGCTCGAACGGCTCGGTTACGTCGAACGGGTCGACGATCCGGCCGACGCGCGACGCAAACTGATCCGGCTCACGGCCCGCGGCGTCGACTCACTCACGCAGGCGGCACGAATCTTCGACGAACTGCACGCGAGCTGGGCGGTGAAACTCGGGGCCGAGCGGCTTGCGGTTGTCGAGGAGTCGTTGCGTACGGTCGTGCCCGCGACCGGATTTCCGGTCGACGTCCCCGGATGGTTTGGTTGATTCTGGTCCTCATGCTGACCAAGACCAACCCGCCGACCGTCCACGAACCCGCCGGCTACAGCCACCTCACGATCAGTTCGGCCGGGCGCCTCGCCCACCTCGCCGGCCAGTGCCCGCTCGACCTCGACGCCCAGGTGGTCGGCGAGCCCGGCGACTTCGACGCCCAGACCGACCAGGTGATCGCCAACTGTCTCGCCGTGCTCTCCGCGGCCGGTGCCCAGCCGTCCGACGTGGTCCGCTCGATCATCTACGTGGTCAGCCCCGACAGCAGCGTGCTCGCGGGCGTCTGGCACCGGCTCACCGAGTCGGCGCTCGCGCCCGCCTTCACCACCGCGAGCACCCTGCTCGGGGTCGCGTCCCTCGGCTACCGCGGCCAGCTGGTCGAAATCGACCTGACAGCCGCCCTGCCCTAGATCACCGTGCGGAAGGTGTTGGCGGCGTCCATGGCCGCCCGGGTCAGCTGGGTCGCCTCGTCGAGCCGGGTGCGGGCCTGCTCGAGCTGGGCGATCGCGTTGGCCACCGACGGGTGGAAGGAGCCGATCGCGGTCATCCGCAGCAGGGCCAGCGCGTCGTCCAGCTGATCGGTGATCTGCCGGATGCCGGTCACCGCCCGGCCCGCGCCGTCCACCGAGGCGGCCACGTTGGCCTTGACCTCTTCGACGTTCGCCATCCTCGCTCCTCTCCTCGCTTCCTCAATGGAACAGTGCGAGCACCCCGACACCCATGCAGGTGAGGAGCACCGGAGTGAGGCAGGCGATGGCGCCGGCGATCGGTGTCCGGTCGACCTTGCCGTCACCGCCCCAGACGAACCCGATGGTCACCCAGCCGAGGCCGAAGGCGAACACGGGCAGGCTGAGCCCGCAGAGCAGGGCCAGCTTGGGCACCGACCCCTGCGGGGCGACCAGGTAGAGCACGATCTGCACGACCAGGACGGTCGCCGCGAACGGGCCGTAGACCAGCAGATTGCGGGCCCACGGGCGCCACGGACGGGCCGGCCCGGGCCCGATGATCGCGGCATCCGCGGCGTCGGCGGTGCCTCGCGCCTGGCGAAGCGCGGCCAGCGCGGCGGCGGCTCCGCCCGCCACCGCCTGCCGCGCCGAGGCAATCTCCGCCGGCTGAGGGATCAGTTCGCTTTCCGGTACGCCGAAGTCGCGCACCAGACGCGCACGCTGCGGGGCAAGCCGATCCCGGACCCCGGCCAGCTCATGCTGCGCGGCCGCGACGGTAGCCTGCTGCTCCCCGGCGGCGGCGCTGGCCGCCCGCCGAACCGCATCGAGCCGCTGCGCGGCGGCCAGATAGTCGGCCCACGGCCCGGGCGCCGGCGGCGTCGCCTGAACCGGGATCGAGGCCTCGGTGGCGGCGCCCCGCTCCTGCTGCTGCTCAGTCATGACGCCCTACCCCCGCTCCTGCGCTTGTCTCTGGTTGCCACCGATCTTGCCTGCCCGCTTGCCACCGTTGCCGATCTTCCGCGCTTACGGGCGGTCGGTGCAGGGTCGTGGCCGGCCGTGTGCGCACCCGCAGTTCTGTTACCGGTTTGGTGTGCTCGCGGTGGGCGGTTGGCGAGGGTGGGTGCGCCCGTAAGGCTGTCGCCAGGCCTGGGTGCTTGCGCAGCGGCGTCACCCCTCGTGAGCGGTTGCGGTGCGGTGTCACCGGTCGTCACCCTCGGGCTGGAGGAACGGGACGATCGTGACCGTGCGGTCCGAGTGGCGGTCGTGCAGGAGGGCGCGGTTGGGGCGCGGCTGCCAGTCGATCGTGCGGTTGAGCATGAGCTGCACGTCGGCCTGGGGCACGTTGAGGAAGAGCAGACCGGCCACGTCCTCCCGGCCGGTGCTGCCGCCCGTCTCCTCGCCGAACCGGCGCAGCCCCCGCCACCACGACAGCAGGTGCACGCCGCAGCCCGGACCGTCGCGCAGCAGTTGCCGCAGGCCGGGCAGCGAGCCGGAGGCGATCGCGTCCATGCCGAAAACCACGCGGTAACCGGGGTTGTCGAGGTTCATCTCGGCGGCCAGACCAGCCGCGTCGACGACCACGACCTCCTGTCGTTGGGCGATCTCGGCGGCCAGCGCACGGGCCAGATCGTCACCCTCGGCGACCAGCGACGCGATGACGAAGCGTGCGGTGCGCGGGGCGTGGAACGCGGCGACGCTGCGCGCGGCGGCGTCGAGCACCTCCGAGCCGGACGCCTGCGAACCGAAGATCGCCAGGTGCCGCCCCGGGGAGGAGTCGAGCGGGAACGCGGCCGTCGTCAGGTTGACGTCGATGACGCGGCCGAGCAGTGCCGCCGGGCGGCCGGAACGGCCGGCCAGCGCGCCCCGGAAGGTCGGGTCGTCGGCCAGGTGCTGGTGGGCATAGCCGGCGAAGATGCGCGGCGGCAGGGCCTCGGGGTCGCGGGCGGCCCACAGCCGATGCCGCAGATCGCCGAGCACGTTGCGGTCGGCGTGCGGGTCGGGGAAACGAACCATCCGCTCGTGCCCACGGGTGGCGCCGCGCGGCCCGCCCAGCCCGCCGGCCGTGTTGACCACCGCGGTGCCCAGAGGCAGACCAGCCGCCGAGTCGTTGGTCGGCTCCAGCACGTCGCCGCCGCCCGGCAGGGCGATCCGCACCGGGAACTGGCCGAAGATCGAGTCACGCTTGGTGAAGAGCGCCTCGACGCCCAGCACGGTCTGGCTGGCCAGGACGAGGTGGATGCCGTACGACCGGCCCTTGCGCGCCAGCGACTCGAGCAGGCCCACCGCCTCGGTGGCCATCGGGTCCTTGCCGGCCAGCAGCACCTGAAACTCGTCGATGACACAGAGGATGCGCGGCAGCGGCTTGCTGCTGCCCTCCTCCCGGGCGAAGGCGCGGAGATCGGCGAACCGGGTCACGCCGGCCCGCTTGTAAGCCACCGAACGGCGGGTCATCTCGGCGTCGAGTTCGCGGAGAACCGCCAGGCCGTACTCGCGGTCCGACTCCACCCCGACCGCGCGCGCATGCGGCAGCCAGGTGCGGTCGCGCCGGGTCGGCACGAACTCGGCGAACGACACACCCTCCTTGAAGTCGAGCAGGTAGAGGGCCATCTCGGCCGGGCTGTAACGGGCGCCCAAGCCGTACAGCACGTTGATGATGAACGCGGTCTTGCCGGCACCCGACCGTCCGCCGACCATCCAATGCGGGGTCAGATCGTTGAAGCGCAGCACCAGCGGCGTGTCACCGTCGTGCCCCACGACGGTGCCGAGCCCGTCGGCCGCGTCACCGCTCCAGAACGGCTCCGAAGCCTCCTCAGGCAGAAGATCGGCCAAGGTCACCTGCGAACTCGCGGCGGAATGCGCCGCGAGCTCACGGCAAACGGCATCAATCAGGTACGGCGGAGGATCGTCGTCCAGGAACACGGGGGCGTTCAGCCACTTCGCATCGGGGATCGAACCGTACGAACTGGTGGGCGGGTCACCGATCACCGCGTACGGATTGCGGAGCGAAACCGACGTCGTCCGCGGAAGCGCCGGCTGGGTCGTCTCCGCGGTCAGCGGAGGCGGCGGCCAGCCGGCGACGATCAGGTGAAGGCCCGACTCGGGCCCCTGCTGGGCGATCGCGGCGATCCGGTTGAGCTCCTCGCCCTCGATCATCTGAGGCAGGCTGGCGATCACGACGAGCATCATCCGATCGCGACGGCCCCGCTTCGGCGGCCCGCTGCGGCCGGGACGCAACCACTTCTCGGCCTCGGTGAGCACCTCCCGCAGGCCCTGCCGGTCGGTCGCGGGAGGCGACATGATGCCGGCGTCATTGAGATCGGCGAACGGCTGAAAGACCAAGCCACCACCGACCCCGTCGACAACACGAACCAGCAGCGAACCGGGCGGGGCGGCGGCGAGCAGGCGCAACAGGAGCGAACGCAGAAGCCCGAAAACCCGCGGATCGGTGACGTTCTGGTCGACCGTCAGATGACCGGTGCCGAGCAGCGGAACGACGGCCGGAAAACGGGCATCGTCGAGCGGCTGGGCGATGCCGAGGCGTACGAACTGGGGCGGAAAGGTGCCGCCCAGCGGCGCCTGAGGTGACTGCGCGGCCAGCTCGGCGCCGAGCCAGCCGGGCGTGAGGGCAGCCGCCGCGGCCCGCAACTCCTCGGCCAGGCGGTGCTGCTCCAGCGGGTCGGACGGGGCGCCCGCCGAGTCGCCCTCGAGCGCCACCGACGCCGCATCCACGACCGCTGCTGCCTGCCGGTGCAGAGCCGCAGCCTGCTGGACCCGCAGAGCCGAATCCGCCACCGCTCTCACCTCCTGTGTGCGGATAAAACCTATCCCAGACCGGGCCTGGCGTTGCGCTACCGGTCCACAGGTCCTTTCGCGCCGGGGTGGGACGAAGGCACTACTGTCGTATGTGTGCAGCCGCAGGAGCCATCAACCGGACAGATCCCCCCGCCGGCGGTGGGGCCGGGGGTCAGCGCGGCGCCGACGAAGACGGCGCCGAAGCGGTCTCGGGCGCGGTTGTGGGTCGCCGTGATTGGGGGGATCGTGGCGCTGCTCTGCTTGGGTGGGGCGGGGGTCGTGGCCTTGCTCTACAACAACTCAACGAAAATTGACCGTGCTGCGCCCGACCAGGTCACGTCAAGTTTCTTGCGCGCCTATCTTCTCGATCGGGATGACAAAGAAGCGTCGCTCTATACCTGCAAGCAACCGCAGCTCGGCGGCCTAGCTACGCTCCGAAGTGACATGGTCAGCCGAGAGAAGAATTTTGGCACTACCGTAAGTGCGACCTGGGAGTCGCTCAAGGTCACAGCCAGCCAGAACGCCAAATCTGTCGCCGTCGATCTTGCGATCAGCGGAGCGAAGAATGGTCAGCAGGTCAGCAGCCACACCGAATCGTGGACCTTCGGATTGGTCGATGAGAGCGGCTGGCGAGTCTGCTCGGCAACGAAAGTAAGCTGACCGTTCACTCGATCCAGAGCAGATGGACCGGAACCTCAAGCGTGCGCGGCGCGCGTCCGCTCCACCCCCAGCGATACCAGTCCAGCTCGTGCGCGACGCGCGCGCAGATATCGCCGTCCTGGTTCGTGTGGAGCTCGGTCACGGCTCGCAGATCACGTCGCTCGCCACCATCCTCCAGTAGCTGCACGACCCGTCGGCCGGTGAACGAGCCGGCATCGAGTGACGCGACCGGCTCGCGCCGCGGCGGTTCGTCGAGCGAGACCAGGCGTGACATCACGTCCGGGCTCGACGCGATCGCGCCGGCCATGCCGTACTCCTCGACCCAGACCCGCTCGACCGGCACCAACGGGGCGAACACCTCGGTCTGCTCGGCCTCGGCGCGGTACCACTCGCCCTCGGACATCACCGGCACGTAGGTGCGACTGCCCTGGACGACCTTCTCGTCGGCCCGTAGGTCTCCGCGCCAGCCGTGTCCGGGCAGCCCGACGATTACCCTCCGGCCTCGCAATTGGCCACCCATTGTGGCCGGCGTGGGCACTACCGGTCGAGGCGGTTCGGGCGTCCACTCCGAGTGCCCGGCGAACGGATCCGGAAGCGATCCGCCGTTCATCCGGCACCTCCCAACGGGGCTCCCTGCTGCTTCATGAACGCTACCGGGTCGGTCGCCCCGGCACTCGACCGATCATTGTTCAGATGCACCTCGAAGTGAAGGTGCGGCCCCGACGCGTTTCCACTCATACCGACCTGGCCCAGAACCTGTCCCGCCTTCACCACCTGTCCGACCTTGACGTCGGGTGGCTGCACCATGTGGCAGTACCGGGTCATGACATTGCCGGCATGCAGGACCTCCACCATCCAGCCGCATCCGCCCTTGCCGACGTAACCGTCCGAATTACACGACAACCGGCCGCGGAAGTCGGGATCGCACTTCACCCGGGCGACCACGCCGCTCGCCGCAGCCATGATCGGGGTATGGCGATCCACGATCAGGTCGACGCCGTTGTGCTTGGGCCGTTGGGGTGTGCGGAATCGGTCGCCCACGGTCGCGCCCTTGACGGGGACGGTCCAACCGGAGGCGGCAATCTGACCGGCCTGCGTGCAGACCATGGCCACCGAGTTGCCGACCGCGTTGGCCGCGCCATGGGCCAGCATGTTCACGATCTGCGTGGCAACCGGTTCGTGCTTGGCGTAGGCGTCCGGGTAGGCGCTGACCTGCACCTTCTGAGCCGCCTCGGTCAAGGGAAGGTTCTGCCAGCCGGAGATCGTCTTCAGCTTCTGATAGAACTTTGTACTCGCGTAGACCGGATCCGTGACCTGGGCCGGGGTGCCCCAACCGGTGCTGGGTCGCTGCTGGAAGAGCCCGAGCGAGTCGAAGTCGTTGTTCTTGCCGAGGTTGCCTAAGTTGGTCAGTGCCGACTCCTGCATCGCGGTGGCGACCGCGATCACCCAGGCCCGGGGTGGCAGCTTGAGCTTGGCCCCCACATTGATGATGATCGCGGCATTACGAATCTGAGCCGGGCCGTAGTCATGGATGCTCGGCAGCTTCGCGTCCGGGTTGATCGGACTGCCCTGACCGCAACCGCCGGAGAGGTTCAGCTGGCTGTCGTTCTGCTTCTGGCTGTAGAAGCTGTATGCCAACGCGGCCAAGCTGCCCCCGCAGCAGAGCAGGGCGAAGGTGGCCACCGCGGCGACCAGCACGACCACCGGTCGCGGCCGTGGCAGGCTCATGCCGGATCCCAGTCGATGGCGTCGACCAGCCACTGGCCGTCCGGCGCGGTCAGGCGGAGGCTGAGCTTTCCGGAGTCCATCGTGACGACGGCGGTGACCAGATCCGAGTTCACGGCGGCCACGCTGGGACGTCCGATCAGTCGATCAGCCGGGACACTGGCCGGATCCACGCCTTTGAGCTCGTCGGCCAGTTTCTGGGTCGAGTTCGGCAACAGTTGGTCGCGCCACGTCTTGGCGGACACCTTCTTGTCGACCCACGCCGAGGCGAACGCATAGGCGACCGCCTCCGGCTGAGCCTTACCTGGACCGGTCGAAGGAGTCGGCGGCGCCTCGGAGGAGATGTCGCCGTCGTCCTCCGACGGGTTCACACTGGCCACGGTTGCGGGCGAGCCCCTGCCGCCAACCACCGGGTTGTCATTCTTCCCGCCGGAGAAGAGCCGTCCGAGCCCGATCACCGCGAACACGATGACGACGAGCACGATCGCCACGCCCCACCGCGATCGAAAGATCTTGTTGAGGCCGAGTTCCATTGTCCGGGGCATCTAGATCACCGCGCCTCGGAACGCACCCGCGGAGTGGTCGGCTCATTGCTGGTCGACCCGGTTTCCGGCCGATAGATGGCGTACGACGCCGGCTGCTCGGCCACGTCCGGTTCGGTCCAGGACGGCGACGAACCGCGTCGTCGAGCCGGACCGGGCAAGCTGCGTTGATCGCCGTCGCGACGAGGCTCCTCGTGGGCGCTCTCCTTGCCGTCCGGCCGGGTCTGCGCCGTCAGGGCGAGGCGACCGCTGTCGGTGGCCGGCTCGAGCTCGCGACGACCCGCAGTGTTGTGCGCCGGATCCTCAAGACGCGCCTCGGGCCGGAGATTGCTCTGGTCTGCGTAGACGGTGCGGCCGCCGCGGCCGATGATCGGTTCCCGGGTACCGCCGCCCTCGGCCACTTCGAGCTTGGCTGCTTCCCGCATGTCGCGGAAAAAGCGCCGATGCCAGCCGCCGGCCGAGACGATCGCGGCAGTACCGTCCTTGCCGCCCAGTTGGGTGATCCGGCGGTAGGGTCGCAAGAGCAGCCATCCCACAATGCCGGTGAGCCATACGAGGATTACTTGGAGCCACCCCGGCAACGTTGCGGTATTCATGATGAGATCGACCGCGAAGAGATAGATTGCTGCACCAGTTCCAAAGATCACGATGTTGAAGATGGCCGCAACGACGGCGTTGCCCAATCGGCGGATTCCGGAGCTGGCCGGGCGCAGAAGACCGACGGTGCCAAGAATTGGTGCTGCAATCACCGCCCAACGGAAGATCAAGAAGCCGAGAAGAACCAGAATGGACGCAGTGAGATCGAACATCGCGAACATGGCGGCTGCCAGCATCGCGATGAATCCGGAACCTATCCGATCCATCCCGTTTGCGCCCTGGAGATATTGGTATGCCTCCGGGTCCTCGTGCTTGATCTGTTCGGCGACCTTCTCCCACTGAGTGTTTTTGGCCGTAAACGTAGCGTCGCGGTCGGCCGGATTGGTCCGCAGCCGCTCGGCGTCGCGCCAAGATAGCGAACGGGCGTCATAAAGCGCTCGCCCATACTTTTGTGCTGTCGGACTGTCGGCCGAGCCCAGCAGGCCGCGGAGCCAATTTCGGTAAAGCATCGTCTCGGTCGCTGTGTCGCTGGCGCGCACCGCTGGCGGACGATGGTCGTCACAAGCGCCGGGGGTGGGATCGTCACACTGACCCGGTGGCAGAGTCTCCGATCGAGGACCAACGGCGTCGTGGACGACACCGAGCCCTGTCACGAGGCTGTTGTCAGCGAGGTTTGCTGCGCGAACCGGCCACGCCGCAATGGCGGTTACCGCGACCATGACCAAGATCGCCCAACCGGCGGTAGTGGTCGCCGCGCCCATATCGGCTTGCCTCGAACGCCAGAGTAGATATAGCCCAACAATTGCCAGCGTAATTGTGCCGAATACGCTGAAGACTTTCTGGTAGACCGCCTTGGTGGCCTGGTCGACCAATGGATTGGCCCATCCCCACAGCGACTGAGGATTCCAAGCCCGCTCCCGCAGGGCATTGGAGGCTCCGATGATCGATGTGGCGATCATGAATTCGCCATTGGCGACCGTAGTCTCAAACTTATCGTCTGGCTGCGTAAAAGTTGAGGCGCAGCCTCCCTCAAGGTCGTAAGTCGTATAGCTGTACCCAGCGTATCCGTATTGGCTATACATGCCCTGCGGCCCAGGCGCAGTAGACGACGAGGGACGTTCCGCGAACCAACCGGCGAGACCTGAGTCTGGAGTGCTGGGCGTAGGAGGCACCAGGCATTGCGCGCGATTAGCGCTGACGTCGGCGAGGCGACCCACGCAGGACTTGAAGTCCTGTTTCCACTCGTCGGTGCTGCAGGCGCCTCCCGGCGCCCTCAACGGGCCCTCGATCGGGGCCGCCGAAGCGGGTGGTGCGGCCACCGCCCAGACAATCGACGCCACCACCGTGACGAGCATCGTCATCACCAGCGCCAACGCCCGCCGCACCATGTCAGTCCTCCAGGTCGGACGGCGTCATCGAGATGGCCGTCGGTGCCGCCTTAACCGTCGTCGGCGTCGTGTCGAGATGGTCCAGGAGACCGTCGACGTACGACACGTCGACCCGGACCTTCTGCACGCGCCCGTCCACGTCCCGCATCACGAACTCGCGGAAGCCCAGCCGGCTGGCCGAGGACGTGTCGATCTGAGACAGCGAGGCCAGCGTCGCCTCGTACCCGTCGTGCACCGGCACCCGGAGGAGTCGCAGTGCCTCCGACGCGATCTCCTGGTCTTCGGCGATCCGGCCCACGAACACCGTGGAGACCAGGTTTTGCACGTCGAGACCGAGGATGTCGCGCGGGTTCTGCGAGGCGACCAGGGCGGCCAGGTTCCACTTCCGGGAGTCGCGGGCCAGGCGCACCAGGAAGGACCGGCCGGAGCGCCAGCCTTCCATGAAGTGCGCCTCGTCCAGGCCGACCATTTTGCGGGACGACATCGACCCGCCGTAGCAGCGGCGTACGGCGAGCCGGTGAGCCGTGTGCAGCATCGGCAGGGCCAGCGATTCCTCGGCCGACCAGTACTCGCGTTCGATTTTCAGGTCGGGCAGTCGCAGCCCGGCCATCGTGATCACGGTGAGGGCGGCGTCGGCGCCGAGGAGGTGCTGCGGCGGCGATCCGAAGAACAGCAGAGCGAGTGGCATCTCGGCGGTGTCGAGGAGCAGGTTGGCCAGTTCTTTGCCCTCGTCGTTGTCCACCTGCTGGAGGGTGCGGACCACGTCGTCGAGCGTCGACGTTTCTTCAGCCGGCACCTGTCGCACCGCGTGCCGCAGCAGCGTCGCGGTCGACGCCTCCTTGGCCACCTGCGGCGGCACCAGCATCGAGCAGATGTCCTGCACCAGCATGCGACGTTCGGCCCGGGCGTTGGAGACCGCGATCTCGAATTCCCGGTCCCCTCCGGGGCCGGTGGGGAATTCGGTGCGGATCGGCGTCGGGATGAGCGCGTACGGCGCGAGCGTGCCCTGTTCGGAACCGGTCAGGTTCAGCACCCGCGAGTACGGCCGGAGTTCCGGCATCTGGCACAGGCGCGCCAGCGGCCCGGACGGGTCGAGCAGGGTCACCTGGACGCCTCGGCGGGCGTTCAGGTAGCCGAGCGCGCCCATCAGGGTCGACTTGCCGCCGCCCGGTTCGGCGACGAACACGCCGAGCCCGGAGCGCTCCCGCACCTCCATCGGGAAGTGCAGGTCGAGGAAGACGGGACGGCGACAGGTTCCGGACGTACGCCCGATCAGGTCGCCCCGCCGGTCACCGACCGTGGACGCGGCCTGGGGCAGCGCCGCGGCCAGCAGTTTGACCGGCATCCGGCGTACGTATCCGGTGTTGGCGATCGGCTCGCCCGGGATGAATTCCCGGGCCAGCTGGTCCTGGTTCTTGGGGTGTTGCAGCGAGATCCGCAGCTCGCGCGAGTACAGCTGGATGAGCCGGCGGGCCCGCTCCAGGCACTCTTCGCGGGTGGCGCCGCCGACCGCGATCCGGTGCCAGCCGTGGGCGCGGGCCGATTCGACCGGCAGGCCGGTGGTCATCTCGTCGCCGATCACCAGCGCGCGCTTGGCGAGGCGTTCCAGTTCGGGCGGGGCGTCGATGCCGTGCTCGGCGTAGTCGAGCTGCTGCGACCGGATCATCCGGAGCCGGTGTTCGAGGTTCTTGAACGAGCTGTTGGATCCGAGGATGTCGAGGCGCGACGAGATTTCCATCGGCCACGGCAGCCGCTCGTGGAAGTGCAGCCACGGCTCGTGCTTCTCGGGGATCTCGAGCGGTTCCATCCGGCCGACCGAGAGCACGGCGACGTGCCGTTCCTCGCCGGTCATGCGGTTGACCAGCTTGACCGTCGACCCGTACGGCGTCCGGTAGCGTTCCACCTGCTCGGTCAGCGCCAGCAGGTCACCGGTTTCCCAGTGCCCGTTGGAGATCGGCGAGAGCATGCTCGGCGGCGCCATGCAGAGCGCGACCGACCGGTAGAGCAGCCATTCCAGCTCGGCCGGGGTGACTCGGCGCCCCCGCATGCCGAACGCGTTGAGCACCTCGTCGAACTGCTCGACCGTACGCCCCAGCTTGCGCCGTTCGCCGTCCGATGTGCCGCGCCCGAAGACCCGAAGAATTCTCTCCGAGAAGGTGTCGCCGAGCGATCGGCGGGCAAACGTCACACCCAGATAGGTCTGGCCTTCGGCGTGGTTGACCGACAGTAGGTGCCGCTGGGCCGCGACCAGGTGATCGGACCACGAGGTGCCGCCTTGCACGTCGGGCAGCGGCTTGGCGGTGAACGAGTCGACCGTCCGCGCCCATTCGTCGGCCGGGAACGGCCGGTTGGTGCGGCGCAGGTGCAGTCGGAACCCGGCCAACCCGGCGTACTGCTCGGAGATGGCGCTGAGCAGCGCCTCGCGTTCCGCGTCGGGCCGGAAGGCCCACCGGACCTCGGGCAGGTAGTACCAGGCCGTCACCGTGCTCTGGGTGAAGGTCAGGTGCCCGGCGATCTCGCTGATCGCCAACTCCATGGCCGGGTCGCGGTCGCTGAACTTGATCTTGTTGGGCCGCAGCGGCTTGACGTCCTGCGGGCGCGGCCGCACGGGCAGGTTGCGCGGCTCGGCCTTCTTCTCCTTGCGCTTGGCCGGGGCCTTCTCCTTGCGCTTGGCGGGTCGGGTCTCGGTCGCCGGGACCAGCGCCGATTCGGCCTCGCTGCGCATCGGCGCGGCATAGGCCGCGGGCGCGTCCGCCGACATCGTGGTCACGCCGGGCGCCGACGCTTCCGGCTCCCTTCCCGTACGCGCGGAGGGCAGCCCCGCCGCCGGCCACCGCGGAGCCTGCTCGACCGTGGGGGGTGCAGTGGGCGAGGCCGGCCAGTCGTCGAAGTTGGGCCAGTCACCGTTGGCAGCCGACGAGGGCGCCGAGTCGAAGTAGTCGGGCCGGGGTCCGGCCGGAGCCCGAGCAAAGTCAGGCCCGTCCGGAACCGAGCCCGCCCCGTTCGAAAGCCACCGCGGCCCCGAGGCAGGCGGTCCGGAAGCAGGCGGCGCAGACGCAGGTGCCGCAGACGCAGGTGGCCCGGACATAGGCGACCCGGACATAGGCGACCCGCTCATCGGTGGCCCGGACACTGGCGACCCGGACATCGGTGGGCCGGACATCGGCGACCCCGACACCGGCGGAGCCGAGATCGGCGGCGCGGAAGCCGGCGAGGCGAACGCAGTCGAAGCGGAGGTCGGTGACCCGGAAGCCCGCGACCCGGGCGCCGACGGAACCGCAGCCGGACCGGACGGCGGAGGAACGGCCGCCGGAGCAGACGAAGGCCGCGCGGACGAAGGGGCCGCGGACGAGCGAGCGGCCGGCGAGGGCGTGGCGGAAGGCGGCGCCTCAGTGGACGAAGCACGAGACGCCTCAAAAGAGGGCGCCCCAAAAGCAGCCGGCGTCTCAACGGCTGAGGAGTCGGAGGAGCGCTCGGGCAGCGAGCCCAATGACCGCTCAGACAGCGAATCGGAGGTTCCCTCGGGCGCGGAGTCAAAGGACTGCCCACGCGGCGAGTCGAAAGATCGCTCCGGCCCGGAGTCGAAGGACCGCTCAGGTGACGAGCCGAACGACCGCTCAGAGGCGGATTCGAACGACTGCCCAGGCGGCGAGTCAACCGACCGTACGGGCGCGGGGTCGAAGGACTGCCCAGGCGAGTCAACCGACCGCGCCGGCGGTGCATCGAAGGACCGCTCGGGCCCCGCCTCCGGGGACCGCGCCGGCGGGCCGTCAACGGACTGCTCGGGGGGCGCCTCGAAAGACGCCGGCGCGTCGAAGGGCCGCGCCGATCGTTCCTCAGAAGACCGAGGCGCGTCGAAGGTTGGCGGGGGCGCCGCCGGGTCGCCGAATTCGAAACCGAAGTCGAGATCATTATCGGACTCCGGCGGTGCCGCGCCGGCCGTCCCCGACCCCGGGGAGGTCGACACCGGTGTCGGCGTTCCTCCGAACAGGTCGAGGAACGGCGAGTCGATGTCGAGCGTCGTGTCGACCGGCGCGGGCCGGGGCCGCACGGGCTGCGGCGCCTGGAACACACCCACCGCACCGTGGCCGGGGTCGGCGACGAACTCGTCGACCGGTTCGCCGGAATCTGGCGGAGAGTAGTTGTCCGAACGCATACCGTTACTCTGCCTGCCGGAGTCAAGGGCATCCGCCCGGGGATGCCCGTGCGGGAAGGATTCGGTCATGCGCCGGCCCCGAAGGAGAGCACCGCTGAACTGGTCATACCAACTCCTCCCGAACCCGGATGCGAGTGGCGACAAGTCTCGGATCGCGCTGCTCGACCGTGGGCTCACGGGTGCGGCGCCAATCGGTGAACGCGGTGCGGATGACCATGCGGGCCGGCCGGTCCGGGTCCACGTGCCGGAAGATGTACGACGTCGTGACCATGGCCAGCGCGATCTCCCAGGCCGGGAACGGATCGAACTGGAACGTGATCAGGTAGTGGATGAACCAGAACAGCGGCACCAGCACCACGAACAGTCCGTACTGCGCGTACGGCAGATGCATGGGCAGGGTGTAGCCGGGCGGCCCCAGATAGACGAGGCGCGCCCGGTAGATGTCGTCGTCGGTCCGGAGGCGCATCTCAGTTGAAGATCAGCTTGACGAGATAGTCGCCGAGGAAGAACAGGGTGGCCGCACCGGCGATGAACGCGAGGCCGACGATGGCGATCGCGGAGCTGGTGAGCACCTTGGAGATCTCGCCTCGGCTGGCGCGTCCGATGAAGATCACACCTAGGACAGCCAGCAGGATCGGGGCGATGTTCTTGGCGAAGAAGGTGACGACGCCCGTGGTGTCGATACCCGTCGGCGCCGCTGCGGCGAGCGTACCGTGCTGGAACGCCGTAAAGGCGTAAGCGGTGAGCTCGGTGGCGATCATTGGTAAACCTCCCCGCGTCCGGTTAGGGGGTGCCGGACACGCTGCAGTTGTGAAGCCTCACGGCGTCGCCCATATCGTGCTACTTCCAGCTCACCGCGTCGAGTGAGCGGTTGCGGGCTTGCCATGCTCATCTGCTCTCTTCGGTTCTTTCATGATGCCGCAGTTCCGAAGAGTACGGCCCGTACTTCTTAGCTACAAGCGTCTGATTCGTTACGCAAGGTAAAGGCGTGGATGAAAATGAGTCACGACGTATCGTACACATGTTCGAATGACATGGTCCCCGTACCCTCCTTCCGTGACGACCAACCCGAGGGATGCCCTGCTCATGGGTGCCGAGTCAGCTAGCGAAGATCACCCGGTCGTGATGGGGATTCTCAACGTCACGCCTGACTCTTTTTCCGACGGCGGCCGATACGCCGACGTGGATGCTGCCATCGAACATGGCATAGCTTTGCAACAGGGCGGGGCGGACATCGTGGACGTCGGCGGGGAGTCCACCCGGCCCGGCGCCGAGCGGGTGGACGCGGCAACCGAGGCCGCCCGGGTGGTCCCGGTGATCACCGGGCTTGCGGCTGCGGGCGTACGCATGAGCATCGACACCACCCGTGCCTCAGTGGCCGCGGCGGCCCTGACCGCGGGCGCCACTGTGATCAACGACGTGTCGGGCGGTCTGGCCGACCCGGCGATGGCGGGCGTCGCGGCCGACGCCGGCTGCCCGTGGATCCTGATGCACTGGCGTGGACACTCGCGCCACATGAACGAGCTCGCGGTCTATGCGGATGTCGTCGGGGACGTACGCAATGAGCTGCTGCAACGGGTCGACGAGGCGGTCGGTAGGGGTGTCGACCCGGGACAGATCATCCTCGACCCGGGCCTCGGGTTCGCCAAGAACGCCCGCCACAACTGGGCCCTGACGAGGCACCTGGACGCCTTGATCGATCTCGGCTTCCCGGTCCTCTTCGCGGCCAGCCGCAAGACCTATCTGGGCCGGCTGCTGGCCGCTCCGGACGGCACCCCGCGACCGGTCGACGAGCGCGAGGCGGCCACGCTGGCGACCTCGGTCCTGGCGGCCGCCGCCGGCGTCTGGGGCATCCGGGTCCACGACGTACGGGCGACCGCCGACGCGCTCGCGGTCTGGCGGGCCACCGGGGCGCCGAAGTTCAAGGCCATGACGTCGAACCGATCCGGGCCTTCCGGGCGTGCTGAGGAGTGAGCCGGCCACCGGAACGGGTGAGGGGCGCCAAACCGCCCGGCCCGTACGGCAAGGTGGGTAGCGACGGATGGAGGGGCTGACGGTGAGCGACCGGATTGTGCTGACCGGCCTGCGGGCCCGGGGCCGGCACGGCGTCTACGACTTCGAGCGGGAACAGGGACAGGATTTCCTGGTCGACGTCGTTCTCGAGATCGATCTCGGTAAGGCGGCCGCGACCGACGACGTGGCCGACACCGTGCACTACGGCGAGTTGGCCGAGCGCCTGGTCACGGTGATCACCGGTGAGCCGGTGAATCTGATCGAGACGCTGGCCGGCCGTCTCGCCGAGGTCTGCCTGTCCGATCCGCGGGTCGCCGCGGCGGAGGTCACCGTCCACAAGCCGCAGGCGCCGATCCCGCACGACTTCGCCGACGTGGCCGTGGTCCTACGACGGGAACAAAACCGATGAGCCGGGCCGTCCTCTCGATCGGCAGCAACCTCGGCGACCGCATCGCCAACCTGCGGCTGGCAGTCAAGCTGCTCGGCGACAGCGTGGTGCTGGCCAGCGGGGTCTACGAGACACCGCCGTGGGGCGATCCAGACCAGCCTCCCTATCTCAACGCGGTGCTGCTGGCGTCCGACCCCGGGGCGGCACCGCGCGACTGGCTCGAGCGGGCGCACGCCTGCGAGGCGGCGGCCGGCCGGGTACGCGATCCGGCTCGCCGGTTCGGCCCGCGCACGCTCGACGTCGACGTGATCGCGGTCTGGGACGCCGACGACCAGCCGGTGATCCGCGAGGAGCCCGATCTCGTCCTGCCGCACCCCCGCGCCCACGAGCGCGCGTTCGTGCTCCGCCCGTGGATCGACATCCAGCCCTACGGGCAGTTGCCGGGGCACGGCTGGCTCACTGATCTGCTCAACGCCCCGGCGCTGGCCGACGAGATCGCCGCGATGCAGCCGCGCGGCGACCTCCCGTTAGAGTCGACATGAGCAGACGCCATTAGCCACCGGAGATGACGTGAGCAGCAACCCGGAGTCGCCCAGGTCGGACCCGTCGATGCGTCCGACCAGCGTCTCGGTGCTGATCGTCGCGGCGCTCGCCGCCGCCGCGGTGGGTTGGCTCCTGCTCAGCTTCTCCTATTCGTTGCTGCCCCAGTTGCCCTGGTCGCCGGTGATCGTGCTGGCGGTGCTGGCGGTGGCCGAGGGCCTGCTCGCGCAGAACACGAGCGCCCGCATCCAGCGCAAGCCGGGTGCGCCCCGGGTCGACCCGCTGGCCGTCGCCCGCTATGTCGCGCTGGCCAAGGCGTCGGCGCTGGTCGGCGCCCTGTCCGCCGGGTTCTCGGCCGGCCTGCTGGCCTGGCTGGTGCTCGAGCCGACCAAGGCCGCCCGCGACGACCGCCCGCCCGCGATCGGCGGCTTGATCGCCGCCGTGCTGCTGGTCGGCGCCGCGCTCTGGCTGGAGCGGGCGTGCCGGGTCCCGCCCGAGCCCGACCGTACGGACGAGAGTGATTCGGATCGGCCGTCCGGCCGTCGGTGATCGCTCATTTCTGGGCCTTGAACTGAGCCCCCGTTCTATCCGTATGCTCTGGGCACGGGCTACCCAGGCCCCGATTTCGGCGTGCGCTTCCGGCCCCATCGAGGCGCACCCAAGGAGGCGGACGACATGGCGTACGACGACGAGACTCCGTCCGACCCGGCGGCCTACCGGGCCAATACGCTTGCCGCCACCGAGCAGCGACGCCGTGCCGCCGAGATGATGGACGAGACGACCGCCGACGCGGCCGGCGGAGCCGCGGCGGCCGAGTTCGAGGACGACGGCCGCGACCGGCTCGGCGTCCACCTCGGATGGGAGGTCGTGCTGCTGGTCGCGGCGGCCGTCTTCGCGTTTCTTCTCTACCGCCTCGACCCGAGCACGCTGAAGCGGCCCGCCCTGGACACGCTGCTGGTCGCCGGCGCGGCGATCGGCCTGCTCGCGATGGGCGCCGGACTCAGTCTGCGGGCCGCGGTGCCCAACCTCGCGATCGGCCCGATCGCCCTGGCCGCCTCCCTGCAGTACGCCGAGCAGGGCGACCAGGGCCTGGTCAAGGGCATGCTTCCGGCAGTGCTGATCGCCGCCGCGGGCGGCCTGGTGATCGGCGTCGTGATCCTCGCGCTGCACGTGCCGGGCTGGGTGGCCACCCTCGCGGCCGGCCTCGGCGTGGTCGTCTTCGATCAGCTGCGCGCCGCCCCGGTCGCCCTACAGGGTCAGTACGACCCGACCAAGCAGGCGTTCTTCCTGTTCGGCGGCTTCGCGCTGCTGGCCGTGATCGGCGGTGCACTGGGCACGATCACTCCTGTACGCCGGTGGCTCGGGCGCATGCGCCCGGCCGGTGACCCGGCCTACCGCCGCGGTGGGACCGCCGCGGTACCGGTGCTCGGTTCGCTGGTCCTCTCGTCGGTCTTCGCGGTCGGCGCCGGCACCCTGTTCGCCGCGCAGGCGACCCGCCCGATCGTGCCGGGCACCGGTCTTGAGTGGACCGGCATCGGCGTCGGCCTCGCCCTGCTGGCGGGCACCAGCGCGTACGGGCGGCGCGGCGGCATCTTCGGCACGCTGTTCGCGGTCGCCGGGCTGACGCTGTTCCTCGACTACTCCGACCGCAAGCACTACGACATCTCGTTGTTCGCGATCGCGGCCTGCGTGCTGGGCGGCGGTCTGATCGTGACCCGGCTCGTCGAGACCTACGGGCGGCCGTTCGGCGCCGGGGCGGGTGCCGACTGGAACTCGCCGCCCACCACCAACGGCAGCAACTGGACGCCCGACCTGCCGGAGAACTGGACGCCGACGACCACCGCGGCGCGCAGCGAGACCTGGGACGACGGACCCTGGGGATCTTCCCGCTGAGGCCCGAACCGGCAGCCCTATGCTTGCCGTCATGACCTCACCGAGCTTCGCCGAGCTGGACGCCCTGCCCACCGAGGAGCTGCGCGAACGCGCCTTCGCCCTGGCCCGGCACCACCGCGACATCGGTTTCTTCTGGTCGGTATTCAAGCACCTGCCGGATTCCGACGAGGCGGCCGAGTTGGACGGCGCGCCCAACTCGATCGGTCCGACGATCGAGGAGGCGGTTGCTCTGTACCGCGAGCTCGAGGGGCACGGCTACGGCGATCAGGAGCCGCTGCTGCGCGCCGCCTTCATCGATTACCTGCAGAAACACCAGTAAAAGGGCATTTACCGACGTCGTTTGAAAAGCAAGCCCGGCTGGGAATTTACCGGCCATGGCTCTCGGTAACCGTTACAAGTCTGCGCCGGGTGCGGGCACGCTGGCCGCACTCATTCTCGTCCTGGTCTTCGGCAGTCCGTGGTACTCCGACTGGGCGAGCAAGAACACGAACGCCAACACGGCTGGTGGCTGGTGGCTCCGCCTGCTCGCGTGGCCGCATTGGCAGTTCAACTCCAACGACTCCCTGCGCTCGATCATCGTCGGCGACCTCAAGGCGATCCTGCTGGTCGTGCTGACCCTGGTCTTTCTGCTTCTGCTGCCCGGCTCGCAATTGGCCCGGGCGCGCGGCACGATCAGCCAGTTCTTCGCGGGCTGGGCCGCGTACATCTTCGCCGGCGGCTTCGCCGCCCTGCTGACCACCCTCTTCTTGAAGAACCCGTCGCTTCTCGGCGCCTTCCATTCGGCCGGCGACGGTGCCTCCTACGGCCTGTTCGTCGGCTGGATCATCGGTCTGGCCACCCTCGGCGGCTATCGCGGCAAGAGCTGACGGCAAGGTCCGGGGCGCCACTGCGCCCCGGACCGGCCATTCGGTGGCTCTCAGACCTTTGCTTGCGCTCCCTGATTCGGTACGTCGAAAATCGCGCTCCTCGACACCACGCCGACCGGGTTCCCGTCCTTTACCACGACGACCTCGGCCGAATCGGTGGTGAGCATCGCCGACAGCGCGTCGTAGAGGGTCCCGTCCTCGGGAACGGTCGGTGCCCCGGCGGCCGGCGCAGCCTCGCCGAGCGGACGCATGGCGCCGCGCACCGCGGTCACGGCCAGCCGGCGGACGCCGCGGTCGGTGCCGACGAAATCGCTCACCGTGGACGACACCGGGTGGCTCAGAAGTTCGGCCGGCGGGGCGTACTGCAAAAGCTTGCCACCCTGGGCAAGCACCGCGATCCGGTCGCCGAGACGTACCGCCTCGTCGATGTCATGGGTGACCATCACGATGGTCTTGCGTACTTCGGCCTGCAGCTTGAGGAATTCCTCCTGCAGGCGGGCCCGCACGATCGGGTCGACCGCCGAGAACGGCTCGTCCATCAGCAACACGACCGGGTCGGCGGCGAGCGCGCGGGCCACCCCGATGCGCTGGCGCTGGCCGCCGGACAGCTCCTGCGGGTAGCGATCGCCGTAGCGGGCCGGGTCGAGGCCGACCAGTTCGAGCAGTTCGTCGACCCGGTCGCGCACCTTCTTGCGCTCCCAGCCGCGCAGCGTGGGCACGGTCGCGACGTTCTTGCGGACGGTGTAGTGCGGGAACAGTCCGACGTTCTGGATCACGTAGCCGATGTGCCGCCGCAGCTCGACCGGATCCTGATCGAGAATGTTCCGCCCGTCGATGAGGATCTGTCCGTTGGATGGCTCGATCAACCGGTTGATCATGCGCAGGATGGTCGATTTGCCGCATCCGGACGGTCCGATCAGCACCGTGAGTTCGCCCGAGCGCACCTCGAGGCTGAAGTCGCCGACCGCGACCGTGCCGTCGGGATAGACCTTCCCGACGTCCTGCAGCGTGATCGAGGCCGCGCTGCGGTCGGCGCCCACCTCGTTGATCGCGGTAGCGTCCACGTATGTCCTTCCTGTGGGCCCTGCCGGCCGTCCGGCCGCTCGCCGCACCCGCCGATGACGGGCCCGGAAATCCGTGGTTTTCCTGGCACTACATCCACGACAACGCCGGCGCTCTGCGTAGTGCACTGCTCTACCACGCCGGGCTGACCGGACGGGCGGTCATCGTCGCACTGGTGGTGGCGCTGCCGCTCGCGATCGTCGCCTACTGGATCAAACCGCTGACCGGGCCGATTCTTGCACTCTCCGGCTTCCTGTACACGATCCCGTCGCTCGCCCTGCTCTCGGTGCTCGCTCCGGTGGTCGGCACGACGACCGACCTCACCGTCCTCATCGCCCTGGTGCTCTACGCGCTGCTGGTCCTCGTACGCAACGCGCTGAACGGCCTCACTCAGGTCCCGGCCGAGGTCAAGGACGCCGCGCTGGGCATGGGCTACGGGCGGTTCGGCCGTCTCTGGCACGTCGAACTGCCGCTGGCGCTCCCGAGCATCGTCACCGGCATCCGCCTGGCCACGGTCTCGACCGTGGCCCTGGTCACGGTGGGTGCGCTGATCGGCAAGGGCGGCCTCGGTGAACTCATCCTCGGCGGTTTCCGCAACAACTTCTACAAGGCCGAGATCCTCACCGGAACGATCCTCACCGTCGCGCTGGCGCTCGTCCTCGACCTGATCCTGGCCGGGATCGGCCGGGTGCTGACCCCGTGGGCCCGCCGGAGGGCGTCATGAACTACCTGCACCAGGGCATCCTCTGGCTGAACGACCCGCTCAACTGGACCAATCCGGGCGGCCTGTTCGATCGGCTCATCGAGCACCTGCAGATCACTTTCTGGGCGGTGCTGATCGCCTGCGCGATCGGCTGGCCGCTCGGCGTGTGGTTCGGGCACCGCGGGCGCGGCGGTGGCCCGGCGATCTCGATCGCCAACATCACTCTGGCCATCCCGACCCTGGCCCTGCTCACGATCCTGCCGTTGACCCCGCTCGGTTTCGGAAAGCCGCCGGTGATCGTCGCCCTGGCCGTCTTTGCCGTGCCACCGCTGCTGGCCAACGCCCACACCGGCGTGCGCTCGATCGACCCGGAAACCCTCGAAGCGGCCAAGGGCATGGGGCTGTCCGGCCGGCAGGTGCTGTGGCGGGTCGAGCTGCCGCTGTCCGTCCCGTACCTGGCGGCCGGTCTGCGGACGGCGACGGTCCAGGTGGTGGCGACCACGGCGCTGGCCGCGTTCGTCAACGGTGGTGGGCTCGGGGAGATCATCAGCGCCGGATTCGGCCTCGGCATCAACGTCGGGGGCGGTGAAATCGTCGGCGGAGGCATCGTTGTGGCGTTCCTCGCATTCGCCTTCGAGATCGGGCTCGCGGGCGTACAACGCCTGGTCACGCCCCGTCCGTTACGCTCGGCATGGCGTCGGAAGCCGTCCGCGGCGGCTCCCGCCGGGTAACGCTCCTGCATCGTTCTCCGAAGTTGTCATACCCAGCGGGTAGAAGTTTCAGGGCATACATACGGGCACTCACTTCGGCTGCCCGTCGGACACGCGGCATGACCACACCGGTCATGCCGGGACACAGAAGGCGGCAGTATGCGTCGACACATGCTTTTGATGGCCGCCAGTGCGACGGCGGCCGTCGTTTCCCTCGCCGGTTGCGGAAGCGCCGGCTCCTCCGGCACCGCGGCCCCGCCGTCCTCGGCCGCGGGCGCGGGTTGCGCCCCGGTCGCCGGGACCGACCTGGTCGCTCTCACCGACGACAAAAACCTGCAGGCCACGGACAACGTGATCCCGGCGATCAACAAGAAGAAGTCCTCTCCGCAGTTGATCGCGGCCCTCGACAAGGCCTCGGCGGCGCTCGACACGGCCAAGCTGATCGCTCTCAACAAGGCGGTCGACGTCGACCGCAAGTCCTCGAAGCAGGCGGCGACCGACTTCATCGCCGCCAACAACGTCGTCGCCGGCATCCAGAAGGGCCCGGGCGGCAGCATCACGGTCGGCGCGGCTAACTTCAGCGAGAGCGCCACGCTCGGCGAGGTCTACGCCCAGACCCTCACCGCCGCCGGTTACACGGTCAAGGTGCAGACGATCGGCAACCGCGAGCTGTACGAGCCCGCGCTGGAAAAAGGACAGATCGCCATCGTCCCTGAATACGCGGCCTCACTGGCCACGTTCCTGCAGGGCAAGTACGACAAGGGCGGCAAGGCACCGGCCTCGTCCGACCTCGACACCACGGTGACCAACCTCAAGGCCCTCGGTGAAAAGGCCGGCCTCGTCTTCGGTGCGGCCTCCCAGGCGCAGGACGAGAACGCGTTCGCCGTCACCAAGGCGTTCTCCGACAAGAATGGCGTGAAGACCCTGTCCGACCTGGCCTCCAAGTGCTCCGGCGCGGCGACCAGCCTGGGCGGTCCGGCCGAGTGCCCGCAGCGGCCCGAGTGCCAGCAGGGCCTGGTCAGCACCTACAAGTTCAACGCCGGCAGCTTCCAGTCGCTGGACGCCGGCGGCCCGCTGACCAAGACCGCGCTCAAGACCGGCAAGCTGAGCGTGGGCGTGGTCTTCAGCTCCGACAGTGCACTGGCAGCGGGCTGACGTTCCTCCTGGTCACAAACGTTTTGTCGGGCAAGCGTCGGGTTTTCACCTATTTGAAGCCCGACGCTTGCCCGTTTCGCCGCAAGCGTCCTCTGAGTAACATCAGCGCCCATGCCGGACCGGGAACCGACCGCGGGACACAGTGCCGGGCTGCTTCGTGGCCTGATTTGGGCGGGTGTGGGGCTTGCCCCGCTCGCCGCCGCCGTCGTGCTCATCGGCGGCGGCCAAGGCTCGACGCGCTTCGCCGTGCTGCTCCTGGCGGTCAGCGTCGTGCTGGTCGGCGCCTCGGTGCTGATCCGCAGCGACCCGGCCCTCCAGCGCATGGACGTCGAGGACCGCGTCACCGAAGAGGTCCGCAAACTTCGCCGCGAGCTGCGGGCCGAGTTCGGCCGCCCGGGCAAGAGCGGCCGCCCGCCGCAGAGCGCCCGCGCCGACCGGTCCGATTTCTTCCGCGACGAGCCGATGCTCCCGTCCCAGCCGGGCGCCTATACCCCGGACGAGGAGCCGAGCGGCGGCTTCCAGGGCGGCGGCGGATACCAGGCCGGCGGATACCAGGCCGGCGGCCTCTCGGGCGACGGCTTCGAGGGCGACGGGTTTCCGGGCGACGGCTATCAGAACGACGGCTACGAGGCCGGCGACGGCTTCGGCGCTGACGCGGCGCCGAGCGAGGATTTCGCGCCCGCCCCGGCGGGCGGTGGCCGGGCGTCCGTGCCGGTCGCCTCCGCGGCGGCAGCGGTCCGGCCGGTCCCGCCGCCCGGCGACGGCGGATGGGACGACCAGCCCGACCCCGACCAGCCCGGCATGACCACCGGCGGCCAGCGGGGCGGCCCGAGGGACCCCGGCGTGGGCGCGCCCGGTCGCCCGGGCATCCCGGGGGGCGCCGGCGTGGCCCCCGGGGCGCGTCCGCACGGCGGAGGCATGCATCCCGGCGGACCGGGCGGTGCCGGCGTGGCATCCGGTGGCTTCAACCGGCCCGGCATGAACCCTGGCGGTCTGAACGGCCCCGGCATGGGCTCGGCCACCCCGAGCGGTCGCGGCATGGGCTCGGGTGCTCTGAACGGTCCTGGCATGGGTCCGGGCGGTCCGGGCGGTCCCGGCATGAGGCCCGGCGGCTTGAGCGGTCCCGGCATAGCGCCCGACGTTCCGAATGGCGCGGGAATGGGCGGCGGCGGTCTGGGCGGTCCGGGCATGGTGTCGGGTGGCCCGAGCGGGTCCGGCATGGCCCCCGGGGCGCGTGAGCCTGGCATGAGCACCGGTGGGCGCGGTCCTGGAGGCCGTCCCGGGCCGGCCATTCCACGCCAGCGGGGTGCCGCCGCGGCGGCTGCGGTCCCGCCCGGTCCGGCGGCCGGCGTGCGGCCGGGGCCGGTGAGCGGAGGCGGCCAGTACGGCCGCGCGGCGGACTCGCTCGACGGTGACTTCGGCGCCGGCAGTGGCTATGCGGACGCTGGCCACGGACCCGGCGGCGCCGGCAGCGGCTATGCGGACGCCGGCCAGGGACCCGGCGGCGCCGGCAGTGGCTATGCGGACGCCGGCCATGGGTCCGACGGGCCGCACGGGATGAACGGCCCGCACGGGATGAACGGCCCGCACGGTATGACTGCCCGGGGCGGCATGAGTGGACCCGTCGGTATGGCCGGTCCCGCACCCAAAACCCCCGGTGTCTACGGCGGCGGCGCGCAGCTCGGCTCGGCTCAGATCGGGGCGGCGCCGGTCGGCAACACCTACGGGCGGCCCTCGGGCGGCACCGACGATGCGAGCTACGGCGAAGGCTACGAGGCCGGCAGCGACTACGGCGTGGAGAACTACGGGTCGGGCGGCGGCGACTACGGGGTTGACAGCGGGTACGAGGACGGTGGTTACGCCTCGGCGGACGACTCCTACGACGAGCCGTCCCTGGCTACCGGCGACCCCAACTACAAGGCCCGCCGGCACCGGCCGAGCGCCAACGACACCAACGTGGGCACGCTGGCCGACTTCGCGGCGTACGGAGGCTATGACCGGTCGTCGGGCGGCGGGTACGACCGGGGTGCCGACGAGCGGTACGTGCAGGGCTATGACCCCAACGGCTATGGCCGCTGGTAGGGCCGCTATTTGTCGATGTCGCCGACCACGAAGAACATCGAGCCGAGGATCGCGATCAGGTCGGGCACCAGGCAGCCGGGGATGAGTGTGGCCAGCGCCTGCACGTTGGCGTACGACGCGGTGCGCAGCTTGAGCCGCCACGGCGTCTTCTCGCCCCGCGACACCAGGTAGTAGCCGTTGATGCCGAGCGGGTTCTCGGTCCAGGCGTACGTGTGTCCCTCCGGCGCTTTGACCACCTTGGGCAGCCGCACGTTGACCGGGCCCGCGATCGTGTCGACCTTGTTGAGGCATTCCTCGGCGAGGTCGAGCGACACGTACACCTGGTCGAGCAGCACCTCGAACCGGGAATGGCAGTCGCCCGCGGTCTTTGTCACCACGGGCACCTTCAATTGGTCGTACGCCAGATAGGGCTCGTCCCGCCGCAGGTCGATGTCGAGTCCGCTGGCTCGCGCCACCGGCCCGGACGCGCCGTAGGCAGCGGCCTGGGCCGCGGTGAGCACGCCGACGCCGACCGTGCGGGCGAGGAAGATGTCGTTCTTGCGGATCAGATGGTCGAGGTCGGGCAGCCGCGACCGGACCAGGGCGATCGCCTCCCGGGCCCGGCGCGTCCAGCCCGCCGGCACCTCTTCCTTGAGGCCGCCGACCCGGTTGAACATGTAGTGGATGCGGCCGCCGGAGACTTCCTCCATGACCGCCTGCAGCGTCTCGCGCTCGCGGAACGCGTAGAACATCGGGGTGATCGCGCCGATCTCCAGCGGGTAGGACCCGAGGAACATCAGGTGGTTGAGCACCCGGTTGAGCTCGGCGAGCGCCATCCGCAGCCAGACCGCCCGCTCTGGAACTTCGATGCCCATCAGCCGCTCGACGGCGAGCACCACGCCCAACTCGTTGGCGAAGGCGGACAGCCAGTCGTGCCGGTTGGCCAGCACGATGATCTGCCGGTAGTCCCGCACCTCGAACAGTTTTTCGGCGCCCCGATGCATGTAGCCGACGATCGGCTCGCACGTCACCACCCGCTCGCCGTCCAGCGTCAGCTTGAGCCGCAGAACGCCGTGGGTGGACGGGTGCTGAGGCCCGATGTTGAGCACCATGTCGGCGGTGTCGAGCCCGGCACCGGTGCCGACCGTCATCTCACGCGTCACCCGAGCATGCTCCCACGTGCGTCGATCCCGATGGTGTGCAGCAGCCACCAGTGCCCACCGAGCCCGCCCGGCTCGATCAGTTCGGCCGCCGCGCCCGCCGCGGCCAGCCTCCGGACGTAACCGGCCGGATCTTGCCGGGCAAGTTCCAACGACGGCCGGCCGCCGTCGACCCCGAGCGCTTTCAGCGCCTTGCGCTGGGTGACGATTTCGTACGCCGCGCCGGCCGCGCCCGCCGCACTGTCGACCGCCACGTGCGCCGTGACGTCGCATCCGCCGTCCGGCACCGGCCGCACCTGCCGCCCGCCCCGATATCCGGTCATGGTCCCGCCGGCGGGCCGCGCCGGTTTCCGATGCCCGTAGTCGACTGCCAGCGCACACCCTCGCTGTACCCGCTCGACCGCGTGCGCCCAGGCTGCATCCCGCGGCCACCCGATCTCCACCCGCCCGGCTTCCGGCCACCACCGGTCGAGCCAGAACCGGTCCGCCGCATCGACCGGGCCGCCGAGCGTCTCGTCCCCGCTGCCCGGGTCGACGAGCACCTTCCGGAGCCGTCCTTGGTCGTCCAGGTCGGCGACGTCCAGCGGTACGTTGTCCAGCCACTCGGTGGCCACCAGCAGCCCGGTCACGGCCTCCGGCAGCTCGCTGCGCCACAGGATCTGCGCGCTGAGGTACGCCGGCCGCGGCGCCAGTTCCACCGCGACCAGCCGCGCCCGCGCCCCGAGATCGTCCGGCATCAGCGCGAGCAGGGTTTCCAGCAGTTCGCCGCGTCCCGCGCCCACGTCGACGATGTCGAAGTGCGTGGGCCGGCCCAGCGCGTCATCGATCCTCTGGACGAGCCGCAGCACCGCCCCGGCGAACAACGGCGAGGCGTGCACGCTGGTCCGGAAGTGTCCGGCCGGCCCGTGGTCACCGCGTACGAAGAACCCGTCCGGCCCGTAAAGCGCCGCAGCCATCGCCTGCCGCCACCCCATCATGCGGCCACCCTAGGTCCCGGCCGCCCCCGGTCGTCCCCCGCCGAACCGAGCGGCGGCCGACCGACCTCGGGCCGACCATGGGGTTGTTCACAGACCCTTGTCGGGCAAGCGCCACGGCAGCGCATACTTGCGCTCGACCGGTACCCCTTATCGAGGACTGGATCCACGAAAATGAGCGCACGCCCTTTGGTTGTCGGGGTGGTCGGCGCGGGTCGTGTCGGCGCCGTTCTGGGTGCCGCGCTGAACGCCGCCGGGCATCGTGTTGTGGCCGCTGCCGCGGTGTCGGCCGCGTCCCGGGAGCGGGCGGCCCGGCTGTTGCCCGACGCCGCGATCCGGCCGGCCGATGAGGTCGCCCGGGCGGCCACCGATCTTCTTCTGCTCGCGGTGCCGGACGACTCCCTCGCGAGCGTGGTCAGCGGGTTGAACGCCACAAATGCGCTGCGACCCGGGCAACTCATCGCGCACACCAGCGGTGCGCACGGCCTGGCCGTCTTCCAGCAGATCAACGGCATGGCACTGCATCCCGCCATGACCTTCACCGGCACCGAGGCCGATCTGGAGCGGCTGCCCGGCATCGCCTGGGGCGTCACCACCTCCGACCGTGCCTTCGCCACCCGCCTCGTCGCCGATCTCGGCGGCGTGCCGGAGTGGATCGCCGAGGACGCCCGCCCGCTCTATCACGCCGCTCTCGCCCACGGCGCCAACCACCTGGTCACGCTGGTCAACGAGGCCGCCGACCTGCTGCGCGCGGCCGGCGTCGACCGGCCCGAGCGGGTGCTGTCGCCGCTGCTGCACGCGGCGCTCGACAACGCGCTCCGGCTCGGCGACGCGGCCCTGACCGGTCCGGTTTCCCGGGGTGACGCCGGCACGGTCGGCAAGCACCTGGACCGGATGCCGTCCGACGCGATCCCCGCGTACCTCGCTCTGGCGCGCCGCACCGCCGACCGTGCGATCGCCGCCGGGCGCCTGCGTCCGCAGGACGCGGCGCTGCTGATGGATGTCCTGTCCCGGGCCACCGTGGGGAGCCCCTCGTGACCGTCGTCGTGCACACCCGCGAGGAGATCTCGGCGAAAGCGCCGGAGGGCACCGGGGTCGTGATGACCATGGGCGCCCTGCACGAGGGTCACCGCGAGCTCATGCGGGTGGCGCGCGAGCAGAACCCCTACGTGGTGGCCACGATCTTCGTGAACCCGTTGCAGTTCGGGCCGAACGAGGACTACGAGAAGTACCCGCGGACCCTGGACGCCGACGTCGAGGCGTGCCGGGAGGAGGGCGTCGACCTGGTCTTCGCGCCCAGCCGCGACGAGATGTACCCGGACGGGCCGCCGCAGGTCACGATGACCCCGGGTCAGCTCGGCGAGATCCTCGAGGGTGCGAGCCGCCCCGGCCATTTCGGCGGCATGCTGACCGTCGTCGAGAAGCTGCTGCTGCTCACCCGGGCCGGCCGCGCGTACTTCGGAGAGAAGGACTTCCAGCAGCTCGCGCTGATCCGCCGGATGGTTCGCGACCTCGAGCTGGGTGTCGAGATCGTCGGCGTGCCGACCGTGCGGGAGCCGGACGGCCTCGCCCTTTCCAGCCGCAACCGCTACCTGTCGCCGTCCGAGCGCCGGTCTGCGCTCGCGTTGTCCCGTGCGCTCCGCGAGGGCGCGAGCCGCACGACCGCCGATGACGTGCTCCAGGCCGCCCGCAAGATCCTCGATGACGAGCCGGGCGTCCGGGTCGACTACCTGGCGCTGACCGGGGCCGACCTGGGCGAGCCGCCGGCCGAGGGGCCCGCTCGGCTGCTGGTCGCGGCACGGGTCGGGGCGACCCGGCTCATCGACAACGTTCCGTTGGGATTGCACAAATGATGCTCCGCACGATGCTCAAGTCGAAGATCCACCGCGCGACGGTGACCCAGGCCGACCTGCACTACGTCGGCTCGGTGACGGTCGACCTCGATCTGATGGAGGCGGCCGATCTGCTGCCGGGCGAGCAGGTGGCGATCGTCGACGTGACCAACGGCGCCCGCCTCGAGACCTATGTGATCGAAGGGGAGCGGGGCACCGGCGTGATCGGCATCAACGGCGCCGCGGCACACCTCGTGCACCCCGGTGACCTGGTCATTCTCATCGCCTACGGTCAGATGGAGACGGCCGAGGCGCGCACCTACAAGCCGCGGATCGTGCACGTCGACCCCAAAAACCGGATCATCGAGCTGGGTGCCGACGCCGCGGCCGCGGTGCCGGGCACGGCCGGTGATCCCGTACGCGGTGACATGACGCTCGCGGCCCGTCCCTGATTCGCCCGAACCGCCTCGGTGGCCTCGTCGATCCCCCTATGATCGACAAAGCGGACATCGACGACATGCGGGGAAGGTGGTCATGCGCGACGGGTTACATACCCGGCTCGGGATCATGGCCTCCGCAATCCTGCTGGTGCTCGTCGCCGGGTGTGGCAATCCGGGCGGGGTCGACGGCAACCTGACCAACGGATGGGGACCGATGGCCCCCGCCGTCGGGTTCACGCCCGCCAGCGACACCTGCCACACCGCCAACTTCGCGACGGCCGGCGCGCGGTCGACGTACGAGGAAGTCGGCTGCGACCTTCAGCACCGCACCGAAACCGTGTACGTCGGCACCTACGACTCACCGGCGGCCGACGCCGACGATCCGCCCGCGGACGGTTCGGCGGGTGCCCGCAGCGCGTACCGGACCTGCGACGACCAGACCACCAAGTACGTAGCCGGACCGTGGCGCAACGCCCGGCTGTGGATCGGCGTCACCCACCCCACGCCGCCCGCCTGGTCCGGCGGCGCCCGCTGGTTCCGGTGCGAGGTGCTCGAGCTCAGCTCGGTCGAGGACGACGGCGGTGTCGTACAGCGCATCGGCTCGCTCCGCAACGCGCTGTCCGACGGCTCGTCCGACCTGATGCTGACCTGCTACGCGATCCAGCTCGACAACGCGGGCGCGATCCAGAGCATGCCGCCGGTCGGGTGCACGGCCAAGCACAACGCCGAGTACGTCGGCACCTGGTACGCCGGCGACAACCTCGAGTATCCGAAGAAGGACGCGGACTGGACCCGGTTCCACGACGGCTGCCGCAAGCTGGTCGCGACCTATGTGGGCGTACCCGACGACGCCGACCTGCAGTACCGCACCGGCGTGGTGTCGCTGCCCGGCGGCGAGGACGTCTGGGCCCTCGGCGACCGCGGCGTGCGCTGCTACCTGTGGCTGGACAGCGCCGGGCTGACCGGATCGCTCAAAGGCAAGGGCACCAAGAGTCTTCCTGTCCAGTACAAGTAATGGTCCCCACTGCCGGCACCCCCGCCGCGAAATTCGGCGTAGCGGCGGAGTTGACTACGTCCATGTCTACCCTCGCCGACCTGCCGCCGCTGCCGCGCCGGCTCGCCGCGGCCGAACCCGGCTGGAGCGAGACCACCGACGTGCTGGTCGTGGGCTCGGGCGTCGCCGGGCTGACCGCCGCGCTGCACCTGCGCGAGCAGGGCCTGCACGTCACCGTGGTCACGAAGGTCAACATCGATGACGGTTCGACGCGGTGGGCGCAGGGCGGCATCGCCGCGGTGCTCGACCCGCTCGACACCCCGGCGGCGCACGCCAACGACACCGAGATCGCCGGGGTCGGGCTGTGCGACCCGGCGGCGGTGCGGGTGCTGGTCGAGGAGGGGCCGGCCCGCGTACGCGAGCTGATCCGCATGGGCGCCGAGTTCGACCGCAACACCGACGGCTCGCTGATGCTGACCCGCGAGGGCGGTCACCGGGCCGACCGGATCGTGCACGCCGGCGGCGACGCCACCGGCGCCGAAGTGCAGCGTGCGCTGCACCAGGCCGTACGCCGTGACCCGTGGATCCGCCTCGTCGAGCACGCCCTGGTGCTCGACCTGCTGCGCGCGGCCGACGGGCGCGCCTGCGGCCTCACCCTGCACGTGCTGGGCGAGGGCTCGGAGGACGGCGTCGGCGCGATCCTGGCCCGCGCGGTCGTGCTCGCGACCGGCGGGATGGGCCAGATCTACTCGTCGACGACCAACCCTTCGGTGTCCACCGGCGACGGGGTCGCGCTCGCCCTGCGGGCCGGTGCGGCGGTCACCGACGTCGAGTTCGTACAGTTCCACCCGACCTCGTTCGTCAGCGCGAGCGTCACGTCGGTGCTTCATCGGGCTTCCTTGTCGCAGTCCGGCGGAGCCGGCTTTGAAGGGCAGCGACCGCTGATCTCGGAGGCGCTGCGCGGCGAGGGCGCCCACCTGGTCGACGAGGCGGGCAAGCGGTTCATGGTCGGGCAGCACGAGCTGGCCGAACTGGCCCCGCGCGACGTGGTGGCCAAGGGCATCCACCGGGTGCTGCTGTCGACCGGCAGCGACCACGTCTACCTCGACGCGCGGCACCTGGGCGCCGAGTTCCTCGAGCACCGGTTCCCGACGATCATGGCGTCGACCCGCACGGCCGGCATCGACCCGGCGACCGACCTGATCCCGGTCGCCCCGGCCGCCCACTACGCGTCGGGCGGCGTCCGCACCGACCTGGCCGGCCGAACCAGCATCCCCGGCCTCTACGCCTGCGGCGAGGTGGCCTGCACCGGCGTGCACGGCGCCAACCGCCTGGCCAGCAACTCGCTGCTCGAGGGCCTGGTCTTCGCCAAGCGGATCGCCGACGACATCGCCCGCGACCTGCCGCCACAGGCCGACCCGGCGTCCCCGCCGCCCGAGCCCGCCTGGGTGGCCGACGCCGCGATCCGCCCCGACCTGCAGCGTGCGATGACCCGCGGCGCCGGCGTCCTGCGCTCAGCCGACTCGTTGGCCGGAACGACCGCGGAGTTGTCGCGGCTGGCCGGGTTGCGGGCCACCCCGCGCAACGCGGCCTGGGAGGCAACGAACCTGCTGACCGTGGCGTCGGCGCTGGTCGCTTCCGCAACCACCCGTCGCGAGACCCGAGGCTGCCACTGGCGCGAGGATCACCCGGTGGCCGAGGACGAATGGCGCGGCCACCTCCTGGACGGCCTGGACGCGACCGGCCGCCTGACCCAGACCTTCGAGGAAATGCCGTGACCGACCGCGCCGACCGCGCCGACCGCGCCGACCGCGCCGACCGCGCCGACCGCGCCGACCGCGCCGACCGCGCCGACCGCGCCGACCGCGCCGACCGCGCCGTGCCCACCGGCGCCGAGCGGGCCGACCAGACCGAGCGCGCCGACCGGATCGGCCAGGCCGAGCGGACCGGGCGCGCTGGGTGGGCTGGGTGGCGGCCGGGTGCATTTGATGAGGGCCCTGCGGGCGTGGGCCGAAACGACATGGTCATGGAGGCGCAGCGGTGAGCAGCGGGGGAAGCGGAGCGGCCGAGTTGGACGGCGGGCTTGATCTCAGCGAGGTTGAGCGGGTGGTTTACACCGCGCTGGCCGAGGATCTCGGCGACCCGCCGCGGGACGTGACCAGTGAGGCCACCATCTCGGCCTGGCAGGTCGACACCGCCGACCTGGTTGCCCGGGCTGACGGCGTGGTCGCGGGTCTGCCGGTGGCGGCTCAGGTCTTCGCGGTTACGTCGGGCGGCACGGCCGAGTTCGACCAGCGGGTGGAGGACGGCGACCGGGTTCAGCGCGGCGACGTGCTGGCCACGGTTGTCGGGCCGACGCGGTCGCTGCTGACCGCCGAGCGCACCGCCCTCAATCTGATCAGCCGGATGTCCGGGGTCGCGACGCACACCCGCCGCTGGGCCGACCTGCTCGAGGGCGCCAAGGCGACCGTGCTCGACACCCGCAAGACCACGCCGGGCCTGCGCGCGCTGGAGAAGTATGCGGTTCGTGCCGGTGGGGGCACCAACAAGCGGATGGGCCTCTACGACGTTGCGATGATCAAGGACAACCACAAGCTGGCGGCGGGCAGCATCACCGCGGCCTATCGGCTGGTGCGGGAGAAGTTCCCGGACGTGCCGGTGCAGGTCGAGGTGACCAGCCTGGCCGAGGCGCAGGAGGCGGTCGAGGCCGGCGCCGGTTTCCTGCTCTGCGACAACATGTCGCCGGAACTGCTCGGCGAGGTGGTTCGGGCCGTGGGCCACCGGGCGGAACTCGAGGCCACCGGAAATCTCACGCTTTCGACCGCTTCGGCGTACGCGGCGACCGGCGTCAATTATCTGTCGGTGGGTGCTCTGACCCACTCGTCGCCGATTCTCGACATCGCGATGGACCTGCGCCCGCGGGCGTGACGAATCGGGTGGAACCATGGAGCTCTCTGGTCGTCGGGCCCGTCACGGGTTCTCGTGCGGTCGGGGAGTCGCGCCCGCGTACGAGAAAAAGGTTTTGATCTGTCGTGCTGCTCTGTATCGACATCGGTAACACGAATACGGTCCTCGCGACATTCGACGGGGACAAACTGGTGCACAGCTGGCGGATCAAGACCGACGCCCGGTCGACCGCGGATGAGCTGGGCCTGATGTTCCGCGGCCTGCTGGCCTCGGACAACGTCGAGGTCACCGGGGTGGCGGCCTGCTCGACGGTGCCGGCCGCCCTGCGCAGTTTGCGCACCATGCTCGCCCGCTACTACGGCGACCTGCCCAACGTGATCGTCGAGCCGGGTGTGAAGACCGGCGTGCAGCTGGCGATCGACAATCCCAAGGAGGTCGGGGCCGACCGGGTGGTCAACACCCTGGCCGCGCACGCTCTGTACGGCGGTCCGTCGATCGTCGTCGACTTCGGCACCACCACCAACTTCGATGTGATCAGCGCGCGCGGCGAGTTCCTGGGCGGCGCGTTCGCGCCCGGCATCGAGATCTCGTTCGACGCGCTCGCTGCCCGGGCGGCCCAGCTGCGCAAGGTCGAGCCGGCCAAGCCGCGGTCGGTGATCGGCAAGAACACGGTCGAGTGCCTGCAGTCGGGCATGTACTTCGGGTTCGCCGGGCAGGTCGACCGGATCGTCGAGCGCATGATCGCCGAGATCGGCCCGGTTTCCGCGGTGATCGCGACCGGCGGACTGGCCGGGCTGGTCAAGGACGAGTGCCGCACGATCACCGCTTACGAACCGATGATCACGCTGATCGGTCTGCGGATGGTGTACGAGCGGAACATCTGAGCGACGGCCCCGAATTTGCGTCGGCCAGTTTGTGACGGACAGCAACGCAGTCGATACTGATCTTTATCCGCAGTTGTTTTTGAAGGCCCGGTGTTCGAGATCAACCTGTAATGCGGCCGCTACGAACAGGTGTCGATCACTCTCGCCGGTTCGCTCTCGGCTGCGCTGGGTGAAGAACGCCGCTCAAAAGCATGACCTTTCCGCGGAACCGAACGGCACTTCGGGCGGACTTTGTTGACTCGGGCAGCGGGTCTCCGCCCGCTTTCGTCCGGGATTATCCCGAAGGTGCGACGCCCGGCCGGTCCTGCTTCGACCCATTCCTAGGCTGGCCGGGTGCCGCGCCGCGGCCGGGATTCCGGACCGGTCATCGGAATGCGGAATCGGTCGGCGGTTGAAGCCCGGTCCGGGGCGGACATTCTCCGAAACGTTGTGTCCAGGGCGAGTAAATATCGGACCGCCATTGACGGATGATGCGGCCCTGGCGTTATTGTCTTCCCATTGCTGGGGAGAACCTGTGTTCGGGAGGATTGCGGCGCGTGGCCAAGCAGATCATTCACAAGCTGGTCGATGACCTCGACGGGGGTGACGCCGACGAGACCGTCAAGTTCGCCCTCGACGGCATTCAGTACGAGATCGACCTGTCGGAGAAGAACGCCGCTAAATTGCGGGAGCTCTTCGACCCCTATGTCGGCGCCGGTTCCAAGGTCGCCCGTGGCGGCGTGGTCGTCGGTGGCCGGGCCGCCCGCGGCCGCGGTGGCGCGACGGCCGACCGGGAACAGAACAAGGCGATCCGGGAGTGGGCCAAGAAGTCGGGCAAGGACATCTCCGACCGGGGGCGCATCCCGCAGGAGATCGTCGACGAGTTCCATGCCAAGGGGCCGGGGCGCAGCTGACCGGTACGTTTTCGCAGGGCCCGCAGCCACCGGCTGCGGGCCCTGCGTGCGTTTCAGCGCGCTCCCCAGCTGCGGTGCGTAGGGTTATCCACAGGTGTGGAGGAGTTGTCCACAGCCTGTGGACGGGTGATCACGCTGATTTCGCTGTCCGCGTACTCGTTCGGGTGGGGGAACAGCGTCTGAGCGTGCGAAGTTGGCTAAATCAACGTTGCGCACGGCTTCTTCAGGACCGCGAGGACCCGGCGGAACCGCGTGGCGGCGATAGAGTTACAGCACGGGTATCACCGATGCCCGTGCGCTGGCCCCGCCAGTCCATTGGCGCACGGCACGTGAGGAGCACGAGGGCATGTTCGAGCGGTTCACCGACCGAGCGCGACGGGTTGTCGTCCTGGCCCAAGAAGAGGCCCGGATGCTCAACCACAACTACATCGGGACAGAGCACATCCTGCTCGGCCTGATTCATGAGGGTGAGGGTGTCGCAGCCAAGGCTCTGGAGAGCCTGGGCATCTCCCTCGAGGGAGTGCGGCAGCAGGTCGAGGAAATCATCGGCCAGGGTCAGCAGGCGCCGAGCGGGCACATCCCGTTCACGCCGCGCGCCAAGAAGGTGCTGGAGCTGTCGCTGCGCGAGGCGCTGCAGCTCGGCCACAACTACATCGGCACGGAGCACATCCTGCTCGGGCTGATCCGCGAGGGTGAGGGCGTCGCCGCCCAGGTGCTGGTCAAGCTCGGCGCCGACCTCAACCGGGTCCGCCAGCAGGTGATCCAGCTGCTCTCGGGCTACCAGGGCAAGGAGCCGGCCGCGGCCGGTGCGGCGGCGGGCGAGGCCGCGCCGTCGACGTCGCTGGTGCTCGACCAGTTCGGACGCAACCTGACGCAGGCCGCCCGCGAGGGCAAGCTCGACCCGGTCATCGGCCGGGAGAAGGAAATCGAGCGGGTCATGCAGGTGCTCTCGCGCCGCACGAAGAACAACCCGGTGCTCATCGGTGAGCCGGGTGTCGGCAAGACCGCCGTCGTCGAGGGCCTGGCCCAGTCCATCATCAAGGGCGAGGTGCCCGAGACGCTGAAGGACAAGCAGCTCTACACGCTTGACCTGGGCGCACTGGTCGCCGGTTCCCGTTACCGCGGTGACTTCGAGGAGCGCCTCAAGAAGGTGCTCAAGGAGATCCGCACCCGGGGCGACATCATTCTGTTCATCGACGAGATCCACACCCTGGTGGGTGCGGGCGCCGCCGAGGGCGCGATCGACGCCGCCTCGATCCTGAAGCCCATGCTCGCGCGTGGTGAACTCCAGACCATCGGTGCGACCACTCTCGACGAATACCGCAAGCACCTGGAGAAGGACGCCGCTCTCGAGCGACGCTTCCAGCCGATCCAGGTCGGCGAGCCGTCGCTGGCGCACACCATCGAGATCCTCAAGGGTCTTCGCGACCGCTACGAGGCCCACCACCGGATCAGCATCACCGACGCCGCCCTGGTGGCCGCGGCGACGCTGGCCGACCGATACATCTCCGACCGGTTCCTGCCGGACAAGGCGATCGACCTGATCGACGAGGCCGGCGCCCGCATGCGCATCCGCCGGATGACCGCGCCGCCAGACCTGCGTGACTTCGACGAGCGCATCGCTCAGGTGCGCCGCGACAAGGAGTCCGCGATCGACGCCCAGGACTTCGAGCGGGCCGCTCAGCTGCGCGACAAGGAGAAGCAGCTGCTGGGCCAGAAGGCGCAGCGGGAGAAGGAGTGGAAGGCCGGCGACCTCGACGTCGTGTCCGAGGTCGACGACGAGCAGATCGCCGAGGTCCTGGGCAACTGGACCGGCATCCCGGTCTACAAGCTCACCGAGGAGGAGACCTCCCGGCTGCTCCGCATGGAGGACGAGCTGCACAAGCGGGTCATCGGCCAGGAGGACGCCGTGCAGGCGGTCTCCAAGGCGATCCGCCGCACGCGGGCCGGCCTCAAGGACCCGAAGCGCCCGTCCGGCTCGTTCATCTTCGCCGGCCCGTCCGGTGTCGGTAAGACCGAGCTGTCCAAGGCGCTGGCCGAGTTCCTGTTCGGCTCGGAAGACGCGCTGATCCAGCTCGACATGTCGGAGTTCCACGACCGCTACACGGTGTCCCGCCTCGTCGGTGCCCCTCCCGGCTACGTCGGTTACGACGAGGGTGGCCAGCTGACCGAAAAGGTGCGCCGCAAGCCGTTCTCCGTGGTCCTCTTCGACGAGATCGAGAAGGCTCACCCGGACGTCTTCAACACGCTGCTGCAGATTCTTGAGGACGGCCGCCTGACCGATGGCCAGGGCCGGATCGTCGACTTCAAGAACACGGTGATCATCCTGACCACCAACCTGGGCACGCGTGACGTGGCCAAGGCGGTGTCGCTGGGCTTCCAGGCCTCCGAGGCCGAGGAGTCCAACTACGAGCGGATGAAGGTCAAGGTCAACGACGAGCTGAAGCAGCATTTCCGCCCGGAGTTCCTCAACCGCATCGACGACACGATCGTCTTCCACCAGCTGCGGCAGGACGAGATCCTCGAGATCGTCGACATCTTCACCGCCCGCATCGAGAGCCAGCTCAAGAACAAGGACATGGGTCTTGAGCTGACCGACACCGCGAAGAAGTTCCTGGCCAACAAGGGCTTCGACCCGGTGCTGGGTGCGCGGCCGCTGCGCCGCACCATCCAGCGCGAGCTCGAGGACACCCTGTCCGAGCAGATCCTCTTCAACGAGCTGCGCCCCGGCCAGATCGTGGTCGTGGACTGCGAGGGTGACCCGGCGAACGTCGAGAAGGCGAAGCTGACCTTCCACGGCGCCGATCGCGGTGTCGCGGTTCCCGACGCGGTGCCGGCCGACCTGGGTGCGGCCTCCGCCGAGGAGTGAGCCCGATCCACTAGCAACGACGACAACGGCCCGGCTGCGTTTCGCGCAGCCGGGCCGTTTCGTGTCTTCGTCCCTGATCAGCGCACAGAATCCCTTGACTGTCATCGATGTGAACGTTCACAATGACGGCCTGACAAGTGCCGGCATCGTGGGCCCTGCCGGCATCGGAGAAGGCACCGGAGGAAACATCGGAAGGGGAACTCCGTGGCGATCAAACGCAGGCTCGCCGTCACTCTCGCGGTCGTTGTGGCGGCCACATTCACCGGCGTCGGGGCGGCCGACGCCGCCGGCTATCCCGGGCCGGGAAAGGTCACCGGGAGCATCGGGGTGCACGACCCGGGGGTGGTCAAGCGGACCGACGGGACGTACCTGATCGCGTACACCGGTAACAACATCGTGCTGAAGACGTCGAGCGATCGGACGGCGTGGAAAGACGTCGGCGCGGCCTTCCCGGGCGGGGCGTCGTGGACCACCGCGTACACCGGCGGGAGTGCGTCGCTCTGGGCGCCCGACCTGTCGTATCACAACGGCAAGTACTACATGTACTACGCGGCCTCGACGTTCGGCTCGAACCACTCGGCGATCTTCCTGGCCACCAGCAGTAGCGGGAACCCGGGCACGTGGACCAACAACGGCCTGGTCATCGAATCGACGACGAGCAACAACTGGAACGCCATCGACCCCAACCTGTACGTCGACTCGTCGAACCGCTGGTGGCTGACCTTCGGCTCGTTCTGGTCCGGCATCCAGCAGGTGCAGCTCGACCCGTCGACCGGCAAGCGGCTCAACAGCACGATCCGTCTCGTCGCGGGTCGCGGCGGCGGGGCCATCGAGGCGCCGTTCCTGTTTCACCACGGGTCGTACTACTACCTGTTCGTCTCCTTCGACCTGTGCTGCCGGGGCGCGTCCAGCACCTACCGGATCATGGTCGGCCGGTCGACGAGCGTGAACGGGCCCTTCACCGACAAGAACGGCACCGCGATGGCCTCCGGGGGCGGCACCGAAATCCTCGCCGGGCACGGCAGCATTCACGGGCCGGGCGGCCAGTCGGTCTTCACCGATGCGGACGCCGACGTGCTGGTCTACCACTACTACGCCGACAACGGCGCCGCCCAGCTCGGCATCAACCTGCTCGCGTACGACTCGTCCGGCTGGCCGTACGTCTACTGAGCGTAGATCTTCGCGACGACAGATGCTGTCATCACTTGGTAACGTTGGTGACGACAGCATCTGTCGTCACTTTCTGGAGACGCCATGCGCACCCTTCGCTTCCACACCTACGGCGACCCGGCCGACGTGCTCCGGCTCACCGACGCCGAAGTGCCCATCCCCGGCCCTGGTCAGATCCGCATCGCGGTGCAAGCCTGCGGCCTCACCCCGGCCGACTGGGCGCTCTGCGGCGGCCTGTTCGCCGGTGACCTGCCACGCGGCATCGGGCTCGAAGTAGCCGGCATCGTCGACGCGATCGGCGAAAGCGTCACCGGCGGCGCCGCCGTCAAGATCGGCGATCCGGTTTTCGGCCCGGCGCCCTTCCGGGGCCCGACCGCCGGCGCCTCCGAGTTCGCTCTGCTCGACATCTGGGTTCCCCGCCCGCCGGGGCTCGACCCGGTCGACGCGGCTGCCCTGCCCATGGCGGTCGAGACCGCCTACCGCGGCCTGGACCAGCTCGGTGTGAAGCCCGGCCAGACCATGCTGGTGAACGGCGCCGGCACCACCGTCGGCTATGCCGCGGTGCAGATCGCCCAACGGCTCGGCGCCCAGGTCATCGCGACGGCCGGAGAGACGTACGCCGGGGCTCTGCGTGCGACCGGCGCCGAGGTCACCGGCCACGGCGCCGGCCTCGTCGAGCGCGTGCGCGCGCTCCGCGGCGACCCGGTCGACCTGGTGCTCGACACCGCACCGCCGAGCAACGCGCTGCCCGACCTGATCGAGCTCGCCGGATCGCCGCGGTCGGTGGTCACCCTGAGCGATTTCGCGGCGGCTCAAGAGCTTGGCGTACGCGGCGGTATCGGCAACGCCACTCAGCGGTACGACGTGCTCGGCGAGTTCGCCCAGCTGGCCGCCGAGGGAAAATTCTCGATCCCGATCGGCGGCGTCTACCCGCTCGGCGAGTGGCGCACCCCGGTGGAGCGCAGCCGGTCCGGGCATGCGCGGGGCAAGCTCGTTCTCACCACCGGCTAGAGCGGCTGCGCCCGGTCGCGCGGCCCGTCCCCGGCGAGCACGAAGTCGCCCGAGTGCAACGGCTCGACCAGGCCGTCCTCGACCAGGCCGGCCAGCGCCCGGGCGCGCTGCACATCGTCGGTCCACACCATGTCGAGCCGTTGCCGGGGCACCGGCCCCGTCGCGTGCCGGAGCACCTCGAGCAGCAGGCCGCGCACCTGGCGGTCGGTTCCGGCGTACCTCTGCGGCTTGCGCGAGGGGCCGCCGAGCGCCGGTGAACCGCTCCGCCGCCAGGCACAGACCGCCTCGAAGGGGCAGTGCGCGCAGCGCGGTGCCCGGGCCGTGCAGAGCACCGCCCCGATCTCCATGAAGGCGATGCCGGCCCGCGCGGCCCGTTTGACGTCGGCCGGCAGCAACTCCTCGACCGCGACCAGGTCGGCGGTGGTGGTCGCCGGGCCGGCGTCCGGCTTGCCCTCGACCGCGCGGGAAACCACCCGCCGCACGTTGGTGTCGACGACCGGGTGACGCTGCCCGAACGCGAAGGTCGCCACCGCCCGCGCGGTGTAGGTCCCGATGCCCGGAAGCGCCAGCAGCTGATCGAGATCGTCGGGCACCTCGCCGCGATGCCGCTCGACCATCGCGACCGCGCAGGCGTGCAACCGCATCGCCCGCCGTGGGTAGCCGAGGCGCCCCCACATGCGGATCGCCTCCGACGGCGGATCGTCGGCCAGCGCGGCCGGCGTGGGCCAGCGGGTCATCCAGGCGCGCCACGCCGGCTCGACCCGGACGACCGGGGTCTGCTGCAGCATCACCTCGCTGACCAGCACTCCCCACGGGCTGGTGCCGGGCTGCCGCCAGGGCAGATCGCGGAGATTGGCGTCGTACCAGGTGATGGCGTCGTCGGCGAGAGTCATAGAGGACTTACTGTAGGCGGGTGCACGAGCTTGCCATCACCGTCATCGGTCCGGACCGGACCGGCATCGTCGCCGACGTGGCCGAGGCGCTGGCCGGGGTCGGCGCCAACCTCACCGACTCCACCATGACCCGCCTGCGCGGCCACTTCACAATGACCCTGGTCTGCACCGGGCCGTCCGCGCCGGAAGTGTCGAAAACCCTGGAGCCGCTGACCGATGTGGTCACCTCGGTGCGCCAGGTGTCGCCCGAGGCGGGCTCCGACGACGTCGGCGAACCGCACGTGGTGAGCGTGCACGGTGCCGACCGCCTGGGCATCGTGGCCGCCGTGACGCGCGTCGTGGCGGCCGAAGGCGGCAACATCACCGACCTGAGCACCCGGCTGTCGGGCACGCTCTACGTGCTGGTCGCCGAGGTCGATCTGCCGCCGGGCACCGCGAACGGGCTCGCCGAGCAGCTGGCCGTGGCCGCCTCCGAGCTGGGCGTCGAGGTGACGCTGCGGCGCGCCGAGTCGGAGATCCTGTGACCAGCCCCGAAGGCCGGGTCCGGCCCGTCGTGACCGCCCCGGCCACGGTGCTGAGCACGGTCGGTGAGGAGGTCGACCCGACCGACCCGGAGATCGTTCAGCTGGCGGCCGATCTGGTCGCCACCATGCGGGTGTCGCCGGGCTGCGTCGGGCTGGCCGCGCCGCAGGTCGGGGTCGGTGTGCAGGTCTTCGTCGTGGACGTGACCGACCACCCCAAGGCGGCCACCATCCACGGGACGTTCGTCCTCTGCAACGCCAAGGTCATCGAGGCCAGCCGGTGGAAGGCGGGCCGCGAAGGCTGCATGTCGGTGCCCGACCTGACCGGCGACGTGAAGCGGGCCGGCCGGGTCGTGGTCTCGGCGGTGCTCCCCGGCAGCGGAGAGCCGATCACCGTGACCACCGACGCGTTCGAGGCGCGGGCCCTCCAACACGAGATCGATCACTGCGACGGGAAGCTCTTCCTCGATCGGGTGGCCGGCGCCCACGCCGTCTACCAGCGCAAGGTCTATCTCTGACGAAACCTAAGGCGAGTCGGTGTCGCATAACCGGCGCGTCGCGCCGGACGCCGCGCTCGTACGGGTTTACGGTGGCCCCATCATGCGAACGACGGTTGGTCCCCTTCCTTCCTCCGTCTACTGGCGGCGTCGCGCGGTCGTGCTGGGCGCGGCCCTGCTCGGCATCATCGTGCTGTTCGTCTCCTGCTCGCAGAGCGGCGGCGACAACAAGGCCGGTCCGAAAGGCAAAACGGCGTCGTCCTCGACGTCGCTGCCGACTCCCGCGCCCGCCGGGTCCGACCCCGACGACCAGCCGACCTTCGTCGACAACCCGCCGGCCGGCAGCGGCCCCTCGCTGCCCGACCCGGCCCAGGTGCAGTCGCAGCAGTCCGGCTCGACGACCGGCACCAGCACCGGCACCACGACCGGCGGGGGTCAGACCGGGACCAACACCAACGTGAACGTGCCGGCCGACGGCAGCTGCGCCGACTCCGAGATGCAGATCACGCCGAGCGCGTCCTCGACGACGATCCATCGGGCCGCACCGACGGTCGACCTCACGCTCACGGTCAAATACATCGGGACCCGTACCTGCTCCCGCGACGTCGGCTCCGACCCGCAGGAGCTCTACCTGAGCTCGGGCGTACAGGTCTACTGGTCGTCCGACAAGTGCAGCGCGGCCGGCGGTCACGACGTACGCCAGTGGTCGCCCGGCAACACCCGCTCCTACAAACTCACGTGGAACGGCCGCCAGTCGAGCAGCTGCGAGGGCGGGGTCGCGGCCGGTCCGGTGCCGCCGCCCGGCCAGTTCCAGCTCCGGGGCCGGCTCGGTTCGCTGGTCAGCAACCCGATCACGCTGACCTTCGTCAACTGACGGCGTGGTCGCGGCACTCGAGCTCTACGTCGACGTCGAGGCAACCCGCCGCGTGCGTGGCTTGTGGAAGGCGCTCGAAGACGACGGCATCCCCACCCTGGCCACCCTGCTCGAGCAGAAGCACCGGCCGCACGTCTCGCTGGCGGTGGCCCGCACCCTGGCCCCGGACGCGGTCGCGTCGGCGCTGGACGGCATCCCGATCGGCGAAGGGCTGCGCGTCGACATGGACTTCGTCGGCCAGTTCGTCGGCCGGGTGCTGTGGCTGGGCGTCGTCCCGACCGTCGAACTCCTGACCCACCACCGGCTGGTCCACGACCGCCTGGCTTCGGCGGGCGTCGAGGTCTGGGAGCTCTATCGCCCGGTCCGCTGGGTGCCACACTGCACGATTTCGATGCGCGTACCCAACCCGTCGATGGCGGCCGCGATTCGCCGCTGTCTCGAGGTGCTGCCCCTCCCGGCGACCGTGACCGGCGCGTCGATCACCGACCACGCCAACGACATCGCCTACCCGCTGTCGCGCTGAGACATCCTCTCCTGGGCCGACCCCCTACGCGGGCGGTCCACCGTGTGCATCCGGCCTCATGCCTTCGTAGACGCGGCCTAGCGGCGCGGCCGGCCCCCGGGCCGGGGCGTGGGCGAAGGACCGGCGGGCGGCAGGCAGGTTCCCGATCGGGGCGACAGGCATGAGGGCGCGGCGGCTGCGGCGGTTGCACATCGGCGCGCGGGTGTTCCTAAAACCCGGGTGCTCGTGTGGCGCCGGGGTGCTCCTGTGGCGCGGGGGTGCTCCTGTGGCGCGGGGGTGCTCCTGTGGCGCGGGGCGCTCGAGTGGCGCAGGGAGATCCGTCAGATGCGGGGGAACGGCGACTGCCACTGCTGCATTCGCCTCCACGTCTCGGGAGCCGGCTGGGCGAGCGGGGCGCTGCATGCGGATCTGCTGTCTCCCATCCGGTCAGCGCCCGTTGGAGCCTGCCGGATCGATGACGTCTGCCGCACCGCCGCCGATGTCCGGCGATCATCCGAGTACGCCCTCGACCACGGCTGGCATTCGGAAGCGCGGAACGTTCGTGCTCTCAGACCGAACGCACGCCGTTCAGGCTTTCCCGGCTGGCCTTCCTGCTGACCGATCGCCCGCGCATACCGGACAGCGGACACCCAACGGCCGGGTCGCGGCGGCTGCCCCTCAGCCATAGCGGGACGTGGGCCTCATACGTAGCGGGTCGAGGGCCTTCAGCCGCACCGCGGTGGGCTGTCAGACGCGGCGCCGAGGGGCCCTCAGCCGCAGCGCGGCGGGGCGGTCGGGCGGGGCGCGAGGGGGCCGTCAGACGTAGGAGCAGGTTCTCAGCCGTGGTGGCGCGTGGCGCCCTCAGCCCGCAGCGCGGCGGGCTGTCGGACGTGGCGCCGAGCAGCGCGGCGGGGCGGTGGGCTGTCGGACGTGGCGCCGAGCAGCGCGGCGGGGCGGTGGGCTGTCGGACGTGGCGCCGAGCAGCGCGGCGGGGCGGTTAGGCGGGCGCGGCGAGGCGCGGCGAGGCGCGGCGGTTAGGCGGGGTGGTCGGGCGCGGCGGGGCGGTCGGGCGGTCGGGCGCGGCGGGGCCGTCAGACGTACGGAGGGCAGGCTCTCAGCCGTGGTAGCGCGGCGCCCTCTGCCGCAGCGCGGCGGGCCGTCAAAAGGTGGCGCGGCGGGACCGTCAGATGTAGCAGGGGGCGCACAGACGTGGTGGCGCAGGGCCGCCCTTAGACGTACGTAGCAGGCCGCGGGCGCGGAGCCCCGGACGTAGGAGGCGAGGCAGGGCCCTTGGCTGTAGTGCAGCGACTGGCCTCAGAGGTGGCGCGGCGGCCCGGGCTCAGACGTAGCGCTCGAGGATCGAAGCCTCGGCCAGGCGGGAGAGGCCTTCGCGTACGCCCCGGGCGCGTGCGTCGCCGACGCCGTCGACGGCCTGGAGGTCTTCGACTGTGGCGCCGAGTAGGCGCTGGAGGCTGCCGAAGTGGTCGACCAGGCGGTCGACGATCTGGGCCGGCAGGCGGGGGACCTTGGCCAGCAGGCGGAAGCCGCGGGGTGAGACCGCCGCGTCGAGGGCATCCGAAGCGCCTGGGTAGCCGATTGCCTTGGCCACTGCTACCAGGTCGATCATTTCGGTGGCGCTCAGCAGGTCGAGTTCGACCAGCGCCTCGTCGAGGGTGCGGGCTTTGCGGCCGGTGGGCAGGTAGTCGCGGATGACCAGGGTGCGGTCGGCGTCGACGCCTGCCATCAGCTCGTCGAGTTGGAGGGCGAGCAGGCGGCCGTCGGTGCCCAGCTCGACCACGTAGCCCGAGATCTCGTCGGCGATGCGGCGGACCATTTCGAGGCGCTGCACCACGGCGACCGCGTCGCGGACCGTGACCAGGTCTTCGATTTCGAGCGCGGAGAGGGTGCCGGACACCTCGTCGAGGCGCAGCTTGTAGCGCTCGAGCGTGGCCAGCGCCTGGTTGGCGCGGGAGAGGATGGCGGCCGAGTCGTCGAGGACGTGGCGCTGACCGTTCACGTAGAGCCCGATGATGCGCATCGACTGTGACACCGAGATGACCGGGAAGCCGGACTGCTTGGCGACCCGTTCGGCGGTGCGGTGGCGGGTGCCGGACTCTTCGGACGGGATCGACGGGTCGGGCATCAGGTGGACGGCGGCCCGGACGATGCGGGTGCCGTCGCTGGAGAGCACGACCGCGCCGTCCATCTTGCACAGCTCCCGCAGCCGGGTCGCGGAGAACTCGACGTCGAGCGTGAAGCCGCCGGTGCAGATGCTTTCGACGACCGGGTCGTGGCCGAGCACGATCAGCGCGCCGGTGCGGCCGCGCAGGATGCGTTCGAGGCCGTCGCGCAGGGCGGTGCCCGGGGCCATGAGTGCGAGGTTGGCGCGCAGCGGGTCGGCGCTCACGCCGCCCCCGGTGAGGCCGGGACTGGAGGAGGTCGTCGCACGGTGCCCCGACCCGTTGATGCCGGGGCGCGGCGTCGGGCTGGCGGCAGGCTTGGAACCATCGCGGTCGAGCGGCACCTGTACATTCTACGGACTGTCATCCAGCGCAACGACGCGCGGTTCGATGAATGCTCCGTAGCGTAATGAATTGTTACGTGCGGTCATGCGAAGCGGAGGCCCGGGCGGCCGCCTGGAGCGCCGACCGCAGATCGCTCACCTCGATCACCTGCATGCCCCGCGGGACGCTGCCGGTCTCGGGTCCGCCGCCCGGTGGCACCAGGGCGACCTTGAAGCCGAGCCGGGCCGCCTCGGCCAGCCGCCGCCCGACCGCGCCGACCCGCCGGATCTCGCCGGTCAGCCCGACCTCGCCGATCGCGACCAGGCCCGGTGCCATCGCCAGGTCGAGGCCGCCGGAGGCGACGGCCAGGGCCATGGCCAGGTCGGCGGAGGGTTCGACGAGGCGAATGCCGCCGACGGTGGCCGCGAAGACCTCGCGGTTGTAGAGCTTGAGCTGCTTGGTGCGGCGTTCGAGCACGGCGAGCACCATGGCCAGCCGGGCGCTGTCGAGGCCGGACACCGTGCGCCGGGGCGAACCCTGCACCTCGGCGCCGATCAGCGCCTGCACCTCGGTGACCAGGGCGCGGCGGCCTTCCATCGCGACGGTCACACAGGTGCCGGGAACGGGTTCCTGATAGCGGGTGAGGAAGAGGCCGGACGGGTCGGCGAGGCTGGTGATGCCGCCCTCGTGCATCTCGAAGCAGCCCACCTCGTCGGCCGCGCCGTAGCGGTTTTTCACCCCGCGGACCAGGCGCAGGGAGGAGTGTTTGTCGCCCTCGAAGTGGAGCACGACGTCGACCAGGTGCTCGAGCACGCGGGGGCCGGCGACCTGACCGTCCTTGGTGACGTGGCCGACCAGGACGGTCGCGATGCCGCGTTCCTTGGCCACGCCGACCAGCGCCGAGGTGACCGCCCGCACCTGGGTGACGCCACCGGGGACGCCCTCGGTGCCGGGGGCCGAGATGGTCTGCACCGAGTCGAGCACGAGCAGCCCGGGCTTGACCGCGTCGAGGTGACCGAGCACGGCGCCGAGGTCGCTCTCGGACGCCAGATAAAGCTTGTCGTGGAGGGCGCCTAGGCGCTCGGCCCGCAACCGCACCTGGCTCACCGACTCTTCGCCGCTGACCACGAGCGACGGTGTGCCGGCTCCGGCGGCCCACTGCTGGGCCACGTCGAGCAGCAGCGTCGACTTGCCGACGCCCGGCTCACCGGCCAGCAGCACCACCGCGCCCGGCACGAGTCCGCCGCCGAGCACCCGGTCGAGTTCGCTGACGTTGGTCGGGACGGCCTTGGCCGGGGCCGCGCTGATCGTCGCGATCGGCCGGGCCGGCTCGGAAGGCATGCGTGAGCTGACCACCCGGCCGGCACCGAGCGGTGAGGTGACCGCGGACTCGATGATCGAGCCCCACTCGTTGCACTCCGAACAGCGGCCCAGCCACTTCGGAGGCTGATGCCCGCAGGCGTCGCAGACATACGTCGGCCGGGCGGCCTTGGTGGCACTGCGGGAGGTAGTCACTCGGCCAAGCTAGCCGGAGGGTATGACAATTACTCGCCCTCGGAGTCTTCGCCCTCGACGGCCGGGCCGCGCGACGCGGGCGACAGCGGGATCGAGACCGGGGCCAGCACGTCGATCGGGGTGGCGCTCGTGCTGCTCTGGACGGTCAGCGCCAGCGAGAAGCCCGGGGCCAGTCTGTCGCTCAGGCCGGAGGCGATCAGGCCGGTCTGGCCGCCCGGAAGGAACGTCAGCGAGCCGAGCGCCGGGATGGTCAACTTGGCCGGGGACAGTGCGGACGCGGGTGGCGGGGTGGCCGTGTCGGTGGGCAGCGCCGACGGGGCGCTGGCCGGCGGGCTGACCTCACCCGAGGTGCCCGCGCTGGGCGGGGAACTTGGTGAGGTGTCGCCGCCACCGACCGGCCCGGAGGCGATGCTCGACGACGGGGTCGGCGCGGGCCCGGTCAGACCGACCTGCTGGGCGGAGACGATGCCGTCGGTCACGGTCTGCTGTGGCTTGCTGGTGATCGTGACGGTGATTTCCTGCTGGGTCTGGTTGAACAGACTGACCTCGAGCGGGGCACTGCTGTTGGCCGGGTAACCCGCGGGGTCCTTGTAGACCACCTGCAGGTTGCGGATCTGCAGGCCGCCGTCGGGGCTGGCCGTGTTGATGCCCGAGACTGGCGTCTGGAGAATGCTGGTCTCGGCGGTCTGCCCGGCCGAACACCCAGCAAGGGCGAGCGCGGCGACCGTGGCAGCACCCGCGACCTGTGCGGTGCGGCCGGCCGACGGTCGAACTCTGCCCAGGGAGCGCATCAGGATCCTCCAACCAAAGACGCCAACTGCGTGAGGCTCAGCCTAGAGGTCCGTGATCCGGCTCGTGCGCCGACCCGTCCATTCACACCACGCGGCCACTGAAGATCAGCAAAAGGACGTCGATCAGCGCCACCACGATCACCGCGCGGAACATCGCCACGCCCCGTCCCTCGGCGCGCCGGAACGCGTACGCCCCGAGCGGAAGGACCACGACGGTGGCCGCGGCCGCCGTCCAGCCCGCCCACGACGGCGGCCCGGGCGGCCCGAAGACCAGCGTGAGCGTGGCTCCCACCAGGAGCACCGCGGCGGCGACGGCGGAGCCGAGCGCGCCGAGGCGATGGGGAAGGCCGCGCACCCCGGTCGCCGCGTCGTCGGCCAGGTCGGGCAGCACGTTGGCGAAGTGTGCCCCGCCGCCGAGCAGCGCGCCCGCGGCGATCAGCCAGGACGGTGGCGCCGGATGCCCGGGCAGCGCGACCACCACGAAGGCCGGCAGCAGACCGAACGCGACCAGGTAGGGCACGACCGAGAACACCGTGGACTTCAGCGGCCAGTCGTAGAGCAGCGCGAAGATGCCGACCAGCGAAATGAGGATCGTCGCGGTCGCTCCGAACGGAAGACCGAACAACGGAATGGCCAGGGCGGCGATCAGGCCCGCCGCCCCGACCGTACGCCGGGAGACCTCCCCGGAGGCAACGGGCTTGTCGCGGCGGCCCGACTCCCGGTCGCGATCCGCGTCGAGCCAGTCGTTGACCCAGCCCACGGCGAGTTGGGTGGCGCCGACCGCGCAGAAGATCCCGACCAGCGCCCATCCGCGGTGCCCGGCCCCGACCGCCAGCAATGTCATGGCGACCGTCACCGCCCCGCCCGGCTCGGGATGCGAGGAGCGGAGCAAGGCGAGCGCGCGCTTCATGACCGCAAGTGTGGTGGTTGTGCACCGGTCGTGCCACGCTCGATCACATGTCGTCGATGATGCGTAACGATCCGCGTCAGTACGACGACCTCGCCGCCGAGTGGTGGCGCCCGGCCGGCGACTTCGAGTTGCTCCACTGGCTCGCCGCCGCCCGCGCCGCCCTGATCCCGCCGGCCGCTGTGCCGAACGCGCTCCTGATCGACGCGGGCTGCGGCGGCGGCCTGCTCGGGCCCCATCTGGCCGGCAAGGGTTACCGGCACATCGGCGTCGACGTGCGGGTCGCCGGCCTCGTCACGGCGGCGTCGCACGGCGTCGAGCCGATCTGCGGGGACGTGACCGCGCTGCCGTTCGCCTCCGGCAGTGCCGACGTGGTCGCGGCCGGGGAGATCCTCGAGCACGTCTCCGACCTCTCCGCGACCGTGGCCGAACTGTGTCGCGTGTTACGCCCGGGAGGTTTGGTGGTGCTCGACACAGTCAATGCGACAGCCGTGAGCCGATTCATCACGGTCACCGCGGGGGAATGGTTCGGGGTGGCCCCGATCGGTCTGCACGACCCCGCCCTGTTCGTCGCCCCGAAGCGTCTGAGTGCCGAGTTCGAGCGGCACGGCGTACGCCTGCACGTGCGCGGCGTACGCCCGACCGCCACCGGGCTGTTCCGCTGGCTTCTGCTCCGCAGGCCCGGCGGCCGCATCGTGGCCGCTCCCTCCACCGTCGTTCTCTACCAGGGCAAAGGCCGCAAAGAGGGAGAAACCACGTGATCGACGAGGCACGCCGGCTCGCACCCCGGTTCGCCGCGCGAGCGGCCGGCCACGACCGGGACGGCTCGTTCCCGGCCGACGACTTCGCTGACCTGCGCCGCTCCGGTCTGTTCGGCCTGATGGCCCCGGCCCGTCTCGGGGGTGCCGGAGCGGGCTTCGCCGACTACGCCGCGATCGCCTACGAACTGGCCCGCGGCAACGGCGCCACCGCCCTGATCTTCAACATGCACGCCTCGGTGACCGGCGCGCTGGCCGGCGTCACCGACGAACTGGCCGACGCCCTCAGCCTGCCGCCGGAGGCGCTGAAGGCCCGCGACGACTACCTGCGGGCGGCCGCCGACGGCCGGTGGTACGCGGTCGCCATGAGCGAGCGCGGCGCCGGCTCCCGCCTTTCGCAGATGACGACCTCCTACCGGGCGGTCGACGGCGGCTACCAGATCACCGGGTCGAAGACATTCTGCTCGGGGGCCGGACATGCCGACGCGTACCTCATCGCCGCTCGCAGCGCGAGCGATCCCACCCAGGTCTCCCAGTTCCTGGTTCCGTCCGGCGACGGCGTGACCGTCGAGCCGACCTGGGACGCCCTCGGCATGCGGGCGACCGGCTCGCACGACCTGCACGTCGACGTGACCGTCCCGTCCGGGGCCCTGCTCGGCGGGGTCGAGGGCCTGGCCCTGCTGGTCGCCCAGCTGGCGCCGCACTGGATGGTGGCCAGCTATGCCGCGGTCTACGTCGGCGTGGCCCGGGCCGCCGTCGACGCCGCGGTCGACCACGTCAACGAGCGCAAACTCGGCCACCTGCCGGCCGTCCGCGCCCGCATCGGGCGGGCCGACGCCGCGGTTGCCGCTGCCCACCTCGCGGTCATGGAGGCGGCCCGGCGGGTCGACGAGGCGCCCGGCGAGGCCGAGACCAACCGCTGGGTGTGGCGGGCCAAGCTGCTCGCCGGCACCACCGCGGCCGAGGTCGCCGCATCGATGCTGGAGGCGGCCGGCACCTCGGCGATGCGCCGCGGCCACCCCCTCGAACGCCTCTATCGGGACGCCCGCGCCGGATCGTTGCAGCCGGCCACCAGTGACGTCTGCGCGGACTGGCTCGGCGTCGAGGCGCTGGGCGGCGACCCGGACAGCGACGGCACAGCGCCCCGCTGGTAGCGGGTGCTCCTAGGGAGGCACGAGTGGACCGGAACGCGATCATCGCCGGCTTGGGTATCTCGCTGCCACCCCCGGTAGTGCAGGACGACGTCTGGGACGGCTTCTTCGCTCGTCGCTTCGCCGACGACCGCCGGGGGCTGGCCCGGCGGATCTTCGCCAACTCGGGCGTGCGCACCCGGCAGGCCGCCCTCAACCCGCTGATCGAGGACGTGTCGGAGTGGTCGACCGAGCGTCGGATGCGCCGCTACCAGGTCGAGGCGATGCCGCTGGGCAAGGAGGCGGTCGGCCGGGCGCTGACCGACGCCGGGCTGGCCGCCGACGAGATCGGGCTGTTCGTGGTCTGCTCGTGCACCGGCTACGCCACCCCCGGCCTCGACATCCTGCTGGCCCGTGACCTCGGCATGTCGCCGGGCGTCCGCCGGCTGTTCGTCGGTCACATGGGCTGCTATGCCGCACTGCCCGGGCTGGCCACCGCGGCCGACTTCGTGGTCGCGCACGGGCAGCCGGCGCTGCTGCTCTGCGCCGAGCTGACCAGCCTGCACCTCCAGCCGCCGACCACCCGCATGGACATTCAACAGATCGTTTCGCACGCGCTTTTCAGCGACGCGGCGGCCGCCGTCGTGCTCACGCCGGGGGACGCGAGTCTCGGGTACGCGGTGACCGACATCGCCGCCGTCACCGACGCCACGACGGCCGACCACATGACGTGGGACGTGACCGACCTCGGATTCCGGATGGGCCTCTCGCCGCGGGTCCCCAAGGTGCTCTCGCTGCACGTCCGCGCTCTGGTCGACGACCTGCTCGGGCGGCACGGGCTGACGATCGGCGAGGTGGACGGGTGGGCGGTCCACCCCGGCGGTCCCAAGATCCTGGATGTCGTGCAGGAGCAGCTCGGGCTCGGCGATGCGGCACTCGCGCCGTCGCGGGAGGTGCTCTCGGCGTACGGGAACTGTTCCTCACCCACCGTCCTGCTGGTGCTGGAAGAGCTGCGGCGGCGCCCGGCGCCGCCGCGGCGGGTGGTGATGCTGGCCTTCGGGCCCGGTCTCACCCTGTACGGAGCGCTGCTCGAGACATCTAGAGTCGCGGTGTGACCAGCGAGCGTGCCCGGGGCGCCGTGCTCTATGCCGGTGCCGCGCTGTTGCTGGTCGCCGGTGGGACGTGGTGGGTCCGGGCCGAGCCTCCGCCGCAGAACGACCCCGATTTGGCGCGGTGGACCGTGGCCGCCGAGCGGCTGCTTCCGGAACCGCCGGGCGCCGAGGCGACCAAGACGATCGAGCTGGGTGCGGGCGCCGGCCGGCAGGTCGACGCCCCCGTCGACACGGGCAACCAGCGGGTCTCGGTGGTGTGCGTGGGGGAGTCGGAGACAATCGTGCGGGTCAGCCTGGGCACGGTCGACGACTCGGGCCGCGGGCTGCACTGCACCGACGTTCAGGCGCCGACCCACTTCGAGGTGTTCCTGGTCGACCACCTGCACATGAACTTGAACGTCACCGGGTCGAGCCCGGTCGTCTTCCGCTACTCGGTCGTCCGGATCGGGGACTGACCTCTTCTTCCGTCAGATTCGCTCTCTTGTTCTTTCAGATCCGTGCCAGGTAGGGCTGGATCTCTCCGACCGAGGCGGTCCGCCCGAGTGTCTTCACGATCAGGCCCTTGCTGTCGACGAACAGCGCCGCGGCGGTGCCGTCGGGCTGCCCGAGCTTGAGCTGTGCGCGCACATCGGTGCTCGGCGGGTCGTGCAGGACCTCGACGGCCGGGCTGGTCGAACTGTGCGGAGTGGTCTGCGTGGCCGGAGTATTTTGCCCGGCCTTGCTGCCGGTCGGCTTGCTGCTCGCGGCGCTGCTCAGGGCGGCACCGATCACGATGATCGCGAGCTGCGGGCGGTCCTTGGCCGCGGCGGCGGTCGCGGAGATCAGGCCGGCGCAGTCGCAGCCGTCGGTGACCAGGATGACGGCCGGCAGTTTGGCCCGTAGCGGTACTGTGCGGCCGTCGTCGCCGACCAGGTCGAGGGCGGGCAGCGAGTCGTGGTGTTCGTCGTTGGTGCGCTGGACGACGGGCTGCCGGGGCGGGCCGGGCCACGCCGAGGCGAACAGGCTGGCCACGGTCACCAGAACGGCCATCGAGATGATCAGCACCGGGGCGCGCAGGAGAGCGAGGCCGACCTGACGCAGCTGGCGGAGGCCGGGCCGGTCGAACAGGCGGCGCCAGCGGTCGGATCGATCGGTCTGCCGGATCTCAGCGCGGACCGCCTCGACTTCATCCGCAAGTTCCGACAAGTCGTCGGGGATGACGATGACGCCCCACTCCTCGGGGAGGTCAGGCAGATCGTCCGGCGAATTGCCGTCGTTATCGTGCGCACCAGCCATGACTCACCCTCCCCCCTTGCCGATAGAGCGTTCCGGTCGGGGAATCCAGATCCCAGCCTCCCTTAACCCGCGCCCGACCGCCAGTAGTGCGCGCTTGCGGACCTTAGCGATAAGCTTGACCACACAAACGCCGTAAGTACGAAATAACCGACTCGCTGACCATAGCGGTCACGCTTTCGTCACTTTGCGTTACTGAGGCAGCTTGTGGCGCTCCTGTCAAGCCCGAGAAAGCCCTGTCACAGGGCCTCTGAGCTGCACTAACAGTCACCGGCAGGGCGGGACATCGCTGCCTGGGCGTGTTACCCTAGACACAGCGAAAGGGGCTTCGAACCTATGGTTTTCAGTGTCGGCGAGACCGTTGTTTACCCCCACCACGGGGCCGCACTCATTGAGGCAATCGAAACACGGGTCATCAAGGGCGAGCCGAAGCAGTATCTCGTTCTGCGCGTTGCCCAGGGTGATCTGACCGTTCGGGTGCCCGCTGAGAACGCCGAGATCGTCGGCGTGCGCGAAGTGGTTGGCGAGGAAGGCCTGGGTAAGGTCTTCGACGTCCTCCGCGCTCCGCACACCGAGGAGCCGACCAACTGGTCACGGCGTTACAAGGCCAACCTGGAGAAGCTCGCATCTGGCAACCCGCTCAAGGTCGCCGAGGTCGTTCGTGACCTGTGGCGTCGTGAGCGCGAGCGTGGTCTCTCGGCCGGAGAGAAGCGCATGCTCGCCAAGGCCCGCGACATCCTGGTGGGCGAGGTGGCTCTGGCGGAAAAGAGCACCAAGGACGAGGCTGAGGTTCTCCTCGACAAGGTCCTCACCGAGGCCTGAGCAAGCCTGACCATCCCTCCCGGTTAAACCTCACAAGGACCGCGACGTGACCGCGCAGCTTAATGCTCGGGGTGACGTCGCGGTCCTCGTTCCGGCCGCGGGTGCCGGGCTGCGGCTCGGTCCCGGTGGCCCGAAGGCCCTGCGGCTTCTCGCCGGTGAGCCGCTCCTGGTTCACGCGATCCGCCGCGTCGCCGCGGCCTCCTCGGTGCGGCAGATCGTGGTTGCCGCACCGGCCGCCGACGTCGCGGCGGTGCGTTCCCTGCTCGCCCCCATCGCGCCCGTCACGGTCGTGGCCGGCGGCGCCGAGCGGCAGGAATCAGTGGCGATCGCCCTGGCCCAGGTGCCGCCCGAGATCGGCATCGTGCTGGTGCACGACGCGGCCCGTTCCCTGACCCCGCCCGCCCTGATCGAGGCGGTAGCGGCGGCCGTACGCGCCGGGGCGCCCGCGGTGATCCCGGTCCTCCCGGTCGTCGACACCATCAAAGAGGTCGACCCCGCCGAGATTGTCGTGGGGACCGTTGATCGAGCGGCTCTGCGCAGCGTGCAGACGCCGCAGGGGTTCCGGCACACCGTGCTGGCGGCGGCCCACGCGGCCGCGACCGACCCGCTCACCGACGACGCCGGCCTGGTCGAGAAGGCCGGGCTACCGGTGACCTGCATCCCCGGCTCGGAACTCGCGCTGAAGATCACGCGCCCCCTCGACCTCGTACTGGCCGAGGCGCTGCTCCACCTAGAGTGACCCCCTGTGAGTGATCAGCGGGTCGGCATCGGCAATGACGTACACGCCTTCGAGGCCGGGCGGCCGTGCTGGGTCGCCGGCCTGTTCTGGCCGGGCGAAGACGGCCTGGCCGGGCACTCCGACGGTGACGTGGCTGCGCATGCCGCCTGCGACGCGCTCTTCGCTGCGGCCGGGCTGGGTGATCTGGGCAGCAACTTCGGCACCTCACGGCCGGAGTGGGCCGGTGCGTCGGGGGTTGCACTGCTCGCCGAGACGGCGCGGCTGGTGCGTGCCGCCGCGTACGAGATCGGGAACGTGTCGATCCAGGTGATCGGCAACCATCCCAAGATCGGCAAGCGCCGGGCCGAGGCCCAGGAGGCCCTCTCGGCGGCCGTCGGCGCACCGGTCACCGTCTCCGGCACGACCACCGACGGATTGGGCCTCACCGGACGCGGGGAGGGCCTGGCCGCGACCGCGATCGCCTTGATCATCCGGCGGCCGGCGGCCGGATTGTCGTAATCGGCGGGAGCCCGGATCGCTGCTGACCACCCGGGCCGCGGAGGTTCGCGTCGGCGGCCTACGCTCGACGCGTGGCCGCGCCCTTGGAGCCAGAGACGACGCCGGAGGAGTACCGGCAGCGTGCCCTGCTGCTCGCCGATCTCGGGCGTTACGACGAGGCGGCCGGCGAGATCGCGGCCGGGCTCGACGCGGCCCCCGAGGAGCCCAACCTGCTGGCCACCCTGGCCCGCATCCACCTCATCGCCGAACAGCCCGGCGAGGCGCTGCGGGCCGCCGACCGGGCCAACGCGGCCGCCCCGGCGATATTGCACACGCTCGTGGTCCGGGCCATGGCGCTCACCGATTCGAGGCGCTACACCGAGGCGGCCCAGGTCGCCGTCGACATCCTGCGCAACTGGCCGACCGACGCCTACGCCCAGCGCACCGGCGCCGCCCTGCTCAGCGAGTCGCGCAACGGGCAGGACGCGCTGAACGCGGCGTGGAACGGCGTACGCGTCGCGCCCGCCGAGGCCGAGGCGCACCTGGTGCTGGCCGTGGTGGCGGCCCGGCTGCGGCTGTTCGACCTGGCCCAGCGGGCGTACGCCGAGGCGCTCGACCTCGATCCCGCGGTCGGCGAGGCCCAGCGGGACGCCGGCATCGTGCGGTTGGAGAGGCGCCGGTGGGCGCAGTCCCTGGAGAGCCTGGCCGACCAGGCCTCCCTGCCCGCCGAGCCGCAGCCGATCGAGGACACCCCCTACCCGGAGCCGTTCCCGCGTCCCTACCAGGCGCCCGACCGCCCGCTGCCGGACGTGCCGGCCGCTCCGTCGTCGGCCAGTTGGATCGAGCCGCCGGTGAGCGTCCCGGCCGGCCCGGTGCTCGACCCCTCCGGCGAGACCGTCGCCACCGCGCGGCAGGCCGTCCTCTACGGCGCCAACTGGACCCTGGTCGCGGCCGTGATCGCCGCCGCGATGTCGCTGGCCAGCGACGGCATCTCGCGCGTGTGGGCGGCGCTGATCGGCCTGCTGATCCTGGGCGGCGTCACGTTCTGGCTCAACCGCAAGCTGCCCGAGCCGTTGGCGGCCGCGCTGGCCCGGTTGCGGGGGCACCATCGGTCGCTGGCCTGGGCGACCTACCTGACCTTCGCGGCGCCGATCCTGCTGCTGATCTACACGTTCGTCGGCGGGGTCGTTCCGCTGGTCGCCGGCATGGTGCTGGCGGCCGCCGCCGAGATGATCGTCCTGACGACCCGGAATCGCGCCGTCTGATCCGCGGATCACCGCCCCGCTGCCCCGGCGTCCCGCCCTCAGCCTGGCCGCCCCCCGACCAGCGGGCCATTCAGGCCGGTGACCCACTACTCCCGCCATTCGCGTGGGCCAAGCGGCCGGGCGGGCGGGGGACGTCAGTCGGCTACGGCCTCCAGCGGCACGGCCGCCGACTCCGGCTCGCGGGAGCGGATCTCGGTGCGCAGCTTTGACTCCGCTGCGGTCGCGCCCAGCGCGTCCAGGGCGAGCAGGGCCGCGCCGGCTACCGGTGGTGCGTCGAGCACCGAGATCGAAACCTGGGGCGCTGTGGCGTGGGCACCCGCGTCGATCAGCTTCTCCAGCTGCGGGTGGCGGGCCCGGAGCACCCCGCCTCCGAGGACCAGCGCGTGCGGCTTGTCGAGCAGGTCGAGCCGGGTGGCCGCGACCCGGTGCTGGGCCAGGACCTCTTCGGCTTGGCGCTCGATCAGGGAGGTTGCCACCTCGTCGCCCGCCGCGGCCACCTCGAACAGGACCGGGGCGAGTTCCGGGATGCGTTCCATCGGGATCTCGCCGAAGTGCAGGCCGATGCTGACCGCCTCCACTGTGGGCAGACCGAAATGTGCGGCCACCGCCGCCTGCAGCGCGGTCGGGGTGCCGCGGCCGTCCTCGCCCCGGCAGGCGTAGCGGAGGGCGTACTCGGCCAGGTCGTGGCCGCCGCCCCAGTCGCCGGAGATGGGGCCCAGGGCCAGGAAGCGGGCGGTGCGGCCGTCGGCCGTGACGCCCACGCAGTTGGTGCCGGCACCGCAGACGACCGTCACCGCGTCGGGCATCGAGGTGCCCGCGCGGAGCAGGGCGAAGCAGTCGTTGTCCACGATGGACCGGCGAGCCCAGCCGGGTGCCGACACCAGGTCGTGCAGGCGTTGCACCTCGATCGGCAGGTCGGCGCCGGCCAGGTAGACGGTCAGCAGGTCGATCGGGGTGCCGAACGGCAATCCGGCGTCGGCGTGCGCGGCCCGGATCAGGGCGTCGAGGACCGAGACCGTGCCGGGCAGGCCGACCTGGTGCGGCGACGAGGTGCCGCCGCGGACGAAACCGAGGACGTGGCCGTCGGAGTCGCCCAGCACCACGTCGGTCTTGGAGTTCCCGCCGTCGATCGCGAGGTACACGCTCATTTCGCCCACGCGAGGTGCTCGCGCCCGGCCGCGATCAGCTTGTCGGCCAATGCGTCGGCGTACTCGTGCTGGCCGATCAGCGGGTGGGCGAGCAGCGCGTGGTAGACCCGGTTGCGGCCGCCGCGCAGGGCGGCGTCGATGGCCAGTTCCTCGTACCCGGAAACGTGCGCGACCAGGCCGGCGAGGTCGGGCGCCAGGGGGTTGACCGCCAGCGGGACCGGGCCGTCGAGGCCGGCCCGGGCCGAGACCTCGATGACCGCGGAGTCGGAGAGGAAGGGCAGGGTGCCGTTGTTGCGGACGTTGACGGAGTGGACGCCGTCCGGCTCGAGGCCGTTGAGGGCGGCGATCAGGCCGACCGCGGCCTCCGAGTAGTAGGCGCCGCCGCGCTCGCCGAGCAGGGCGGGCTTCTCGACCAGGGACACGTCGCGGTACATCTCGAGCAGCGTCGCCTCGATCTCGGCTACCCGCTGGCCGCGGGTCGGCACGCCGATGGCTTCGCGGACGTGCCGGTCGTGGGCGTAGAAGTACGACAAGTAGTAGGACGGGACGTTGCCGAGCGTCTCCAGGACGAGCGGAGACACGTCGACCTCGGCCGCCAACTCGGGCAGATGCTCAGCGAGCAGGGCCGGCAGGTGGTCGACGCCGTCGACGTAGACGCCGCGCTCCCAGGTCAGGTGGTTGAGGCCGACGTGGTCGAGCACGACCGCGGACGGGTCGACGCCGAGGTAGCCGGCGAAGCGCCGCTGGAAGCCGATCGCCACGTTGCACAGGCCGACCGCCTTGTGGCCGGCGTCGAGCAGCGAGCGGGTGACGATGCCGACCGGGTTGGTGAAGTCGACGATCCAGGCGCCCGGCTTGGCCCGCTGCCGGATGCGGTCGGCGACGTCCAGAACGACCGGGACTGTACGCAGAGCCTTGGCCAGCCCGCCCGCACCGGTCGTCTCCTGGCCGATGCAGCCGCACTCGAGCGGGAACGTCTCGTCGGTGATCCGGGCCTGCTGGCCGCCGACCCGCAGCTGGATGACCGCGACGTCGGCGTCGGTGACCCCGGCGTCGAGGTCGGAGGTCCAGGTGACCTTGCCGGGGTGGCCGTACTGGTTGAAGATCCGGGCGGCGAACGCCCCGACGATCTCCAGCCGTTCGGCGGCCGGGTCGATCAGCACGAGCTCGTCGACGTCGAGGCCGGAGTCGCGGAGGCGGGCGAACCCGTCCACGAGCTCGGGCGTGTATGTCGATCCGCCACCGATGACCGCGATTTTCATGTTTTGCACCTATCAGAGATGGATCAACTATCGCGGATCGCGCCGATGAGCGTCTCGCGTACTGCGGTGAGACCCGCGTCGAGGGCGCCGAGCAACACTGCGTCGTCGTCCAGGCCGGTGATGGCAATGGAGCCCTCGAGTGGGGCGGCGCGCTGGATCGCGGTCGCCACCGCGCCGCGCAGCGTCTCGCCGCCGGCCTGCGCGATCGGGCCGGCCAGCACGACCATCCAGGGGTCGAGCACGGCGATGACGGCGGCCAGACCGATCGCGATGCGATCGGCGAGCCGAGGCAGGAAGTCGCCGGCGGAGAGGGCGGAGGCGGTGGCGACGACCTCCGCGGGCGTACGCCCGGAGACCCCGCACTCCCGGGCCAGGTCGAGGATGGCCGCACCGCCGAACAGGTCCTGCAGATCGAGCTTGCGCCCGGTGTCGTCCGGCGCATAAAGCGGGACGTAGCCGATCTCACCGGCACCACCCCGGGCACCCCGCAGGAGCTGCCCGTTGATGTCGATGGCGAGGCCGAGGCCTTCCTGACCGAGCCAGAGCAGGGCGAACCCGTCGGTGTCGCGCCCGACGCCCCGGCGCCGCTCGGCGACCGCGGCCAGGTTGACGTCGTTGTCGACGCCGACGTGGGTGCCGAGCGCCTCGGCGATCTCGGGCACCAGGCCCGTTGCGCCGAAGCCGGGCACGTCGACGTGGTGGATGGTCTGGGTGCGCGTGTCGTACGACCCGGCAACGCCCAGTTGCACGTGCCGGATGCGTTCGGCCGGCACCCCGGCCTGCTCGCTCAGCTGGACGACGACCTGCAGCATCGCGGTCTTGGGGTCGGTGACCAGGAAGTCGATCGGCGATTCGAGGCGGGCGCGCACGGCACCGGTGAGGTCGCAGAGCGCCGCTGCGACCGAGGGCGAGCCGCTGGCCCCGATGTCGCGTACGGAAATAGCCGCCGAAAAGGCGGCGTCCGGATTGGCGGCGTAGATCTCCGCGTTGGGCCCGGGCCGGCCGCTGTTGTGCCCGACCACGGTGACCAAGCCGGCGTCGGTGAGCCGGCGCAGCACCTCGGAGATGGTCGGCGTCGAGAGCGCCGTCAGTTTGCGCAGGTCAGCCCGGGTCAGCATGCCCGGCTCGAGTAGGTGCGCCAGTGCCGCGCTCTCGTTCATGGCGCGGAGCAGCTTGGACGAGCCGGCGAGACGCGTCACAGGAGCTCCCTTGAAGATTGGCAAACTGCCTAACAGTTTGCTCGGACGTTAGGCAGGCCACCCGTCTGTGTCAAGGCCTGCCCCGATCAGCCTAGATGCCCGTGATCGACGGGGATTGATAAACCTATTTAACTGTTCTAACGTCTCAGCCCATCGCGCGCGCCCTTCCCCCATCCCCCTCGACTGGAGCGCCATGATTCGCAGGAGAACGTTCGTCTATGCCCTCGGTGGTCTGGTCGTCCCCGGTGCAGCCGTGATCTACGGTCTGCTCCCGGCCAGCGCCGCCGCCGGCGCCCCGATCACCGGCCTCGGCGGCAAGTGCGTCGAGGTCGCCGGCGGCGCCACCGCCAACGGCACCGCCACCCAGATGAACACCTGCAGCGGCTCGGCCGCCCAGCAGTGGAGTTTGTCCGGCGGTGCACTGGTCAATGCCGGTTCGGGCAAGTGCCTGGACGTGACCAGCGCGTCCGTCGCCAACGGCGCCAAGATTCAGCTCTACGACTGCAACAGCACCGGCGCCCAGAAGTGGACGGCCTCCAGCGGCGAGCTGATCAACTCGGGTTCGGGCAAGTGCCTCGACGTCGTCGACAAAAGCACCGCCAACGGCGCCCGCCTCCAGATCTGGACATGCGGCGGCACGACCAACCAGATTTGGAGCATGGGCACCACTACAACCACCCCGCCGAGTTCGAGTGCGCCGTCCGGCAAGGACCTGAGCGACCCGGCGAAGAAGGAGGTCGCCATGGAACTCGTCTCGGCGGCCGAGAACTCGTCGCTCGACTGGAAGGCCCAGTACAAGTACATCGAGGACATCGGTGACGGCCGCGGTTACACGGCCGGCATCATCGGCTTCTGCTCCGGCACCGGCGACATGCTCGAACTGGTGCAGGCGTACACCAGGACCGAGCCGGGCAACGTGCTCGCCAAGTACCTGCCGGCGCTGCAGAAGGTCAACAACACCGACTCGCACACCGGGCTCGACCCCAACTTCACCAAGGACTGGAAGACCGCGGCGGCCGACCCGGTGTTCCAGGCCGCGCAGGACAAAGAGCGAGACGACACCTACTTCACCCCGGCGGTCAACCAGGCCAAGGCGGACGGCCTGCGGGCGCTCGGCCAGTTCGCCTACTACGACGCCGCGGTCATGCACGGCTTCGACGGCGAGCAGCAGATCCGGGCCCGGGCGATCAAGGACGCGAAGCCGCCGTCCCAGGGTGGCAACGAGACCGCGTACCTCCAGGCGTACCTGAACGAGCGCGTGATCGAGATGAAGAAGGAAGCTGCCCACGACGACACCTCGCGTGTCGACACCGAGCAGCGGGTGTTCCTCAACGCCGGCAACCTCGACCTGAACACGCCGCTGGACTTCCAGACCTACGGCGACCCGTACCACATCGGGTAAAAATCTTGAGGGGAGCCGGCTTGCCGGCTCCCCTTCCGCTCAGCGGTTCCAGGTCCAGGCGTACGCGGTGTCCTCCACCTCGACGGCGGCGTCGCACAGATCGAGCGGCCGGAACGTGTCGACCATGACCGCCAGTTCGTCGAACGCCTCGGCCCCGATCGCCCGCTCGACGGCACCCGGCTGCGGCCCGTGGGTGAACCCGGACGGGTGCAGCGAGATCGACCCCTGCTCGATGCCGGATCCGCGGCGAGCCTCGTAGTTGCCGCCGGTGTAGAACATCATCTCGTCCGAGTCGACGTTGTGATGGTTGTAGGGCACCGGGATCGCCAGCGGGTGGTAGTCGACCTTGCGCGGCACGAACGAGCAGACCACGAAGTTGGGCCCCTCGAACGTCTGGTGCACCGGCGGCGGCTGGTGCACACGCCCGGTGATCGGCTCGAAGTCGTGGATCGAGAACGCCCACGGGTAGAGGCAGCCGTCCCAGCCCACCACGTCGAACGGGTGGTGCGCGTAGACGTGCCGGGTCCAGCCGGCGCGGTGCTTCACGTAGACGTCGACGTCGGTTTCGTCGCTCTGGAACGGTGCCGACGGTGCCCGCAGGTCGCGCTCGCAGTAGGGCGCGTGCTCCAGGAACTGGCCGCGCACCGAGAGGTAGCGCTTCGGGGGTCCGATGTGGCCGGTCGCCTCGATCGTGAGCAGGCGGACCGGGCCGTCGGGCACGATCCGGTGCACCACCGACGTCGGGATGATCATGTAGTCGCCGGTGCCGACGGTCAGCGCGCCGAACGTCGTCTCGACGGTCGCGCTGCCCTCCTCGACGTAGAGGCACTCGTCGCCGATCGCGTCGCGGTAGAGCGGCGACGGCTGGTCGGCCACCACGTAGCCGATACGGACGTCGTTGTTGGCGAGCAGCGGCTGCCGGCCGAGGACCGCGTCGGCCGAACCGTGGTCGAGCTTGTGCGTGCGCAGGTGCCGCGGCTTGAGCGGCAGGTTGGCCGACTGCTTGTGCGGGGCCGGCTCGTGCACCTCGGCCGAGACGATCGCGGTCGGCGGATGACGGTGATAAAGCAGCGAGGAATCGGAGGAGAAGCCCTCCTGACCCATCAATTCCTCGGAGTAGAGACCCCCGTCGGGGCGCCGGAACTGGGTGTGCCGTTTGTGGGGCACCTCCCCGACGCTGCGGTAGTACGGCATCGTCGCCTCCCACGTAACCAAAAAACTGACATAGCGGACGTGGTTGTCCGTCATTCGAAGCGTCTATTAGGTTCAACTTCGTGTCAACGCTGGTGCCAACACTGTTCGCCGGGCTGGTGGATGACGCGTCCCTGCTCCCGCCCAGCTTCATCAGTCTGGCCGATGCGTACGCGAAGCATGCCGAGCATCGCACCGCCTGGTACGCGGGACTGCTCGGTCCGCTGCTCGTCCCGGCCTCGTCGGTCGGCGCCGCCGTGCCCGCTCAGGACCTGCCGGTCGCGCTGATCGGCGACGTCGCGGTGAGCGCGGTGCCGGTGGCGGTCGACAAGCTGCGCGCGTGCGGCGCGGCGGTCTTCCACCTCGAGGCGGCGGTCGCCCGCCGCGGGGAAGACCCGCAGCCCGGGCTCGCCGCGCTGCGCACGCTCGCCGGGGGAGACAAGGACCTTCAGGTGTACGCCGAGATCCCGCTCAGCTGGGGCCTGCTCGCCGCCCTCGACGCGGTCGCCGAGGCCCGCGGTGAAGGCTTGCGGATCGCTCCCAAGTTCCGGGTCGGCGGGCTGGCCGCCGAGCTGTTCCCGACCCCGGTCGAACTGGCCGCGGTGATCTGCGCGTGCCGCGACCGCGAGCTGCCGTTCCGGCTGGCCTCCGGCCTGCGCCACGCGATCCGGCACACCGACCCGGAGACCGGCTTCACCCACCACGGCTTCCTCAACGTGCTCGCGGCCTCGCTGATGGCGATCGAGGGCGGCGAGGTGGCCGAGGTGGCCGAGGCGCTGGCCGCCACCCACCCGCTGCCGCTGGTCGAGCCGGCCCGCAGCCGGCGCGACGAGCGACGCCCGCTGTTCGTGGGCTTCGGCGCGGCCAACGTGGTGGAACCGCTGACCGAGCTGGTGCGGCTCGGCCTGATCAACGGTGGTTACGAGTGAGCCTGTACGGCATCGAAAACCTGCCCTACGGGGTTTTCAGCGGCGACGACGGGACCCGTCGGATCGGCGTACGTCTGGGGTCCGGCGTCGTTGATCTTTCGCCGCTGGGTGGCCTCTTTGCGGCGAGCACGCTGAACCCGCTGCTCGCGGCCGGTCCTCCGGCGTGGGCGGCGGCACGGGCCCAGGCGACCGCCGTGGTCGCCGCCGGCTCGTCCGCGACGCCGCTCGACCAGGTGCGGCTGCACCTGCCGTTCGAGGTGGCCGACTACACCGACTTCTACTCCTCGGAGCAGCACGCGCTCAATGCCGGCCGGATCCTGCGGCCGCAGTCGCCCGGGCTCGCCTCGAGCTGGCGGCGGCTGCCGATCGGCTACCACGGCCGTTCGGCCACCGTGGTCGTGTCCGAGACCCCGGTCGAGCGGCCCTCCGGGCAGCTGGCCGACGGCGTCTTCGGCGCCTCGCAGCGGCTCGACATCGAGGCCGAGGTCGGGTTCGTGGTCGGCGTGCCTGGTCGGCGGGTGCCCACGACCGGCTTCGCCGACCACGTCTTCGGCGTCGTGCTGCTCAACGACTGGTCGGCCCGCGACATCCAGGCGTTCGAATACCGGCCGCTCGGCCCGTTCCTCGGCAAGTCGTTCGCCACCTCGATCTCGCCCTGGGTGGTGCCGCTCGAGGCGCTCGCTCCGATTCCCGCGCCGCCGCAGGATCCGTCGCCGCACGATTATCTGCTGCCGCCCGGTCCCGGCTTCGACCTGCGGCTGACCGTCGACTGGAACGACACCCGGGTGTCGTCGCCACCGTTCGCCGGCATGTACTGGACCGCGGCCCAGCAGCTGGCCCACCTGACCAGCAACGGCGCGTCGGTGCGCACCGGCGACCTCTACGCCTCGGGCACGGTCTCCGGGCCCGGCCGTGACCAGGTCGGCTCGTTCCTTGAGCTGACCTGGAACGGCGCCGAGCCGGTCAAGCTGGCCGACGGCACGACCCGCGGCTTCCTGCTCGACGGCGACCGGGTCACGATCGGCGGCACCGCGATCGGGGCGGCGGGCGTCGAGATCGGGCTCGGCTCGGTCTCCGGGACGATCCGTCCTGCCACCGGATAGAAAGGTGGTCTCGTAGCGATAGGGTCACGCTATGTCGACGGTAGCGGTGACCCGGACGATCGACGCGCCGGTCGAAGCGGTCTGGCGGGTGGTCACCGACCTGCCCGGGCGAGCCGGATGGCTCTCCGCGGTGCGCCGGGCCGAACTGCGCACGCCGGGCCCGTTCCGGACCGGCACGGTCTGGGCCGAGACCCGGACAGCGGCCGGGGGCGACGCGGTCACCGAGGAGTTCCGCGTCCTCGAGGCGGTCGAACTCGAACGGTTCGTGGTCACCTCACCCGGCATCGGCGCCGACTACCGCATGACGTACACGTTCCGGCCGCACCGGGGCGGCACGCACGTCACGGTCACCCAGGACGGCCGGCCGACCGCGCCGGCCGGCCGGTTCCTGGCCTGGATCTTCGGCGGCCTGGCCGCGGAGACCGCCGAGAGTGCCCTGCGCCGCGACCTCGACGACCTGGCCGCGGCCGCCTGAATGTTCAGTACGGTGGGCCGCATGGAGATGCTCGGCGGGATCGTGATGGGTGAGTCGGTCCGGTGGCGGGACGGGGTGCTGTGGTTCTCGGACTGGGGCGCCGGCGAAGTGGTGCGGGTCGTCGACGGGGTGGCCGAGGTCGTCCGGCGGGTCGAGGGGCTGCCGTTCTGCCTGGAGTGGACGCCCGCGGGCGAACTGCTGGTCGTCGAGGGACGGCAGGCGGTCGTCACCCGGGACGGAAAGCGGTGGGCCGACCTGAGCGGAGTCGACGGGGCGCATCCGTGGAACGACGTCGCGGCCGACTCCCGGGGCAACGTTTTCGTCAACAACATCGGCTATGACTTTCCGGGCGGCCGGGAGCAGCCCGGGATCATCGCGGTGGTGGGGCCGGACGGGGTGGTCCGGACAGTGGCGGCCGGGCTGCGGTTCCCGAACGGGATGGCGGTCACGGCCGACGACTCGACGCTGATCGTGGCCGAGTCGCACGCCGGGCGGCTCACGGCGTACGACATCGAAGCGGACGGGTCGCTGAGCCGGCGGCGGGTCTGGGCCGCCGTCGAAGGGTCGGCGCCGGACGGCATCTGCCTCGACCCGAGCGGCGCAGTTTGGTACGCGGATGTGCCCAACCGGCAGTGCGTGCTCGTGCGCGAGGGCGGCGACGTGGTACAACGCGTCGGCTTCACCGACGGGGCGTTCGACTGCGCGCTCGGCGACGACGGGACGCTCTACACGGTGACCGCCGACTACACCGACCCGCAGATGTTGGCCAAGCGGACCGGCAAGCTGCACGCCACCAAGGTCAGCCCAGCGTGACCAGCAGCGCCGCCCACGCCTCCTCGGCCGCGCCGGCGATCGGGCCGTCGTCACCGAGCGCACTCGCGACGATCGGCGGCGGGTCGTCGCGACGGTACGCCATCAGGCCGCCCAGGTAGGCCTCCCGTAACTCGTCGGGGGCGGCGGTGAGCAGGTCGACGCCGAGGCCGCCGAGCGTCACCAGGTCGGCGTCGATGCCGTTGACCAGGCCCGCGATGCCGCGGCCGAGGTTGCGGGCGACGGCCGCGACCGCCGCCCGCTCGTGATCAGCGGACGATGCGATCACCCGGCGGGCGAAGGTGACCTGGTCGCGCGGGGTCGGGCGACCCAGAAGCCGGGCCAGGGCGGAACCGTCCACCGCCGTACCCCAGCAGCCGTGAGCGCCGCACGGGCAGGCGACCCCAGGGTCGCCGAACGGCATGTGCCCGAACTCGCCGGCCGCACCCGTGGCGCCGATCAGCACGTTGCCGTGGTCGACGACCGCCCCGCCGAGACCGGCCTCGATGCGCAGGTGCAGGGCGACTGCGGCGCCGGTCGCGGCGCCCCGGCGGGACTCGGCCGAGGCGGCCAGCGTGGCGTCGTTGCCGGCCACGAACACCTCCGGCCCGGGCCAGAGCGTGCGCAGGTCGACGTCGCGCCATTCGAGGTTGGCGGCATCGAGCCGGCGGTCGGGCGAGACCGTGCCGGGTGCCGAGAGGCCGAGAGCTCGTGGGCGTCCCGCGTACCGGTCCCGGAAGTGGCCGATCGCGGCCGTGAGCGGCGCGGCGACCTCGGCCCACGCCGCGCCGTCGTGTTCCTCGGCCGCCGTGACGAGGACGTTTCCGCCCAGCTCGACCACCTGCACCCGCCACGCTTCCTGGGTGATCTCGGCGGCCAGCACGAGCGGCCCGCCGGGGTGCGGGACGAGGACCGTGGTCGGCCGGCCGCGGGCACCGCTGCGGGCCGCCGGTACCTCGGCCAGCAACTCGGTCTGCACCAGCCGGGCGACGATTTCGGTCGCCGCGCCGGTGCCGACGCCGAGCAGACGTGCCGCATCGGCCCTGGTCACGCCGGGGTGGGCGTGCGCGACGCGAAGCAGTTCGGTGGAGCGCGTCGTCACAGCTTCCACGTTCCCTTCTTTTTGCTCTGGTTCAGAGCTTATTCTGCGAGCATGCACCTGAACCGGCCGGCTCTGACCGTGCTCGGCATCTCCGCCTTCTTCTACGTCACCGCCGAGACACTTCCAGTCGGCCTGCTCCCGCAGATCGCCCATGGTCTCAAAGTCGACGAAGCTTCGGTCGGGCTACTGCTCACCAGCTACGCCGTCGTGGCCGGCCTCAGCACCATCCCGCTCACCGCGCTGACCATGCGCGTGCCCCGGCACCTGCTGATCGCCGCCACCGTAGCGATCTTCGCGGTCTCGCAGGGCATCGCCACCTTCGCGCCGACCTTCCTCACCCTCGTGCTCGCCCGGCTCGTCGCCGCGCTCGCCCACGGCGTCTTCTGGTCGGTCCTCGCGCCGGTCGCCGCGCGGCTGGCGCCGCCCGGCCGGTCCGGCAAGGCGACGGCGCTGGTCTTCGTCGGCAACTCACTGGCCATCGTGCTCGGGGTCCCCCTGGGTACGGCGTTGGGCCAGTGGCTGGGATGGCGCGTCGCGATCGGGGCGATGGCGATCGGCGGCGTGGTGAGCGTGCTCGCCCTGCTCCGCGTGCTGCCCGCCCTGCCCGCGCTGCCGCACGACCTGGCCGCACGGCCCGCCGAGTCGCTGCGGGCCGCGGTGCGGGTCTTCGGCAACCGCAAGGTCGCGTTGCTGTGCGCCATCACCACGGTGATGGTGATCGGCCAGTTCGCCGCGTACACCTACCTGGCGCCGCTCGCGCTGCGGGACGGCGGCCTGCAAGGGCTCTCGCTGAGTGCGTTGCTGCTCGGCTTCGGGGCGGCCGGGCTGATCAGCAACTTCCTGATCGGACGGCACATCGACCGGCGGCCGGGAGTGCTCCTGAGCGGGGTGCTGGCGACGATGGTGGTGTCGGTCGCGCTGCTGACGCCCCGGCTCGGCGCGGTGCCGACCTGGATCTGCACGCTGCTGTGGGGCGGGGCGTTCACGGCGATCCCGGCCTGCCTGCAGGCGACGGTGCTCCGGGTGGCGCCGCGAGCCCGGGATGCGGCGTCGGCCCTGTACGTGGTCGCGTTCCAGGTCGGGATCGGCAGCGGGGCGTTCGTCGGGGAGCGTTTCGTGCGCGCCGGGTGGCTCGGGTGGCTGCCGGTGCTGACCGCGTCGCTGGCTCTGATCGCCTGCGTGTCGGTGGTGTTCGCGCGGCAGGTCTTCCCGGCCCGCCTGACCGAGGAGGACCACCACCGCGCGGAGGCCGAACTGGCCGGGCTTTCCCGCTAGCGAGCGGTGAACGTCCGGTCTCAGGCGTTCTGGTCCAGGGCGGCCTCGGCGGCCGCCACGAACTGGTCGTTCTCGGCCGGGGTGCCGATGGTGACGCGGACGCCATCGGGGTGGAAGGCCCGGACGATGACGCCCCGGTTCTCGCAGGCGGTGCCGAACGCGGCCGCCCGGTCGCCGAGGGGCAGCCAGACGAAGTTGGCCTGCGAGTCGGGTACGTCGACGCCCAGCTTGCGCAGCGCCTCGGTCACCCGGTCGCGCTCGGCCACGACCAGGGCGCAGCGGCGCTTGACCTCGTCTTCCTGCTGCAGCGCGGCCAGCGCCGCCGCCTGGGCGACCAGGCTGGTCGAGAACGGGGTCAGGACCTTGCGAATCGCGGCCGCGACCCCGGACTGGGCGACCAGATAGCCCATGCGCAGCCCGGCCAGGCCCCAGGCCTTGCTCATCGTGCGCAGAACGACCACGTTGGGCCGGTCGGCGTACGTCTGGATCGCGTCCGGCACGTCCGGGTCGGTGACCATCTCGCGGTAGGCCTCGTCGAGGACGACCAGCACGTCGGACGGTACGCGCGAGAGGAAGCGGTCGATCTTGGTCTTGCGCAGGGCGGTGCCGGTGGGGTTGTTGGGATTGCAGACGATCACCAGGCGGGTCTGGTCGGTGATCGCGTCGGCCATGGCGGACAGGTTGTGGCCGTGGTCAGCGGTGTTGGGGATGCGGACGCTGGTGGCGCCCACGCCGGCGGCGACGATCGGGTAGGCCTCGAAGGAGCGCCAGGCGTAGACGATCTCGTCGCCGGGGAGGCAGGTGGCCTTGACGAGGGTCTCGGCCAGTGCCACCGAACCGCAGCCGGTGACGATGCGGTCGGCGGCCACGCCCAGACGGCCGGCCAAGGCGTCGCGCAGCTCGACCACGCCCATGTCGGGGTAGCGGTGGGAGCCCAGCATGACCTCGGTGACCGCTTCGACGACGCCCGGGAGCGGGCCGTACGGGACCTCGTTGCTGGCCAGCTTGATCGCCTCGGCGATGCCCAGTTCGCGGGTCAGGTCAGCGAGGCTGCGGCCGGGCACGTAGCTGGGCAGACCTTCGAGGTCGGCGCGGGTCAGGCGGGTCATGAGCGTCCCTCCGGAGACGACGGCGATGAGGGGGAGGACGAGGAGCCGGCACCGGCCGGCACCTCGACCGGCGGGGCGCCGGCCGGCGGCAGTTCGACGACGACCGTGCCGGCGACCTTGTCGTGGAAGGCCTGCCGCAGCAGCGGGTCGAACGTCGGCGACAGCGCGTCGATGAACTGGACGAGCAGACCGAGGCCGAGACAGCTCCAGGCCAGCGTCCAGATGCCCAGCCGCATCCAGCGCCGGAACGCCCGGGCGAAACCGAGCGGCGCGGTGCTCTCGACCGGCAGGACCTTGATGCGCATGATGCGTTTGCCCAGGGTCTGGCCGCGGCCGGCCAGGGCGGGCGCTTCGTAGGCCAGCCAGAGGAGGGTGGCCACGATCAGCATGATCCAGAGCAGCGCGTCCATCCGGGGGGAGGCCTGCTGCGTGTCGAAGGCGCTGCCTCCGTTGGACATCTTGTTGACCGCGTCGTGCCAGATCGGGGCGAACTCGCGGCCCCACTGGTAGGCGAAGTAGCCGTTGACCACCACGTTGAGCAGGAGCACGGCGACGATGTCGATCAGCCGGGCGACGAGGCGCCGGCCGAGGCCGGCCAGCGCATAGCCGTGCGGGCGAGCCTGCACCGGGAACGGGAAGGCGGCCATCCGCATGCCGGGCGGGGGCTGCCAGCCGGGCGGCGGGGCCCAGCCGGGCTGGGGCGCCCAGCCCGGAGGGGGCATCTGCCCGTAGCCCGGAGGGGGCGCCTGCCCGTAACCCGGCGGTGCCCACCCCGGCGGAGGAACCTGGCCGGGCGGGATCTGGCCGGCCGGGGGGAACTGGCCGGGCGGGAATTGGCCGGGCGGGAACTGGCCGGACGGGGGGAACTGCTGCGGAGGCCAGCCCTGGACGGTCGGCGGAACCGGCTCGCCGGCGACCGGCGCGGCGGGCTCGGCGACCGGCGGCGGCTCCTCCTCGACCGGGGGCGGTCCGTCCGGCGGGACCGCGTCGGCGGGGATGGCTTTCCCCAGCCAGCCGTCACCGTCCCAGTAACGCTGGGTCGAGGTGTCGGCCGGGTCCTTGTACCAACCGGCGGGCAGCGAACTCATGCGGAAACCTTAACCACCGCGGTTTGGGCCGGACCTGCTGGAAGGGTGCCGCCGGGAAAGCCCGGCGGCAGCGCACCCCAGGAGGCTACAGGTTGCCCCGAAGCTCCTGCTCCCGCTCGATAGCTTCGAACAGCGCCTTGAAGTTGCCCTTGCCGAAGCCGAGGGACCCGTGCCGTTCGATCAGCTCGAAGAAGACCGTCGGGCGGTCCTGCACCGGCTTGGTGAAGATCTGCAGCAGGTAGCCGTCCTCGTCCCGGTCGACCAGGATCGAGCGCCTCTTGAGTTCCTCGATCGGCACGCGTACCTCGCCGATGCGGGCTCGCAGCGCAGGGTCGTCGTAGTACGAGTCCGGCGTGTCGAGGAACTCGCAGCCGGCCGCCCGCATGGCGTCGACGCTGGCCAGGATGTCGTTGGTGGCGATCGCGATGTGCTGGGCGCCCGGGCCGTCGTAGAACTCGAGGTACTCGTCGATCTGCGACTTGCGCTTGGAGACGGCCGGCTCGTTCAGCGGGAACTTGACCTTGCGGTGGCCGTCCGCGACGACCTTGCTCATCAGCGCCGAGTAGTCGGTGGCGATGTCGTCGCCGATGAACTCGGCCATGTTGGTGAATCCCATGACGCGGCTGTAGAACTCCACCCACTCGTCCATCTTGCCGAGTTCGACGTTGCCGACGACGTGGTCGACGGCCTGGAAATAGCGCTTCGGGAGGCCGGTACGGTCGATGATCGGCGCCCGTGAGACGAAGCCGGGCATGAACGGCCCGTCGTAGCGGGACCGGTCGATCAGGGAGTGGATCGTTTCGCCGTACGTCGCAATGGCCGCGATCCGCACGGTGCCGTTCGCGTCGGTCAGGTCGTGCGGCTCGGTGACGCCCCGGGCGCCGGAGGCGACCGCGTGCTTGAAGGCCGCGTCCACGTCCGGAACCTCGATGGCGATGTCGTAGATGCCGTCGCTGTGTTTCGCGACGTGGTCGGCGCCGGGCGCGCCGGCGTGCACCGCGCCGGTGATCACGAAGCGGGCGGAGCCGCTGACCAGTACATATTCGGCGTGGTCGCGGTAGCCCTGCTCGGGACCGCGGTATGCCACACACGTCATGCCGAAGGCCGTCGAGTAGTAGTGGGCCGCCTGCTTGGCGTTACCCACCAGGAACTGCAGGTAGTCGACGCCCTTGACCGGGAAGACGTCGACTGTCCCTTGGGCGTGTTCCATCGTCTGCGTCATGGACCGAGGCTCGTCGCTAACGCCGAGCTGGGCAACAGTTGACCGAAAAGATGGTCAGCCTGCACAATCCGTCCGGTAAAACTGAGGAATGACTGAGCGATCTGTTCAGCTCGACGACCTCGATGCACGGCTCCTGCAACTGTTGCAAGCGGAGCCGCGGATCGGCGTACTGGAACTGTCGCGGCGTCTCGCCGTCGCGCGCGGAACCGTTCAGGCCCGGCTCGACAAGCTGGTTGCGCGAGGCGCGATCCTCGGTTTCGGTCCCGAGGTCTCACCGGCGGTGATCGGCTTCGGCGTGATGAGCTTCGTGACGCTGGAGATCAGCCAGCGGTACGGGCACGTGAAGGTGGCCCAGCACCTGGCCGACATCCCGGAGGTGCTCGAGGCGCACACGATCACCGGCACCGGCGACGTGCTGTGCCGCATCGTGGCCCGCTCGAACGCCGACCTCCAGCGCGTGATCGACCAGATCGTGGGCTACGAGGGCATCGTGCGGGCGTCGACGATCATCGCCCTGGCCGAGCTGATTCCCTACCGGACACTGCCTCTGGTAAAAGCGGCATCCAACGCATAAGCCATCGACACGGACAATTGGAGATCCATCGCTCGGGTGATCTCGCTGGCTACCTTGCTCCACATGGCCCAGGGCAGGTGGAAGTCCTACTTGCTGGCTGTCGTGATCATTTTGATCGTTCTCGCCACCACCCACACCTGGAACCCCTGGCCCAAGTTCTGGAACTGGTTCAACACCAGCAGCCCGATCGCCGCCGGAGCGTCGCAGTGGCAGCAGCGGATCGGCGGCAGCCCGCAGAAGGTGCAGATCGCCTCCGACGCCGTCGTCGTCTCGTACCGGACCTCGGTCGAGGCCTACGGCCTCGGCGCCGGCGTGAAGCTCTGGCATTCCGACGCCGACTGGGCGTCGGTCGCCGGCCAGGGCAGCGACGCGGTGGTCGTCACCGGCCGCCTGCTGACCAAGGGCTACCAGGTGCTCGACCCCCGCAGCGGTGCGGTCAAACGAGCCGACACCTCGGCCACCGCGGTCTGGACCTACCAGGACGCCGTCCTCGACCTGACCTGCGCCAAGGGCAGCGACTGCACGCTCACCGCGTGGTCGCCCAACGGCACCCAGCCGCGCTGGCAGGTCAGCACCGGCGGGATCGGGTTCGTGCTCGACGCCGCCGACCCCGACCTGCCCGACACCAAGCAGATCACCGGCAAGGGCATCGACGACGACGTGGCCGGGCGGGGCGCGCTGCCGGGCCTGATCGGCCTGCCCGACGACGGCAAGGTCCGGGTGATCAACACCGCGACGGGCAAGGTCTCCGAGACGGTCACCCCGGGTGCCGGGCAGAAGGTGGTGGTGGTCGGGGGACGGGTGCTCACGGTCACCGGTACGGCCGGGGACGGCACCTGCTACTACGGGGTGGTCGCCACCGACCCGCCCGGCGGGCAGACGATCTGGAAACGGGACGGTCTCAACCTGCGGACCGCCGGCAACGGGTCGGCATGCAAGCAGGACCGCGACCCGGCCGGTGGCGAGGACGTGGTGCTCGGGGTCGACCCGGTCGGCCGGGAAGAGCTGATCGCGGCCCACGACGGGCGGATCCTCTGGCACGGCGACAAGGGCGAGAACGTGCTCTCGGTCAACGACGCGTACGCCCTGATCCGCAGCCCCAACCACGCCAGCGTGCGCGCGTGGTCGTTCTCGACCGGCGGAACGGCCTGGAAACGCGACGTCGGCGCCAACGTCTCGGCGGCCGTCACGCCGTACGCGTCAATCGTCGTGACCACGAAGCCGAGCCGGGTCCTCGCGCTGGACCCGCGCAGCGGATCGGTTCTGGTCGATGTGAAGACCGACGCGAAAGTGTTCACGTCCGGCACCGGCGGGCTGATCGTTGTTTCCGGACGCGACATGGCCTACCTACCTTTCCGTTAACCGAACTGGTATCCGGCCAACGCGGGAGCGGTTCGCAGTTCGCCTGGCGGCTGGCCTAGGCTTTCCGCTCATGAGCAGAGGCGCCGCATTCTCGTACTCGCCGCTGTTGCCGCTCGGCGACGACCTGACCGAGTACCGCCTGGTCACGGACGAGGGCGTGGACGTGGTCAGCGGGCCCGGCGGCCGGCAGTTCCTCACCGTCGACCCGGCCGCGATCACCCAGCTCACCGCCGAGGCGATGCACGACATCGCGCACTACCTCCGGCCGGCCCATCTGACCCAGCTGCGCTCGATCATCGACGACCCCCGGGCGTCGGCCAACGACCGGTTCGTCGCCCTCGACCTGCTGCGCAACGCCAACATCGCGGCCGGCGGAGTGCTCCCGATGTGTCAGGACACCGGCACCGCGATCGTGATGGGCAAGCGCGGCCGGCACGTGCTGACCGACGGCACCGACGAAGAGGCCATCGCGCAGGGCGTCTACCAGGCCTACACCCGGCTCAACCTGCGCTACTCGCAGCTCGCGCCGCTCACCATGTGGGACGAGCGCAACACCGGCTCCAACCTGCCGGCCCAGATCGAGCTGTACGCCGAAGACCCGGGCGGCCAGCCCGACGCCTACAAGTTCCTCTACATGGCCAAGGGCGGCGGCTCGGCCAACAAGTCGTACCTCTACCAGGAGACCAAGGCGCTGCTCAACCCGGCACGGATGATGGAGTTCCTGGACTCCAAGCTCCGCCTGATCGGCACCTCGGCCTGCCCGCCCTACCACCTGGCCGTGGTCATCGGCGGCACCAGCGCCGAATACGCGTTGAAGACCGCCAAGCTGGCCAGCGCGAAATACCTCGACAACCTGCCCCGCCACGGCACCATGTCGGCGCACGGCTTCCGCGACGTCGAGTTGGAGGCCGCGGTCCTCGAACTGACCCGCGACTTCGGCATCGGCGCCCAGTTCGGCGGCCGCTACTTCTGCCACGACGTCCGGGTGATCCGCCTGCCCCGCCACGGCGCCTCGTGTCCGGTCGCAATCGCGGTCTCCTGCTCGGCCGACCGCCAGGCCCTCGCCAAGATCACGCCGTCCGGCGTCTGGCTGGAGCGCCTCGAGACCGACCCGGCCCGCTTCCTGCCCGACGTCGAGCTCTCCTCCGGCGACGTGGTCAACGTCGACCTCAACCGTCCGATGGCCGAGATCCGCGCCGAGCTGGCCAAATACCCGGTGCAGACCCGGCTGTCGCTGACCGGCCCGCTGGTCGTGGCCCGCGACATCGCGCACGCGAAGATCGCCGAGCGGCTGGCCGCGGGCGAGCCGATGCCGGACTACCTGCGCGACCACGCGGTCTACTACGCCGGCCCGGCGAAGACCCCGGAGGGTTACGCGTCCGGCTCGTTCGGCCCCACCACGGCCGGCCGCATGGACTCCTACGTCGAGAGCTTCCAGGCCGCGGGCGGCTCGCTGGTGATGCTGGCCAAGGGCAACCGCTCGGGCCAGGTGACCAGGGCCTGCAACACGTACGGCGGCTTCTACCTCGGCTCGATCGGCGGCCCGGCGGCCCGGCTGGCCCAGGACTGCATCCGGCACGTCGAGGTCCTCGAATACCCGGAGCTGGGCATGGAAGCGGTCTGGAAGATCGAGGTCGAAGACTTCCCCGCCTTCATCGTCGTCGACGACAAGGGCAACGACTTCTTCGCCGAGGTGACCCGTCCCAAGAGCGTCATGCAGATCGGCGCCCGACCCTGAGCGCGTCGGCCTGCTCCTCGGCAGAAGGCTCGATTTGAAGTCGTACAGACGAAGCCGTTCTGGTTTGAACATCATCAACGCGCCCTGACCCCCGACTCTGAACGGGCCCGCCCGCGTTCTGGGGCGCAGGCGGGCCAGTTCATCCCCGTGAGCGGGTACGGAACGCAAGGGGCGAATCCGCGTTCCGTGCCGCCGCCCGTTTATGCTGCGCGGCGCCGCTGTCGATCGGCTCTCATCCCGCTCTCGCCGGCCGGACTAGGCTGGCGGTTCTGCCGGGTATCTCGGGGGGCGTCATGCGGTTTCGCATCCTCGGACCACTTTCCGTCATTGTGGACGAACAAAATGTGGTCATCACCGCGGCCCGCGACCGGGTCGTTCTGGCCATGCTGCTGCTCCACCCGGGTCGCGTCGTCACCGTGGACGCTCTGATCGAGGCGGTGTGGGGAGCCGAGCCGCCCGCGACCGCCCGCGGCCAATTGCAGAACTGCATTTCTCGCTTGCGCCGAATTCTGCCATTTCCGACGATCGGCAGCGATCCGGCCGGATATCAGATCACTATCGGTCCGGACGACCTGGATGCGGTCGTTTTTGCTCGACTGGTGGCGGCCGGTCGCTCCGCAGGCGACCCGGCGCTGCTGCGGGAGGGACTCGATCTTTGGCGGGGCGACGCACTCTCCGGCGTCGAGAGTGAGACCGTACGCCGGCTCGCCGCGTCCCTGGACGAGCAGCGTGGTGCGGCGCTGGAGGACTGGGCCGAGCTCGAGCTGGCGGCCGGGAACCACCGTGACCTGATCAGCCCGCTGACCGACCTGGCCAAGCGGTTCCCGTTGCGTGAGCGTCTGCGCGGGCAGCTGATGCGGGCGCTGGCCGCGGCCGGACGCACCGCGGATGCACTGGCCGAGTTCCGGCAGGCCCGCGAGCAGTTGCTCGACGAGCTGGGCATCGATCCGGGGCGGCCGCTGCAGGAGGTCTTCCGGCAGCTGCTTTCGGGCGGGACGGCGCCGGCCCCGGTGCCCGAGCGGCCGGTGGTGCGCAGCCTTCCGCGTACGGTCGCCGACTTCACCGGCCGTGCGGAGCTGATCGATCGTCTGGTGCGGCGGGCCGCCGCCGGCGGCCCGGCGGTGCTGGCGCTGGACGGCATGGCCGGCAGCGGCAAGACCACCGTGGCCCTGCACCTGGCGGCCCGCCTCGGCGACCGCTACCCGGACGCCCACCTCTACATCGACCTGCACGGGCACAGCGAGCGTGAGCCGCTCGACCCGTCGGCCGCGCTGCTCGTGCTGCTGCGCCGGCTCGGCGTCGCCGCCGACCGGGTGCCGGAGTCGCTCGACGAGCGGATCGACCTGTGGCGCGGCGAGCTGGCCGGGCGTCGCGCGCTGCTGATCCTCGACAACGCCGCCTCCAGCGTCCAGATCCTCGACCTGCTGCCCGCCTCGGCCCGGGTGCTGGTGCTGGTCACCAGCCGGCGCCGGCTCCTCGGCCTGGACGGCGTGCACCCCGAATCGCTGCCGGTGCTCGACGAGAGCGAGGCGGTCGCATTGCTGGCCCGGATCGCCGGTGACCGGGTGCTCGCCGAACCCGAGGCGGCCACCGATCTGGTCCGGCGCTGCGGCGGGCTGCCGCTGGCCATCCGGCTGGCCGGTGCCCGTCTCGCCCACCGGCCGCGCTGGCAGGTCGCCGATCTGGTCCGGCGGTTCGGCGACGCGGCGCTGCCCGAGCTGGCGGCCGAGAGCCGTACGGTGGCCGGGGCGTTCGCCCTTTCCTTCAGTCAGCTGCCGGAGCCGATGCGGAACGCGTTCCGGCTGCTCGGCGTCCATCCCGGCCGGATCTTCGACGTTCCCGCCGCGGCCGCACTGACCGGCCTTCCGACGGACGAGGCGCACGATCTGCTCGACGATCTGATCGACGTGCACCTGATCGAGGAGCCGGAGCCGGACGTGTTCCGGATGCATGACCTGTTGCACGAGTACGCCTCGGCCCTCGCCGCCGAATTGCCTCCGGACGAGCGGCAGGCGGCCCTGCACCGGTTGCTCGATCTCGAACTGGGCGCGGCGCTGCTGACTCTGGCGCCGCCCCGGCGTCGGTCGGTCCTGCGCGAGCTGGGCCTGCCGGACGTGCCCGGTGCCGGGCCGGCCGAGCAGGTGACCGACCCGTTGGGCCGGCTCGACCGCGGGCGGCTCTATCTGCGCGCATTGATCACCGCCGCGATCGCGGCCGGGCGCTCCGAATATTCCTGGCAGTTCGCGCGGGCGGCCTGGTGGCGACTGTCGACTTTGGGCTATGGCGACGAGATCCGTGACCTGTTCACGCTGGCCCGGGCCGAGGCCCGCCGGGTCGGTAACGGCGCTGCCCAGGCGACCTGCGCCAACTATCTGGCGTCGAGCTATTTCCGGCGGGCCCAGTTCGATGATGCGCTGGCCCTGTTGCAGGAGGCGATCCGCATCCGGCGGGGCCTCGGCGACCAGGTCGCCCTGTCGATCTCGCTGGGCAACCTCGGCGCGATCTACGCCTCGACCGACCGGTTCGTCGAGGCGGTGGAGATCTCCGGGGAGGCGTTGCGGCTGGCCGAGCGGGCCGGCGACGACCACGTCGTGATGATGCGCCTGGACGCGCACTCGATGGGCCTGCAGAAGATCGGTCGTTACGAGGAGGCGCTGCGCCTGCAGCGGCGCCGGCTGCAGGGCGTGCTCGAGGCTCAGGACGAGACGAACATGGTGCACTGCCTGCTAAATCTGATCATCATCCGGCGCCGGGCCGGCCGGATAGCGCCGCCGGCGTCCGAGCGGGCTCTACTGATCATCCTGCGTCGGGCGATCCGGGTCCGCTATCCGGAGGTCGCCGCCGAGGCCCGCGCGGAACTCGGCGACGTGCTGCGCCGGCAGGGCCGCTACGCCGAGGCAGCCGAGCAGCTCGAGCAGGCCCTGGAGATGTTCGACCGGTCCGACGAGCTGCGCTTCCGGGCCCGCACGCTGAACACGCTGGGCACGATCCGGTGCGCGGCCGGCGACACCACGGCCGCGGCCGAGTTGCACCGGCGGGCGGTCGAGATCGCGAAGACCGTCTCGCAGATCTCCGAGATCGGCCGGGCGCGCCTGGGTCTGGGCGACTGCGCGTCCGACCGGGCCGAGGCCCGGGCCCACTGGCAGGCCGCGGCCGACATCTTCATTCAGCTGGGAGTGCCCGAGCGGTACGAGGCCGAGGCCCGGCTTCAGGAGGCCGACTGGCAGAACGAGGAGACCGGGGTCAGCCACTGCGCCATCTGAGGCTGCAGCGTGTTGTTGAGGTCGGTCAGCGTTTTCACCCGATCGAAATACTTCCGGTCGGTCGCACTCTGCTCGAACTTGGCCGCCGAGGTCTCGCCGGCGGCCTGGAAGTCCGGGTCTCGGGCGGTGGCCGTGTCCTGCCGGACCTTGGCGCCGGCCGCCTTGAGCTTACCGGCCGCGTCGGTCTCCGCCTTCTCGGCGTCGGCGGTCTGCTTGGCCTCCCGGAGCGAGACCAGCTTGCCCATCGCGGTGCCGAAGTCGCGTAGTTCACCGCTGTAGACGGCCTGCAACTGGGCGCAGTGCTGCTGGGTGTCGACCGAGTAGTCGGGCAGCGGGGGCAGGGAAGGCTGGGGTGCGACGGAGACGGCCGGGGCCGCGGTGCTCTTCTTCGCGTTGTCGCAGGCGGCCACCGGCAGCAGGAGGCCGCCGGCGAGCACGACCAGCAGGGCGCGTCGCATGAGAGTTCCTTCGTCGTCGGGGGGACCAAACCTGCCCGACGTTACGTTCCGCGGCCGGAGTCGTCCAACCGTGCGTGATCATCGCAATACCCCTCCGCCGTCCTCGTCGCGCCGAAAAGGAGGGAGGATGGCCTAGTGACTTCTGAATTCCGGGTCGAGCGGGACACCATGGGCGAGGTCCGCGTGCCGGCCGACGCCCTCTGGCGGGCGCAGACGCAGCGAGCGGTGGAGAACTTCCCGATCTCCGGGCGCGGCCTGGAGCCCGCCCACATCCGGGCGCTGGCCCAGATCAAGGGCGCGGCAGCGCAGGTCAACGCGTCACTCGGCGTGCTCGACAAGGAGCTGGCGGCGGCGATCGCGACCGCGGCGGCCCACGTCGCCGACGGTGGCTACGACGACCAGTTCCCGATCGACGTCTTTCAGACCGGCTCGGGCACCTCGTCGAACATGAACGCCAACGAGGTCATCGCCACGCTGGCGTCCCGCGAGCTGGGTCAGCCGGTGCACCCGAACGACCACGTCAACGCCTCCCAGTCGAGCAACGACGTCTTTCCGTCCTCGATCCACCTCGCCGCCACCGCGGCGGTGACCGGCGACCTGATCCCCGCGCTCGAACACCTGGCCTCCGCACTGGGCACGAAAGCCTCGGCCTGGGCCGAAGTGGTCAAGAGTGGCCGGACCCACCTCATGGACGCCACCCCGGTCACCCTGGGTCAGGAGTTTTCGGGGTACGCCCAGCAGGTGGCCAACGGCATCGAGCGGCTCGAGTCGGCGCTGCCGCGGCTGGCCGAGTTGCCGCTCGGCGGCACCGCGGTCGGCACCGGCGTGAACACGCCGGCCGGGTTCGCCCCCGCGGTGATCGAGAAGCTGCGGGCGGTCACCGGCCTGCCGCTGGCCGAGGCGCGCAACCACTTCGAGGCCCAGGGCGCCCGCGACGCGCTGGTCGAGACGTCGGGTCAGCTGCGTACGATCGCCGTCGGCCTCTACAAGATCGTCAATGACATCCGCTGGATGGGCTCCGGGCCCCGCGCCGGCCTGCGCGAGCTGCGCCTGCCCGATCTGCAGCCCGGGTCGTCGATCATGCCGGGCAAGGTGAACCCGGTCGTGCCCGAAGCGGTCCGCCAGGTCGCGGCGCAGGTCATCGGCAACGACGCCACCGTGGCGTTCGCCGGCACCCAGGGCGACTTCGAGCTCAACGTGATGCTCCCGGTGATGGCCCGCAACCTGCTCGAGTCGATTCGCCTGCTGGCCAACGCGGCCCGCCTGCTGGCCGACCGCTGCATCGACGGCCTCGCACCCAACGTCGAGGTCGCGCGGGCGTACGCGGAGGGGTCGCCGTCGATCGTCACCCCGCTCAACCGCGTCCTCGGCTACGACGAGGCGGCCGCCATCGCCAAGCAGGCGCTGGCCGAGGAGCGGACCATCCGCGAGGTGGTGATCGAGCGCGGCCACGTCGCGAACGGCACGCTGACCGAGGAGCAGCTGGACGCGGCACTCGACGTGCTCCGCATGACCCGGCCCTGACCCAGGTCGGTACCCTTGTACGGTGACTCTGCGCTTGTACGACACCGCGACCCGATCCGTCCGGGACTTCGTCCCGCTGACGCCCGGTCAGGTCGGGATCTACCAGTGTGGTCTCACCGTGCAGTCGAGCCCGCACATCGGCCACCTGCGGTCCGGGATCAACTATGACATTCTTCGACGCTGGCTGCTCCACACCAACTTCGAGGTCACCCTCGTCCGCAACGTGACCGACATCGACGACAAGATCCTCGACAAGTCGGTCGCGTCCGGCCGGCCGTTCTGGGCCCTCGCGTACGAAAACCGGCTGGCTCTCGACGCGAGCTACCGCGCGCTGAACGTTCTGCCGCCGACCTACGAGCCGCTCGCGACCGGTCACATCCCCGAGATGCACGAGCTGATCACCGAGCTGGTCGAGCGCGGGCGGGCCTACCCGGCGGCGGGTGGGTCGGGCGACGTCTACTTCTCCGTCCCGTCATACCCGGAGTACGGAGCACTGTCCGGCCAGGACCCGGACGACATGCGCCCGCCGACCGACGGCGGCGAGCCGGACAAGCGCGACTATCGTGACTTCGCCCTGTGGAAGGGTGCCAAGGCCGACGAACCGAAGGACGCGGCGTGGCCTTCGCCGTGGGGCCGCGGGCGCCCCGGCTGGCACATCGAGTGCTCCGCGATGGTCCGCCGCTACCTGGGAGCCGAGTTCGACATTCACGGTGGCGGCCTCGACCTGACGTTCCCGCACCACGAGAACGAGCTGGCCCAGTCCCGGTCGGCCGGCCTGCCGTTCGCCCGGTACTGGGTGCACAACGCCCTGCTCAATCTGGGCGAGGCGAAGATGAGCAAGTCGCTGGGCAACGTCATCGACCTGGCCGCGGTGCAGGCCATGGGCATCCGGCCGGTCGAGCTGCGCTACTACATGGGCACGCCGCACTACCGCTCGCGCATCGACTACTCCGACGAGGCGCTGCGCGAGGCCGCGGTGGCCTACCGGCGCGTCGAAGGCTTCGTGAAGCGGGCCGCCGAGGTGGTCGGCCCGGGCCGGCCCAAGGACGTGCCGCCGTCGTTCGCCGCCGCGATGAACGACGACCTCAACACCTCGGCCGCGCTGGCCGTCGTGCACGACACGATCCGCGAGGGCAACACCGCGCTGGCGGCCGGCGACGAGGCCGGCATCCGGGGCGCGCTCACCGCGGTCCGGGCCATGCTCGGCGTGCTCGGCCTCGACCCGTTCGACGCCGCGTGGCGTGGCAAGGAAGACAAGGCCGACCTCAAGCCGGTCGTCGACGCGCTGGTCAAGCTGGCGCTCGAGCAGCGGGCGCAGGCCCGCACACGTAAGGACTGGGCGGCCGCCGACGCGGTCCGCGACCAGCTCAAGAACGCGGGAGTTCAGGTGGAGGACACTCCGGCCGGGCCGCGATGGACGGTAGGAGAGCAGCACTGATGCCAGGAAATTCGCGTAACGCCAGCAAGCGGGTCACGTCCAAGAAGACCGCGGTCCGCGGTACGGGTGGCAAGAACCGCGACAGCCTCAAGGGTCGCGGCAAAACCCTGCCCGCCGACGAGCGGCCGTGGCACAAGGGCTACTCGGGCACCGAGCAACTGCCCGACAAGACCGCCCGTAAGCAGGACAAGGAACGCCGTCAGGCGGCGGCACAGGGACGCGCGCCCAAGGTCGGCCAGCCGGGCAGCAAGGACACCACCTGGGGCCGCGGCGGTGGCCGGGCGACCGGACGCACGATGCAGCAGCAGCGCGGCGGCAAACTGCCCAACCGCGGCCCGCGCGTCGCCCCCGGCCGCAAGTCCAACCCGACCCGGGAAGGCCCCGAGCTGCTGCTCGGCCGAAACCCGGTGGTCGAGGCGCTGCGCGCTCTGGTTCCCGCGACCGCTCTCTACGTGGCCCAGGGCATCGACGTCGACGACCGCGTGACGGAGATCGTCCGTACGGCCGGCGACCGCGGCATCCCGATCCTCGAGATCAGCCGCAACGAGCTCGACCGGATGACCGGCGGCGTGCTCCACCAGGGCATCGGCCTGCAGATCCCGCCGTTCGCCTACGAGGACTTCAACGACCTGCTCGCCGCCGCGCTGGAGCAGACGGCGCCGTTGCTGGTCGCCCTGGACGGCATCACCGACCCCCGCAACGTGGGCGCGGTCATCCGGTCGGTGGCGGCGTTCGGCGCCCACGGCATCTTCCTGCCCGAGCGCCGCGCCGCCGGCATCACGGCCACGGCCTGGCGCACCAGCGCCGGCGCCGCGGCCCGGGTCCCCGTATCCCAGGTGGTCAACATGACCAGGTCGATCAAGGAGGCCCAGAAGGCCGGCTTCACCGCCGTCGGGCTAGACGCCGACGGCGAGACCGACCTCTACGAGCTGGAGGCCGCGGTCGGTCCTCTGCTGGTGGTGGTCGGCTCCGAGGGGCGCGGCCTCTCCCGCCTGGTCGGCGAGACCTGCGACCTGCGGGTCCGCATCCCGATGGCCGCAGACGTCGAGTCCCTCAACGCCAGCGTCGCCGCCGCGGTGACCCTGGCCGAGGTAACCCGCCGCCGTCTCTACACGTAAACCGCGCCCCGTAAGCCGCCCCGGAAGCACATCTTCGGGGCGGCTTTTCGGTTCCCGGCCGTGGGTCAGACGATGGCGACCGCCTTCACTCGCAAGAACTCGGCGATGCCCTCGGGTCCGCCTTCCTTGCCGAATCCGCTGATGCCGAGGCCGCCGAACGGGCGCCGCGCGTGGACGTTGGGGGCGCCCCCGATCATCGTGCCGCCGGCGACGAGCTGCTCGGCGACACGGTGCGCGCGGCGCAGGTTGTTGGTTTGCACGTACGAAGTGAGGCCGTACTTCGTCGAGTTGGCGATCTCGACAGCTTCCTTCTCATCCTCGAACGGCATCACCGCGAGCACCGGTCCGAACACCTCGGTCTGTGCCAACTCGGAGTCCGGGTCGACGTCGGCGAAGACCGTCGGCTGCAGGAAATAGCCGCCCTCGAAGCCGTCGACATTGACCCGGCCGCCGCCCGTGACGAGCTTGGCGCCGTCGCGCTCGGCGCGCTCGATCATCCCGAGGACGCGGTCGACCGCGGCGGCGTTGATGACTGGCCCGATGTCGGTCGTGGGGTCCCACGGGTCGCCGACCTTGATCGCCTCCGCGGTCTCGATGACGCCGCGGAGGACCTGGTCGTACACCGAGCGTTGTACGAGCATGCGAGTGGGGAACCCGCAACCCTGTCCGGCTTGCAGGCCAAGAACGCGCAGCGTGCCGTACTTGATAGCGCTCTCGAGGTCGGCGTCCTCGAAGACGAGGTTCGCCGATTTGCCGCCGAGCTCCATCACCACCGGCTTGATGTGCTCGGCGCAGGACCGCAAGATCGCACGCGCCGTCGCCGGCCCACCGGTAAACGTGATCTTCTGGACCTTGGGGTGCTCGACCAGCCGCGACGACGCCTCGACCGAACCGGGCACGACATTGATGACGCCGGCCGGAAAGCCGGCGACTTCGGCGAGTTCGCCGAACAGCTCGGGCGCGAAGGGCGTGAATTCAGACGGCTTGATGATGACGGTGTTGCCGGCGGCCAGCGCCGCCGGGACCTTCATCGCGATCGACGCCAGCGGCGCGTTCCATGTGGTGATCGCGCCGATCACGCCGTACGGCTGAGCCAACGTGTATCCGAACTCGCCGTCGGGGCCGAACGCCGTGGCGACGCGACCCTCGATCTTGTCGGCGAAACCGGCGTAGTAGCGGATCCACTCCGGCGCGAGCTGGAACGCCAGTTCGGCGGTACGAACCGGGGTGCCGTTGTCGAGCACCGTGCGGCGGATGAGCTCGTCATGGTGCTCCTCGAGCAGATCGGCGAGCCGCAACAGCAGCCCGGCACGCTGCGCGGGGCGGACGTTTTTCCATTCGTGGAAAGCGTCGTCGGCCAAGGCGACCGCCTCGTCCACCTCGGCTCGGCCGGCCATCGGGATTGTCGCGTCGACTTCGCCGCTGGTCGGATCGACGTGGTCGTAGGTCCCGCCGGAGCCGGTCGGGCGGGCGACGGACCCGATGCGGATATGAACGGGAGGACGTGTCCTGTCGACTGGATAAGTGGACATCAATTCCTTCTTCCGGCTTGGTGAAAGCGGGATTTTCGGCCGACCGGCGCCTCCATCCAAGCTCTCGGGGCCCTGGCCATCTAGCACGATTCGCGCTGCTTCTTGCACAATCGGCTCAGCTGCCCGCCGGGCGTTGCGCGATCCTTTCGCGCCTGAAGGCAGGCGCGGGTTTGTGCTGTACTGGCGACGTGTCTGCGGAGGAGCTTCGTGAACTGCTGCAACGGCATGCGCGTCCCGATTTGAGCACTGCGATCGACGGTGTCCGGGTCTGCGCGGCCGACCGCACTGTCTCGCCGGGCTCCTCAATGTCCGGCACGGTGCTGGCGGTCGTCGCTCAGGGTTCCAAGCGTCTGGCAGTGGGCGACCACATCTACGAGTACGGCGCCGGTCAGTACCTCATCGCCTCGGTCGACCTCCCGGTGACAGGCCAGTACGTCGATGCGGTCCCGGGCCGCCCCGCACTCGGTTTCGGCATGACCCTCGAGCCCGCTGTCATCGCGGAGCTGCTGTTGGAGGCCGGCCCGGGGGATCTGCCGATGTCGCCGGGCGTCGTACGGCCGGGAATCGCCGTGACCGAGGCCCCAGGAGAACTGCTCGACGCCATCGTGCGACTACTGCGACTGCTTGACCGGCCGAGAGACCGGAAGGTCCTGGTCCCACTGGTCAAGCGGGAAATTCTCTGGCTGTTGATGACCGGGGAACAGGGTGACGTCGTCCGTCAGCTGGGTCTGGCCGACAGCAGCCTGGCGCACATCAGGCGTGCCGTGCAGTGGATCCGGGAAAATTACCGTCGGCCGTTCCGGGTGGAGGAAGTAGCGCAACTCTCGGGGATGAGCGTCTCCGCCTTCCACAAGAACTTCCAGGCGGTGACGGCGATGTCCCCCATCCAGTTTCAGAAGCACCTCCGGCTGCAGGCGGCGAGGTTGCTGTTGGCGAGCCGTCCGAACGACATCACCGGCGTCGGCCAGAAGGTCGGATACGACAATCCGTCGCAGTTCAGCCGGGAGTACCGGCGCCAGTTCGGTGTTCCGCCCAGCGTTGATGCGGCGCGTATCCGTGGCGGGGCCGCTTCGGCCGCCGCAGCGCTGCCGTGAACCAGCGCGAGCCAAGAGGATCGTGCAACCACACGACACCATTACGCTAGCCCGCTTGTCGCGGCCGGCCTGTAATTGGGGATATCGGAAGGCGCTACGGATTCCGCCACTGCGGTGCCGGATGGCCCCATCCGAGTAGTCCGCATCTCCGGTTACCCATCGCATAACCGCCGGTGCGTCGACCCGGATCCAGCCGCGAACCAGAGCAGGAGTTCCACATTCATGCCAAAAAACTTGATCAATAAGATCTACATCGACGGCGAGTTCGTCACCCCGCACGGCACGGAACTCTTCGACCTGCACAATCCGTCCACCGGGCAGGTGATCGGCCAGGTTCGGCTCGCCGACGAAGCGGATGCCGAGGCCGCTATCGCAGCGGCGAAGCGTGCGCTGCCGGCGTGGTCCGCGACTTCGCGAGAGGAACGGATCGACGCGCTGCGCCGGCTTCGTGACGCAGCTGCCGCGCGCCTGGAGGATCTCCGGGAAGCCGTCGTGGTGGAGTACGGCGGCCCCGTGCGCAACTCCTACCTGGTCGATTCGATCGTTGGCGCGTTCGGCGACATGATCAAAACATTGGAGAACTTCGAGTTCACCCGGCAGGCCGGCAACGCGATCGTGGAGATGGCACCGATCGGTGTTGCCGCCCTGATCATGCCGTGGAACTCCGACGCGTTCTTCATCTGCGACAAACTCGCGACCGCATTGGCCGCCGGCTGCACCGCCGTCATCAAGCCGAGCGAGATGAGCGCGACGCAAACTCAGATCCTCACCGAGGCACTACACGCGGCCGGACTGCCCAACGGGGTGTTCAACGTCGTGACCGGCCGTGGCGAGGTCCTCGGCCCCACCATCAACCGGCACCCCGACATCGCCAAGATCTCATTCACCGGCTCCACTGAAGTCGGAAAGACCATCATGCGCGAGGCGTCCGGCACCTTGAAGAGCTTGACGCTCGAACTCGGCGGCAAGTCTCCGTCGATCATCCTCGACGACTCGGACCTCGAGGAGGCCTTGACCGGCGCGCTGCGGGCCGGATTCGTGAACAGCGGGCAGGCCTGCGTCGCCGGCACTCGCATCCTTGTCCAGGAGAACCATCTCGACGATGTCCTAGCACTTATCACTAAGAAGGTGGAGACCGATTACCTCGTCGGCGACCCCCGCGACCCCGCGACCGCCATTGGCCCGATGGTGAGCGAGCGGCAGGCGGAACGTGTGCGGTCCTACATCCACCGTGGTATCGAGGAAGGCGCCCGAGTCGTCGTCGGCGGGCCCGATCGCCCCGACGAACTCCCCGACGGGTACTACGTGCGGCCGACGGTGTTCGCCGACGTCAGCAACGACATGACGATCGCCCGTGAGGAAATCTTCGGACCGGTACTGACAGTCATCACCTACCGGGACGAGGACCAAGCCGTCGAGATCGCCAACGACACCACCTTCGGCCTGCACGCCTACGTGTTCTCCGGCGACCTCGCGCGAGCGCGCCGTATCGCGTCCCGTCTGGAGGTGGGCCGAGTGTCAGTCAACGGCGGTTTCGAACAACTGTCGCCGTTCGGCGGCTTCAAGCAGTCCGGGCTCGGACGGGAGTACGGCAGTTTCGGGCTTGAGGGCTTCCTGGAGCCCAGGTCGATAATGCTCTGACCGGCGGCGGTCGGGCGCTAGCCGCCGCGGGTCGCCGGCCCGCCGTAGTCGCGCACGATGGTGGTGGCCATGGTCATGGTGGACGGGGACGCGCGGAGCACCTCATCGTCGCGGAAGCTGAACGCGAACAGGCCCTCCGAGACCAGTTTCGCCAGTGCGTCCGGTGTGAACGTCCCCTGTAGATCGGCCTGATAGCTCGGCACTCGCCCCCGGTACGGGCTGAAATAGGCCACCATCACCGGCCCGTACCGGCCGAGCGTGGCGACCATCTGCCGGATCTGCTCGGCGTTGCCCTCCGGGACGAAGGCGTTGAAGCTCTGGAAGTCGGAGGCGGTCATCGCCTCGACGAAGTACTGGAACATCGAGCGGCCCGCGCCGTTCCGGGGTTCGTCGTACGAGGCGATCCAGCCGTCCCAGTTCAGCCCGACCTTCGCGTTCGGCGCCTGTTTGTGGAAGATGTCGAGAACCTGGAAGTACCGGTCCTTGAGCGCCAGGTAGTACGCGGTGGTGGCGGGGTCGGAGAGGTAGCCGTCGTTGGCGCACGTGAGCTTCTGCAGGCCGTGGAACATCGAGACGTAGAGCGGTGGTCCGTTGGCGGGACCGGCGAACGCGCGGGCCAGCCGGGTCATGTCGGTCAGGAAGTCCTGCTCCAGCGGGTATTGCTGCCCGCACGCGCGGCCGTACTTGGTGTCGATCGAGACGCCCGGCTTGTCCGGGCCGACGATCAGGTGGACGGCCCGCCCGGAGGCGTAGATCCGCGGGATCACGTCGTCTTTCCAGTTCACGTACTGTTCGAGCTGGTATTCCCCGTGATACCAGACGCTGACCATGCCGATGCCCGCGGACATGAGCGGCGACTTGTTGGCCGAGATCGGGTCAGGGCCGAGTCCGAAAAGGATTTTGGGCGACCGGGCCGTGGGCGGGGCCATCAGGGTCGCCGGGGACGTCGAGTGCACCGCCGGGACCGATGACCCGGAAACCGACAGCAGCAGGACCGCCAGACCGGCGGCGAGCAGGGCGCGGGTCCAGCCCCGATCAGAACGGGGCGCGCGCGCCGGCGCGGCGGGCGGCCGGCGCGGCGGACCGCCGGCCGTTTCCGACAGCAGGGTCTGGTAGATCTCCTGCAGGCGCCGGCCCGGCTCGGCACCGAAACGGTCGAGCAGCACCACCCGTACCTGCTCGTAGCTGGCCAGCGCGTCGACCTGCCAGCCCGCCGCACGCTGGGCCAGCAGCAGCCGCTCCCACCCCGGTTCCCGTACGGCGTCCTCGGCGAGCGCCGCTCGCAGCAGGAGGATGACCTGGGTCGCGTCCCCGCGCCGCAGCAGCGCGTCGGCCAGGCAGTAGCGGGCCGTCCACCGGACCTCGTCCAGGTGCCGGGCGGTGACCACGTCGACGATGTCGTCGTCGGGCGCCCCGCGCCACAGCGACAACGCCCGCCGCTGCAGGGCGACGGCGTCGTCGGTGCGGCCCTCGCCGAACGCGGTGACACCCGAGGTCACCAAGGACTCGACCAGTTCCAGGTCGAGCTCGCCGGGACGTACGGTCAGCCGGTACGCCCCGCGGCGCCCGGCCAGACGTTCCCCGTCGGCGCCGGGCGGGAGGATCTTGCGGAGCTGATGTACGTACGTCTTGAGGCTGCCACTCACCGAGCTCGGGTAATCGTCGGAGCTCCACAGTGCCTCGGCCAGCTCGTCGGCCGACACCCAGGCGTTCCGGCGGCGCAGCAGCACGGCCAGCAGGTCGCGGCGCTTGCCGGGGGCCATGGCCTGCGGCAGCCCGTCCGGGTTGGTGACGGTGAGCGGGCCGAGCGCCACGAAAACCGGCACCGCCCGCACGTTTTCCTCTGACACGACCACTCCACCCATCGACATCGACGGATTCCACAGTAGGGCACCGGCGCCCCCTGCTGACCTGCCGATTCACCGTGGATTGACCGCACGGGCGTGGTCGTGTTCCCGGTTCGGGGGTCGTGTGCCGACCGCCGCGGGGCCCCTAGCGTGCGGGGAAACACTCCCACGGAGGGCTCATGAAATCCTTCAGACAACCGGTCGCCGCCGTAGCCTGCGGTCTGCTGGTCGCGACCGCCGCCGCGGCGACCGCCCGGGCGGCCACGGCCGCGGGCGCCCGTACGGGCACGGTGGTCAGCTCCTGCGCCAACCCGCTGCTCGAGCGCGACACCACCGGCTGGGGCGCGCACACCAACGGCGCCGCGGGGTCGCGCGTTGCCGTGTCCGCGCACGTGGTCGCCAAATACGCCTACGTGCAGCCGTCGTCGAACGGCGCCGACCCCGAGATGTACCTGCCGCAGAAGGACGTCGCCGCCGGCGAGCAATGGCGTTTGGCGATGGACACCTGGGCGTACGGCCCGGCCACCGCGGTGACCGCGCGCATGCAGGTCGACTGGTACGGAAGCGGTAGCGCGTACATAGGACACACGAACGGTCCGGAGGTGCCGGTGACCGCGGGCAGCACCGAGCACTGGACCCGGATCGCGGGCGACTTCACGGCACCGGCCGGGGCCACCCGGGCCAACGTCACCGCCCGGCTCGCCGCCCCGGCCGGCATGTCGTGGGCCGCGACGGCCTGCGACTACCAGCCGGTGAGCATTGCTTCTACGCCGCCGACCACCACCCCACCCGATCAGGACACCGCGGCCGGCCGTCTCGGCTGGGGCACCCCGCTGACGGCCGCCTCCGACGAGTTCAACTACGGCAGCGCGGCGGCGCCGGCGGTCCCGGACCCGGCGAAGTGGTCGCTGCCGGGTGACGGCAGCGCCTGCTGGAACGGCCACGCCGCCGGCCTGCGGTGCGGCAAGAACACCCGGGTGACCGGCACCTATGTGCGCGAGACCGGCGAGGCCGACGGCGACAGCGGCTGGCTGGGGTCGAAGACGTCGCTGAAGTACGGGCGCTGGGAGATCCGGGCCCGCTCGCAGGCGACCGGGGCGGACAACGGCAACGAGTATCACCCGGTCGCGCTGCTCTGGCCGGACTCGGGCACGTGGCCGGACGACGGCGAGTACGACTACATGGAGAACAGCGCGCCGGGCGAGCAGTGCGCCGTGGCATTCATGCACTACCCGCAGCACGACCAGAAGCAGGAGAAGGCCGAGAAGTGCGGCGTGGACCTCACCCAGTGGCACAACTTCGGCTTCGAGTGGACCGGCAACCATGTCACCGGCTACCTCGACGGCGTCCAGTGGTTCACCTTCGACCAGGGGTGCATCCAGTGCCCGCCCGGGCCGATGTACCAGACGTTCCAGCTCGACGACTTCGACGGCACCAACCAGCAACCGGCCACTTTCGACGTCGACTGGACCCGGGTCTACCCGATTCCGGGCCTCACCCAGGTCAGCTGACGACCGGGCCGGTCAGCACGTCCTCCGGCCCCACGAGCCCGTCCTCGAGGGCGCGGGCCAGCAGGTCGGCCTTGGTCGGCAGCACGTAGCCGACCGCGGCGTACTTGGCCCGGATCCGCTTGATGTACATGTCCACCGTATGCGGCGAGACCCCCATCCGGCGGGCGACCGACGCCTTGGTCATCGACCGCAGCCACCACGCCAGAGCCATCCGCTCCCGGTCCGACAGCCGGGGCGCGGATGGCCGCGGCATGAGCATCGCGTCGCCGCCGGCGACCGCCACGATCGCTTCGATCAGGTGCCGCCGGTGGCGGCTCTGCGGCACGACGGCTTCGACCCCGTACGCCATGAGCCGGCCGGCCGCCTCGGCCGAGGTCACCGGGCTGAACGCCACCACGCGTTCCCCCGGCGCGACCGAGGCGCCGTCGTAGGCCGGGTCCCGGACGACGACGTTCGCCGCGGTCCCGGCTCCGACCGGCACGAATCGCCGGTCGCCGCGCAACCACCCGCGCACCCCGTCCGCGACCACCGGCGGCAGTCCGCGCACCCCGACCCGGATCACAGAACCCATGACGTTCCCCCTCGTGCCGTCCGCTGCTTTCGGCCGAGGATCGGCACGACGGTCATTGCGAGGTCAGATCGCGGTGAAAGCGCAGGTCAGGACGGCGCGAGGCCTCGTCATCCGCGCTTGTGCAGACTCGTGAGCAGCGCCGCGCCGGCAATCGCGCCGATGCCGCCGACGAGCAGGGGCACCTCGGCCGCGACCTGGTCGACGAGGATCCCGCCCACGATCGCACCGAGCGAGATCGCGATGTTGCAGATCGTGACGATTACCCCGCCGATCTGTTCCAGCCGCTCCGGCTCGGTTCGGGCGCCCCAGCTCAGCACCGTTGTGGGCACGCCGCCGAAGCCGAAGCCCCACACCACGGCGGCGATGAACAGGCCGGCCGTCGTACCGCCACTGACATACATGACGAGCATTCCGACCCCCAGCACGGCGGGGAACAGGAACGCGCCGGTACGCGGCGAGTGGTCGGCCAAGGGCCCGGCGAGCGCCGTACCGAGGAAGTTGGCGATGCCGAACACCAGAAGCAGCGCGGCGAAGCCGTCGGCGCCCATTCCGGACATGCTCTCCGCGGCCGGCCGGATGTAGGTGAATCCGCTGAAGTGGCCGCCGAAGATCAGCAGGATGGCGGACAGCCCGGCCAGGACGACGCCGGAACGCAGTACCGAACCGAGGGCGCGGAGCCCGCTCGTTCCGGCGGGCGTGAGGTGCGGCAGAGTCGCCGCCTGTACGGCCAGAGCAACCCCCGCGACACCGGAGCCGAGCAGGAACACGCCCCGCCACCCCCAGACGTGGCCCAGCCAGGCGCCGACCGGTACGGCCGCCACCGTGGCCGCCGCGACGCCGGAGTTGATCAGCGTCAGGGCCCGGCCGAGATGCTGGGACGGCACCAGATGCGCGGCCATCGCGGTGGCCATCGCCCAGAATCCGCCGAGCGCGACACCGAGCAGGAGCCGCGCGGCCAGCAGGACGTACAGGTTCGGCGCCGCGGCGACGGCGAGGTTGGAGACGACGGCGAGCAGCGTGAGGCCGATCTTCACCCGCCGCCGGTCGGCCCGGGGCAGGACGACCGAGATGAGCAGCGCCGACAGGGCGCCGGCGAACGCGGTCACGGTCACCGCCTGCCCGGCCGCGCCGGCCGACACATGGAGATCGCCGGCGATGCTCGGAAGCAGGCTGGCCGGCAGGAACTCCGACATGACGATGGCGAAGATCCCCAGGCTCAGCGAGAGGACGCCGGCCCAGGAGGGCGGACGCTCCGTGGCCGGCGCCTCGGCCGGCATGGTCGTGTTGGTCAAGATTCCACCTTGGTCGTCGTGGTCGGCTTCGAATTCGGACGCTAGGCGCGCCCGACCGGCCGCCCCAGAGCCCTGAAGAGCCGGGGGTCCAGCAGGACCCCCGGAGACCGCCCGGCCCGGCCATACGATGGATCGGTGAGCGAGAAACCGAACACTCTCGGCGCGTTTCTGAGCGCCCGGCGGGCGCGAGTGACACCGGAGCAGGCCGGCATCCCGGACACGGGCGTGCGGCGGGTGCCGGGTTTACGGCGCGAGGAGGTCGCGATGCTCGCCGGCATCAGCGCGGACTACTACCTCCGCCTGGAGCGGGGCCGCGATCGTCACCCGTCCGTTCAGGTGCTCGAATCGATCGCCCGGGTGCTCCGGCTCGACGACGAGCATCTGGCCCACCTTCTGACGCTGGTCGCGGACGCTCCCCGCAAGCGCGCACGCCGACCCCGCAAGGAGGTCGTTCCGGCCGGCGCGCTCAAACTGCTCGACTCGCTGGTCCAGCCCGCGTTCATCGAGGGGCGCTACTTCGACATCCTGGCCTCGAACAGCCTCGCCCGAGCCCTCTCGCCCGGCCTGACCGAGGGCGGCAATCAGCTGAGAGATCTGTTCCTGAGCCCGGCCGAGCAGGCCTACTACCCGGACTGGGCGGCCATGACGGAATGCTACGTGGCGAGCCTGCGCCAGGCCGTGGGCACCGACATCGAAAATCCCCGGTTCATCGAGCTGACCGGGGAGCTCTCGCTGGGCAGCGCCCATTTCCGCCGGCTCTGGGCGCGCCACGAGGTGCGGGCCCAGGTCGGAACGACGATCCGGTTCAACCACCCGCAGGTCGGGGAACTCGTGCTCAACCGGGAACGGCTGGCCATCGGCGGATCGGACGGCCTGATGCTCGTCCTCTATCACCCGGACGCCGGGTCGGCCGACGACGAGAAACTGGCCCTGCTGGCCTCGGCCGGGCTGCCCGTAGCTCAGCCGGCGCACCGATAAGAACCGGGTAGCCTCGCGGTCATGGCCGACCCCGATTCGTTCGACGCCGTGCTGTTCGACTGCGACGGAGTTCTCGTCGACTCGGAGAGCATCACGAACGGGGTGCTCCGGACGATGCTTCAGGAGCTGGGCTGGCAGATCAGCGCCGACGACTGCTTCCGGCTCTTCGTCGGGCGGGCGCTCAAGGACGAGACTGCGATCATCACCGCCCACACGGGCTTCGTGGTCACCGAGGAATGGCTGCTCGACTTCCGCCTCCGCCGCAACGCCGCCCTGGAGGCGTCGCTGGAGCCCATTCCCGGGGCGGTGGCCGCGGTCCACGAGATCGACAAGTTGACCGGCGGCATGATTGCCTGTGCCAGCGGCGCCGACCTCGGCAAGGTGCGGCTGCAGCTTCACAAGGTGGGCCTGGACGAGGTCTTCGCCGGCAAGATGTTCAGCGGCATGGACCAGCCCCGCAGCAAGCCCGCTCCCGACGTCTACCTGGCCGCGGCGGCCTCGCTGGGCATCGACCCCGCCCGGGCCGCCGTCGTCGAGGACACGGTTCCCGGGGTGACCGCGGGCGTGGCCGCCGGTGCCACCGTCTTCGGCTTCTGTCCGCCGGACAGCCCCGCTCACCACCCGCCCAAGGTGCTGCTGGACGCCGGCGCCAGCCATGTCTTCACGGCGATGGCCGATCTCCCGGCCCTGGTCGGCGCACCGGACGACGCCGTCCGGCGATGAGCTGCCGCCGGGCCCGGCGGCAGCGGACAGTTTCCACGGAAACGCGCCAAAAACGGAGCCCCCGGTCGGGGTCGAACCGACGACCTCCCGTTTACAAGACGGGTGCTCTGGCCAACTGAGCTACAGGGGCGTGGGGATCAGCATAACGTCCTGTTTCTCGGCGGCCTGCTTGGCAGGTCACGTAAAAAGCTTTACGTTTACAGCGCTGTTCCTCCACTCGGATCGTCCGGCACGTTCCTGCCGGTGGAAAGAAAGTTGGTTCAACCATGGCCACCGTTACTTACGACCATGCCTCCCGGATCTATGCGGGCTCTGAGCGTCCGGCTGTCAACGAGCTCAGCCTGGAGATCGGTGACGGGGAGTTCCTCGTTCTGGTCGGCCCCTCCGGTTGCGGCAAGTCGACCAGCCTGCGCATGCTCGCCGGCCTTGAAGATGTCGACAAGGGCCGCATCCTGATCGAGGGCAAGGACGTCACCAACCTGCCTCCGAAGTCCCGCGACATCGCGATGGTCTTCCAGAACTACGCTCTGTACCCGCACATGTCGGTGTACGAGAACATGGCGTTCGCGCTGAAGCTGCGTAAGACCTCGAAGGCGGAGATCGACCGCCGGGTGAAGGAGGCGGCGGCGCTTCTGCAGCTCGAGGAATACCTCTCGCGGAAGCCGAAGGCCCTCTCCGGTGGTCAGCGTCAGCGTGTGGCGATGGGTCGCGCGATCGTGCGTGAGCCGCAGGTCTTCCTCATGGACGAGCCGCTGTCGAACCTGGACGCGAAGCTCCGGGTGCAGACCCGCTCGCAGATCGCGACGCTCCAGGCCAAGCTGGGTGTCACAACGGTTTACGTGACGCACGACCAGGTCGAGGCCATGACGATGGGTCACCGCGTGGCGGTGCTCCTCGACGGTGAGCTGCAGCAGGTCGACACCCCGCGTGCGCTGTACGACACGCCCGGCAACGTTTTCGTCGCCGGCTTCATGGGTTCGCCGGCCATGAACCTCAAGACGGTTCCGCTGACCGAGACGGGCGCCACGTTCGGCGCTCTGGACGTTCCGCTGACCCGCGAGCAGGTCGCGGCGGCGCAGAGCGGCGACGGCAAGGTCACGGTCGGTTTCCGCCCGGAGGCGGCCGACCTGGTGTCGGAGTCGACGAACTCGCTGCCGGTCGTGGTCGACCTGGTCGAGGACCTCGGTTCGGACGCGAACGTGTACGGGCACGCGGCGCTGGACGGCGGTTCGGAGCGGTTCGTGGTGCGGACCGACCGGCGCAACATGCCGAGCATGGGCGAGACGGTTTACATCCGGCCGCAGACGAGCTCCATCCACCTGTTCAACGCCACATCCGGCCAGCGCATCTGAGTTCCGGCATTACGGAAACGGGCGGCCCTTTCGGGTCGCCCGTTTTTATTTTGCGAACTTGAGGATGACGAAGTCTTTGTCGCCGACACACGCGATGACCGACTTGTTCCAGGAGCAGGTGTCGGTGCGGACGTCGTTGAGCGGCCCGAGTTGCACCGGCTGGTCGCCGAGATGCTGGCCGGCGAGGGCCGGGTCGTCGGAGTAGCCGGAGAGCGGCTTCGCGAACTGCAGCAGGTTGCCGCCGTCGAGCCGGGCCGCGGCGCCGCCGTTGGCCCAGACAGTTTTGCCGTTGCCGTTGAGCAGCGTGGTCTGGGACTGGTTGTCGACGAGCAGTGCCGGCCCGACCGGCACCAGGCCGTCGACGCCGGCGAGCGGGCGTTTCCAGATCCGGCCGCCTTTGTCGAGGTCGACGGCGGTGACCACGTCGGTTTTCGAGTCGTAACCGGCGTCTTCCACGAAACAGATCTTCTTCGTTCCGCACGGGGCGAGGTGGCTGAGGTGGCCGTTCTCGCCCTGCGCCGTGTAGAGCACCTTGGGTTCGCCGAGCTTGCCCAGGTCGTACGAGACGATCCGCTGGGTGCCCTCGGACTGCCGGACGATCAACCGCCCGTCGTTGGCGACCACTTCGTCGTCGGTGCCGGCCACGCCGGGCGTCCCGGTCACCACCGTGCCGGCTTCCGCGTCGACCACCCGGGCCGACCGGTCCGCGCTGACCTGCACGATGCGGGTGTCGTCGCCGGTGTCGGGGTCGAGCGGCCGCCCCTTCACGGTGGCCGGGCCGCTCAGGTCTTTCGTCGTGGTGGCCAAGAAGACCGCGGTCGAGCCGTAGTCGGTTTTCGGGTTGGCGAGCCGCCACTTCGGTGTGCCGTCGCTCTGCCGCAACCCGATCAGCTGGTGCCCGGCATTGTCGGCGAGCACCGCGACGTCACCGACGTAGTAGACGTAGTCGTTGCTGCCTATCGTGCGTGACCAGGCGGAATGCCCGTCCTTGCCGCGGAGCACAACCAGCCGGCGCTGGCTGTTGAGATCACTCCCGGACAGCAGCGCCACCCCGTCGGCGAGCGCGGTCATCGACTCCCATCGATCAGCCTGGCCACCTTCGGCGCTGCTCCAGACAACCGGCTTCTTCCCGCCGCCGGCGTCGGCGGCGACGACGCCGATGCGGCCGTCGTCCGAGCTCGCAAAATAGACCCGGTCACCGCGCACCTCGGCGTCCGCGAACGAATAGCTCAGGGGGACGGCCGCCGGCACATGCCCGACCACACTCAGCGTCTGATAGTCGAGCCCGCGATAGCCGGGCCAGAAGTACCAGACCGAAACCCCGCCGACGATCAGCAGGACGGCAACGGCGCCGGCGATGAGGACGTACGCCCTCCGGCGCGCTTTTCCGCGCTCGTTTCCGGCCGGCGCCTCCGGGTGATGCAGCGAGGGCGCCGCCGGTGAGGTGGGGAACAGCCCGTGCCCACCGGCCGCGATCGCGGCCGCCTCGCCGGTCGCCCAGGGGTCGACCGGCTCGGCATAGACCCGGTCGTCGTGCTGGGCGGCCGCTCGTGGTGCTGGTGCCGGGCGAGCCGGGCCTTCCGGTGCCTTGGGCGCTGCTGCCGCCGCGCGGCCGGGCGGGTTGCCAGGCGCTGCTGCTGGCTGGTCCGCTGGTGTCCTTGGCGCTGTCGCGGGGCCACCCAATGGGGTTTGCGGTGGGGCGGGGTGACCCGCGGGGGTTTGTGCCGCTACTGGGTAGCCGGCTGGGATCTTCGGGGCTGCCGCCGGGGGGTCTGCGCTTTCGGCGGCTGTCGCTGGGAGTCTCATGTTCTCGCCGGGTGTGGGTGGGCCAGCCTCCGGGGCGCGGCCGTTCGGGCTCGCGTTGCCTGACGCTGCGGGACCGCTCGGTCGCCCTTCACCGGCGGAAATGCCGTTGCTGCCCGGCATGGTCGGCGTGATGGGCGCACTGTCGGCCCGGGTATCGGTGATCGGCGGTGGCTCATTGGGCACCGTCCGCGGAGTCGGCGTCGGGGTGGCCGCGGTGCCCACGCCGACCGCGAATTGCACCGGCCTCGCCGGATTGCCGCTTCCGGCCCCTTCCGTAGGCCGGGAGTGACCCGCCCGTCCGGCATGCATGTCAGGGCCCGGTTGGGTGGGGGCCGTCCTATCGAAAGGGGCTCCCGGAGCAACCGGGTGGGTGATGCCTGCTTGCGTAGCGTCGGCTGCCTGCGTTGACAAGGCAGCGCCTGCCGCCGGAGAAAGCTGGCTGGGGATGGCTGCTTGTGCGGCGGCCGGCGAGGGGATGCTCGCGGGGGTGGGGGCGGGCCGCTGCGTTGGTGCGGTTGTGGTGGGTGGAGGGATCAGGGTGGCGCCTTCGGCTACCGGGAATTCGGGCTGCTCGAGGATGGTCGGGGCGATGCCCAGCGTGCTGTGCAGGAGGCGGGCGACCAGCGGGACGCGGGAGGCGCCGCCGACCAGGAACAGGGCGGCCAGGTCGGGTGGGGTGAGGCCGGCTGCGGCGATGGTGGCGCGGGTTTCCGCCACCGCGCGGTCGGTCAAGGGGGCGGCTGCGGCCTCGAGTTCGTCGCGGGTGAGGTTGGCCGCCTGCTCTACGCCGGGGACCGGGACCGGAGCGTACGAGGTGCGCGACAGCATCTCCTTGGCGCCGCGGACGCTCTGGAAGAACTCGCGCCGTGCCCGCCACTGGGCCAGCGTCACCGGGGCGTTCAGGGTGCGCCACGCCTGCGGCTCGCTGCCCGACAACGACTTTCCCAAGTGTTCGACCAGGGCCGCGTCGAGGTCGAGGCCGCCCAGGTTGTCGTCGCCGCCGGAGGCGGTCACCGCGAAGTGGTCGCCGTCGTTGCGGGCCACCGCCACGTCCAGGGTGCCGCCGCCGAAGTCGAAGACGGCCAGTGAGGCGCCGACCGGCACCGAGCGGCCGAGCACCTCGGTGAAGTAGTGCGCTGCCGCTACCGGCTCGGGGGCCAGCCGGGTGTCGCGGGGCCAGCCCGCCCGGGCCAGCGCCTCGGCCAGGACCTCCCGGCGCGGCGCGGACCAGCTTGCCGGATAGGTCAGGACGGCCGGCGGCAGGAACCCGGCCGTGGCGACCGCCTCCCGTGCGACCGCACCGAGCACCGCCGCCAGCAGGTCGGCGACCGGGACCTCGGTGTCGCCCAGCAGCACGGAATCTTCGTCGATGTGGCGCTTGGGATGGGGTTCGAGCCGGCCCGGATCGGCGTGCCCGAGCCGCAGCGCGTCCGGCCCGACGTGCAGCCGGCCGGTGGTGTCGAGATAGACGGCGGACGGCAGCAGTGGCCGCCCGTCGAACAGCAGCGGCCGGGTGCGACCGTCGGGCCGCCGCAGCATCGCGACAGTGTGAGAGGTGCCCAGATCGACGCCGAGCAACATGCCGCTCACCCTTCCGCCCCATCCGTCTCGGCCGACACTCTACGGGCCGACCAGGGTGACCGGGCGGGCCCGCCCGGCGGCGGCGCGCGGAGGGTGGGCAGCGACGGCGCCCGGCGGAGTGGCCGGGGCGGGTGGGACGGCCCCGTATCTCTTCCGGAGTCGGCGGCGGGCCGTCCGGCCGGACCACGTCCTAGATTGGCCCCATGCGGATTGAGCGGGTCACCGACGTCGCGGCGGTGTTGCGGGGGGCCGATCTCTTCGATTCGCCGCCGCTGCCGGCGGCTACCGAGAAGTTTCTGGCCGCGCCGGGGCATCATCTGCTGTTCGCCTACGACGATGCGGGGCGGCCGGTCGGGATGATCTCGGGGGTGGAGATGACCCATCCCGACAAGGGCACCGAGATGTTCATCTACGAGCTGGGGGTGGCGCCGGCGGCTCGGTTGCAGGGGGTCGGCTCGGGTCTGGTGGCGGCGCTGGCCGAGGTTGCGCGGGCGAGCGGCTGCTACGGCATGTGGGTGGGCACCGAGACCGACAACGAGGCGGCGCTGGCCACCTACCGGCGGGCGGGTTCCGGCGAGGAGACTACGTTCGTGCTGCTCAACTGGGATCTGGTGGAAAATGTCTAGCCCGGTGCGCAGCTGGATCAGCCCGATGCGGGCGCGGTCAACATTGGAGCCGCATCGGGCGTCGACGTCGCTCGAGGCGTTCTTCGACCTGTGTTTCGTGGTGGCGGTGGCGGCGGCCGGCGGGCCACTGCACCACAGCATCGCCGAGGGTCACGTGGCGTTCGGGGTGGGGCATTTCCTGCTGGTGTTCTTCGCGATCTGGTGGGCCTGGATGAATTTCACCTGGTTCGCCTCGGCGTACGACACCGACGACGACGTCTACCGGATCACGACGCTGGTGCAGATCGCGGGCGCGCTGGTGCTGGCGGCGGGGATCGAGCCGGCGTTCGACCGGGGCGACTTCACGGTTGTCACGACCGGTTACGTGATCATGCGGTTGGCGCTGGTCGGGCAGTGGTTGCGTGCGGCCCGGGCCGACCGGGAGCGGCGGCCGGTGGCGTTGCGGTACGCGATCGGCGTGGCCGTCGTGCAGGTGCTCTGGCTGCTGCGGCTGCTGCTGCCGGACGGCCTGCTGCTGGCGGCGTTCCTGCTGCTCGTGGTCGCGGAACTGCTGGTGCCGATCGGGGCTGAGCGGGGGCGGGGCGGCCCGACCACGTTCCACCCGCATCACATCGTCGAGCGATATGGCCTGTTCACCCTGATCGTGCTGGGTGAGACGGTGTCGGCGGCGACGCTGGCCGTGCGGGGTGCGCTCGATGAGGGCGGCCACGAGACGCGGCCGCTGCTCGAACTGGCGGTCGCCGGGCTGGTGATCGTGTTCGCACTGTGGTGGATCTACTTCGATCGCTCGGCCCACAACCTGCTGAACACGCTGCGCGGATCGATGATGTGGGGGTACGGCCACTACTTCATCTTCGCGTCGGCGGCCGCGGTCGGTGCGGGGCTGTCGGTGGCGGTCGATCACGCGGCCGGGTCGGCCGAGATCTCGGCGACGCTCAACGGGTACGCGGTGGCGGTGCCGGTCGCGGTCTATCTGTTCTTCGTGTGGTTGCTGCATCTGCGGCCGCATCAGAGCGGGGTGATGCTGGTCGTGTTCCCGGCCGGCACGGTGCTGATCCTGCTGGCGCCGCTCGGACCGGAGCCGATCAAGGTGATCGCCGGTGTCCTGGTCGTGCCGGTGGCCATTTCGGTGACGCTGGGGCGGAGGGTTCCCGACCCGGTGGGGTAGGTGCGGCCCGCCCCGGTAATCGGGGCGGGCCGAAATGTCCTACTTGTACTGCTGGTCGATGCCGGCCACCGGTCGGGTGTCGGGGGAGAAGGTGCGCTCGCTCGGGTCGATCGGCTCCTCGTGGAGGCGCGGGTCGGCGGGCCCGGAGGACGGGGTGGACGGGATCGACGGCGTGGAGGACGGGTCGGCCGCCGGCGTCGCGGCGGGCTTGGCCTTGTGGTGGCCGGAGATGGCCGGTGCGAGCACGGCCATGCCGCCGGCGGGCAGGCCGCTCAGGTCGGTGACGGACGGGATGCCCGCAGCGGACGGGATGCCCGGGGCCGACGGGATCGCCGGAGCGGACGGCGTGCCGGGGTCGGGCAGCAGTCCGCCGAGCATCGGCCTGCTTTCGGTTTCACCGACCGTGGGGCCGTCGAAGGAGGGCAGGTCGCCGAACGAGGGATCGAACGGCGACTGCGGCTGCCCGCTCGGCGACAGGCCGTCGAGCAGTGCAAAGCCGCCGAGCAGGCCGGCCCCGTCGTTGACCGAGGTCTGCGGCAGCAACGGCCCGGTGGCGTTGGCCGGGGGCTGGTCGCGGGCCGACCGCGGCAGCAGCGCCGGCGAGTTGTCTCCAGGCTGCACCTGGGTCAGCGGCCGGCTGCCGTCCAGCGGGACGGTCACGTGGAGGTTGTTGGTCGGGCGGCGTACGCGGTCGAGGCCGTTCGTGGTTTCCCGGGCCACGGACGAGGTCGCGGAAGAGGTCGCGGAAGAGGCCGCGGAAGAGGCCGCGGAAGAAGCGCCGCGCACCGAGTTGAGCGCGTAGCCGCCGGCCCCGGAGAGCAGGTCGCCGAACGGCGGCGCGACCGAGTTGCCGGGCAGCAGCTGGGGGGAGGTGGGCTGTTCGTCGGCCCGGGCAGGGGACGCGGCGAACAGGATGAGCCCGCTCGCTACCGCCGCTCCGGCGTACCACAACTTGAGCACTGATCTCCTCCAGAACAATTCGGGCGAAAGCATCGGAAGGGAAACGAGTGGCCCCGCCGAGGGGTTCCGGCCGACTACTCTCGCGGCGTGGGAACCGAACCGTCCAAGGAGGTCATGCGGCGGTCCCTGGTGGCCCGGCTGCGCGAGCGCAACGGTGACTCCCGCGCGCATTTCGTGGTGTGCGGATCCGATGCGCTGGTCTATACGCTCGCCGAGGAACTGGCCAACGCGGGGCCCGGCATCCGGCTCACGGTGATCACGCCTCCCGAGGTCAAGCCGGACGTGCCCGACTTCGGCGACCTGCGCGCCCGGGGTGTGCGCGTGATCCACGCCGAGCGCCTCGACGAGCGGGCGTTCCGCGACGCCGGCCTGGCCGGTGCGGCCGCGCTCGCCCTGGTCATGCCCGACGACATGGTCAATCTGCACGCGGCGCTCTGCGCCCGCGCGGTCGAGGGCGACCTCCGCCTCGTGGTGCGGATGTTCAACACCAGCCTGGGGCACGGCGTGAAGAAGCTCTTCGCCGACTGCGCCGTGATGTCGGACGCCGCGATGGCCGCACCCGCCTTCGTCGCGTCGGCCCTGGGCGAGGTGGCGCCCACCCACTTCCGTCATGCCGGGCGCACGCTCTACGTCGCACGTCGCGGTGACGTGGCGGCCGACGAGATCGTTCTGACCCTGGCCACGAAGGCCAGCGTCCTCCCGAACCCGGGCCAGGAGGCCGGAACCGACCTGGTCCTGGCCGAGGGGCCGGGCCGCAACAACGCGCAGGCCGTCACCGCTCGCCGCCTCGCCCGCACCGGCCGCCGGCGGCGGAGCCTGCTCGGCGCGGGCCGGGCGATCCGGGCCGGCCTGAGCCGCAAGCTCGGCATCGCGGTGCTCGCCACCGTCGCGATCACCGCGCTGGCCGGCAGTCTGCTGGCCCACCTGACCGACGTGCAGGGGCTCTGGCGGTCGATCTACGTCTCGCTGCTGACCGCGATCGGATCATCCGATGTGGAGCCCGGCCGGTCGGCGCTCGCCCAGGCCGCCCAACTGGTGCTGGCCATCTCCGGTGTCGCGCTGCTTCCGTTGATCACCGCCGCGGTGGTCGACGGCGTGGTACGGACCCGGCTGGCGATGAACAGCAACAAGATACACAGTGTCCACGCCGACCACATCGTGCTGGTCGGTCTGGGTAACGTCGGCACCCGTGTGCTGCGCCAGCTGACCGACCTCGGCGTCGACGTGGTGGCGATCGACAAGCGGCCGGATGCCCGCGGCGCGCACGCGGCCGAGCAGCTCGGCGTGCCGCTGATCGTGGCCGACGCGTCCCGCGAGGAGACGCTGCACGAGGCCTCGATCGAGACCTGCAAGGCGTTGGTCGTGCTGTCCACGGACGACGCGGTCAACCTGCAGGCGGCCCTGCACGCGCGGGCGGTCCGGCCCGATCTGCGGGTGGTGCTGCGGCTGTTCGACGACGACTTCGCCCGCCGGGTGCAGGACGCCTTCAATATCAACATCTCACGGAGCGTCTCCCGCCTGTGTGCGCCCGCGTTCGCCGCCGCGATGCTGGAGCGCGAGGTGCTCGCGACGATCCCGGTCGACCGGCACGCGCTGCTGGTCGCCGCGGTCAAGGTGCTGGGAGGATCGGAGCTCGACGGCGCCCCGCTCGGGCGGGCCGACCGCCCCGAGAGCGCCCGGGTGATCGCGATGTCGCAGGCCGGCTCGGAGTGGGTCGACTGGACCGCCGACCACCGCCGGGTGCTCGCGGCGGGCGACGAGGTCGTGGTGGTGGCCCGCCGCGCGGGCCTGCGGCGGCTGGTCGAGCAGGCGACACCGCCGCTAGAGCAGCCCCGCCTCGACCCCGCTCAGTGACTCGACCGTCGTGCCCAGCACGGCCTGCTCGTCGGGCTTGTTGGCCAGGATGTCGTTGAGGTACGACTGCACGGCCGGTGCCATGCCGACGTCGCGTCCGGCCTGCTCGGAGAGCAACCACTTGTGCTGGATGATCTGGGTGAAGATCTCCTGCGGCTCGAGCTTGTTGCGCATGCCGGCCGGCACCGCCCGCACGACCGGTTCGAAGACCTCGGTCAGCCAGCGGTGGGCCGCCTGCTGCTCGTCGGTGAGGTCGCTCTCGGCCCGATAGGTGTCGAGGTCGTTGAGCAGCTGCCGGGCCTGGTTCTCCTCGGCGTCGAGGCCGGTCAGCCGCAGCAACCGGCGGGTGTGATAGCCCGCGTCGACGACCTTGGGCCGCACCCGGATGCCGCCGTCCACCGTGGACATGTCGACCTCGGCCACGTCGAACCCGAGCTCGTTGAGCCGCCGGATGCGCCGCTCGATGTCGTGCCGGGCGTCGCGGGACGGCACCTCCTGCTCGTACGTCACCTCGTGCCACAGCCGGTCGTAGCGCGCCACGATGTCGTCGACCACCGCCTCGGGGTCGATCGACTCGTGCAGGAGTTCGGCCGCCTGCAGGTCGAGGCACTCGCCGAAGATGTTGAGCCGGAGGATCTCGATGTCCTCGCTGCGCTGGCCCTCGGAGAGTTTCGGATAGAGGTTGCCGGTCTCGGCGTCGACCAGGTAGGCCGCGAACGCGCCGGCGTCGCGCCGGAACAGCGTGTTGGACAGCGAGCAGTCGCCCCACGAGAACCCGGTCAGGTGCATGCGCACGATCAGTGCGGCGAGCGCGTCGAGCAGCCGGTTCATCGTTTCCGGGCGCAGCACGTGGGAGAAGAGCGCGCGGTAGGGCAGCGAGAACTGCAGGTGCCGGGTGATCAGCACGGTCTCGAGCGCCTCACCGGAAGGATCTTGCCGGTCGGTGACGATGGCAACCGCTTCGACGGCCGGGAAGTCGATCCGTTCCAGGGCGCGGAGCAGGTCGTATTCCTTCTCCGCGATGCGCTCGCGGGTCTCCTTCAGGGCGTAGACGACGTCGTTGAGTTTGACGAACCGCACGATGTGCCGGGAGATGCCCTGCGGGAGGGCCACGAGGTGGTCCGCCGGCCACTCCTCGAGCGGGACGGCCCACGGCAGATCCAGCAGCGCCGGGTCGACGAGGGCGGAGGTGATTCGCACCGCCTAAGTGTGCCTGTTCGTGAGCGCGCGTCGCCGCCGCACGTGGCTCGTTACACACAAGCAAAGTCGCCGGAACAGTCGATCTGTCCCTGATATGACGCGAATGGCGGAAGCGAAATGCGACGTAAGACAGGCATTGTCCTGGGGGTGTGTGCCGCCCTGGTGCTCGCCGGTTCCTCCGGTGCGGCGGCGCTCAACTACGCCTCGGGCGACGGTAAGCCGGTCGGCACGTGGCAGGAACCGGACATTTCGCGCAAGCCGGTGGCCGCGGTCGCGAAGGCACCCGAGGTAGTTTCTCCGGCTCCGGGCGCGAAAGCGTCCGACCCGCCGGTCAAGGAAACCGGAAAGGTCAGCGCACCGGTCGCGGCCTCTTCCCGTACGACCGAAGCACTCCCCGAATCGGCAACGGTGGCCGACGGCGGCCGTCAGCGGGTCGGCGAGTTGCTGCACGTCGACAAGCTGCTTGGAAATCTCGCCGGGGGCCCGGAGACCGAGTCGTTCACCTACCCCGGGGCGTCGTACGTCAAGCTCCACTTCGACCGGATGGCGATGCTGCCCGGCGACTACGTGACCGTCTCGAACCCGTCGAAGACCGAGTCCTACCGCTACGACTCCACCTCGGCCACGGCTGACAAGTGGGCGATGTCGGTCACCGGTGACAGCGCCGTGCTGGAAATGCACCGGGCGGCCGGCAACGTCGTCAGCAACGTGCTCGGCAACCTCGGTGTCGGCGTCGACCAGGTCGCCAAGGGCTTCACCCGCCAGCAGCTCCAGGCCGAGCCCGAGGACCAGATGCTTCCGCCCACCCGCACCGGCAAGGAGGAGTCGGTCTGCGGCACCGACACCTCGAAGGACGCGGCCTGCTACAAGTCGTCCGACCCGGTCGCCTACACCAAGTCGAAGGCGATCGCCCGGCTCCTGATCAACGGCACCGAGCTGTGCACCGGCTGGCGCGTCGGCCCCAAGAACCGCATGCTCACCAACAACCACTGCTTCACCACGTCGGCCGAGGCCTACGACACCGAGGTGTGGTTCAACTACCAGTGCGCGACGTGCGGCGGCTACGACGTCTTCCAGCCGACCAAGGTGTGGGGCTCGCAGGTGCTGTCCACCGACCACACCTACGACTACACGCTCTTCTCGGTCGGCAACTTCGCGACGATCCAGAAGTTCGGCTATCTGGCCCTCGACACCGCGCGCCCGGCCAAGGGCCAGGAGCTCTACGTGCCGCAGCACCCGGCGGGCGAGCCGACCCGCATCGCCGGTTCGCTGGGCGAGAAGGCCGGCAACTGCTCGGTCATCGACCCCAACTACACCGGATACACGGCCGGCTCGGACGTCTCGTACCTCTGCGACACCGAGGGAGGCTCCTCCGGCTCCCCGGTGATCTCCCGCAAGACCAACAAGGTGGTGGCGCTGCACCACTTCGGCGGCTGTCCCAACTCGGGCGTCCGGGCCGACCTGCTCGCGGCCAAGCTCGCCAAGCTCCTCTAGTTTTAGGCGTGTCCCGAAAATGGTGGTTGATCGACCTGCTCCTGGTCGCGGCGTTCGCCGCGCTGACGGCCGTCCTGATCAACGGCCACCTGCTGGTGTGGGACCAGCAGGTGGCCGATTGGGCGTTCGCGCACCAGCCGGCGCCGATCTACTGGACCGCCCGCGTCCTCAACTATCTGGGGCAGGGCGGCCAGCTGCTGATGCCGGTATCGATCATCCTGACCGCGTGGCTGACCTGGCGCACCCGCTCGGTGCGCGCGATCTTCCCGTTCGTCGCGGCGTTCCTGCTCACCTACATCACGATCGGCCCGCTCAAGATCTGGGCGGACCGGGCCGCTCCCCGCTTCCAGGGCCCGGACAAGACCGAGATGTTCAACCCGCACGCCACCGGGGCGGCGGCGATGAGCTATCCGTCCGGCCACATGGGCAACTCGCTCGTCTGGTACGGCGTGATCGCGCTGCTCGTGGCCACGTTGCTGGGCCGCCCGCTGACCGGCCGGGAGTGGTTCCTCATCCGGGTCCTGCCGGTCGCGATCCTCTTCGCCACGACGATCTACACCGGCTTCCACTGGCTGACCGACTCGATCGCGGGTGTGCTGCTCGGCCTGTTCCTGACCCGCCTGATCGACCGGATTCCGTGGGACTCGATCCCGCTCGGCTTCCTGCCGCGGTGGAACGGGCCGATCAGAGCCATTCCCCGGCCCGCATCACGCGTTTGACCTCGAGGTCTTTCGACAACACCACCAGATCGGCGCGTAGGCCGGCCTCGATCGCGCCGAACTCGTCGCCGCGTCCCAGCAGCCGGGCCGGGGTGGTCGAGGCCATCGCCACGGCGTCGGGCAGCGAGATGCCGGCCGCCACCGTGTTGCGCAGCGCCGCGTCCATGGTCAGGGTGCTGCCGGCGATCGAGCCGTTGCGGGCCAGCCGCGCCACCCGGTCGGCCACCACGACTTCCTGGCCGCCCAGCTCGTACTCGCCGTCCGGCATCCCGGCCGCGTCCATCGCGTCGGTGACCAGCATCGAGCGGTCGGGGCCGGTGGCACGGGCCGCGAACGCCAGCGCGCCCGGATGCAGGTGGATGTTGTCGGCGATCAGTTCGCAGACGGCCGGCGGGGTGTCGAGCAGGGCGACCACCGGGCCGGGCTCGCGGTGGTGGATCGGACGCATGCCGTTGAACAGATGGGTGCCGACGGTCGCGCCGGCCGCGATACCGGCGCGCGCCTGCTCGTACGCCGCGTCGGTGTGCCCGACCGCAGCGAGCACGCCCTGGTCGCGCAGGAACGAGATCGCTTCCAGGGCGCCGGGGAGTTCGGGGGCGATCGTCACCATGCGTACGGTGCCTTCCGCAAGCTTGAGCAGAGCACCCAGCTCGTCCACCGACGGGTCCCGGAGGAACTCCGGGTTCTGCGCGCCGCAGCGCGCGCCCGAGAGGTAGGGCCCCTCGAAGTGCACACCCGCGAGCACGCCGGCCTCGACGAGCGGGCGGAAGGCGGTGACCGCGTCACGCATCAGCTCGAACGGGGAGCTGACCAGGCTTGCGAGCATCGTCGTGGTGCCGTGGCCGAGGTGGAAGGCGGCCGCGCCCCGGGCCGCGCCGGGGTCGCCGAGCGTGAACGAGTGGCCGCCGCCGCCGTGGCAGTGCAGGTCGACGAAGCCGGGGACGATCACGTCGTCGCCGGCGTGCCGCTCGTCCCCGGTCACCTCGAGGATCGCCGGCCCGTCGACTTCGACGTGCCCGGGCACGACGGCTCCCGGGCGGACGATCCGGCCGCTGATCCGTGTCATGCTGAGCCCTCCCCGGGCGTGTGCTTGGTGTTGCGAAGCCCGGCCGGCGGGGCGTCCGCGAGGTGGTCGAGGGCGAGCAACGCGGCGCCCAGGCAGCCCGCGACGTCGCCCAGTTCGGCCCGCACGATCTCCGGCATCCGATGGAACGTGATCTTCTGCTCGAAGGCGTTCCGCACCGGTGTCAGCAGGGCGTCGCCCGCCTCGGCCAGCCCACCGCCCAGCACGAGCACGCTGACGTCGTAGAGGCCCTGGCAGGTGACCAGACCGTCGGCGAGCGCGTCCACGGCCTCGTTCCAGACCGTTTCGGCCAGGGGTTCGCCGTCGGCGGCCCGGGTGACGACATCCAGAGCCGTCGTGCCCGAGATCCCCGATAATTCGGCATAACGGCGGCCGATCGCCCGGGCCGAGGCGATCGCCTCCAGGCACCCCTGGCCGCCGCACGCACACGGCGTGCCGCCCGGCCGCACGATGATGTGCCCGACCTCGCCCGCTGCTCCGTGCGCCCCAGCGTATCCGGCGCCGTCGAGCACGAACGCCGCCGCGATGCCCGTGCCGATGGCGACGAACAGGACATGTCGCTGCCCGCGTCCGGCGCCGAGGCGGGCCTCGGCGATGCCGCCCACGCGTACGTCGTGGCCGAGCGCGGCCGGCAGGCCCAGCTTCTGCGAGATAAGGGCCTTCAGGGGTACGTCGCGGAAGCCGACATTCGAGGACCAGACCGCTACCCCGTTTTCCTCGTCGACCACGCCCGGCACGGCGACGCCGACCGCGACCGGCTCGAGACCGTCCGCGCGCGCCCGCCCGGCCAGCCCGGCCGCGACGTCGAGGATGTGCGCGGTGACCGCCTCCGGCCCGCGCTCGGCCAGGGTCGGATGACGCTCGGAGTGATGAACGATGCCGTCCGGGCGGACCAGGGCGCATTTCATGCCGGTTCCGCCGACGTCCAGGGCGACGACGACCGGCTCGCTCATGTCAGGACAACCGAGCGGGTCAGGTGACGCGGGTGGTCCGGGTCGAGACCCTGGCTGGTGGCGAGCAGCACCGCGACCCGCTGGGCGAGCACGAGGTCGGCCATCGGATCGATCGGGGCCCGGCCGCCACACCACTTGCCGAGTGAGCCGTAGCCGCCGTGGTGCCGGCTGTGCACGAACTGCGCCCCGGTCGCCTCCACGTCGTCGGCCAGCCCGGCCGGGATGTCACCGAACGCCCACACCACCCGGCGCGGCCCGGCGATCGCGATCGGGCCGTGCCGGTAGTCCATCGCCGGGTACGCCTCGGTCCAGTAGGCGGCGGCCTCCCGGCACTTCAGCGCGGCCTCCTCGGCCAGGCCGACCGTCCAGCCGCGGCCGAGGAAGGTGATCTGCTCGGCCAGCGCCGGGTGCACCGGCAGCGGCACCCGCACCGCGACCTCGGCGTCGGACGCGATCGGGTCGATGTCCTCGCCGAGATGGGCCCGGAGCAGGGCGAGCGCGCTGGTCGCGAACCGGGTCTGCACGACCGACCGCTCCTCGGCGAAGTCGAGCACGACGGTGTCGGTGGCCAGGGCGGCGGCGGGCTGGGCGGCATCGGCGGTCAGCACGGTCGTCGGCGTGCGGTCGTCCAGCTCGCGCAGCAGATCGACGATCTCGGTCGTGGTGCCGGAGCGGGTGATCGCGACGACCCGGTCGTACCGCCGCCCGCGGGGGAACTCAGAAGCCTGGAAGGCGTCGGTCTCACCCTGGCCGAAGCTCTCGCGCCGCGCCGCGTACGCCCTGGACATGAACCACGACGTGCCGCAACCGACCACCGCCACCCGTTCGCCCGTGCGGGGCAGGCCCGGCGCGTCGGCCGCCTTGGCCGCCAGGCGCCAGCAGTCGGGCTGGCTGGCGATCTCCTCCTTGACGAACGTCATGGGCCACCCCTCCGTGGTCTCGCCGCGCTTCCCCCGCCCGTGCGCATAAGCGCTCGGTTCTCGGCACTTTCGAGCGTCATTCTGCGTGGAGCGTCGGCGTGGATGCAACAGCCTGATTTTCTTCTGCGCACCCCTTGCCTTTGCTTTGGGGGGCTTTCGCGCACTAATGTGCACACACTTATCACGGAGCGAGCAGCAGGGGGTGACGAGTGGACCGGTACGCGCGGTGGAATGCCCTGCTCGAGTTACTGGCCGAGACCGGCCGGGTCAGCGTCGAGGACGCGGCCGACCGCCTGGACGTCTCCCAGGCCACCATCCGCCGCGACTTCGACCAGCTCGCCCAGCAGCAGATGATCACCCGTACGCGGGGCGGCGCGGTCGCCAACGGCGTGTCGTACGACCTGCCGCTGCGCTACAAGAGCGCCAAGCACTCGGCCGAGAAGCAGCGCATCGGGGAGGCGGCCGCCCGCCTGGTCGAGCCGGGCACGGTGGTCGGCCTCAACGGCGGCACGACGATGACCGAGGTGGCGCGAGCCCTCGCGGTGCGGGCCGACCTGAACGCGGGCGGCGAAGGCTCCCAGCTCACGGTGGTCACCAACGCGCTCAACATCGCCAACGAGCTGCTCGTACGCTCCCGCATGAAGATCGTGGTCGCCGGCGGGGTGGTGCGCCCCCAGTCGTACGAGCTGGTCGGACCGCTGGGCGGGGCGCTGCTCAAGGAGGTCACGCTCGACATCGTGCTGCTCGGCGTCGACGCGCTCGACGTCGAACTCGGCGCGGCCGCCCACCACGAGGGCGAGGCGGCGATGAACAGCCTGATGGTCGCCCGGGCCAAACGCGTCGTGGTCATCGCCGACTCGTCCAAGCTGGGCGGGCACGCGTTCGCCCGGATCTGCCCGATCACCCGCATCGAAACCCTGGTAACCGATTCGGGCGCCCCGCCGGCCACGATCGCCGCCTTCCGCGAGGCCGGCGTCGAGGTCATCTCGGCCTAGTCGCTCCATTCCCGCGTCGAGATCGTGCTGTCCAAAAATGGTCATATCGACGATGAGTCAAGGGTCGATTCCGCTGCGTTCACCGACTATTAGATATTGACGAGGTTATCTAGAGTCTCGCGAATGACAGCGGTACTGGAGATCTCTGGTCTTCGAAAGACCTATCGCGGCCGTAAAGGGGAGCGCCGGGCCCTCGACGGGTTCGACATGGTCGTCGAAGCCGGGCAGGTGCACGGGTTTCTCGGGCCCAACGGGTCCGGCAAGACGACCACGTTGCGTACGCTCCTCGGGCTGATCCGCCCCAACGGTGGCCGCATGGCCATCCTCGGCCGGGACGTGCCGGAACAGTTGCCCGAAGTGGCGGGCCGGGTCGGGGCGATCGTGGAGAGCCCCCAATTCTTCGGCAACTTCACCGCCAAGGACACGCTGACGCTGCTCGCCGACGCCGGCGGGGTCGACCACAACCGGGTCTTCCAGGTGCTTGAACTGGTCGGGTTGCGGGAACGGGCAAAGGATCGGGTCAAGACCTATTCGCTCGGCATGAAGCAGCGGCTCGCGGTGGCGTCGGCGCTGCTCAAGGAGCCGGCGCTGCTGGTTCTGGACGAGCCGGCGAACGGCCTCGACCCGGGCGGCATCCGCGAGATGCGGACGCTGATGCGCACGCTCTCCGAGCAGGGCATGACCGTGCTGTTGTCCAGCCACATCCTCGGGGAGATCCAGCTGATCTGCGACTCGGTCACCATCATCTCGAGCGGGAAGCGGGTCGCTTACGGCTCGGTCGCCGACGTGCTCGCCCAGCACGAGTCGTCGTCGGTCAAGGTGCGGCTCGAGCCGGGCGTCGACATGCGCCCCGCGGTCAGCCTGCTCCGCACCAACGGCGCCGAGATCACGGTCGAGGCCGACCACTTCGTGGTCGGAAACGCCGGCAATCCGGCTCAGATAACCCGCCTGCTTTCGCAGCAGCAAATTTATGTGTACGAGCTGACGCCGCTCGCCGCCGATCTGGAAAGTGTCTTCCTTCAGTTGACCGGCACCGCGCCGGTCGAGGGCCGCAACCGTCAAGTCGACCAGACCGCGATGGCTCCGGCCGGGGGCGGGTGGGGCGAGTGAGCCTGTACGCCGCGGAAACCCGCCGCCTGGTCAAGCGCCGATTCACCCGCTATTTCACGCTCGGTGCGGTGCTCGTGCTGGCCGCGATCGCGATCGCCATGTTCGCCACCAACCAGCAGATCGGCCCGGCCCAGACGGCCGACGCGAAGGCCCAGGCGCACGCCGACTACCAGCGCAGCCTCGACGAGGCGACCGCCTACAAGCAGAAGTGCGTGGCGGCCAAGGGCACCCCGGACGCCTCGTCGTACCCGTCGAACTGCGACGACCTCGGCGTCCCGACCGAGGACAACTTCGAAGCGCGGTGGTACCTGCCGCCGACGTTCGACTTCCGCAAGAAGTTCCCCGACCTGGTCACCACCCTGGCCGCGCTGCTGTCAGTGGTCGGTTTCGTGATCGGGGCATCGTTCGTCGGCGCCGAATGGAGCAGCGGCGGCATGGCCAACCTGCTGCTCTGGCGCCCCCAACGGCTGCGCGTTCTGTGCGCCAAACTGCTCGCTTTCCTGGTCAGCCTGACCAGCTTGACCGTGCTTTTGTCGGCCGCCTGGACCGGCATCTTCACGCTGGTCGCCAAGTATCGCGGCACCACCGACGGGATGACCGCCGGCGCCTGGAAGTCGCTGGGACTCATGGAGGCCCGCGGCCTGGCCCTGGTCGTCGTCGCGGGCGCGCTCGGCTTCGGGCTGGCCTCGATCGGGCGGCACACCGCGATGGCGCTCGGCGTCGCGATCGGCCTGGTCATCGTCTTCCAGTTCGGCCTCGGCACGGCGCTGGCACTGGCGAAGGTCAAGTTCTCGCAGGCGTACCTGATCCCGCTCTGGATCGAGGCCTGGATGAAGCAGAAGTTCGTCGTCGAGGACTACAACTCCTGCAACTTCTCGGGCACCAACGGCTGCGAGCCGGACACCTTCACGATCACGTGGCACATGGCGGGCTCCGCGCTGGCAATCGCCTTTGTCGTCATTGTGGGGGCTGCTTTGTGGACTATTCGTAGGCGGGACATAACGTGATGTAACGTCGGCCGGGAATGCGAGGGGCGGACGGTGGCCATTATGCTGGCGTCCGCTCGTACATCTGTGCTTTCTGGGAGTGCCATGCAACCCGCCGAGGACCAGCAGCACATCCCGACCCCGCGCCCGGCCGACAATTCCCCCTCACCGGAAAAATCGGAAACCGTCGCCCCGGCGTTGTCCGACCGCGAACAGCAGATCCTGGCGTTCGAGGCACGCTGGTGGAAACACGCCGGCGCCAAGGAACAGGCGATCCGCGACACGTTCGCGCTGTCGTCTACGCGCTACTACCAGCTGCTCAACGCGGTGCTCGACAACCCGGTCGCCCTGGAACACGACCCGGTCCTGGTCGGCCGCCTCCGCCGCCTGCGCTCCACGAGGGCCCGCACCCGCCGACGGTGAGTGGGCGCCAAGTTCATAATCCACGGACCCGGGTGAGCTCGGCCATCGGGAGCGGTCTTCGGTGCCGAGCCGCGTTGAGTAGCGCCACGCCGGGTCTGCTGGGAGCCCCGGCCCATCCACGCTCGCCGGCGTTGAGTGGCGCCCAGCCGGGTCTGCTGGGAATCCAGGCCCACTCACACCCGCCGGCGATGGGCGGGGTTCGGCCGGCCAACACGACCAGCGCCACCCGCCGTAGCCGCCGCGCCCACGCCGGCACGGATCGAGCCGTCGGCCTCCTTCCAACAGCCGCGGAAGAGTCCGTCGCGCCTCTCGAACGTCGCGGCTTCCGAAGTGATGGTGACGATGCCGCGTGAGTAGCCGGCGGCCTGCCCGACTCCCGCCGTCTTCACCGCGCGCACCCTCCGCGAGGCGACGGGTCGAGATTCACGACGTCGTCGGCGACACCGCCTACGAGATCGACGTCTACACCAGGGACCGGCGGTCCTGGCCGCGCTCTATCGGCGCTCCGGCCGCCAAGCAGTGTCCCGCAGCAGGCGAAGCCCGTTGAGGCCGACGATCACGGTGGAGCCCTCGTGGCCGGCCACGCCCAGGGGCAGCGGCAGATGGCCGAACAGGTCCCAGCCGGCAAGTACGGCGATGAACGTGGCCGCAACCACCAGGTTCACGACGACCAGGCGGCGCGCTCGGCGGGACAGGCGGATCACGGCCGGGAGGGCGGCCAGTTCGTCGCGGACGATGACCGCGTCTGCGGTGGCGACGCTCAGGTCCGAGCCGGAGCGGCCCATCGCGACGCCCGTGTGAGCGGCCGCCAGGGCCGGGGCGTCGTTGACGCCGTCGCCGACGACCAGGAGCCGATGACCGGCGGCCGTCTGCCGGTTGACGTGTTCGACCTTGCCGTCCGGGAGCAGCCCGGCGTGCACCTCGCCGAGGCCGAGGCCGAGACCGAGGCCCGTGCCGAGGCCCGTGCCCAGGCCCGTGCCGAGGCCCGTGCCGGCGCCGGTGCCGGCGGCGATGCGGCCGGCTGCGGCAGCGTTGTCGCCGGTCAGCAGGATCGGCGCGGCGGCTGTCATAGCGGCCAGCGCTTCGACCGTCGCCGCCGCCTCGGGCCGGAGCCGGTCGGCGAAGCCGAGGACGCCGACCGGTCGCCGGTCGAGCGCGACCACGACGGCCGTTTCCCCGCGGTGTTCGATCGTCGTGGCGTCATCCTGGGAGCCCGGGCGTCCGATCTGGACGATGCGTCCGCCGACCCGAGCCGTGACGCCGCGGCCGGGCGTGGAGGAGAAGTCCTCGGCGGCTTGCAGACGCAGGCCTTTCGCGCGCGCGGCGGCGACCACGGCCCGCGCGAGCGGATGCTCCGAGGGTTCTTCGGCGGAGGCGGCCAAGGCGAGCAGCTCCGATGCGTTCAGTCCGGCGTCGGGCAGCGGCTGGACGGTGGTGAGCCGCGGCCGTCCCTCGGTGAGTGTGCCGGTCTTGTCGAAGGCGACCCGGGTGACCTGGCCGATCTGTTCCATGACCACCGCCGATTTGACCAGCACGCCGTGCCGGCCGGCGTTGGCGATCGCGGACAGCAGCGGCGGCATGGTCGCCAGCACGACCGCGCAGGGCGAGGCCACGATCATGAACGTCATCGCCCGCAGCAGGGTCGGCTGCAGGTCGGCGCCGAGCAGCAGCGGAATGACGAACAGGGCGACGGTGGCGGCGACCATGCCGATCGAGTAGCGCTGTTCGACCCTTTCGACGAGCAGCTGGGTGCGGGCTTTGGTGGCGCTCGCCTGCTCGACGAGGGCGACGATCCGTGCGACGACGCTGTCCGCGGCCGGGCGGCTGACGACGATCCGCAAGGCGCCGGTGCCGTTGACCGTGCCCGCGAACACGTCGTCACCCGGCCGCTTGTCGACGGGCAGCGGCTCACCGGTGATGCTCGCCTGGTCGACTTCGCTGACACCGTCGACGACGTGGCCGTCGGCGCCGATGCGCTCACCGGGGCGGACCACGATCACGTCGCTCACCTGCAGGTCGGCCGCGGGGACGGCTTCTTCGCCGTCCGCGGTGAGCCGGTTGGCGTACTCGGGCGCCAGGTCGAGCAGGCGCCGGACCGAGTCCGCGGTCCGCCGCGTCGCGACCGCCTCCAGGGCGCCCGAGGTGGCGAAGATGACGATGAGCAGCGCCCCGTCGAGGACCTGCCCGATGGCGGCCGCGCCGACCGCCGCGAACACCATCAGCAGGTCGACGTCGAGCCGCCGCTCCCGCAGCGCCTGCACTCCCGCCCAGCCCGGCTCCCACCCGCCCGCGGCGTAGCAGCCCAGGTAGAGCGTCCACCAGCACCAGGCCGGGGTGCCGACCAGCTGGGCGAGCAGGCCGGCCACGAAAAGCGTGGCCGCCATCGCCGCCCAGCGCACCTCGGGCACCGGCCGCCGGGCCGATCGGGCGGGCGCGGGGGCCGGCGCGGCCGGTCGGGTTCTTTCCTCTGTCACCACGGGTCGAAAGCATACCTGCGCAGATACGCAGATACGTACTCAGTTAGGCTCTGAGATATGCATGACAGGCTGGCCGACTTCGACATGCCCGACGACGAGGAGGTCGACCTCGCCGCCGAGACGTTCCGGCTGCTGGCCGACCCGACGCGCATCAAGGTGCTGTGGGCGCTGCTCCAGGGCGAGTCGTCGGTCGCCTGCCTGGCCGAGCTGGCCGGCACCTCCCCGACGGCGGTCAGCCAGCACCTGGCCAAGCTGCGCATGTCCCGCCTGGTGACGGCCCGCCGGCAGGGCACCTTCATGTACTACTCGGCGGCCGACGACCACGTCCGCCGGCTGCTCGCCCAGGCCCTCCACCACGTCGACCACATCGACCCGGCAAGCACCGGACCCGAGAAGGCCTCACATCGGTCTCTATGATGCCGCCGTGGGTTGCCGTGGGGTGTTGTTCGCGCTGAGCGCGTCGCAGGATGCGGCGCTGGTTGCCACCCGGGACGACGACGAGGTCCGGGACTTCGTCGCCGAGGTCGAGGGTGACTGGGACTGGGACTGGCTGTGCGAAGTGGACAAAGCCTGGGATGCCATGCACCGCTGCCTCGGTGACGGCACCCTGCGGCTGGGGCGGCAGAGCGGCAGCCCGCTCGAGCTGGTGGTGCTCGGCGGCGGCCACCACTACGAGGGCGAGGAGTACGTGGTCGCGCACGTCCTCGCCGAGCAGGTGGCCGGAGTGGCGGCGGCGCTCGACGAGGTCGACGAGGGGTGGCTGCGGGCGCGGTACGACGCCATCGACCCCGATGACTACCAGGGCGAGCTGGGCGACGAGGACTTCGAGTACACCTGGCACTACCTGCAGGACGTGCGGGAGTTCTACCGGCGTGCCGCCGAGGGCGGCCGTTCGGTGGTCTTCACCGTCGACCAGTAGGGCTCAGCCGGGCTGGTGCGTCGAAGCGTACGTCGCGAGCCACGCGACCTGGGACGGGTCGAGGGAGGGACGGATCCGGGCGCGGGCCGACGCCACGTTGTCGGCGGTGACCGTGGTGGCCTCCAGGGAGTCGCGCATCGCGGCCAGGGCCGACTCGCGGATCAGGGCCGCGCAGTCGGCCGCCGAGAAGCCGTCCAGCGAGGCGCCCAGCACCGCCAGGTCGACCGACGGATCCAGCGGGACCGCCTTGGCCGCCGCCTTGAGGATGGCCGTGCGGGCGTCGGCGTCCGGCGGCGGGACGTAGACCAGGCGCTCGAGGCGGCCTGGACGCAGCAGGGCCGGGTCGATCAGGTCGGGCCGGTTGGTGGCTCCGATGACGACGACGTTGCGGAGGTCTTCGACGCCGTCCAGTTCGGTCAGCAACGCAGCTACCACGCGGTCGGCGGTGCCACCGTCGGTGCCCTGGCCGCGGGTCGGGGCGAGGGCGTCTACCTCGTCGAGGAAGACCAGGGTGGGTGCGGCCTCGCGGGCCCGGCGGAACAGTTCGCGTACGGCCCGCTCGCTGTCGCCGACCCACTTGCTCAGCAGCTCGGCGCCCTTGACCGACAGCACGTTGGCCTTGCCGGTGCCGGCGATCGCCTTCACCAGGTACGTCTTACCGCAGCCGGGCGGCCCGTAGAGCAGCACGCCGCGGGGCGGGGAGACGCCCAGCCGGGCGAACGTGTCGGGGTAGGTGAGCGGCCACAGCACCGACTCGGTCAGCACCTGTTTGACCTCGACCATGTCGCCGACGTCGTCGAGGGTGACCGCCGCGACCTCGAGCGTCGAGTCGGCCATCGAGGTGGGCCGGACCACGTCGAGGGCGGCCTCGAAGTCGGCCATGGTCACGGTGGGGGATTCGGCGTCCTTCTGCCGCAGGGCGGCGCGGACGCCGGCCTCGCGGGCCAGGGCGCCGAGGTCGGCGGCGACAAAACCGGGCGTACGCCCGGAGACGTCATCCAACCGCACGTCCTCGGCCAGCGGCATGCCCCGGGTGAGCACAACCAGCTGCTCGCGGCGCATCGCGGCATCGGGCAGCGGCACGGCCAGCTGGACCGCGAGCAGGTCGGGTGCGCGCAGCGAACGGTCCACCGACTCGGGCCGGCTGGTCGTGCACACCACGGCCACCCCGGCCCGGACCGTCTCCTCGATCAGCTGGTGGAAGACGGTGGCGAGCGGGCCCGGTTCGTCGCGTGGGGCGAGCGCCTCGACGTCGGAGAAGAGCAGCACCGCGGGGCCGGCGCCGCGGGCGTCGCGGGCCAGGCCGCGCAGGCGGGTGGCGGCCGCGTCGTTGGTCAGGGCGGCCATTTCCGGCGCCCAGACCGGGAACACCCGGGCGCCGACCTGGGCGGCGACCGCGCGTACGAGGGCCGACTTGCCGGAGCCGGAAGGCCCGGTGATCAGAACACCGAGGGAGACCTTGGTGCCGATTCGGGCCAGCACCTCGCCGTGGTGGAAGCCGAGGTCGAGCAGTTCCTCCAGTTCCTTGGCCTGGGCCCGCAGGCCGGGCAGGTCGTCGAGGCTGGGCGGCGGCACCTCGGGATCGGTCGAGGCGGGCGCGGACGGGCGGGCGGCCGCGGCCGACGAAGGGGCAGTCGTGTACGACGACTCCCACCCGACCACGGTGTCCATCGTGACCAGAGCGGCGTCGGCGCCCTCGATCGAGAGCACGGACAGCAGGGTGCTCGTCCATCCGTAGCCGACCCGGTTGGCCAGCGAGCGCCGGGCCGACTCGACCAGCGACCGGTTGGCCGCCTCGGGCACCACGTCCTGCGGGATCAGCGAGACGTCGTCGCCGGTGCTGACGACCTTGCCGAGCAGCGCCAGGCGCAGCATTTCCGGCGACACCACGGCGACGATCTCGGCCGGCCCGGTCAACGTGACCCGCTGAGCGGCGACCACGGGCAGCGGCGTGACCCGGACCTGGCCGCCGTCGCGCATGCCGAGGTTCCCCAGGGTGAGGTCGTCGGCGTACAGAAGGGCACGACTTGCGCCGGCCTCGGCGCGCGCGGCCAGGCCGGCGGTGGTGCGGGTGCCGGTGAGGCGTACGGCGTCGCCCGGGTTGATGGCCAGGGCGGCCATGACCTCGGGATGCAGCCGCACGATGCCGCGGCGGGCGTCGAGGGCGGCCGGCCGCAATGTCACGGTCAGCGTCAATTCGTCAGCCACCGAGGTGCCTCCGTATGCACGTTTGTCCTAGGGTCACACGGTATCGCCGATGAAGGAGTCGATGAGGGAGCATGGGTTGGAGAGCATGAGGCATCGTCTCGTCGTCCCGGCAATTGTGCTCGTGGTGGCCGGCCTTGCCGCCTGCAGCCGCGACAAGGATGATCGCCCAGCCCCGCAAGCCCAGCCGGTGGCGAGCGCGAGCGCGCCGACCGGGAGCGCGGGCACCAGCGCGCCGGCCGTGCCGACTGCGCCGCCGACTGCGCCGCCGACCGGGCCGCCGACCGGGACAGCGGGTGACACCGGCAACCAGCCGGCCGCCCCGACCGATCCGGCCGGCGCGGTCAAGGGTCACCCGCAGACGCTTTCCACCGGCACCCAGATCAACGCCGTCGGCATCGGCCCCTACACGATCGGCCAGGAGGAGGCCGCGCTCACCACGGCCAAGCTCATCGGCCCGGTGAAGAGCGGCGTGACCGGCTGCGATTCGGGCAGTGGCGTCGCCAAGTGGGGCAGCCCGACGCTGTTCCTGGCCAAGGGCAAGATCCAGCACGTCAAGATCACCAGCGCGGCCGTACAGACGACGGCCGGGATCAAGGTCGGGTCGAGCGAGGCGAGCGTGAAGTCCGCGTACCCGAACGGAAGCGTGACCTCCGGCCGGGCCTGGTACGCACCGACCGGCGATTTCGCCCTGCTGTTCCGCCTTGCCGGAGGCAAGGTGACGGCGGTCGAGGCCGGCCCCGCATCGATCCTGCAGACCGGCGCACCCGGCTGCTGAGAGCCTTCACAGGCGAAGCTCAGAAGTCGCCGATTAGCTTTGGCGGCATGGTCAGACCCCCAAAAATGACGAAACGCCGCGTCGTCGCCGGTTCGATAACGCTCGTGCTCGTCGCCGCTCTGGTCGGCTGGGCGGCCTGGCCGGACCGGCCCGGCTGGACCGCCCGCAACCTCATGATCAACGTGATGACCGGCCCGGACGGCAACCAGCCGGTGGCCCTCGACGCCCGCTACTACCTGCCTCGCGACCGCGGCGGACGGGTCCCGGCGGTGCTGCTCGCGCACGGCTTCGGCGGCACGAAAGACTCGGTGAGCAGCGACGCCGAGTCCCTCGCCGACCACGGTTACGCGGTGCTGACCTGGACCGCGGAGGGCTTCGGGCGCAGCGGCGGCCAGATCCACCTGGACAGCCCCGACTACGAGGTCACCGACGCGCAGCGACTGGTCGACTGGCTGGCCGCCCGGCCGGAGATCAAGCTGGACGGCACCGGCGACCCGCGGGTGGCGGCGGTCGGCGGCTCCTACGGCGGCGCGCTGTCACTGCTGCTGGCCGGTAAGGACCACCGGGTCGACGCGATCGTGCCGCAGATCACCTGGAACGATCTCGGCCGCTCGTTCCTGCCCCAGTCGGCCGACAGCAGCGCGACCGGGGTGTTCAAGAAGGGCTGGGCCGGACTGTTCTTCGGCAACGGCGCGGCAGCGGGCCAACCCGGAACCGAGCAACAGGGCACGCCGGCCTGCGGGCGGTTCGCCGCCGACGTGTGCGCGGCCTACCTCAAGCTCGCCACCAGCGGCACCCCCGACGACGCCACGCTCGCCCTGCTGCGGAAGTCGAGCCCGGACACCGTCCTCGGCCAGATCAAGGCCCCGACCCTGCTCATACAGGGCGCGGTCGACACGCTGTTCCCGCTCTCCGAGGCCGACGCGAACGCCCGCGGGATCGCCGCCGCCGGCACCCCGGTGCGGGTCGCCTGGTTCACCGGAGGCCACGACGGTGGTCTCGGCCCGCAGAATGACCAGGACCGGACGCGCTTCCTCACACTGCAGTGGCTCGACCACTACGTGAAGGGCACCGGCAAGACGCCCGACACGGACTTCACCTACTCGCGGGTGGCCGGCTTCAGCGCCGTCGACCGGGGCCTGGTCACCAGCGGCTACTCGACCAAGGCGTACCCGGGAACAACCGGAACCGATCGGACCCGGGTCTCGCTCACCGGACCGGCGCAGCCGGTCGCCAACCCGCCGAACGGCAATCCGGGCGCCCTGAGTTCGCTGCCCGGTGTCGGCGGGCGCCTCAGCGCCCTGCTCGGCGGCGTCGCCTCGGACATCCCCGGGCAGTTCGCCACGTTCGACTCGAAGCCGCTGCCGAGCACCATCGACGTCGTCGGCGCGCCCACGGTCCAGCTGAAAGCCGCCTCGCCGACCGGGGAGGCGACACTGTTCGTCAAGCTCTACGACGTCGACAAGTCGGGCGCCGAGACGCTGAGCGCGGGCCTGGTCGCGCCGGTCCGGCTCGTCGGCCTGCCGGCCGACATCGCGCAGGCAACCCCGGCGACGGTCACCCTTCCGGCGATCGTGCGGCAGATCGATCCCGGACACACCGTACGCGTGGTGGTCGCCACCAGCGATCAGGCGTTCCTGTCCCCGCCGGCCCCGGCGACCTACACCGTGCAGATCGGCGACGCGGTCACCCTGCCGACGGTCGTCGGCACGCCGATCGCCGACCCGGAGACGATCTGGCGCTGGGTGCTGGGCGGCCTGCTGGTCGCCATCGCGCTCGGCCTGGCGGTCGTGCTGCTGATCCGCCGGCAGCGCCTGCGTAAGCGGCACGATCCGACGATCGCCGAGTTCGCCGGCACCCCGCTGGTCGTCCGCAACCTGCGCAAGGCCTACGCGGACGGCTTCGTCGCGGTCGAGGAGGTCAGCTTCACCGTCGAACCCGGCCAGGTGGTCGGCCTGCTCGGCCCGAACGGCGCCGGCAAGACGACCACGCTGCGGGTGCTGATGGGGCTGACCATGCCGACCGCCGGCGACGCACTGGTCTTCGGCCACCGGCTGGCCCCGGGCTCGCCGGTGCTCTCTAGGGTCGGCGCGCTGGTCGAGGGCCCCGGCTTCCTGCCGCACCTGAGCGGCTACGAAAACCTTCGCGCGTATTGGACGGCGACCGGCCGCCCGGAGGCCGACGCGCACTTCGAGGAGGCGCTCGAGATCGCCGGCCTGGGCGGCTCGGTGCACCGCAAGACCAGGAAGTACAGCCACGGCATGCGCCAGCGGCTGGCGATCGCCCAGGCCATGCTCGGGCTGCCGGACCTGCTGGTGCTCGACGAGCCGACGGACGGGCTCGACCCGCCGCAGATCGCCGAGATGCGCCGGGTCCTGAGGCGGTACGCCACCGACGGCCGGGCGGTGCTGGTCTCCAGCCACCTGCTGGCCGAGGTCGAGCAGACCTGCACCCACGCGGTGGTGGTCAACAAGGGCCGGATCGTCGCGTCCGGCCCGGTCGAGGAGATCGTCGGCGAGTCGCCCTCGGTGCAGATCGAGGTTTCCGACGTGCCGGCCGCCGAGCGCGTGCTGACCGGTCTCGGGGTCCGCTCGGTGACTCCCGACGGGCCGTCCGGCCTGATCGTCGACATGAACGGGACGCCACGCGCCGAGGTGGTCGCCTCGCTGGTGCGGGCCGGGGTGGACGTCGACCGGGTGGTTCCCCGGCGGCGTTTGGAAGATGCGTTCCTGGCCCTGGTCGGGGACAACTCGAAGGGGAGCGGAGACCGATGACCACTGAGCTCGCCAGAACAGGTGCGGTGGGCTATCGGCCCACCCGGACACTGTCCATCCTGGCCGAGGTGCGGCGGCAGGCGACGCGACGGCGTACACAGCTGGCGCTGGGCTTCATGTTCGTGCTGCCGCTGATCATCCTGGTGGCGTTCGAGTTCGGCAGCGACAGCAACTCGGACGACAACAACGGCGGCGGCGCGTTCGGCAGCCTGATCGACCTGGCCACCTCGAGCGGGCTCAACTTCGCGCTCTGCTGCCTGGGTGTCTCGTCGGGTTTCCTGCTGGTCGTGGTGGTGGCGCTGTTCAACGGCGACACCGTCGCCAGCGAGGCCAGTTGGGGGAGTCTGCGCTATCTGCTGGCTGTCCCGGTGCCGCGGGCCCGGTTGCTCGCGGTCAAGCTGATCGTGTCGCTGCTCTACTCGCTGGTCGCCCTGCTGATTCTTGGCGGGACAGCGCTGCTGGCGGGCACGCTGCGCTATGGGTGGCACCCGCTCGGCAGCACCGTGGCGGCCACGATTCCGCCCGGTCAGGGCGTGGTGCGGCTGCTGGGGATCATGGCGTACCTCGCGATCACCATGCTGATCGTGGCCGGCCTGGCCTTCCTGTTGTCGGTGTCGACCGACGCCGCGCTCGGCGCGGTCGGCGGCGCGGTGCTGCTGTGGATCCTCTCCGGCATTCTCGACCAGATCACGGCGCTCGGCAGCATCCGCAACGTGCTGCCGACCCACTACAGCGAGGCCTGGCTGGGCTTGCTCTCCACCCCGCCGCAGGTCGATGACCTGGTCAAAGGGGCGATCACCGCGGTCCTCTACGCGACGGTGTTCTGGTCGCTGGCCTTCTGGCGCTTCACCCGCAAGGACATCACTTCGTAGCCCGCTCTTTTATACGTAGCGCATACGCATACTTGTATGTAGAGTATGCGTATGATCTCCGTGAGCGGGCTCCACAAGTCATTCGGCAAGCAGACCGTCCTCGACGGCATCGACCTCGACGTGCCGGCGGGCAGCGTGTTCGCGCTGCTCGGCCCCAACGGCGCCGGCAAGACCACCATGGTGGAGATCCTCACGACGCTCGTCGGCTTCGACGACGGGCAGGTGAGAATCGACGGGCACGATCTGCGGCTTGCGCCGGCGGAAATCCGCACAATCATCGGCGTGACCGGCCAGTTCTCGGCCGTCGACAAGCTGTTGACCGGCCGCGAAAACCTGCGCCTGATCGCCGACCTGCGGCACCTCGGCCGCCGGGCCGGCGCGGCCCGGGTCGACGAACTGCTGCAGCGCTTCGACCTGGCCGACGCGGCCGACAAGCCGGCACACGCCTACTCCGGCGGCATGAAGCGTCGCCTCGACCTGGCCATGACCCTGATCGGCGACCCCAAGCTGATCTTCCTCGACGAGCCGACCACCGGCCTCGACCCGCGCAGCCGCCGCACCATGTGGGAGATCATCCGCGAACTGGTCGCGGTCGACGGCGTGACGATCTTCCTGACCACGCAGTACCTCGACGAGGCCGACCAGTTGGCCGACCGGATCGCGCTGCTCGACCGCGGCGTGCTGGTCGCCACCGGCACCGCGGCCGAACTCAAGAGCTCGGTCGGCGCCGCGTCCACGCTCGACGACGTCTTCTTCGCACTCACCGGGGGCATCCGATGACCTACGTGCTCGTTGATTCCGCCACCATGCTCCGCCGCGACATGCGGCACATGCTCCGGTTCCCGCTCATGACGGTCAGCGGCATCGCCTTCCCGTGCCTGATGCTGCTGCTCTTCACGTATGTCTTCGGCGGCGCCCTGGGCGGCGGCGTTTCCTACGTCAACTACATCGTCCCCGGCATCCTGATGATGGCGATCGGCGGCGGAGGCGCGGCCACCGCGATCAACATCAACGAGGACATGAGCGAGGGCGTGATCGCCCGCCTGCGCACGATGGCGATCCCGCGCACCGCGGTGCTGGCCGGCCAGGTCGGCGGCAGCCTGATCCGCACCGCGGCAAGCCTCGTGCTGGTGGTCGGCGTGGCGCTGCTGGTCGGCTTCCGCCCGTCGGCGTCCTTCGTCGACTGGCTGGCATTCAGCGGCCTGGCCCTGCTGGTCATCTTCGCGGTGAGCTGGATGTGCGCCGCCTTCGGCCTGGTCGCCAAGACCGTGGCCGGCGCCAACTCGAGCTCCCTGCTCTTCCAGTTCGGCCCGTTCGTGAGCAGCGCCTTCGTCTCCCCCGACGCGATGTCCAAGGGCATCCGCTGGTTCGCCGAATACCAGCCCTTCACCCCGATCATCGACACCTTCCGGGCCCTGCTCACCGGCACTCCGGTCGGCACCACCTGGATCGCCGCGGTCGCCTGGTCGATCGGCCTCTCGCTGGTCGGCATCCTCTGGTCCCGAGCCGCTTTCCTCCGGCTGCCGAGCCGCTAGCCCCGAATTGCGTTGTCGGACCCATGGATTTCCCCCATCCTGATCGCCGTGCCGACAATTCGCCCGGCCGTTCCGGCCGACGCCCCAGCGGTGGTCACCCTGCGCGAGACGGTCTTTCCCTATCTCGTACGCGGGGTGGCCGCCACCACCCGCATGATCGCCAACCCGCCGCCGGGCGAATCCTGGGCCGCCTTCGTAGCCACCGACGGCGACCGCGTGATCGGCTGGGTCGCCGCCTCCGGCAACCCGCGGGCGGAGGCCACCGACGCCGGCGCGATCTCCCTGCTCCACGTCCACCCGGACCACCGCCGCCGGGGCGTGGGCACCGCCCTCCACCGAGCCGCGACCGACCACTTGCGTTCGGCCGGCCTCCGCCGCATCAGCACGGTCGCCCAGCCCGACTCGCTGCCGTTCGCCCGCCGGCACGGCTTCCAGCCGTCGCGCGAGATCCGCTACTCAGCGCTCGACCTGTCCGACCGTCCGCGCGCCACCGCCCCGCGCAGACCTGTGCCACTGGACGGCCTTCGCGTGATCCCGCTGTACGAGGTCGACGAGCAAGCTCTCTACCGGGCCGACGGCGAGGCGGCAACCGACGAGCCCGGCGATCTCCCGGCCGTCGCGAGCCCGCGCGACACCTGGCGCTACGAGGTCTGGGACAACCCCGACCTCGACCGGCGGTCCAGCATGATCGCGGTCCAGGGCGGCCGGGTGCTCGCCTTCACGCTGCTCCTGAGGGACGGCACCCGGCTCTGGTCGGACATGACCGCGACCGTCCCCGAGTTCCGCGGAATGGGACTGGCGGGCCTTCTCAAGCGGACCTCCCTCGACCGGGCGGCCCGGTCCGGCGCCACCGTCGCCTACACGGCCAACAGCGAGGCCAACCGACCGATGGTCGCGATCAACGAGCGCCTTGGTTACCGTGCGCTGACCGTTAATATCGGCTGCGTGACGATCTTGACGGATTAAGGTGTGGCTCACACCTCGGGATCGACCCGTGGCGGAGCCGGAACGTCCGCGTAAGGTGTGGGAAACAACTGAATACCTCATCCAGAGGGGCAGAGGGATACGGCCCGACGAAGCCCCGGCAACCACCGCGCATTGACGCGCGGCAGGTGCTAATTCCGTCCCCGTTCGGCAGGTCGCCGCCGGGGAAAGATGAGAGGACACGCCTCGATGACGTCTACCGTCAGTGCACCCGCTGCCACCGAATCCCCGGCCAAAGGCCTCGTCTGTCGCGCCTGCGGCGCACAATATCCACTGGTCGCGCAGCACGCCTGCTACGAATGTTTCGGCCCGCTCGAGGTCGCGTACGACTCGGCGGCGCTCGCGCGGGTGACCCGGGCCCAGATCGAGGCGGGCCCCAAGAACATCTGGCGGTACGCCGGTCTCCTCCCGACCGGCCAGGACCCGGCGACCCGGGTGACCCTCGACCCCGGCCTGACCCCGCTGGTGGGCGCGCCCGGCCTGGCGGCCCGGCTCGGCATCACCGGCCCGCTGTGGGTGAAGGACGACTCGGCCAACCCGACCCACTCGTTCAAGGACCGGGTCGTCTCGGTCGCGCTGACCGCGGCCCGCGGCCTCGGCTTCACCCGGTACGCGTGCGCCTCGACCGGCAACCTGGCCAACTCGGTGGCCGCGCACGCGGCGCGGGCGGGTGTTCCGAGCATCGTCTTCATCCCGTACGACCTGGAGCAGGGCAAGATCATCACCACCGCGGTCTACGGTGGCGAACTGGTCGCGATCGAGGGGTCGTACGACGACGTCAACCGGCTCTGCGGCGAGCTCGTCGAGACCGACGAGTTCGAGGACACCGCTTTCGTCAACGTGAACGTCCGCCCGTTCTACGCCGAGGGCTCGAAGACGCTGGGCTACGAGGTCGCCGAGCAGCTCGGCTGGCGCATCCCGGCCCAGGTCGTCATCCCGATGGCCTCCGGCGAGCTGCTCACCAAGGTGGACAAGGCGTTCTCCGAGCTGGTCGAGATCGGCCTGGTCGACGCGCCGGAGGGCGGCTGGACCGTGTTCGGCGCCCAGTCGGCCGGCTGCAACCCGATCGCGACGGCGCTGCAGGGCGGCACCGACGAGATCGTCCCGGTCAAGCCGACCGGCATCGCCAAGTCGCTCAACATCGGCGACCCGGCGGCCGGGGCGTACGCGATCGAGGCGGTCAAGCGGACGGGCGGCTGGATGGACTACGCCGACGACGACGAGATCCGCGACGGCATCCGGCTCCTCGCCGAGACGACCGGAGTCTTCGCGGAGACGGCCGGCGGCACGACCGTGGCCGTACTGAAAAAGCTTGTGGAAACCGGAAAGCTCGACCCGGCGAAGGAGACCGTCGTCTTCAACACGGGTGAGGGGCTCAAGACCTTGGACGCGGTCGCCGAACTGGTGGGACCCACGCACCGCATCAAGCCGTCGCTGCGCGGTGCTCGCGAAGCGGGCCTGCTCGGATGACGCAGAGTGACTGATCCTCTGCCCACGGTTCAAGATTCCATCGTGGGAGGACTTGCGAACCGACCGGCCGATCGGCAGGATGCTCTACGCGGGAGGGCGTGACGCCGTACTGAGGCCCCTCACTTCTCGAGCTTGGTGACAATCTCTCGAGGGGCCCAACGACCCGGTGCCGGAGGCGCCGTGCGTCCGCCCTCCCGACCAAATTCGTCCAGTCATCCAAGAGCAGTCATTTAATAGAGTCATTTAATAGATTGTTAGGTGGCCGTCACCCGAGCAGGGTGACGGCCATGCGCATTTCAGCGGTGCCGCTGGATTCTCCGGATGACGCGTTCGGGATCGTCTGCTCCTGTCAGGAGTTCGATCAGCCCGACCTGCCCGCGCTGCCGCGCGAGGCGTTCCTGGCCGCCCTCGACAACCCGTGGCCCGGCCTCACCTACGAGCGCTATCTCGCCAAGGCCGGCGACACCCCGGTCGGCTACCTGGTGCTCGGCTTCCCGCAGCACGACAACCGGGCGCTGGTCGAGGTCGACCTGGTCGTGCTTCCGCGGCAGCGCCGCCGCGGGGCCGGCCGGGTGCTGCTCGAGCTGGCCCAGCACCGCGCCCGCGCGCTCGGCCGGCACCACCTGGTCGGCCGGTCGGTGCAGACCCGGCCGGACGGCGCCGCGTTCGCCGAGGCGGCCGGCGCCCGGGCCGCGCTGCAGCAGATCCGTTGCCGCCTCGACCTGCACGACGCCGACCAGGACCGCCTCGACGCGCTGCTGGCCGAGGCGTGGAAGCACGCCCCCGGCTACGACGTGGTGCAGTGGACGGGCGTGCCGCCCGACGACATCATCGACGACGTCGCCACGGTCGGGAACCGGATCAACACCGACTCCCCGATCGGCGACCTGCCGCTGGAGCCCGAGCAGCTGGACGCCGATCAGATCCGGCAGGCCGAGGCGTCCAACGTGAGCCGGGGCCGGGAGACCTTCAACACCGGCGTACGTCGCAACGGCCGGCTGGTCGGCTGGACGGCCATCGCCGGCCTGCTCGCCGAGCCGCAGCGGGCCTGGCAGCAGATCACCCTGGTGCTGCCGGAGGACCGCGGACACCGGCTGGGCCTGGTGCTCAAGCTGGAGAACCTGCGGTTCGTGCGGGACCGGCGACCCGAACTGCGCTACATCGACACGTTCAACGCGCTCTCCAACGGGCACATGCTCTCGATCAACCGGCAGATCGGCTTCGCGCCCTCGGAGTCGATCATCCACTGGCGGCTCGACGTGTGAGACCCGCTCAGACCCGGCGCCGCATCCTCAGTTCGGTCAGCACCGGGATGACCGGGTGCGGCACCGGCTCGCCGACCTCCTTGAAGCCGAGCTTCTCGTACGCCCGGACGGCCCGGTCGTTGCCGGTCACCACCTCGAGCATCAGCTCGTCGCGCCCGCACTCGCGGGACCACTCGGAGACCGCGTCGACCAGGTCGCCGAGCAGGCCGCTGCCGCGGTAGGCCGGGGTCAGGTAGACCGCGAACACGATCGTGGTCGCCGGATCTTCCGGCATGACCGTGCCGCCGGCGTGCCCGATCAGGCGACCACCGGGGTCGGCGATGAACTGGGCCAGCTGGCGGCCGACGGTGGCCTGGGCGATGCGTGCCCGGTAGGCCTCGTGGGGCCGCGCCGCCGCGGTGGCCAGCGTCTCGAGGAACGCGAGCGGGCTGTCGGCCAGCATCTCGAGCCGGAGAGCGCGCATGCGGGCGGCGTCGTCGACGGTCACCCGGCGTACGGTCCAGCTTTTCATGGTCTTCTCCCTACCCCGGTCCAGGTGCGGGCGGCAACCGGGTTGCCGCATATCCGTCCGGGGTGGCAAGTCGCCGCAGGCTGAGGCAAGGTGGTCAGCTATGGAATCAGCCGAGCCCCCGCTGCGCCTGGTCGACGAACCGGTGGTCGAGGCGGCGGATCCGCTCGACGCCGAGTCGCGGACGGCCGAGTTGCCCCATCCCGGGCTGGTCGTGACCGCGGCTCCCCAGATGTCCGACCGCCTGGTGCCGGGTCCCGGGTTCGGCGGCTGGGCCGACAAGGCCGGCGGCGTCCTGCTGCGCAACGTGGTGCTGTTCGTGCTGATCGCGCTGCTGGCCGCGCTGCCCACGCACTTCTTCGTCGGGCGCGTCGACGACACCCTGATCGCCGCGCCCGCGCTCTCCGACGTGATCGGCGGCTTCGGCCTGCTGCTGCTCCCGCTGATGTGGCTGGCCTATTTCGCGGTCTCGGCCCTGCCGCTGCTGATCGTGCTGGCCGGAGCGGTCGGGGTGGCGGTACCGGCGGCCGCCGACGGCGCCCGGCCACGCCTGCGCACGGTCTGGTCGCTGGTCGCCGACCGGTTGCGCCCGCTCTGGCTCTGGCTGGCCCTGTTCGGTCTGGTCGCACAGGGCCTGCCGCTGCTCGACTCGCAGCCCGATGTGGCCGGCAGCGTGGCCGAGCCGCTGCGGATCATCCTGGTGCTCGCGTCGAGCGCGGTGCTCACGGTGGCCGGCATGGTCGGCTGCGTGGTGCTGATCGAGCACGGCCGAGGCCCGAGCCGGGCGCTGCACCTGCTGGCCGGCACACCACCCGCCGGGGTGGCCGGGCTGGCCGTGGCCTCCCTGGCGTTCATCCTGCTGCCCCGGCTGGCCGACGCCGTCGGTGGCTCGGTCGCGCAGACCGCCACCGGGGTCGCGTCCGGCGTGTTCTGGGCGGTCGCGGCCCTGGTCACGTACGCCCAGGCCCGTCGGGCCGAAGGCCCGGTGACCAGCGTCTCCCTGCGCGCCGAGCTGGCCGCCCCGGAGCTCTTCTGAGCCGCTAGCGAACAGGGTGCTGTTTGCTTGCACTCGCCCCCTCAGAGTGCTAAACAAGTCATTGGCACTCGTGACCTGTGAGTGCCAAACAGGTCGGGACGGTGGGGTTCCGGTCGCGGTGCCGCCATCGGCGCCGGGGCGCGGGGCTGGTCGTCGCGGGCCATCCGGCTCGACTTGGGACGTCACATCGCCAGGTGGTGACGTCCGCAGGATTCAGGCAACACAGTTTCGCAACGAGCGGCAGGGCCAGACGGCCCGGCACCGCGAATGTCCAGGAGGACAACGCCGTATGGCCAAGATCATCGCATTCGACGAGGAAGCTCGTCGCGGCCTCGAGAGCGGTATGAACCAGCTCGCCGACGCCGTCAAGGTGACGCTCGGCCCCAAGGGCCGCAACGTAGTGCTCGAGAAGAAGTGGGGCGCTCCCACCATCACCAACGATGGTGTGTCGATCGCCAAGGAGATCGAGCTCGAGGGCACCTTCGAGAAGATCGGCGCCGAGCTGGTCAAGGAGGTCGCCAAGAAGACCGACGACGTCGCCGGTGACGGCACGACGACGGCGACCGTTCTCGCCCAGGCGCTCGTCCGCGAGGGCCTGCGCAACGTGGCCGCCGGCGCCAACCCGATGGCCCTCAAGCGGGGCATCGAGGCTGCTGTCGCCAGCGTCTCCGAGGGTCTGACCCAGATCGCCAAGGACGTGGAGACCAAGGAGCAGATTGCTTCGACCGCCTCCATCTCCGCCGGTGACTCCACGGTCGGCGAGATCATCGCCGAGGCCATGGACAAGGTCGGCAAGGAAGGCGTCATCACCGTCGAGGAGAGCAACACCTTCGGTCTCGAGCTCGAGCTCACCGAGGGCATGCGCTTCGACAAGGGCTACATCTCGGCGTACTTCATGACCGACGCCGAGCGTATGGAGGCCGTCTTCGACGACCCGTACATCCTGATCGCCAACAGCAAGATCTCCGCGGTGAAGGACCTGCTCCCGATCCTCGAGAAGGTCATGCAGGGCGGCAAGCCGCTGATCATCATCGCCGAGGACGTCGAGGGCGAGGCCCTGGCGACCCTGGTGGTCAACAAGGTCCGTGGCACCTTCAAGTCGGTCGCCGTCAAGGCCCCCGGCTTCGGTGACCGTCGCAAGGCCATGCTCGAGGACATCGCGATCCTCACCGGTGGCGCGGTCATCAGCGAGGAGGTCGGCCTCAAGCTCGACGGCGCCGACCTGAGCCTGCTGGGCACCGCCCGCAAGGTCGTCATCACCAAGGACGAGACCACCGTCGTCGACGGCGGCGGCAACGCCGAGCAGATCCAGGGCCGGGTCAACCAGATCCGGGCCGAGATCGAGAAGTCGGACTCCGACTACGACCGCGAGAAGCTGCAGGAGCGCCTGGCCAAGCTGGCCGGCGGCGTTGCGGTCATCAAGGTCGGCGCGGCCACCGAGGTCGAGCTCAAGGAGCGCAAGCACCGCATCGAGGACGCCGTTCGCAACGCGAAGGCGGCCGTCGAAGAGGGCATCGTCCCCGGCGGTGGCGTGGCGCTCGTGCAGGCCGGCAAGTCCGCGTTCGACAAGCTGGACCTGGTGGGCGACGAGGCCACCGGTGCCAACATCGTCAAGGTCGCGCTCGACGCCCCGCTGCGTCAGATCGCCGTGAACGCCGGCCTCGAGGGCGGCGTCGTGGTCGAGAAGGTGCGCAACCTCGAAGCGGGTTGGGGCCTGAACGCCGCGACCGGCGAGTACGTCGACCTGCTGGCCGCGGGCATCATCGACCCGGCCAAGGTCACCCGCTCGGCGCTGCAGAACGCCGCGTCGATCGCCGCGCTGTTCCTCACCACCGAGGCCGTCGTGGCCGACAAGCCCGAGAAGAACCCGGCCCCGGCCGGCGCCCCGGGCGGCGGAGACATGGACTTCTGAGTCCAGTCATAAGCACCACATAAGGGCGGGTCGCCATTGGCGGCCCGCCCTTGCCGCGCCCGGCGCGAGCGCTAACGTTGGACGGGTGCGCGATCCATCGGTCTCCCGCAACACCGCCGGCCGGCTCTCCCCGATCCGCCGCGTCGCCGACCTTCGGCGGCTGCGTGACGAGCAGTTCGACGTCCTGGTGGTCGGCGGCGGTGTGACCGGCGCCGGTGCCGCCCTCGACGCCGCGTCCCGCGGGCTCAAGGTGGCCCTCGTCGAGGCCCGCGACCTGGCCGCCGGCACGTCCAGCCGTTCCAGCAAGCTGATTCACGGCGGCCTGCGCTACCTGGAGCAGCTCGAGTTGCACCTGGTGCACGAGGCGCTCACCGAGCGCGGACTGCTCTCGACCCGGCTCGCACCGCACCTGGTGCGCCCGGTGCCGATCCTGGTGCCGCTGCCGGCCGCCAACCCGGCCGCCCGGGCCTGGCACCGTGGCTACTACGGGCTCGGCGTCGCGGCGTACGACGTGTTCGCCGGTGTCTTCGGCACCGGCCGGGGGATGCCGCTGCACCGGCACCTGAGCCGCAACGGTGCCCGCCACCTGTTCCCGAGCCTGCGGGCCGACACGGTGGCCGGCGCGATCCGCTACTACGACGGCCAGGTCGACGACGCGCGCCTGGTGGTCAACCTGGCCCGCACCGCGGCCAGCCTGGGCGCGGCCGTGGTCACCAGCGCCCGGGTGACCGGTTTCCTCCGCGAGGCCCGCGAGGTGGTCGGCGTCCGCGTCCGCGACCTCGAGTCGCCCGACGAGCCCGAGTTCGAGGTCCGCGCCCGCACGGTCGTCGCGGCCACCGGGGTGTGGAGCGACGACATGTCGCGCATGCTCAGCGACGTCGGCGTGCGCCCGGGCATGCGGGTGCGCGCCTCCAAGGGCGTCCACCTGGTCGTGCCCCGCTCGGCGATCACCGGCGAGGCCGGCCTGATCCTGCGCACCCCCACTTCGGTCCTGTTCGTGCTGCCGTGGGGCGGCCACTGGATCATCGGGACGACCGACACCGACTGGCAGCTCGACCGGTCCCACCCGGCGGCCTCGGCCCGCGACATCCGCTACATCCTCGACCAGGTCAACACGGTGCTCGACCGGCCGCTGACCACCGACGACATCGAGGGCGTCTACGCCGGTCTGCGCCCGCTGCTGGCCGGCGAGGCCGACTCGACCTCGAAGCTTTCCCGCGAGCACGCGGTGTTCGAACCGATGCTCGGCCTGATCCTGGTCGCGGGCGGCAAATACACCACCTACCGGGTGATGGCGGCCGACGTCATCGACCGGGCCATGCAGCGCCTCGGGGGTCCCCGGCGGGCCTCGCACACCGACCAGCTTCCGCTGCTCGGCGCCGACGGCTACGCCGCCGCCTGGCGTGACCGGCAGGACACGGCCCGGCGGCACGGCGTCACCACCGGGGTGATCGAGCACCTGCTGGAGAGGTACGGCACGCTGTCGGTCCACCTGCTGGCCATGATCGCGGCCGATCCGGGCCTGGCCGCGCCGCTGACCGGTGCGCCGGAATACCTGGCCGCCGAGGTGGCGTACGCGGCACTGGCCGAGGGCGCGCTGCACCTCGACGACGTGCTGACCCGGCGCACCCGCATCTCGATCGAGACGTCGCACCGCGGCACCGAGACGATGGAACACGCGGCCAAGCTGATGGGCGATGCGCTCGGCTGGGACGCGGCGGTCCGCGAGCGCGAGATCGAGCACTACCGGGCCCGGGTCGACGCCGAACGCCAATCGCAGACCATGCCGGACGATCTCACCGCCGATGCGGCACGCGTCGGCGTTCCCGACGTACGCGGGTTCGCCGCCGACCGCGGGATCGACCTGGTCGCCGACCTTTGATCCTCGTCGACGAGCCGCTGTGGCCGGCTCGCGGGCGACTCTGGTCGCACCTGGTCAGCGACCTGTCCTACGACGAATTGCATGTGTTCGCCGAGATGCTGGGCGCGCCGCGCCGGGGGTTCGACCGCGACCACTACGACATCCCCTCGGCCATGTTCCGCAGTGCGATCTGGCTCGGGGCGACACTCCTGCCCTCGCGCGAGCTGGCCTTCCGGCTAAGGGCGTCCGGGCTGCGACGGCCCAAGCATCTCTCGTTCTAGGTTGGCCCGCGCCCGCTGCTCCCACTCCTCGCGCAGGGACGGCAGGCGGTAGATCGTGGGCAGCTCGAGCAGGGCCTTGAGCACCTGGGCCCGGCCGGCCCGGAAATCGTCGTCGCCGACGTGCGCGTACTCCCGGCGGACGGCGGCCGTGTAGGCCGCGTACTGCTCGTCGTCGCCGGCCAGCACGGCCAGGTCGGCGTCGCAGAGCAACTCGCCGTCCGGGTCGTCGTCGCCGGTCGCGTGCCCCGCGGTCAGGCCGACCAGGCGGGCCACCTCGGCCGCCACCCGGTCGGGCACCCCCAGCGTGGCCAGCAGGCCGGCGGCGAACTCGGCGCTGTCCCGCTCGTTGGCGTCACCCAGCGCGCGAGGGTCGTAGACCGCGTCGTGCATCCACGCCGCCAGCCGCACCCGCTCCGGGTGCGGCGCCAGGCCGGCGTGCTCGTCAACCACGGCCAGCACGGCGCTCAGGTGGGCGACGGTGTGGTAGTGCCGCTGCGGCTCCGACCACCGCCCGAGCAGGTAGTCGCCGGCCGCCCGCAGGTCGTCGTCGCCGGCGGTCGCACCGGCCTGCCGGGCCGCGTCACAGAACTGGTCAACGAGGGAGGTCACGCTCGCCATCCTGTCACGCTCGTCGGTAGGTTCTCCTTCCATGAAAGGTGCCCTCGCCCGCGTACGCGGTGGCCTGACCCTGGCCCTCCAAGCCGGGGTCGGTGCGGCGCTGGCCTGGTTCATCGCCCACGACCTGATCGGGCGGCCGGCACCCTTCTTCGCGCCCATCGCCGCCGTGATCACCCTGGCCTCCTCGGTCGGGCAGCGGGTGCAGCGCACCACCGAACTCGTCATCGGGGTCGCGCTCGGCATCGGCATCGGCGACGCGATCATCCACGTCATCGGCACCGGGCCGTGGCAGATCGGCCTCGTCGTGGTCATGGCCGTCCTGATCGCCACCGGGGTCGGCGGCGGCACCCCGCTGGTCACCCAATCCGCCTCCTCGGCCGTGCTGGTCGCCACGCTCACCTCGAGCACCGGCCAGCCCTGGACCCGGTTCTTCGACGCGCTGGTCGGCGGCGGCATCGGCCTGACCGTGATGACGGTGCTGCTGCCGCTCAACCCGCTGACGGTGGTGCGGCGCTCCGCCGACCCGGCCCTGCAGGCGCTGGCCGACGGCCTCCACGAGATCTCGGCCGCGCTGGCCGTCCGCGACGGCGACCGGATCACCGCGGCCCTGGCCCAGCTCCGGGCGGCCGAGAGCACGTTCGCCGCCTTCGCCTCGGCGGTCTCGGCCGCCCGCGAAAACGTGGCGTTCGCCCCGGCCCGCTGGCACACCCGCGGCGCGCTGGCCCAATACGTCGGCGGGGCGCCGCACATGACCTACGCGCTGCGCAACGTGCGGGTGATGAGCCGTCGGGTGAAGACCGCGCTCGACGACGACGAGACGGTGCCCGAGTGCCTGCCGGCGGCCATCGGCCTGCTCGGCGACGCGGTCGGGCTGCTCAAACAGGAGTGGGCCAAGGGCGCCGAGCCGCTCGCGGCCCGCGAACGGGCCCTGCGGGCCGTGGTGCAGGCCATGCGGGGGTACGACGACGGGGTCGGTTTCTCCGGCGGGGTGGTCGTGGCGCAGGTGCGGACCACGGTCAGCGACCTGCTGCGCGCCACCGGGGTGGAGAGCTCCGAGGCCGTACGCATGGTGCGCCAGGCCGTCGGTCGGCAGGCGCACTCGCGTACCCTCCGCCGCCGCGCCGCTCGGTGGCCTTGATCTTCCTCGGTAGTCCTCGGGGCCGCCCCGCCCGCCGCGGGTGACTACGCTGGCGGGCATGGCCGACGTTTCACCGGGCGGGGGGCCCGAGCAGGGCGCCACCCCGCCTGCCCCGGAAGCGCCCACCTCGGCGTTCCCGGCTTCCTCCGCTCCTGCCCAGCCGCCCGCACCGGCTTATTCGGTGGGGGAGACGGCTCCGCTCGGCCTGTCGGCCCCCCACCCCGGGCCGGCGCCGTCCTACGCCGGCGGTGCATTCGACCCGGCCATGGGCTACGCGGCCGGCCCAGGGGCGGGCTCCCCGCCGGCCACCTTCCTGCCGGTGCCGAGTGAGGCGTCGACGACCCGGCTCCATTCCTGGCGTGACCCGGCGACCGGCCGGGCCCGCGGCGGCTGGCGGCGCTGGCTGCCGATCGGTGGCGTGGTCGCCCTGATCCTGGCCGGCGCGGTCGGCATGCTGCTGTTCCTGGGCGCCAACTACGGCGGCGTGGCCCTCTTCGTCGGCATCATCGCAGCCGTCATCCCGGTACCGCTGCTGGTCGCCGCGTTCCTCTGGCTCGACCGCTACGAGCCCGAGCCGATGCACCTGCTGGCCTTCTGCTTCGCCTGGGGCGCCACCGTCGCCACCTCGGTCGCGCTGCTGGTCAACACCGGCGCGGCCTGGCTGTTCGACAAGGCCGGCCTCTCCGAGTCGCTGGTCGCCGTGCTGATCGCCCCGCTCATCGAGGAGTCGATGAAGGCGAGCGGCCCGCTGCTGCTGTTCTGGCGCCGCCGCGAGGAATGGTCCGGCATCACCGACGGCATCGTCTACTGCGGCCTGTCCGCGCTCGGCTTCGCCATGGTGGAAAATGTCCTCTACCTGGGCGGCCACGGCTACGCGGCGGGCGCCGAACAGTACGGAGCGGCCACCGGCCTCCAGAACGTCTTCGCCATCTTCATCGTGCGCATCCTGTTCACCGGCTTCGCGCACCCGCTCTTCACCTCGATGACCGGCATCGGCCTCGGCGTCTCGTCCCGCTCCGGCGACCGCCGGGTGCGCTGGCTCGCCCCGATCGCCGGCATCCTGGTCGCGATGATGCTGCACGGCACGTTCAACCTGCTGCCGACCCTGTCGGTGAGCCTGGGCGAGCCGTTCATCATGCTGTACGGCTACCTGGGCTTCATGGTGCCCTTCTTCTTCGCGGTGGTCGGCTTCGCGATCGCCCTGCGCGGCTGGGAGGGCCGGATCGCCGAGCGCATTCTGCCCTTCTACGTACGCACCGGCTGGTTCGCGCCGCCCGAGGTGGCCGCCCTGGGCAGCCTGGGCCGCCGCTACTCGGCCCGGCAGTGGGCCAAGCGGGTCGCCGGCCCGGCCGGGCAGCGCGCGATGAAAGGCTTCCAGTTCGCCGCCACCCAACTGGCCCTGCTACGCGACGGCATGCAGCGAGGCCTGCACCGCACGCCACTGTCACTGCAGCGAGCCGAGGCCGAGGAGCAGCGCCTCCTGACCGCGATCGTCGACTACCGGTCGTCGTTCACCGGCCGCGACCCGCAGATGCCGCAGGCTTTCTGGAACGGCGAGCTCTACCAGATCGCCTTCCCCGACGGCGTGGTCCGCACGGTGACCCCACCCGACGAGCCGGTGGTGCCGGTGCCGATCAAGTTCGCGCAAACGGCGTACGCGGGCTACGGCATCACCCCGGGCTACCCGGCGCCAGGCTATGGCGCGCAGCCGTCGGGCTATGGCGCGCAGCCGTCGGGCTATGGCGCGCAGCCGTCGGGCTATGGCGCGCAGCCGTCGGGCTATGGCGCGCAGCTGTCGGGCTATGGCTATCCGCAGCCGGGCGCATCCGCCTACGGCCAGCCGTCCTATGGCGCCCCGGCTTACGGTTCCCCGGCTTCTGGGACGCCGGCTTACGGTGCCCCGGCGTCTGGCACTCCGTCTTACGGCGGCCCGGCGTCCGGCACTCCGGCTTATGGCGCCCCGGCCTCTGGAACGCCGAGTTACGGCGGTCCCGCCTACGACGCGGCGGGTCAGGCCACGCCTGGCTACGGTCCGTCGGCGTCGGGCACTTCGGCTTACGGGATGCCGGGTTCTGGCACGCCGAGTTACGGCGCTCCGGGTTACGAGGCGTCAGGTCAAGGCACGCCGAGCTATGGCGATCCGAGCTATGGCGCGCCTGGTTATGGGTCGCCTTCGGGCATGCCTGCGTCCGGTGCCCCGAACTTCGGCGGGCCGGGCCAGAACACCCCGAGTTATGGAGTTCCGGGTCAGGGCACTCCGAGCTACGGCGCTCCGGCGGAGGGCGCTCGTGGGCAGAGCGTTCCAGGCTACGGCGCTCCGGGGCAGAGCGCCTCCGGGCAAAGCGCTCCGGGCTACGGCGCCCCAGGCTACGGCGCCCCAGGGGAGAGCGCCGCGGGGCAGGGCGCTCCTGGGCACGGCGCTCCGGGCTACGGCGCTCCGGATTCGGGTCTGCCGGGCGGTGAAACACCAGCTCAGGGTGGTGACGAGCGCACCTAGAGGTAGAGGCCGGTGGCGTTCGATTCGACGCGGGAGGCGGCTACCGCGTGGACGTCGCGTTCGCGCAGCAGGACGTAGCCGCGGCCGTGGAGTTCGACCTCGGAGCGGTCGTCGGGGTCGAACAGGACGCGGTCGCCGACCACGATCGACCGCACGTTCGGGCCGACCCCGACCGCCGTCGCCCACGACAGGCGCCGGCCCATCGAGGCGGTCGCCGGGATCACGATGCCGGCGGTCGACCGCCGTTCGCCCTCACCGCCGTCCTGCTGGACGAGGACGCGGTCGTGCAGCATCCGGATCGGCAATCCGGACTCGGTTCGGGTGTCGGTGCTCACGACGCAGACGGTACGCCGCGCACTCCTGGTCGTTTGCCGCTGGTAGCTGTGCGCACGGAGAGGCACGCGGCTACTACGGTGAAGACCGCACATCCGTCGGGCGGGCAGGGAGGTAACACGGTTGAGCCGTTTGCAGCGGGTCCGGAGCAACCTCCGGCGCGCCTATGATTCCGGCCGCGAGTCGGTGCGCGTGGCCCGGCGGGAGATCGTCGAGCGGGAACTCGAGCCGGAACTCGTCGAGGACGACTTCGAGCCGCCACCGCCCGCCGAACCCGAGCTGGTCCACCGGTCGATCTCGAGCCTGGACGACACCGAGGTCCCGCATTCGCTGCGGATCGCCGCCGCCTGGAGCTGGCGGCTGATCGTGGTCGGCGTGGTCGGCTGGGCGCTGCTGCGGTTCATCAGCATCATCAGCGTGGTCATGATCCCGCTGGCCATCGCGCTGCTGCTGTCGGCGCTGCTCGCGCCGGCCGTTGGGCTGCTCTTCCGGCTGAAGGTGCCACGGTCGCTGGCCACCTTCCTGGTGCTGGTCGGCGGCATCGCGGTGATCGCCGGCACGCTGACGCTGGTCATCAACCAGTTCATCGACGGCCTGCCCGAGCTGACCTCGAAGACCACTCAGGGTGTGCGGCAGATCCAGGAGTGGGCCAAGACGGGTCCGCTGCACCTGTCCGACGCCCAGCTCAACGACGCGATCAACAATGCGCAGAACTGGGTCAACTCGAACACGTCGACGTTGACCTCGACCGGCCTGTCCACCGCGGCGACGCTGGCCGAACTGGTCACCGGCATGCTGCTGGTGCTCTTCTCGACGTTTTTCTTCCTGCGTGACGGCCGCAAGATCTGGCGGTTCATCGTGCGGCTGTTCCCGTTGAACGCCCGCTGGTCGCTGGCCGACGCCGGTGACGCCTCGTGGCAGACGCTGAGCAGTTACGTACGAGCGACCGTGCTGGTCGCGTTCATCGACGCGCTCGGCATCGGGCTGGCCCTGGTGATCTTGAAGATCCCGTTCCCGTTCCCGCTGGCCGCGCTGGTGTTCCTGGGCGCCTTCATCCCGATCGTCGGCGCCAGCGTCTCCGGCGCGGTGGCCGTGCTGGTCGCCCTGGTCGATCAGGGCTGGGTGGTGTCGCTGATCGTGCTCGGCGCGGTGATCCTGGTGCAGCAGGTCGAGGGCCACGTCCTCCAGCCGCTGATCATGGGCCGGGCGGTGGCGATCCATCCGCTGGTCGTGATCGTCGGCATCGCGTCGGGGGTGATCCTGGCCGGCATCATCGGGGCGCTGGTCGCGGTCCCGGTCATTGCGGTCCTGAATACGGGCGTACGCCGGTTGGGTCGCACCCGCCCGGAGACCCCGCCCGATGCGGTGGTGGTCGGGGGCAGCTCATAAACGCGGCCAGCGCATGAAGCCGGCCAGCGCGTGAAGCCGGCCAGCGCATGAAGCCGGCCAGCGCATAAAGCCGGTCAGCGCATGGAGCCGGGCGGCGCATGAAGCCGGGCGGCGCATAAAGCCGGTCAGCTCATAAGCCGAGGGCAGCTCACAAAGCCGAGGGCAGCTCACAAAAAAGCGGGGCTCCTGATGGAGCCCCGCTTTTCGTACAGGATCAGGCGGCGGTGACGCCGATGCCGACCTCGTTGACACCACGAGTGGCGTCGACGACGACCTCCCCGTTGCCGGACCGCGAAAGGGCCCGCAGCGTCCACGACCCAGGGGCCGCGAAGAAGCGGAAGACGCCCTCCGGCGACGACACGACCTCGGCGGTGAACTCGCCCGAGGAGTCGAGGAGGCGGACGTACGCCCCGCCGACCGCCGCACCGTCAGCGGCACTGACGATGCCGGTGATGACCGTTTCCTTTTCGAGGTCGACGCCGGCCGGGATGGGTGCCGACTGGTCCGGGGCGGCGCAGCCGGCCGCGATGTTCGACGGTGACGTCATGGGATCACGCCTTCCCGGGCTCGTCGCCGAGCGCGATCGGCACGCCGATGAGCGAGCCGTACTCGGTCCACGATCCGTCGTAGTTCTTCACGTTCTGCTGGCCGAGCAGTTCCTTGAGCACGAACCAGGTGTGCGAGGAGCGCTCGCCGATCCGGCACAGGGCGATGGTGTCCTTGCCGTCGACCAGGCCGGCGTCGCCGTAGATCTTGGCGAGTTCGTCGTCCGACTTGAAGGTGCCGTCCTCGTTGGCCGCCTTGCTCCACGGCACGTTGATCGAGGTCGGGATGTGGCCGGCGCGCTGCGACTGCTCCTGCGGGAGGTGGGCCGGGGCGAGGAGGCGGCCCGCGTACTCGTCGGGGCTGCGGACGTCGACCAGGTTCTTCACGCCGATCGACTGGACGACCTCGTCGCGGAACGCGCGGATCGACAGGTCGGGTGCGGACGCCTGGTAGCTGGTCTCGGCGCGGGACGGCACGTCCTTCGAGTACGGACGGGCGTCGAGCTCCCACTTCTTGCGGCCGCCGTCGAGCAGCACGACGTCGCGGTGGCCGTACAGCTTGAAGTACCAGTACGCGTACGCGGCGAACCAGTTGTTGTTGCCGCCGTAGAGCACGACCTTGTCGTCGTTGGAGATGCCCCGCGACGACAGCAGCGCCGAGAACTGCTCCTGGTTGATGAAGTCGCGCCGGACCTGGTCCTGCAGGTCCTTCTTCCAGTCGATCTTGACGGCGCCCGGAATGTGGCCGCCGTCGTACGCGGTGGTGTCCTCGTCGACCTCGACGAAAACAACCCCCGGGGTTTCCAGGTTCTTTTCGGCCCAGTCGGCCGACACGAGTGCGGTGTCGCGACTCATCGATTCACTCCCTTGATGGGTGAGGGATTAGGGGTGAGTCAGCGCACGGAAGGTGTTGTCGCACCCCGCGCGGGACCCATGGACGGAACGGATCTCGGGGTTTGCGACGGGTGCCACAAGCCGGCTTCATCGCCGGGCGAAAGAACAGAGCTAAAACGTGCTCAGCACTCGTGGCCCCGTCAGATGACAGGGCGACACAGGCAGGCGGCCACGCGGCACAGGTCGACCGCGCGCCTCTTGGTGAGCAGCAGGCTCATGCGGCCGACACTACCAGCGGTTCACGAGGTGGTAACAGAACCAACCACGATCCGGGAAGGAGGGCCGGATCACAAACGAGGTCACGCACCACTCGAGTTGAGGGTGACGTTGCTGGCCCCGGCGGTGAACCGCAGACCGTCGGCCTCGGGCTGCACCTGCTGCACCTTGAGCTTGAGCGGAAGGGTCGGCACGCGTACGTCGATGCCCAGCTTGTCGGCGTAGCCGGCGACCAGCGCCTTGATGCCGGGGAGGTTGGGCAGGTCGGGGGAGTCGACGTTCGCGAACCGCACGTGGACGAGGCCGTCGGCGACGCTCAGCTTGGCCGCGCCGGTCACGTCGAAGCTCTGGCCCAGCGCGTTGACCTTGGCCGAGCCGGTGAGCTGGCCGTTCTTCTCGGTCAGCGTGAGGCCGGGCTGGTCGACCAGCGCCGCCAGCTGCTTGTAGTCGATCGTGCCGGTGCCGGTCACCGCGCCGGCGACGATGTTGCCGCCCGAGCGCAGGGTGTCGATCGAGGCCTGCACGTTCTTGGCCCGGATGTCCAGCAGCGGCAGCTTGATCTTCTTGGTGCCGTTCTGGTCGGCCGGCCCGGAGAAATTGGCCAGCTCGATCTTGATCTCGTCGTACCGGCCGTGGAGGACCTGGGTGAGGAACGGGAAGCCCTCGATCGTGACGTCCGGCTTCTCGCTTGTCGCCTTCTGGTTGGCGACCTGGTCGCTCACCTTGTCGCTGATGATGCGCTCGGCGTAGGAACGGCCGACCCGGTCGCCCGCGAACAGCACGATGCCGACGATGACGAGCAGCACGATGAGCGTGATCAGCAGGCCGCGCCCACGGCGTCGCTTGGGGCGCGGTGTCCCGTACTCGGCCACGGATCCTCCTCGAACGGCGATGGCTGTCGAGGACCGTACATGCCCCGATCCAGAGGGTCGCGAAACGGGGGCTAAGACATATACCAGTGGGTCAACGCGTACGCGACGGGAGCGACCAGGGCAAATGCCCCCAGCGGGCCCTGCATGTGCCGGGCCACCCAGAAGGTCGGCGCGTCGCCGGCCAGCGTGCGCCCGGCCTCGCCGAAGTTGACCGCCAGGTCGACCAGGGTGGCCACGACTGCCGCGATCAGGCCGATCACCGCGCCCTTGGCCGGCGTGAACGGCAGCACCAGCTCGCTGCCCAGGAGGGCCGCGAGCAGCGTGCCGAGCATCGCGCCGACAACCACGCCGGTCGCGCCGCGCGGCACCTGCGGCGCGATGCGGGGCTTGGGGAAGATCGCGTCGGTCACCCGGGCGATCAGCAGCGCCACGCCTGCGGCGGCGGCGCAGACCTCCACGGTCTGGGTGCCGACCGGCACGCTCGTGAGGGTCACCGGGATCGCGTACGCCACGACTCCGAGCACGATCACCAGCGTCGTCCGGTAGGTGTCGCTGACCCGGGCGCGGTCCTCGGCCCGGAACAGCTGGCCGGCCAGCGCGACCACGAAGCCGCCGAGCCCGACCAGCAGCAGGGTCAGGAAGCCGGTGCCTTCACGCTCGGCGACCAGGTAGTCGGCGACCAGCCCGACCGCCACGCAGACGCCGGCGGTCGCGCTCGCCGCCGGGGGACGCAACGCCATCGTCCAGGCCAGCAGGAAGAGCAGTTGCACCCCGAACAGCACGATCGCGAACGGGAGACGGCTGTCGGGCGCCGCGGTCGCCGCACCCAGGATCAGGCCCATGCCGAGCAGGCCGGCGAAGGCGGCGATGGCCAGGGAGAGTTGCCGCCGGACCGGGACGACCTCGATCTCCTCGAGTTCCTCCTCGTCCTCCTCCGGGTGGTCCTTGCGGTCGTCTCCGGAAGAGTTGCCAGTGGAGCGGTGGCTGGTGCGGCCCTCCTCGGGCACGGCGCCGTACGTGCTCGGGCCGCGGCCGCCACCGGACGCGCGAGCTACGTCGCGTGTCGCTTCGGCGTCCCAGTCGTCTTTCTGCGGCATGGAGGGGAACACGCCTGCGATGGTGCCAGAGAAGGGTGCACCGCACTAATCCCCCGCCCGTTCGGTCACGGAGTGCCGGTTTACGTCATCAGCTGGTTACATGACCGAAGCCTGCGTGCGAGCAGATCGGTTAAAGTGATGGCTAGCCCACCCGTCGGTGACGCCGGGACGTTTCTCCGGTCACGCGACTGTTAACAGCAGGTCGCGGCCGGGTCACCCGAGCGGCCCCGCGCCGCAAGGACGGAGGTGAGTGTGGAAATCCTTTTGTTGGTGACGGCACGGGCCGGTGAGCCCTCGGCTGTGCTCCCCGCGCTTGATCTGCTTCCCCACTCCGTACGCACCGCCCCGCGCGATGTCCGCACCCTGGTCTCCGGCCCGAGCCCGGACGCCGTGCTGGTCGATGCCCGCACCGAGCTGTCCGAGGCGCGCGCCACCTGCCGCATGCTCCACGCCACCGGCATCGGGGTGCCGCTGTTCGCCGTGGTCACCGAGGCCGGCCTGATCGCGCTCAACGCCGACTGGGGCGTCGACGACGTCATCCTGGCCGGTGCGGGCCCGGCCGAGCTCGAGGCCCGGCTGCGCCTGGGCGTGGGCCGCCTCACCAACGCGACCGCGGGCGCCGGCGGTTCGATCCGGTCCGGCGAGCTCACCATCGATCCGGACACCTATCAGGCCAAGCTCAAGGGCCGCCCGCTCGACCTCACTTACAAGGAGTTCGAGCTGCTCAAGTTCCTCGCCCAGCACCCGGGCCGGGTCTTCACCCGCGACCAGCTGCTGCGCGAGGTCTGGGGCTACGACTACTTCGGCGGCACCCGCACGGTCGACGTGCACGTGCGGCGCCTGCGGGCCAAGCTCGGCTCCGAGTACGAGTCGATGATCGGCACCGTGCGCCAGGTCGGCTACAAGTTCGTGGTCCCGCCCTCGGGCCGCCAGCTGCCCGCGACTGAACCGGTGCCGATTCCGGTCTAGGCTTTTCGCTATGACGGTTCGAGCTGTGGAACGGCTGTCCGCGTCCGAGACCGATCAGGTTCTGGCGCTGGCGGCCGCCGCCGAGCGGGCCGATCACGTCTACCCCCTGTCCGAGGACGTCGTGCTGCGCGTGCGCGGCAGCTCCGGCCGTCACCTGCTGGCCCACGAGGCCGACGGATCGCTGAGCGGCTACGCCTTCGTGGAGGACGGCGCGGGCGAGCTGTTCGTCGGCCCGGGTGCGCGCCGCCGCGGGCACGGCAGCGCGCTGCTCGAGGCGGCCGGCGAGGGCCCGCTGCGATTCTGGGCCCACGGCGACGAACCGGGTGCGAAGGCTTTCGCCGTCCGGAACGGCTTCGAGCGCGTACGCGTCCTCTGGCAGATGCGCCGCTCCCTGGAGGCGCCTCTGCCCGACGCCCCGCTGCCGCCCGGCGTGACGATCCGTCACTTCCGGCCCGGTTCCGACGAGCAGGCGTGGCTCGGGGTCAACTCGCGCGCCTTCGCCGACCACCCCGAGCAGGGCCGCTGGACGCTCGACGACCTGCGCCTGCGCGAGGACGAGCCCTGGTTCGACCCGGCCGGCTTCCTGCTCGCGGTCGACATCGAGGACACCCTGCTCGGTTTCCACTGGACCAAGGTGCATCCGGCCACCGGCGACGATCCCGCGCTGGGCGAGACGTACGTGCTCGGCGTCGACCCGGGCGGCCACCGCCGCGGGCTGGGCGTCGCGCTCGAGGTCGAAGGCCTGCGTTTCCTGGCCGCCGAGGGCCTGACCACGGCGATGCTCTACGTCGACGAGGACAACGAGGCCGCGGTCGCTCTCTACCGCCGCCTCGGATTCGAGATCCACAAGGCCGACGTCATGTACCAGCGGAGCTAGGGCACCACGGTCACCGGCCAGCGGCCGTATTTGACCAGGCGGATCGCCAGGGAGCCGGTGATGCGGTGGCCGACGCCGGCCGAGGAGCCGACCACCACGGCCTCGGCCCGGGTCTCCTTCGCTACTTCGGCGAGCAGCGTGAACGGGTCGCCGCGGCGTACGACCAGGCGGGCGTCGACGCCCCAGACCGACGACTGGCGTTCGAGCTCGGTGCGGAGCTGGTTTTCCAGCTCGTCCTGGGTCTGGAGCACCGCGTTGGTCGCCAGCCCGCTGTGGTCGGCCAGCGTGAGCAGGGTGGCCGGCGACGTTCGCGCGTAGACCACGATCAGCTTGGTGTGCTGCCGCCGGGCGAGTCCGGCCGCGTAGGCCGCGGCGCGCAGCGACGTCGGGGATCCGTCGACACCGACGACGATCGCGCCGGGACCATCCGTGCCGAGCTCGAACCCCATGGATCCAACCTAGGCCCCGCGCAGCGACGGGAGAACGTCGGCCGTCAATTCGTGCGGCGTGGCGCCAGGACTGACCAACACCACCGTACGGGTGGTCGAGTGGGTGAGGGCGGAGGTGAAGCTGCCCTCGGCGAACTGGGACGCCGGGCCGCGCGGGGAGCGACCGACCGCGACCGTACGGGCGTCGATCTCGTCGGCGTGCCGGGCCAGCACCCGGCCGGCCGCGGCGTGATCACCGACGCTGCGCAGGATCTGCCCGGTCGCCGCGATGCCGTGCGCGGCCAGGTGGCCGAGCAGTTCGGTGACGGCGGCGCGGGCGTCGTCCTCGTCCTCCGGGTCGACCGCCAGTTCCTCGATCACCACCGTCTCGCGGACCCGGACCACCTCGAGGGGAGCGCCGAGGTCGCGGGCGATCGCGGCGGCCGCTTCGACGACCTCACCCGCGTCCGGGGTGGCGCCGACGGCGACGACCACCGGGCGGGAACCCGCGTCGGCCACCGGGCCGACCGCCTCCAGGGGTGCGGGCTCGGACAGCCCGGCCTCGGCCGCGGTGACCAGCTTGTGGCCGCTGGCCAGCACGAAGATGGCGAGAATGAACGCGACGCCGCCCAGGTAGAACGGAACGCTCAGGTTGAAGGCGTCGGCGAGTTTGCCGGCCACGAACGGGGCCAGGCCCCCGCCGATGAACCGCACGAAGCCGTACGCCGAGGAGGCGACCGACCGTTCGACCGGCGCGACCAGCATGACCGCCTGGGTGGTGAGCGTGTTGTTGATGCCGATGAAGGCGCCGCTCACGATCACCGCGACGATCACCACGGCCGGGGTCTGCACGCCGGCCGCGATCACGGCCATGACGATGCCGAGCGCGAACATGTTGACGTACAGCACCTTGGCGGTGCCGAACCGGGCTTGCAGGCGGGGCGCGAAGTAGACGCTGAACGCGGCGACCAGCAGCCCCCAGCCGGTGAAGACGAGGCCGAGCTTCTGCGCCGAGAGCTCCATCGGGTAGGGCGCGTAGCCGAGCATCGTGAAGAAGCCCCAGTTGTAGAGCAGCGCCATGATGCCCATGGTCAGCAGGCCGCGGTGGCGCAGCGCCTGGAGCGGGGCGGCGATCGAGGTCTTGTGCTGCGGCTTGGGCAGCGACGGCACGAAGAGCGCGGTCGCGATCAGCGCGATACCCATGAGGACCGACACCCCGAAGAACGGGCCTCGCCAGCTGATGCTGCCGAGTTCGCCGCCGAGCAGCGGGCCGACCGCGATGCCGAGGCCGAGCGCGGTCTCGTAGAGGATGATCGCTCCGGCGAAGCCGCCGCTGGCCGAGGCCACGATGACGGCCAGGCTGGTGGCGATGAACATCGCGTTGCCGAGGCCCCAGCCGGCCCGGAAGCCGACGATGCCGCCGACCGAGCCGGAGGTGCCGGCGAGCGCGGCGAAGATGACGATCAGGATCAAGCCGTAGATCAGCGTGCGCTTGGCGCCGATCCGGCTCGAGATCCAGCCGACGAACAGCATGGCGACCGCGGTCACGACCAGGTAGCTGGTGAACAGCAGGGACACCTGGCTGGGTGTGGCGTTCAGGTTGTGCGCGAGCGCGGGCAGGATCGGGTCGACGAGGCCGATGCCCATGAACGAGATGACGCAGGCGAAGGCCACGGCCCAGACGGCTCGTGGCTGCCGGAACGGGTTCGACGTTGGCTTGGAGCTCATAACTGTATTATGCAGCTAACGCGGGCCGGCGACGAGTCTGTTACGTCACGAGCGAGACAAGGCCCGGTCTCGAGCCGATTACAGTCGCACCGATATATCCGACTTTTCAGTCACTCGCCACTCGGTTCACGCAACGGACAACTCGCCCTCAGTCCGAAGCCATCTATAGGGCTTGACGAGTTCACCCCTCGTTCATTTGGGCCCGGTTCGGCGGCTACCTCCGCCTCCTAACTTTCGGGTTGTGCCGGTGAGAGACCGGCGATGCACCCATCCGAGAGGAAAACTGTGAAGCTCCAGCGGTCCGGTTACGTTGCCGGCATTGCTTTGACTGCGGCGCTGTCGCTCGCTGCCTGTGGCTCGGACAACAACACGTCGTCGAACGCCGGCGGAGCCGCGAACGCTTCCGCGGCGGCCGGTAGCTGCGCCACGGGCAGCCTCACCGCGTCGGGCTCGACGGCCCAGAAGAACGCCATGGCCGAGTGGATCAAGGACTACCAGGGCCAGTGCTCGGGCGCCAAGATCGACTACCAGGGCACCGGTTCCGGGGCGGGCGTCGAGGCCTTCACCGCCGGCACCTCCGACTTCGCCGGCTCCGACTCGGCGCTCAAGCCCGAGGAGCACGCCAAGGCCGACCCCAAGTGCGCGGGCGGCGTGGCGATGGACCTGCCGATGGTCGTCGGCCCGATCGCCGTCGTCTACAACGTGGACGGCGTGAAGGACCTGCAGATCGACGGCCCGACGCTGGCCAAGATCTTCGCGGGCAAGATCACCAAGTGGAACGACCCGGCGATCGCCTCGCAGAACAACGGCGCGACCCTGCCCTCCACCGCGATCCAGACGGTGCACCGCTCGGACTCGTCCGGCACCACCGACAACTTCACCAAGTACCTCTCGAAGGTCGCGGCGTCGGACTGGACCTTCGACCACGACAAGACCTGGAAGGCTCCGGGCGGCATCGGCGCCCAGGGTTCGGACGGCGTTGCCGCCAAGATCAAGAGCACCCCGGGCTCGCTGGCCTACGTCGAGCTGTCGTTCGCCCAGAACAGCAGCCTCGCGATGGCGAAGGTCAAGAACGGCGCCGGTGAGTACGCCGCGCTGACCGGTGAGAGCGCCGGCAAGACCATCGAGGGCGCCAAGGTCACGGGCACCGCTCCCGACCTCACGATGACCATCGACTACGCCACCACGCAGGCGGGTGCCTACCCGATCGTCCTGGTGACCTACGAGATCGCCTGCAGCAAGGGCAGCGCCAAGGCCGCCGACATCAAGGCGTTCCTGACCTACACCTCGAGCACCGGTGGCCAGTCCGTCCTCAGTGACCTCGGCTACGCGCCGCTGCCCGAGTCGGTCCGCACCAAGGTGGCCGCCTCGGTCGCCGGCATCGCCTGATCCACCGCACCTGAACCTCCGAATCCTCCGAATTCGACAGACAGCGAGCGAGCAGATGGGTGACACCCCCTCCCGCTCGACGAACGCCACCGCCGGCGGATCGGGCGTGCCAGGACGGCACGTCAGGCCCGCCGGCAACGGCGTTTCGCCGAGACGTTACGAAGAGCCACCTCTGGGCGGTGGCGGTGCGTTGCCGAAGAAGGTGCGCTTCTCCATGGAGAGCGGGTTCCGTGGCCTCTCCCTGGCCGCCGGCTCGATGGTCCTGGTGATCATCGTTGCCATCGCGGTATTCCTGATCTCGAAGGCCGTGCCGGCGATCAAGGCCGACAAGACGAACTTCCTGACCGACCAGCAGTGGTTCCCGAACGACGCGGCGCCGCATTTCGGCATCGCGTCGCTCGCCTTCGGAACGGTGCTCACCGCTGTCATCGCGCTGATCGTCGCGGTGCCCATCGCTCTGGGTATCGCGCTGTTCCTCTCGCACTACGCCCCGAAGTCGCTGGCGACCCCGCTCGGCTTCGTGATGGACCTGCTCGCGGCCGTGCCGAGCGTCGTCTTCGGTCTCTGGGGCCGCGACCTGTTCCAGAACCCGGTGCGGGACTTCTCGGGCTGGCTCAACCACTACTTCCACTGGATCCCGCTGTTCGGCGGCGACGGGCCGTTCGGGCAGTCGATCATGCTCGGCTCGCTGGTTCTGGCGATCATGGTGCTGCCGATCGTCACCTCGCTCTCCCGCGAGGTCTTCCAGCAGACCCCCGGCATGAACGAGGAGGCCGCCCTCGCGCTGGGCGCCACCAAGTGGGAGATGGTCCGCACCGCAGTCCTGCCGTACGGCAAGCCCGGCGTGATCGCCGCCGTGATGCTCGGCCTCGGCCGTGCCCTCGGCGAGACCATCGCCCTGGCGCTGACCCTCGGCATCACCTTCAATGTCTCGTTCAACCTGATCCAGGCCGGTGGCAACACCATCGCCGCCAACATCGCCAACACCTTCGGCGAAGCCAACGACACCGGCCGCGGCGCCCTGATCGCCTCCGGCCTGGTGCTCTTCGCGATCACGCTGGTGGTCAACATGACGGCGCGGGCGATCATCTACCGCCGTCGCGAGTTCCGGGACAGTGCCGCATGACCGTTCTCGAGAATCAGATGCCCGACGTCGTGATGACGGCGGACAACATCCGTACGAAGAAGCTGCCGGTCGTCGCCGACCTCGCCATCGCCGTCGTCGCCCTGGTGTTGGCCGGCGCGATCGTCTTCGGCACCGGGATCGGCAACTGGGTTCTGGCCCTGGTGCTCGGTCTGGTGTTCTACCTGGCCGGGCTCAACATCGTGTCCGGTCGGATCGAGGGACGCCGCGCCGCTCGCAACCGGATGTGGCGGGCCGCGATCTACGTCGCCTGCCTGCTCGCCATCATCCCGCTCGCCTCGGTCGCCTGGACGCTGATCTCCAAGGGCTCGTCCCGGCTGGACGGCAACTTCTTCAACTCCTCGATGAACAACATCGGCGCCCGTGACCCGAACGGCGGCGCCTACCACGCCATCATCGGCACGCTGGAGCAGGTCGGCATCGCGACCATCCTGGCGGTGCCGCTGGGTGTGCTCGGCGCGATCTACATCGTGGAGTACGGCCGGGGCAAGCTGACCGCGACGATCCGCTTCTTCGTCGACGTCATGACCGGCGTCCCGTCGATCGTGGTCGGCCTGTTCGTCCTCTCGTTCTGGGTGCTGATCGTCAGCAAGTGGTTCAACAACGGTGTCCCGCGGTTCTCCGGCTTCGCCGCCGCACTGGCGCTCACGGTGCTGATGTTGCCGACGATCGTGCGCTCCACCGAGGAGATGCTGCGACTGGTTCCGGGCCCGCTGCGGGAAGGCTCGTACGCCCTGGGCGTGCCGAAGTGGAAGACGATCACGCGGATCGTCCTGCCGACCGCCCTGCCCGGCATCGTCACCGGCGTCATGCTGTCGATCGCCCGGGCCGCCGGGGAGACCGCTCCGGTGCTGCTGGTGGCCGGTGGCGCCGACGCCATCAACTTCGACGCCTTCAGCGGCAACCAGTCCTCGCTGGCCCTGTACGTCTACCAGCAGGCCGGCAACGCCTCCAAGTACGCCCCCGCGCGTGCCTGGACCGCGGCACTGACCCTGGTCGCGATCGTGCTGATCCTGACCATCGCCGCGAAGCTGCTCGCCCGCCGCAACCGACTGTCCCGATAAGAGGTATCCCCCATGGCCAAGCGCATCGAGGCGACAGGTGTCACCTCCTACTACGGTTCGTTCAAGGCGATCGACGGCGTCTCGATGACGGTCGAGCCCAAGACGATCACCGCGCTCATCGGTCCGTCCGGGTGCGGCAAGTCGACGTTCCTGCGGTCCATCAACCGCATGCACGAGGTGCTGCCCAACGCGCGCATCGAGGGCAAGCTAACCATCGACGACCAGAACATCTACGACCCCGACGTCGACGTGACCGCGGTCCGCCGGCTGATCGGCATGGTCTTCCAGCGGCCCAACCCGTTCCCGACGATGTCGATCTACGAGAACGTCGTGGTCGGCCTCAAGCTCAACGGCGTCAAGAAGAAGTCGGTGCTCGAGGAGGCGGCCGAGAGGTCGCTCCGCTCGGCCAACCTGTGGGACGAGGTCAAGGACCGGCTCGGCCGGCCCGGCGCCGGTCTCTCCGGCGGTCAGCAGCAGCGTCTCTGCATCGCCCGCACCATCGCGGTCGAGCCGCAGGTCGTGCTGATGGACGAGCCCTGCTCGGCCCTCGACCCGATCTCGACGCTGGCGATCGAGGACCTGATGTTCAAGCTGAAGGACCGCTTCACGATCATCATCGTCACGCACAACATGCAGCAGGCGGCCCGGGTCAGCGACAAGACCGGGTTCTTCTCGATCGACAAGACCGGCGACCCCGGTCGCCTGATCGAGTACGACGACACCCAGAAGATCTTCAGCAACCCGACCGAGAAGAAGACCGAGGACTACATCACCGGCCGCTTCGGCTAGGCCTCTTGGTGGCCGGCGCCCGGCTCCTCGATGAGGACCCGGGCGCCGCCGTCCGCGGTGAAGATCACGCGAGGCATCACCGGGGTCGCCGCATCACGGCGACCCGCGGCCGCGATCACTTCCGCAACCTTCCCGTACGCGCTGAGCCCGCGCATCATCGCCCGCGTGGGTGGAAGCATGGTCAGCTCCGCGTGCTCGGCCGGCCCGATCCACTGTGCGTGGTCGGCCTCGCCGGACACGTCCCGCGCGGTCTGCGACTCGGGCAGCAGCGCCACGAAGAACCAGGTATCGAAGCGCTTGGGCTCGAACTCCGGGGTGATCCACCGCGCCCACGGAAGCAGCAGGTCGTCGCGCAGCCGCAGACCCCGGCGCTCCAGCACCTCGGTCATCGTCAGCTCGCGGGCGGCCACGGCGGCCCGGTCGGCCTCCCAGTCGGCCTTGCTCACGTCGCCGACCACCGCGGCCGGCTCCTCGTCGGCCTTGCTCACGTCGCCGACCACCGCGGCCGGCTCCTTGTCGGCCTTGCTCACGTCGCCGACCACCGCGGCCGGCTCCTTGTCGGCCTTGCTCACGTCGCCGACCACCGCGGCCGGCTCCTCGTCGTCGTCGCTCAGCGTCCGCTCGGCGTCGGTGACCTCGTCGTCGTCCTGCTCGGCTTCGGCCGTCGCGTCGGGGCCGCCGAGCGTCACGACGCCACTCAGCGAGCCGTCGCTGACCGTGCGGTCGACCTCGTCGTGCGGGCCGGCCAGCAGCACGCCGGCCTCCTCGAACAGCTCGCGGGCGGCCGCGCCGACCACCGCCCGGGCCTCCTGGTCGCCCACCCCCAGGCGCGCGGCCCAGTCGTCGCGCAACGTCTCCGGACGGTCCGACGGGTCGACCCGCCCTCCCGGGAACGCGTAGACCCCGCCGAAGACCATCGTCGTCGCGCGCCTCAACACGTACACCTGAAAGGTCTCGCCTCGAGGGCGTAGGAGGACGACGGTGGCCGCCGCGCGGGTGGGGGCCGGCGGCCCCTGGAACGCGCGAGCGCGCTCGACCATGGCGGACGGGAGCGGCATGGCATCGGTCACCAGTCGATCCTGCCACCGGCGGCGCGAAGGGCGATAGCGTACCGATCATGACCCAACCGAAGGTTCGCTGGGGCGTGCTGGCCACCGGTGGCATCGCCGCACAGTTCGCCGCTGACCTCGCGCTCGTCGAGGGCGCCGAACTCGCCGCCGTCGGATCCCGATCGCCGGAGTCGGCGGCGGCGTTCGCCGAGCGGTTCGGCTTCGCCCGGTCGCACGGCTCCTACCAGGCGCTGGCCGCCGACGACGAGGTCGACGTGGTCTACGTGGCCACCCCGCACGCGATGCACTTCGACGCCGCGCTGGCCTGCATCGAGAGCGGCAAGGGCGTCCTGGTCGAGAAGCCGATCACCCTCGACCTGGCCGCGGCGGCCCGGCTGGTGGCGGCCGCCCGAGAACGCGACGTCTTCCTGATGGAAGCCATGTGGATGCGCATGAACCCGGCCATCCGCAAGATCACCGACCTGATCGACGAGGGCGCGATCGGCTGGATCAGCTCGATCCACGCCGACTTCGGCCTGCACGGCCCGTTCCCGCCCGAGCACCGCCTGCGCGACCCCAAGCTGGGCGGCGGCGCCCTGCTCGACCTCGGCGTCTACCCGATCAACCTGGTCCACCTGATCCTCGGCGCGCCGGCCGAGGTGCACTCCTGGGCCCACCTGACCCCCGAGGGCGTCGACGAGAACACCGGCGTGCTGATGGGCTACCAGAACGGCGCGGTCGCGGCCCTGACCTGCAGCATCAACGGCGAGAGCCGCAACGCCGCCTCGATCACCGGCACCGAGGGCCGCATCGACCTGCCGCCGGGCTTCTTCGTGCCGCGCGAGTTCACCCTGACCCGGCCGCGCCACGACCCGGAAATCTTCGAGTTTCCCTTCGAGGGCAGCGGCTACCAGTTCGAGGCGGCCGAGGTGCAGCGCTGCTTCCTGGCCGGCGAGCTCGAGAGCCCGCTGATGCCCCACGCGACCAGCCTCGAGGTGATGAGCCTCCTCGACACGATCCGCTCCGAGATCGGCGTGGCGTATTGAGGTCATCCTGCTAACGACGGGTCTCACCGATCCGTCGAAGATGGCGTCGGATCTGGCCAGCACCTGCTCCGACGAGAGATGGAACCCGCGTTGCGGCCGTACATTCAGATCCACACCTTCGAAGGCGTGCCGCTTCTGGTTGCGGAGGTGCCGGAGCTTCCTCCGGTCTGGATGCGCTTGACGAACGCCTGGGCGCGGCCATGATGGTGCGGCTCAAGAGCAGCCGACCGTATGCCTACCAGGAATTGTCCCCGCCGGAGATCCTGCGCCGTATGAAGGCGACGGTCGCGGACGGAACCGAAGCCGGTGATGTCGTGACAGTCGGCGGTCTCTTGGCGCTCGGTTCCTATCCGCAGGAGTATTTTCCGCAGCTCATGCTGGCCTTCGTGCACTATCCGACCGAGCGCGGGTCGGACGAGGAGAACGGACCCGATTCCTCGACAGCGTGGCGATCGAAGGGCCGGTGACCCTGGACAACCTCGGCGAGGAGGGCGCCACCTCGTCGCGCAACGCGTCCCTTCTCCGGATCCTGGGCTGTGCTTCATGCCGGGACCGTTCTCGACGACCCGACCTATCGGAAGCTGACCGGACTGGATTCCCGAGTGGCCACCTCCGAGTTGCAGGACCTGGTAGCTCGTGAGTTGGTCGAGCACGTGGTGGGCACGCGCCGGTGGGCCCGGTATTCCCTGGTTCCCCGCTTGGCCGCCGACGCCGACGTAGGCAAGCGCCACCCCACACCCACCGACCGGCGTGAGCAGATTTTGGAAGCGCTGGGGACGTCCATCGCCTCACGTGCTGAGCTGGCGGCACGCGCCGGCCTGACCGACCCCACGGTGCGGCGATGGCTCACGATCCTGCGGAAGGAAGGCCTCGTCGAGACGACGGAAAACGCGACGAGCAGCAGAAATACGAAGTATCGGCGCGTTGTGCACGGTCAGCTCTTCAGCTGAAGAGCGGACGGATGGCCAGGAAGGTCAGGGCGGCTATGCCGCCCGCGCCGGGGAAGGTCAGGATCCAGGCGCCGACGATGTTGCCGGCCACGCCCCAGCGTACGGCGGAGAGCTTCTTCGTCGCGCCGACGCCCATGATGGCCGAGGTGATCGTGTGGGTGGTGCTGATCGGGGCGCCCAGGCCGATGCCGAAGACGAAGAGCAGGGCGCTCGCCACGACCTCGGCGGCGAAGCCCTCGGGCGGGCCCAGGTCGATGATTTTGCGGCCGAGGGTGCGGATGATGCGCCAGCCACCCGCGTACGTGCCGAGGGCGAGCACCGTAGCCGACGTCCAGTAGGTCCACTGCGGGATGTGGGTCACGGTCTGCTGGAAGCCGCCGACGTACAGCGCCAGCACGATCACGCCGATCGTCTTCGCCGCGTCCTGCAGGCCGTGGCCGATCGACATGGCGGCCGCCGAGGCGGTCTGGGCCCAGCGGAAGCCGCGGTTGAGCTTGCCCGGCCGGCCGTTGCGGAAGCTCCACATCAGGGCCAGCATCGCCAGGAAGCCGAGGACGAAGCCGGCCAGCGGGGACAGCAGCATCGGCAGGATGACCTTGTTGAGGATGCCGTGCCACTTCACCTGGTCGCCGGCCAGCAGCGCGGCGCCGACCAGGCCGCCGATCAGCGCGTGCGAGGACGACGAGGGCAAGCCGAAGTACCACGTGATGAGGTTCCAGCAGACCGCGCCGACAACGCCGGCGAGCACCACGGCGAGCGCGTCCATCTGGTGGGGCAGGGTCACCAGGCCGGAGCCGACGGTGGTGGCGACCCGGGCACCGAAGTGGGTGCCGATGAAGTTGCCGATCGCCGCCATCAGCAGCGCCGCCCGTGGGGTGAGGGCGCGGGTGCTGACGCTGGTGGCGATCGCGTTCGCCGCGTCGTGGAAGCCGTTGGTGTAGTCGAACACCATCGCGACCACGATCACCGCGAGGACGGCGATCAACTGGGCGGACAAGGTCTACGACTCCTTGACCGCTATGGTTTCGACCGTGTTCGCGACGTGCTCGAACGCGTCGCAGGCCGCCTCCAGCTCGTCGGCGACCTCCTTCATCTTCAACACCGTCAGCGCGTCGTACTCGCCGGAGAAGAGCCGCACGAGCAGCATCCGGTAGGACCGGTCGCCGTCGTTCTCGAGACGGTTGATCTCGATCCAGTACTCCTCGAGGTTTTTCATCGAGCGGAGCCGCGGCATCGCGTCGGCGGTGACCTTGCTCTGCTGGTCGAGCACGTTGATCAGCTCGTGCATCTCGCGGGGCAGCGACGGCAGCTCGGTCAGGCCGTACAGATAGAGGAGGTTGCCGACCGCCTCGAGGTGGTCCATCACGTCGTCGAGCTGGGAGCCGAGCGAATAGATGTCGGCCCGGTCGAACGGGGTGATGAAGGTCGAGTTGATCTTTTTGTAGAGGTCGTGCGTGATCTGGTCGCTGTCGTGCTCCACATCGGTCAGCCGGTCGCTGACCGACTGCACGTCGACGCCCGGCAGGGCCAGTTCGTTGAGCAGTTCGGTGCCTTTCACGAGGTTGTGCGCAGCCCGGCTGAAGAGCTCATAGAAGGCGCCCTCGACGGGGCGGAAGGAGAACTTCACTGCGGGACCTCGTTCGGCGGGGCGATTGGATCTCCAGGCACTCTAGCGGTCCGCCTTCGTTTACCCCGCGTTCGCCTGTTAAACGGGCTCCCGGCGACGATTCGGTTTGGGGGCGGTCGGGCGGGGCGACGAGCGGCGTACCGCCCGGGTCGGCAGTGGCGCCTGCGGCGCGTGGTCGGTGACCGGGTGGCGGCGCAGGTGGCGTACGAGGCCGGGCAGGTCGGCATCGGCGATCACGTCGACCCCGGCCGCGCCGAGCTCGGACCAGACCGCGCGCCGGGCCCGGTGGGAGCCTCTGGGCAGGCCGGCGAGGCGTACGGTCCGCCCCTCCTCGTGGGCCGCGTGGACCATGGCGTGCAGCTGGTGCCGTTCCTCGGCCGGGATCGGTTCCCGCCCGTCCCAGCCGAACCGGCGGGTCCACGGCTCGCTGATCGTCGGCACGAGCGAGGGCGGCGCGGTGTGCGAGCCCAGGTCGTCGAAGGTGCCGTCGGCGAACGCGTACCGCAGGGGCTGGGCCGCGAGCAGCTCGCGTACGTTCACGATGCCGGCGACCGTGACCGTCACCGCGCCCGGCACCAGTTCGCCGCCGTCGCAGCGGCTGAGCAGGCTGGCGTGGTCGCGCAGCTGCTGGTCGAGCATGCGGTAGGCCCCGAGCAGCGTTTCGGCGTCCCGGTTGGTCCCGGCGAATTCGACGACCAGCCGGAACGGGACCCGCTGGTCGCGCCGTACCCGGCCGCCGTGGGTTTTGGCCCGGGTGAACAGCGGGGAGAGGACGAGGCGGCGCAGCGTCCGGCCGGGCTCGGGCGCACCGGGGCCGAGGAACAGCTCACCGTGCGGGCCCGGCATCACCGGTACGGTCATCCCGCCCAGCCCGAGCCGTAGCACCCGGGGGAGCGGGTCGGCCTGGTCGCGTCCGGCGAGTGCGTGCCCGGACGGCTGGAACGTGCGGGGCCGGCGCAGTAGGGCGGCGCCGGCGTAGGCCGCGCCGGCCAGGCCGGCGAGACCGCCCGCATAGGTCGCCGAGTTGTTCATACCCCACCACCCGATTAGTACGGAATGCCCGGTTCCTACTGTGGCATACACGCTACTTCCGATCCGGAATCTCGCGCAGAATTCCTCCATGCCGTCATCCGACGAGGAATTCGTGGCCGAGCGCCCCCACCTGCTGGCCGTCGCCTACCGGATGCTCGGCAGCCGGGCCGAGGCGGAGGACGCCGTGCAGGAGGCCTGGCTGCGCTACGCCAAGGTGCGCGCCGGTGGAGAGATCCACGATCTGCGGGGCTGGCTCACCACGGTGACCGGGCGGATCTGCCTCGACGTGCTGAAGTCGGCCCGGGTGCGGCGCGAGGCCTACCCCGGCCAGTGGCTGCCGTCGATCTTCGTGGACGTGGACGGCGACCCCGCCCGCCGGGCCGAGGTGAGCGACCAGGTCGGCCTCGCCCTGCTGGTCGTCCTCGAACGACTCACCCCCGAGCAGCGGGTCGCGGTGGTGCTGCACGACGCGTTCGGCATGCCGTTCGCCGACGTCGCGACCGTGCTCAACACGACCGAGGACGCGGCCCGCCAGCACGCGTCACGCGGCCGCCGGGCGATCGCGGCAGGCGGCGTACGCCATAACGCAGGTCTCGCCGAGCAGCGCCGCGTCCTGACCGCCTTCCTGGATGCCGCGGGAAGCGGCGACGTGCAGGCCCTGGCCGCCGTGCTGGCGCCCGACGTCGTCACCATCGGTGACGGCGGCGGCTACGTCTCGACCGCGCCCCGGATCATCGAGGGCGCCGACCGCGTGGCCCGCTTCTGGCTCGGCATCTTCTCGGCCCGGCAGATCGAGATGGACTCGCTGGACTTGGTGCCGGTGCTGGTCAACGGCGAGGCCGGCCTGCTGGTGCGTGGCAAGTGGGCGGACGGGCGGCCGCTGCTCTCGGTCGTCGGCGTGTCGGTCGCCGAAGGAGTGCTAACCGGGATCTTCAACCAGATGAACCCCGACAAGATCCTATTGAGTGACCTCTTGTAGGAACTTGCGATGGTGCGAGGCGAACGGTTCGCTGCCGTCGCCCAGCGCCACCAGCAGCTTTTCGGCCGCCGCGCGGGCCTCCACGACCAGGTCGCCGGGGTAGCCGAACTGCTCCCGGTGCTCGTCGAACTCGTCCTCGTCGCGTAGCTCGACCAGCCCGGACTCGCGCCGCCGCACCACGTCGAGGTCGAGGTCGATGATGTGCACCGTGTCGCCCTCCCAGCGGGCCGGCGTGGTGATGTCGCAGTAGACCTCGCTGGTGCGCGGCGGCGGGTTGAACATGGCCGTCCACCAGGCGTGATGCGGGATGAGCAGGACGAACGGGATCTGCTCGACCGACGGCCGGCCGTGGTAGACCGACCGGGTGCCGCGGGTGACACCGACCCACACACCCAGCTCATCGGTGTCGAAACGACGGGCGGGATAGTCCCGGTGCGCCGAACCGTCGTACTTGGTGTAGACGACCCGGACCGTCTCGTTCGGCATGCGAGAACCCTAACGGTGGTCGGCTTCTGTCGGTGGTGGCGGGTACCTTCTCTGCGTGCCCGCAGCCAAGCCGAAGAACGCCACCGCCGAGCAACTCCTCACCGCCGCGGTCGGCGCGGTGCCCGGTGGTGCGGCCCGGCCCGGTCAGCAGGCCATGGTGGCCGCCATCGAACGGGCGATACGTGAAAAGGAACACCTTCTCGTCCAGGCCGGCACGGGCACCGGCAAGAGCCTGGCCTACCTGACGCCCTCGCTGCTGGTCGACGGCCCGGTCGTGGTGTCGACGGCTACCCTGGCCCTGCAAAACCAGCTGGTCGAGCACGACCTGCCCCGGCTGTCCGCGGCCGTCGAGCCGGTGCTCGGTCGCCAGCCGACGTTCGCGGTGCTCAAGGGCCGCCATCACTATCTGTGCATGGCCAAGATGGAGCACGCCGACGAGGAGGGGTCGACCGACACGCTCTTCGACGACGCGCCGCCGCGGGCCACCCTGTGGCTCGGCGAGGCGGGCCGGCTCGGCAAGCAGATCCAGCGGCTGCAGGCCTGGGCGGAAAAGACCGAGACCGGCGACCGCGACGAGCTCGACCCGGGCGTCGACGACACGGCCTGGCGGCAGGTCTCGATGCCGGCCCGCGACTGCGTCGGGGCGGTCAAATGCCCGTACGGTGCGGAGTGCTTCGCCGAGGCGTCCCGGGTCCGGGCCCGCGAGGCCGACATCGTGGTCACCAACCACAGCCTGCTCGCGGTCGACATGCTCGCCGACCGCCACATCGTGCCACCCCACAAGCTGCTGATCATCGATGAGGCACACGAGCTGGCCGACCGGGTCTCCTCGGCGTCCCAGGCCGAGCTCACCCCCGACGCGATCGAGCGTTGCGCCCGCCGGTCCCGCACCCTGCTGCCACCGGCGGCGCATGAGGCGCTGTCCGAGGCGGCCGACGCGCTCACGGTCGGCCTGGCCGACATCCCGGCCGGCCGGCTGACCGCCGGCCTGCCGGAGCCGCTTCAGCAGGCGGTCACGCTCCTGGAGGCGGCCACCCGGGCGGGGCTCACGGCCATCGGCGACGTCAAGGCCGATGACCCCGATCCCGTACGCAAGCAGCAGTCCAAGGCCGCCCTCGGTGAACTGAGCGACACCGCCCAGCGACTGCTGGAAGAGTCGCCGTTCGACGTCGCGTGGGTCGAGAAGTCCGACATGGGCAGTGGCCGCCGGGCCCTCGTGGTCGCGCCGCTCTCGGTCGCCGGCACCCTGGCCCAGGGCCTCTACACCGACCGTACGGTGGTGGCGACCTCGGCCACGCTGACCCTGGGCGGCCGCTTCGACACCGTCGCCCGCTCGCTCGGTCTGCCCGCGGCGGCCCCCGGCGTCCCGTCGCCGCGCAGCGAGGTCGCCGAGGCGGCCGCACCCGGTTCCCTGACTCCCGACGCGCCCGCGGTCTCCGGCGACGGCTGGACGTCGCTCGACGTCGGCTCCCCGTTCGACTACGCCAAGCAGGGCATCCTCTACGTCGCCGCCCACCTGCCCCGGCCCCAGATGTCCGGCCTGCCGGACGCCGCCGGTGAGGAACTGGTCAAGCTGGTCGAGGCGCTCGGCGGCCGCACGCTCGGGCTTTTCTCGTCCCGCAAGGCCGCCACCCAGGCCGCCGAGCTGCTGCGGGCCAAGACCGATCTGCCGATCCTGCTCCAGGGCGAAGAGTCGCTGCCGCTGCTGGTCCGCAAGTTCCGTGACGACAAAGCGAGCTGTCTGTTCGGCGTGATGTCGCTCTGGCAGGGCGTCGACGTGCCGGGTGACGCCTGCCAGCTGGTCGTGATCGACCGGCTGCCGTTCCCCCGCCCCGACGAGCCGCTGGCCGCGGCCCGCTCGGCGGCGGTCGACTCGGCCGGCGGCTCCGGCTTCGCCTCGGTCAGCGTGCCCATCGCGGCCGTACGCCTGGCCCAGGGGGTGGGCCGCCTGATCCGCTCGACGGGAGACAAGGGCGTGGTCGCGGTCCTCGACTCCCGCCTCGAGACGGCCCGCGGCTACGGCGCCTTCCTGCGCAAGTCGCTGCCGCCGTTCTGGTACACCACCCGTCCCGACGTGGCGATCGGCGCCCTCCAGCGCCTCGCCAAGAGCTGAGGCCGCGTTGCTCGAGATCGCCTGCATCTTCCTGGTCGACCGCTCGGGCGCGCTGCTCCTGCAGCTGCGCGACGACCGTGCCCCCTACTACCCCAACGTGTGGGGCCTGCCGGGCGGCGCGGTCGAGCCGGGCGAGACCCCGCTCGAGGCGGCCGAGCGTGAGCTGTTGGAGGAGACGTCGCTGCGCCCGTCGGCCCCGCTGACCCTGTTCACCCGCCAGGAGTTGCCGGCACAGAGCCGGGTCAAAAACTACTTCTTCGGCCGGACGACGGCCGGCCAGTCCGACGTGGTCCTGGGCGAGGGCGCCGCCATGCTCTTCGTTCCGGCCGACGAGGTGCTGGCCCGGCCCTTCACCCCGGGCTCGGCCGAGGTCATCGAGCAGTTCCTCGTCTCGCCGTCCTACTCCGCCCTGTGCCGGGTCACGCCACGTTGAGCTGAATGTCGCCGATCCGGGCGACGATGTCGACCTGGCCACCGAGGCCGCCCACATAGGTGCGTAGCACCCTCAGGCTCACGTTCCGGCCCCTCTCGATCTGGCTGATGCGGGCCTGGCTGAGGCCGGTCGCTTCGGCCAGCTGGACCTGAGTGAGCCCGAGCTGCCTACGAATCTCGGCGAGCCGTGCACCGCTGACCGCCGCGAGCATCTCGGTACGCATTTCCTGCCGCCGTTCGACCCGGGCCGGGCTGTCCCAGCTCGGATCCGTGGCGCGGAGTTCTTCCTTGACCTCATGCCAGTCAACGAAGTCGTTCATGCTCCGTCCTCGGATATAAGCAAAGTTCATACCCAGAAGTCTTGGCGCTCGACAACTCATCCCGTGCCAAGTTCCCAGCGGCGTGGGTGTGGTGGGGGTGGGTGGGCATGCCACCATGGCTGCCGTGACGCAGCCTGATTCACCGCCGAGGAAGCGGTTGCGGCGGTGGGGGCTGCTGTGGGTGGCTGTGGTCTGGGGTGTGGTGGTGGCCGGGCTGGCGGCGTGGGGGGTCTGGCACGAGCCGGCGACCGTGCCCGAGCAGCGGACCGTCGGGCAGGCGTTGCCGGCGTTCCGGGCGGCGGTCGGGAGCCTCTTCGCGGCGGCCGGGGGACCGGGGCGGGCGCTGGTGCTCGGCGACCTTCAGGTGCGGTCGGGGTGCCGGGTCACGCCGGTGCGGCACGGGGTCGCCCTCACGCGGGAGGTGACCGTCTATGTGCGGGCGGGGGAGCAGCGGGCCGACATCGAGGCGATCGCGGCGGCGCTGCCGGCGGGCTACCAGGCGCAGGTGACGGCTGGCCGGGGCGGCACGCAGTTCGCGCTGCACGCCGACGCGGGGAGCTTCATCGCCGTCGACCTCGACGCGGACGTCGGGGATTCGGCGCTGACCATCGAGGTGTCGAGCGGGTGCCGGCCGGTCGGTGGCGGCGGGGTCGATCAGGCTGACCCGGGTGCGGCGCCGACGCCGGCTGCCCTCGAGACCGTCCTGACGCTGCTCGGGGCGGCCGACGCGCCCAAGGTGACTACGCAGGCGGTCGATTGCCCCCGGGGCGGGACGGCCGGCACCTGGTCGGTCGGTGGGGTCAAGGCGCCGGGGGACTGGCGCAAGCGGCTCGGGGCGGTGGCGTCCGGGTCGGCGGTGGTGCGGTCCGATCCGACGCGGTGGGCCTACCGGGCCGGGGGCGACTCGGTGGTGGTCGTCAGCGACGGCACCGGGCTGCGGGTCAGCGTTTCGACGTCCTGCTGACCCCGGTTGCCCTAACTCACCAAGGGGCGCGGGCGAACAGCCTTACGCATTTACAGAGATGAATTAGAGCATTAACATCCTGTTACGCAAAGGCTCGCACATAATCGCTCAGAAGCGCACGCGGGAGGCCGCCGTGGAACGTCGTAACCTGCTGGTCGGAGCGGCGGCCGTCGCGGCCTCGCCGCTGGTCGGAGGCCTGGTCGGAGGCACAGCCGCGGAGGCGGCGGCGCCGGGCTACGTGGTCAACCGGGCGCCCCTGCACCCGGACGCCTTTCTGCGGCTCCCGCCCGGCTCGACCAAGGCCGGCGGCTGGCTGGCGACCCAGCTCGGCTACCAGCTCGACGGCCTCAACGGCCGGATGACCGAGGTCTCCCACTTCCTGCAGTACGACAACACCGGCTGGATCCACCCCGGCCTAGTCGGGTGGGAGGAACTGCCGTACTGGCTCAAAGGCTTCAGCAGCCTCGGCTTCGTGACCGGCGACTCCCGGGTGCGGACCGAGACCACGAAATGGGTCAACGGCGTGCTCGCCACCCAGGCCCCGGACGGCTATTTCGGGCCCACCGGGCTGCGCACGAGCCTCAACGGCGGCCCCGATTTCTGGCCGCACATGCCGATGCTGCACGCCCTGCGTTCCTACGCCGAATACACCGGCGACACGCGCATCGTCCCGGCCTTTTCGCGCTTCTTCCAATTCGTCAACCAGCAAGGCGCAAGCGCCTTCAATCAAAGCTGGGGAAGCTTGCGCTGGGCGGACACGCTCGAGGTCGTCTTCTGGACCTATAACCGTACGGGCGAGAGCTTCCTGCTGGACCTCGCGCGCAAGATCCACGCGAACTCGGCGAACTATATGAACAACCTGCCGTCGCTGCACAACGTCAACCTCGCGCAAGGGTTCCGGGAGCCGGCCGTCTACTCGATCCTGAGTGGCGACGCGAGTCACCGGCAGGCGAGCTACAACGACTACAACTCGATCATGAGTGCCTATGGGCAGTTCCCGGGCGGCGGCTTCGCCGGTGACGAGAACGCCCGGCCCGGGTTCGGCGACCCCCGCCAAGGCTTCGAGACCTGCGGGATCGTCGAGTTCATGGCGAGCCACGAGATCCTCACCCGGATCACCGGCGATCCGATCTGGTCGGACCGGGTCGAGGAACTCGCGTTCAACTCGCTGCCCGCCGCACTCGACCCCCACCAGCGGGGCATCCACTACATCACCAGTGCCAACAGCATTGCGCTGCTCGACCGGGCGGGCAGCCAGGCGCAGTTCCAGAACGGGTTCGCGATGCAGGCCTACATGCTGGGCATCGACAACTACCGGTGCTGCCCGCACAACTACGGGATGGGCTGGCCCTACTACGTCGAGGAGATGTGGGTGGCCACACCGGACGGTGGGCTGGCGGCGACCCTGCACGGGCCGGCGACGGTGACCGCCCGCGTCGGGGACGGGACCACGGTGACGATCAAGGCGGATACGAACTACCCGTTCTCCGACACCATCACCTACACGGTCACGACGCCGAAGGCACTGTCGTTCCCGTTGTACTTCCGCATTCCCGGGTGGTGTGCAAATCCGAGTCTGGCCGTGAACGGGGCCAATGTTTCTGTGGGCGGCGGACCCGCGTACGGAAAAATCGCACGGACCTGGACCACCGGTGACCGTATCGTTCTCCGCCTCCCGATGCAGGCGAAAGCCCGGACCTGGACCGCCGACCACAATGCGGTCTCGGTCAATTTCGGTGCGCTGACGTTCTCTCTGGCGATCACCGAGAACTGGACGCAGACCGGCGGCAACGCGACCTGGCCGACCCGCGAGGTGCGGCCCGGATCGGCCTGGAACTACGGCCTGGACGGTGCATCCGCATTCTCGGTGACGACCGGTCTGGGGAACGCCAACGACCCGTTCACGCCGGCCAACGCGCCCATTCGCATCACGACGCCGGCGCGGAAGATTCCGAACTGGAAAGCCGACGTCGACCAGGTCGTGACGACGCTGCAGAACAGTCCGACGCCGTCCTCGTCGCCGGCCGAGACGGTCACGCTGATTCCGATGGGCGCCGCCCGCCTGCGTATCACGGCATTCCCGACGATCGGCGCCGGCACCGCGTGGCTGGACACCAGCCTGGCCTACCGGATCCAGAACCAGAACAGCAGCAAACTGCTAGGCGTCGATGGTATGTCTCTGGCCAACAGCGCCCGGGTCGTGCAGTTCTCCGACAACGGGACGGCCGACCATCTGTGGCGCCTGCTCGACAACGGCGACGGCTGGCTGAAGATCCAGAACGTCAATTCGGGCAAACTGCTGGGCGTCGACCAGATGTCGACCGCCGATTCGGCGCAGGTGGTGCAGTTCGAGGACAACGGCACGGCCGACCATCTGTGGCAGTTGGTCGACAACGGCGACGGATGGGTCCGCATCCGCAACAAGAACTCCGGCAAACTGCTCGGTGTCGACGGGATGTCGACCGCCGATTCGGCGAACGTGGTGCAGTTCAGCGACAACGGGACCGCCGATCACAACTGGCGTCTGACTGCCGACAGTTGATGGTGGTGCCAATGGGATGTGCCGTCTTCGGCGAAAGCGGAGTGGGAGAAAACCGGCCGCAATAGCGTGAAACCCCGGGCGGCCCAGCCAGTGGTCGCGGTCTGATCCGACACACGGTGGGGACGCTGCGCTGATGTACCGCGGGATGCACAGAAACTTGATGCGGCCGGAGCTGTCGTTGTCGGCGATCGTGGTCGGCCTGCTGCTGGTGCTGCTCGGCGGGATCGGTCTGGTGGCGGGCGGCAGCCTGAACGCCTACGTGCCGGCCGCCGACGTCTGCCCGTCGACGATGCCGTCCAGTGCGGTGCCGTCGCTGACGCCGAGCCCGTCGGTGTCGGCCTCGAGCGCCGGACCCGCCTCTTCGCCCTCTTCGCCCGCGAGTACCTCGCCGCCGACGACCTCCGCGCCTACGTCCGCGAGTGCCGCGCCTTCGTCGGAGAGCGCGTCGCCCAACTCTTCGCCGTCGTCCGCGAGTGCCGCGCCTTCGTCGGAGAGCGCGTCACCCGGCTCTTCGCCGTCGTCCCCGAGTGCCGCTCCTTCGTCGGCCGAGGTGACCACGGCGGTCCCCAGCGTGGTGGCGTCAAGCGCGTCGGCGGTCCTGTCCGCGGGTGCCTGTCCCTCGGGCTCGGCCGGCGTGAGCGCCTCGCCCTCTCCCCCCGAGTCGATGCCGTCCGGGTCGATGCCGTCCGGGTCGATGCCGTCCGGGTCGATGCCATCTGCGTCGACGCCTTCTGCGTCGACCAGCCCGAGCGAGACCACCTCGGCCCCGAGCGCGACCCCGCTGCCGTCGACCTCGACCAGCGAGAGCGTCGGCGTGCCCCGCGCGCCGACCGACGTGGCCGCGACCGGCGGCTACTCGTCGATCGCGGTGTCGTGGTCGGCGCCCGCCCCGAACGGCGTGACCATCACCGGCTATCGGGGCAGTGCGTCGCCCGGACCGGCCACCTGCACCGCCGGGCCCTCGGCCACCGGCTGCGTGATCGGGGCGGAGGCCGGGACGGCGTACACCGTAAGCGTGGTCGCCCTCTCGGCCGGCGGCTCGTCGCCGGCCTCGGGTCCCTCTCCGAGCGTGGTGCCGTCGGCGCCGGTCGTCAGCCCGACCCCGCCCGACACGAAGCTGCCGCTGGGCACCGGCAACGGACCGATCTCATCGGCCGCGCCGGGCGAGTCGCTGCTGGTGACGGGTACCGGCTACGCGCCGTACTCCTCGGTGACGATCGCGGTGTATTCGTCGCCTCAGGTGCTCGCCAGCGTGCAAGCCGACCGGCGAGGCGACTTCGAGCAGCCGGTGACCGTGCCCAACGGGCTGCGGCCGGGGACCCACTCGTTCGTGGCCGCCGGCGTCGACCGGAACGGCCGGCTGCGGGCGCTGCGACTGGACCTCACCGTGGCGCGGTCGAGCGGCGGTGGCTCGCTGCCGATCACCGGACCGGCCGTGCTCTGGTTGATCGTCGGCGGTTTCGCGCTGACCCTGGCCGGTGTCGCGATGCGGCTGGTCCGGCGTCAGTAGACGATCGCCTGGGCGCCGTCGCCCATGATCTCCTCGACGAAGACGGCGGCCCCCGCGATGCGGATGCCTTCCAGGACGTCGTCGGGGCCGATGCCGCGGCGGGCCGCGCACTGCGTGCAGGCGGTGACCCGGCCGTTCTCGAGCAGCAGATCGAGCAGGTCGGGGAGCGGTGCCGCGTGCGGCAGCTCGAACGAGGCCGCCCGGCCCGGGAGCGCGAACCAGGTCGACTCGCCGGTCAGCCAGAACGAGACGTCCACCCCGGACGCGGCGGCCGTGCTCGCCACCGTGAACGCCTGTGAGCAGCGCTCCGGGGCGTCGGCGCCGGCGGTTGCCTTGACGACCAGCAAACGTGCCATGGGGGTCAGCATAAGATGGGCCGGTCATGGTTACGGAGATCGGGTTCGTGAGTCTGCTGGTCGCCGGTTTGGGCGGCATGGCGGGCGGTTTGGGCTACCTGGCGATGCGCATTTCAAGGGGGCGTTGGTGACCGACGAAAATCCGCTGGGCCCGCCGCCCTGGCTCAACGCACCGCCGGTCGAGCGTTACCCCTACGAAGACACTCACGACCTGCGCAGCGGTCCTGACCTGCATCCGGCGCTGCTCGGACTGCTCCCGTTCGTCGGGTTGTGGCGCGGCCGCGGGCAGGGCGGGTTCCCGGCCGACGAAGACTACGACTTCGCCCAGGAGATCCGGATCAGCCACGACGGCCGGCCGTTCCTGCGGTTCGAGTCGCGGTCGTGGCTGCTCGACGGCGACTCCAAGGCGATCGGCAACTGGCAGAGCGAGCAGGGCTACTGGCGCCCGGTGCTGAGCGAGGCCGGCCATGCGACCGACGAGATGGAAGCCACGATGATCAGCCCCGAGGGGGTGGCCGAGATCTACATCGGCAAGACCATCGGCACGACGCGGCTGGAGATCGAGGCGGACGCCATCGCCTACACGCCGGGCGGTCTGCACGTGACGGGTGGGCACCGGCTCTTCGGCATCGTCGAGGGGGCGCTGCTCTACGCGTACGAGCAGGCGATCGAGGACAGCGGCCTGCGCCCGCACATGTCGGCCCGCCTGCTCCGCATCGGCGGCTAGAAGCCGAGCAGCGCCTGGAGACGACCGGTCCACGGGGAGCGAGGGCGCGCTGCCCCGTCGAGCGACACCGCCTCGGCCAGCCCGCGCAACGATGACGCCAGCCAGATCGCGTCGGCGGCGATGAGTTCGGGCAGCGTGACCATGCGCTCGGCGGCCCGCAACCCCGCCGACGAGGCGGTCGCGAGCAGGTGGGCCGCGGTGATGCCGGGCAGGATCGGCGCTTCCGACGGCGGCACCGTGCACAACGTGTCGCCGGTCAGCCAGACGATCGATGCGGTCGGGGCTTCCAGGACGTACCCGTCGGAACTGAGCCAGACCACGTCGTCGGCGTGATGTCGCGCCGCCCAGCGCCGCGCCGCGAGATTGCTCGCGTAGGAGAGTGACTTGGCCGCCGCGAGTGACCACGGCGGTTGCCGATCGACGGCGAAGCCGAGGTCGGCGCTCAGCAACCGGATCCCTTCCCGCCGCTCGCGTAGCACCGCCGGGCTGAGCGGTGAGACCGCCACGTGCACCGACTCGCGGGTCACCATGATCCGGAGCGCGCCCTCGGGATCGGCCGACGGTGAACCGAGCTCCACTCCGCTGAAGGGCAGATCGAGAAGGGCCGCCGACCGTGCCAGGCGGTCCAGGTGGGCGGGGAGCAGCCACGGCCCGGACGGCCGCAGGTGCACCGTCTCGAACACGCCGTCCCCGAACAGCTCGGCGGCCGACACGAGGAAGCGCTCGGGCACGGGCGCAGCGTAACCTTTCAGTGTGTCCGCCACTTCACTTGCCGCCATGCTCCGGGAGCGTGGCCTGCGGCTGACCCCGCAGCGCCAGCTGATCCTCGAGGCGGTGCACGGGCTGGGCCATGCCACGCCCGAGCAGGTGCACACGGCGGTGCGCGAACGGGTCGCGGGCGTCAACATCACCACCGTCTATCGCACCCTTGAGCTGCTCGAAGAGCTCGGCCTGGTCAATCACACCCACCTGTCGCACGGCTCGCCGACCTACCACACCGTGGGTGAGGATCAGCACGTTCACCTCGTCTGCCGTGGATGTGGGTCGATCAGTGAGGTAGACCCGAGTGTGATGGGGCCGGTGACCGACCGGCTGCTGACCGAGCGGGGCTTCCGGGTCGATGTCGGCCACGTCTCCCTCTTCGGCGTCTGCGGAGAGTGCAAGGAGCAGTAGATGACCACGGTGATGGTCGAGGATCTCGATCCCACGTCGGCCGACGCCGGCGTCCCGGCGCACTACGGCGACCCGATGCGCGAGCAACGCACCCTCGCCACCGCGGTCGGCCTGGTCGACCGCTCCAACCGGGATGTGATCGCGGTCCCGGGCGACGAGCGCGCAAGCTGGCTGCACACGCTGACCAGCCAGCATTTGTCGGGTTTGTCAGAAAATCAGGGCACCGAGCTCCTGGTCCTCTCGCCGAACGGCCACGTCGAGCAGCACGCGTTCGTCACCGAGGACGGCACCACGGCCTGGCTCGACACCGAGCCCGGAGCCGGCGCGGGCCTGCTCAAATACCTCGAGATGATGCGCTTCTTCACCCGGGTCGAGCCGCGCGACGCGACGAGTGAGATCGCGGTGCTCTCGCTGGTCGGCCCCGGCGCGGCCGATCTTTTCCCGGGCCTCGCCGCGCCGCGGCTCGGCGCGGTTCCCGGCCCGAAATTCGCTTCCGGCGAGGTGTCTCCCGAGCCCACTTCCCTGTACGCGGTGGAGCCGTTCCACGGCGGCCTGGCCCGCCGGGTGCCTCTGGGGGTCGATCTGCTCGTCCCCCGGGCGGCCAAACGCGAGGTGATCGAGGAGTTGGGCGTGCCGCTCGCGGGTCTCCTGGCGTACGAGGCGATCCGCGTCGAGCACCGCGTCCCCCGGCTGGGCTGGGAGACCGACCACCGCACGATCCCGGCCGAGGCCGACCTGGTCGCCGCCGCCGTGCACCTCGACAAGGGCTGCTACCGCGGCCAGGAGACGGTCGCCCGGGTGCACCACCTGGGCCGGCCGCCTCGGCGCCTGGTGCTGCTGCACTTCGACGGCATCGCCACCGACCAGCCGCCCGCCCAGGGCACCCCGGTGGTGTCGGGCGAGCGCGAGATCGGCTTCATCGGCACCGCCGTACGCCATCACGAGCTGGGCCTGGTCGCCCTGGCCGTCCTCAAGCGCAACGTGCCCGACGATGCCGCACTCAAGGTCGGGGACTCGGCCGTCGCCATCGACCCCGCCTGAACTAACGTTCACGGCATGACCGGGACCGTGATCACCGTTGCTCCGACCGGCGCCGAGAGCAGTAAGGCGGACGTACCCGTCCTGCCCGTGACCTTGGACGAGCTCGTCTCGACCGCCAAGGAGTGCGAGGCGCTCGGCGCGGCCATCATCCACGTGCACATCCGGGGTGCGGACGCCGAGCCGACCCTCGATCAGGGCCGGCTGCGGGCCACCGTGTCGGCGCTGCGCGAGAGCACCGACCTGATCGTGCAGCTCTCCTCGGGCGGTGCGGTCACCGACCCGGAGTCCGACCGGCTGGCCGTGCTCGACTGCGGTCCCGAGATGGCGTCCTGCACGATGGGCACGGTCAACTTCGGCGACGGCGTGTTCATGAACCGCTGGGAGTTCATCGTCGACCTGCACACCCGCATGCAGGAGCGCGGCATAGTGCCGGAATACGAGATCTTCGACCTCGGCCAGCTCGCCACCCTGCAGCGGCTGCTCGGCAAGTACGGCCTGCCGGCCGGCGGTCACGTGCACGTCGACCTGGTGATGGGGGTGCCGGGCGGGATGCCGGGCACCGCGGCCGCCCTGGTCGCGTGCGAGCAGGCGATCCGCGACCTGCCGGAGGGCACCACGTTCTCGGCGACCGGCATCGGCCGCACCACGATCCCGGTCATGCTCGCTTCGCTGTCGGCCGGCGGTCACCTGCGGGTCGGGATGGAAGACACGATCACGTACGCGAAGGGGCGCCCGGTGGAGTCCAACATGCAGCTGGTGGCCCGGGCGGTCGGTTTCGCCCAGCTGGCCCAGCGCCCACCGCTGACCACCACCGCGGCCCGTGCGCTGCTGGGAGTCCCCGCCCGATGATCGTCGCCGAGGTGGTCCGGTCGGGTTTCGTGGAGAGCGTGCACCACGGAGCGGTCTTCGGGAAGCACAGCCGGGGCGACGTGACCAGCCCGGTCTTTCCGCGTTCGTCCAACAAGCCGCTCCAGACCGTCGGCATGCTGCGGGCCGGTCTGGTGCCGCGCGAGCCCGCCGACCTGGCCCTGATCAGCGGCAGCCACTTCGGCGAGCCGATGCACATCCGGCGCGTCCGCGAGATCCTGGCCGCGGCCGGCCTCGACGAGAGCGCGCTCCGGTGTGTGAAAGGCCTGCCGCTGTCCGAGGAGGCCCGCACCGGGTGGCTGCGTTCCGGCGGCGGCCCCGAGCGCATCCTGATGAACTGCTCGGGCAAGCATGCCGGCATGCTCGCCACCTGCGTGGCCAACGACTGGCCGCTCGACTCCTACCGCGATCCGAAGCACCCGCTGCAGGTGGCGATCGCCGAGACGGTGACCGACCTGGTCGGCGAGCCGATCGCGGCGGTCGGGCTGGACGGCTGCGGGGCGCCGGTCTTCGGGTTCTCGCTGACCGCGCTGGCCCGCTCGTTCCAGCGGCTGGTCGACGCGGCACCGGGCACCCCGGAGCGGCTGGTCGCCGACCAGATGCGGGCGCACCCGGAGCTGGTGGCGGGCACCGGCGGCGACGACACGGTGCTGATGGGCACGGTGCCCGGTCTGCTGGTCAAGGCGGGCGCCGAGGGCGTGGTGGCGGCCGCGTTGCCCGGCGTGGGTGCGATCGCCATCAAGATCGACGACGGGGCGGCCCGGGCGCGTACGCCGGTCCTGCTCGACGCCCTGCGCGAGTTCGGGGCCGAGCCGCCGGCCATCAGTGCCGAGATCACCGGCGGTGACGAGGTCGTCGGCGAGGTCCGGCCCGTACGGTGATCCCTGAGGTCCCTCCGGGTGACCGGCTTCACGCTAGCTAGAGTTAGCATTTTGCTTGCAGGAGTTAGCGCACCGCGTTAACTTCGTCGTATGGCCACGTCCAAAGACCTGCCACAGGACATCGGCGGTTTCATCAAAGACCTGCGGCAGACCGCGAAGATCTCGCTCCGGCAGCTCGCCGATCGAGCGGGCGTGAGCAATCCGTACCTCAGCCAGATCGAGCGTGGCCTGCGCAAGCCGAGCGCTGAGGTGCTGCAGCAGATCGCCAGTGCGCTGCGGGTGTCGACGCCCGCGATGTACCTGCGGGCCGGTCTGCTCGACAGCGAGGGTCAGCAGGGGGTGCTGGCCGCGATCGCCGTCGACCCCGACCTCACGATCGCGCAGAAGCAGTCGCTGTCGCAGATCTACGAGACGTTCCGCAACGAGAACCGGCGCACGGCCGATGACAGTGCCCCTGAGAACGGGGCGCCCGAGACCACTGACAATCCCGAGGAGTCGAAATGACCGAGCAGACCAACACCCGTTTCCCCGCCCCGCTCTACGCCGCAGCCGGCGCCGGCGATCTGGCCTACCAGCAGCTGCGCAAGCTGCCGGCCGTGGTCAACCAGCTCAGCGAGCGCGCCGCCGCCTCCCTGCGCACCGCCAACGAGCAGGCCGGCACCAAGGCGACCCAGCTCCGTGAGCGCGCCGCCACCACCGACTTCGACGCGCTGCGGGGCAACGCGGCCAGCGTGGCAACCACGTTCGCGCAGATCGCCCAGGACCGCGCGGTCTCGCTTTACACCGCCCTGGTCGAGCGCGGCGAGCGCGTGGTCGGCACCGGCGTGGTGGAGGCGGCCGACGTGGTCAACGCCGACCTCACCACCACCGAGGCGCCGAAGGCCGTCGAGGCGGCCCAGGCCACCCCGAAGCCCCGCAAGAAGGTCACCAAGCCGGCTGCGGAGTAATTCCGGCCCAGCTGGAAAAGACGCACAACCCGCGGGCCCCGGCGAACGCCGGGGCCCGCAGCATAGACTTTCCCTCATGGCCTATTCCGCGCCGATCTTCTACGTGGACGTCGTCAACTACCTCAACCTGCTGCTCCTGCTGGTCTCCTTGATCGTGCAGGCGGTCGCCTTCGTGCACTGCCTCACTCAGCGGGGTGACGGCTTCCAGGCCATCGGCACCCTGCCCAAGGGCGCGTGGGCGGCGGTCCTCGCCATCTGCCTGATCTTCACGCTGCTCATCAGCCGGAGCGCGATCGGCCTGTTCGGTCTGATCGGCATCGCCGCGGCTCTGATTTATCTGCTCGATGTCCGGCCCGGCCTCAAGGACGCGTCGGACGGCCGCGGCTCCTGGTGAGTGCGGCGTTCGGGCAGCCGCCGACCAACGTGGTCGACGGGCTGGAACAACTGGTGACCGGCTCCGGCGAGCCGGTCACTGTCTTTGCGCACGGCTTCGCGGGCGACATCGCGGGCACCCGCCCGCTCGGCAGCGGGGTCACCGGCCGCCGGGTGTTCTTCCATTTCCGTGGGCACGGGCGCTCGGAGGCGCCACCCGGGCCGTGGACCTTCGGCGATCTCGCCGCCGACCTGCGCGCCGTCGCCGACCGGGCCGGGGCGAGCCGGGCGGTCGGGGTCAGCATGGGGTCGGGGGCGCTCGGCCGGCTGCTGAGCGAGACACCCGACCGGTTCGAGCGGATCGTCTGCTACCTCCCGGCGCTTCTGGACGGCGTACGCCCGCAAGCCGCGGTGTCGCGGACCGCAAGAATGCTGGCCGCGTCCGAGGCGGGCGACGCGGCGGCGATCGCCGCCGCGATCGAAACCGAGTTGCCGGCCGATGTGCGCGGCACGCCGCCGGGTGATGCCTATGTACGCCAGCGGACCGCGCAAGTTCGCGCGCATCCACTGGCGCCGCAGATCGGCACGCTCTGGCGGGAGCCGGCGGTGCCCGACGTGGCGGCATTGACCGGCTTCACCGGGCGGGCCCTCGTGCTGGGTTGCCTCGGCGACGAGGTTCACCCGGTGGCCTGGGCCGAACGGTGGGCCGGGCTGCTGCCGAGGGCCGAGCTTTTTGTGTACGACGACCCGGCCGTTCTCTGGCATAACCGTCGTGACCTGCGCGAACGCATCTCGACCTTCCTCAACGACTGAGGTCTTTGTCCCCTTTGGCCGTAACCTGAGCCGCCCCTGACCCCGTTTCCTCTACGTGCGGTTATCCCCCAAATCCATTTTTTTCGGACTTGTTGCCCTAGGGCTGCCGGTGGCCGTCACCATCGGCTGGCAACTGGCGACCCCGGCCACCCGTTCGGCCGCCGTCGAGGTGCCCGGAGGCGCAGGCGGCATGGGCGACGCGCCGGCCCGGCACGCCCGACCGGCCCCGGCGGCTGCCTCGTCCTCCTCGGTTGCCCCGCTGCCCTCGGTCATGCCGTCGATCTCGCTGTCGCCGGCCGTCTCCACCCCGGCCGGTCCCCTCGTGTCGACCCACGTCACGAGCGGTCCGACCGGCACCGCGACGGCACCACCGACCGAAGCGTCACAGGACCCGCTGCCACCACTGACGATGCCACCCGTCCCCACACCCACCGACCCGACCGACCCCAGCGCGTCGGCGTCGGCCGGCGCCTCCCCGTCCCCGACCGACTCGGTTGGCTTCGACCAGCGCTTCCGCTGGGCCGGTCACTGACCTGCTGATCACGCGCCGGCGCGCTGCCTGCGGACAACGGCCAGCAGCGCGACATGCGTCTCCTCGTCGGCCGCCACGACCAGACCTTCGGCGCCGGTGTGAAGCGGCTGGCCGTCGATCCCGGTGACCAGGCAACCGACCGCCTGGCACAGGGCGATCCCAGCCGCGAAATGAACGCTGTCCCGCAGGCGGCCGTCGGTGACGTACGCGGCGCGGCGGCCCGCGGCGACCCACGCCACGGCCAAGGTCGTGGAGACCACGCGGCGACGGCCACCTGCGTACCGGTCCGAAGGGCCACGTTGACCGAGACCAGCAGGTTTCGTACGGCGTAGTTCAGCGTCCCGCACAGCGGGTCGACCAGCCACAGTCGCCCGTTTCCCGCCCGGCCCGTACGTCCGCTCTCCTCACCGAGCACGACGTCGTCCGGGCGCGCCGCGCGCAGGACGTCGAGGATGGCCTTCTCGGCGTCGATGTCGGCGCCGGTGGCGAAGTCGCCCCGTCCTTGTCGAAGCGCGCCAGAGCGGATCCGTAGTGGGAGCGGACGACTGCGGCGCCGGCGGCCGCCGCCTCGATGGCCAGATCCTGGTCCGTGATCGACATGGACAGGACCATAGACGTGCCGAGTTCCGCCGGGGGCTCTAAGCTCGCGGATCGTGGACCAGAACGCGGCCAAGCCGCTCGGTGCCGTGCGCCAGTTCTTCTCCGGGGCGAGCCTGCTCGGCCGCGGCCTCGAGCTGGTGCTGCGCAGCCCCCGCCTGCTCGCGCTGGGCCTGCTGCCGGCGCTGATCGCGGGCATCCTCTACATCGTCGCCCTGATCTTCCTGATCCGGTTCGTGCCCGACCTGGCCCGCTTCGCGACCGGCTTCGCCGACGGCTGGGCCAGCGGCCTGCGCGACCTCCTCGAGGTGCTGGCCGGCATCGCGATCGTCGGCGTGGCCGTGCTGCTCGGCATGCTCGCCTTCACCGCGGTCACGCTGGCCATCGGCGACCCGTTCTACGAGCGCATCTCGGAGCTGGTCGAGCGCCGCTACGGCGGCGTGCCCGACGCGGTCGAGGTCGGCTTCTGGCCGTCCCTGGGCCGCAGCGTGATCGACTCGATTCGGCTGATCACCCTGTCGATCGTGTTCGGCATCCCGCTGTTCCTGCTCGGCCTGGTGCCGGTGGCCGGCCAGATCGTCTCGCCGGTGCTGGGAGCCCTGGTCGGCGGCTGGCTGCTCGCGGTCGAGCTGACCGGCGCACCCTTCCAGCGGCGCGGCCAGCGGCTGCGCGACCGGCGTCGGGTGCTGCGCGCCAACCGGCCGGCCACCCTCGGCTTCGGCGTAGCGGTCTTCCTCTGCTTCCTGATCCCGCTCGGCGCCATCCTGCTGATGCCGGCCGCGGTCGCCGGCGCCACACTGCTCTCCCGCCGCGTCCTCGGCCATCCCACCGACATCGTGACCGTGCAGCCGCTCTGAACACCTCTTGGCGTGGAGATCTGGCTGATGTCCCAGGTTGGTCGTCTCGGTTCTGCCGGTCTCATGCGATACGGCCATGGCGGTCAGGTTGACCAGGTAGAACATGCCCGGCGTCGGCAGGTACGGCGGCGGGCTGCGCAGCCGTTCGCGCAAGGCAGGTCAGCGGTCGAGGTCACCGGGCTGCTGCGGCTGTCGACGAAGTCGGCGGCCTCGATCACCGCGGCGTGGCAGGTGATGCGCCGGCAGCGCGACCGGCCGCATCCGACCTGGATGGAGTCGGTGACCCACCGCGCTTCAACAGGGATAACGCCAACCCGCACGGGCTTGTTGTCGCCGGACTGACCGGGCAGGGCAGCCGTCGACCTTCGGAACGAACCTCGTCTAAGCGGATTCGCGGACGACCAGTTCGGTGGGTAGGACCACCGAGGTGGGTAGGTCGGCGGCGCCGTTGATGAAGCCGAGCAGCTGGCGAGCCATGGTGCGGCCCATGTCGGTGATCGGCTGGCGGACCGTGGTCAGTGGGGGCTCGCTGTAGAGCGAGATGTCGAAGTCGTCGAAGCCGATGACCGCCACGTCGGACGGGACTCGGCGGCCGGCTTCCTTGAGGGCGAGCAGGGCACCGTGGGCCATCATGTCCGAGGCCACGAAGACCGCGTCCAAGTCGGGGTCGACCGCGAGCAGTGCGCGCATCGCTTGGATGCCCGAGTCGCGGGTGAAGTCGCCGATCGCCTCGAGCGGGGTCAGGCCGGCCGATTGCAGGGTTGTGCGGTAGCCGGCCAGGCGGTCGATGCCGGCCACCATGTCCTGCGGGCCGGCGATCGTGGCGATGCGGCGGCGGCCGCTGTCGACCAGGTGTTGCACGGCCCGGCAGACGCCGCCGAAGTGGTCGACGTCCACATAGGGCACCGTCGAGGCGCCGATCGGGCGGCCGCTGCAGATCACCGGGATGCCGAGCCGGGTCAGGGTGCCGGGCAGCGGGTCGGCGCCGTGCATGGAGGCGAACATGACGCCGTCGACGTGGCCGGAGACCGCGTAGCGTTCGACGCGGTCGTGGCTGGCCGCCGACCCGGCCATCATCAGCACCAGTTGCTTGTCGGCGGCCTCCAGTTCGACGCTGACGCCCCGGATGATCGCCGGGAAGAACAGGTCGTCGGAGAAGACCCGGCTGGCCGTCTCGGGGAGGATCAGCGCGATCGACTCGGTCCGCTGGGTGACGAGGCTGCGGGCGGCCTGGTTGGGCACGTAGCCCAGTTCGTCGACCGCCCGCGTGACCGCTTCCCGGATCGCCGGGGCGACCGAGGTCGAGCCGTTGACGACGCGGGAGACGGTCGCCCTGGACACTCCGGCGCGACGCGCCACGGCCTCCAGAGTCGGCCGCTCCCGCGTTGTCATGAAGTCACCCCTCGATCCCGTTGCGCCGGATCACCTCCCGGTACCACTTCGCGCTGTCCTTCAGCACGCGTTCCTGCGTGCGGTAGTCGACGTGCACGATGCCGAAACGCTTCGCGTACCCCTCGGCCCATTCGAAATTGTCCATGAGCGACCACACGAAGTAGCCCCGCAGGTCCACTCCGGCCGCCAGGGCATCATGGCAGGCGCGGAGATGCCCGTCGAGGTACTCGATCCGCTTGGCGTCGTGCACCTCGCCGTCGGCGGCGGGCACCTCGGGGTACGCCGCGCCGTTCTCGGTGATCATCAGCGGGGTGCCGGGGTAGTCGGCGTGGATGCGCTTGAGCAGGTGGGTCAGGCCGGACGGCTCGATCAGCCAGTTCATGTCGGTGACCGGGCCCTGCGGCGCGCGGGTCGCGATGCCTTCGCTGCCGGGCTGGTCGAGCGCGGCCGGGGCGCCGGGCTTCGCCGCGACGTACGACGGCTGGTAGAAGTTGATGCCCAGCACGTCGATCGGCTCGCTGATGGTCGCGAGGTCGCCGTCCTGGATGTACGACAGGTCGGTGAACCGGGCCATGTGCTCGAGCATGTCGGCCGGATATTGCCCCTTGAGCAGCGGGTCGAGGAACATCCGGTTGGACAGCCCGTCGAGGATGCGTACCGCCTCGCGGTCGGCCACGTTCTCCGGGTCGACCGGGAAGACCACCGACGGGTTGAGCGTGATGCTTATCGTGTTGGCCCCGGCGGCCCGCAGCGCCTGGGCGGCCAGGCCGTGGCCGAGCAGCAGGTGGTGCACGGCGGCGAAGGTCGCCGCCGGGTCCTGCCGGCCGGGCGCGTGCCGGCCGCTGCCGTAGCCGAGGTAGGCCGAGCACCAGGGCTCGTTCAGCGTGGTCCAGGTCTTGACCCGGTCGCCGAGGCGGCCGTGGACGATCTGTGCGTACTCCGCGAAGGCGAGCGCGGTCTCGCGGTTGGGCCAGCCTCCGCGGTCTTCCAGGACCTGCGGCAGGTCCCAGTGGTAGAGCGTGACGACGGGGTCGATGCCCTTGCCGAGCAGTTCGTCGGTCAGCCGGTCGTAGAAGTCGAGCCCGCGCGAGTTGACGGGGCCGCCGCCGTCGGGCTGGATCCGCGGCCAGGCGATCGAGTAGCGGTACGACGCGAGGCCGAGGTCGGCCATCAGTGCGACGTCTTCGACGTACCGGTGGTAGTGGTCGCAGGCCACATCGCCGGTGTGCCCGGCGTGGACCCTCCCCGGCGTACGGCTGAAGGTGTCCCAGATGGACGGGCCGCGACCGTCTTCCTGGACGGCACCCTCGATCTGATAAGACGCCGTCGCCGCGCCCCAGATGAAGCCGTCGGGAAAGGTGATCCCGGAAAGGGCCGGCTGCGCCGACGTGGACGTGACGGTTGCCGTCATGCGTTCACCGCTTCCTGCGTGTTACCCGGTTTACTTAACCGGTTAATCATAGGGGCCCGCAGGTCCCGGGGAACCCGCGGGTAAGACGAATTTAAGCGGGCCCGCTCCGCGGACCGGGCACATCCCCAGTATCGCCGGTCAACCGGTGCGGAGGGCGGCGATCAACCGGGGATCACCGCTGATGACCAGGCGATCCGTGCGCTGGCGGCCCATCAGGGTGAGCAGGATGTCGCTTGCGGTGCCGGTGGCCTCGGCTCGCGGGTGGTGGTTGTCGGTATCGAGGATCGTGCCGGTGTCGAGCAGCGCGACACCCGGGCCGCGCAGCCGCACGAACCACTCGTAGCCCGCGTCGGAGGCGATCAGGTGGGCGACGCCGTGCAGGTCGGTGGGGCCCTTGCGCTTGCCGGCCGGCAGCCAGCTGTCGAGCACCTCGCCGATGCCGTCGGCGGCCAGCTTGGTCTCGATCGGGGTCGGGCGCCCGGCCGCCGCCTCGGCGTCCCACCGGTGCACCGAGATCTCGTGGGCCATGCGGCGCTGCCAGAAGCCGGCCGTCTTGGCCTGGGGCGCCCAGTTCCACGCCGGGAAGTCGGCCTCGAGCGCCTCCAGCGTCTCGATCGTGCCGGTCAGTTCGCGCCGCAGCCCGTCGAGGGCGGCGTCCCAAGCCTGGGGTGCCGGGGCGTCCGGGGCCTTCTCCGGGTGGGTGGCGACACCGCGCGCCACCGTCTCGCGGACCCAGTGCAGCGTGCGGGTCACGTGGTCGGCCAGGTCGAGCCCGGTCCAGCCCTCGCAGGCGGGTATGGGTGCGTCCGGACCGGCCTGCTCGAGGGCGTCCTGCAGCGCGGGGCTGTCGGCCCGCAGAGCGGCGAGCCAGAAGTCCTTGCTCGCGTGCAGCCTGTTCATCGCGTCTCTCTCCAGTTGACCCAGGAGTCGATGAGGTGCTCCGAACCGTTGAGCCTAGGGTGGTCGGCGTGCCTGACGTTAGCGCCGATCAGCAAACTGACACGAATGACGGTTCCTTGGCGGCATATACGACGCTACGCCTCGGCGGGCCGGCCGGCACGTTGACGGTCGTCTCCGATCCGGATGAAGCGGTCACTACGATGCGTAAAGCGGCGGCCGACGGGCGACCGGTGCTCGTGCTGGCCGGCGGCAGCAACGTCGTGATCGGCGACGAGGGCTTCCCCGGCACCGTGCTTCTTCTGCGCACGACCGGCATCCGCGTCGTGGAGAAAGCCGATGACAGCGTGGTGGTGCGGGTCGCGGCCGGCGAGCCGTGGGACGACTTCGTGTCCTACGCCGTCACCAATGGTTACTCCGGTGTCGAGTGTCTTTCCGGCATCCCCGGTTCGGCCGGGGCCACCCCCATCCAGAACGTGGGGGCCTACGGGCAGGAGGTCGCGCACACGATCGCGGCCGTGCACGCCTACGACCGCGAGCAGGACAGCGTGCGCGTGATGTCGCCGTTGGAGTGCGCGTTCGCGTACCGGAAAAGTGTTTTTAAGGGCAATGAGCGGTTCGTCGTGCTTGCGGTAGATTTCCGGCTCGCCCTCTCGGGCGAGTCCGCTCCGATCCGGTACGCCGAACTGGCGCGCAGCCTCGGCGTCGAGGTGGGCGACCGGGTGCCGCTGGCCCGGGCGCGCGACACCGTGCTCAAGCTCCGCGCCGGCAAGGGCATGGTGCTCGACCCGGAGGACAGGGACACCTGGTCGGTGGGTTCGTTCTTCACCAACCCGGTGGTGTCGGCCGAGGCCTGGGCGACGCTCGGGCTGGACGCCCCGCACTGGCCGGGTGACGACGGCTCGGTCAAGATCCCGGCGGCCTGGCTGATCGAGCACGCCGGCTTCCCCAAGGGTTTCGCGGGCGACGGCGTCGCGATCTCCAGCAAGCACACGCTGGCGCTGACCAACCGGGGCGAGGGCACCACGACCGGACTGCTCGGCCTGGCCCGCACGATCCGCGACGGCGTGCGGGACCGGTTCGGCATCGAACTGCATCCCGAACCGGTCCTCATCAACTGTTCGCTGTGAGACCTACAGGGCCTGCCACAGCGCGGGCACGTTCGGCGGCTCCCAGCCGACCAGCGACGTGTGCGACTGCAGGCACTTGTAGCTCCGGCCGGCGTAGGTGACGACCTGACCGGCCTTGTACGCCGTGTTGGGCGCCCACGTGGTGCCGGCCGGCGGGGTGGTCGGCTTGGTGGTCGGTGGCGTCGTCGGCTTGGTGGTCGGTGGCGTCGTCGGCTTCGTGGTCGGCGGCGTCGTGGGCTGGGTCGTAGGCGGGGTCGTGGGCGGGGTGGTCGACGAAGAGCCGCTGGTGAAGCCCTGCATCAGGTGGCTGAACTGCCACGTCGACTGCGAGACGCCGGAGCAGTTGCGGTCGCCCGGCGCCTGCCCGGCGCAGCCGCCGTTGTCGCGCTGCAGCGCCCAGAACGAGAGCGCCCCGATGCCCTTCGACTTCGCCCAGTTGGTCACCGTGGTGGCGTTGGCCAGCGTGAAGTTTTCCGCGTTGAGGTTGCCCGAGTCGTTGGCGTAGTCGTCCTCGCCGTTCATCTCGATGACGCCGACCATGTTCCAGTACTGCGCGTCGGTCTTGCCCGGCCAGACCTGCTTGAGCTGGTTGAACAGACCGGTCGCGGCGGTCTGGGTGGCGGCCGCCATGTCGTGGGTGGCGCCGTCGTAGTAGTCGAACGTCATGATGTTGACGATGTCGATGCGGGCGTTGTTCTGCTTCGCGTTGGAAAGGATCGCCAGCGCGTTCGACTCGAGGCCGTTCGGGCTGGTCGGCAGCGTGTAACTGAACTGGATGAGCCGGCCGTTGGCGGCCGCCCACGACTCGACCTGCGCGATCGCCTTGTTGCGGCGGTCGATGCCGTCGCTGCGGCCGAGCGAGTTGTCCTCGACGTCGAGGTCGATCCGGGTGACGTCGTAGGTGGTGATCATCTTCTCGAAGTCGGCGGCGATCGAGTTGACGTTGCTGCACGAGTCGGCCAGTTCGGTTCCCGAGTTGTCGGCCGCGTAGCCGCCGTACGACGGGATCACGTCGCCGCCCCGGGCGCGGATCGCCGCGATGTCGGAACCGTAGTTGGCGGACGAGATCGCGGTGTCGCCGTCCCACAGCGCGGTGCACGAGCCGACCGAGGCGGTCTGCGCGAAGGCGATGGTTAGGAAGTTGTTGCCGGACTGCTGGGAGAGGCCGTTCAGGCTGTCGCCGTTGTAGGCCTCGAAGTAGGGGGCGAAGACGTGGGTGGGGATGCGAGAGGTGGTGGCGGCCTGGGCGTCGGGGGATGAGACGGCGAGGAAGCCGCCCACACCGGCGGCGACCGCGGCGGCCGTCGCCAGTGTGGCGATGCGGGTTCGGCGCATGGTGACCTCTTCGGGGTGGCAGTTAGTAAACCTAACTAATAGAAGAGGCGCAGCGCACATATGTCAATACGTCATTGTCAGTCCCAGCCGAAAACTTCGGTGTAGTAGGGGATTCCGTTGGCTGCATAGATAACGCCCGTCCCGATCGAACGGGCGCCGCAGTTCAGGATGTTCTCCCGGTGGTGCGGGCTGGCCATCCAGGCCGCCATCACGTCGGCCGCGGTCTGGTACCCCCAGGCGATGTTCTCGCCCGAGGGCTGCCGGTAGCCGGCCGCGTGCGCCCGCGTCACGAACGTAGACCCGTCCCGCCAGACGTGGGTGAACAGTCCGGTCCGGGCCATGTAGAGGCTCTGTCGCACCGACGCGATGGTCAGGTCGTGGGAGACGGTCAGCAGGCCGCACCCGTTGGCATGCCGCTGCTGATTGGTCATGGTCACGACCTGCGACATCAGCCGGACCTGCGAGAGCACGATCGGCGAGACCAGCCGGGCCGGAACCGGGGTCACCGGTGGGAGTGACGTGACCGCCTGGGCGGGCGTGGTGAGAACGAGCAGCAGGGGTGCCGCACCGAGCAGAGCGAGGCGGCGTAACACCTGGGCGAGCACGGGGGCCTCCCGAGTCAGAGGTGGGCCGAGTCGCCCACCACGGATATCGCATCCGTTTCTCGGCCGTACGTCCTTAATTGCCAGAAACCGGGCATAAACCCAGGGAAAAGTGTCACGCTATTCGGATGGCAAGATCCGCCGGGAAGGCTCCTGGCTGCCGATTGCCCGCTAAACTTTCGCTATCCGTATTTAGACCGTCACATCACGCTATCGTGTGTTTGCGCGGTTGATCCCGTTGCCCGCGACTCTCGCGGGCGGCGAGCCGCCGAAGACGCGGCACACAAGCTGACCCGCCGGAGCGGGATTTCGGCCGTCCGTCGGTATTCGACGGACGGCGGCCGAGGCGTGAGCAAGGGGTGGGCACGGTGAGCACACGATGAGTCGCCTTCTCGTCGTCGAGGACGACCCGGACATCGCTCTCGCCCTGCGGCTGCTGTTCAGCCGCGCGGGCTACGAGGTGGCACACGCCGGTGACGGGCGTACCGGTCTCAAGGAGGCCTACGCCGAGCACCCGGACCTGGTCGTCCTCGACGTCGGCCTGCCGGAGATGGACGGCTGGCAGGTGCTCGAGCGACTGCGGGACGTCTCCGACGTCCCGGTGCTGGTGCTCACGGCACACGGTCAGGAGGCCGAGAAGGTACGCGGTCTCCGGGGCGGCGCCGACGACTATCTGACCAAGCCGTTCGCCAACAACGAACTGCTCGCCCGGGTGGAGGCGTTGCTGCGGCGCTCCTCGACCGGGCAGAACAGCTGGGCCAGCCAGGTCTACGACGACGGTCTCGTGCACCTCGACCCGACCAAGCGCCGGGTCTACGTCAAGGGCGACGAGAAACGCCTGACACCGACCGAGTTCCGGCTGCTCAACGCGCTGGTCCGGCACGCCGGAGCGGTGCTCAGCCCCAACCAGCTCCTGACCCAGGCCTGGGACGACCCCACCGGCATCGGTCAGGAGCGGGTCAAGTTCGCCGTCCTCCGCCTGCGCCGCAAGCTCGGCTGGTCGGACCCGGACGAGTCGCCGATCGAGTCGGTCCGCGGCTTCGGATATCGGTACCGCCGGCCCGGCGGCGAAGGCTGAGTTCCCGGGTCTTCTCAGATCACGTTCGGGCTCGTCGATCAGGGCTTTGGAATGAGGGTTGTCCGAGGCTGCGGTGATCGGCGGGTTGCCGAAGGCAGCGACGTCGGCGAACGATCCTCACTGCGAGCGAGAGGTAGGTAAGCGTGGAAGATCTTGGTGAAATCGTCGGCGAATTCCTTCTGGAAAGCCACGAGAACCTGGACCAGATCGACCGTGACCTGGTCGATCTGGAGCAGGAGCCGAACTCCCGTGACCTGATCTCCCGAATCTTCCGGGCCATTCACACGATCAAGGGCACCAGCGGGTTCCTCGCCTTCAGCCGGCTCGAGAAACTCGCACACGCCGGTGAGTCGTTGCTGTCCCGGCTGCGTGACGGCGTTCAGCCGGTCACCCCGGCGACGATCACGGTGCTGCTGGTGATGATCGACGGCGTACGGTCGCTGCTCGCCTCGATCGAGGAGAACGGCACCGAGAACGACGTCGACATCGAAAGCATCATCGTGCAGGTCCATGCGCAGATGAATGCCGACGAGGCCGCCCCGGCGGCCGCCGGAGCGCCGGCGGCAACGGCCGAGACGCCGGTGTCGGTCGAGGAGACGCTGGTCAAGGCGGCCCGCCCGGTCCCCGACCCGGTCGAGGACCAGCGCCGTCCGCTTGGCCAGATGTTGGTGGAAGCCGGTGCGGCGAGCCCGTCCGACGTCGGCTCGGCGCTCCAGTCGCAGATCGAGGGCGACGAGCGCAAGTTGGGCACGATCCTGCTCGACGAGGGCAAGGCCCAGCCGGCCGCGGTCAGTGAGGCGCTGCAGAACCAGGCGCCCAAGCGCAGCATCGCCGACAGTGCGATCCGGGTCGACGTCGACCTGCTCGACACCCTGCTGAACATGGTCGGCGAGCTGGTCCTGGCCCGCAACCAGCTGGTCCGCGGCGTAATGGAGACCGGCGACGCGACCCTGGTGCGCAGCGCGCAGCGGCTCGGCATGATCACCAGTGAGCTGCAAGAGGGCATCATGAAGACCCGGATGCAGCCGATCGAGCACATCTGGTCGAAGCTGCCCCGGGTCATCCGGGACCTGAGCAACGGGCTCGGCAAACAGGTCCAGCTGGTGATGGAGGGCAAGGAGACCGAGCTCGACCGGAGCCTGCTCGAGGCGGTCAAGGACCCGCTGACCCACCTGGTGCGCAACGCGGTCGACCACGGCATCGAGGAGCCCGACCGCCGGGCCGCGGCGGGCAAGGGCCCGGAGGGCACGCTCACGCTTCGCGCCTATCACGAGGGTGGTCACGTCGCGGTCGAGGTGGCCGACGACGGTGCCGGCCTCGACGTCGACCGGATCGCCCAGAAGGCGGTCGAGAAAGGGCTCCTGCGAGCCGAGCAGATCGCGTCGATGGACCGGCGCGACATCATGGCGATGGTGTTCCAGCCCGGCTTCTCGACGGCCGCCAAGGTCACCAACGTCTCCGGTCGCGGCGTCGGCATGGACGTGGTCAAGACCAACATCGAGAACATCGGCGGTGCGGTCAGCGTCGATTCGACGCCCGGCGAGGGTACGGTCTGGCGCCTGACCATTCCACTGACGCTCGCCATCATCCAGGCCCTGACCGTGGACTGCGGCGATCAGCGGTACGTCGTACCGCAGGTGGCCGTGCTCGAGCTGGTCTTCATCGACGGCCAGAGCACCAAGATCGAGTACGCCTCGGGCGCCCCGGTCTATCGCCTGCGCGGCAAACTTCTCCCGCTCGTCCGCCTCGACCGGGCCCTCGGGCTCGAAGTCGGCGGCGACCAGGGCGTCTACATCATGGTGCTGCAGGCCGACGGCCGGCGGTTCGGCCTGGTCGTCGACCGGGTGCTGAACACCGAAGAGGTCGTGGTCAAGGCGCTCAACAGCCGGTTCAAGGACATCGGCCTGTACGCCGGCGCGACGATCCTGGGCGACGGCAAGGTCGGCCTGATCCTCGACGTCTCCTCGCTCGCCCGGCGCAGCCACCTGACCGCCGACGCCGACCGAAAGAACATGATCGACTCCTCCCGCGCCTCGGGTGGAGGCGGCACCGGTGAACGATTGCTGGTCACCGCGGTCGGCGAGCGACGGGTGGCGATCCCGCTCGACACGGTCACCCGGCTGGAGGAGTTCCCGCGCGACCGGATCGAGCACGCCGGCTCGCGCGAGGTGGTCCAGTACCGCGGCCAGATCCTGCCGCTGGTGCGGTTGTCGCACCTGCTCGGGGCGTACGGCGAGGAGACCGAGGGAGAAACCATCTCGGTGGTCGTCTACAGCGAGGGCGGCCGCAGCGTGGCCCTGGTCGTCGACCGGATCGTCGACATCGCCGAGAACTCGACGACGGCCCGCCGGGACGCCGAGGAAGACGGGCTGGTCGGCACCGCGGTGATCCAGCAACGGGTGACCGAACTGCTGGACGTGCGCCGGGCCATCCTCGCCGCCGACCCCAACTTCTACGCCGATATGGCCGACGACGACATGCTGGTGGAGGTCTGAGATGGCGAGCCGCCAATTCGCCACCTTCGAGGTGGCCGAGCAGTTGTTCGGAGTCGAGGTGCACACGGTGCAGGAGGTGCTCTCGTACAACGAGTACACCCCGGTGCCGCTCGCCCCGCCGGCCGTCGGCGGGCTGTTCAACCTCCGCGGTCAGGTGATCGCCGCGGTCGACCTGCGGGTCCAGCTCGGCCTGGCCCGCAAGGCACTGCAGGGCCCGGTCATGAACGTCATCCTCCGAGGCGACGGCGAGCCGGTCAGCCTGGTGGTCGACAAGATCGGCGAGGTGGTAGACCTCGACGACGAAACCTTCGAGCCGCCCCCGGACACCCTCAGCGGCCCGACCCGCGAACTGGTGGTCGGCACCTTCAAGCTCGACGGGCGGCTGATGCTGGCTCTCGATGTCAACCAGGCCGTCGACACGTACCGCGCCACCATCTGATGTACAGCCTCGTCAGCGCGCCGGTTCTCGGCTTCGACCTCACCCGGCTCAGCGGTGGCTCGGCCACCGCCGACGTCATGCTGCGCGCGCTGCGCCTGCAGACCGGCGACCTCTCGCTGCTGGCCGAGCGGCTGCCGGACGAGAGCGTACGCGGGCCGCTCTGGGTCGAGGTCGAGAGCGCGGCCCGCCGGATGCCGTCGCTGAAGAACGTGAGCAAGGACGACCCGGCCGGCAGCCTGGCCCTGGTCGAGCGGGCGCCGATCGGTTCGGTCGACGCGCTGCTGACCTGTCTGCGCTACGACGTGATGTCGTGGACGTGGCAGGGCACCGGCCGGGACGCCCAGCAGAGCGAGGCCGCGGCCGCGGCCACCGCCCTGCTCTGCGACGCGGCGGTGGCCAGCTACCTGCGCGAGGTGCTCGACGCGGACAGCCGGCGCCGGCTCGGTGCGGGCTGGGTGGCCGCGATGCGCAAGCTTCCGGTCGGTGCGCCGATCGACCTGGGCCCCCACCACTACGCGGTGTCAGCCCTGCTCGAACGGCTGCGCTCGTTGCGTTCCAGCGATCTGACCCGGCTCAACGCCTCGGCCGAGGACGCCCGGCGCAACACCGGTGGTTGGTCGCCGGCGGTTCATTCGGCGTCCTGGGCGGCGTATCTCTCCGATCGGGTCCGCACGGCCGCCGCGGCGCAGATGCTGTTGGTACAGGCCGTCGACACGGCCTCGATTCCGCTGGCCGATCGGGCCGGTGGGGTCTGGAACATGCTCAGCGGCGCGGTTCAGGCCCTGGTGGTACGCGACCTGCTGGACACCTCGACGGCTCACCGGCTCCTCGCCCCGGTCGTCGCGGCACTCGGCCCGGCCTGGCTGGGCTGAGGAAGAGCCCGGGATGAAAGAGGAGGGACTGGTCGGATGATTTCGGTCCTCGTCGTCGACGACTCGGTGGTGGTACGCCGCCTGATCGTCGACGCGCTCGGTGGAGCGGAAAACATCGAGGTCGTCGGCACCGCCTCGAACGGCCTGCTCGCCCAGGCCAAGATCGACCAACTCAAGCCGGACGTCATCACGATGGACATCGAGATGCCGCAGATGGACGGCATCGAGGCGGTGCGCGAACTGCGCAAGCGCAACAAGACGGTGCCGGTCATCATGTTCAGCACGCTGTCCGCCTCGGGCGCGAGCGCGACCCTGGAGGCGCTCTCGGCCGGCGCCACCGACTACGTCACCAAGCCGAGCAACGTCGGCTCGGTGACCGAGTCCATCGCGGCCGTACGCGAGCAACTCGTGCCGAAGATCCATGCCCTCGCCGGTCGTCGCCGCGCCGGTGGCGCGCCGGCGGCGCCCACCCGGCCCGGCCCGGGAGCCGCGCCGGCCCGGCCGTACCCGGCCGCCGCCCCGCCGCGCGCCGGCCTGCCGGCCTCCGGTCCGCCTTCACGCCCCGGCGCACCACCGCCGAGCGGTGCCGTCCCGGGCCGCCCGGCGGCCCGGCGCACGCCCGGCGGCCGCATCGACCTTCTCGCCATCGGCTCGTCCACCGGCGGCCCGGACGCCCTGACCAAGGTGCTGACCGGATTGCCGTCCGACTTGCCGGTGCCGATCGTGATCACGCAGCACATGCCGCCGGTCTTCACCCGGATGTTCGCCGAGCGCCTGGACCGCAGCACGCCGCTGCGGGTGTTCGAGGCGGCCGACGGGATGGAGCTGGCACCCGGTTCGGCCTACGTGGCGCCGGGGGATTTCCACCTGATTCTGCAGCGCCGGGGCACCGCAACGCTGATCCAGCTGAGCAGCGCCCCGCAGGAGAACTCCTGCCGCCCGGCCGTGGACGTGATGTTCCGGTCGGTGGCGGCCCTCTATGGCGCGTCCGCGTACGCGACCGTGCTCACCGGAATGGGACATGACGGACGGAGTGGTGCAAAGGTGCTGAGGGATGCGGGCGCGGAGATCCTGGCGCAGGACGAGGCCACCTCGGTGGTCTGGGGCATGCCCGGAGCGGTGGTCGGGGCGGGACTGGCCGACGAGGTGTTGCCACTCGACCGGATCGCCGCGTTCCTGACCAACCGGGTGAAGGCCGGACGTTCCGCGGCGGTGGCCCGATGACCCTGACCCAGGCCGAGTTCACGTTCGTCTCCCAGTTGGTGCGCAAGGAGGCGGCGATCGTGCTGGCGCCCGGCAAGGAGTACCTGGTCGAGGCCCGGCTGATCCCGGTCGCCCGGGCGCTCGGCTCGCCCAGCGTGACCGAGTTCCTGGCCGATCTCCAGCGCCGTCCCAACCCGACCAATCAGCGCAAGATCATCGACGCGCTGACCACCAACGAGACGTCCTGGTTCCGCGACCGCGAGCCGTTCGCCGCGTTGACCGACGTGGTGCTTCCCGAGCTGGTCAAGTCGCGGGCCTCGTCCCGTAAGGTGCGGCTCTGGTCGGCCGCCAGCTCGAGCGGCCAGGAGGCGTACAGCCTGGCCATCACCCTGCAGGAGCACCTGCCGCCGGGCTGGAACTACGAGATCATGGGCACCGACATCTCGACCGAGATGGTCAAGCGGGCCGAGGCCGCGCAATACAGCCAGGTCGAGGTCAACCGCGGGCTGCCGGCCTCTCAGCTGGTGCAGTACTTCGAGCGGGCGGGCGCGCACTGGCGGATCACGCCGCAGCTGCGCCGCAACGTCTCGTTCCGCCTGATGAACCTCACCACGCCGCTGCCGGCGATGCAGCCGTTCGACGTGATCTTCCTGCGCAATGTCCTGATCTATTTCGACGTCGCCGTGAAGCGGACCGTGTTGCAGAACGTGGCCCGGCTACTGCGCCCGGACGGATGGCTCTTCCTCGGTGCGGCCGAGACCACCATCGGGATCGACGACAACTATGAGCGGGTGGCCGCCGGCCGTACCTCCGCTTACCGAGTCCGTAACGCGGTGCCCGCGGGCGTCGCACGAAGGGGATGAGGCCGCGATGCGGGCCATGGTGATCGACGATTCCCGCGCGATGCGAATGATCCTCAAGCGCATCGTGACCAAGCTGAACTTCGAGGCGTTGGAGGCGGGCGACGGCAAGGAGGCGCTCGACCTTCTCGCCGGCATGGACGAGGTGCCCGAGCTGGCCCTCATCGACTGGAACATGCCCAACATGAACGGGCTCGAGTTCGTCACCCATGTCCGGGCCGATCCTCGGCTGCGTGAGATGACGCTGGTCATGGTCACCACCGAGAGCGAACAGAGCCAGATCGTACGGGCGCTCGCCGCGGGCGCCCACGAGTACGTCATCAAGCCCTTCACCGAGGGCGCCATGATCGAAAAACTGGCCCTCCTGGGCCTTGTCCCGACCGGAGCGAACTCATGAGCGTCGAAGTCGAGGTCAATGAGAACGACCTCGCCGAGATGGTGGAGCAGGTCTGGATGTCGTATCTGGATCCGGAGGGCATCAGCCCGCTGATTCCGACGTACGACCAGAACCAGCCGTCCGAGGTGCACTCGTCGGTCTCCATCACCGGATCCTGGACCGGACACGTGGTTTATGGCTGTTCGAACGCCGCCGCCCGGCGCGCGGCGGCCGCCTTCCTCGCCATGGAGGTGGACGAGGTCAGCCCGGAGGACCTCTCCGACGTCCTCGGCGAACTGGCCAACATCGTGGGTGGCAACGTCAAGGCGATGCTGCCGCCCGGCTGTTTCCTGTCGTTGCCCCAGGTGATGCTGGCGCCCGAGACGACGACCAAGTACCCGAACACGGAGCGCATCAGCGGGGTCTACGGCCTCTGGGAAGGCGAGCCGGTCAACGTCTCCATGTGGCAGAGCCGCAGTGACATTAAGGAGGAGGACGCATGAAGATCCTCATCGCCGACGACAGCCGGGTCATGCGGCAGATCGTCGTCCGTACGTTGCGTCAGGCCGGTTTCGGCGACCACGACCTGATCGAGGCCGCGAACGGCAAAGAAGCGTTCGACATGACCACCGCCGAGAAGCCCGACCTGGTGCTCTCGGACTGGAACATGCCGGAGATGACGGGCATCGAGGTGCTGCGTGCCCTCCGGGCGGCCGGCAACGACGTGAAGTTCGGTTTCGTCACCTCGGAGTGCACGCCGGAAATGATGGAGCAGGCCGATGCGGCCGGCTCGATGTTTTTCATCGTTAAGCCGTTCTCGGCTGAGCGATTCGATGAGGTCTTCGCTCCTATTTTGGGATGATTACGACATGTCCGACGTCTCGGTTCTTCCTGGCACTCTGGCCGTCCGCAACCTTTTCGAGGATCTGCTCGGCCGCGAGGTGACCGTCAGCCCCGGTGACCCGCTCTCCGCGGACGACATCGCCACGGCCACGGTCGCCATCTTCACCGACACCGCACAGCAGATCTACGGCGTACTCGGGATGCAGCTGTCCCTGGCCGCCAACGCGGGAGCGGCGCTCGGCCTGCTGCCGGCCGGCGCGGCCGAGGACAGCATCGACGAGAAGAAGTTGTTCCCCAATCTCGCCGAGAACGTCTTCGAGCTCTGCAACGTGCTGACCAGCCTGCTCAACAAGGAGGGCGGCCCGCACGTCAAGCTCTACCAGGTGATCTATCCCGGCGATCCGCTGCCGGCCGACGCCCGGGCCCACCTCATGGCGCTCGGCCGCCGGGTCGACCTGATGGTCGAGGTCAACCGGTACGGCAAGGGGAAGTTCAGCCTCTCGCTCGCACCTTGAGCTTGAGCGCCTGAAAATCGCCGCAGTTCTCCCGCACGGGCCCGCCGATCCGGCGGGCCCGTTGCTTTTGTGTCGCTAAGCAAAATCCGGGTGCGGCCGAACCTTAGGTCGAGCACCTAAAGGATGGAGAAAGCGATGACCTCGCCTACCTCGGGCATTTTCGGACTGCCATCGACGACTCCGGCCGCGGGCACCACACCGTCCACTGACAAGTCGGCCGCTGACAAGTCCAAGAGCATCGGCGATAAGGACACCTTCCTGAAGCTCCTGGTCGCTCAGCTGAAATATCAGGACCCCAGCAACCCCGCCGACTCGACCCAGTTCCTGGCGCAGACCGCCCAGTTCACCCAGGTCGAGAAGCTCGGCGACATCGCTGACCTGATGAAGTCCCAGCGCCTGGTCAACGCCAGCGCGCTGGTCGGGCATCCCGTCACCTACATGGATGCGAACGGAGCACAGCTGAGCGGCACCATCAGCTCGGCGAAGCTCAACGGAGACAGCGAACCGATGCTTCGGATCGGGAACACGGACGTGCTGCTGTCCAAGGTCATGGAAGTCCTGCCGATCGCCGGAGAGTCCGGTTCTTCCACCGGTTCGACGGCGCCTACCGAGAGCGCCCCGGCAAAACCGGCGGTCGCTCCGACGACCGGTCCCACGACCGCCTGACAGCAAAGGAAAAGCCTCAATGCTGCGCTCTCTCTACTCGGGAATCAGCGGCCTGCACGCTCACCAGCAGATGATGGACGTGACGGGTAACAACATCGCCAACGTCAACACCGTTGGTTACAAGGCCAGCGTGGTGGAGTTCCAGGACACGCTGAGCCAGATGCTCGGCGCGGCCGGCGCGCCCCAGAACGGCCAGGGCGGCACCAACCCGGCCCAGGTCGGCCTCGGTGTGAAGGGGGCCGGCATCACGGCCAACTTCGCTCAGGGCTCGCAGGAGACCACCGGCCGATCCGGCGACATGATGATCCAGGGCGACGGCTTCTTCATCGCCCGCCAGGGCGCCGAGATGATGTACACCCGGGCCGGCCAGTTCACGTTCGACGCGAACGGCCTGCTGGTCAACGCGAGCGGCCAGCCGGTGCAGGGCTGGACGGCCAAGGACGGCGTGGTCAACGCGGCCGGCAAGCCGGACGACATCCGGATGCCGCTGGGCAGCACCATCCCGCCCGAGAAGACCGGGAAGGTCACGCTCAAGGGCAACCTGAGCAGCGACGACCTCCCGGACGTGAACAACCCGACGAACAAGGGCTCCGGCCTCTACACCGACCCGGCGCCCAATGGCTACGAGACCACGATTCCGATCAAGGTGTACGACGCGCAGGGCGCCACCCACACGGTCACCGCGAAGTTCCACCGCGAGGCCAACGACAACGCGGCCGACACGTCGATCTGGAACGTGGACATCCTCGCCGAGGACGGCACGACCAGCATCGGTCAGGCAAAAATGAACTTCGAGAAGGGCATTTCAACCGACGGTAGCGGCACCCCGGTCACCTCGTTGTCGATCGGCACCGCTCCCGGCGACGTCTACACCGTCGACGTCAAAGACATCACGTCGTACTCCGGCCTCTCCGATGCCCGGGTGTTCGACACCGACGGCCAGGCACCGGGTGCGCTGACCTCGGTGTCGTACAGCGTCTCCGACTCTGGCCAGATCATCGGCGTCTACAGCAACGGCTTGAAGGAAACGCTCGGCCAGGTCGCCATGGCCACCTTCAAGAACGTCAACGGCCTGGAGAAGGTCGGCGACTCCGAGTTCCGTTCCACCGTCAACTCCGGCTATGCCCAGGTGGGCACCCCGGGCAGCGCCGGCATGGGCTCGGTGGTCAGCGGCGCGCTCGAGATGTCGAACGTCGACCTGGCCCAGGAGTTCACCAACCTGATCGTCGCCCAGCGGGGCTTTCAGGCCAACTCCAAGGTGATCACGACCTCGGACGAGATCCTCCAGGACCTCGTCAGCATGAAGCGTTAGTAGTAGGACCAGTCCGGCCGGCGGCCGGGACAGGCACATCACTGTGCCCGTCCCGGCCGTCGCTCTTTGCCGGAAAGGCTGCACCCGTAGTGCGACCGGTTGGATCTCATCAGCAACCGTCAGGTCGCCGAAATACCTAGTGAAAGCGGGCCACGGACGGCCCACCAGCCAGGACCACAACACCACCCAAGGACGGATGTAAGTGATCCTCGTAACCCGAATCAACGGTGCCGTGTTCGCCCTGAATCCCGACCTGGTCGAGCGCGCGGACTGCACGCCCGACACGGTCATCACGCTGGTTGACGGCACCAAGTACGTCATTGCCGAGTCCGTGCCCGAGTTCATCGACACCGTGCGCCTCTACCGCGCATCACTGATTTCGCAAGCAAGCCGGATGGAGTCCGAGCCCTCGGCCTCCTCCGCTGAGAACGACCTCGACGCCGATCACGACGCCAAGGTGCTCCCGCTGCACCGGAAGGAACGCTGATGGACATCTCAACCATCGTCGGTGTAGTCGCCGCCCTGGCGATCATCTTCACCGTTCAGATCCTGGAGGGCGGCTCGCCCTCCTCCATCCTGCTCATCCCGTCGATCCTGCTGGTGTTCGGTGGCGCCTTCGCCGCCGGTATGGCCGGCGGGGTCCTGAAGGACGCGACCGGCGTCGGCGCCATGCTCGGCAAGGCGTTCCTGGCCAAGGTCACGCCGCCGCACGAGCTGGTCGACTCCATCGTCAAGCTGGCTGAGCGGGCCCGCCGCGAGGGCCTGCTGGCCCTCGAGGACGCGGTCAAGACGGTCGAGCACACGTTCCTCAAGCGCGGGCTGCAGCTGGCCATCGACGGCACCGACCCGGAAGAGCTGGCCGACATCCTGCACGCCGAGGTCGCGGCCAAGAAGAAGGCCGACAAGGCCGGCTCGAAGATCTTCGAGAACATGGGCGGTTACGCCCCGACGATCGGCATCATCGGTACGGTCATGGGTCTCGTGCACGTGCTGGCGAACCTCGACAAGCCGGCCGGTCTCGGTGAGGCCATCTCGGCCGCGTTCGTCGCGACCCTGTGGGGCGTGCTGAGCGCCAACGTCATCTGGCTGCCGATCGGCGCCCGGCTGACCCGCCTCAGCGCGATCGAGGCCGAGGAGATGGAGCTCGTCATCGACGGCGTGCTTGCGATCCAGGCCGGCTCGAACCCGCGTCTGGTCGCCCAGAAGCTCCGCAGTCTGCTCCCGCCGGACGCGGCCAAGAAGGCCGAGGCCGCGAGCACCAAGAAGGCGGCGTAACGATGAGTTCCGGTAAGAAGAAGCGCGGCGGCCACGAGGAGCACGAGGAGCACGTCAATCACGAGCGCTGGCTCGTCTCCTACGCCGACATGCTCACCCTGCTGTTCGTCCTCTTCGTGGTGCTGTTCTCGATGAGTGACATCAACAAGAAGAAGTTCGCAGAGCTCGCGGCCGGCCTTCAGGAGGGCTTCGGTTCGCAGAGCGCGGCCTTTACCAGCCGGGGTGGTGCCCTGGACGGTTCCGGCAACAACACCGCGATCATGCAAATCGACCCGGGCGCCAACCCGGGCGACGGCACCACCGGCACGCAGGGCCTGAACCAGCAGCAGCAAGAGGCCGTGCAGGCGGCGATGAAGGCGGAGGGCCGCTCGCAGGCGTCGAAGAACGCGTCGGCGGCGGCGAAGGAAGCCGAGAACCTGAAGAAGGTCGAGAACAAGATCGCCGACGCCCTGGCGAAGGAGAAGCTGCTCGGTTCGGTCAAGTTCACGGTCGACCGGCGCGGCCTCGTGGTCACCATCGTGACCAACGAGGTGGTCTTCGACGGCAACCGGGCCGACCTTCAGCCCGGCGGCATGAAGATCCTGGACGCGATCGCTCCGACGCTGGCGAAGCTGCCCAACAACGTCGAGGTGGACGGCAACACCAACCAGCTCAAGGCCCAGACCACGTACTACCCGAGCGGCTGGGAGCTGTCCGCGGCCCGCGCCTCGACCACGGTCCGCTACCTGGTCGGGCACGGCATGGCCAAGAACCGGATGAGCGCGGTTGGTTTCTCCGACACCAAGCCGCTCATCAGCCCGAGCGACCCGCGCTCGATCACCATGAACCGCCGGGTGGACGTCGTCGTCCTGACCACGCTCCCGGCCGACCAGGCGGCACTGCTGCCGGCTGCGGCCGGCGCCGACGCCAAGCTGCACACCGGCCAGACCACGGCCCAGGCCGCCGCGATCGCCAAGGCGACTCAGCAGGCCGACAGCGCTGCCGATACGACTACGACCACCGACGGCACCGACGCCCCGGACACGACCGCGACGACCACTTCTTCAACCACCACCACGAACTGAGCGAGGGGAGACTCAAAATGGCAGACGAGAAGGAAGCCGCGGCCGAGGCGCCGAAGAAGTCCAACAAGATGCTGATCATCATCATTGCCGCAGTTGTCCTGCTCGGCGGCGGTGGTGGGGCGTTCTTCATGCTGAAGGGCGGCAGCAAGGCGGAAGCGGCGCCGAAGAAGGGCATCGTCACCGCGATCGACAGCGCGATCACCATCAACCTGGACGGCGGGCACTACCTGAAGCTGGGCTTCTCGCTCCAGCAGACCGCCGACTCGGGCACCGAGGCGGTCGACACCAGCGAGGCGCTCAACCTGGCCATCGACGAGTACACCGGTAAGACGGTGGCCGAGCTGACGACCGACAAGGGTCGCGAGGAGGCCAAGGCGGACTTCCTCGCCAAGGTCATCAAGGCCTACACGGTCGACAAGAAGAAAGAGGTCATGGACATCTACTTCACCTCGTTCGTGACTCAGTAAGGCGTACCGAAAAAGGGCGGGCTCACTCGGTGAGCCCGCCCTCTCGTCATTAAAGATGGACAAAACCGGCTCTCCCGCTCAGCGGTTGCGGAAGTGAGCCGATGAGGACGACGTGACCAGTTCGTCCTCCGCGGTCTCGCCCGCACGCTCCCCCGGGAAGATGTCACGTCGCGGCCGGGGCGAGGGGCCGACGACGTACGACTTCCGCCGGCCGATCAAGCTCTCCCGGGAGCACGTCCGCACGCTGCAGATCGCCTTCGAGACGTACGCGCGCAGCTGCGGCACCCTGCTGACCACCCGGCTACGGGTGGTCTCCAGCGTCACGCTGGCCTCGATCGAGCAACTCAACTACGACGAGTACGTCGCGTCCCTGGCCAACCCCACGGTGATCGCGGTGGTGTCGCTCGAGCCGTTGCCCGGTTCGGTGCTCATGGAGATGGCGTCCAGCGCCGTCATGACCGCTATCGACCATATGCTCGGCGGTCCCGGCGGCCCCCAGCCGGAGCGGCCGCTGACCGAGGTCGAGATGCCGCTGCTGCGCGGCCTGCTCGAGCGGATGCTGGGCGAGCTGCGCTACGGCTTCGAGACCCTGGTCGACATCCAGCCGCAGCTCAAAGAGATCGAGTACAACGCGCAGTTCCTGCGCGCGCACCAGCCGGGCGACGCCTGCGTGGTCGCCACCTTCGACATGAAGATCGGCGTCGAGGAGTGCGTGGCCAGCATCTGCCTGCCGTTCAACACGATCCTGCCGGTGCTCTCACGCACCGAGGCGGTGGTGCTCAGCGCGGCCGAGCGGGCGAGCCGGGACCAGGCGCTGCGCAACCTCACCGACGGTCTTTCCGCGGCTCCGATCGACGTTGCGGTCCGATTCCAGCCCATTCGGATGCGTACCGATGACATCGTGGACCTGCGTCCCGGCGACGTCGTCCCGCTCGGGCACGCGACCAGCCGGCCGCTTGAGGTGACGGTCAACGAGACCGTTTTCGCTCATGCAGTACCCGGCAATCAAGGGGCCCGCCTCGCGTGCCTCGTGGTGCCGTCGCCCAAGGAGACATCGCCCAAGGAGTCTGGCCGCCGATGACCGCGCCCACCATCACCGCGCCGCAGCTCGCGCTCGCCCGGACCGCCGCCGAGGCCGCGCTCGCGGTCCTGCCCACCAGCCGCACGCTCGCCACCGCCGACCCCGTCAGGGCCGGCGCGGACCTCCTCACCGAGGGGCAGGCGGTCACCGCGAAGTTCAGCGGCGCGGCGACCGGCGAGGTCGTGGTGGTGGTCGGCCAGGACCTGGCGGACGCGCTCAAGGAGAGCCCGCTCGGCGAGCTCGACCTGACCGCGGCGGTGCGCCCGGCCCTCGAGGCGGCCGCCCGCGCGTTCGGGCCGGTGGTGCTCGACCCGGGCGTCGTCATGGAGCCGGGGGTGGCGCTGAGCGCGATCGCGGCCAAGGACGACGCGGTCGCGGTGCCGCTGGTGGAGGGCGAGCAGGTGCACGCCGTACTGGCGCTGGCGCTCACGCCGTGGCCGAGCGACGACGCGCTGCCCGGCCCCGGCAACCTGGCCCCGCGCGAGGCCGACCGGCTGCCCGTGCGCGGCGGCCTCGACATGCTGCACGACGTCGAGATGGAGGTCTCGGCCGAACTCGGCCGCACCCGGATGAGCGTGCGCGAACTGCTGTCGCTGAGCCCGGGCGCCATCGTCGAGCTCGACCGGGCCGCCGGCAGCCCGGCCGACCTGCTGGTCAACGGGCGGCTGATCGCGCGGGGCGAGGTGGTGGTGGTGGACGAGAACTTCGGCATCCGGATCACCCAGATCGTCGCCCCCGGCACCGAACGGGAGTAACCGTTGTACGAGCTCGCGCTGCGGATCGGCTTCTCGCTGCTGGTCATCTTCGGCCTGATGTGGGGACTGGCCCGCCTGGTGCGCCGGCCGATGGGCAGCGGCCGGCATCACGGCCCGCTGCTGTCGGTGCTCAACCGTCAGCAGCTGAGCCGGGGTGCGGCGGTGACCGTGGTCCGGGTCGCCGATCGGGCGATCATCCTCGGCGTCACCGACCAGCAGGTGAACCTGCTCGGTGAGGCCGACCTGGAGGACTTCGAGCTGCACCAGGCACCCCACCGGGACCACCTGGCGATCGCCGAGAGCGACCTCGAGCTGCCCGGCGCCCATCCGATGCCGGCCAAGGCGCGCCTCGACGGGTCGATCCTCTCGCCGCGCACCTGGACCTCGACGATCGACTTCCTTCGCGACCGGACGACAAGGCGATGATCAGATGCGACGCCTGTTCCTGCTCCTGTTCGCCGCCCTGTGTCTGGGGATGGTAGTGCTCCCCACGGCAGCGTCGGCGGAACCGGCCGCGGTAACGGCCGTACATCAGGAGGTGCCGCAGGCACCCAGACCGCCGACCCCGCCGACCAAGCCCAGCATCAACCTCAACATCAACGGCACCAACCCGGACGGCAGCAAGCCGTCTTCCTCGCTGGTTATCGTGCTCGGCCTGACCATCCTGTCGGTCGCGCCCGCGCTACTGCTGCTCTGCACGGCGTTCACCAAGATCTTCATGGTCCTCGGCATCACCCGGAACGCGCTCGGCCTGACCTCGATGCCGCCCAACCAGGTGCTCGCCGGCCTCGCCCTGTTCCTGACCATGTTCGTGATGGGCCCGACCGTGTCGGCGGTCAACCAGCAGGGCGTGCAGCCCTACCTCAAGGGGAAGATCAGCCAGAGCCAGGCGTTCGACGCCGGCGTCAAGCCGCTGCGGACCTTCATGTGGAAGACGACCCGGCCGGACGAGGTCGGGCTGATGGTCAAGCTGGCCGGTCAGAAGCAGCCGAAGAACAAGGACGACGTGCAGCTGACCACTCTGATCCCGGCGTTCGTCCTGTCCGAACTGCGGGCGGCCTTCATCATCGGCTTCGTCATCTTCATCCCGTTCCTGCTCATCGACATGGTCGTCTCGGCGTCCCTGATGTCGCTGGGCATGATGATGCTGCCCCCGGTGACGGTGTCGCTGCCGTTCAAGCTCCTGCTGTTCGTGCTGGTCAACGGGTGGGGGCTGATTCTTACCGCGCTCGTGGCGTCGTACCGATGAACTTCAACGTCCCGATCGCGGACCTGTTGACGCTCATGCTCGGGGCGGCCCGGACGGGCGCGTTCATGGCGCTCGCCCCGCCGTTCAACTCGCGGCTCATCCCGACGCAGGTCAAGGCGTTGCTGTCGGTCGGCCTGACGCTTCCGCTCTTCCCCTACCTGCGCGGGACCATGCCGTCGCTCGAGACGTCGGACATCATCTTCAGCGCCGCTCTGCAGATCTTCGTGGGGGGAGCGCTGGGCTTTCTGGTGCTGATGCTGTTTTCCGCGCTCCAGGCGGCGGGCGACATGCTCGACCTGTTCGGCGGCTTCACGCTGGCCACTGCGTACGACCCGCTGTCGTTCAACCAGAGCTCGGTCTTCGGGCGGTTCTACAACCTGGTCGCGATCACGATCCTGTTCGCCACCCAGGGCCATCTGCTGATCCTGCGTGGCTTCCTGCAGTCGTTCCGCACGATGCCGCTGAACGTGTCGTTCGGCCTCGACACCTTCAGCCGCCTGCTGCTCAAGGGCATCGCCGAACTGTTCCTGTCGGCGTTGCAGATCGCCGGTCCGCTGATTGCCGTCCTGTTCCTCACCGACGTCGCGTTCGGCCTGCTCAACCGGGTCGCGCCGGCGCTCAACGCGTTCCAGCTCGGCTTCCCGGCCAAGATCTTCCTACTGCTGTTGCTCTCCGGGCTGGCGCTGGCGGCGCTGCCGCAGGTGGTCGAGACGGTGGTCGACAAGGCGGTCAACGCGGTCATCCAGATCACCGGGGGGTGAGATGTCCGGGGAGAAGACCGAACAACCGACACCGCAGAAGCTCAAGAAGGCCAAGCGCGAGGGTCAGATCGGCCGGAGCCAGGACGTCGGCGCCTGGTTCGGCATGCTGGCGGCCAGCATCATGCTGCCCAAGACGCTCAGCGCCGCGATCGACCACTCCCGCGAGCTGATGGTGCAGGTCCCGCAGGTGATCGCCGATCCCGAGCCGCGCGAGGCGCTGGTGATGCTCCGGCAGGCGGCGATGGGCATCGCCTGGGCGGTGTTGCCGCTCGCGGCCACCCTGATGGTGGTGGGCGTCGCGTCGGCCGGGGCCCAGGGCGGCATCCGGGTCGCCACCAAGCTGTTCGTGCCGAAGTTCAGCCGGCTCAACCCGCTGCCCGGGATCAAACGCATGTTCGGGCCACAGGCGCTCTGGGAACTGATCAAGGCGCTGGTCAAGACCACGGTGCTGGCCGCGGTGCTCTACACGACGACCAAGAACCGGATCCCGACCCTGATGACGGCCGGCCAGTTGCCGCTCGGCTCGCTGCTCGCGGTGGTCAAGGACGCGGTGCTCGGGCTGGTGCGGGCGGCTGCGGTGGCCGGCATCGTGATGGCGGCGGCCGATTACTTCGTCGTGCGGCGGCGCACCAACAAGCAGCTCCGGATGACCAAGGAAGAGGTCAAGCAGGAGTACAAGAACTCCGAGGGTGACCCGCACGTCAAGGGCCAGATCCGGCAACGGCAGATGCAGATGGCCCGCAACCGGCAGATGGCCGACGTTCCGACGGCCGACGTGGTGCTGGTCAACCCGACCCACGTGGCGGTCGCCCTGCGCTACGAGCCGACCAAGGGCGCGCCGCGGGTGATCGCCAAGGGGCAGGGCGAGATCGCGACCAAGATCCGCGAACTGGCGCTCGAGCACCGGGTCCCCATGGTGCAGGACGTGCCGCTGGCCCGGGCGCTGCACGCGAGCTGCGAGGTGGGCGTCGAGATCTCGGCCGAGTTCTACGGCGCGGTGGCCAAGGTGCTGGCGTTCGTGATGAGCCTGAAGGCGCGCGGCTCAGCGGCCGGCCTGCACCGCAACCCCGACGCGGCTGCGGCATAGCCCCTATTTGGGAGATTTACTCACATAGCGTGCTCTAACGGGGGAGGATCTGCTCGTGGGTGGTCACACCCTGCTCAGAGATGGTTACAGGAAGGCGCCGTGAAGAACCGCAACATCAGCAAACTTGCCGTCCCCATCGGGGTCATCGGCATCATCATCATGATGGTCGTACCTCTGCCGACCTTCCTGCTGGACACGCTGATCGCGCTCAACATCACCGCGGCCCTGCTCATCCTGCTGACCAGCATGTTCGTCGAGCGCCCGCTCGACTTCTCGGTCTTCCCGGCGCTGCTGCTGGTCGCCACCCTGTTCCGCCTCGCGCTCAACATCAGCGCGACCCGGCTGGTGCTGCGCGACGGCGACGCCGGCAAGGTGATCCACGCGTTCGGCAGCTTCGTCGTCGGCGGCAACCTGGTCATCGGCCTGGTGATCTTCCTGATCCTGGTCATCGTCCAGATGGTCGTGGTGACCAAGGGCGCCGAGCGGGTCGCCGAGGTCGGGGCCCGGTTCACCCTCGACGCCATGCCCGGCAAGCAGATGGCGATCGACGCCGACCTCAACGCCGGCCTGATCGAAGAGGCCGAGGCCAAGAAGCGCCGCGCCGAGGTGGCCGCCGAGGCCGACTTCTACGGCGCTATGGACGGTGGCTCCAAGTTCGTCAAGGGCGACGCGATCGCGGCCATCATCATCACGATGATCAATCTGGTCGGCGGGTTCGCGGTCGGCCTCCTCCAGCAGCACCTGTCGGCCTCCGACGCGATGAACCAGTACAGCCTGCTCAGCGTCGGCGACGGCCTGGTCTCCCAGGTGCCCGCGCTGCTGCTGTCGGTCGCCACCGGTCTCATCGTCACCCGCTCGGCCACCACCGGCGACATGGGCACCAGCGTCACCGCCCAGCTCAGTCAGAACAAGCTCGCGCTGCGCATCGCGGGCGGCGCGGCGCTCGCGCTCTGCGTGATCCCGGGCCTGCCCAAGGTTCCGTTCCTGCTGGTCGGAGTCGCAGTACTGGTCGCCGCCCAGCGGATCAAGGACCCGGTGCCGGAGGCCGAACTGGCCGCCGCCGAGGCGGTCGAGATGCCCTCGCCGGACTCGCCCGAACAACTGCTCGGCGAGATGCGGGTCGACCCGCTCGAGCTCGCCCTCTCCCCGGACCTGGTCGACCTGGTCGACGCCAGCAGCGGCGACCTGCTCGACCGGGTGCGCGCCCTGCGCCGCAAGATGGCCATGGAACTCGGCGTGATCATGCCGCCGGTGCGCACCCGCGACGACCTCGACCTTCCGCTCTCCTCGTACGCCATCCGGATCTCCGGCGTCGACGCCGGCACCGGCGAGGCCCCGCCCGGCACCGTCCTCGCGATCGGCGACGGCCTGCAGGGCCTGCCCGGCCGGGCAGGCGTCGAACCAGTCTTCGGCCTGCCCGGCAAGTGGGTGCCGGCCGAATTGCACTACCAGGCCGAACTTTCCGGCGCGACGGTCGTGGACCGGGCGTCGGTGATCATCACCCACCTCGCCGAGGTGGTTCGCAGCAATGCGTCCCGGCTGCTGGGCCGGGAGGACGTGCGGGCGCTGACCGAGACGGTCAAGCGCACGCACCCCGTGGTGGTCGAGGAACTGACGCCGGGGCAGCTCAGCCTCGGCCAGATCCAGAAGGTGCTGCAGGCACTCCTCGACGAGGGCGTGCCGATTCGCGACCTGGTCCGCATCTTCGAGTCGTTGTCCCTGCGCGCCAAGGTCTCCGTCGACCCCGACGGCCTGGTCGAGGCGGCCCGTTCCGCGCTCGGCCCGGCCATCGCGGCCAACTACGTGACCGACGGGCGGCTCACAGTGCTCACGCTCGAACCCATGCTCGAGCAACAACTGCTCGAATCGCTTCGTCCCAGTGAGACGGGCGCCTTCATGGCGATCGACGGCATGCGTGCCGAGTCGATCGTCACCGAGGCGGCTCGGCTGGCCGAGACCGCGGAACAGCAGGGCCTGACAGCCGTGCTGGCCTGCTCGCCACAGCTGCGGCTGCCACTGATGCGACTGCTCCGGGCCGGCTCCCGCCGGATCCAGGTGCTGTCGTACAGCGAAATCTCTGGTTCCACCGCACAGATCGAGACGATAGGGGTGGTGAACGGTGCCTACGCGGGTGCTGCTTGAGGGACCGGCCATCGAGCCACTGCTGGCTCAAGTACGCGATGAATACGGCTCCAAGGTTCGGATCATCTCAGCCGACAAGGTCCGCAGTGGCGGCGTCGGAGGCTTCTTCGCGAAGCAGCATTACGAGCTTTCCGTCGAGGTGCCGGACGAGTCTGCCGAGGACAGGACTGACATGGCGCGACAAACACGGACGCCGACCGAGAACGGCCGGCCCACGCTGGAACAACTGGTCGAGCGGGCGGAGGCCCAGGACCGGATGGACGAGCCGGCGCGTACGGTGGGCCGCCCGGGCCGGCCGCACGGCCTCGGCAGCGACGAGAGCCGGCAGGCCGCCTTCGGCGACACCGGCGCGGCGTTCGCCGAGCTGATGGCGGGGCTCGACGTCGGCGGGCACGACACCGGGCCGGCCGGATCGGCCGGTGCGACCGCGACCCGTCCGTCGCCCCGGGCCAAGGCGCCGGCACCGGCCACCTCACGGGAGGAGACGCCGACCGTACGCCCGTTCCGGCCCGCCACCGCGGCGGAGACGCCGGTCAACGCGCCGAGCAGCCCGGCCGCCGGAGGATTCGCGGTGGCCAAGCCGGCGACCTTCCCGGCGGCCAAACCGGTGAGCCCGGCCGCCAAGCCGATCAGCCCCGCGCTCAAGCCGCTCAGCCCGGCCGCCCGGCCGGTGAGCCCGGCCGCGCCGGCCATCGCCGCCGCCCAGGCCGCCGCGGCGAAGGTCGCGGCCGCTCAGGCGGCTGCCGCCAAGGCCGCGGCCGCGGCGGTCGCCGCGCCGACCAGCCCGGCGGGGCCGCCGGCCAAGCCATTGGGTGCACTGCCCAACCTGGCCGAGCGGATCGGCGGGCTCTCGCTGAGCGAGATCGAGATCGACGAGCCGGAATCGTCGGCCGACGACGAGGACTTCGGCATGGAGCACGCCGCGACTCCGGTCTCGCCCACCTCGGCGGTGCCGCACGCGGTGGCGCCCCCGGCCCCGCCGCGGATGGCCGACAACGAGCCGGTGATCCACAACCTGATGTCGGTCGGCATGCCCGAGGCGATGGCCCGCAAGATCAGCGGCGGGGACACGTACGCCGGGGTGCTCAGCGTGCTCGCCGCCCGCCCGTCGGCTCCCGCCATCCCGGACGGGCCGGGCGAGATCCTGGTGCTGGCCGGCGACGTCAACCTCGGGGTGCCGATCGCCAAGCAGCTGCTCGACCAGATCGGGGCGGGCGAGAACCACCTGCTGCTGGCCGCGCCGTCGACCGCCGGGACCGGGCTCCACTCGTCGCGGCTGATCTCCACCCCGGAGGCGGCCGAGAGCCGGGTCGAGAAGCTGCACAGCGCCGACCACCCGTGGGTCGTGGTGATGGACGCGCCGGTCGGCGGCACCGACCCGCTGTGGGTCAACGACATGTGCGATGCCATCGGGGCGACCGCGGTCTGGTCGATCGTGGACGCCACCCGCAAGACGGCCGACACGGCGCGGCACCTGCGTACGCTCGGCGAGGTCGAGGCACTGGTCGTGCACGGGGTCGAACTGACCTCCGACCCGGCCTCGGTGCTCGGGCTCGACCTGCCGATCTACTCGCTGGACGGCAAGCCGGCTACTCCGCACGCCTGGGCCGCCATGCTCTGCGCGCGCATCGCCGCCGACGTCATGCCGGTCGCGGCCGCTCCTCGCCGGGTCAGCCGCACGGTCCGGCAATGATCCGGCCGGCGGTCCTCCTCTTCGCCTTGCTGATCAGTGCGCCGGCTCTGTACCGCTACGTGGTCGACCAGCTCGACATCACGGCGGTACTGATCCGGTTCCTGATCGCGGTGCCGGTGGCGGCCATCCTCTTGGCCGCGCTGAAGTTCGTGACGGCCGGGTACGGCAAGACCGAGGAGGAGCCGGCGGCGAGGGTCGTCACACCGTCGCCTATGGAAGCGCGCGAGGCCGGTTCGGGTTTGTCCAGCTGATTGTCGGGTAACTTGCCCTGGTGACGAGTGTGGACAACCGTACGGTCTCGCGTGTGACCCTTGTGGTCATCGGCCTTTTGCTGGCCACCCTGCTCGTTCTGACGCTGGCCTGGGAGGCGCGCCAGGTTCTCACCTGGATCGTCATCGCCGGCTTCTTCGCGGTCGCTCTCCACCCCGTGGTCACGTGGGTGGAGAACCGCGGGCGGTGGCTCAAGCGCTGGCTCGCCACGCTGATCGTCTACCTGCTCGCGGTCGCGGTCATCGGTGGTCTGGTCGCCGTCTTCGTGATCCCGCTGGTGCACGAGGGCACCCAGCTGGCCAACAACACGCCCCAGCTGATCGCCGACATCAAAGCGGGCCGCGGGCCGGTCGGCCATCTGGCCGTGCGGTTCCACGTGCTCGACTACATCCAGAGCCACGAGACCCAGATCCGGGGCTACGCCTCCCAGCTGGGCGCGCCGACCCTGAGCGTGCTGCGCGGGGCGGCCACCGGGATCGCCGGCCTTGTCACCATCTTCGTGCTCTCCTACCTCATGGTGCTCGAGGCGCCGAAGGTGGTGAGCGGCTTCCTGGCGCTCTTCAGCGAGAGGCGGGCCGAGCGGATCCGCCGGGTCAGCCACGACTGTGCCAAGACGATCACCGGTTATATCAGCGGCAACCTGCTGATCAGCCTGATCTGCGGCCTGCTGACCTTTGGGGTGCTGGCCATCCTGCATGTCAAATACGCCGGCCTGATCGCCCTGTTCGTCGGCCTGGCCGACCTGATCCCGCTGGTCGGCGCCACGCTCGGGGCGGTGGTCGCGGTGCTGGCCGGCTTCACCCACTCGGTGACCGCCGGCATCGTCGTGATCATCTTCTTCGTCGTCTACCAGCAGCTCGAAAACCACCTGCTGCAGCCGATGATCTTTGCCCGCACGGTGCAGCTCAACCCGCTGGCCGTACTGCTTGCCATCCTGATCATGACGGAGCTGGCCGGCATCCTCGGCGCGCTGCTCGCCATCCCGATCGGCGGCATCATCCAGATCATCGCGCGCGACATCTGGGACGCCCGCACCGGTCGGCTCAAGCCGGTGCCGACGACCGGCGCCGACAAGGAGCCGGTGCCGTCGACCGGGCCGCTGGTCCAGGATCAGGCCTGAATGTCGAGCCGTCCGCTTCCCGGCGCCGGCCGGCGGACCGCCGGAGCGGGCTCGTTCTGAGGCTGCGGCCCTGAGCCGGTCTCGCGACCACCGTTGCCGGACCCGCCGGGCGCGTTGAACTGCTGCCGGCCCTGCTCCTGCTGAGCGTTGCCCTGCCGCAGGTCGAGCGTGGTGTTGCCGAAGCCGGCGTCCTGCAGGTCGCGCCGCAGGTCGTTGATGGCGTTCCGGATCGCGTCGGTCGCCGCGTCGGTGGCACTGGTCAGCTGCACGTTGATGTCGCCGTTGCGGATCTCCGCGACCACCTGCACCGGACCGAGGTCGACCGGGTGCAGTTGGACGGTCAGGCGGTGGATGCCGTCGGCGTCCAGCCGCAGCGGAGCGATCCGCATGGCAAGCTGGGCGGCCGGCGGCGGCGTCGGGACCGGAGCCGGCGGGGCCGCCGCAGCGGCCGGAGCGGTGGGCGCGGCCGGTGCCGCCGCTTGCGGCCCATTGAGTACGCCCGCAGCCGCCACACCCGCATCGGTTGCGGTCGCCGCGGCCGGGCTCTGCGGTACGCCGTTGCTTCCGGCCGCCGCATCCGGGGCCGGGCCGGCGGCTGCGGTCGAGGACGCACCGGTGGCCGCCCCGTCGGCGCCGGGCCGGTCGCCGCCCGCGGCATGCCCGCCCGCCTGCTGGCCGCCCGCCTGCTGCCCGCTCGGCCGGTGACCGGCCGCCGGTCCGGTGGCGGCGTTCGGTCCGGCCGCGGTGGCCGCGGGCACGCCGGTGCCCGGCGCGTCGGCCGCCTTACCGGCCTCGCCCGGCCCGCCGATCCTGTCCTTACCGAGGCCCGCAAGGGCGGCGCCGGCCGGGCCGAGCTGGGCGGCCTGCCCGGCGCCTTGAGCCGGGCCGGCCGGGGCGCCGGGCGCCGAGTTGCTCAGGGCCGGGTTGCCCTGGGCCGGGTTGCCCTGGGCCGGGTTGCCCTGGGCCGGGTTGCCCTGGGCCGGGTTGCCCTGGGCCGGGTTGCTCAGGGCCGGGTTGCTCAGGGACTGGTTACCTTGGGTCGGATTATTTTGCGCCGGGTTGTTCTGCGCCGGATTGTTCTGGGCCAGGTTGTTCTGGGCCGGGCTACTCTGCGCTTGGTTACCCGGCGCCTGGTTGCCTTGGACCTGGTTGCCTTGGACCTGAATACCCGCCGCCTGATTACCCGCCGCCTGGCTACTCGCCGCCTGGTTGCCCTCGGCCTGGGCGGCCTGCGCGAGCTGAGCGGCCTGGGTCGCGGTGAGGTTCGCGCGAGCGGCCGTCCACTGTCCGGTTGCGGCCGGTCCCTGCCCGGCGGCGGCCGGTTTGGCGGCGGCGCCGACCGCAGTCTTGCCGCCGTCCGCTGCGCCTGTGCCGGCGGCGGTTCCGGCTTGGGCAGCCGCCTGCGCGGCGGCCGCCTGCGCGACGGCCGCGGCCTGCGCCTGGCTCGCCGTGGCCGGCCCGGTGACCGTCTCGGCCTTCGCTTGCGTCGCGACCGCTTCGCCGGCGTCGGCGGACTGACCCGCCCCGCGCCCGGCCCGGACGCGCCCGGCCTTGGCGCCGCCGGCTGGGTTCGCGTCGTCGCCGGCCTTCGCCGGGCCGTCACCCGCCTCGCCGGTCGCGGCCGGACCGTCACCCGCCTCGCCGGTCGCGGCCGGACCGTCGGTGGGCTTGGCGGGAGCATCGTCGCCCGCGGCCCTGCCAGCCGTCGCAGCGGTCTCGTCGATGGCATCGGCCCGGTCGGCGTCGTCGGTTCCCATCGCCCGGTCGTCGGCCCGGTCGGCTGCTTTATCCGCGGCCGCGCAGTCGGCGGCCTTGTCCGCGGCTGCGCGATCTGTGGCCGCCCGATCTATGGCGGCCCGGTTTGTGGCTCCGCGGTCTGTGGCGGCGCGGTCTGTAGCCGCCCGGTCTGTGGCGGCCCGGTCTGTGGCGGCCCGGTCTGAAGCTGCCCGGTCTGAAGCTGCTCGGTCTGTGGCCGCGCGTCCGGCGGCATCGCGGTTGGCGCTGACGCGGTCGCGCGCCCGGTCGGCGGTGGCCCGCTGCGCCGCGTCCTGGCTCGCGTCGGCCCGGTCGGCGGCGTCGCGGCCGGCCGCGGCCCGGTTCGCCGCCTGGTCGTCGGCCGAACGTCGAGCGGCCCGGTCGGCCGCCAGGTTGCCGCCGGTGGAACGCTGGGCGGCCCTGTCCGCTGCCGCGCGGCTCGCGGCGGCCCGATCGAGCGTGGCCCGGTTGGCCGAAGTCCGGTCGGCATCGGTCCGATCCGAGGTCCGCTGGGCGGCCGCCCGTTCCGCGTCGGCCCGTTCCGCGTCGGCGCGATCCGCGTCCTGGTCGTCGTCGCGTCCCGGGCGGCTCAGCTCGGCCGACAGCGCCGAGCCGAACTCGTCCGCGCTGTCCGTGCCGCGGCCGCCGCCGGCCCGGCGAGCCGGGTCGGTCGAGGCGAGGCGGTCGGGACCGGTGACGGAACTCGGGACATTCATGCGGCTACTCCAACGTCGAGCGGAAAGGGGGTCAGCTGCCGAGCGCGGCCATTGCTCGCTGGACCTTCGGCACGTACGCCTGGGTCTCGGCGAACGGCGGGATGCCGCCGTAGCGGTGCACCGCGCCGCCGCCCGCGTTGTACGCGGCCAGGGCCAGCGGCACCGACTTGAACTCGCGCAGGTTGCGGGCCAGCAGCTTGGCGCCGCCGTCGATCGCCTGCGCCGGGTCGAACGAGTTGTCCACGCCGAGGCCGCGGGCGGTGCCCGGCATCAGCTGCATCAGGCCCCGGGCGCCGACCTTGCTGACCGCCTGCGGGTTGTAGCCGGACTCGACCTTGGCCACCGCGGCGAGCAGGCGGGGCGAGACGCCGTACTTGGCGCCGGCCTTCACGAACAGATCGCCGTAGGGAACGCCGGGTAGCGAGCCGCTGCCGGAAAGCGCGGCCGGTCGCGGGGTCGCCGCCGCCTGGGCCGCCGCGGTCGACGAGACGATCCGGCGGATGTGGGTCGGCTTCTCGTACACCGACTCGATCTTGACGTGGTCGCCCGGCTTCGGTGCTGCGATCATCTTGTTGTCGCCGAGGTAGATACCGACGTGGTCGACCGGCGAGTCGAACGCCACGATGTCGCCGGGCCTCGCCTCGGCCAGGCTCGACACCGGTTGGCCGACGTCGGCCTGCTGGTACGACAGCCGCGGCAGCGTGATGCCGAGATCCTTGTACGCCCGCTGCACCAGCGCCGAGCAGTCCAGCCCCTTGCCCGGGTCGGTGCTGCCGAAGACGTACGGCGTACCCAGGTATTTCTTGGCCGAGGCGACGATGTCGTCGCCGGAGACCCCGCCCGAGGTCGACAGAATCTGCGAGCCGTCGTCGCCCGTCGCACCGGCCAGCGCCGAGGCGAAACCGCCGCCACCGCCCGACGGGTCGTTGCCGTTCAGTGCGGTGGTGGAACCGTTGGTGGGGGCGATCCCGAGCTGGGTCTGCAGCTCCTGGATGCGGGCGAGAACCCCGCTGACGCCCATCGTCATGCCAGGCTCCGGCCCTCGTCGACGCCGCGGGCCGCGTTCCGGGCCTTGCTGGTGACCGCGATGTCGTCCAGGTTGGCCTGGTCGGCCTTCAGATCGTGTGTGCGTACCGCCTCGGCGTGGCGTTCGGCCAGCATCTCCACCGCGCGGCGACGCTTGGCGGCGTCGGCCAGTTCGGCCAGGCGCTCGCGCTCGACCCCCTCGGCGTCGGTGACCATCCGCTGGGCCCCGGACAGGCTCGCGGCCAGCGACTGCCGCGCCACCAGCGAGGCCACGATCGCCCGCGCCGAACCCTCGGAGGGCGCGTCCGCACCGACCAGGTCGAGCCGCTTGCGCTTGACCAGGGCCTTGGCGTGCCGGATCTCGGCCCGGGAGTGGTTCAGGGCGCCCTGCGCCGCGTCCTCCTGGGCTTTGCGGGCGCGAAGTACGGGTGCGAGCTTGAACAGCCGGTTCAACGTTCTGCCTCCTCGTGAGAGTCGGGGAACCCTCACTCACCGGTTCGGCCCGGAGCCCATTTCGCTGAGCCCCTGCACCCGACCTGCAACTGCGCTTGCTGGCTCCGCTTCGCTCCGGCGGCAATCGCGAGTTGTCAGGCTTGGTTCACGCGATGGCGATGAGCTGCTGGAGCTGGTACCAGGCCGTCTCGGCGTCGACTCGCTCGTCGATGTCCTGGCGTAGGAAAGCGGTGATCTGGGGCCAGATGGCGTTGGCGCGGTCGGCCTCCGGGTTGGTGCCGGGTACGTACGCGCCGATCTCGACCAGTTCGCGTACCTCCCGGTGCGCCGCCATCAGGCGGCGCAGTTCGGCGGCATCGGACCTCTGCTCGCGGGTTGTGATCTTGTTGGCCACCCGGGAGATCGAGTCGAGGGCCTGGATGCTCGGGAAGTGACCGGCGGTGGCCAGTTTGCGGTCGAGCACGATGTGCCCGTCGAGGATCGAGCGGGCCGCGTCGGCGATCGGCTCGTTGTGGTCGTCGCCCTCGACCAGCACCGTGTACAGGCCGGTGATGCTGCCCCGCGCGCCCGGCCCGGCCCGTTCGAGCAGGGAGGCCAGCATCGCGAAGACCGAGGGTGGGTAGCCGCGGGTGGCCGGTGGCTCGCCGACCGACAGGCCGACCTCGCGCTGCGCCATCGCCGCACGGGTCACGCTGTCCATCATCAGCAGCACGTCTTTGCCCTCGTCGCGGTAGTACTCGGCGATCCGGGTGGCCACCGCGCCGGCCCGCAGCCGGACCAGCGGCGGCGTGTCCGAGGTGGCGACGACGACGATCGAGCGGGCCAGGCCCTCCGGTCCGAGGTCGTGCTCGATGAACTCGCGTACCTCCCGGCCGCGCTCGCCGACCAGGGCAACCACGTTCAGCTCGGCCGAGGTACCGCGGGTGATCATGCTCATCAGGGTGGACTTGCCGACGCCGGAGCCGGCGAAGATGCCGATGCGCTGGCCACGGCCGCACGGCACGAGCGTGTCCAGCACCCGTACGCCCAGGGGCATCGGCTTGTCGACGAGCTGGCGGTCCATCGCCGGAGGTGGCGCCGAGTCGATGCCGACGAGTTCGCCTCGCAGCGGCGGCCCGTCGTCCAACGGCCGGCCGAGGCCGTCGAGGATCCGTCCTCGCAGGTCGGGCCCGACCGCGACGCGCAGGGGGCCACCGGTGCTGACGGCCGGGGTGCCGGCCGAGAGGCCGGCGATCGGACCGAGCGGCAGGCAGGAGAGACGGTCGCCGTCGAGGGCGGCGACCTCGGCGAGTACGGCGGACGGACCGTCACCCAACCGCAGCAGATCGCCCACCCGGGCCTCGAGCCCGCTGACCGTGACCCGGAGTCCGACCGCGCCGACCACCTTGCCGCGGGCGAGCGGGCGCGCCGCGAGCAGTGCCGCCTCCATCCGGTGGCGGAAGATGTCGGTCATAGGTGAACCCCCTGGCTATTGCTCGGGCAGCCGCTGGATCCGCAGGGCTTCGCGGGCCCGGGCGACCGCCGCGGCGATCGTCGCGTCCACGGTCGCCATCCCGGTCTCGGCTGTCGCGTCGCCCGGCCGCAGCGAGGAGTCGGGGCGCAGGCCGACCCGCCGCCCCTCGTACTCGAACTTCGTCTCGCCGGTGGTGCCGACCAGCGTGGCGTAGTCGTCGGGGTGCAGGTTGACGGTCAGGTCGCCGGTGTCGGGGGAGGCGCTCATGGCCCGGCGGATCGCGTCGATGCCGCGGCCCTGGGGATCGTCGAGCGAGCGGCCGACGATCGCCTCGGCGAGCTCGAAGGCGTGCGCGATCAGCACCTCCTGCAGCTCGGCGAAGGTGGGCATGAGCTGGGTTTCGAGTTCGGTGACGGCGCGGCCGAGGGCGTTCACGGCCTGGGCCAGCGCGGCCGCCCGGCGCTGGTCGTGTGCCGCCTCGGCGGCGCGGGCGCGCTCGGCGGCGGCCTCGGCCACCAGACCGGCCTCCCGTTGCCCCTGGGCCCACCCGGCCGCGTAGCCGGCGGTGCGGCCGGCCTCCTTGGCCCTCTCGACCGCCGCGCTGTCGTCCGGTACGCCGTGGCGCAGGTCGACCGCGAACCGCGCCGCGGTCGCCGAGTCGGCCACCGTGCCGCGCAGCACCGGGTTGGTGTCAGGCGATGAGCTCATCGGCCTCGTTGCCTCGCTGGACCTCGATCTGGCCGGAGTCCTCGAGCGAGCGGATCACCGAGACGATCTTCGCCTGGGCCTCCTCGACCATCTTGACCTTGACCGGGCCGAGCAGGTCGATCTCCTCGAGCAGGTTCTCCCGGCCGCGCTCGGACAGGTTCCGGGTGACCTTGTCGCGGACGTTGTCGCCGACACCCTTGAGGGCGGTGGCGAGGTCGGCCGGCTCCACCTGGCGCAGCACCAGCTGCACCGCGCGGTCCTCCAGGTTGATGATGTCCTCGAACATGAACATCCGCCGGCGGATCTCCTCGGCGATCTCCGGGCTGCGGGCCTCCAGAGCCTCCAGGATGAGCCGCTCGGTCGTACGGTCGGCGCGGTTGATGATGTCGACCAGCGGCTGCAGGCCGCCGATCGTGGAGAGCTCGTCCGGCTGGAGCACGGTCGACAGCTTGCGCTGCAGGGCCGCCTCGACCTGCCGGATGATCTCCGGCGAGGTGCGGTCCATCACCGCGATCCGGTGCGCGACCTCGGTCTGCACCTCGAGCGACAGCCCGGCCAGGATCGAGGACGCCAGCGCGGACGGGATGTGGGCGAGGATCAGCGCGATCGTCTGCGGGTGCTCGTACTGCACGTACGAGAGCAGCTGCCGCGGGTCGGCGTGGCTGAGGAAGTTGAACGGGATGTCGTTCATCGACGCTTCGAGCCGGTCGAGGATCAGCGCCGCCCGCTCCTTGCCGAGCGACGCCTCCAGCAGCTCCCGGGCGTAGTCCATGCCGCCCGAACCCGCATAGCGGGTGGTCGCCATGGCATAGAACTCGTCCATCACGTCGTCGACGGAGGTCGGTTCGAGCTTGCCGAGCCGGGCCACCTCGGCCGAGATCAGCTCGACCTCTTTCTCCGACATGTTGGCCAGGATCTGTGCCGAGTGCTCCTTGCCGAACTGGACCAACATGATGGCGGCCTTACGTACGCCCGTCATCGACATCGTGGTGAGCGCCGGGGTGGTCGTCAACGCGTACTCTCCTCAAACCTGTCTTCCGTGACCAGTTCGCGCGGTACGGCTCAGCGCGAGTCCGCGGCCAGCCAGCCGCGCAGCAGGGTTGCCATCTCCTCGGGTTGGTCCTTCACCATCTGTTCGATCTCCCGGACCCGTTCCTCGCGGGCCTCCAGCTCGGCCGACATGTCCGGTCCGGCCTCGATCATCTGGGCCGGGATCGCGGCGTTGAGCTCGACCAGCCGCTGGGCCTCCAGCGCCGCCTGCATGTCCTCCAGGTGCCGGCGCTCCTCGGCGGTCAGGCCCTTGCGCTTCTTGGAGCGCTTGGTGGCCCGCCAGGCCACGAACATCAGCATCAGCACGACCGCGGCGAGCACGCCGGTCTTGATCAATGACGTCTGCTTGGCCTGCTGGGCCGCGGTGGCCGACGCACTCAGCGCGCTCTGCGCCTGCTTGGCCGCGCTGGTGTCGAACGGCATCGCGCTGACCGCGATGGTGTCACCGCGGGTCGGGTCGATGCCGGCGGCCGAGCTGAGCACCTGCTGGATCTGGGTGGGGTCGACCGAGCCCGCGGTCGTGCTGTCCAGCAGGACCGCGATGTGCAGGTTCTTGATGCCGCCGGGCGCGCTCTGGATCTGCTTGGTGACCTCGTTCAGCGCGTTGTTCCGGGTCGAGGTGCTGTTCTCGTACTGGCCGGGCCCGGAGCTGCTGCTTCCGCCGCCGCTGCAGCCGGGACCGGCGATGTTGTCCGGGCCGAGCACGCCGCCGTTGCAGTTGTCGGTCCCGTTGTACGCCTCGCGGCTGTTCTGCTCCGAGGTGGCCGGCAGCGACGGGTCCTGCTGGTAGGTCTTGCTGGTGGTCTGGGTGCGGTCGTAGTCGAGGTCGGCGGTCGTCGTGACCACCGAGTGACCGGCACCGACGACGCTGTCCAGCATGCTCTGCAGCGAGGTGTTCATCCGGTTCTGGAAGGCGACGGTCTGATCGGTCTCGGTGTTGTCCCCGCCGGTACCCACGTCGGCCCCGCCACCGGTGGAGAGAATCTTGCCGTCCGCGCCGGCCACCGTGACCTGCGTCGGGTCGAGTCCCTCCACACTGGACGCGACCAGATGCACGATCGCCTGCACCTGCTGACTGCTCAGCGGCTGGCTCGGGCTGGACGCGACCAGCACTGAGGCGGTCGGCTGGTCCTGGTTGTCGGCGAACACGTCCTTCTGCGGCAGCACGAGGTGCACGGTGGCCGCCTCGACGCCGTCGATCGAACCGATCGTCTTGGCGAGCTCGCCTTCCAGGGCCCGCTGATAGTTCGTGTGCTGCATGAAGTCGCTGGTCGTGATGCCCTGCTGGTCGAGCAGCGAGTAGCCGGTGCCGGCGTCGCCGGGCAGCCCCTGGCCGCTGAGCGTCAGGCGCAGCTGATTGACCTGGTCCTGCGGCACGAGAATGGTCTGGCCGTCGTTCGCCAGCTCGTACTTCGTGCCGCCCTTCTGCAGCGACTCGGTGATCGCGCTCGCGTCCTTGGCCGACAGGTTGTTGAACAGGATCGAGTACGACGGCTTCGACGCCCAGGTGGCGAAGAAGTAACCGCCGATGACGAGTGCGACCACCGCCGTGATCGTGACGGCCTTCTGTCCGGGGGTGAAGGATCTGAAGGCGTCGGTAATACGGCGTACCGGGGCGGGAAGGCGGTCCGTCATTTCAGGCCTGCATCCTCATGATCTCCTGGAAGGCGTCCAGGGCCTTGTTGCGTACGGCAAGGGTGAGCTGAAGTCCGAGGGAGGCCTCGTTGGCCGCCATCGTGTACTGGGCCGGGTCCTGCAGGGTGCCGTCGGCGACCTGTACGGCCAGGTCATCGGCCTTCTTCTGGGTGGACTGCACGTTTTCGAGGCCCTTGGAGAGCATCCCGGCGAAGTCCTCGTTCGGTCCCTGCACCGCGCTGGTGCCGGACCCGTCGGTGAGAGCGTCGAGTCCGTTCGTCGAGTCGGCGTCGGAGACCCCGGAGAGCCCGGAGACGCCGGAGATGCCGGAGAAACCGCTGATCGCGCTGATCGGAGAGGTCATGGCTCAGCTCACTTCCCGAGGTTGATAGCGGCGGAGTAGCACTCCTTGGCCCGGTCGACGACCGAGAGGTTGGCCTGGTAGGCGCGCTGCGCCATCATCATCTGGGCCATCTGGCTGCTCAGGTCGATGTCCGGGCGACGCACGTTGCCCTCGTTGTCGGCCAGCGGGTTGTCGGGGTCCTGGACGACGATGCCTTCGGCGCTGCCGAACGCCACGCCGCCGACCTGGGCGCCGTTGCCGTCCGCCGCCTCCTGCGCCACCACGTAGCGCGCCTGGAAGGCCTTGTCGGAGGTCCGGCTGACGTTGTCCATGTTGGCGATGTTGTCGGACACCGCGTCCAGCCACTTGCGGTAGACGGTGACGCCACTTCCGGCGACGCCGATCGCGTTGAAAGTGCTCATCCGGCTCAGGCCCCCTTGATCGCGTCGCGCAGCATGCCGTACTTGCTGTCCAGAGCCCGGAGGGTCAGCTGGTAGCGCATCGTGGTGTCGATGTGCGACAGGGTCTCCTCGTCGAGGTTGACGTTGCTGCCGTTGAGCCGGGTGGGCTCCAGCGACGTGTCCGTGGACGGTGCGACCGACGAGGGCGAATCGCCGCGCTCGACGGCGCCGCGCAGGGCGTCCTCGAAATTGACCTTACGTGCCTTGTAGCCGGGGGTCTCGATGTTCGCGATGTTGTCGGCGATGGCGTTCTGACGGGCGGCGAGGCCGGCGACCGAGACACGTAGGGCGGACGAAGAGAGGTCGTCGAACACAACAGCTCCTTGGATGTAGGTCAAGGCGCCGATCCGTGGCAATTCATGAGCAATCCGTCGCTCGTACCATGCAGTTCGGCCCACCCGCCGATCCGCTTAGAGCCAACGGGTTGCTGGGAGGTTGCACACGCAAAAAGCGCCCCGGAATCCTCAAGTGGGATTCCAGGGCGCTTCCTTTGGTCCGGTGCTACATGGCGCGATCGACGTAGACGGGCCGTTTGACCGCTTCCCCGGTCTCGATCCGGGCGGTCGCCGCGAACTGCCGGCGGTTGCTGGTCAGCCGTTTCGCGAGCTCCTGGGCCGCCTTGAGCTGACGGGTGAGGATCTCGTCGGCCCGCGGCAGGAGCTCGAGCGGCAGCGCACCCAGCTCGGTCGGCGACCGCCACAGGTCGGCGGGCGGAGTCTCGGCGTTCCGGCGTTCGTCGGCCAGCATCGCCTCGACCTCGGCCACGTCGAGCTCCAGTTCGTCGAGCGCGGCGCTCCAGGCGCCGTGCCAGTCGTCGCTCACGGAGCCGCCGCTCAGCCCGCGACGGCCGCGGTGGCCGCCTCGTTCCAGGCTTCCCGGATCGGCTCGACCAGTGCCCGGCAGGCCGCAACCCGGTCGGCGTCGCGGCCGATGTTGGCGCCGATCAGCTCGGTCAGCAGCCAGCCGTACAGGTTGGCCAGGCCGGGAGCGCCCGACCACGCCTCGACGTCGAGGCTGGTGCGCAGTTCCAGGATGATTTCCTGAGCGTGGGTGATCCGGTCGTTGGCCGCTTCGCGCTCGCCCGAGCGCAGCGCCTCTTCGCCCTTGGCCAGGTCCAGGATCAGGCGGTCGTACAGCATGATCAGGAGCTTGGCGGGCGAGGCGGTGTTGACCGAGTCGCGGAGGTAGCGGTCACGCAGCTGCGGAGCGGAAGTCATCGTTTTTCCTGTCTGTCGTCGGTCTGGTGGTCGTCGGTCGGATGGTCACCGGGCCGGCCGGGCGGGGCCGGTGTCCGGCGGTCAGGCTTCAGACGGCTCAGGAGAGGCCGGCGAGCTGGCCGGAGAGCCAGCTGGACTGGTTCTTCAGCTTGCCCAGGGCGACTTCCAGGTCGGAGTACTGCTTCTGGAGCGCCTGCTGCTTGGCGGAAAGCCGTACGTCCCAGTCGCTGATCTGGGTGGTGAGGCTGTCGATCTCGTTGTTGCGTCCGGTGATCACCGAACTCACGTTGGTGCTCATGTCGCCGGACAACTTCTCGAACTGGTCGCCCAGCGCGATGCCGGCCTGCTGGATCTTGGCCGGGTCGGCGTTGTACGCGGCCGTGAAGGCGGCCGAGTCGAAGGTCAGCTGACCGGTCGAGTCGAGCTGGATGCCGAACTGCTTCAGCGAGCCGAAGGCGATCTTCGGTGCGGTGGCGGTCGGGTCGTTGTCCGGCTTGGTCCAGGTCGGGTCCGGGTACGACAGGCCCTGGCTGACCGCGCCGAGGATCTGCTGCTGCATGTTGCGGACCGAGAAGTCACCGGTCAGCGGCGAACCCTGCTTGGTGCTCGCGTCGTACGCCGTCTGGTTGCTGATCTCGGTCAGCGCGGCGTTGGCCGAGTTGACCAGCGACTGGAACGCGTTCGCGATCGCGCTCGTGTCGTTGCTGGCGTCGATCGTGACGCCGTCCTCCTTCTTGGAGACCGTGATCGTCACGCCGGCCATCAGCCCGCTGAAGGTGTTGGTTTCGCTGTTGACCGAGTAGGTGGAGCCGTCGCCGCCGGTCATCTCCAGGGTCGCGCTGGCGCCGGCGGTGGTCGACGGCGAGGCGCCGCCGGTGCCGAGTCCGTCCAGACCGTCGATCTTGAAGCCGTTGCTCGCGCCGGTCTTGCTGCCGGTGATCTGCAGGACGCCGTCGGTCTTCGAGGTCGGCATGACGAACGCCGTCGCGCCGGCGCCGGCCGCGTTGATGGCCTTGGCGATGCCGGACGCGGACTGGTCGGCGCTGATGTCGATGGTCTTCGGGTCGCCCGAGGCGGTGAAAACGCCGCCGGAGTCGTAGCTGCCGGGGGTGACCGTGATGCTGGTGGCGCCGGTGATCGGCATCGGGGTCTTGTCGAGCACCCCGTCGCCGTCGCCGTCGGTGAAGGTCGGCACCGGCATGGTCGTCATCTGCTTCGACGCCGTCGAGGTGACGTTGAAGGTGAGGCTCCCGGAGGTGGCGTTGAGGTTGGTGGAAGCGGTGGCGGTGACCGTCGAGGAGCTGGACGACGCCTTGACGCTCCGCCAGGTGCCGAGCTGGCTCAGCGTGTCGGCCGCGCCCTTGAGGGCGGAGACCTTGGAGTTGACCGACTGATAGGAGGACACGGCCGTCTGTGCGGTCGCCACCTTGGTCTTGAGGCGGGTCTGAGGCGCGGCCTCGACCTGCATCAACTGCTTGATCATGTTGGTGGTGTCCATGCCACTGACAAGACCGTCAACCGTGCTGGTCACGGGCGCCTGCCTTTCTGTAGAGCAACCCCAAACGAAGCGGGGGCAACCGGCGCTGTCTGCCGGTTACCCCCACCTGTTCGGCCCGGAAGCCGAGTTATTCAGTGCTGAGCGGTCTCAGTTCGGTTAGCGCCTTCGCTCAGCGCAGCAGCGAGAGCACGTTCTGAGCCGACTGGTTGGCCTGGGACAGCATCGAGGTGCCGGCCTGGGTCAGAATCTGGTTACGGGTGTACGACACCATCTCCTGGGCCATGTCGGTGTCACGGATACGCGACTCCGACGCGGACAGGTTCTCCACCGCGACGTTGAGGTTGTTGATGGTGTGGTCGAACCGGTTCTGGTACGCACCGAGCGAGGCCCGGCTGTCCGAGACCGACTGCAGGGCCTTGTCCAGCGTGGTGATGGCGCTGTCCGGGTCCTTGGTCAGGTCGAGCGAGGCGGTGCCGAGCGCTTCGGCGTTCACCGCGCCGATCTGGATGTTGATCTTCTGCTTGGCGTTCGCGCCGACCTGGAACTCGCCCCGGCTGGCGTTCGCGTTGGTGACGTTGTTGGCGGCGGTGATGTCGACGCTCATACCGCCCAGCCCGCCGTCGGTGTCCGCGGCGACCTCGAAGTCGCCGGTGCCGCCCATCTGGAAGGTCGTGTTGTTGCTGGCGTCGACCGACGCCGACATGGTGACCTCGGAGCCCTGGTAGCCCGCGGCCTTCAGCGCCGTCTGCAGGCCGGCGTTGACCGCCTTGGCGAGGTCCTGCGGCGACGCGTCGGCCGCGACCTTGCTGACCGTGACCGTGATCGGGCCCGGAGTTCCGCCGGTCGAGATGTCGACGCCGGTCGGCGACTTCGTCCCGCCGGCGACCTTGTCCAGCGTGAAGGTGAAGGTGCCGCCCGCGTCGTCGGCGACGGTCGCCGGGAGCGCCGCGACAGCGCCGGTGGTGACGTCGGCGGGGATGGCGGTGGCCTTGCTGGTCACCGTGGTGCCGAAGGAGCCGTCGAGCAGCTTCGACTTGCCGAACGAGGCGGTGCTGCCGATCCGGTCCAGCTCGGCGTTGAGCTGGGTCATTTCCTTGTTCGCGGCACCCGCGGCGTCGGAGTCGGTGGCGCCGCTGTTCGAGGCCTGGACGGCCAGGTCACGCATGCGCTGGAGAATCGAGGTGACCTCGTTCATCGAGCCTTCAGCGGTCTGCGCGACCGAGACGCCGTCCTGGGTGTTGCGCACAGCGACCTTCATGCCGCCGATCTGCGAACGCAGGCCCTCGGAGATCGAGAGGCCGGCCGCGTCGTCGGCCGCCCGGTTGATGCGGTAACCGCTGGACAACTTCTCCAGGGACTTCTGCATCTGGCCGTCGGTGACCGACAGGTTCCGGTAGGCGTTCTGTGCCGCGATGTTCTGGTTGATGCGGAGACCCATGAGTCTTTCCTCCTTGATCAGGGTCCGGCCGGCCCATCCGTGAGCCGTGGCTTACGCCAGGTCCGATCGGCGCCTGCGCCGAGGACCATGAGCAGTCTCTGAGATTTCTTCGCCCTTTTCCGGCGAACCCGGATAAAGGGGCGAGACTCCCCGAAGGGCCCGATCGGGGGAAATCCCTCAGCGGAGCGGCAGACGTGCCGACCTGTCCGAATGAGCGGGTTCGTCGGCAGGGGCGCGCCCGACCACGAGCCCCAACGGAGGTCCGGGTGAGCCTGACCGACCTGGCCAGCGTCCTGTGGCGATCGCGCGAGCTACTGGAGATGTTGCTCTTCAAGCTGGAGGAGGAGCAGCTGCTTCTCGCGGCGAACCGCTCCCGCTGGCTCAGCCACGCCACCCGCGAGGTCGAGGTGGTGCTCGACCAGATCCGGCAGACCGAGGTGATCCGGGCCGCCTACTCCCAGGACGCCGCGGTCGAGCTCGGGCTTCCGCCGGACGCCTCGCTCGGCGAACTGGCCGACGCCGCCCCCGCGCCCTGGGCCGACCTCCTGCACCAGCACCGCAAGGCGTTCCTGATGCTCACCTCCGAGATCGGTGCGCTGGCCGACGTCAACCGCGACCTGCTCACCGCCGGCCAGCGCGCGGCCCGCGAAACCATGCTCGCGTTCGCCGAAACTGTGGAAACGTACGGACCGCAGGGCCAGACCGTTTCCGGCGGCATCCGCCGCTCCAATCTGGTGGATGAGGCGATCTGATGGGCAGCACCTTCGGCGGTTTGAACACGGCCCTCACGTCGCTCTACGCGCAGAAGCGCGGCCTCGACGTGACCGGGCAGAACATCGCGAACTCCAGCACCGAGGGATACACGCGGCAACGGCTGCGCCTGGCGGCCAACGCGGGCGGCATCAACCCCGGTGTCTATTCGACGCCCGATTCGGTGGGCAACGGCGTACGCATCGCCGGCCTCGACCGCAGCCGCAGCGAATACCTCGAGGAGCGCGGGCGCACCGAGCACGGCAACGCGGCCTACCTGACCAACCAGACCGCGACCTACAACTCGGTCGAGGACGTCTTCGCCGAGCCGAGCGACACCGCGCTGCAGGCCCGGCTCCACGACATGTGGGACGCCTGGAACGACGTCTCCAACAACTGGCAGGACCCGTCGACCCGCAGCTCCCTGATCGAGCGCTCGGTAACGGTCGCGACAACGCTGAACGACGCGCACGCCTCGCTGTCCAACCAGTTCAAGGCCAGCTCGAACGAGCTGTCCACCTACGCCGACCAGGTCAACACCCTGGCCGGCACGGTGGCCACGATGAACAACAAGATCGTGGTGGCGCAGCAGGCCGGACTGCAGCCCAACGAGCTGATGGACCAGCGCGACCAGGCGATCATGCAGCTCTCCGAGCTGGCCGGGGCGACGACGGTGGCCCAGCCGAACGGCGCGATCAACGTCTACATCGGCAACGGCCCGGTCGTTGCCGAGTTCAGCGCGCGGGCGGTCAAGGCGGTCGGTCCCACCACCCTCGACGGGATCACGCCGACGACCCAGGCCGGCCTGCAGTGGGCGGACACCGGGACGTCCGTGGCCGCCGGCGGCACCATGGGCTCGATGGTCGACTCGATGAACACCGTCATCCCCGGCATCTCGTCGCAGATCGACGCGGTCGCGCAGCAGCTCGCCGACACCGTCAACGCCGCGCACGAGCAGGGCTTCAGCATCGACGGCACGACCGGCGAGCCGTTCTTCGAGGTCGACGCGAACGGTCACACCGACGCCAAGTCGATCAAGGTAGCGATCGACGATCCGGCCAAGGTGGCGTTCTCCTCGGACAACCCGATCTCGGCCGATCCGTCGACCGCGGGCACCCTCAATCACGAGGTCGCCGACCAGCTCACCGACCTCGGCACCTCGGGCGGCGGACCGGACGCGGTCTACCAGCAGATGATCGGGCAGCTCGGGGTGGCGGCCCAGGCCAGCTCCCGGCGCAGCGACATCCAGAACGCGGTGCGGGACCAGGTCGACACCGACCGCGGCTCCGAGTCGGGGGTCAACCTCGACGAGGAGATGACCAACCTGCTCACCTACCAGCGCGGTTACGAGGCCGCGTCGCGGGTGCTGACCACGGTCGACTCCATGCTCGACCAGCTGATCAACCGGACCGGCCTGGTCGGCCGGTGACGGTTCGAGGAGTTAAGCCATGACGATCCCGTCGAGGGTCACCGAATCGAGCATGACCACGAAGGCCCTGAGCGACCTTCAGCGGACGGCGGCTCGGGGCCAGAAGATCCAGCAGCAGATCTCCAGCGGCAAGATGATCAACCGGCCGTCGGACTCGCCGACCGGCACGGTCACGTCGCTGCAGCTCCGGGGCGAGGTGCGCGCGACCCAGCAGTACTCGCGCAACGCCGACGACGGGCTCGGCTGGCTCGGCACCATCCAGGACAAGCTCGGCGATTCGTCGACCCAGATCCTGCGCGTCCGCGATCTGACCCTTCAGGCGCTCAATGCGTCCGGCTCCGATCAGGGCGCCCGCGACGCGTTGACGACCGAGATCGACAACATCAAGCAGTCGCTGATCGGGCAGGCCAATACCCAATACATGGGCCGCCCGGTGTTCGGTGGCACCACGGCCGGCGGGGTCGCCTATGACGAGAGCGGCAACTACAAGGGTGACGCCGGCCAGACCACCCGAACCGTCGGTCCGAACTCGAAAGTGCGGATCGAGACCACCGGCCCCGAAGCGTTCGGGGACGGCCCGACCCAGCTTTTCCAGGTCCTGAGTGACATCTCGCGGGACATTCAGTCCGGGGATACCAACACCCTCGGTGACGACCTGACCAATCTCGATACCGCCCACGATTTGCTGAAATCCACTCTTTCGGACGTAGGCGCCCGATATAATCGGGTTACGCAGATGAAGCAGTCCGCGGAGGATCATCTGTTGTCCGTGTCGTCGCAGTTGTCGGATATCGAGGATGTCGACCTGCCCAAGGCGATCATGGATTTGCAAATCCAGCAGACCTCGTATCAGGCCGCCCTGGCCGCCACGGCCAAGGTGATCCAGCCCTCGCTCATCGATTTCCTGAGGTGACCATGACTACTCGCACCGCGTCCCGACCGATTGAGGACACCATGATCGACCCGTCGCTGGGTCTGCCGACCATCTCGATGGCGGTGCCCATGCCCGGTTTCCCGGCGCACCGGGAGTTCGTCCTGGTGCGACTGCACGAAGACGGACTGCTCTACGCCTTCACGTCCGTCGAGGACCCGGAGCTCCGCTTCCTGGTCGCTCCGCCGGAGCCGTTCTTCCCGGAGTACGCACCGGAAATCGACGAGTCCGTCTTCGCGGCGCTGAACACGAAGGACCCGGACCGTCTGCTGCTCATGGTGGTCATCACGGCCGGCGTCAACGAGACCACGGCCAATCTGCTCGCCCCCATCGTCGTCGACCGGGATAGCATGCGGGCACAGCAGGTTGTGCTCAGCGGTTCCGGCCTGCCGGTCCGGGCGATCATGAATCGGACCTACTGAAGCCCCGTCGCAGGCGCGGTCGCGGCTCCGCGCGACCGCGCCTCTGCCATAACAGGGATGCAGGAGGGTACGCCGATGCTTGTGCTGACCCGCCGGGCCGGTGAGAGCGTGATGATCGGCGACAACGTCACCATCACGGTCCTCGAGGCGCGAGGTGACGTGATCCGGCTGGGCATTCAGGCCCCCCGCGACGTGCAGGTGCACCGCGAGGAGGTCTACCGCGAGCTGCAGGCCGCCAACCGCGAGGCCGCCTCGCCGACCGAGGACGCCGTCCAGGCCGTTGCCAAGATGCTGCGATCTCCGGAGGAATCCGACTGAGCGACGACCGCCCCGGCGCGTAATGCGCCGGGGCATCGTGCTGTCGGGCGGCTGGTGCTGTCGGGCGGCTGGTGCTGTCGGGCGGAACCACGAACCGAACTGCACCGGCCTCAGACCAGGCCTGACAACACCGTTCCCGCATTCTTCTCGCACACCACGGAGAAGAGCTGGGGAGCGAACTTGAGCGCAGAGCGGGACACGGGCATCGCTGGCGGTCTGATGAGCGCCGTCGACGACGGCCTCGACCTGACCGTCGACGCCCACGTGCACACCGGCTTCTCCGCCGGGCGCGACAGCGTCGGCGTGGTCGTCTCGGCCGCCGACCAGGCCGGGCTCACCGCGGTCACCTTCGCCGACCAGGTCGGGCCGGACACCACCTGGCTCGGCGCGTACGCCGACGCCGTGGGCCGGGCCCGGCGCCGCACCGAGATGACGCTGCGCGTCGCGGCCGAGGTCGAGGTCGTCCAGCCGGACGGGTGGCTGGCCTGGCCGGCCGACCTGGCGCCGATCGAGGCGGTCTCGGTGGCCGTCTCCCGTCTGCCGCTGGCCGGTGGCCCGGTCGGCGCCCGCGACGTCCGCGCGCTGCTCAGCACCGCCGAACTCACCCCCGAGCAGGTCGCCGAGACGCTGATCGAAGCGACCGTACGCGGCCTGGAGCGCGCCTCCCGCTACGCGCCCACCCAGCTGGCCCGCCCGCTGATCCTGCTCGCCCAGGTCGGCCTGGACGACGCGGTGGTCACGCCGGACATGCTGACCGCTCTCACCGACGCCTGCCGGCAGACCGGCACCGTGGTCGAGGTCAGCGAGGCGTGGCGCAGCCCGTCCGCCCGGCTGCTGGCGATGCTGCGTTCGGCCGGGGTGGCGCTGGTCGCCGCGAGTGATGCCCGATATGCGGCCGAGGTGGGCCGCTGGCAGTACCTGCGCCGGGTCTGACGGCCGGGTATCACCAAAGGGGAACGCGGACAGTAGTCGCCTCCGTACGCTCGATATGCCGGAAGCAACAAAAGGCATGGGAGAGATGCGATGAGTATGGTTCAGCAGGCCATCGAGGTAAGTGCACCGCTGCACACGGTGTACGAGCAGCTCGCCGCGTTCGAGAACTACCCGCGGTTCATGAGCGGGGTCCAGGAGGTGACCCCGATCGGGCACGACCAGACCCACTGGATCATGGACGTCGACGGCAAGCGCCGCGAGTTCGACGCCCAGATCACCGAGCGCTCGCTGGACGAGCGGGTGTCGTGGTCGACGACCGAGGGGCCACTGCTCGCCGAGACCATCACGTTGCGGCCGATGGGTGAGACGAAGACCCAGATCGTGGCCCAGCTCGAGGCGGACGCCGCCTTTCTCATGCCCAGCGACCGGCACGGCCAGGCGTCGCTGACGAAGCGGCTGCAGAGCGACCTGACCATGTTCAAGAGCCTGGTCGAGAGCGGCACGCTGGGTGACTACCCGACCGGCGCCAGCTCCAAGACGATCGCCAGCCCGGCCTCGGTGGCGGCCCGCATCCGCAACCGTCCGAAGCCGGGCGCGGGCTGGGACACGGGTGCCGCCGAGCGCAGCAACGGCAGCGACGCCGACCTGCCGTACCACCGGATGACCGAGGCCGACATGGGCACCAACGTCGACATCACCAGCGCGCCCGGCATCAGCAGCGCGCACGACCTCGACGACGTGCTGGCGCCCGGCCGGCGGATCGCCACGGCGGGCCCGATCTCGGGCGGCGCCGCCGGATCGGCCCGGATGGGCGGCCGCACGCCGCGCCGGGACGGCTGGGGCGACGGGATGATCAACGAAGAGGAGCGCGGGAGCGCCCACGACATGTGATCACATCGGCTCGAGGAAGCGGCGCCGGTCTCAGATCGGGGCCGCTTCCCATGTCACGACCATGCGCGTGCCTCGCGGAAGCACCTGCTCGTGGCGGACCGTTCCGCCGTTCGCCTCGACCAGGTGCCGCACGATGAACAGCCCGCGCGCGGATCGCCCGAACAGGCCGCGCCGCAGCTCCTCGGCGATTCCGGGCCCGTTGTCCTGCACGTTCAATACGACGGTGTCGCCCTGCCGCGTCCCGCTGACGACGACCGGCGGCTCGCCGTGCTCGAGCGCGTTCCTCACCAGGTTGTGCAGCACCACCGTCACGTGCTCCCGGTCGGCCAGCACCGACAGGTTCTCGTCGATGTCGACCGTCACCCCTGCGCAGGAGGGCAGGGCCTCGGCGAGCGGCACCGGGGAACGCCGCGCGCTCATCCCCGCCGGATCCAGCCGGAACAGCAGTTGGAGATCGCTCATCATCTTGATCAGCCGCTGCGTGTTCTTGTCGATCTTGGACGCGAGCTCGAACCGGACGTCGTCCGGCAGGTCGGTCCAGTCCGCGCAGAGCAGTTCGGAGAGGCTGGCGATCGAGCTGATCGGCTGGGCCACGTCATGGGTCAGCATCGAGGTCAGGTCGTTCTTGAAGGTCAGCGCGGCGGCCAGCCGGGCGTTGCCGCGCTCCAACTCCTCGGCCCGCTCGATCAGCGCCTGCTCGGCCCGCTTGCGGTCGGCGATCTCGACGTACGTGGCTACGTAGCCCCGGGTCTCGCCGTTCTCTCCGGCGATCGGGGCGATCGTGGCCAGCACCGGAACCTCGGTGCCGTCGATGCGGGGCAGCAGCCAGTCGCCGCCGGCCTCCGGGGGCATCGGGGGCGGGTCGAGGCGAATGGGCTCGTCCGGAGCGTGGCCGGTCAGTTCCCGCCAGCGCCGGTTGACGTCGATCACGCGGTAGTTGGCGTCGAGCACCATGACGGCCTCGTTCATCGAGTGGAAAAGGCCGTTCGGGTCGTCCGTGCGGTTGGGCCGGGCGCGCCCGCGTACGAGAAAACCGGTCAAACCGATCGCCGTGACCAGTGCGGCGACGGCGACCACCGGATGCACGTCGAGCGCGGCTGCCGTCAAGGCAGCCGCGCTGAGAGCGAGCAGCAGGGCGACACCGTGCAGGACCGGCTGTGCCCAACTCGGGGGCCGCGTTCTGCCCATAACGAAATGAGGATAACGCGGCTTTTATGGCTTACGGGGCTACTTGCCGGTCCAGACGAAGCCGTCCTCGAGGATGATCCGCTCGGCGATCTTGACGATGTCCTCGTGGTGCCGGTTCGCGTGGTGACCGCAGAACGTGAGCGCCCCGCCGCTGGCCAGCTTGACCTCCAGCTTGGCGGCGGCGCTGCAGCGGTCGCACCGCTCAGTCAGCTCGTCGACCGTGGTGATCTCGGGCGTCAGCAGCGTGGTCATATCGCTCTCCTTGCTCGGTGGCGGTGTGCAGCGGTCCTGACAGGGGGTAGATCGGCCCTCGGTGAGAGGGGCTTAGCTCTTCTCGGGTGACATACCGGCCGTTCGCCCGCGGCCGAATTCCTTGCACCAGGCGTGCAACCGGACGGATCCCACAACCTCGATCCGACTCCTTCACCATTTCCCTCGACTGCCGTCGGCATTCCGCTTCCCCCGGGCGATGTCCGTCGAAAACAGATAACGAGAGGGAACACCTTGCGCATCGACACCGGGCGTATCTCCGTACTTTTGGCGGGGGCTGCCGCCGCCGTCATCTGCGGCGCACCCGTTGCCGCCCAGGCCGCGCCGGCCACCGGGACGGTCCTCGGCGCCGGCTCCGCCGGCACCATCGGGGGAAGCTACATCGTCGTGCTCAAGCCGGGTGGCATCGGCGTCGGCACCGTCTCCCGCACGCTTGCGAAGAGGTACGGCGGGGAGATCGCCGACGACTACGAGGCGACCGTACGCGGGTTCTCGATCACCATGACCGCCCCGCAGGCCCGCCGGCTGGCCGCCGACCCGGCCGTCCGGTACGTCGAGCAGGACGCCACGGTCGCCGTCGCCGGAAACACGCCCACCTGGGGCCTCGACCGGATCGACCAGCGGCAACTGCCGCTGTCCAGGACCTACACCGCCCCGTCGGCGGCCGGCGTCACCGCCTACGTGCTCGACACCGGCATCCGGATCACCCACCAGCAGTTCGGGGGCCGGGCGACCAACGGCTACGACGCCGTCGACCGCGACAACGTGGCCCAGGACTGCAACGGCCACGGCACCCACGTCGCCGGCACGATCGGCGGGTCGACCTGGGGCGTCGCCAAGGACGTCAGGCTGGTCGGGGTGCGGGTGCTCGGGTGCAACGGCTCCGGGTCGTACTCCGACATCATCGCCGGCATCGACTGGGTGACCAAGCACGCCCACGGCCCCTCGGTCGCCAACATGAGCCTCGGCGGCACGGTCAGCAAGGCCCTCGACGACGCGGTCGACCGCTCGATCGCGGCCGGCGTCACCTACGCCGTCGCGGCCGGCAACGACAACAAGGACGCCTGCCACCAGTCCCCGGCCGACGACAAGGCCGCGATCACGGTCGGCGCCAGCGACGACCACGACAAGCGGGCGTCGTTCTCCAACTACGGCAGCTGTCTCGACCTCTTCGCGCCGGGTGTCCGGATCGAGTCGGCCTCGAACCGTTCCAACACCTCCACCATGATCATGAACGGCACCTCGATGGCCAGCCCGCACGTCGCCGGCGCGGCCGCGCTGGTGCTCGGCGCCCACCCCGACTGGACCCCGGCCCAGGTCCGCGACGGACTGGTCGCGCAGGCCACGCCGGGCACCGTGACATCGGCGGGCAATCGATCCCCGGCCAAGGAGCTCTACACGGGCTTTCTCAACCCGCAGGCCGGGGCAACCTCGCACCGATAGCGTTGGGGCAGAAGCCCGTCGCTACCCCGGGAGGACCCATGTCGCAGGCGACGGCGCCCGAGAAGCGCCCCACCGTCCTGGTCGTCGACGACGAGGAGGACCTGCGCGACATCATGCGGCGGATGCTCGAACGCCGCGGCTTCACCGCGATCACCGCCGGTGACTCCCGGCAGGCCATCGAGGTCTGCCGGGAACACCCGGGCGACATCGACGTGCTCGTCACCGACCTGGGCCTGCCCGGCGTCTCAGGCGGCGAACTGTCGCGGACGGCGTCCGAACTGCGCCCGAGCATGCAGGTCATCTACATCTCCGGGCTGCCCCGCGAGATCGCGGTAGCCGACGGCCTGATCGCCGAGGACGCTTTGCTGGTCAAGAAGCCGTTCACCACCGAGGGCCTGATCGAAGCCCTGCGGTCCGTCCTCTGACCCTGCGGCCGCTCGGGCCGCTTTGCCGCTCCCGCCCTGGCCCACCCGTGCCCTGATCCACCCCACCCCGGCACTGGGTGGGGTTGAGCAGAGCGCCGCCCTACGACATTTTTCGGTCGCTATCCACAGCAGCGCCGCCCGCCGACCGCGGGCGGCGCTTCTTTTCGGCGCGACTGTCCACAATGGCCGCTACCCACCTGCACCCGTCCGAAGGCTTCACCGGCACCCCCGACGACCGACCTTGGGAACTCGAACGATCGATCCACGGGGAGGACGACACGTGTTTGCCAGGAAGGCATTGATTGGTGCGACCGCGGCCGGAGTGGCCGTGAGCGCCGGGTTCACTGTGATGACCGCGGGGGCGGCCGGCGCGGTGACGGCGGAGGCGCACACGATCGCCGCGAGCGAGGACGCGTACGTGTCGAGCACGCGCACCGGCGACAACTTCGGCACTGCCGACAAGCTGGTGGTGGGCACTTCGGACGGCGAGACGCGCACGGCGTACGTGAAGTTCGTCGTGCCGGCGTTGCCGGCCGGCGCTGCCGTGGCCCAGGCCCAGCTCACCGTGCGGGTGGACGGCCCGGTCGACGCTTCGCGGCTGACCGCCTACCCGGTCACCGGCGCCTGGACCGAGACCACGATCACCGGCGGCAAGCTGCCCGCGACCGGTGGGACCGCGGCCGGCTCGGTGCTGCCGAAGGGTGGCGACACGTTCCTCACCGTCGACGTCTCGCCGGCGGTCAAGACGGCGGGCACCTACTCGTTCGTCCTCAAGTCGGCGGCGACCAACGCGGTCACGCGTCTGCGTTCCTCGGAGTACGTGGCCACCGAGCAGCGCCCGCAACTCGAGGTCAACTACACCGTGCCGACGACGGCGCCCACCACCGCGCCGACCACCAAGGCCCCGACCACCGCGCCGACGACGGCGCCAACGACCAAGGCCCCTACCACCGCTCCGACGACGAGTGCCCCGCCGACCTGCACCACCGGCGCGCTGCTCGTGCCGACCTGCGGCGTGCTGTGGGGCGCCGCGGCCGGTGGCTTCACCGACGCCCCGCGGGACCAGGCCCTCAAGGACTGGGAGGCCCTGACCGGCCGCACCGCGACGATCTACCACACGTACCACAAGGGCGACGAGAAGTTCCCGACCCCGGCCGAGATCGCCATGACCCAGGATGCCGCCCACCCGCGGGTCCTGATGCTCAACTGGAAGGTCTCGTACGGCTCGACCTGGGCCAAGACCGCCGCCGGCGCCCAGGACGCGCGCATCGACGCCTGGGCCAACTTCGTCAAGGCGAACTACCCGACCAAGAAGTTCTTCCTGGTGCTGCACCACGAGCCGGAGAACGACGTGGACGCCACGGCCGGTTCCGGGATGACCGCCAAGGACTATGCCGCCATGTACCGCCACGTGATCCTGCGCCTGCGCGCCGACAAGGTCACCAACGTGGTCAACGTGCTCGCCTACATGGGCAACGAGAAGTGGATGGCCCAGTCCTGGTGGAAGGACCTCTACCCGGGTGACGACGTCGTCGACTGGGTCGGCCTCGACTCGTACGTGAGCGTGGAGAAGGGCTACTACCACTACGGCGACTTCGGCGGCCTGCTCGACCGGCAGCCGACCGGCGGCGGCCTCGGCTTCTACGAGTGGTCGGTCAAGAACCACCCGAGCAAGCCGATCATGGTCGCCGAGTGGGGCATGTACCACCGGCTGGCCTATCCGACCAGCAAGGCGGCCGCCTACAACACGGTGGTCCCGCAGCTGGTCAAGCACCCGCAGGTGAAGGGCGTCGTCTACTTCGACACCGCGAGTGACGACAGCGGCGACCGCAACATCGCGGTCAACTCGACCGCGGACAGCCTGACCGCGTTCAAGCAGGTCGCCGCGAACCCGATCTTCAACGTGAAGCTCGCCAACTAAAGACGTTACTCACCCCCTGGGGTCGGGCCGGTCCGCTGCGGAGGACCGGCCCGATCTTTTTAGCCAGGCCAGGGAAGGCTGATCTCGCCGAGGCGCCAGCGATGCGGCCCGTCCAGCACCGGCAGCCCTTCGTCGCGAAGTCGTCGTGCGGTCGCCAGCCAGCGCTGGCGCGGCCCGAACGGGGTCGCCTCGGTCTCCCACGCCCGGCCGAGCGCGAGCAGCAGATCGTGGATCGGATGCCCGGGCACGTTGTGGTGGATCAGCGCCTTCGGCAGCCGCTCGGCGAAGGTCGCCGGATGGTCCAGGTCGGACAGCCGGGCCGAGAAGGTCAGCGTCGACGGCCGGCCGGCCGACACGACCGCCCAGGTGGCGATGCGGCCCAACTCGTCGCAGGTGCCCTCGATCAGCACGGCCCCGGTGGCGGTCATCGCTTGCCAGGCCGCGGTCACCTCCGACTCGTCGTACTGCCGGAGCACGTTGAAGGCGCGCACGACGACCGGGCTCAGGCCGGCCAGTTCGAAGCCGCCGCGGCGGAACTCGAGACCGGGCGGATCGGCGTAGGGCTGCGCGGCTTCCACGCGTACGGGATCGATCTCCAAACCGACCACCGCGACGTCTCGTCGCACCGAGGCCGCAAGGCGGCCTCGGAGTTCCACCGCCGTGACCGGCGTCGCGCCGTAACCCAGATCGATGACCATCGGTTGCGCTGCGTTCCGCAGCAGCTCACCGCACCGGTACGCGATGAAGTTGTCGACCCGGCGCAACCGGTTGGGGTTGGTCGTGCCGCGCGTGATCTCACCGACCGGCTTCACAGCTGTTACGTTTTCTACTTCTCGCGGTGCACTTTGTGCTGGGCGGCCTGGGCGATCGGCCGCACGACGAGCCGGTCGATGTTGACGTGCTGGGGCCGGGTCACCGCGAACGTGATCAGGTCGGCGATGTCGTCGGCGACCAGCGGCTCGGCCACGCCCTCGTAAACCTTGTCGGCCGCCGCCTGATCGCCGCCGAACCGCTTGAGCGCGAACTCGTCCGTCCGCACCATGCCCGGGTCGATCTCGATCACCCGCACCGGCCTGCCGACGATCTCCAACCGCAGCGTGCCGACCAGGGCGCCCTGCGCGTGCTTGGCCGCCGCATATCCGCCGCCGCCCTCGTAGACGACGAACGCCGCCGTCGACCCGACCGTCACGATCGAGCCGGCTCCGCTCGCCTCCAACGCCGGGAGCAGGGCCTTCGTCACCCGGAGCGTGCCGAGCACGTTCACGTCGTACATCCATTGCCAGTCCTCGACCGAGCCGGTCGCGACCTGGTCGAGGCCCTTCGCCCCGCCCGCGTTGTTGACCAGAACCGTGACCGGACCGCCCAGCCCGGCCACCTCGGCGGCCAGCCCGGCCACCGAGGCGTCCGAGGTCACGTCGCACTCGACCGCGGTCGCCGCCGGGCCGATCTCCTTGACCAGCGCCGCCAGCCGGTCGGCCCGCCGGGCCGCCGCGACGACGTGGAAACCCTCGGCGGCGAGCCGGCGGGCCGTGGCCTCGCCGATCCCGCTCGACGCACCAGTGACGACCGCGATCTTCTGCATGCCACCGATCCTCTCCTAATGACCTGCATCACCCACAACCGCCTGCAGCGTGGTTCACGCCGCCCCGATGGGGAAGATGAACCACGGCGTAACAGTTGCACGTTACGTTTGACCGTTACCCCGGAGGAAAAATCGTGGCTGAGTGGCCGGCCCCCCGCCGCATCGCCACCCTCTCGGTGCACACATCTCCCCTCGAACAACCGGGCACCGGTGACGCGGGCGGCATGAACGTGTACATCGTCGAGGTCTCGAAGCGACTGGCCAAGTTCGGCGTCGAGGTGGAGATCTTCACCCGCGCCACCCGAGGCGAATTGCCGCCCGTGGTCGAAATGGCGCCCGGAGTGAAGGTCCGGCATGTCAATGCCGGACCGCTCGAGGGCCTGTCCAAGGAGGAACTTCCCTCCCAGCTGTGCGCCTTCACCAACGGGGTGCTGCGCGCCGAGGCGGCCCACCCGCCCGGCTACTACGATCTGATCCACTCCCACTACTGGCTGTCCGGGCAGGTCGGCTGGCTGGCCCGGGAGCGCTGGGGCGTGCCGCACGTGCACACCGCACATACCCTGGCCAAGGTCAAGAACCGGCTGATCGCCGACGGCGACCGGCCCGAGCCCAAGGCCCGGGTGATCGGCGAGGAGCAGGTGATCGCCGAGTCCGACCGCCTGGTCGCCAACACCCGCTTCGAGGCTGCCGACCTGGTCGGCTCGTACGACGCCGACCCCGCGCGGGTTGCCGTCGTGGAGCCGGGCGTCGACCTGGACCGGTTCCGTCCCGGCCGCGCCGACCGGGCCGCCCTGGGGCTTCCCGCCACCGGCAAGATCGTCGCGTTCGTCGGCCGCATCCAGCCGCTCAAGGGCCCGGACGTGCTGGTCAGCGCCCTGGCCTGCCTCAAGGCGATGTCCGACCAGGACGTCACCGTGGTCATCTGTGGCGGCCCGAGCGGCAGCGGCCTCGACCGGCCGACCGCGCTGATGGAACTCGCCGCCTCGCTCGGCGTCGCCGGCTCGGTGAAGTTCCTGCCCCCGCAGACCGGTGACGACCTGGCCCGCCTGTACCGGACGGCCGACCTGGTCGCGGTGCCATCGCACAGCGAGTCGTTCGGGCTGGTCGCGCTGGAAGCGCAGGCCTGCGGCACGCCGGTGGTGGCGGCCGCGGTCGGCGGGCTGGTCACCGCGGTGAAGGACGGCGTCAGCGGGGTGTTGATCGACGGGCACGACCCGCGCGACTGGGCCCGGGTGTTCGACAACCTGCTCGCCGCTCCGCGGCATCGCGCGGTGCTGGCGGCGGGTGCGGTCGCGCATGCCGCCGACTTCTCGTGGGACCGTACGGCCGAGGCTCTGCTCCGGGTCTACGGTGAGGCCGTGACCGACCACCGCACGCTGATCGCCGCCCGTCTCGACGAGGCGTGCATATGGTGACCGACCTGATCGAAAGGGTCCTGGCCGAGCGCGAGCTGGAGTGGGACTCGACCGGCCCGGGCGCCTACGTGGTGACGCTGCCGGGCACCCACAAGCTGAAGACCGCGTGCAACCTGATCGTCGGCGAGCACGCGCTGCGCATCGAGGCGTTCGTGATGCGCCAGCCCGACGAGCGCCGCGAGGACCTGTGGGCCTGGCTGCTGCGCCGCAACGCCCGCATGTACGGCGTCTCGTTCTCGATCGACGCGGTCGGCGACGTCTACCTGACCGGGCGGATGTCGTTGAAGGGCCTCGACGAGGACGAACTCGACCGGATCCTCGGTTCGGTGCTGACCTACGCCGACGAGTCGTTCGACACGATGCTCGAGATCGGCTTCGGCACGTCGATCCGCCGGGAATGGGACTGGCGCGTCAAACGAGGCGAATCGGTGGCCAACCTCCAGGCGTTCCGGCATCTGGCCCCGTCGTCGGATGAGTAGCGCACGTCACAATGTCCACCATGGACTGTCGCGCTTAGTGACCTGGCTTACGGTCTCGTAAACAGCAGGTGAATCCACGCCTATTCGGCCGCCGGACTGACAGCCTTTTACCAGGTTGGCGGCCCGTATGAGGGACAGGTGGATCCACCGATCGGCTTTTTTTCGATGGCTGTGATGGTTCAGACAGATGGCAGACAGCCAACTGGCTTGTGGGGTTTGACAGGCCCAACTAGCGTAATCAATGGACGTCGGATCGTTAGTTCGGGGAACTGGTTGATCAGCAATGGTCACCGCGATCGGCGTTTGGGGACGGGTGGCATATGCCGTTGGGGGACGGCGCGACCCGAGACCGGCGGTTAGTGCGGGCGACGCCTATGGGGATGGGCGTCGTCCGCCGCCGCCGGCGAGATCCTCCGGCCCCTTCTGTCCGCAGAAGGCGCGGACCGGGGCGGATCTCATATTTGCGCCTGAACTGTCCGGCCCCGAGACCGACGCCCGCGATCATTCCGGGTCGGGGTCCGGACCCCGGGCGGAATCTGTTCGAAGTCGGCGACAGCACCGCCTTCCCCGCAGGCTGGCACCTGGCCACGTGCGCCGGTGATCCGCCGCTCCGGCGCCCTCGATCCGCGGCGAGCAACCGCCTCCGCTCGATGGACCACGCATTCGCCGCCGGCGTCGGGCGGGGCGGGTCAAGCGGCTGAGTCCGGGACCTTACCGGCGTTGTTCGCGGGTCGGCCGGCATTTGCAGCGGCGACCCGCCGCTCCCGGCGTGGGCCCGCGACCAGGTGCAAGACTGCCGCGGCCAGGGCCAGCGCCGCCACGAGCAGCCAGTGGGTGTTGCCGAAGAACTGCAGGCTGGCGCCGCCCATCGTAGGGGCCAGGAAGGCCGCCGCCGGGAAGGTCAGGAAGAAGACGGCCTGGTAGCGGCCGCGCAACACGGCCGGTGCCAGCTCGGCGTTGATCTCGGCGTTCGGGGGCGCGGCCAGCATGCTGCCCACCGTCCAGATCGCCGCGGCGCCCAAATACGCCCACTCGTGTGAAGCGACCGACAGCGACGCGAAGCCTGCTGCCATCGCGACCATCGAGGCGGCCAGGACGCGGTCCTTGCGGTGGCCGTCGATCAGGCGCGGCACGAACAGCTGGCCTAGGACGATCATGATGCCGCCGAGGGCGACCACCACGCCGTACGCCGACGGTCCGAGACCGTCCGCCCGCATCGCCAGCGGCACGATCGTGTTTGTCTGGCTGTAGATCAGCGCCTGCATCAGGGTCAGCCCGACGAACGCCAGGAAGATCCGGTCATTGAACACCGTGCGCAGGCCCCGCCCGGTGGCCCCGACGTGCACCACGCCGCGCTTCAGGGTCTCCGGCACCTTCCAGGCGATCACGAGCACGGTGGTCAGGGTGGTCGCGGCGTCGATCAGGAAGAGGCCGACGTAGCTCCACGACGCCAGCACCCCGGCCAGCAGCGACGCTCCCGCGGTGCCCAGGTTGAAGGCCCAGAACTGCAGGTTGAAGGCGCGCGAACGGCGGCCGGCGGGGACCACGTCGATGATCGCCGCAACGAACGCCGGACTCGGCGCCGACTGGACCACGCCGAGCAGCGCGCACAGCGCGGCGATCACCCGCAGGTCGGCCGCCACCGCCAGCCCGGCCAGAAACAGAACGCAAGCCAGGTGGGACCAGAGCAGGGTGCGGCGGCGCCCCCATCGATCGGCCAGGACGCCGCCGGCCAGGGTGCCGACCACGCCGCCGATCCCGTACGTGCCGACGATGAGCCCCGCCACCGCGGGTGAGGCGCCCCGCCGCGCGGTCAGGTAGAGCGACAGGAACAGGACCGCGAACCCGCCGACCCGGTTGATCAGGATGCCGGTCCAGAGGTACCAGTACGTCGCGGGCAGCCCGCCGGCGGTCGAGCGCAGCCAGGACCTCACCTCAGTTGACGTGCACGGGAGCGTCGGCGGCCGGCTCGGTCACCGCGGGCGGCAGCGGCTCGATGATCGGCTCGGCGTGTGCCGTCTCGAGGTGGGCCACCCGGCGGGCACGGGCCGGTCCGGTGACCAGGTGCCCGACCGACACCAGCGCGCACACCCCGAAGCAGCCGAGCCAGAGCGCCGCGTCGCCGAGGTGCTGCTGGGTGAGGCCGCCGAGGATCGGGGCGAGCGCGGTGCCGGCCGACCAGTTCAGCGAGTTGAGCCCCTGGTAGCGGCCGCGTAGCTGGGGCGGGGACAGCGCGGCCACGGTGGCCGCGTTGGACGGCGCCTGGAGCATCTCGCCGAGCGTCCAGATCACCACGGTCAGGGCGAAGAACCAGGCCGCGTGGGCGAACGCGACCAGGCCGAAGCCGGCGCCGACGATGAGCGCGGCGACGGCCAGTACCCGGGCCGGGTCGTGGTTGCCGATCAGCTTGGGCACGAACAACTGGCCGAGCACGATCAGCACGCCGTTGACCGCGATGACCCCGCCGTACGTGGCGGCCGACAACCCGTCCGCGGTCATCGTGATCGGCAGCGTCGACATGTGCTGCATCATCACGACGATTCCGCCAAGGCTGATCACGACGTACATCATGAAGGTGCGATCCCGCACGACCGTACCCAAACCGCCTTTGACCTTTTGACCTTTGGAAACGAGCGGGACCTTCGGCTTGGTCTCGGCCAGGAAGATCAGGCTCATCACGGCGGTGATCAGCGTCGTGCCGGCGTCGATCGCGAACAGCAGGAAGTAGTCGGCCTTGGCGGCCAGGCCGGCTCCGACCGCGGAGAGCGCGAAACCCAGGTTGATCGCCCAGTAGTTGAGCGAGTAGGCCCGGACCCGGTCGGCCGTGCCGACAACGTCGATCATCATCGCCTGGAACGCCGGGCGTGCCGCCTCGGTGAGCAGGCCGAGCAGGAACGTGTTGGCGATGATCTGCGGGAAGCTGTGCGCGAAGCCGAGCGCGAGCATCAGCGTGGCCCCGCCGAACTGGGCGATCAGCATCGTCGGCCGGCGCCCCCAGCGGTCGGCCAGTACGCCGCCGACCGTGGTGCCGATCGCGCCGCCAACCCCGTAGAGGCCGATGACCAGGCCGGCCTGGCTCTGGGAGAAGCCGCGCGCGCCGGTCAGATAAATCGCGAGGAAGATCACTACGAACGAGCCGAGGCGGTTGATCAGGGTGCCGGTCCAGAGGAACCAGAACTGCCGGGGCAACCCTCCGGTGGCCGAACGGAACCAGCCTCGCACACGCCCTCCCCGTTATTTGTAAGCAGTGACCACGCTCCATTCCCTTACATCGGCGGGCTCTGCGCAACCGGGTTTCCATGTGTTGGTCGCCACGTGGGGGCCGCAGCAGGCCCGCAACCGGGCTGCGGCACGATGGAGGTCATGACAGGGACCCTGGTGCTGCTTCGGCACGGCGAAAGCGAATGGAACGCCAAGAACCTCTTCACCGGCTGGGTCGACGTGGACCTGAACGCCAAGGGCGAGGCCGAGGCCCGCCGCGGTGGCGAACTGCTGAAAGAGGCCGGCCTGCTCCCCGACGTGCTGCACACCAGCGTGCTACGCCGTGCCATCCAGACCAGCCAGATCGCGCTGCGTGCCCTCGGCCGCGAGTGGATCCCGGTGAGCCGCTCGTGGCGGCTCAACGAGCGCCACTACGGCGCCCTGCAGGGCAAGGACAAGAAGCAGACCCTCGAGGAGTACGGCGAGGAGCAGTTCATGCTCTGGCGCCGGTCGTACGACGTGCCCCCGCCGCCGATCGAGCCCGGTAACGAGTTCGCGCAGTTCGACGACCCGCGGTACGCCAACCTGCCGCCGGAGCTCAAGCCGAAGTCGGAGTGCCTCAAGGACGTGCTGGGCCGCACCCTGCCGTACTGGTACGACGCGATCGTGCCCGACCTGATCGCCGGCAGGACGGTGCTGGTGGCGGCGCACGGCAACTCGCTGCGCGCCATCGTCAAGCACATCGACCAGGTCTCGGACGAGGCGATCGCCAAGCTCAACATCCCGACCGGCATCCCGCTGCGTTACGACCTCGACGCCGACCTGCGTCCGGTCACCCCCGGCGGGGCCTACCTCGACCCCGAGGCGGCCGCCGAAGGCGCCGCGGCCGTGGCCAACCAGGGTCGCTGAACCCCCGACGCACGGCGAAGGCCGGGACACCCCCGTGGTGTCCCGGCCTTCGCTCTCGGCAGCCGCGCGAGCGCTCCTGGGAGGCTCAGCCCTGGCTGCTCACCGGCTGGCCGGTGATGAGGTAGACCATCTGCTCGCCGGCGTTGACCGCGTGGTCGGCGTAGCGCTCATAGAAACGGCCGAGCAGGGCGCCGTCGATCGCGGTCTCGGCACCGTACGGCCAGTCGTCGCTCAGCAGGATCTTGAACAGATCGCGCTCAAGCTGGTCCATCTTGTCGTCGTCGGTCTCCAACTCGGCCGCCTGGCTCGCGTTCGGGCTGGCCAGCACCGACGTGATCTTTTCCGCCATGCGGTCGGCGACGTCGGCCATGCCCTTGAAGACGGCGCGCAGCTCGGCCGGGACGGCCGGCGACGGGTGCCGCCGCTTCGCCGTCTTGGCCACGTGCTCGGCCAGGTCGCCCATCCGCTCGAGATCGGCGGAGATGTGCAGGGCGGTGATCACCATGCGGAGGTCGGAGGCGACCGGCGCCTGGCGGGCGATGGTGTCGGCCACCTTCGTCTCCACCTGGGCGTAGATCGCATCGACCTCGGCGTCGCGTTCGATGACCGACTCGGCCGCCTTGAGGTCGGCGGTGAGCAGCGCGCTCGTGGCCTTGCGCATCGCCGCGCGCACCGCCTCGGCCATGGTCACCAGCAGGCGGCTGACCTCATTGAGGTCGGCCTGGAACTCCTCGCGCATTGTCTCGTCCCGGGGGTCTCGGGGCCGGCCCCTGGGCAGGGTCGGGCCTTGGTTGCTGTCCACGCTAAGCGTGCAGTGCGGCGCCGACATGAACGGGGATGAACGACGCCGGGCGCAGCGGTGAACATTATTCGACGCGCGCCCGGTATGTCCGGATCAAGCTGGGGTTCAGGTAAACAATGACCCTACGATCGCGGCGTGGACTCGGGGCAGGTCGCTTTGGCACTCCTGGCTGCGCTCACCATCGGTGTGGTCGCAGGAGTGCTCGTCACCCTTGCCCGCAGGTCGCCTGACTCGGTGCACAGCTCTTTGACGCACAGGCCCGAGAACCAGCCACACGAGGAGGGTCGCACCATAGAACCGGACGAGGAGTCGGTTACCGGCAAGAGCGGCATGAAGGGGCTCGGACGCCGCAGCCTCGACTCGCTGCGCGTCGGTGTCGTGGTGCTCGACGCGGAAGACCACCCGGTGCTGGTCAACCCGGCCGCGCGGGCCATGGGCCTGCTGCGCTCGGGCGGGGCGCCCGGCACGATCGCGGCGCACCCCATCCTGCGTACGCTCGCCGGGCAGGTGCGACGCACCGGCGTACGCCGGGAGGTGGAACTCGATCTTCCCCGCGGCCGCGCCGGAGGGGCGCAAGCCCCGCTCGGCCTGCACCTGCGCGCCGTCGCGCTGAACTCGACGCACGTCGCCGTCGAAGCGGCCGACGTCACCGAGTCGCACCGGCTGGCCCGCGTGCGCCGCGACTTCGTGGCCAACGTCAGCCACGAGCTCAAGACCCCGATCGGCGCGCTCCAACTGCTCGCCGAGGCCCTGCTCGACGCGACCGAGCTGCCCGCGGCCGACGCGAACGAGGAACAGAACGAAGACCTTCTGGCCGCCCGCCGGTTCGCCGAACGCATCCACCACGAGTCGGCCCGCATGGGCCGCCTGGTCAGCGAACTGCTCGAACTCACCCGCCTGCAAGGCGCCGAACCGCTGCCGACACCCGAACCGGTCGCCCTCGACTGGGTGATCGCCGAGGTCGTCGACCGCACCCGCACCACCGCCTCGGCCAAGGGCATCGAGGTGGTCTACGCCGGCCCCAAGGGCGCGACCGTCTACGGCAGTGACAGTCAGGTAGCCACCGCGGTGACCAACCTGGTGGAGAACGCCATCGCGTACTCCGGGGAAAACACGAAGGTCTCGATCACTCTGCGTCAGGACGACGACTGGATCGAGATCGACGTGGCCGACCAGGGCATCGGCATCGCGGCGCACGACATCGACCGCATCTTCGAACGGTTCTACCGGGCCGACCAGGCCCGGTCCCGGTCGACCGGCGGGACCGGCCTCGGTCTCGCGATCGTCAAGCACATCGCCACCAACCACGGCGGCCGGGTCGACGTGACCAGCACGCTGGGCGACGGCTCGACGTTCACCTTGCGCCTACCGGCGCGTCCCCCGGAAGCCCCATTGCCGTTACCGACGGCAATTGAGATCGAAACCGGTGCCGCCGGGCACTAGCCCCGGTAAATGAGAACATGGAAGGAACCACATTGGCCCGCGTGCTCGTGGTCGAGGATGAGGAGTCGTTCTCCGACGCCCTGTCGTACATGCTGCGCAAGGAAGGCTTCGAGGTCTCGGTCGCGCCGACCGGCACCTCCGCCCTGACGCAGTTCGACCGGACCGGTGCCGACATCGTGCTGCTCGATCTCATGCTGCCGGAGATGTCCGGCACCGAGGTCTGCCGCCAGCTGCGGCAGCGCTCCGCCGTCCCGATCATCATGGTGACGGCCCGGGACAGCGAGATCGACAAGGTCGTCGGCCTCGAGATCGGCGCCGACGACTACGTGACCAAGCCATACTCTCCGCGCGAGCTGGTCGCCCGCATCCGCGCCGTCCTCCGGCGCCAGGGCACCGACGCACCCGAGGAGGCCACCCCGACGCTGGCCGCCGGCCCGGTCCGGATGGACGTCGAGCGCCACGTGGTGACCGTCGACGGCAGCGGCGTACAGCTGCCGCTGAAGGAGTTCGAACTGCTCGAGCTGCTGCTGCGCAACGCCGGCCGGGTCCTCACCCGCGGCCAGCTGATCGACCGCGTCTGGGGAGCCGACTACGTCGGCGACACCAAGACCCTCGACGTCCACGTCAAGCGGCTGCGCTCCAAGGTGGAGCCGGAGCCGTCGACCCCGCGCTACATCGTCACGGTCCGTGGCCTCGGCTACAAGTTCGAGCCGTAAGCCGCTGCTCAGTACCGGGCCAGGTCCTCGGCGATCGGCCCGGTCCCGGGCACTCGTCGCCACCACCACCCACGCCCCGCGAGGTCGACACCGGCGACCGTAGCCATCCGTCCTCGCGGGTCGTCGACCGTGTAGGACCGGAACTGCTCATCGGTTCCGGCAACCACTTGCTGCATCCGCTCGCGCAACATCGGAGGAAGCCGGCCGAGGGCCGTCTGCACGAAGTCGCGCATGTGAAGGGCGGCGGCGAAGTCATGCTCGGTCCAGACCCTGCGATCCGGGCTCACCTCGAATCGCCGATTACGAATGGCGCCTTCCGGTAGAGCTCCAGCTGTCAAACGCGCTGAGAAGGCTGAGAAGGGGGCGTCGCGGGCTCCCGGCCGCCGCTTTCGCGGGGCAGGGCCCGCTCGGCCGCCTTGGCGGTGGCCGGGTGGATCGCGATCAGGCCCGACTTGATGCGGGCGTCGCAGAGTTCGGCCAGCTTGCGGTACGCCGATTCGCCGATCAGGGCGGTCAGCTCCGGCGCGTACGAGACGTACATCGGGTCGGCGCCGACGTGGGCGTCGGGGGACGAGGTGCACCACCAGTCGAGGTCGTGGCCGCCCGGACCCCAGCCGCGGCGGTCGAACTCGGTCAGCGTCGACTGGAGGATTTTGGTGCCGTCGGGGCGGCTGACCCAGTCCTGTTCGCGGCGGACCGGCAGCTGCCAGCAGACGTCCGGCTTGTAGGTCAGCGGGTGCACGCCGTCGCGCAGGGCCTGGGCGTGCAGGGCGCAGCCGCCCCCGCCCACGAAGTCGGGGTCGTTAAGGAAGACGCACGGGCCGTCGTCGGTGCGGATCGCCGTACGCCGGGCCGGTTTCGAACCGTCGATGGTGTCCATCTCGGTGTAGTTCTTGAAACCGCGCCGGTAGTGCTGCCAGTTTTCCGGGACGAGCTTGGCCGCGGCCGCCTTCACCCGGTTTTCGTCGTCGGGGTCGGTGAAGAACGCACCGTGCGTGCAGCAGCCCTCCTGGGCCCGTCCGGCCACGATGCCGTGGCAGGCGGAGCCGAACACGCACGTCCAGCGGGACAGCAGCCAGGTCAGGTCGGCCCGGACGAGGTGCTGCTCGTCGTCGGGGTCGAGGAATTCGATCCATTCGCGAGGGAAGTCGAGATCGACCTCGTCGGCTCGGGCGGCGGCCGCGGCGGCGCGGGCGCTGCGGATCTGGTCACGGCGACTCACTCGCGACAGCGTACGCGTGCAGGTGACGTGCACACCGTTGGCGCCCGGTATGACAGCATTTACCCTCCTCGTGGGGCTGCGTGGGGGACGGACGGGTCTACCCTTGACCCTGTGAGTTCCCGTGTCCCCGTCCTGCTGTCCAGCTCGTCGGTCTTCCCCGAGCCGACCGCGGCCGCGTTCGAGATGGCCGCGACGGTGGGTTACGACGGGATCGAGGTCATGGTCTGGACCGATCGGGTCAGCCAGGACGCCGGCGCCCTGAAGGGCCTGGCCGAGCACTACGACGTGCCCGTCCTCTCGGTCCACGCCCCCTGCCTGTTGGTGACCCAGCGTGTCTGGAGCCCTGACCCGTGGGAGCGGCTCAACCGGGCCGCCCAGCTCGCCGAGTCGCTCGGTGCGCCGACCGTGGTCGTGCACCCGCCGTTCAGCTGGCAGCGCGACTATGCCAAAAACTTCGTTCCCGGGCTGGCCAAGATGCAGGCCAAGCACCCCGACATCACCTTCGCGATCGAAAACATGTTCCCGGTGAAGATGGCGGGGCGCTGGTTCGTGCCGTACACGCCGGGCTGGGATCCGACCGAGGTGGGCTTCGACGCGTACACCCTCGACCTGTCGCACTGCGCGGCCGCGCGCATCGATTCGCTGGCGATGGCCGACAAGATGGGTGCCGGTCTGCGGCACGTGCATCTGGGTGACGGCACCGGCGAGGCCCGCGACGAGCATCTGGTGCCGGGCCGGGGCAGCCAGCCGTGCGCCGAGGTGCTGCGAACGCTGGCCGCGCGCGGTTTCACCGGCTCGGTCGCGGTCGAGGTCTCGACCCGCAAGGCGCCGAGCCGCGCCGCCCGCGAGGCCGACCTGCGCGAGTCCCTGGCCTTCGCCCGCCGCCACCTGGCCCCAGCCCAGTCAGCAGCCCCCGCAACAACAAGCGCCTGAGGGTTCACCACCCACGGCCTGAGTCACCACACAGGGGTCTGAGCTACCACAGCTCGGTGATTGCCGCCGGTGTTATCGCAGCTGATTTTCTGCCGCCCGTGGTTTTTGCGGGCGGCAGAAAATCATCTCCGATGACACCGGATCCCAGGCAATCACCCGCGGAGCGAAGCGGAGCCAGCAAACTCAGCCAGCAAACTCAGCCAGCAAACTCAGCCAGCAAACTCAGCCGGTAAGCACAGCTCGTTTGCGGGCTCTGTGCGCGGCCACGTGGGAGCGGGTGGCGCAGCGCTCCGAGCAGAACCGCCGGCAGTTGTTGGAAGACGTGTCGAGATAGACGTTGCGGCAGCGCTCGTCGGCGCAGATGCCGAAGCGGGCGCTGCCGTACTCGCACAGCCACACCGACAGGCCCCAGACCGCGCCGGCCAGGTATTCGGCGCTGACCGAGGAGCCGCGGCTGGTCACGTGCATGTGCCAGTCGCTGGCGTCGTGCCCGGAGATGCGTGGCTGGACCGGGAACGCCTCGAGCAGCGAGTTGAGTTCGTTGACCGCGTCGATGTCGCGGCCGGAGGTGCCGTACTCGAAAACCTCGCGCAGCCGGCGCTTGGCCCGGCGGAAGACCGCGAGGTCCTTCTCGCCGACCTCGTCGCGCATCCAGGCCTGGTCGTCGGCGAAGACGGCCTGCAGCCCGGCGAGCTCGTCCATGTCCGCGTTGACGAGGTCGACCGCGGTGCGGGCGTACGCATCGAAGTTCACTCGACAAAGGTAACCGCACCTGTCCCGCACGGACACCGGTCGGTCGTACAGCCGCGCCGTGACGCACCCACAGTGCCGCGAACCGGACAGCTTCTGGCGATACGCTCGCCCCATGCTCCGTTCCGTGTTTCTCGCCGCCGCGCGTTCGTCCCGGCTGGAACGCCTGGTCGGCGCCGTGCCGGCCAGCCGATCCCTGGTCCGTCGTTTCATTGCCGGGGACGACGCCGAGGAGGCCGTGGCCACCGCCCGGGGTCTCGTCGACGACGGTCTCACGATCACGGTCGACTACCTGAGCGCCGAGACCACCACCGCGGAGCAGGCCCGGGCGGTCAAGGACCAATATGTGGCCCTGCTGCGGCGGCTCAAGGGCGCCGGGCTGACGCCCGCCGCCGAGGTCAGCGTCAAACTCTCGGCGGTCGGCCGGCGGCTCGACGACCGGCTCGCTTTGGAGTACGCGTCGGAGATCTGCGCGGCGGCTTCCGAGGCGGGTACGGCGGTGACGCTCGACGCCGAGGACCACGCCGGCACCGACTCGACCCTCGAGATCCTCTTCGAACTGCGCAAAGAGTTCCCCGACACGGGTGCGGTGCTGCAGGCCTACCTCCGGCGTACGGAGGGGGACTGCCGCGAGTTGGCGACTCCCGGCTCCCGGGTGCGGCTGTGCAAGGGCGCCTATTCGGAGCCTGAGTCGGTGGCTTTCCAGGACGCGCTCGACGTCGACAAGTCGTTCGTGCGCTGCCTCAACATCCTGATGTCGGGTGAGGGCTACCCGATGGTCGCCACTCACGATCCGCGGCTGATCGCGATCGCGGAGGACCGGGCGCGCTGGTTCGACCGGGCCGCCGATGAGTACGAGTTTCAGTTCCTGCACGGTGTCCGTCCGGAGGAGCAGGCCCGCCTGGCGGCCGGCGGCAACGTCGTCCGCATCTACCTGCCGTACGGCCACCAGTGGTACCCGTACCTGATGCGGCGGTTCGCAGAGCGGCCCTCCAACGTCACTCTGGTCGTCCGCTCTCTCACCCAACGCCAATAAATTTTCGGTCATAACCCGACATTCCTCGTGTGTCGGGCTTGACTTTTTGAAGGCATTTCACGGAACGCATCGCGTTGGTCACAGCCGTATCGATACCGTTCGGATGACACGCACGTTTTCGCTCCCGCCGCAGGTCATCTCATGCCGCGGCGGCACGTGCCCGCGAAAGGATCGGTGCGAACGACATGACGGGTCCAGCCCAGACCGAGGGGCTCTCCGAGGTGCGGTTCCTGACCGTTGCCGAGGTGGCCGCTCTGATGCGGGTCTCCAAGATGACCGTCTATCGGCTGGTGCACGGCGGCGACCTGACCGCCGTCCGGGTCGGCCGTTCCTTCCGCGTGCCCGAGCACGCGGTCCACGAGTACCTCCGCGGCGCCTTCTCCCAGACGGCGTGACGGCGCAGTAAGCAAGGCCGTCGGTGTGACTGCCGGGGCCCTTTTGGCCCCGTACGCCGACGGCCGGTACGCTGGTGCGGTTGGTTCCCGGTCGGATGCCCGCTCCCCGCGAGCGGCGGCCATGACCGGGACGCCGTCCAGATCGAATGCGGACCGTGCCGGCTGGCACGCCCGGGTTCGACCCACATGGTTTCGAGAGGCTTTTCGTATGGGCTCCGTGGTCAAGAAGCGCCGCAAGCGTATGGCGAAGAAGAAGCACCGCAAGCTGCTGCGCAAGACCCGCGTCCAGCGTCGCCGTCTCGGCAAGTGACGGCCGGCCGGGCGCACGCCCGGCCGTTCCCGCCTTCACTTGCCTACACCTGCCGTGCCTGAAGCGACCGTGCCTGAAGCATCGGAAGGTTCGCCCGTGGTGACCTCACCGCCCCGTGTCGTCGTGGTCACCGGAGTCAGCCGGTTCCTCGGCGCCAGCGTGGCTGCGCGTCTTGCCGCCGACCCTCGGGTCGAGCGTGTCATCGGCCTGGATCCGCACGAGCCGCCCACGGCCCTCGCCGGCCTGCTGGGCGACGTCGAGCTGATCCGGGCCGACGCGCGCGCGGCCAGTGGCGCGCTCGCCGACCTGGGCGCCGAGGCGATCGTGCACCTCGCGGTCACTAGCGCGCCCGATCCGCAGCACGGCGGGCGCTCGGCGATGAAAGAGCAGAACGTCATCGGCACGATGCAGATGCTCGCGGCCGCCCAGGGCGTTCCGACCCTGCGCAAGCTCGTCGTGCGCTCGTCCACCGCGGCGTACGGCGCCTCGTTCCGCGACCCGGCCGTGTTCACCGAGGACACCGAGCCCCGGGCGGTGCCGCGCGGCTCGTTCGCGCGCGACATCCTCGACGTCGAGGGCTACGTCCGCGGGTTCCGCCGCCGCCGGCCGCGGGTCGGTGCGACCGTGCTGCGGTTCGCGCCGTTCATCAGTTCGACTGCCAACACGACGCTGACGCGATACTTCTCCCAGCCGATGGTGCCGACCGTGTTCGGTCGCGACGCCCGGCTGCAGTTCGTGCACGTCGACGATGCCCTCGAGATCCTGCACCGATCGGTGATCGAGGACCATCCGGGCACCTTCAACGTGGCCGGGGCCGGGGTGCTCGCGCTCTCCCAGGCCGTACGCCGGGCGGGCCGGCTCGCGCTGCCGCTGCCCGAGGGCACGCTGTCGACGGTGGCCGCGGTGGCTCGCAACGTCGGCATCGGCCAGATCGGCCTGGATCAGATCGACCTCTTCGTGCACGGCCGGGTCGTGGACACCACCAAGCTCGTACGCGAGTTCGGCTTCACGCCGCGCAGCACGGCGGAGGCGTTCGACGACTTCATCCGCGGCCACGCCAACGGCTCCTCACTGACCGCCGACCGGCTGGCCGCCGCCGAGCACGCGATCCTCGACGGCGTCCGCCGCCTCCGCGCCGCCGCCACCGAGCCCGCCGCCGCGGGTGGGGCAGCCCGGGGAGGGGAGCGGGCGTGAGCCAGGACGAATACCACGAGACATTGCCCGGTCACGCCGACTTCAGGCTGCCCGAGCCGGCTGCTCCGCGAAAGGTCAACGGGCGGCGTCCGATCCCCGAGAAGCCGGTTGGTGCCGGCGAAGTGGCCGCGAACTCTCCGGGTGACCCAGTGGGAGAGGCGACCGGCGCCGACCCGATCGACGTCTGGGATCAGCGGGTTGCGGGGGCGCTGGCGTTCCTGCGCCGGCGGCTGGCCGGGGCGTACGAGGTGGACGACTTCGGCTTCGACCGCGAGTTGACCGACGCGGTCTTCCAGCCGCTGCTGCGGGTGCTCTATCGCGACTGGTTCCGCACCGAGGTCTTCGGCATCGAGCACGTGCCGGCCGACGGCGGCGGGCTGATCGTCGGAAATCACTCCGGCACGCTGGCCGTCGACGCGCTGATGCTGACGGTGGCGATCCGCGACCATCACCCGCGCGAGCGGCACCTGCGTCTGCTCGGCGCCGACCTGGTGTTCCGGGTGCCGTTCCTGAGTGAGCTGGCCCGCAAGTCGGGCGCGACCGTCGCCTGCAACCCCGACGCCGAGCGTCTGATGACCCAGGGCGACCTGGTCGGCGTCTTCCCGGAGGGTTTCAAGGGCATCGGCAAGCGGTTCGCCGACCGCTACAAGCTGCAGCGTTTCGGGCGGGGCGGGTTCGTCTCGGCCGCGCTGCGCACCGGCACCCCGATCGTGCCGGTGGCGATCATCGGCGCCGAGGAGATCTATCCGATCCTGGCCGACGTCAAGCCGCTGGCCCGCCTGCTCGGCATCCCCTATTTCCCGGTGACGCCGACGTTTCCCTGGCTGGGGCCGCTGGGTCTGGTGCCGTTGCCCAGCAAGTGGATGATCCAGTTCTGCGAGCCGATCCCGACCGCTCATCTGCGGGAGTACGCCGACGACCCGATGGTTGTCTACAACCTCGCCGACCAGGTGCGCGAGACGATCCAGGCCACGTTGCACGAGTTGCTGGAGAAGCGCCCCGACCCGTTCGGCATCTGACGAGCTTATAGTGACGAGTGAGGGGCGGACCCGGTATCAGACCGGATGACCGCCCCTCGCCACGTCTCAGTTGCTGCCCAGGATCCCGCCCAGCAGCCCACCGAGAACGCCCTTGCCCTTGTCGACGGTGGTCGTCGGGGCGGGGACCGCGGCGTCGCTCGGAACCAGATCGTTCGGCGCGATGCCGTTCGGTGCGATGCCGGGCGCGAGGACGTCCGGCACGACGCCGCCGTCCATGGTGTCCGCGCCCGAGGTGGCGGCCTTGGTGGAAACCGGCGGCTCGGCGGTGGCCGGCCTGGTGCCGTTGCTTGCGGCGGGTGATGCCGTACGCCTCGGGCGCGCCGAAGTGCCCTCCCGCGGTGACCGTCCGCTCAGCTTGCCGCTGTGCCCGCTCGGCCGGCTGGAGGTCGAGTCGTTGTTGGGCTGGGTCGCGCAGGCGTGCAGCTTCGGCCCGAGCAGGTCGGTGCCGATCGGGCTGACCGACGAGCAGCTCAGCCCGCCGCGCAGGTCGTCGACCCGCTGTTGCACGGCCTCGAGCAGGTTGATCGAGGCCAGCGCCCGGGTGCGGTTGGTCTCGTCGAGCTTGCCCAGCACCGGGCTCAACGTCCGCTGCTGACTCGCGGCGAAGGCGTCGACCGTGGTCAGTGGCTTGGTGTCGTGCCGGGTGACCGCCGAGGTGGTCAGCAGGCTGACCCCCCTGCGGGTCGAGTTGTCCATGTCGTTCAGGACGCTGCCGAACTGCTTGGCGTCGCCCGGCAGCGCGGTCGCCTCGGCGAGCCGGGTGCGGGCGAAGTCGAGTGACAGCTGGCCTCGCGTTACGTCCGAGCCGGCCATCGCCAGCTGGGCCCGCTCGGCGGAGCGCTTGACGCCGTACAGGGCGTCGCCGGGCGCCGCGTTCTCGCTCGCCGCGGAGATCCCGGAGACGGCCATCGCGCCGGCGGCCACGCCGATGACGATCGCGCCCCGAGCCCGGATGCGCCGGCCGCGGAGGCCGAGCGCTGCGAACCGGGAACCGCTCTTGGCGGATGCGGCAGACGGTACGGCCGTCGCGGTCTCGTGGTCGTCCGCGGTGGCGGTCCGGCCGATGCCGTCCCGCTCGGCGGTGGCGACCAGCATGGCCCGCAGGCCGACGCGGAACTCGGGGTCGACCGAGACTCCGGGCCGGGCCGCGGACAGGCTGCTGCCGATGGCGACCAGTTCGGCGAGCTGCTCGTCGGCCGAACCTCGATTGCCCGCGCCTCGAGTGATTGTGCCGCGGGTGCTGTGGTGCCGCCCGCCGCTGCTCTCGTCGAGAAGCTCCGCGAAGCGCTCGGCGCTCCGCCGGTCCAGGAAATCAAAGTTCACCGTGGGCACCTCCCCTCGCTCGTGTCGGTGTCGTCGGCAATATTGCCGACGGGAGCGACAAAACCGGTGGCCGGCAGGGCCGTCCGGGGTCGCACCCGGACAAACGCGCGACACGCCCGCCCGGTTACGGGACGGTAGGCCCGGTATCGGGTAACGGAGATCGACTGGTGCGATGCCCGGGTCACCACTGGAACCCTTCGGGCAGCAGGCGGGCGAGAGCTCGGACCGCCCGGTACTGCAGCGCCTTGATCGCGCCCTCGTTCTTGCCCATGGTCTGTGCCGTCTCGGCGACCGAGAAGCCCTGAAGGAACCGCAGCACGATGCATTCCTGCTGCTCCGGGTTGAGCTGCTTGACCGCGGTGAGCAGGGCGACGTTGGTGATGTGGTCGACCACCGCCGACTCCGGGCTGCCCTCCGGCCCGCGGTCCTCGCGGTCGGCGTCGAGCACGTCGCCGGTGGTGACCTCGAGCCGGTAGCGGCCCGACTTGAAGTGGTCGGCGACCAGGTTGCGGGCGATGGTGACGAGCCATGCACCGAGATCGCGGCCCTGCCAGGTGAAGCTGCCGATCCGCTTGAGGGCCCGCAGGAAGGTGTCGGAGGTCAGGTCCTCGGCCAGTTGCCGGTTGCCGACCCGGAAGTAGACGAAGCGGAAGACGGTGTCGATGTACCGGTCGTAGATCAGCCCGAACGCCTCGGAGTCCCCCGCCTGAGCGCGTTCGACCAGGGCCCAGACCTCGGCCGCGGCGTCGGTCGGGTCGGGGCGGGCCGGGTATTTCGGCGGCTCCGACTCGGTCGGCGGGCCGCTCGTGCTCTGCGCCGGGACGACCACGGTGACTTCGCCCGGCAGCGGGCTGTCCCCCAGGTTGCTGCGCTGGCCCGGCCCCGGCTGGGCGGGTGGGAACGGCGACACCCGGCCGCCGTTGCCGATCGGTTTGACGTTGCCGCCCGGCGGCATGCGTTCGTTGACCGGCTGACGGTTGTGGGTCCGCTTCGGGCTGTCTCCCCGGATCGCGTTGACGATCATGCCGTCGACGGACTCACGTATAGCGGTCAGACCCTCGGAGAGGGGTAGACGACCGTGGAACTGGTCCCCGGCGTAGACATGACTCACTGCGCCTCCTCACCCCGGCGGGCCTGGTTCGACTGCGAATCCGTCCCGCCAGACGGTGAAACGCAGTATTTCCGTGCTTTTTTTGGCACAGCGGCCTCCTCGGGACGAGGGGTTATAACTCATAGCAAAACGGGTGGGGTGGCACGGCAAAAACCGAGCCCACCTCACCCTTCGGTGTGGAGTCCGTTACACAGACGGGAAGTATCACGGTCCCCGGGCACGCGGAGTCGCACACCGTGTGCGCTCCGCGAAATACGCACGAAGCGCCTCAGACGAGACACAACGAACTTCTGCCACGATGACCGGACATTCGGTTCCGCGCGACGGACAGACTGTGCGATCCACCTATCGGGCACGATCTGTGCCAGACTCGGGCCTCGTGGAGGAACCCGCGCGCGACCCGGTGGCCGCGGCCGCCGCGCGCCGGCCCGACGGGACCGCGCTGATCACCGCCGAAACCACTCTGAGCTGGGCCGATGTGGACGCCCGGGTGTCCGCCGCGGCGGCCGGGGTGATCGGTCGGACGCGGCCCGGCGACCGGGTGGCGATCGTTCTCGGCAACACCCTCGAGTTCGTGGCCGCCTACTTCGGGACGCTGCGGGCGGGACGGGTCGCGGTGCCGCTCAATCCGGGTTACAGGGCCGACGAACTCGACTTCGCCTTTACCGATTCCGGTGCGGCCCTGATCGTTGCCGAACAGCCCGATACGTCGACGTTGCCGTTGTGGGAGTCACGTCGCGTACATCTTGATCCTGAAGCCGCGGCAGAGTCGTTGCCGCAGGTAAACCGCGATGATCTTGCGGTTCTGCTCTATACGTCGGGTACCAGCGGGCGGCCGAAGGGCGCCATGCTGACGCATGGGGCGCTGGCCGCCAACCATGATCAGCTGGATGCGATCGAGCCCCCGCCGGCCGGGTCGGACGACGTCGTGCTGCTGGCGATGCCGTTCTTTCATGCTTACGGGTTGAACACCGGGCTCGCGGCGGTCGCGCATCACGCGGCGACCGGGGTGCTGCTCGACCGGTTCGACGCGGCGGCGTCCCTCGAGCTCATGGCCTCGCACCAGGTCACCGTGACGATCGGTGTGCCACAGATGTACTCGGGGTGGGCCGGTCAGCCTGGTGTGCGCTCGGCGTTCGCTCCGGTGCGCACCGCGGTGTGCGGTGCGGCGCCGCTGCGGCCCGAAGAGGCGGTGCGCTTCAGTTCGGCGACCGGGAAAACGGTCCTGATCGGGTACGGCCTGACCGAGACCGCCCCGGTGCTCACCACCACGGCGGTCAGCGACCGCGGCAAGACCGGCTCGATCGGCCGGCCGCTGCCGGGGGTGTCGCTGCGCCTGCGGTCGGCGGACGGGGTCGTGCTGTGGGAGGACGGCACCGCTTCGCCCGAGGAGGACCTCGCTGAGCTGGACCTTTCGGTCGCCGATACGGCCGGCACCGACCCGGGCGAGATCGTGGTGCGCGGGCCCAACCTGTTCCGCGGCTATTGGCCGGACGGCCGCGACGGGCCGGACGCCGACGGATGGTGGCCGACCGGTGACGTCGCCTATGCGGACGGTGACGGCGATCTGCACCTGGTCGACCGGCTGGGCGAGTTGATCCTGGTGAACGGCTTCAACGTCTACCCGGCGGAGATCGAACGGGTGCTCGGTGATCACCCTTCGGTCGCGGAGGCCGCGGTGGTCGCGGTGGACGACCCGGCTTCGGGTCAGCGGCCCCATGCGTACGTCGTCGCGGCGGCGGACCCACCGCCCAGCGAGACCGATCTGCGGGTCTTCTGTGCCGGGCGGCTGGCCCGGTTCAAGCTGCCGACGATCGAGCTGGTGGGTGAGCTTCCGCACTCCGCGATCGGCAAAGTCAGGAAGAGGGAGTTGCGGTGACCACGCGTCTGACTTTGATCAGCCGGCCGGGCTGTCATCTCTGCACCGATGCCGAGGCGGCCCTCGATCGGATCGCCCCCGGCCAGTGGGAGCGGGTCGACGTGGAGTCGTCGATCGAGCTCGAACGCGACTACGGCGACCGGGTTCCGGTGCTGCTCCTGGACGGGAAGGAGCACGGTTACTGGCGCATCGAGGAAGAGCGTCTGCGCCGGGATCTGGCTCGACAGCCGGGGGAGCCCCGGCTGTAGGTTGACCTTCGTGACGCGCACGCACCTTGTCTGGGACTGGAACGGAACACTGCTCGACGACCTCAGCCTGGTGGTGTCGTCGACCAACCACGCCTTCGCCGCGGTCGGCGGCCGTGCGGTCGACGCCGACGAGCACCGCACCCGGTTCCGTCGTCCGGTGGCCGACTTCTACGCCGAGGTCCTCGGCCGGGCGGTCGACGAGGAGGAGTTCGGCGAGCTCGACCGGATCTTCCACGACGCCTACCGGCTGGGGCTGACCACGATGAGCCTGGCCGCCGACGCGATGTCGGCGATCAAGTCGTGGCCGGGCAGCCAGTCGCTGCTCTCCATGTGGTTCCACGACGAACTGGTGCCGGCCATCGAGACCTACGGCCTGACCGGCGTCTTCACCCGGGTCGACGGGCTGCGCACCGAGGTCGGCGGCGACCTCAAGGCCGGCCACCTGGCCAATCATCTGGCCGAACTGAGCGTCCGGGGCGACCAGGTGGTGTTGATCGGCGACTCCCTGGACGACGCCGCGGCGGCCGACTCGGTCGGCGCCAAGGCGGTCCTCTACACCGGCGGTTTCACCGCTCCGGCCCGGCTGTACGCCTCCGGCCGGCCGGTGGCCGACACGCTGGTCGAGGCGGTAGCGCTCGCGCGCTCTCTGTAATTGGCTTAGCCGGCGGTTGCCCGGGCATACTCGCAGAGTGACGTGAGGAACCAGAAATGGATCTTCCTGTCAAGATCGCGATTTGTGCACGCCTTCACAAGCGCCTACTCTGGGCCTTCGAGAGCCCCGCTGGTCCAGCCGGTGCAGGCACCGCGTCTCAGGGCTCGTCGCAGGTCAGACACCTCGTCGGCACGGAGTCAGATGAGTCAGCAGCGTCACGGAAGCACGTCCGGCAACACCGGCGCGGAGCCGGCCTTTCCGGATCTGCCGGAAGCCACGATCGCCCGGCTGCCCGAATACCTTCGCGCCCTGCACAACCTGGGCGAGACCGGGGCAGACACGATCTCCAGCGAAGGCCTGTCCGCCGCCGCGGGGGTGAACTCGGCCAAGCTCCGCAAGGACCTCTCCCACCTCGGGTCGTACGGCACCCGCGGTGTCGGCTACGACGTCGGCCTGCTCATCGAGCAGATCGAGTTCGTGCTCGGGCTCGACCAACGCCGGGCGGTCTGCCTGGTCGGCGTCGGTAATCTCGGTCACGCCCTCGCCGGGTACGACGGGTTCGCCAGCCGAGGCTTCAAGATCGTGGCGTTGTTCGACGCCGACGCGGCCAAGGTCGGCGAGCGCATACACGGTCTGGTCGTCCGGCACATCGACGAACTACCCACGGCCGCGGTCGAGGAATCCATCGCGATCGGAGTCATCGCCACCCCGGCCGGCGCGGCCCAGGCGGTCGCCGACGATCTGGTCGCCGCGGGCGTCACCAGCATCCTCAACTTCGCGCCGTGCGTGCTCTCGGTGCCGGCCAACGTCGACGTGCGCAAGGTCGACCTCGCCATCGAGCTGCAGATTCTCTCCTTCCACGAGCACCGCAAGGCGTCGCTCACCGCGCTGCCGGGCGGTCGCACGAAGGACATAGGCCAGGAGGCGGTCGGGTCGTGAACTTGCTCAGCGTCGGTGCGTCCTACCGCACCGCCGACGTCGGGACCCTCGAGCGGCTGACGATCGCCGCCGACGAGGTTCCCGCGCTGCTGCAGAAACTCATCACCCAGCCGTACGTGGGCGAGGCAGTCGTGCTGTCCTCCTGCAACCGGGTGGAGATCTACGCCGCGGTCAGCGGCTTCCACGGCGGTCTCGGCGACATCTGCAGCGTGCTGTCGGCGGAGTCCGGGATCCCGGCGTCCGAGCTGGCCGCCCACCTCTACGTGCACTACGACGAGGCGGCTGTGCGCCACTCGTTCCGGGTGTCGGCCGGTCTCGACTCGATGGTCGTCGGCGAGGCCCAGATCCTCGGGCAGCTCCGCGACGCCTACCACGCGGCGACCGAGGCCGACAGCGCCGGCCGTCTCATGCACGAGCTGATGCAGCAGGCCCTGCGGGTCGGCAAGCGGGCGCACGCCGAGACCGGCATCGACAAGGCCGGCCAGAGCGTGGTCACCGCCGCACTCGAGGTCGCCGAGTCCCACCTGGGCACCCTCGACGGCAAATCGGTGCTGGTCATCGGGGCCGGTGCGATGGGGGCGCTGTCGATCGCCACGCTCACCCGGGCCGGCGTCGGCCCGCTGCGGGTCACCAACCGCAGCGCGGCGCGGGCCGACCGGCTGGCCGCGGCGTACGGCGCGACCGCCGTCGATTTCGAGAACCTCGACGCCGCGCTGCGCGAGGTCGACCTGGTGGTCTCGGCCACCGCGGCCACCGCGCCGGTGCTCACCCGGGCCCGCCTCGAGGCGGCCGCACCCCTGGTCGTCCTCGACCTGGCCGTGCCCCGCGACGTGGCCCCCGACGCGACAGGCGTCGACGGCATCACCGTGATCGACATGGACAGCCTGGCCGCGCACCGCCGCGCGATGCCGGCCGCCGCCGAGACCGCGGCCGTCGAGCAGATCGTGGCCGGCGAGGTCGGCCACTTCATGGCCTGGCTGCGCGGCACCGACGTTGCCCCGACCGTCGCCGCGCTGCGCGCCCGGGCCGACGACGTGGTCACCGCCGAGCTGCGCAAGCTGTGGTCGCGTCGTCCCGATTTCACGGATGAGCAGCGCGGCGATGTTTCCCGTACGCTGCACCGGGTCGTTCAGCAGCTGCTGCACTCGCCGACCGTGCGGGTGCGCCAGCTCGCCGCCGAGCCGGGCGGCGATCAGTACGCAGCCCTGCTGCGGGAACTGTTCGACCTCGACGTTCCACACGCCACGCAGGCAGACGCCGTACCGGAGATCGGAGGAAAAGCGTGAGCGTCCCCCTTCGTCTCGGCACGCGGGGCAGCGCCCTGGCGCTGGCCCAGTCCCAGCAGACCGCCGACGCGCTGACCGCGGCCACCGGTCGCCCGGTCGAGCTGGTCCGCGTCGTCACCCCCGGCGACCGCTCCGCCGCCCCGGTCGCCCAGCTCGGCGTCGGCGTCTTCGTCTCGGCGCTGCGCGACGCGCTGCTGGCCGACGAGATCGACTTCGCTGTGCACTCCTACAAAGACCTGCCGACGGGTGAGCACCCGGCGCTGCACATCGCGGCCGTGCCCGTCCGCCAGGATCCGCGCGACGCCCTGATCGCCAAGGACGACCTCGGCCTCGCCGAGCTCCCGCCCGGGACGATGATCGGCACGGGCGCGGTGCGCCGAATCGCGCAACTGCATGCTTTGGGCCTACAGTTGCAGGTCACGCCGATCCGCGGAAACGTCGACAGTCGCATCGCCCGGGTGCACGGCCCCCGAGCCGACCTCGACGCCGTCGTTGTCGCCCGGGCCGGTGTGGCCCGTCTCGGCCGCGAGGCCGAGATCACGGAAACGCTGGATCCGATGCTCATGCTGCCCGCCCCGGCCCAGGGTGCGCTGGCAGTCGAGTGCCGCTCCGGCGACGCAGACCTGGTCGAGCTGCTCGCCATGCTCGACCATGCACCGTCCCGGGCCGCCGTCATGGCGGAACGGGCGATGCTTGCCACGCTCGAGGCCGGGTGTTCCGCCCCGGTCGCGGCGTACGCCGAGCTTGCCGAAGGTGAGCAAGGTGACGAGATCTACCTGCGCGGTGCGGTGATCAGCCCCGATGGGGCCCGGGCCATCCGGCTCTCGCGCACCGGAACGCCCGCCGACGCGGCGGAGATCGGCAAAGCACTCGCCGCCGAGCTCCTCGACGCCGGCGCCGATACCCTGATGGGGAGCACACCATGACCACCCGCACCGCTCGCAAGCCGGCCGGACGCATCGCGTTCGTCGGCGCCGGACCCGGCGACCCCGAGCTGCTGACCCGCCGCGCGCACGCCGCGCTCACCGACGCCGACCAGGTGGTGTACGACCGCAGCGTGCCCGAGTCCCTGCTGACCGCGATCCGGGCCGAGGCAAAGGCCGACGCGCAGTTCAGCCCGGCCGAAGGCGCACCTGGCGACGTCGCCAACGTGCTGCTGTCCGCGGCCAAGAGCGGCCTGACCGCCGTCCACCTGGTGGCCGGCGACCCGTTCGGCCACGAGTCGGTGGTCAAGGAGGTGCAGGCGATCGCCCGCACCGCCGTCCACTTCGAGGTCGTACCCGGCCTAGGCCAGGCCGAAGGTGTCGCCACCTACGCCGGCGTCCCGCTGCCCGGCGTCCGGATCACCGCCGACGTCGACGACGTGGCCGCCCTCGACTTCGACGCGCTCGCCGCGGCCGCCCTCAAGGGCAGCTTCGCGGTGGCGGTCGACGCGGGTGACCTGGCCGCGGTCCGTGACGGCCTGCTGGCGGCGGGCGTCGAGCCCGGCACCGCGGTCGGCGTGACCGGCGACGGCACCGGCGAGACCCAATACACCACCACCTCGACCGTCGACAGCTTCGTCGCGGCCGCGCTCGGCTTCACCGGCCGGGTCGTCCTGACGGTCGGCTCCGACGTGGCCTCCCGAGACAGCATGAGCTGGTGGGAAAACCGGCCGCTCTACGGCTGGAAGGTGCTGGTCCCGCGGACCAAGGAGCAGGCCGGCGCGATGAGCGCGCGCCTGCGGGCGTACGGGGCGATCCCGTGCGAGGTCCCGACCATTGCCGTCGAGCCGCCCCGCACCCCGGCCCAGATGGAGCGCGCGGTCAAGGGCCTGGTCGACGGCCGGTACGCCTGGGTGGTCTTCACCTCGGTCAACGCGGTCCGCGCGGTCTGGGAGAAGTTCGACGAGCACGGTCTCGACGCCCGGCACTTCGGCGGCGTCAAGATCGCGTGCATCGGCGAGGCCACCGCCGACGCCGTACGCTCCTTCGGCATCCAGCCCGAGCTCGTCCCGGCCACCGACCAGTCCAGCGAGGGCCTGCTGGCCGAGTTCTCCCCGCACGACGAGATCCTCGACCCGGTCGGCCGGGTGCTGCTCCCGCGGGCCGACATCGCGACCGAGACCCTGGCGGCCGGGCTCATCGAGCGCGGCTGGGAGGTCGACGACGTCACGGCGTACCGGACGGTCCGCGCGGCTCCGCCGCCGGCCGAGATCCGCGACGCCATCAAGTCGGGCGGGTTCGACGCGGTGCTCTTCACGTCGTCCTCGACCGTACGCAACCTGGTCGGCATCGCCGGCAAGCCGCACGCCCGCACGGTCGTCGCGGTGATCGGGCCGAAGACCGCCGAGACCGCCACCGAGTTCGGTCTCCGGGTCGACGTCCAGCCCCAGCACGCCTCGGTGCCGGACCTCGTCGAGGCGCTCGCGTCGTACGCGATCGAGCTGCGCGAGAAGCTGGCCGCCATGCCGGCCAAGCAGCGCCGGGGTTCCAAGGTCCAGGGACCCACCGCCCTACGCTTCCGCTGAGGTTCTCTCCATGTCGTTTCCGGATGTCCGTCCCCGTCGCCTCCGCCGCACCCCGGCCATTCGGCGGCTCGTCGAAGAGACCCGGGTCTCGCCGGCCGAGCTCGTGCTGCCGCTCTTCCTCAAGGAAGGGCTGACCGAGCCCCGGCCGATCAGCTCGCTGCCCGGCGTCGTGCAGCACTCGCGCGAGTCGCTGCGCAAGGCCGCGCACGAGGCGGTTTCAGCGGGGGTGGGCGGGCTGATGCTCTTCGGCGTGCCCACGAACGAGCACAAGGACGAAACCGGGTCGGCCGGGCTCGACCCGGACGGCATCCTGAACGTCGGCATTCGAGACCTGATCTCCGAGGTCGGCGACAGCTCCGTGGTGATGGGCGATCTGTGCCTGGATGAGTTCACCTCCCACGGCCATTGCGGAGTGCTCGCCGACGACGGCTCGGTGGACAACGACGCGACATTGGCCATTTATGCCGAGATGGCGGTGGCGCAGGCTGCGGCCGGGGTCCACATGGTCGGGCCGTCGGGCATGATGGACGGCCAGATCGGCGTGGTGCGGCACGCCCTCGACAAGGCCGGCTACCAGGACGTCTCGGTGCTGGCCTACGCGGCGAAGTTCGCGGGCGCGTTCTACGGCCCGTTCCGCGAAGCCGTCGAATCGACCCTGCAGGGCGACCGCCGGCAATACCAGCAGGACCCGCCCAACATTCGGGAGGCGCTGCGCGAGGTCGACCTCGACGTGGCCGAAGGCGCCGACATCGTCATGGTCAAGCCCGCCCTGCCCTACCTCGACGTCATCGCCGCGGTGCGGGAGCGGGTCACCATCCCGGTCGCCGCCTACCAGGTGTCGGGGGAGTACGCGATGGTCGAGGCGGCCGCCGCCAACGGCTGGATCGACCGGGAGCGGGTCATGCTGGAGACGCTCACCTCGATCAAGCGGGCGGGCGCGCAGATCACCCTGACCTACTGGGCGACCGAGGCCGCCCGCCTGCTGCGCTTCTAGATGATCGTTTCCAGACTCTGCACGAGCTGGGCCACGTCCGCGCCGTACTCGAACCAGTCCCGGTCGGGCAGATAACCCAGCTCGGCGTTGACCTTGAGCATCGACTCGTTGTTGTGCGCGTTCCAGGTCTGCACCTCGCGCAGACCCGGCTCGGCCCTCTTCAGCTCGAACAGCATGCGCGCCTTGAGAGCCCGGTCGATGCCGTAGCCGCGGTGGTCCCGCACGACGATCGTGTCGTACTGGTCGGCGCGCTCGGGGTGCTGAGCCGGCACGACCACCTCGGTCAGCCCGGCCACCACGCCGGTCGACTCGTGCGTGGCCAGCACGATGTACGGCTTGAGGCCGCGCTTGTGCAACGTGTCGAGCGAGTCACGAAGCCGCTGCGGGTCGGACGAGCGCGGCGCCAGATCGAGATCTTCGTCGTCTTCGGCCTCGAGCTTGGCCTGGGCGTAGGCCTCGAGCATCTCGTCGGGCGGCCCGCCCGGAAGGTATTCGATGCGGTAGCCGGGTGCGATGCCCTCGCCCATCTCCTGCAGGGAATTCCAGTCCACCCCGGACAGCGTCAGCACGCTGCGGGTCTCGACGTACTCCCGTTCGAAGCCGAGAGCCTCGTAGAAGCCGATCGCCGGGGTGCCGCCGATCGCCTCCACACCGATCGTCGAGAAACCCTCCAGATAGGCCCGGCGGGCCGCGACCGCGACCAGCTGCCGGCCCAGCCCGCGGCGGCGCAGATCGGGGCGCACCAGCACCTCGAGCACACCGATGTCGCCGAGCAGCAGGACGCTGACATGGGCGAAGATCTCGCTCTCCCCCTCGGGGAGGCGGTCGTCCTCGGCCACCCAGCAGATGCGGCGCTCACCCGGGACGGTCTCGGCCAGGTATTCCCTGACCTGCACGTCCTGCCATCGTGGATCGTCGGGGAGGTCGGCAGCCAGGACCGTGTTAACGGTCTCCACGAGCGATCGGATCTCCCCCGCCGACGCTGCCCGGGGATCCCATTCACGCACCCTCACCCGTACAGCTTGCCGGTAGAACTACTTTCAGGGAAGTGCCCCCAACGTAAATGTGTGGGGGCAGTCACGTTCAGTGGTGGGTTCGGATCTACGCCCGGCTCTTCTGACCATATTCATTAGCGGTCTGGAACACCTTGTCGGCGTACGGCTGAACCGCGTTGTACGAGAAAATCGCGGTGTGCCAGGCGTCCGGCTTGGACAGGTCGCGTCCGCCCTGACACAAATAGATCCCGGCCGTCAGTGACGCATCGTTGATGTTCTGCGGATCGGCCGCGCCGCTGTTGTCGGCGTCCACCTTGTATTTCTGCCACGTCGAGGGGATGAACTGCAGCGGACCGACCGCCCGGTCATAGGTCGGGTCACCGTCGAGCGCCCCGTGATCGGTGTCCGCGATCATCTGCCGCCCACCCTGCCCGTTGAGCGGCAGACCGTAGATCGGCGGCGACACGGTGCCGTCAGCACCGAGCACCGAGTTCTGGAAATGCCCGTGGTCCGACTCGACGTAGGCGATCGCCGCCAGCGTCGTCCAGCTCAGGTGACAGCCGGGCATGGTGCGCGCGAGCACCAGTTCGGCATAGCCGTACGCCTGCGTCGCCACCACCGGGATGCCGACCCGGGTGCCGGTCTGCTGCGCCCAGCCGGCCAGCACGTCGGCCGGCCGGCCGGTGCCACCGCCACCGAGCGGCGGTTGCGTCGTGGTGATGCCGCCGGCCGCGGGCTGGGTCTGGGTCTGGGTCACCTGGCCGCCTCCGGTGGCGAGCGGGTCGCCCGGAGGAACGCCGGGCTGGCTCGCCGACGGCACCGGTGCCGCGGCGCCGGCCCCGAAGGTCGGCGTGGCGCTCGCGGTGGGCGACACCTTGAGCTTCTTGGGTACGTAGTAGGCCCCGGCCGCGATCGCCCCACCCACCAGCACCAGCACCACGACGGCGGGGATGATGAGCCGCCCCGAGGGCCGCCGGGTCCAGGCCGCGGTCGCCCGCGCACCGCGCGCGATCCCCCGCCCGGTCGCCGCGACCGGGTTCCGCCGCCGCTTCTTCGGCCCCGAGCCGCCAGCCGCAGCGGCAGCAGCAGTGGCCGCTCCGTCAGCGGCACCAGCCGTTCCCCCTGCGGCAAGAGTCGTTCCTCCCGCGGCAAGAGTCGTACCCGCTGCGGCAGCAGTCGTTCCTCCCGCGGCAGCAGTCGGTCCCCCTGCGGCGGTGGCCGTTCCTCCCGCAGAACTGGCAGCCGTTCCTCCCGCCCCGATTACGCCGGTAGCGGAGGTGGCTGTTGTGGCCGGATTCGCCGAGCCGCTGGCAATTCCCGTCACGGCCGTCGGGCTCGGTGCACCCGATATTTCCGTGGCTCCAGTCGGGCTGGGCATGGCACCACCCGCGCTGGGCATTTCGCCCCCGGTGGGCGCTGTGGTTGCGCCGGCTGTTCCGCCGGCGGTGGGCGCTGTGGTTGCGGTGGGCGTTCCGGTCGCGGTGGACTCTGCGGTCGCGGCGGATGCTGTGGCCGCGGCGAGTGTTCCGCTCGCGCTAGGCACTGCGGTGGGTGTTCCGCCCGCAGTGGGCGCCGCAGTCGCGCTGGGTGCTTCGCTCGCGCTGGGCGGTTGGGAAGTGCTGGGCGGTTGGGAAGTGCTGG